>CAWAXO010000036.1:0-93909 GCA_963786015.1 uncultured Alphaproteobacteria bacterium | reverse complement strand
GGTCAGCGTCAGCGTGAACGTCATGCCGTCGAAGAAGAGATAACCAAGCGAGCGGCGGATGACGTCGAAATCGAAATTGGAGAACATGGGCGCTGGCTCATTTCCCCGTGATGTAACCGGGGATCGCCACGCTACGTTCAAGGAAGCGCATGGCGACGACGACGACGACATTGATTCCGAGATACATCACGGTCGCGGCCGTGAAAGCCTCGAAGACCTGAAAGGAAAACTCCTGCATCGAGCGCGCGGCACCCGTCAATTCGATCAGGCCGATCGTGATCGCGACCGCGGTGTTCTTGATGGTGCTCAGGAACTCCGACGTCAGCGGCGGCAGGACGATGCGAAATGCCATCGGCAGCAGCACATAGCGGTAGGCCTGCGCCGTGGTGAGCCCGAGCGCCGTTGCCGCCATCATCTGTCCGCGCGGCAACGAGCCGATGCCAGCCGCGAGCTGCACGGCGACGCGCGCCGACATGAACAGGCCGACGCCGACGGCGGCCGTGTAGAACGGCGCGTGCGGCATCTGCTTCAGCCACAACCCCATGGTCGGCGGCAGCAATTCCGGCAGCACGAAGAACCAGAGGAAAAGCTGGACCAGCAACGGCATGTTGCGGAAGAATTCGACGTAGCAAAAGCTGAACCAGGACGCCGCCTTCGAGGGCAGCGTGCGCAGCACGCCGACGATCGACCCGGAAACCAGCGCGATGATCCAGGCCAAGAGCGACGTTTCGATTGTCAGCCAAAGCCCCGACAGCAGCATGTCGAGATACGTGCCGGACCCGCTCGGGTCGGGCTCGAAGAAAATGTGCCAGTTCCAGTGATAATTCACGGCGTTTTCCAGCCAGGCGGTTCACATGGCCTTGTAGGAATCAGGCTCCGGCGAATCCGACGGCTTGGCGAATTCAGCCTTCAGTTCCGGCGAGATCGGCGTGTTGAGGTTCAATCCCTTGGGCGGGATCTTCTGCATGAACCACTTATCATAGAGTTTCTGCCCTTCTCCGCCAGTAAAGAGCGCTGCGGTCGCAGCATCCGCCACCTTCTTGAAGGCCGGATCGTCCTTGCGCAGCATGATGCCGTAAGGCTCGGGCTTGGAGAACGCATCCTTTGACATCACGTAGGCGCCCGGGTCCTTCGATCCCGCCACAAAGCTCGCGAGCAGAACGTCGTCCAGCACGACCGCCGCGGCCCGATCGGTCTCGACCATCAGGAACGATTCCGCATGCTCCTTGGCCGGGATGATGTTGATGCTGAGGTTGCGGGCCGCATTGGCTTCGGTGAGTTGCTTGATGTTGGTGGTGCCGGCGGAGGAGACCACCGTCTTGCCCTTGAGATCGTCGATCGAATTGAGGTTGCTGGTTTTCTTCGAGACGAAGCGGGTCGCCGTCAGGAAGTGGGTATTGGTGAACCAGACCTGCTTCTGCCGTTCGGCATTGTTGGTGGTCGAGCCGCATTCCAGATCGATGGTGCCGTTGGCCAGCAGCGGGATGCGGGTCGACGACGTCACCGAGGTGAATTCGACGGTGAGCTTGTCGAGCTTGAGCTCGCTCTTTACGGCGTCGACGATCCTGGCGCAGATGTCGATCGCAAATCCGATCGGCTTCTGATTGTCGTCCAGATAGGAGAACGGGATCGAGGAGTCGCGGTAACCAATCGTGATGACACCGGTTTCCTTGACTTTCTTCAGCGTCCCCGTCAGCTCCTCGGCGTGACCCTTCCCGGACAAGAGAACGGCAGCGAGCGCAAGTCCGAACATATGCAGGCGTTTCATTCGTGATGACTCTCGTTGAATGACGGTGGACTTGCTTGCACAGATCGGGCCAGAAAATGTCATTCCGGCTCATGCGAGGATCGCACGAGCCGGAAAGTCGTTAGGAAAAGGTCTTACATCGCCGGCTTGTAGGAATCCGGATCCGGCGAATCCGAAGGCTTGGCGAACTCGGCCTTCAGCTCGGGCGAGATCGGCGTGTTGAGGTTCAGCCCCTTCGGTGGGATTTTCTGCGTAAACCACTTTTCATAGAGCTTCTGTCCTTCGCCGCTGGTGTAGACAGCGGCGGTTGCCGCGTCGACCACCTTCTTGAAGGCCGGATCGTCCCTGCGCAGCATGATCCCATAGGGCTCGGGCTTGGAGAACGCATCCTTGGAGACGACATAGGCGGCCGGCTCCTTCGATCCTGCGACGAGGCTCGCGAGCAGGATGTCGTCCATCACGAAGGCCGCCGCACGATCGGTTTCCACCATCAGGAACGCCTCGGCATGATCCTTGGCCGGAACGATGGTCGCGCCGAGATTGCGCGCCGCGTTGGCCTCGGTGAGCTGCTTGATGTTGGTGGTGCCGGCAGTCGAAACCACCGTCTTGCCCTTCAGATCATCAATGGAGTTGATCTTGCTGGCCTTCTTCGAGACGAAGCGGCTCGCGGTCAGGAAGTGGGTGTTGGTGAAGGCGACCTGCTTCTGCCGTTCAGCATTGTTGGTGGTCGAGCCGCATTCGAGATCGACGGTGCCGTTCGCCAGCAGCGGAATACGAGTGGAGGACGTCACCGGATTGAGCTTGACCTCGAGCTTGTCGAGCTTGAGCTCCTTCTTCACCGCGTCGACGATCTTGTAGCAGATGTCCATCGCGAAGCCGACCGGCTTCTGACTGTCGTCCAGATAGGAGAACGGAATCGACGAATCGCGGAAGCCGATCGTGATTGCTCCGGTCTCCTTGACGTTCTTCAAAGTCCCTGTCAGCTCCTCGGCCTGCGCGCCGCCCGCGCCGAGCGCGGCAGCGAGCGCAAGGCCCATGAATTTCAGATGTCTCATATGTCCTCTCCTCTTTTTGGATGATTTTCCGAAATGCTTGCATAAACCGGGCCGGAATAGAATGTAGCTTTTTGATGCATACAGGCGTCCATGGCGCCCGCCGGTCGGCGGTACAAACCTTGTTTTCCGACCCGCCTCCCGGACAATCGCGACAAAATCGATGCTCGATGCGTCATTCCCAGCCGGATGAGGCGTCCTGACGCAGGCAGCCGCGTTAACCATCGCCGAATCTCGTGTCCGCATCTCCTTCACGCACTGCGAGCCGGCACCTCGCCCAGATCCCAGAACAAGCCGGCCATGATCCCGAGCGCCTCCTCGGTGACGTTGAGCAAAATATGTTCATCGGGGGCATGCTGTGAGCAGCCCGGATAGGAATGCGGCACCCAGATCGTCGGCAGGCCGAGCCGTTCCGGAAAACACGTCATTGGGCAGCGAGCCGCCAAAATTCGGCAACACCGCGGGCGGCTTGCCGGTCGTCTGCCGGATCGAGTCGGCTGACCATTGGATCCAGGGGCTGTCGAAATCGGTCCGGGACGCGATGAAGCTCTGCGTCGCGCTGACCTCGATCATCGGAAAACCATTGGCGTGGAGATGCGTCCGCACGGCGTCGACGACCTCTTCGTATCTGGTGCCGACCACGAAGCGAAGCTGCAGCACCGCCCGGGCATGGCCGGGAATGGCGTTGGCGGGCTTGTCGATATTGCCCGCAGACATCGCCAGCACCTCCAGCGTATTCCAGGCATAGAGCCGCTCGGCGGCCGACAGCCCCTCTTCGCCCCAATTGTCCGAGAGCGCCGGCTCGTCCGCCGACGGCTTGATCTCGACATCGCCGAGAAGGCTGCGGATCTGGTTGGTCAGGCGCGGCGGCTTCAAGGCCTCGAGCTTCATCCGCCCCTGGCCATCGACCAGCGTCGCAATCGCGTTCGCAAGGATGGTCGCAGGATTGGCCAGCACGCCGCCCCAGTTGCCGGAATGGTGTCCGCCATCGCGCAAATTCACATCGAGATGGATGCGGATGCCGCCACGGCAGCCGAGAAACACCGTGGGACGGTCCGCCGCGAGCCGCGGCCCGTCGGAGCCGATGAAAAGATCGGCCTTGAGCTCATCGCGCAGGCTTTCGCAGACCAGGCCGAGATCGGGCGAGCCAATCTCTTCTCCCATCTCGACGATGAATTTGGCGTTGAAGCCGAGCTTGCCGCCGCGCGCCGCGCGCACCTCACGCAGCGCCGCGATGTTGATGCTGTGCTGTCCCTTGTTGTCGGCGGTGCCGCGGCCATAGACGCGATTGTCGACAAGGGTCGTGCGAAAGGGATCAAGACCGTCGCGCCACTCACCGGCCATGCCGTCGACGACATCGCCATGACCATACATCAGGACGGTCGGCTTCGAGGCGTCCTCGCGATACTCCGCGATCAGGAACGGCGACTTGCCGCTCGGCGACTCCACCAGACGGCTTTCGAAATCGAGCGCGGCAAAGGCCGGCTTCATTTCCTCTTCCAGATAGGCGCGCAACGCATCCGCCCGCTCAGCGTTCTGGCTTTCGGTCTTGTAGGCCACGCGGCGATCCAGCTCGTTCAGGAAGGCGCCGGAGGAAATCAGCGCTTGTGCGCGGGCGATGGCGTCGGCTCTGGTCATGTCGTCTTTCTGCATCACGAAATTTGAAGATCGCGGCCGCACCGTATCTGGAGATGGAGGCTACCGGAAGTGGCCCCGAGATTGCGCGAATTTAGCTTGCTAAACCCGGGCAGGATGGACCAAGGTCGGTGCAACAACCGCGAGAAGTCTCGAGGGAGGAAACTGATGAAAACGATGCTGCGCGCGAGCGCCGTATGCGCTTTTGTTCGCGGGTCCGCGTTCGCCTTGACCGGCGAGCGCATGCCGGAACTCCCGCTCGACAAGATGACGCCCGCCCAGCGCACGGTGGCGGACTCCATCATGTCCGGTCCGCGCAAGGGCATGAGCGGCCCGTTCAATGCCTGGTTGCGCAGCCCCGAGCTTGCCGACCGGCTGCAGAAGGTCGGCGAATATGTCCGCTTCAACACCTCGCTCGACAAGCGCCTCAACGAGATGGCGATCATCATGACCGCGCAATATTGGGGCTCGCAATATGAGTGGTACGCGCACGCACCGCTCGCGATCAAGGCAGGTCTCGATCCCGAGATCGTCGCGGCGCTCGGCGCCGGCAACAAGCCTGAGAAGATGAAGGACGACGAGGCGATCGTCTGGGAGTTCACCACCCAGCTTCGGCGCGATCATCATGTGGACGATGCGATCTATGCCAAGGCAGTCGAGAAATTCGGCGAGAACGGCGTGATGGATCTGGTCGCGGTGAACGGCTACTACGACGTGGTCTCGATGACCTTGAACGTCTCCCATGTCTCCCCGCCGGCGGACGCAACATTGCCGTTCAAGCAGGCGGGGCGCTGAACTTTTTCTTATCGCGATGTCGTGCGGGAACTCATGACAAAGGAAATCCGGCTCAACGCGTTCGCGATGAACTGCGTGACCCATCAATCGCCGGGGTTGTGGACGCATCCGCGCGACCGCACGGCGGAGTATAACCGCCTGCCCTACTGGATCGACCTCGCGCGAGGTACTGGAGCGGGGCCGGTTCGACGGGCTGTTCCTCGCCGACGTGCTCGGCGTCTACGATGTCTACGGCAACAGCCCGGACGCGGCGCTGCGCAACGCGGCGCAGACGCCTGCCAACGAGCCGCTGCTTCTGATCTCGGCGATGGCCGCGGTGACGAAGAATCTCGGCTTCGGCGTCACCAGCAATCTCTCCTTCGAGCCGCCCTACCCGTTTGCGCGCCGGATGTCGACGCTCGACCATCTCACCGAAGGCCGCATCGGCTGGAACGTCGTCACCGGCTATCTCGACAGCGCCGCACGCGGCTCGGGCAAGGACAAGCAGACCGCGCATGACGATCGCTACGACATCGCCGACGAATATATGGAGGTGGTCTACAAGCTCTGGGAAGGAAGCTGGGAGGACGACGCGGTGCTGCGCGACCGCGCGCGCGGCATCTTCACCGATCCTTCGAAAGTTCATCGCGTCACGCATGAGGGACCGAACTACCGGCTCAACGCCATTCATCTCGCCGAGCCCTCGCCGCAGCGAACGCCTTTGCTGTATCAGGCCGGCACCTCGCCGCGCGGCCGGCAGTTCGCGGCCAAACACGCCGAATGCGTGTTCATGTCGGGGCCGTCGGCCAAGGTGATCGGTCCGCGCGTCGCCGCGATCCGGCAGATCGCGCGCGAGATCGGCCGCAACCCGGCCGAGATCCTGATGTTCAGCATGATGACCATCATCCTCGGGCGCACCGAGGCCGAGGCGAAGGCCAAATATGCCGACTATCGCCGCCACATCAGCCCGGAAGGCGCGCTGACCTTGATGTCGGGCTGGACCGGCGTCGATTTTTCGACGATGCGCCTCGACGAAGAGGTGCGTCACGTGCAGAACGAGGCCGGCCGCAGCGCGATGGACAATGTCACGCGCGCCGATCCCGATCGCGTCTGGACCGTGCGCGAGGTCGCCGAGCATGTCGGCATCGGCGGCGCCGGGCCGGTGATCGTCGGCACGCCGGAGCAGGTCGCCGACCAGATCGAGGCGTGGTTCGAGCAGACCGACGTCGATGGTCTCAACGTGCCGTTCGCGGTCTCGCCCGGCGATTTCGAGGACATCGCGGAAATGCTGGTCCCCGAGCTGGTCCGCCGCGGCCGCTACAAGACAAGCTACGCTGCCGGCACCTTGCGCGAAAAACTGTTCGGCCAGGGCCGCGCAAGACTGAGCGCCCCGCACCCGGCCACGCAGTATCGGGCGCATATGGCGAAGAGGGCGGCGGAGTAAATCCTTTGCTCTTGTCACCGTGTTCGGACTAACGCATCCACACATCTTCTCGCTCTCCGTTCCCCGCACGTGCCGCAATTTCGCGCCGCTTGCGGTGAGATGCCCCCGTTTGGACCACAAACTCGCTGTCGTCCCTGCGAACGCAGGGACCCATAACCACCGGCTTGAGTTTGTGGCACGGGCGGTACGGCTTCCTTTCCAACAAAAAATATAACGCGGTATGGGTCCCTGCGTTCGCAGGGACGACGGGGAGAGAGTTTCGGCTCATGGTTCGAGACGGCGCTTGCGCGCCTCCTCACCATGAGGGTCTGGCATGGCGCCGCTTGCTGGGACCTCATCCTGAGGAGCGCGCATCGCGCGCGTCTCGAAGGATGGGCCACGCTGGGACTGTGACATACATTCGCGTTCTCGCGGCGCATGGCGTCCGAGTTTTGCAATCAGCTCGCCCTCGAATTTCTAAGAGGGCGCAGGGAAGGCCGGGTGCCCTTCGCACCCATGGTCCGCGTGCAACAAAAAAGCACGCGGCAGAACCACAGGTACGAGCCGAACAACCGGCCTTCCCTGCGCAATGGTTTTAACGGCTTGCTTCGTGCTCTCCCCGGTGAGACCGGGCTTTGTTGTCACCGTCGCTTTGCGTCATCTCGCAAAACGAGCCACCTGCATCGGGGCGCCAGGACCACACGACTTCGCCGTCCGCGTCATGTTGTTCGTCAAACAACACACCGCGTCCATCGCATCCCGCTTCCAACGTCCGTGACGATCGCGAAGCGCCCCTCTTGTGGCAGCGAGACGCGCGAATGATCGTTGTGATTTGCCCGACAACGCAAGCGAAAATGTGCACGACGGGCAGTTTGCGCATGGCGGGGATGCGTTCGCGCAACTCTCTCCACCGTCATTCGGGGGCACGCGAAGCGCGAGCCCGGAATCTCGAGATTCTCAGGTGCGCAATTGCGCACCATAGTTCGCTCTTCGAGGCGCCCCGGAATGACGGAGGGAGAGGCCCCGGAATGACGGTGGCTTGGCGGCAGGACTCAATTCACCGCGTTGCTCACCATCACCTCGATCAGCTTCGCGCCGGGTCGCGCAAACGCGGCCTTCAGTTGCGGCTTCAACTCGGCCGGATCGCTGATCCTGATCGCCTCGAGCCCGAGCGATTTCGCAATACCTGAGAAATCGACCGGTGGATCGACGAAATCCATGCCGACGTAATGATCGTCGCCGTGGAAGGCGAGCAGGCGCTGCTTGATGATGCGGTAGCCGCCATTGTTGACGAGCACGACCGAGAGCGGCAGCTTGTGGTGTGCGGCGGTCCACAACGCCTGGATCGAATACATCGCGCTGCCGTCGCCGGAAAAGCACACGACCGGCCGCTCCGGATTGGCGAGGCTGACGCCGACGGAGGCCGGCAGGCCCCAGCCGATGCCGCCGGAAGCCAGTGCGTGATAGCCGTAGCGGTCGCGATGCGGGCGCAGCGCCAGCACCTGCCGCGAGCTGGTGAGACCTTCATCGACCAGGATCGCGTTGTCCGGCAACGCCTCGACGAGTTGCAGCGTGAGCCAATCGGGATCGATCGGAGATTTGGCGCTAGCCTTGGAAATCTGCTCGACCACGGCCTTGCGCTTTGCCGACCAGTTCTTGCCCGCAAGCTCCGCGATCCCCGTCCTGGCGCGCGTCTCCAGCGCCGCGCCGCCCGCCGCCTTCAGCGCCGGCACCAGCGCACGAAGAGTCTCTTTCACGTCGGCCTTCAGCGCGATCTCCGCGCCGTAATTCTTGGCGAGATCCCAATCGACCAGACCGACCTGCACGATGGAAAGCCCGTCCGGTAGCGGATCGACCTCGCTATAGACCGACATCCGCAACGGATCGGCGCCAAGCACGATCATCAGGTCGTAAGGCGACAGCACCTCGCGCACCTGCTTCTGCAGGCGCGACAGCGCGCCGAGGAAGCACGGACTTTCGGACAGGAATTGCGCGCCATAGGGCGTCGAGCATTGATACGCGGGCGCACCAAGCGTCTCGGCGAGCAGGGCGGCCTCGGCGAGCGCGTCGCTCTTGACGATCTCGTCGCCCGCAATGATCACCGGCCGCTGCGCCTTGAGGATGCGCTGGGTCAGCGCCTGCAGCGCTTCATCCGAGGGCCGCACGCGCGTGTCGACGCGGGTCGAGCGGCCGAGCTCGATGCCGGCCTCGGCATTGAGGATGTCGCCGGGCAGCGAGATGAACACCGGCCCGGTCGGCGGCGTGGTCGCGATCTTGGCGGCGCGGCGCACGATGCGCGGCAGGTCTTCCAGACGCGTCACCTCGACCGCCCATTTCACCAGCGGCTCCGCCATCTGCACCAGCGGCCCATACAGCACGGGCTCCATCAGCCCATGCCCCTGCTCCTGCTGGCCGGCGGTGAGGATCATCGGCGTGCCCGTGAATTTCGCGTTGAACAGCGAGCCCATCGCGTTGCCGAGGCCCGGCGCGACGTGAACGTTGCAGGCGACCAGCCGCCCCGACGCGCGGCTGTAGCCGTCGGCGATCGCAACCACCAGGCTCTCCTGCATCGCCATCACATAAGTGAGGTCCGGATGGTCCTTCAGCGCATGCATGATCGGCAGCTCGGTGGTGCCGGGATTGCCGAACAGATGGGTGATGCCTTCGTCCTTGAGCAGCGCCAGAAAGGCCGAGCGGCCGGTAATGCAATTCTTCATGTTGGATCGTTTCCTCCTGCCCGGGTCGGTTGCGCGCGGGGCCTTGCGACATGGCCCGACTCGCCGCGGCCTGGATGCGATCATGCGCCCAACTCACCGGAGTCAGGCAGCAATGGAATCGCGGCTCATGCCTGCCCTGCGATCGAGCGATCTGCAATCGCGTCATGATCTCAGAGATCGCCGCGTGCGAGTTCGAACGGATCGTCGCCCGCCGTGCGCTTCTTCTTTTTCGAGCGCTGCCAGACCACGCCGGGAAAGCCTTTCAGCGGCACGAGAGGCTCGCCGGTATAGGCCCACTCCTGCAGCTCCTCGATCGCGATGTGATAGAGCGGCTGCCGCCCGGTGCGCTCCGCGAACAGCGCGCGCGGGATATTGACCATGTGCGGCGAGCGCGGGCGCTCATAAATGAGCGGCGTGCCGCAGTGCGAGCAGAAGCTGCGCGCCGTTTTGGAGGCCTTGTCCTCGTAGCGCGCGATCGAGGTCTCGCCTTTGGTGATACGGAAACGCTTGCGCCAGCTTCCGACATAGGTGGCATAGGCCGCGCCATGTGCGCGGCGGCTCGCGGTGGAATGATCATGCCAGGCCCACCGCGCCGGCACGTCGATCTCGAAGGCGATCTTGCCGCACAGGCATTGGCCGGTGGCTGTTCCTGCTGCTGGGGCTGCTTTGGCCATGTGCGTTTCCGTCTCTTCCGTCATCGCGAGGAGCGAGCTGAGGACGCAATCTCTGCACTCCGTCATTCCGGGACGATGCGAAGCATCGACCCGGAATCTCGAGGTTCCGGGTTCGTCGCTTGCAGCGTGCCCCGGAATGACGGCGTCGGCGCTACGCCTCCGCCATCTCGTCGTGCTCGGGATAATCCGTATAGCCCTTCTCCTCGCCACCATAGAAGGTCGCGCGGTTATAGGGCGTCAGCGGGTAGCCCTGCTGCAGGCGTCGCGGCAGATCTGGGTTGGAGATGAAGATGCGGCCGAAGGCGATGGCATCGGCATGACCGGCCGCAATCGCAGCTTCGGCAGCTTCGCCGGTGAAGCCGCCGGCCGTGATCAGCACGCCCTTCCAGATCGGGCGGAACAGCACCATCGCCGACGGCACGTTCTGCCAATTGACCTCGGCGCGGCCGGCGCCGCTGGAGCGCGGCTCGATGAAATGAAGATAGGCGAGGCCCAGCGCGTTGAGCGACTGGATCGCATGGGTATAGAGCGGCATCGGGTCAGGCTCGCCTGAATCATTGGCAATGCCATAGGGCGACAGCCGCACGCCGACGCGATCGGCGCCCCAGACCTCGATCACGGCCTGCGTCACCTCCATCAGGAAGCGCACGCGGTTCTCGATTCCGCCGCCATATTGGTCGGTGCGCCGGTTGCTGCGCGACTGCAGGAACTGCTCGATCAGGTAGCCGTTGGCGCCGTGCACCTCGACGCCGTCGAAGCCGGCCGCCTTGGCATTGCGCGCCGCCTGCTGGAAGGCGGCGACGATGCCGGGAATTTCCGCCGTCTCCAGCGCGCGCGGCGTCTCGTAGGCAACGACCTTGCCGTCCGCGGTCATCGCCTTGAACTCGGCCGAGATCGCGACCGCCGAGGGCGCGACCGGCAGCGCGCCGCCGGGCTGCAACGAGGAATGCGAGACGCGGCCGACGTGCCAGAGCTGCAGGAAGATGACACCGCCCCGGGCGTGGACGGCATCGACCACCTCGCGCCAGCCCTTGACCTGCTCGTCCGAATAGATGCCGGGCACGCCGGGGTTGCCGAAGCCCGTTGCCATCACGGGCGAGGCTTCCGCGATGATCAGCCCGCCTTGTGTCGTGCGCTGGGCGTAATATTCGGCGTTCAACGGCCGCGGCGCCAGGCTCGGCCTCGCCGCGCGCATGCGCGTCAGCGGCGCCATCACGAGCCGGTGCTTCAGCTCGAAGGGTCCGACCTTGAGCGGAGAAAACAGTTGAGGAAAGTTCATATCTGCCCCGAAAAAATGCTATGTATTGGTGTGGTTGCGCATCATGCTGTTTGCAAACGGCCAGCTCTTCAATTGATGCGTTTTCCGCAACTGACCGGTATCCACTTCACTTGAAAACGCTATAAATGGCAATGTGACGACATGGAGTGAATCGGCGGGTCCTCGATGCAAAAATCAGACAGCAAATCGCTCCCCTCCTTGAGCCTGCGCATCGACCTCGACAGCGAGGACCGGATCGGCCCGGGCAAGATCGCGCTGCTCGAACACATCCAGAAGTTCGGCTCGATCTCGGCGGCCGGCCGCGCCATGGACATGTCCTACAAGCGGGCGTGGGATCTCGTCGACGAGATCAACCGCATGTGCCGACAGCCCGTGGTCGACCGGCAGACCGGTGGCAAGAATGGCGGCGGCGCGGCGCTGACGCCGTTCGGCCTGTCGCTGGTGGCACGTTATCGCAAGATCGAGCGCGACGCGGCCAGCGCAGTGCACAAGGATCTGGTCGCCTTGCGCAGCGACATCGGCAAGCCGAAGAAGAGCGCGAGCAGGTAGTCTCATCGGCGGCGAGGAGTTCTCTTAGCCTCGCCCCGCGTGCGGGGAGAGGCCGACGTGCGAAGCGCGGCGGGTGAGGGGCTCTCTCGGCGAACTCATTCGTGGAGAGAGCCCCTCACCCCACCCTCTCAGAGCGAGCTTTGCTCGTCTCGGCCCCGCAAGAGCGGGGCGAGGGAGCGCGCCACTGTTGCGGCGAGAGCTGCGAACAGATCGCACAATCACAATAAACAAAGAAAATGGCGGCCGAAGCCGCCATCTCCTCCATCGAGTCCCTCTCGTCTCAGGCCGTCTTGATCCAGACTGCCTTGACGTTGAGATATTCCTCAAGGTGCTGCTTGCCGGACTCGCGGCCGTAGCCGGACATCTTGTAGCCGCCGAACGGCACGGCTGGATCCATGGCTTGATAGCAGTTCACCCAGACGGAGCCGGCGCGCAGGGATTTCGCGACCTGATGCGCCTTGCTGACATTGGTGGTCCAGACGCCCGAGCCGAGACCGAAGGTCGTCGCGTTGGCGCGCTTGATCAGGTCGTCGAAGTCCTTGAACGAGATCGCCGAGATGACGGGCCCGAAAATTTCCTCCTGCGCGATCCGCATATTGTCCTGCACGTTCGCGAACACGGTCGGCGGGACGAAATAGCCCTTCGACAATGCGCCCTCGGTCAGCCGCGTGCCGCCGGCGAGCGCCTTCGCGCCCTCCTTCTGGCCGATGTCGAGATAGCCGGAGACGCGCTCGAGCTGCTGCTGCGACACCAGCGGGCCGATTTGCGTGTTCGGATCGAGCCCGTTGCCGACCTGCAGCTTCTTGCCGAATTCGGCGACGCGGCCGACGAACTCGTCGTAGATCGCGCTCTCGACGAACAGCCGCGTGCCGGCGCTGCAGATCTGCCCGGAATTGGCGAACACCGCCATGGCTGCGCCCGGCACCGCCGCATCGAGATTAGCGTCGGCGAACACGATGTCCGGCGACTTGCCGCCAAGCTCGAGCGAGACCCGCTTGAGGTTGCCGGCCGACGCTTTCACGATCGCCTGCCCGGTGACATGCGAGCCGGTGAACGCGACCTTGTCGACGTCGGGATGCGACGACAGCGCCGCACCCGCGGTCTCGCCATAGCCCGGCACGACGTTGACGACGCCCGGCGGAATGCCGGCTTCCATGCAGAGCTCGGCAAGACGCAGCGAGGTCAGCGGCGCCTCTTCCGCAGGCTTCAGGATCACTGTGCAGCCGGTCGCGATCGCAGGGCCGATCTTCCAGACGCTGGCGCCGAGCGGACCATTCCAGGGAATGATCGCGCCGACCACACCGACCGGCTCCTTCAAGGTGTAGGAGAAGATCTCGCCGGGCAGCGAGTTCTCGATCGTCTCGCCATGCAGCGCGGTCGCCTGCCCCGCGTAGTAGCGCAGCATGCCGAGCACGCGCAGCTTGTTGCCCCGCGTGCGGCTGATCGGCGCACCCATGTCGAGCGTGTCGAGCTGCGACAGCTCCTCGAAATTCTTCTCGACGAGATCGGCGAGCTTGAGCAGCAGGCTCTGCCGCTCGAACGGCTTGACCTTGCTCCACGGACCTTCGAAGGCGCGGCGCGCGGCGGCAACCGCGCGGTTGATGTCCTCGGCATCACCCTCGGCGACAGTCGCGAGCAACTCGCCGGTCGCGGGGTTGAACGTCTCGAACCGCTTGCCGGAAGCGGCATCGACCCATTGGCCGTCGATCAGCATCTTCTTGTAGGAACCATCCGCATAAGGATGGCGCGTGATCGGAATAGCCTGCGTGACAGCCATGTTGTCGCTCTCCCTTGATATTGCCAGATTGACGTTGCGTGCTTGAGGCCGCTTGATTGCGGCAGCCGGCGGATGCCGAACGATATCGCACCGTTATGTCCATAAATTTACAGCGCCCGCGACGTTCCGTAAAGCGGACTTGACGCCGCGCTGGCGAGGATCACCCATGCCGCTTCGTCGATGCTGATATGATTTGCCGTTCTGTTGTAAGATGATGCCGCTTCCCCCGACCGGAGAGTCCCCATGTCCCATCCCGCCATGTCAGCGAACAATGTTGCCGTCATCACCGGAGGCGCGTCCGGCATCGGGCTCGCGGCCGCGATGCGCTTTGCCCGTGAAGGCATGAAGGTGTGTATCGCCGACATCGGCGCCGACCGGTTGAAGGAGGTCGAAGCGCAACTTTCGTCGACCGCCAAGGGCGGCGCCGCCGACGTCATGAGCATGGCCGTGGACGTCAGCAATCTCGACAATGTGAAAGCGCTGGAGGCTGCAATACGGCAGCGCTTCGGCGGCGTCGACATCCTGATGAACAATGCCGGCATCGGGCCGGGCAGCCAGATGTTCGGCCCGCGCGAGAACTGGGAGCGGATTCTCGCGGTCAATCTCTGGGGCATCATCAACGGCACGCAGGTGTTCGCGCCGAACATGATTGCACGCGGGCGCCCGGGACTGATCATCAATAGCGGCTCCAAGCAGGGCATCACCACGCCGCCGGGTGATCCCGCCTACAATGTCTCCAAGGCCGGGGTGAAAGCATTCACCGAAGCGCTGCAGCACGAGCTGCGCAACACGGAAGGCTGCCGGATCAGCGCGCATCTGTTCATTCCGGGCTTCGTGTTCACGGGGCTGACCTCGCGCGGCAGACCCGACAAGCCGGCCGCCGCCTGGACGCCGGAACAGACTGTCGATTTCATGATCGAGCATGTCAGCCGCGGCGATTTCTACATCCTCTGCCCCGACAACGACGTGCCGCGCCAACTCGACGAGCGCCGCATCCTCTGGGCCGCGGGCGACATCGTCGAGAACCGCCCGCCGTTGTCGCGCTGGCACAAGGACTATGCGGATGCCTTTGCGACGTTCCTGAGGGGGAAATAGGCGCACCGTCATTCCGGGGCAGCCCGAAAGGGCTGAACCCGGAATCTCGAGATTCCGGGTTCATTCGCTGCGCGAATGCCCCGGAATGACGGCGGGAGATCTCGCTCAATTCGCCCGTACTGTCACGGGCACGGGCTGTGCCACCAGCGCCTCGCCGAGTTCGCTTTGCTGCGCGCGCGGGATCGAGAAGCAGACGGAAAAGCCGTCGACGGTGCGCAGCGTCACCATGCCCTGGCTCGGATCAGTGGACTGCTCGACCGCCCATGACGCCAGCGGATAGGCGTAGCGCAGGCTGGCATCGCCGAAGCGGGTCTGCAGTGCCTTATCGATCAGACCGGGCAAGGTCATGATCAGCGCGCCGACCTGGTTCAGCGACATCCGGATGGTCGCGGGCCTGCCATGCGAATCGACGAAACCGAGCGAGATGACGCCGCCATCGGCGGCGACCTCGCAGGTCGTGAGCGACTGGGTTTCGATCTCCATCAATCAACTCCGGACATCCTTCGTTATATCCATTAGGATATATCGATAGCCGCCGCGGCGTCCAGCCGGTTTTACCGCAACCATCGCTGGTGGCGTCCCCCGCGAAACCGTGATATGCATATGAACATAACGAGGCCTCTCATGGGAGCTATGATGCAACCCATTCGAGCCCACAAAAGGGGAGTGAAGCCATGAACGATTACAGCCTTCTGATCGGCGGGAAGCTGGTGCCCGGCGATCTCGTGATGCCGGTTCTCAACCCTGCCACCGAAGAGGTGGTGGCGCAGTGCCCGCGCGCTTCCAAGGATCAGCTCGATGCCGCCGTCGCCGCGGCAAAAGCGGCTTTTCCGGCCTGGGCGGCCACACCGATCGAGGAGCGCCGCAAGCTCGTGATCAAGATGGCCGACGTGATCGAGGCCAATGCAAGCGAGCTGGCCCGTCTGCTCACCAGCGAGCAGGGCAAGCCGCTCGCGGACGCGACCGGCGAGGTCATGGGCATGGCGGCTTTCTTCCGTTATCTCGGTTCGCTGGAACTGCCGATGCGCGTGATCGAGGAAAGCGGCGACCGCCGTGTCGAGGCGCACCGCCGTCCGCTCGGCGTCGTCGGCGCCATCATTCCCTGGAACTATCCGCTTCTGATCCTGAGCTTCAAGCTGCCGTCGGCGCTGCTCGCCGGCAACACGCTGGTGGTGAAACCCGCGCCGACCACGCCGCTGTCCACGCTGCGCTTTGCCGAACTGATCAAGGACATTCTCCCTGCGGGCGTGCTCAACGTCATCACCGACGCCAACGACCTCGGCGACTTCATGACCAAGCATCCGGACATCCGCAAGATCTCGTTCACGGGATCGTCCGCGACCGGCCAGAAGGTGATGGCGAGCGCCGCGCAGACCTTGAAGCGCATCACGCTGGAACTCGGCGGCAACGACGCCGGCATCGTGCTCGACGACGTCGATCCGAAGAAGGTCGCGCCCGGCATCTTCGAAGGCGCGTTCCAGAACTCAGGCCAGGTCTGTCTCGCGATCAAGCGGCTCTATGTGCATGAATCCGTCTATGACGAAATCTGCAACGAGCTCGTGGCGATCGCGAAGAACACCGTGGTCGACGACGGCTCCAAGCAGGGCACCAAGCTCGGACCGCTGCAGAACAAGATGCAGTACGAGAAGGTGAAGGCATTCCTCGAAGACGCGCGCAAGAACGGCAACGTGATCGCCGGCGGTGCCGCGATGGACCGCCCCGGCTACTTCATCCAGCCGACCATCGTGCGCGACATCGCGGAAGGCTCGCGGCTGGTCGACGAGGAGCAGTTCGGCCCGGTGCTGCCGGTGATCAAATATTCGGACAATGACGACGTGATCCGCCGCGCCAACGCGACCACCTACGGCCTCGGCGCATCGGTGTGGTCGTCCGACACCGACCGCGCCCACAAGGTCGCCAGCAAGATCGAAGCCGGCACCGTGTGGATCAACAAGCATCTCGACATGGCGCCGCACATCCCGTTCGGCGGCGCCAAGCAGTCCGGCATCGGCACCGAATTCGCCGAGGAAGGGCTCGCCGAGTTCACCCAGCTCCAGATCATCAACGGTCCCGGAGCGTCTGCCTGATGCACCACGCGGCCACGGCGCATGTCTGCCGTGGCCGCGACATTCGGATGGAATGGCACCATGACGTTCGATGCGCAAAGCGATCTCGCTGCCCTGGTCTATGAGCCGCACCAGAATCCGGACGTCGTGCTGCGCGCCTTCGCGAACGATCTGAATGCCCACGGCCACCGCGCCGTGGGGCTCGTGCAGGTCGGCCATCGACTGCGTCGATTCGAATCTCTCAGCCCTGCTGGTCCATACCGGCGAACAGGTTCCACTGCTTCAGGATCTCGACACTTGCGCGACCGGATGCCGGCTCGATGTCGGCCGGCTGCTGGAAGCCGGCACGCGGATCGCGAACGCGATCGACACCGGCGCAGACATCGTGATCATCAACCGGTTCGGCAAGCAGGAGCGCGAAGGCAAGGGCCTCGCCTACCTGATCGAGCGCGCGCTCGATGCCGACATTCCCGTCGTCATCGCGGTGTCGAGCCATCGCTTCGCCGACTGGATCAAGTTCGCCAGCGGCATGAGCGTCAAGCTCGCCTGCAATCGCGCCTCGCTCGACGCCTGGTGGCGCGCGGTGTCAGGCGCAACGCCGGCGTGGTCGCGCGCAATCACATCACGGTCTGCGAAGCCTTCAAATGATATCGGACGATTGACGCCTAAAGCGTCTCCTGCTTGTGGCCGCATTCCTTGCAGGCGAACTTGACCCGCCCTGCCCCGCGTTCGGCGGAAACACGATTCGGCGCGCCACATTTGCCGCACGTCGCATCGATGCGCGTGTTGCCTTCCTTGACGACGAGCGTCCGCTTTTCCATGGCTTCGCGCATCAGCCGTTCGGCCTCTTCCCGCATCGCCTGTTTCGACATGTTGCCCGCACCTCTACTGACAAACCCGCGGGCGCCGGCTTATCACGACCAGATGAAATTTTGACAGCAGGCGCCCGCGCCGCGATGGTCTACACGATCAGCCGCGCGACAGGCAACCTGAAGTGCCGCGGCGGCTGTGGGTTTGAGGGCCGGCCGGCGCGGAACACGTTGACGAGGCGCAGATCGTCGCCGATTTTCCCCAGTTTTGCCAATTGCGCGTTGAAATCAGGACGATCGGCCAGTGCCGAGATCGGACAGGCCGCGAATCCCGCGCGGTCGATCTCCAGCCAAATGCGATAGAAGTACCACCCCGTGATCAAGGGGTCTTCGCCCCGAGGCCGACAGAACAGAACGATACCAGCGGCCGAGGCGGTCTTGACGAGATCCGACACTCGCCCATCTTGGTCGTTGGGTCGTAATACGACACCCGGTTACGCTTCAGCTCGACGCCGTATTCCTCTTTGAACGCCTTGACCGCGACCATCGGCGTATCGAAGTACGCAAGCCGCTGCACCCGGCCTGATCGATAAGGCGCTGCAGACCCGCTATGCCGACGCCACTCTGCGCTACACTTATCCGCTCGCATCATGGAAGGTCGAGCAGTCCACGGACCCGAACCATTGCATGATGACATTAAAGACCGCCGATGGTTTTGGCGCCTGCTTCTTGATCGCGCGCGAACATGGAGCCAGCTTAGGGAAGCGTTCGCCGTCGCACCACCACCGGTGGTGGTAACGTTTAAATTGAGGATTCACAATCTCCGCAGTCGTTCCGTGGCTTTCCAGCGCGTCGATGCGTCCGGAGACGGCGTTGCACGCCTCCTCACCATGAGGGTGTGATTTTGCCGCGGAGAGGTCCTCATCCTGAGAAGCCCGCCGCAGGCGGGCGTCTCGAAGGATGGGCCACGCAAACGCTGCTCGATCAGACTTTTTCCATATGCAATCGCCTTGCGAGCCAGGGTGGCGGATGTGGTGCCCGCCGCCCTCGCGGCGTGTGTCGGCTCAGGCGGTCTTGGACACTTCCATCAAGAGCCGCTCGGCCCTCGCGTCTTCGATGCGGTTCACGAGCTTGCCGCTTTCGTGCACGTCCCGCACGGTCTTGGTCAGCGTGATGCAGGTCTGGATCAGCATCACGATGCCCATGGTGAGATAGCCCTTCATCCAGAGATCGATCGGCAGGAAGAACACGCCGATGGCGACGAGAAAGGCGGAGGCGGCGAAGGACGCATAGGTGAAGGTGACCCACGCACCGCTGTGCGGCTGGACATTCTGGTTCATGACAGTCTCCTGTTGATGAGGTTGGTGCTTGATTAAGGTTGAGGTCAGGCAGCAGGCGTACGCTTGGCTTTCAGCCGTGCGAGCACGTCATCGGCGGTCGATTTCATCCGTGGCCCAAAACCCTGCTCGGCGAGCCTTTCGGCCGTTGCGAGCGGACCGGAGGCGGCGTCGATCTCGATCAGCGCGTCATCGGCGGCCTGGGCTTCCATCTGCCGGTCGCGCAGGCGCTTCAGCGTGGCCTCCGCTTCCGGCAGCGTGGATTCGTAGGGACGCGCCGCTTCGATGCCGCTCCGGCGCAGCGAGCGCACCGCCTCGGAGGCGCGCGCGATGCGCCGGCCGCGATCGAGCTCGGTGATGCGGGCTTCGGCATTGGCGACGTGGCGCTTCAGCCGCGTGATTTCGGACGCAAACAGGGTTCGCGCGGTCAGCGCGGCGTCACGATCGGCTTCGAGATTGGCGATCGCTTGGGCGGCTTCACGGGCGAGATCCTCGCGGTCGCCGGCGAGCGCGGCACTCGCCCGCTCCTCGAGATCGGCGATGCGGGCGTTGGTGGTTTCGAGCCTGCGTCCCTCCTGCTGATCGCTGGCGATGGCCAGCGCCAGCGTCCGCTTGGAGCGATCCACGGCCGCGGCCGCGTCGCGCATCTGCTGGTCGAGGATCAGAAAGGCCGTCCGGTCTTCCAGTTCCTCTTCCGCCACGGCCACGCTGCCGCGGAACAATGTGAAAACAGTTTTGAACATTTAACAACTCCCTGTTATGAGCATCGCTCAAGAAACACTTGTAGCAGGTATTGAACATTGCTCAAGAAAAATGTGAGCATCGCTCAAGACTGTGGTAAACGGATGGTGAATGATGTCTAAGGCATTGGAACGTCGTGCCAAATTGCGAGAAGCGCTGATCGAGGCGGCCGAACGTGCGATTTCGTCGAAGGGCCTCGCGGGTCTGAAAACGCGGGAATTGGCGCATGAAATCGGTTGCGCCAATGGCGGGGTCTACAATCTGGTGGAGGACGTCGACGAGCTGATCCTGCGGGTGGGATCACGCACACTGGCGCGGCTCGATGCGTCGCTTTCGCTTGCCGAAATCAGTGGGCCGCAGACGCCGCGCGAGACCCTGGTGCGAATTGCCGTCGCCTATTGCGATTTTGCAGCGGAGAATCTCGAACTGTGGCGCGCGCTGTTCGAGCACCGGATGCAGCCAGGCAAGGCCGTCCCGGAATGGGCGATCGCCGAGCAGATGGACCTGTTCCGCCACATCCACAAGCCGCTCACCATGCTGTTTCCACAGCGCACGCCGACGCAGCTCGGCGTCACCGCACGCAGCCTGTTCTCCGCCGTGCATGGCATCGTGATATTGGGGCTGGAGCAGAAGCTGATCGCGGTGCCGATCAACGCACTTCGGGGCGAGATCAAGACGCTGGTGCGCGCGATGATCGACGGGCTGACCGCGATGCCGAACTAGCGCGGAGGCCGGCTTCGGCGAACGCAGCGAGGTCAGTCGCGACGGCTCTCAGCGAGCAGGCGCGGCCTCGGCTCCGATCTGGTCCCTGACGGCCGCTTCGAACTGGCTGGCGGAAGCGGCAATCGTCACTCTCGTCTCCTCGTGAAAGGCCGAGAAGATTCCGACCACGGTGGAGATACCATTGACGTCAGCCAGGATCGGCGAGCCCGAGTAACCGAAATTCGCCAGGCACTGCACCGTCAGCAGCCGATTGTCCTTGGCTAAATCGGCGTGGCAGTTTTTCTGCGCGGTCGGAGAAAAGCGCCGTTCCTGGCCATAGCCGATTTCGGAGATCGTGCCGGCAAGATTTGCGGCCTTCAATTCCGCGCGCTGTCAGCGCCTTCACGGCGACCGGCCGTGCAGCCACGGGGTCCTTCAGAATAATCAGTGCCCAGTCGGCCGGCGATCGGTCGATCGTCCACTTGTCTCTCAAGGTCGGAACGAAATCCTTCGCCACGACGAACCGCTCTGCAGCCGTGGACGATGCGGGCGTTCCCTTGCTCATGCCGGCCAGGAAGTGGACGCTCGCGGGACTGATCTGCTCGGTTCCGTTCAACAGGCAATGCGCAGCGGTCAGCACGATCCGCGGGGCAACCAGCGTGCCCGTGCACCAGCCGCCCGTGCTGAAATGCGCCACCGCGACGACGCCGATCGCCGAGGCCGGCCAGGTCGAGGGATCGACGACCTCGCCGATATGCCGATCGAGGCCGAGCAGTTCTTCCGCTGCGCGGGTTTGCGACGCTGGCCAGGGCCGATTCAGGCTTCGGCTTCCAGTGGTCGATGATGTCCCGGGCCTGCGCGCGCTGCGCCTCGGTCAGCGCCAGCCTCTGGATCAGCCGTGCCGCGGATCGGACACCGCCCTGCCCGGCCATGACGAGGAATGCGTAGCCCTGCACGAGGATCCTTCTGTACGCCGCGGCCGTCGATGGTCATGAGGCCGAGCATGTACTGCGCCTGGGAAAATCCTTGGACGGCGGCCCGGGCAAACCAGCGCGCGGCTTCCGCGTCGTCTTGCCGCACGCCTTCACCGTTCACATAGGCGAGGCCGAGAAAATGCTGCGCGACCTGAAGCCCCTGGTCCGCGGCCTTGCGGTACCAAACGATCGCCTCGGCGGGATTTCGCGGCACGCCCCACCCATAGGCTTGCATGAATCGCAATGTCGAACTGGGCGCGCGCATCGCCCTTTTCGGCAAGGGGAGACAGCCTTTGCCACGCGGCCGTGTACTCGCCCCTGCGGGCCGCGGCCACGGCATCGTCGAGCTCCGCTGCCGCCGCCGGGCCGGCAAAGCCGATCATGAGGAAAGAGGAGTGCGAGAGCTATCCTGATCATGCGTGGAGGGCTGTTTCCGCCGGCATCGAGGGTTCGGCGCGTCGCCTTACCCATCCATCGTGATCTCCGCAAGGCGCAGCAAGCGATCCTTGGCTTCGCGTCTTTCGTTCCAGATAGGCTCGCGTTTTTGACGTCGTCTTAACCCTGGGCTCACCTTTCCTGGTCCAATACTACCTTTGCGCGCCAATTCGGTCAGGCGCACGAGGGGTCTCGCGTGGCACGGAAGTCTGCTGCTATCTCCACATGTTCATCGGCATACCTCACAGCTACCAAAGCTGAAGAGAAACAGCTCTCCTCTCCCACGTGGCGCGCAATCATCGTGCTCGACGTCGTCGAGCGAATGGTTTTCGCGGCGATCTTCGCCCGATTTGCCGTTTCGACCGTCCAGCATCTCGTTGCGGTTCCGAGAATCGAGACCTTTCTGCTGCTGCTTTCCGAAACGCTGCCATGCGCGCTGATACTGTTCCGCAAACCGTCCAGGGCGTTGTCGACCCGACCCACCGACTGGATTTTTGGCGTCGCCGGATCGCTTGCGCCCTTGCTGGTCAAACCTGCGGCGGTCGACCTCCTTGTGCCTGAGGCCGTATGCCTGGCGCTGATCCTTGGCGGCCTCTGCACGCAGATCGCGGCCAAAATCGTGTTGGGCCGCAGCTTCGGCGTGGTCGCAGCCAACCGTGGCGTCAAGCTCGACGGGCCTTATCGGTTCGTCCGCCATCCGATGTATGCGGGCTATACGATCACCCATATCGGCCTGTTGCTGGCAATGCCGTCGCTCCTGAACTCCGCGCTCTATGCGATGGCGTTCGCCTTCCAGGTCATCCGTATCCTGCGCGAGGAAGCGGTCCTGATGCAATCTCAGGAGTATCGGGATTTCGCTGCGCGGGTGCGCTATCGATTGCTGCCCGGCCTGTTTTGAAGCTGCCTAGACCTCCACGATCACGTAGGAGTCCTCGACAAGCACCGGGAAGGTCTCGGCCACATAAGGCCCCTTCTGCAGCTCCTCGCCGCTTTCGACCGCGACCGGATAGGAGCGAATCTTGAAACGCTTCGGATCGAACCAGGACTGGCCGTTGCGCATGTCGAATTCCCAGCCATGCCAGGGACAGCGCAACAGCTCGCCGATGCGCGAGCGCTGGTAGACGCCGGGCTCCGGCGAGGTCAGGCGCGCGACGCAAGCGGCCTTGTCGAGCGGCGCGCCTTCATGCGGACAGCGATTGAGCAGCGCGAAGAACTCGCCATTGACGTGGAACACGACGATGTCGCGGCCATCGATGCCGACGACCTTGTTGCCGCCGGGCGGGATCTCCGTGGTGCGGGCGACGATGTGGCGGGCCATCTAGAGCTTGTAGAGCGCGCGCGCGTTGCCGTTGAAGATCTTCGCCCGCTCGGCTTCCGTCAGCGGCGTCTTGAAGGCGAAGCGCGGATCGTCGAAATCCCAGTGCGGATAGTCCGACGAGAACAGCAGGCGATCGACGCCGACCCATTCGATGAGCTGACGCAGATGGCGCGCTTCATCAGGCTCGTCGATCGGCTGCGTCGTGAACCAGAAATGCTCGCGGACGTATTCGGATGGCTTGCGCTTCAGATGCGGCACCTCGCTGTGGAAACGCTCGAAATGCCGGTCCATCCGCCACATCGCGGACGCGATCCAGCCGAAGCCGCCTTCGATGAACACGATCTTCAGTCTCGGGAAGCGCTCGGGGATGCCCTCGATCACGAGGCTCGCAAGCTGCGCCGCCATCGTGTGCGCGTTCGACTGGTGCTCCTCGCAATAATAGGACGGCCAGCCGCCGCCGGTCGGCGCATGTCCGCCATAGCCGCCGACATGAATGCCGAGCGGCAGGTCCAGCTCCTGCGCGCGTTCGTAGATCGGCCAGTAGCGGCGGCGGCCGAGCGGCTCGTTGGCGCGCGGCGAGACGTTGATCTGCACATATTGGCCGGTCTTGGCGCAGCGGTCGATCTCGGCGAGCGCAAGCGCGGTATCGTCCTGGCCTGCGAGGATCGAGGCCTTCAGCCGCGGCTCGCGGCTGCACCAGTTCGCAAGCTGCCAGTCGTTGATGGCGCGCTGGATCGCGGCGCCGAATTCGAGATTCTGCTGCGAGAAGATGAAGAGATCGAGCACCTGCAGAATGCCGAACTCGATGTCGAGCGGATCGAGATGCTGCTTGCGCATGAAGGCGAGATCGGAGCCGGGCGGCCCTCCCGTCGGCGGCCAGGCATCGCGCCGCGCGATCAAGGGCGAGGAGCGCGGATAGGGCGTGGTGCCGATATAGGGCGTGCGCAGATGATCGCCGTAGGTTTTCAGATGCTCCTGCCAGCGCTTCGGCAGGAACGGATTGAGGTCCGCGCGCGAATGCAGGCTCGGATGCACATCGCAATCGATGATGCGCAGCCGCGTGCTTGCGCTCGCTTCCTGTTCGAGCTGCGGGCGGTCGATGACGTCACTCATGCGATCCTCCTGAGAATTCTACGAGTTCAGCTTCAACCGCGGGAACGTCTCCAGCGGATTGTCGGCGCACATGCGCGAAACGATGGATGCGGGCAGATGCGGCGGGATGGCGTCGTCGCCGTCGAACTGCCAATGCGGATAATCCGAGGCGAACAGGAACATCCGGTCCGAACCGATCTGGTCGATCACGTCGGCGACGCCGGTCGCGTCCGGCGGCGCATCGAACGGCTGCATCGTGACGCGGACATGGTCGCGAATGATCGACGCCGGCTCGCGCTCGACCCAGGGCACCTCGACACGCACGCCGCGCCAGGTCTTGTTGGCGCGCCACATGAAGGCCGGCAGCCATGAGACGCCCGACTCCATCAGCACCACCTTCAGGCCCGGGAATTTGCCGAACACGCCCTCATAGATCAGGCTCAGGATCTGCGCCTGAAACGCCTGCGCCTCGACGAAGTAGTATTCGTAGCGATAGGACGGCCAGCCGATCGAGCTGGGCGCTGAAGCGATACTGGCTGCCGGCGTGGATCGCGAGCGGCAGCTTGTACTTTTCGGCGGCCTGATAGACCGGCCAGAAATGCCGCCGCCCGAGCAGCGTCTCGCCTTGCGACAGCACCAGGATGGAGACGAAGCGATTGTCGTTCGCGCGGCGCTCGATTTCCTCGACCGCGAGATCCGGCGCCTGCATCGGCACCACGATCGAGGCGCGCAGCCGTGCGTCCTTCGACAGCCATTCGGCCGCAATCCAGTCGTTGATCGCCTTGCAGAAAGCCGAGGCCATGTAGGGATCGAAGACCGCCTGCGCGCCATAGAGCACGTTGCAGATCGCATGACTGGCGCCGAGCTGATCGAACGCGCCGCGCTGAACCATCGCAAGCTCGCTGCCCGGCTTGCCCTTCGCCGGCCGCCAGTCCGGCCGGCCCGACAGCGGCATCGACGGCGGATAGCTCGTGAGGTCGAGCCCGTCGATCGCGCGGCTCACCACCTGCTCTTTCCAGTGATCGTCGAGATAGGGCAACAGCGTCGTGCGCGTGCCGCCGACGGCGGGATGGATGTCGCAATCGATCCGCGTGGCGGACATGAACGGTTTCCTCGGGCGTCTGTTTATTCGCGATCTTGTTATAGTCAGTCTTGCGCCGCACATCGAAGTGTGCCGCCGCATCACCGCCAGCGCAAGCGGGTAGCCGACGCGCGCACCATGCAAATCAGACTTCCAGCCATTCCTTGCGCACTGCGGAATTGACGCCGAAATCGGCCGGCCCGCCCTGAAACACGATCCGGCCATGGCCCATCACATAGACGCGGCTGGAGATTTTCAGCGCGATCGCAAGCTTCTGCTCGACCAGAAGGATCGCAACACCACGGCGGGAGATTTCGGACAACAATTCGCCGACCTGCTCGACCAGTTTCGGCGCGAGGCCCTCGGTCGGCTCGTCGATCAGGATCAGACCGGGATCACCCATCAGCGTGCGGCACATGGTCAGCATCTGCTGCTCGCCACCCGACAGCACACCGGCGGCGACGTCCTGCCGCTCCCTCAGGTTTGGAAACAGCCGGAACACGTCGTCGAAGGTCCAGCGGCCGAATGTTCCGGCGCGCTTCAGGCCAAGCTCCAGATTCTGCCGCACCGTCAGGATCGGAAAGATCAGCCGGTCCTCCGGCACATAACCGATGCCGCGATGCGCGACCTGATCGGGCCGCAGCCCCGCGATCTCCTTGCCGCGAAAGCGGATCGTACCCTGCGCCGCCACCAGCCCCATGATCGCCTTGCAGGCGGTGGAGCGGCCGACGCCATTGCGCCCGAGCAGGCTCACGATCTCGCCGTCGCCGACATCGAGATCGACGCCATGCAGGATATGGCTCTGACCGTAGTAAGCGTGGAGATTGCGGACTTCGAGGATCATGCCGCCAGCGCACCCAGATAGGCTTCCTGCACCGCCGGATTGGCGCGCACCGCCTGCGGCGGGCCTGACGCGATGACCTGGCCGTAGACCAGCACCGTGATGACATCGGCAAGACCGAACACCACCTTCATGTCGTGCTCGACCATCACCAGCGTTTTCCCGGTGGAGACGCGGCGGATCAGCTCGACCGCGCTGTCGGTCTCCGTGTTGCTCATGCCCGCGGTCGGCTCGTCCAGCAGAATGACGGAAGCGCCGCCCGCGATCGTCATGCCGATTTCGAGCGCGCGCTGATCCGCATAGGACAGCAGCCCCGCCGGCGTTTCGGCGCGAGAGCTGAGATTAAGGTCAGCAAGCATCGCGTGGGTGTGATCATTGAGCTGGCGTTGCATCCAGAGCGGCGTCCAGAACGAATAGCGGTAGCCCATGCTCCAGAGCAGCGCGCAGCGCAGGTTCTCGAACACCGACATGCGCTGGAAGATCGAAGTGATCTGGAAGCTGCGCGACAGGCCCATGCGGTTGATCTTGTGCGGCGGCTGGCCGTCGATACGCGTGTCGTTGAGCAGGATTTCGCCTGACGACAGGCGGAAACGTCCGCTGATCAGGTTGAACAGCGTGGTCTTGCCGGCGCCGTTGGGGCCGATGATGGCGTGACGCTCGCCTTTCCTGATGTCGAGCGAGACGTCGCGGATGATACTCATCTGGCCGAAGGATTTGCTGACATTGCGAAGGCTGAGCGCGATGTCGGTCATGCGGCGCTCCGCTGCGGTTTCAGGTCACCCATCAGGCCATCCCAGACGCGCCGGAACGATCGGGCCTCGACGCCGAACCAGAGCGCGCCGCCGACGAGACAGATCAATGCGGCGATCCAGGGCAACACCGCATGCACGTCGATCTTGCTGCCGAACAGCACCAGCGTCTTGCCCTGCGCCGCGCCGATGGTGAGGAAGGATGCCAGCTCCACCACGCCGACAAAGCCCGCACACCATCACCAGTCCGGGCACGATGACCCTGACATAGGGCACGAGCAACCGGCCGAAGTCGCCCGGCACGAACGATCGGCCCATGCGCCTGGACGAGGCCCATGATGCCGTTCGGCGCGAAGATCACCATGCTGATGAAGAGCACGCCGACATAGACCAGCCAGGAGTTCGACATCAGGCTGACGCCACTCTGCAACAGCGTGATCAGCACCGCGCCGAGGATCGGGCCGCCGAAGGCGCCGGTGCCGCCGATATAGGCCATCAGCAGCGCGTTCGCCGACAAGGGTGCGGCGAGCGCATCGAAGGTCACGATCTCATAGGTGATCGCATAGAGCCCGCCGCCGATCCCGGCGAAGAACCCGGACAGCGCGAATTGCAGGAAGCGGACGATGCGCGGGTCATAGCCCATGAACTGCACGCGCTCGAAATTGTCGCGCGAGGCGTTCGCCATGCGGCCGAGCGGCGTCCTGGTCAGGAACAACATCGCCAGTGCGCGAAATCACGGTCCAGGCGAGGATCAGATAATAGACCTGGATCGACGGACCGTATTTCAATCCGAACAGGCTGTGGCCGATCATGCGGTTGGAATTGACGCCGCCTTCGCCGCCGAAGAAATGATGGAACATCAGCGCGGCGGTGGTCATCAGCTCGCCGATGCCGAGCGTGATCATCGCAAAGGCCGTGGCGCGCTGCTTGGTCGCCATGTAGCCGAACACGATCGCAAGGCCGAGACCGGCCAGCCCCGAAAGGATCGGGATCAGTTCGAGCGGCAGCGGCAGGCTGCCGTCGCCGGCGAGATTGAGAAAATGGATCGTGGCGTAGCCGCCGATGCCGAAGAAGGTTGCGTGGCACAGCGAGAACAGGCCGGCCTGCCCGAGCAGCATGTTGTAGGACAGAGCCAGGATGCTCATCATGCCCATCTGGCTCAGCATCGACACGACGAAGCCGGAATGGCGATGGGTGGTGTAGTTGTAGAACAGCCAGGGCATCGCGATCGCAGCCGTCAACGCGACAATCCAGACCCACGCCTGCGTGGAATTGGCTCGGGGTGCGCTGGCCCGCGTGGGGCTGGCTTGCACGGATATGTCGAGCGGGAATTTTTCGGTCTTCATGTGTCGCGCGTTCCCATCAGCCCGCGCGGCCGGAACAGCAGGATCAGGATCATCAGCGCGAACGGCAGCAGCGCGCCGATCCGGGCAACCGGCACGGTCATGAATTCCGTGAACAGATTGTCGCCGGTGAGCGTGATGCCGAGCGGCTTGATCAGGTCGAGCAGCGAGGCGTTGATCACGACCGCGAAGGTCTGGATCATGCCCATCAGGATCGAGGCGATGAAGCAGCCCATCAGCGAGCCCAGCCCGCCGAACACGACGACGACGAAGACGATCGGGCCCATCGCATCGGCCATGCCGGGCTCGGTGGTCTGGTAATTGCCGCCGATCACGCCGGCAAGTCCGGCCAGCGCGCAGCCGCCGGCAAACACGATGGTGAACACCCGCGGCACGTTATGGCCGAGCGCGCTCACCATCTGCGGCTGGGTGAGCGCAGCCTGGATGACCAGGCCGACGCGCGTCTTCTTCAGAAGCAGCCAGGTCGCGACCAGCATGCCCGCCGAGATCAGCAGCATGAAGCCGCGATAGGCCGGGAAATGCGCGCCATAGAAGGTGAACAGCGGGAAATCGAGCAACGGCGGCACGCGATAGGGCATCGGCAGCATGCCCCAGACCATCTGCACGACGCGCTGGATGATGAAGACGAGGCCGAAGGTGAACAGAAGCTCGGCGATGTGGCCGTTGCCGTGGGCGCGCCGGAGTCCCCAGACCTCGATCGCCGCACCGAGCAGGCCGCAGAGAATCGGCGCGATGATCAGCGCCGGAAAGAAGCCGGTGAACTGGCTGACGGTGAAGGCGAGATAGGCGCCGATCATATAGATGCTGGCGTGCGCAAAGTTGAGCACACCCATCATGCTGAAGATCAACGTCAGCCCGCTCGCCAGCATGAACAGCAGCATGCCGTAGACAAGGCCGTTGAGCAGGGACACGAGGACGATTTCCATGTCTGCCGGTCCCCGTTCCCTTCCCTGTTGCCTTCTTCAGGTCATTCCGCCGGCCGCTTCATCTTGCAGATGGTCGGCAGCGTCAGATCGGCCGCCGACGCCGTCATGAAGTTCTTCCAGCCGAAGCCGGTATGCTCGGCGTCGTATTTGACGTCCTTGCTGAACACGCCGGCGTAATAGGGCATCAGGAGCTGGTGGTCTTCCTTGCGCATGATGGTGTCCTGGCCGACCAGGTCCTTCTCATGCATGCCCTCCAGCGCAAGCGCGACCTTCAACGGATCGGTCGAACCGGCCTTGTTGATCGCATCCGTCAGCATGTCGATCATGGTGACGAAATTGAGCGCCGAGAAATCGGTGTCGTGACCGCTGGTCCGCCAGTCACTGGCGAACTTCTCGGCCTCCGGCGCCTTGAGATCGACGGGCACGTTGCCGTTGAACTCCATGATCGAGGTCAGCCGGTTCTCGCCGGCAGCCCCGATCGCGGTGGCGCCGCCGATCAGATGCGACAGGAAGGTGTCGAACCGCACGTCGAGACCGGCATCGACCGCCGCCTTGATCAGCAGATTGAGGTCGCGGTTGTAGTTTCCGGTGATGACGCTCTGCGCGCCGGACGCCTTGATCTTGGCGACGTAGGGCGCGAAGTCCTGCACCTTGCCGAACGGCATCAGCTCGTCGCCGACGATCTCGATATCCGGCCGCAGCTTTGCCAGCCATTTCTTGCTGTCCTTCTGGATCGACTGGCCGAACAGATAGTCCTGGTTCAACAAATAGACCTTCTTCAGATCCGGCGGCAGCGCCTTGATGCGCGCGGCGGCGCGCATATCGACCGAGCCTGCGAATCGGAAGTGCCAGAAGTCGCATTGCTCGTTGGTGAGTTCGGTCGCGAGCGCACCGCAGTTCAGATAGAGGATGCGGTTATCCGGGTTGCGCGCATTGTGCTTGGAGACCGCATCGATCAGCGCGGAGCCGACATTCGATCCGGTGCAGTGCATCACGAAAGGAATGTTCTGGTCGGTCATGCTCTTGAGCGCGATCAGAGCCTCAGCAGGCTGCAGCTTGTCATCGAACGGAATAAGCTCGTATTTCTTGCCGAGCGCGCCGCCCGCGGCGTTCTTGCGCGCGATGATGTACTGGAAATTCTTCAGAAACTCGTCGCCGCCCGAGGCGAACGGGCCGGAGAACGGATCGGTATAGGCGAGCTTGATGGTTTCTTCGGCCAAACCAGGCCGGGGCAACGCAAGCAGTCCAAGGAACGCAACCGAATAGCAGAGCAGCCGCAGACCGCGCATTCCGTCCTCCCCTATGGCCTATCCTTTGTGCGGATAGATATTCTGTTGTGGCTTGTAGAGAGTACATCGGGCCGGGGTCGAGTCAATCGCCTCAGGCCGGGTGAATGGTCAGCCACGCATCCGGTCGTTGCCCACTTCCCTGCAAATTCGCCTGTACATTGTGCAATCACTGATCGACCTATGCGTTAGGGCGCATTACGGCACATCTTAAAGCCTTCGATTTCGTCGATCGCGGAGCCAATCATGACATTGACACGGATTACGATGCTGGCGCTTCCACTCATTCTTGCCGGCGTCTCGACAGCGTCGGCCGGCTCGGCCAACGGCCCCGCGGCGCTGGCGCTGGCCGGCGTGCCCTCCGACGGCGCCCTTTAAAGCGACCTCAAGCCGTTTGTACGAAGCGTTCGCGCGCCATCGGCAGCACCTCGCGGGCGAAAATGCCGGCGGAGTGCAGCACCTCCTCCTGCCTGAGGTCGCCGAAAGAGAACTGGCCGATGAAGTAGTTCACGCCCGCCTCCTCCATCACGCGCTTGACCTGGTCGCGCAAGGTGGCGGGCGTGCCTACGATTGCGCCGCCGCCCTGCACGAGACTATCGAAATCCTCGGGGATTCTCGCGTAGCGCGGCTGGGTGCCGTGCAGCTTCCAGAGCTTCATGAAGCTGCGCGTGGAACACCGGCCAGGCGCGACGGCCGAGCGCCATCGCCTCGGCCTCGCTGTCCGCCGCCAGCACGAAGCGGTTGATGCCGAGCAAGGGCAAGTTTTCCGGCGCACGTCCCGCCGCCGCCCATTCCGCCCGGTAGCGATCGGTGATCTCGCGCACGCGCTGCAGCGGCCCGCCGCAGACGACGTTGATGCGCATGCTGCGCCGGCCACGCCGCGCCCTCCGGCACCGGCACCGCGTACCAGACCGGCGGATGCGGACGCTGCAGCGGCTTCATGTCGATCGGCACGTTGGCGAAGCGATAATGCCGGCCGCTGAAATCGACCGTGTCCCTCGTCAGCGCCTGCATGATGACGTTATAGGCCTCGACATACATCGCCTGCGCCTGGTCCGGATCGACGCCGAAATAGGCGAGTTCATGCGGCGAGGCGCCGCGGCCGACGCCGAGTTCGACGCGCCCGCCGCTCAGATGATCGAGCATGCAGATCTCTTCCGCGAGCCGCAGCGGATGATGCGCCGGCAGCACATAGACCAGCGCGCCGAAGCGCAGGCGTCTGGTGCGCTGCGCAACGGCGGCCAGGAAGACGCTCGGCGACGGCGTCATGTTGAGCGGCGTCGCATGATGCTCGCTCATGTGATAGGTGCGGAAGCCCGCGCGGTCGTAGAACTCGATCAGCTTGAGACGGTTCTCATACTGCTCGGCCAGCGGATAAGGCCCCTGGTCGTTCTGATCGAAAATTCCGAACTGCATCGTTTCCTCCGGGGCCTTCGTCTCGGGTGTGGCGCATGAAATCTTCCTGGCCGCGATCGTATCGGCCTCATGGTTCGAGACGGCGCTTGCGCGCCTCCTCACCATGAGGGGTTGGCCTTGTGCCGCTTGTGAGGACCTCATCCTGAGGAGCCCGTCGCAGACGAGCGTCTCGAAGGATGGGCCGCGAGGAAGCTGCCAGAGCGGCCTCCTATACGCGACTTGCCCTGCCTCCTATCCCGCTGGTTCTACGGCAGCGCTTCCAGCTTCGCCGTCTTGCCGTCGACCACCTTGAACACGACGTAGTGCGGCTGCAACTGGCCGTTCGGCAGGAAGGCGGCATCGCCGAACACCGTGCCCTTGATGGTCTTGCCGCGGATCGCCTCGGCAACGGTCTTGCGGTCGAGCGACTTGGTCGCTTCGACGGCATGCGCCCAGACCTGTACGGCGGCCGCGCCCAGCGCCGCGCTCTTGTCGGGCGCGACGCCGTAGGCCTTCTTGAAGGCCGCGACAAAGGTGTTGCTTTCGGCGATGCCGTTGAACGGCGGCAGATCGGCGAAATAGATGTCGGCGGAGACGATGCCGTTGTTGGCGTCGCCCGCGACCTTGAACACCGTCGGCAGCATGATGCCGACCGCGCCGACGAAGGCCGACTTCACGTCCGCCTGGCGATATTGATCCACCAGCGCCGGCAGGCCGGAGGAGTTGGACGAGTTGGTCACGATGATGGCGTCCGGATTGAGCGTCTTGAGATTGGTGAGCTGAACGCGGAAGTCAGTATCCTTGAAGGCGAACTTCTCCGTCGTCACGATTTCGCCGGCGAAGTTCAACTTCTTGAATTCGGCCTCGACCGCGGTCTGGAAGCCGTTGCCATAGACGTCGTTCTGGGTGAGGAACGCCACCTTCTTCGCCTTCAGCGTATCGGCAACATATTTGGCGATCACGGCGGCGTCGAAGCCGTTCGAGCTGTTGATGCGGATAGCCAGCGGATTGCTCTCGCCGCTCAGGATCAGATCCGATTTCGACACCGCGGTGATGTCGAGAATGCCGGCCCGCGCCAGGATCGGCTGCATCGCCAGCGTCACCGGCGAGTTCCAGCCTTCGACCACGACGTCGGCCTTCTCCGCGATCATCTCGTTGGCGCGGCTGACGCCGACCGCGGGCGTGCTCTCGTCGTCCTTGGATACGAGCGTGAGCTTGCGGCCGAGCAGCCCGCCCTTGCCGTTGATCTCCTCGACCATCAGCTTGACCGCGTTGGTGACGGATTGTCCGTCCGGCCCCGCGCCGCCGCTCAACGGGAAAATCGTGCCGACCTTGATGTCCTGCGCCATCGCAGGCACCGCGAGGCCAAGCAATAGCGCTGCCGCCAGCCTGATCGTCTTGTTCATGATGTCTCTCCCTTCAATTCTTTTGTTGGAAATCTGCGTAGGCCAAACCGGCGGAAAAGCCCGATCAGCCCCGCCGGAAACAGGATCAGGACCAGCGCCAGCACCGCGCCGAGCACGATCTTGTTCCAGTCGCCGCCGAGCGACAGCAGGTTCTGCTGCACGATCAGGATCGCGGTGCCGATCAGCGGTCCGAGCAGAATGCGGCGGCCGATCAGCACGACGGCGGTCAGCATCATGACCAGGAAATAGGTCTCGAACATATCGGGGCCGACATAGGCGCGCTGATAGGCATAGAGCCATCCGGCAAGGCCGGTGATCGGCGCTGAGATCACGAACACCGCAAGCCGCACCTTGCGCGGATCGATGCCGAGACTGGCGGCGAGCGCCGGGTTCATCTGCACCATCAGCGCGGCGGTGCCCAGCCGCGAGCGGCGAAAGCGGGCGATGAAGAGCAGCGTCAAGAGCAGCAACGCCAGCGCGACCGGCCACAATTCTTCCTGTGTCGCACCGCTGAAGGTCGCAAAACCGAACGGCAGCTTCAGTGCGGAGATGCCGACGATGCCGTCGGAGCCGCCGATCGCATCCCAGTTGAAGGCAACCTCATAGGCGACGATCGCCGCGGCATAAGTCACCAGCGAAAACACGAATTCGCGCGTGCGCAAGGTGACCGCGCCAAGCAAGGCCGCCGCGACGAGGCAGAGCACGATCGTCGCCAGCGCCGTGCTCCAGCCGTTGAGGCCATATTTCACGGAGAGATTGGCGGCGGCATAACCGCCCATCGCCCAGAACAATGTGTGCCCGAGGCTGACCTCGCCGAGATAGGACAGCACGACATCGATGCCGTAGCACATCACCGCGAAGATCGCGATCGTGGTCAGGGTCGAATACGCGACCGACGTTCCGCCGAACAGGCGCGGCAGGAAGAACGCCGCAACGGCGAGCGCGATCACAGCCGATCGCGCGCAGCGGCGCCGACGCGTTCGCACGTGATGCGTGTCCATCGCGGTCATTTGGTCGCCAGTCCCGCCGGCCGGATCACGAGCAGCGCCAACAGCAGAGCGAACGCCGCCGCCGTCGTATAGGCCTGCGCCACGAAGGCGCCGAAGAACGCGATGAACAGGCCGAGCCCGAGCCCGGCGATCAGCGCGCCGCCGATCGAGCCGATGCCGCCGAGCACGACCACCACGAAGGTCATGATGACCTCGTTGAAGCCCATGCTGGTCAGGATCGGCGAACGCGGCGCGACCAGGGCCGCACCGAGCGCCACCGCCGCGCATTCGAACACGAAGACCAGGAGATAGACGGTCCGGGCATTGATGCCGAACAGCTCGGCGAGCTTCGGATCTTCCGCAACCGCGCGGATCACCGAGCCGAACCGCGTCCTCTGCGTGAACAGCCAGACCGCGGCATAGAGCGCAAGCGTGATCACGAACACCAGCACGTCCTGCCAGGTGAACCACAGCGCGCCGAGATCGACCTTCGCGCGCGACAGCGTGCCCGGCAGCGTCTGCGGATTGCCGCCGAAGATCAGCGCGCTGCCGCCCTGCAGCATATAGCCGAAGCCGAGCGTGACGATCATCAGGCTGGTCAGGTTCTGCGTCATGACGAGCCGCATCATCGCCGACTGCATCACCGCGCCGATGATCGCGAGCACGATGATCGCGACGAGGATCGCGACGGGATATGGCAGGCCGATCTTGGCGATCGCATACCAGGTGACGAACGCGCCGAGCATATAGAGCTGGCCATGCGCGAAATTCACCAGCCGCGCGACGCCGAGCAGGATGGTCCAGCCGAGCGCGACGCAGGCATAGCCGGAGCCGAGCACGAGACCGTTGACGACCTGCTGCGCGATGTTCATGCGGACACCCCGTCCGCAATCGTGCCGAGATAGGCCTCGACGATGCGATGATCCGCGGCCATGATTTGCGCCGGCCCCTCGCCCACGACCCTGCCGCGCTCCAGCAGATAGAGGTGATCGACCACCTTCAGCGCCGCCTTCACATTCTGCTCGACCAGCAGCACCGGCAGTCCGCGATCGACCAGCAGGCGGATCCGCGACAACAGATCGGAGATCAGCCGCGGCGCAAGACCGGCGGACGGCTCGTCCAGCATCAGCACGCGGGGACCCGCGAGCAATGCGCGGCCGACCGCCAGCATCTGCCGTTCACCGCCCGACAGCGCCGCCCCCTTGTGATGCCGCCGCTCGGCCAGCCGCGGGAAGAACTCGAACACCTCGGGAATGGTGAAGATGTTCCGGTGCGCGGTGTCCGCGGGCGGACGCACCAGTGCGAGATTGTCGTCGACGGTGAGCTCGGTGAAAATGTTCTTGCCTTCGGGCACCAGCGTCAGGCCGCGCTTGACCCGCTGATGCGCGGCAAGCTTCTCGATGCCCTGCCCTTCCAGGCTGACACGGCCGGTGACGACCGCCTGCCCGCGCGACCAGCCGGCGAGCGCGTTGACCAGCGTCGACTTGCCTGCGCCGTTGGCGCCGACGAGCCCAACCATCTTGCCCGCGGGCACCGTGATGCTGACGTCCGACAGCGCGACATTGCCGGCGTAGCGGACGCTGAGCCCTTCGCATGCGAGCACGGCGGTCATTCGTCGCGCCCCAGATAGGCCTCGCGCACGCGCGCGTCGCGCTGGATCTCGGCAGGTGTGCCTGTTGCGAGCATCCGGCCCTGATCGATCATCACGATGCGGTCGGCGATCGACATGATGAGGTCCATGTGATGCTCGATGACGACGAGCGCGACCTTGCGCCTGCGCAGATCGACCAGCACGTCCGCAAGCTTCTTCATGTCGCCGCCGCCGAGCCCGGCCGCGGGCTCGTCCAGCAGCAGCACCTTGGCGCCGGTGCCATAGGCCAGCGCGACCGAAAGCAACCTCTGCACGCCATAGGGAATATCGCCCGGCAGCTTGTCGTGGTACTGCGCGGCGACGCCGGCGAAATCCAGAAGCTGCGCGGCGACGATTTCGGCCTGCCGGCTGATCATCTGCTCGCGCCATGGCAAGAACAGCGAGGTCATGAGACTTGCGGAAAATTCGCGCACGATCGCCGCAACCGCGTTCTGCAGCACCGTCAGCTCGCCGAAGAACGAGTTCTGCTGGAAGGTCCGGCGCAGGCCGCGGCTGGCGAGATCGAACGTCTTGACCGCGGAGACGTCGTCGCGATCGAGGAAGGTCCGCCCGGAATGACGGACGGCGTTGGTGACCGCGGCGAAGCAACTGCTTTTCCCTGCGCCGTTCGGGCCGATGATGCCGAGGATCTCGCCGGGCCGCACCGACCAGCTCACGTCGCGCAGCGCGACCAGCGCGCCATATTGCACGGTCAGGCCTTCGACCCGAAGCGCTTCCGCGCCATCGGGATTGTGCGTTTCCTCTGAACCTGCCACCCGGCCGTCCATTGTCTACGGCGATCAGGATGCGCCGGAATTTTTTCTTGCGACAGCGAACATGGCAAACGCGCTGCGGTCAAGGCCGGCGACGCTGGCGATGCACTGCCGATCGGGTATGATCTCAAAAGTATTTCAGGTGACGGAAATAAGCCTGTAAAATCGCATGATGGTGAATGCCGCCAAATCGCCCAACCAGAGGTCGATGGTCAGGCGGAGATGGTACAGTCTTCAATGAAAACAACGCTCACAATCTGCGTTCTCGCCGTCATGATGGCGGCCGCGTCCGCCCGCATGCCAAATCCCGGCTGGAAGACGCTTCCTGGCGGCCCGCTGCGCGCCGGACTGGTCGTGGAGGCCGACAACACATCTCCCGCGGCCGTGGACAAGGCAAAGACATGCGAGCACGTCGCGTTCACGCGCAGCATCAAATATGGCGACAGCGATCGCAACGTGCTCGATGTCGCCGCCGCCGACGCGAGCGATGGCACGCCGCGTCCGGTGCTGCTGTTCGTTGCGGGCGACAGTTTTTCGGGTGACGGCACTCAGGCCGATGCGGACGGGTCGCTGCTGCAGCAGGCGATGTGCTTCGCCGCGCAGAACGGCATGGTCGCCGTCAACATCTCCTATCGTCTTGCGCCCGCCGCGTCCTGGCCGGCCGGCGCCAAGGATGTCGCGGCGGCAACGTCCTGGGTGCATCAGAGCATCGACCTGTTCGGCGGCAACCCGCAGGAGACCGTGCTGATCGGCTATGCCGCGGGCGCGTTCCATGTGGCGAGCTTCCTCGCGCACCGGGAGTTCCAGGCGGATGATTCCGATATCGCCGGCGTGGTGCTGGTCTCCGGCCTTTATCACGCGGGCACTGATGCCAGCGACATCGAGCGGTCCTATCTCGGCACGGACGCGAGCAAATATAATGAAAGGTCGGCCTTCCCCGGCATTCTCGACGTCGACGTGCCGATCGTGCTGGCGTGGTCGTCCGCCGATCCACAAGCTCTCGTCGCCCAGGGCGAGAAGCTGAAGGAAAAGCTCTGCGGGGCCGGACATTGCCCGCGCACCGCGCTGCTCGCCAATCGCGGCAGTCCGGCTTCCGTGTTCGATCTCGACGGTTCCAGCGAAGACCTCGCCGAGCGTACGCGGCAACTGCTCAGCCAGATCGAAGCGCGCGGCTTGCCGTAGCGGGTTTGGGGAGAAGCCGGCGCGCTCTGTGCGCGCCGGTATCCTGTGTCAGGCCGCGGCCTTGGCCGCACGTAGACGATCCAGCACCGGCAGCAGCTCCGACGGATCGGGACGGTGCGTGTAGTCCGGATTGACTTCCGCATAGGCGATGACGCCATCGGTGCCGATCACATAGCGCGCCGGCATCGGCAGCACCCATGATGGATCGGCGTTGAAGGTCGGCAAGTCGTTCTTGAACGTCTTGTAGAGACCGATCAGCTCGTCCGACAGCGCGAAGCGGATGCCGAAGGCGGCCGCGACCTCGCTTTTGACGTCGCTCAGGATCGGGAAATCGAGCTTGTTCTCCCGCTGCGACTTGCGGCTGTTCGGCGCAGTCTGTGGCGAAATCGCAACCAGGCTCGCACCGCGCGCGGCGATCTCCGGCAACGCCGCCTGCAGGGCCTGCAGTTCGAGATTGCAGTACGGGCACCAGACGCCGCGATAGAAGGAGACCACCAGCGGTCCCTTGGCGAGCAGATCGCGCGAGACGACGTCATTGCCGTCCGGATCCTTCAACGTGAACTCCGGCGCGGTATCGCCGGCCTTCCTGGCGCGCTGCGCCTGGCCGGATTGCGATCAGCTCGGCGGTGGCGCGATGCATGATCTCAAGGGCCTCCTTGCTCGGCTTGAGAGGAAAACGGCCGGCTTCGAAATCGGCTTTGAGGGCATCGAGGCGGTCTTGCAGGGCCATGGAAACTCTCCGTTGCTTGCTTGGCCCGGCTGATTTGGCTCATTCACGAAGAAAGGGGTATACGGTAAGTACGGACAACATTTATTTGGAATTCAAATGAGCGACCGGCTGCAGGAATTGGCCGTTTTCGTCCGTGCCGCCGAGAGCGGCAGCTTTTCCCGCGCCGGCCGCGAGCTGAAGCTGTCGCAGCCCTCGGTGTCGCGCATCATCGGCGAGCTGGAAGCGCGGCTCGGGGTGAAGCTGTTGCTGCGCACCACGCGCCGCATCACGGTCACGGATGCCGGCGCGCTGTTTCTGGAGCGCGCCCGCGACATCCTGGCCGAGATCGAGGACGCCGAAGACGCGGCGCGCGGGCTGGATTCGCTGCGCGGCATCATCCGTCTCGCAATCCCGGTGATGTATGGCACGCGTGCGATCATTCCGCGGCTGCCGAAGTTTCTCGCCGCGCATCCGCTGCTGCGCGTGGAGATTTCGGTGGTCGATGCGCGGCAGGACCTCGTCGCCGAAGGCGCCGACGTCGCGATCCGCATCGGCGAGCTCGACGATTCCGCTTTCGGCGCGCGCAAGCTCGCGACGATGCCGACGCAGCTGGTCGCCTCGCCCGCCTATCTCAAGGCGCGCGGCACGCCGAAGACGCCGGCCGATCTTGCCAGTCATGACTGCATCTTCGGCCCCGGCAATTTCGGCCGTGAAAGCTGGTCGTTCAGCCGCAACGGCACCGAGATCTCGGTCGACGTGCGCGGCCGCATCGTCACCGATTCCGGACCCGGGCCTGCTCGCCAGCGCCGTGGCCGGACTAGGGATCATGCGCGCCTCGACGATCCTGGCGGGCGACGAGATCAAGGTCGGGCCTGCTCGTGCCGTTGCTGCGCGGCTACACGCTGCCGACCGTCGAGGTGCACGCGCTGTTTCCCGGCGGACCACGCCCCTCGGCCAAGGTCCGCGCACTGGTCGATTATCTGGCGCAGGAGCTGAAGTAGATCGATGATCGCGACCTGACGTTCTTTTGGCCGCTCGCCAACCCGCGCTTGTGCGACGGGTTGGCGGCGCGCAGCGTTTCAGCCCCGGCCTCAGCCGCCATGGGCTTCGACGACCTCGCGGCAAGGCGTGGAGAGCTTCGCCTTGTTCTGCGCCAGGCACGCGCGCATCTGCGATGGCTTGCCGACGAATTGTGAACAGAGCGTTTCGGCATCGGCGCGGCAGGCCATCTTCTCCTGCATGGTCGGGCCTGAGGCCGCCATCGCTTGCGACGCGCCCGCGATCACGAGAGTGAACGCGACAAGCATGGCGCGGATCTTCACGGACTGGGTCTTCACTGCGTTGGTCATGGGATCACCTTTCGACGAGTGGGGTTGGTGTTGAAAACGCCGAGAACATCGTCGAAGCCGCACACGCTTTCCATGCCATGATCATGGGAGGCCCTCCCTTCTGGCCTGCCAAACCCGTTCAGAAATCAAGAAAAGATCGCGCGAGAACAACGTGTTGCCGGGACGTCCTGACGGCTCGCGATCATTCCTAAGAAAGCGGATGACACCCCGTAATACCGCGTCCGCAGCCACCTCCCATCTTCATGGGATGTTGGAAAAGCGACGCTTGGGTCCATGTCACTCCCCGTCGGATGCGATGACCAACCGGTGCATCGCAAGACCGAGATGCTGCAAAACAGGAGAGAGACCATGTTGACCAAATCGAAATCGATCGCCGCCATTGCCGCTGTTGTCACGACCATTGCTGCGGCTTCGCTGACGACCGCGCCTGCGCAGGCCGCGGTGGTCTATTGCAAGACGGCCGGCGTGCCGCAGGGCTGCGTCGTTCGCCCGACCGGCTCCCGTCGTCGCGCCGGTCGCCGCTGTCGGCGTCGCGCGTGTCGGCTACCGTGCTCCGGTCGGAGTGGCGCATGCCGGCTACACCCGCGTGACGCCCTATGGCGTCGTGCATCGTGGTGTCACCCGCGTGTGGCGCTAACTCATGATCCGGAAAGCAAGTCCCCGCTTTCCAAAAGATCGTGCACGATCAAGACCTAGAGCGCGGCGCTTCAATTCAATTCCGGCGCGCTCTAGCAACAACTCAACCGGCTACGGCGTCACTTTCAGGAAAGCGGCGAGGCAGGATCAGCCTTACGCTGGTGCCGCCGGGGCCGGAGTTGAGATCGAGCGTCGCGCCGCAGCGCGCAGCGCGGCTCTTCATGTTGCGCAGGCCCCGCGCCGCTGCGCGCGCGCCGGCAGCTCCGCCGTCCGCGCCAAGCGCAAAGCCCTTGCCGTCATCTTTGACCGTGACACATCCGCAATGCCGCGCCCGACCCATCGCCGAGCGTCTCGATGCTGACCGTAAGGCGCCTCGCCCCGGCATGCTTGACCGCATTGGTGACGGCCTCGTCCAACAGCCGCACGATCTGGATGACATGCCAGGGCCGCAGTTCGGGATGGACCGGCAGACCCGGCGGCGAGACCTTCCAATCCAGCGCGATGTCGTGCGGGCGCAATTGCGCGGCGGCGCGTTCGCGCCATGAGCCCAGCGCCAGCATCAGGTCGCCGCCGATGTCGTCGAGCGAATCGATCACGGTACGCAGATCCTTCAACGCCGCGCGCGCGGCGTCGCCGACGGGAGCGCTCGCTTCGCCCCGTTCGCTCAGCGCGACGATGCTGACGAGCTGGCCGCCAAGCCCATCATGCAGGTCGCGCATCAGGCGCGTGCGCTCGCGCGCCAGCGCCGCGGCACGGGCCTGTTCCTGCTCGCGGGCGAAACTCGCCTTGAGCTTGTCCTCGGCCTCGCGAAGCTGAACCACCAGATGCGCGGCGAAGCCGTCGACCCGGTTCAGCGCCCGCGCAAAGCGCCAGGTCAATCCCGCGCCGATCGCGACCAGCATCGCGGAATAGGACAGACGCGTGAAGAAGGCGCGCCGGTCAGGCAGGATTTGAAGCACCTCGAGCAAATCGTGCGCAAGGCAGGTCAGCACAATGGTGACGGCGCAGCCGAGCAACAGGCTCGGCACGTCCTGCCGCCGCAACTCCGACCATCCCGCAACACCCGCCAGTAGCACCAGATTCAGGCTGGCCGCCGGGACACCGATAAGGACATAGGCCGCGCGAAACGTCTCCAGGTCCCCAAGCAGCCCGACGAGCGCGAGCAGCACGCCGGGCACGAAGATCAGATAGGCATAGCGCGGCCACTTCCGGGTGAAAAACAGGATCGCGAAGGCCAGCACGAAACCGCTCTCGAGCGGCGCGGACGCGATCAGGACCGCGTTGAGTTGAGGATGCCTGGGCTGGTCCACCGCCGTCATCAGGAATGCCTGAGCGGCCCCTAGCGCCATCGCTACGGCGAGCGCGCCATAGGCCGGCTCGTGGCGCCGCACTGCCCACAGCACGATCAGGATCACGGCGAGGATTCCCTGCCAAGCCGAGAACACCGTGGGCAGCGTCACGAACAGCAGCGTCCGCGTTTCGTAATAGGGACGCAGCACCTCGTCAGGACCGATGAAGACATGGTCGAGGAAGCCCGAGATCGGGCCCCAGACATATAGCCTGACGGCAAGATCGTTCGCACCCTCGCGCAGCAGCGCGGCCGGGATCACCGCAATCTCCGGCGTGGCGCGATCCTGCCGGTTGGCCGAGGGATCGCGCCGGCTGTCCAGGATCGCGATGCCGTTGACCATGATCTCGACGCCATTGGTGAAGCGCGGCACATAGACCGACCACGCGCCTTCATCCGCGCTGTGCGACCAGTCGAAGCGTGCCGCATAGAGCGCGGGATCGTTCATCGACAGCCGCGAGGGCACGAAGTCGGGTAGCGTGACCGCGCGCGTCGTCCCTCGATCGGTCAGCGTGAAGCCCGACACGAGATAACGGGACGGCGGTTCGGCAAGCGGATGGCGCAGCGCGACGATGCAGCACAGCGCGATTCCCGCCTGCAGCAGCAGATACTGGGAAAGACGCCAGGCAAACTTACGCGGACGGCCCGCTTGCGCGCCGGGCGCGACCGGCTTCACAAGCTCCGTCACAGTTTGATCAGGCCCTGCTGCAGCGCCTCGAACACCGCCTCGCCGCGGGTATGAACCTCGAGCTTGCGATAGATGCTCTTGATGTGGCCGGGCACGGTCTGGCGCGACATGCCGAGATGGCCCGCGATCTCGGCGTAGCTGAAGCCCTTGGCGATGCCCCAGAGGATGTCGATCTCGCGCGGCGTCAGCCTGGTCGTGTTGAGCGGCGGACCGGGCGGCGGCTCGGCGCTCGCCTGCGTCCTGCGCACGATGAAACGCGCGATCGACGCCGAGATCGGCGAATGCCCGGCGACGAGTTCGCGCACGGTCGCCGCGATATCGGTCGGAAATGCGTCCTTGAGAATATAGCCGGTCGCGCCGACCGTGATGGCGGAGATCACGCTCTCCTCGTCGCCGAGGATCGAGACCACCATGATCTCGGTGTCGGGAAAGCGCTGCCGCGTCTCGCGGATCAGCTCGACGCCATGTCCATCCGGCAATTGCAGATCGGTGAGCAGCACGCGGGGCGCACGCCTGGCGAGGCTTGCGCGCGCCTCGCCCAGCGTCATCGCGGCGGTGACGTCAAAGCCGGCGGCAGCCAGCGCGTCCTTGAGCCGCAAGCAGGTCGGCGGATCGTCCTCGACCAGCAGGATCGTGACGTCCTGCGCAGAAATCTCGTCGGCCGCTGCGGTCATCCAAAACGTCCCGCTGTCTGATGCAACGTGACCAGCTTAATCCGCGCGGCGCAGTTTTCTACCCCATAATCATGGGGCGAGCGGCCGCGCGCCAAGCCGAACGGGCTCGCCGCCGCGACGGGAATATGGGGATTGCGCTTTGCGTGTCATTCCTGTCTCCACCCGGTTGAGCGGAGGTAACGACCATGAGCGCCGTGCGTTGCTAATCCTACTGCGTCATTAATCCCTCATGGTGAGGAGGCGCGTCAGCGCCGTCTCCGGACGATGCTACGCATCGCCGGGAGAACCATGAGGCCCCGGTCTGCGAATTCGGGCCTCGTCCTTCGAGACGCTTGCTGGCGCAAGCTCCTCAGGATGGGGGGATAGAGCCCGTTATGACGCAGTAGGACCAATAGCTGATCTGAAAAAAGGCTACACGTCGCTCATTCACGTGATGGCCTGGACGTGATGAGCACCACCCTTCCCGCGTGGCCTGACGACGATCCACCTGAACCCGCCCTGAGGAATTCTGAATGGTCTGTTCGTCGCGAACCCATCTCACCATCGCCGGCCTTGAATTGTCCTGACCTACTTCGGAGGTTGGAGGCCGGAGCTCAGCGCCCACTTGTCGGCGTTTTCCCGTACGTCGTCCTGGCTCGGTCTCAAGGGAGGCCTCGAATTGTCCTTCGGGATTTTCGGAAGCTGGATTTTCTTGTCCATGATCAAATCTCCTGCTCAAATCTTACCCCCGCTCGACATGAAGCGTAAATGAACAAGTTATTGATTTTATTGGATTATTTTACTAACTTGATGATTTTGACGAGATTTATGGAACTTGGTGTTGTTACTCCGAGTTAGATACTTACTCATTTTGAGCAACGGGTTTTGTCATGAACAACAAGCTCCGAGAGGAACGGCTCCAGATCATGCTTTCACCGGAAGAACTTTCGGTGATCGATGACTTCCGGTTCGTGCACAGGATGCCAACGCGCGCCGCGGCTGTCAGAGAGCTTTTGAAGCTGGGCTTGGCCTCGGCCGGCATAACACCCGCCAACAGCGGCAAATCGAGCAACTACGGCGTTATTCGTCGTGGGCCCAACGGTCACACCGACGAGAGCGAAGCCTAAGATTTGTTCGCCTGAATGCCGGGCGCTGTCCGGCCGGCGAGAGCGACGTCCAACTGCTGACGCCGGTTTTGTTCCAGCGAAGCGCAAAAATATCGCGCTGGACTTCACCCCTGGGCGAAATCACCTTCGGCACGTCATGCCCTATCAAGTCTGGACCAGAAGCGGCACAGGGTCTTTTGCCGTGATCGTACCGACCGCGCAAACCGCCGTCGCGACTGTCGAGGAGCTTTCCGAGCATGGCCATTCGGATGTCCTCGTCAAAGACATGGATGGAAACGGCGTCGAGCTCGAAGTGCTGAAGGCGATCGTTGATATGGAAGCGAATCCGAGCCCTCAGGCTCGTGCCACGTTAGATAGCCGGAGCCGCGATCTGACCGACGCTTTCAAAGCCCGCGCTTACCTTGCACTCGCCTTCATGGCGACCATCGCGCTTGTTTTTGTGGCCCTGGTTGCCCTGGACAGAGCGTTGGGATGATCGTCGAACGTGAAGACACAAAGCCCGGCCTCGCCAGTCAATCGACCATTCACTAGACCATGTCAGCTTACTGGTTTGCAGACACCAGAAACGCCGCTTCACGTTCGCTTTTCGACAGCTTCGTCCGGCCAATCGGAAGTTTCCTGCGCACATAGTCAATGAGTTCGAAGATCTCGCTTGGAGGAAGAGCCACAAGCCGAACCGTCTTGTCGTCCGATGCAGTCGCGAGCGTGCGCCCGTCCGGAGAGAAGGCGACGGCACTGACTGGTCCCTGGTGCTTGAGCACAGCGCGTTCCTCACCAGTTGCGACGTCCCAGATCCGAGCTTTCCTATCGTCGGATGCGGTTGCCAAGATGCGGCCGTCAGGCGAGAAGGCGACGGCATTGACCACACCCTCATGTGCGAGCACGCGCTCCTGGCCGGTTGCGGCGTTCCAAATTCGAGCCGTCTTGTCATCCGACGCTGTCGCCAGCGCGCGCCCGTCCGGCGAGATAACAATCGCATTGACTGAGCCCTGGTGTGCTAGCACACCAAGTTTCTGGCCTGTTATGACATCCCAGACGCAGACGGCATTGTCGATTGACGCGGTCGCCAGCATGCGACCGTCAGGCGAGAAGGTAACGGACTTGACCACGTTCTCATGTGCGAACACTCGTTCATGGCTGGTTGCCGAACTCCAGATGCGGGCCGTCTTGTCGTCCGATGCCGTTGCTAGCACGCGCCCGTCCGACGAGAGGGCTACCGCATTGACTGAATCCTGGTGCGCGAGCGCGGCAAGTTTCTGGCCAGTCGTGACGTCCCAGACCGAGGCTGTGTTGTCGAGCGACGCGGTTGCCAGCTTGTGACCGTCGGGCGAGAAAGCAACGAACTTGACCACGTCCTCCTGCGCGAACAGCCGCTCCTGGCCCGTTGCCAAATCCCAGATTTCATGACGCGGTCGCCAACTGCGACCGTCAGGCGAGAACCGGACTTGACCACATCGTCATGCGCGAGCACGCGTTCCTGGCCGGTTGCCAAATCCCAAATTCGCACCGTCTTGTCGAATAATGCAGTCGCCAACGTGTGACCGTCAGGTGACAACGCGGCGGCACTGACCAAGTCCGGGTACTCTAGCGGGGGCCCTTCTTGGCCGGTTGCGACGTCCCAGCTCCGGGCGGTCTTATCGAAAGCCGCGGTCGCCAATGTTTGACCGTCAGGCGAGAAGGCGATGGCACTAACCGAGTCATGATGCGCGAGCACGCGTTCCTGGCCGGCCACGATGTCTCCAACCCGGGCGGTTTTGTCGAAAGCTGCGGTCGCCAGCGTCCGACCATCAGGCGAAAACGCCACAGCGCTGACCGGCTCTGGGGACTTGAGCACGATCAGTGCGTGGCCCGTTGCAACACTAAAGATCCGGACAGTGTTGTCGAGCGACGCGGTCGCCAATGTGCGGCCGTCAGGCGAGAAGGCAACGGCCCTGATCACGCCCTCGCGTGCGAGCACGCGTTCCCGGCCGGTCGTCACATCCCAAATCCGCGCAGTCATGTCTTCCGATGCAGTCGCCAATGTGCGCCCGTCAGGCGAGAAGGCGACAGCCCTGACCGAGTCCTGGTGCTTAAGAGAGGTGAGTTCCTCGCCCGTTGTCGTATTCCAGAGCCGGGCAGTGGCGTCGTCCGACGCCGTCGCAAGCACTTGCCCGTCAGGCGAGAACGCTGCTGCCCTGACCGTGTCCAGGTGTCCCCGGAGCACGCGCGCCTGTCCGGTTGTCACATCCCAGATCCGGGCCGTTCGGTCGTCCGATGCCGTTGCCAATGCGCGACCATCGGGCGAGAAAACAACGGCCCTGACCACGCCTTCATGCGGGAGTGTGCGTTCCTTGCCGGTTGCCAGATCCCAAATCCGAGCCGTCTTGTCGAAGGACGCGCTTGCGAGCGAGCGACCATCAGGCGACAAGGCGACAGCACTGACCATGTCCGGGTGATTGAACCGCGCGCGTTCCTGGCCGGTCGCCACATCCCAGATCCGGGCCGTCTTGTCGCCGGCTGCTGTCGCAAGCGTGCGCCCGTCCGGCGACAAGGCGACAGCACTGACCATGTCGGGGTGCTCGAGCACGGCGCGCTCCCGGACGCTTAGACTAGCCTGCATGAGAGCCTCAAAAGCTTCGGAGACCACCGGCCGGCGGTCTGTTCGTTCGCGCGGCAAACCTTCCAACGCGAGCAAGACGCCCGCCGTAGCATCACCCGACGCGGTCTTCTGCTGAGAAAACTGCGCAAGCAGATGCGATTGGGCGATCTCGGCCTCTTTAAGTCGCTGCGCCGTTTCGGCCTGGGCCCGCTCCAATCGGTTAACCGACTGTGTCTGCAGAATCGCGACCGCCGCGACAATGAGCAGCGTGACGACCCCAAACACAACGCCCAGCGCATAGGTTCTTTTGGTCGCCTTGACCCGCGCCGCTTGCTCTTTGGCGAGCGTCTCCGCAGCGTCCGCTCGCGCGGCTTCCTCGTCCGCGAGCCGTTTGGCCAGGGCCAGTTCCTTGCGCTGCCGCTCCTCGCGCGTCCGTCGCTCCTCCTCCTGACGTGAGGTCTCCTTTGCGATCGAGGTTTGTATGAACTCTCTGCAAGTCGCCAATCTCGGCGTCCTCACGCTCAAGCAGCTCACGGGCCTCCTCCAGCGGTCGCCCAGGCAGGAAGCAGGCGTTCGCATTTGTTGACGGTCTCCTCGTACCAAGCCCGCATTGATACCTTCACCCGCTCCACCGTGCGCAGGAACTCGCGATCCGAATTCACCCACTCCTTGAGCGTGTCCCATTCCCGGATGAGTGCCTCATGTCCGACCTCGACGATCTCGCGTCCGCTGGCCGGGTCACGCCCTGTCGTCAGCAACCGCGCGCGCGCAAAGCGATCGATCACCTCGCGCACCATCTCGTCGCCCCGAGGGATCGTGGCCCGAGCGCGCGTATCTTCCTGCTCCTCGCCGGGGGTGACCAGCCGGATGAGAAAGCGTCGCGCCGCGACCTGCTGCTCGGGGCTGAGCTTCTTCAGCTCGCCTTCGGCTCGCGTCGCAATCGCGTGTTTGACCCTACCAGTCGCGGCATACGAGCTAAAGGTAAGGCGTCGATCTGGATTGTGCCGGTCCCAGAGCTCCTTCAGCAGAAACTCCAAAAGCGGCAGGTTGCCAGGTTCGTCGCCTACATCGCTTAGGATCTCCTCGACCAGCCCATCCTCGAAGGACAGCGTGACGCTCTGCGCCGGTTCCACGATCGCCCGCCTGAGCTCGCTGCGAGCCATCGGGCTAATATTGACGATCGCGTCCTGCAGCTGGTCACTCAGCGCTCGGTCCTGCAGCGCCCGTCCGTAGAAGTCGCCGCGGAGGGTGAGAACCACCGAAAGCCGGGCCTCGCTCCGCACGCCTTCAAGCAGCACGCGCACGAAGTCATCGCGCCTCGGAGCTGATCTCGCCATCCTTGGTCTGAACGTGTTGCACCTCGGCATGCGTGTTCCGATCGTCTTCGATCTGAAGATCTTTCGTCTGGGTATAGAGCTCTTCCCATTGGTCAACGATCAACAGCAGTCTGTCGGTGCCCGGCTGGTGCTCCAGCGCGGCAGCGACCACGTCAGCCAGAGTGACCTCCCCCGAGGCCAGTTGCTCAGCCCGCTTCCTTCAGCCGTGCAATCCTGTCGTATTCGTCCAGGCTGATTTCCGGCGGCAGGAACACGGCGGCGAGCTGGCGTAGAGGATGCGGTCCCGGGCGCATCATCCCGATCTCCCAGACCTGGCCATCGGCTCGCTGCCGCAGCGCAGGCACCAGACCAGCCAACACGACTGAGCTCTTGCCTGAGCCCGATGCTCCGACGACGCCCACAAGCGGCCGCTGGCTGATCTTGTCGAGCAGTGTCCGGATAAATTCCTCGCGGCCGACAAAGAAGGATTTGTCCTCCTCGCGAAAGGGCTCCAGTCCACGATAGGGACAGATGGAGGCGCGCGGGTCAGGCAACCCAACGTCGTCAAGCGACGGAGCTTGGCCCCTGATTGCTCTTTCCAGGATGTTCAGAGCAGGCCAATCCTCCACTCCCGCCTTGAGGTCGACCCACGTGCTCAGCCTCAGGAAGCCAAGCGGCGGATCCTTTGCCCCGGGCAACAGCAGCGGAATCACCGGGAAGTCACGTTCCTGAACTTGGCGATCAAGCGCGACATACTGCTCGCGCTGCTGCCACGGTCCAAGCCCTTCAGGCCCCATGCAGATGGCTACGGCCCGGCAGGCACGCAGATGCTTTTCCAGGAGCACCGGCCACGCTTGGCCGGGCGTCAGGTAGTCGCGATCGAAAAAGACCTTGAGACCGCGCGAGCGGAGCGCCAGCACAAGTCGCTGTGCAATAAGCGCATCATTGCGGCTATAGCTGAGGAACACATCGAAGGTCTCGACCTGGACCACGACGGATCATTCCTCCTGATTGCCGAAAGTCTCCGAGCATTTGCAGCCATCGACTCCCGCAAGGCAAAGGCAACCGCCTCGCCTCCACCGTTTCACGGTGAGGAGGATCTAAGGTTAGTCGCCGCTGCACTTGGCATTCGCTTTTCACCGGGTTCGGTGAGCATCGCCAAAGCGTCCATCAACCCGACTTCGCAATCGTTGTCACTGGCAGTTTCGGCGCTGAGATGCCTGGCGCGGTTGAGCAAAATTGTGCGTACGGCCTTGGGGCTGAGATCAGGTCGAGATTGCAAAAGGAGCGCGACCGCGCCGCTGACATGCGCCGCGGCATACGATGTGCCGGACTTGAACTCGTAAGCGCCAGAAGGAGCCGCCACCAGCACGTTCACCCCGGGTGCGGCGAGGCAAATGTAAGGGCCTCGGTTCGCAACGGGGTAGAGCTTGTCTGTTGCATCGCTGGCAGTCACGGCGATAACGCTATCGTCCGCCGCGCGGGCGTTTGGGCCCTCATTGCCTGCGGCCACGACGAAAGCAATGCCTTTTTCGGTGCCCGCATGAAGCTCTCGTGAGAGGAGCGGATCGCGCGGCCCCGTAAAGCTCATGTTTACGACGCGCGCCCCTCGTTGATGAGCCCAATCAATACTCCGCACGATGTGTTCTGTCGTATCTCCTGCTCCTAGCTTGCCGCCTTCACCGGCAAAGGCACGAATGGCGAGCAGCTTCGCTCCAGGGGCGACGCCCAAGAGGTTGGCGTGCGATCCAATGATGCCGGCGACTGCCGTTCCATGTTTGTGAGGCCTCGTTGCCCCGTCGACGACGTCGAACGCATCGGCAATTGAACCGACCAGTTCAGGATTGGCAATGTCGATTCCTGAATCGATGACCGCCACAACGACGCCCTGCCCTGTAGAGATGCGATGTGCCTCCGGCAGATGCATCTTCGCAACCGCATACTGCGTGCAGAGAGTTGCGGGCCGGGTCATCTGCAAGCCGGTACAGGAAATTCGGCTGCGCTGAGGCAATCCGCAGGTCCTGTTCAAGGGCTCGGACAACATCCGGGACTGGCCGCCCGTCGGCGATCCGGTACCGATACAGGGTGCTTCCAATCAGTTCGAGACGTTGCGAGGAGATGCGTGTCAGCCGATGCTGACGAGCAATGTCGTCGACCGTAGACTGAGCGACTGCGTTTCGAACTTCGAAAATGATCTCGTCCGGTACGAACCTGTTCTCGTCGCCCGCCGGAGCCACCGGCGGCGTGGGTGGCTCGGGTGGCCGTGGAACGACGTTGGTGGGCGGCTTGGGCGGCGCGACTTGCGGCGCAGCCCGCGCGACCCTGGGTTTTTGAGGTTCTGGCTTGACGACTGCGCGAACCCGTCTGCGCTCCGGCTCGGCGTATTTGGCTTTGCTTTCATCGGACGCAACGATACCGGCGCCGATAAGCACCGATCATGCCGCCGATCATGCCGCCAACGAAGCCGCCACCGATCCCTCCGCCACCCCGGTTGTGGTAGGCTGGTTGCCTTTGGTACATCGAACTTGAAGAGGACGCACCTGGGTAGGACATACCTCCCTTATAGCAACACTCTGCCCACGCATTGCCTGAAAGAACCACGACCGAAGCAAGCGCACCCACTGCCACGAAAACGTTCTTCATGGTCGTCCTCCTTAGGGACGGAATTGCGCGTAACGCGATTATGACATGAGTCACTACTTTTGGGTGTGATGTGGTTCACAACTGATGGATGAGACGTAAAAAACCATCGCCGCAAAGCTGCGGTCGCTCGCAACCGCTTCGCCTGCAGACGTTGGTCTCAGGAAGCGAAAGCTTCGGACGGCTATTCAAACGCTTGAGTGATCTGGCGAGGGGGTCAACCTTCGACCCGATTAGGGTCAAATGGCGCGCCAATTCACACGCCTTCCGGACCACGCAACGCCGCTGATTCTTGATCCGAACGTCCGCACCGAGATATCGGACTCACACTGCCCAACAGTCGAACCTTTGATCGGGAGGTGATGGTCTCATGGTATTGAGATTATCTGTCCCGCAGAGGAGCGAGTGGTGGGCACGACAGGGATCGAACCTGTGACCCCTACCATGTCAAGGTAGTCCGAGACACCAATTCTCGTGTGAAATCAAAAGGGAAAGGCCGGTAGAAGCGCAAATCATAGCGTGAACGGAGTTGGAACAAACCGGATTTGCTGTTGACGTGCTGTTGACGGCCGGCCGTCAACTCTGGCCGTTCTGATAAGGAAACTGCCAGCCTAAGCGCGCAGTCTTCGCACGGGAGGACAGCGGATCGCAACGCCTCATCTGCGCACCGTGCCGGAGCGCTTTGGCCGGCGACAACCGCACGCCTCGCCAAGGCGAGAAACGGGAATTGCGGTCGGAAGGGCGCGCCGCCTCGTCGCATCCTGTCGGGCCCGGCGATCATGTTTATGCGCATACGGTGTCGGCCCTGACGCTTGCGGCCGCATGCGACGTCGGGATCGATCTCCGTGAGCATTAGGTATTGGCGCCGCTTGGATTAAGAGTTCAAGACGATCTCTTTGCTGCTATTTCTAAATGCACGCTCCGCTACGACTACGCTTAAAAAGCCCTTTGTTTATAGGGCCTTCTCGCATAGCGTCCGGGTCCCTCGAAGGCAAACCTTCGAACTCCTCGGTTTGCCAAAACCGTTTGAAAACCGTTTTAGTTGCCTGGACTCTCCTTATGGCCGACATCCGGATTCTTCTGACTGACAAAGCGATCGCTCAGTTACCCGTCCCCGAGGACGGATGGTACCTGGCTCGCGATACGGAACTGAAGGGCTTCTTCGTGGTCGTGGGGAAGCGGAGGCGGACCTTTACGGTCCAGGGCGACCTGAGATTGGCAGAAAAGCGTGCATCCTCTATCCGGGTATCGATCGGCGGCACGCATGAAATGTCGACGCGGACGGCCCGCGCTGCTGCGAAGGAGTATCTCGCCCAGATCAGTCGGGGGCAGCACCCGAAGGCGGCGCAGCAAAACGGATTGAGGGGCGCGAGCGGGAGCGCCGAGGGTGAGGCCACCTCGACAGACGTTACACTCAGGCAAGCCTGGCAACGATATCTGGCTGCTCACCTATTGCGAAAAGGTCGGAGCGAAAAAACCATCAGTAGCTATCGCGATCATGTGGAACGCATCTTTGCGGAATGGCTGGACATGCCTTTGCATGAACTCGCATCCGACCCAGCTCGCGTGGCGAAAAAGCACGACAACATCACTAAGGAAAATGGACCCTATATCGCCAACGGAAGCATGCGAACCCTGCGTGCGATCTACAAACATGCTCGCAAGACGAACAAGACGTTGCCGTCCGATAATCCCGCGGATGCCGTGGATTGGAACGAGGAGAAGCGCCGCGACACCGGCATGGGTGTTGGTGACTTGAAAGGTTGGTTCTTGCAGCTGGCAGCCCTAGAAAACCCTTTGCGTCGTGACTTTCATCTGTTCATGTTGTTGTCTGGTTCTCGACCAACTGCTTTGCAAGAGATCAAGCGCAGCCACGTAGATTTTCGAAGGCGCACATTGCACGTCGCTAAGCCAAAGGGCGGCAGCAAGCGTGCATTTGATATCCCGTTATCGCGTGAGATGATTCTGCTGCCTCGTGCGGACAATTCGCTTTGGTAAAGAAATGCATCCGTCGCAGGCAACGGTGTGGGTATTCCCAGCGGATAGTGCATCAGGGCATCTCGCTGAAACCAAGGAAGATCGAGATGAACTTTCAAAGTGGGGCAATGATCTTCGGCAAACGTTCCGAACCATCGCGACGGTCGCGGGTGTTTCCGAGATCGATGCCAAGCTTCTGATGAACCACTCGATGAACGCTGGCTATATCACTTGGCACAAGCTTATTGAGGACCACCTGCGCCGGCAGCAGCAAGCGATCAGCAGCGCTGTTTTTGCGGCGTTGGGAAGCTCCCTTATGAGAGATCAAGCTCTGCGAGGCTGGCTCGGTCCAGGTGCAGCCCGGCCAGCTGGGCTGCCAGATTGGGCCAGCCGATCACAAGACGGCAGGAGCACAATTCGACAGGCTGCTTAAGTCGGAGATGCAAACGCCTTACAGATGTCAACGAAACCGCCCGCGGCAAACTAGCGGCACTCGCATCATTGGTGGGAGGCGTGGGCATGACGGCCATCGGTGCCCATCGACAAATTCGGTCAGCTATATCGCAAAGGATTACGGATGTAGCTCCCGGCCGGGAAATCGCCGTGCTCGTCCTGAAAGCAAGGGTCAGGGAACACTAATGAGCATGTCGCTGGTGGGCGGGGCTCGCTTTCTTGTACTCCTCGCATTTGCGGCAGGGCCTGCTGCCGCGACAGATGCGGAGCGCGGCAAGGTGTTGTTAGAGACTTGTGCGGCTTGCCACTCCGATCGCACCGACGCGCTCGGCCCAAATCTTAAGGGCGCGTTCGGGCGGCAAGCGGCTTCGCTCGACGGTTTCCGCTATTCCAACCCGATGAAGCGCGCCAATCTCGTCTGGGACGAGGCGAATTTGCGCGATTACATCAGCGATCCCCAAGCCAAGGTGAGGGGCAACCGCATGTCCTATGGCGGGATGAGCACTCCCAAGGACGTCGACGATCTCATCGCCTATCTGATGACGCTGAAATAGGCGCGTTGCTGCGGCCCGGACTATTTCTTAAGCTCCGCATAAAGCTGCATTGCCCGCCGCGGCAGTACATCGATGCGCGGCACGCGCAGTGCGCGGCGCTCACCGAAGATGCGGTCCAACTGATGGAAACGGCCCTCGCCGATCCCGAATGCGAAGGTGTCGATGCCGCAGCGCCGCAGTTGCTGGATCGCCCGACGCGCATCCTCCGTGAGATATAGCGGGTCCGGCACATCGATGTCCGAGGGCTCGCCGTCCGTCAGCACGAGCAAGACTTTTCGGAACGCTTGGCGACCTGCGAGATAGCGACCCGCATGACGCAAGGCCGACCCCAGTCGCGTCGAATGGCTGCTGCGAAGCCCAGCCAGCCGCGCGCGCACTACCGTGTCCATCGGCTCGTCGAAGCTCTTGATGCGCAGATAGCGCACCCGCTCGCGGCCGTCCGAGCTGAAGCCGTGCACCGCGATTGCATCATTGGCGGTCTCGATCGCCGCCGCCATCATCGCAGCCGCCTTGCACTCGACGTCGAGAACAGTCTGGCCGGCGCGGTCACGGTCGGCGGTCGATTGCGATAGATCCATCAGCAACAGGATAGCGAGGTCGCGCGGGCCCGGCGCATCCCGCTTATAGACTCTGGGTTCACTGACACTGCCTGCGCGCCGCTCAATGGTTAGTGCGATCGCGGCGTCGATGTCGAGCGCGTCGCCATCGCGCTGGCCCTTGAGGCGGAGGCGACGGCCGATCGCGGCGTCACGAGTTAGCCTTTCGATGCTGCGCATCGCCTCGGACTCCAGCCGCGGTTCAACCGCCCCCACTGAAGCGGCGGTGTCCGCTTCCAGGATGGTCGTCCAGTCCATCCGCTCGACGCCGGCAGCATAATCCCATTCCGGATAAGTCGCGATCGGAAGCCCATCTAGGAGCGTGACCGTGTTGGCGCGCGCGCGCAACGTTTCATCAGACTTTGCGTTGTCGTCGCTGGACCGCCCGTCCGCGCCGTCGCGACGCTCGACCCGGATCGACTCCACAGCAAGATCGATCGTCTCGGTCGGGCTATCCGACTGATCGCCGAAATCCCACAGCGCAAGATTGTCATCGCGATAGGCCGGTTCGACGACGTAGCTCTTGGCGTTGAACTGCAGCCGCATCTGACCGATGTCGTTGCCCAGCAGTCCGCCGATCTCGCGGCTGATCGATGGATCCGTCCAGCGGTCCGAGCAGGCGGCGAACAGCGCCCGCCCCTTGCTGACCCAGCCATCGGAATCCTGATAGTCCGAGTCGATCAGCGCCCGCGCCAGCCGCAACATCAGTCCTGCCGCGGTGGCCTGGCCTGCGGGCGTCGCCGTATGAAACGGCAACCACAGCCGGCGCAAACCGGGCATCGCGCACAGCGCCAGCGCCTCGACCCTGGCATCTTCGATCAGCGAGACTAGAGCGAGCTGCAGTGCCTTCAGCCGGCCGACAGGAAATCGGACGGTGGAATGAACGAGATGCGCACCGGCGTGTGCGATCGCCGCGAGATAGATTGCATCCGCGCGCGGTCCTTCGAATCCGGCAAAGGTCTCAGGCAGCCCGACGAAACCCGCGGCGAGCGAGCTCCGACGCGGCACCGGCGTCGGCGCAATAGTCAGTTTGCGTAAGCGTGGCGTTTTGTTCCATAGCGCGACCATCGTCGCCGCGAGGCGCCTCTCCAGCCGCGCGAAATCGTCGGCGGTCCGGCCCAGCGCGAACAAGCGCGCGGAGAGCGCATCGTCGAGCGCGAAGTAGGCCCGTCGGCGCGCCGCGCGGCCGGCAGTTGCACGCAAGCCTGCTGATACCCAGGCAGAGAAGTCTTCGGCGCCGGCGCGCGTCAACAACTGCTCTAGCCGAGCGATGGCGAGGCCCGCGGATTCCGGCCCGACATTCGCGAGCTGACAAAGCGCGGCAAGAACGGTCTTCAAGTCCGCGGCGTTCGCGAGCCGAGGCAGCACTTTTGACAGTTCGGTCAATGCCGCATGAGCGACGCGGCTGCCGGCGCTGCGGCCGATGTCCCTGACGGCGCGTCCAACCTCGAACAGGTCTTCGGCAGATCGCTGGGCCGGCCAGTGCTCCGAGAGCCGCAGAAAGCCCACGACCACAGCCTCGCCGAGATTGGCCTCGAACAGAGCGCGCACGGCGTCATCCCAGCTTGCCATGCGATCCGCCAGGTCAGGGCGACGCTCCAGCGCCGTTCGTGCTCTCTGCGCGGCCGAGCCGGCATCGTCATGGCCGCGCAGCAGTGCCGCAAGCCCGCGGCCGGACCGAACGTTGTCGAGCGAACTGGTTTGCGCGACAGCCACTCCCAGATCCCGTCCTAAGCGCAGGCCGAGATCACGTCGCGCAACGTGTTCCTGGTGTCCACATCATCGGTCAAGGGGACGACGATCGTGGTCTCGCAGGCCTTGTCGAGACTGATGCCATATCCGATCAACCGTCCGGCATTGATCAGCATCCGGGTCGATGCGCCCTCGTCGAGCCCCTGTCCCTTCAGGTTGCGACTGTGCGCCGCGATTTTTACCAGGAGGTTGGCGATCTCGGGCTCGACGCCGGCCTCGCGCGAGACCACCTCGGTCTCCGCTGCCTGGTCGGGGTAATCGAAATCAAGCGCCGCGAAGCGCTGCTTGGTGGATTCCTTGAGGTCCTTGATCGCGCTTTGATAGCCGGGATTATAGGAGATCACGAGCTGGAAGTCGGAATGCGCGTGGATCAGTTCCCCACGTTTTTCCAGCGGCAGCACGCGGCGATCGTCGGTCAGGGGATGGATCACCACCGTAGTGTCCTGGCGCGCCTCGACGATCTCGTCCAAATAGCAGATGGCGCCGAGCCGCACCGCCGTGGTAAGCGGGCCATCGCTCCATACGGTGCCCTGCGCATCGAGCAGCCAACGCCCCACCAGATCGGCCGCCGTCATGTCCTCGTGGCAGGCCACCGTGATCAGCGGACGGCCGAGCCACCAGGCCATGTATTCGATGAAGCGCGTCTTGCCGCAACCGGTCGGCCCCTTCAGCATCACCGGCATGCGGCTCGCATACGCGGCGCCGAATAGTTCAACTTCGTCTTTGAGCCGCCGGTAGTACGGCTCGTCAGGAATGCGATACTGATCAAGCAGCAATACGGGATTGGACACGCTTACGTCCCCATGGTCGCGAGGGCGACAAATCACAACGAAGCCACATCACGATGCGAGCAACTCCTTGAGCTTGGCATCGATGAAGGCGACGTCGACTGGATTGGTCCCCGGCCCGCCCGCGAAGTGGCCCCAGATCGACGGCACAGGCACGAACTTGGCGTTCGGCATGTTGGCGACCTCGAACTCGCTGTCTTCGGGCGGGAAGTAAAGGTCCGTCTGCCCCGGCATGACATAGGCCTTGGCCTTGATGGCGCCGAGCGCGGCTTTAAAATCGCCCTGGTAGAGTTCGTTATCGCTGATGTCGCCATTCTGCCAGGTCCACAGCATGGTCAGCAGATTGTTCGGATCTTTCGACAGAAAGAGGCCTTCCCAGAAGGCGACTAAAAAGTCCTCGAGCGAGGAATAGCCCAGTGTCTTGATATCGAGCTGCTCGCGATAGAACGCCTGCGAGAACCCCCAGCCGGCATAGACACGCGCAGCGGCACGTAGGCCACGGGCCGGCTTTTCGGTGTACCAGCCCTCCCGCCAGGCCGCATCAGCAGTGAGCGCGGCCTTGACGCCCTCGAGAAATACGAAATTGTGGCGCGAGCACTTTGCCGAACCGCAGAACGGCGCCAGCAAGTCCATCATTTCAGGGTATAACGCGCCCCAATGGAACGTCTGTAACGCGCCCATCGACCATCCGACCACCAGGCGAATGTGCTTGATGCCGAACCCTTCGGAGACCAGACGATACTGAGCCCTCACATTGTCGCAGGCAGTCACCTGCGGAAAGCGGGGCCCGTTATAGGGCTCCGGCGTGTTGCCCGGCGACGAGGACAGGCCGTTGCCGAACATATTGGGGATGATGATGAAGTATTTCGCCGGGTCGAGCGCCATGCCGGGACCGATCAGCCACTCATTGTCGTAATGCTGACCGGAATACCAGGTCGGATAGACGATGACGTTGTCCTTGGCCGCATTGAGCTGACCGAAGGTCTTGTAGGCAAGCTTGCAATCGCGAAGAGTTGCGCCACGCTGCAGGGCGAGATTGCCAAGATCATAAATCTGATAGTCGAGGCTCATCGACGCGCCCTTTCCATTTCTGCCTTCGTCGATCGGCGAGCGCACCGACGCAAGACGTCGCGCCGGTGCAATTCGCAACGCCCAGTGTCAGCGGTGCGCGACCTTCTGGTTCGGAATGCCGTCGATCGGACATTCGTCGGTCCCGACCGTCGGACGGGTCATTGCTTCGACCATCTCCCGTGTGCCTTCCGGATCGCTGATCCAGTTCTTGTAGAACGTATAGGGGCAGACCGCGTGGCCACGGTCGCCGTCGCCGGAATTTATCAGACCCGTATAGCCGCGGTGCATCAGCTTGAAGAGATGGTTCTGCGACTGCATGTTGCGGCGGGCGTCGCGGATCAACGATACTGAGAGCTGCGCATACTGAATGCCGTTCTCCTCGGTACCGCATTCGCCGAGTGTTCGGCCGTCGAAACCGATCAGCGCCGAATGGCCAAAATAGGAATACACGCCGTCGAAGCCCGAGGCGTTGGCCACCGCCACGTAGCAATTGTTGGCCCAGGCCATCGACTTCGAGATCTGGATCTGCTGCTCCTTGGCTGGATACATGTAGCCTTGGCAACGGATTATCAGCTCCGCACCGCGCATCGCGCAGTCGCGCCAGATCTCCGGATAATTGCCGTCGTCGCAAATGATCAGGCTGATCTTCAGGCCCTTCGGCCCTTCGGACACGTAGGTGCAATCGCCGGGATACCAGCCCTCGATCGGCACCCAGGGCATGATCTTGCGATACTTCTGCACGATCTCGCCCTTGTCGTTCATCAGGATCAGCGTGTTGTACGGCGCCTTGTTCGGATGCTCCTCGTGCCGCTCGCCGGTCAGCGAGAACACGCCCCAGACCTTCGCCTTGCGGCAGGCATCCGCGAAGATGCGCGTCTCCTCACCCGGCACCGACGACGCCGTCTCGTACATCTCCTTGGAATCGTACATGATGCCGTGGGTTGAGTATTCCGGGAAGATCACGAGGTCCATGCCCGGCAGGCCGAGCTTCATGCCCTCAAGCATCTTGGCGATGTTGCGTGCGTTGTCCAGCACCTCGGCCTTGGTGTGCAGACGCGGCATCTTGTAATTGACCACGGCGACGCCGACCGTGTCTTTGCTACTCGATATGTCTCCATGCAACATGTTTCGACTCCCTTCAGTGAACGATAATGATCTGCTAAACCGCCATGTGCCGCTGGATGAGTTCGTCGCTAAGCTCGCCGATCGCGCCCTTGGCAACGACGCGCCCTTTTTCCAGCAGCGCAAAACGGTGTGACGCGTGTCGCGCAAACGCGACGTTCTGCTCGACCAGCACGACCGTGATGCCACGCTCGCGATTGAGCCTGACGATCACATCCTCGATCTGCTCGACGATATTCGGCTGGATGCCTTCGGTCGGCTCGTCCAGCAGGATGACTTTGGGCTGAGCCAGCAATGCGCGCGCGATTGCGAGCTGTTGCTGCTGGCCGCCAGAGAGATTGCCGCCGTAGCGATTGAGAAACTCCTTGAGCACCGGGAACAGATCCAGCACCCACTCCTCGATGCCGTTTGGCGACCGCGCGGCGAAGATGCCGAGCGTCAGGTTCTCACGTACGGTGAAGCGCGGCAGGATGCCGCGGCCTTGCGGCACGTAGGCGATGCCGGCCTTGGCGCGCTGATGGGTGCGCAGGGCCGAGATATCGTCGCCGTCGAGCGACATCCTTCCCGTGACCCGATCCATCAGGCCGAGGATGCTGCGCATCAGCGTGGTCTTGCCGACGCCGTTACGCCCCAGCACGGAGAGAAACTCGCCGCTGCCAACCATCAGGTTGATGCCCTGCAGGGCGCGGCTATTGCCGTAGAAGGCGTCGATCTCGGCGAGCTCAAGCATGGCTGATGCCTCCCGATCCGAGATAGGCGCGGCGCACCTCGGGGTGTGCCTCGACCTCCGCCGCGGTACCTTCGGCCAGCATCTGTCCCAAATGCATCACGGAAATGATGTCGCCGATCGCTTTCACGAAACCCATGTCGTGCTCGACGACGATCAACGTGTGCTTGCCCTTCAGGCGCGCGAACAGCTCAGCCGTCTTGCGCGTCTCCTGAGCCGTCATGCCGGCGGTGGGCTCGTCCATCAGGATCAGCTCGGCGTCCTGCGCGACCAGCATACCGATCTCCAACCACTGGGTCTGGCCATGCGATAGATAGGCAGCCGGTCGATCGAGCTGCTCGGTGAGCCCGACCAACTCGGCGAGGCGTTCTATATGCGCGCGTCCGGAATTTCTGACGTCCCAGCGCAGATTGCCGAGCACGCTGGTGCGCCGCGCCTGCGCCACTTCAAGGTTCTCGCTAACCGTGAGCTCGCGGAACACACTCGGCACTTGGAACTTGCGGCCGACACCTGCACGCGCGATCTCATGCTCTTCGAGATCGTGCAGCGCGGTGCCGTCGAACAGCACCGTCCCGCCCGTGGGCTTGACCTTGCCGCAGATGATGTCCAGCGCCGTGGTCTTGCCCGCGCCGTTCGGCCCGATCAAGCAGCGCAGCTCGCCCTTGCGCACACGCATGTTGAGGCCGTTGAGCGCCTTGAAGTCCGTTGAAGCTGACGGAGATGTCGTGGAGATCGAGATGCTCGTTCACGCGCTGCCCTCCGTCTGGCCGACGCCCTGCGCAACGCCCCGGCTAGTCGCCTGCCGGCGCTGGACGATCCAGCGCAGGCGTGGTCTGCGCGAGGCCAACCAATCCCTTGGGCAGGAACAGCACCACGAGCACGAACAGCGCGCCCATCACCAGCGTCCAGGTCTCCAGGAAAGCCGCGGATTCCGACAGCGCGCCCTGCATGCCCGCCACCAGTACGGCGCCGAGGAATGCGCCGACCAAGCTCTGCCGGCCGCCGACCGCGCACCACACCACGACCGACAGGGATAGCTGCACGCCGAGGAAGGTCGGCGAGGCAAACTCCATCACCACGGTGTAGAGCATGCCGGCGAGCCCCGCGATCGCCGCCGACAGCGCGAACACAAAGATCTGGTAGAGCGCGACATCGTAGCCGAAATATCGCACCCTGCTCTCATGGTCGCGGATCGCTTGCACGATCAGGCCGGCCTTGCTCTTGGTGAAGGCGAAGGCAATCAGCAAGCTGAGCAGCACGCATCCGGCGACCAGATAATATGTGGCGCGGCCGTAGGCATCGAAGGCGACGCCGAAGATCTCGAGTTGGGCAAGATCGGTGATGCCGTTGAAACCGCCGGTGTAGCTCTGCTGGTCGATAATCACGAGGTTGAGCACCACCATGGTGGCGAGCGTGATGATCGAGACATAGACGCCGGTTACGCGCCCGCGAAACATGAACCAGCCGAGGGCTGCCGCAACCAATGCCGGCACGATCATGCCGGCGGCGATCGCAAAGGCCAGCGACCGGAACGGCTCCCAGAACCACGGCAGCTGCGGGACGTTGTTCCAGACCATGAAGTCAGGCAGGCCGCTCGCTCCCGTATGAACCGGGACTGTCTTGAGCTTCAGGGCCATCGCCATGGCGTAGGAGCCAAGCCCGAAGCTCATTGCCTGACCGAGGTTCAAGATGCCGCCGAATCCCCAAGACAAGCCGAGCGACACCGTGAGGATGCCGAGTACCAGATAGCGCGCGACCTTGTTGAGCAGAAAGTCGTTGTTAAGCAGCACTGGCAGCATGAATACCAGCGCCGAGACGATAAGTAGCGGTGCGAGCTCCGCGACAAGGCGCTGCAATCCGCTGGAGGTTGGAACATTCGACGGCATCGATCAGCGATCTGTCTCAGGCCCGCACGCGTGCGGTGAAAAGCCCCTCGGGGCGGAAACGGATGAGCACGACGATGGCGAGCAGGACGATTGCCTTGGCCACCGTGTCGTTTTGCAGGAAGGCGATGCCGCCGGAGAGCTCTCCGAGGATGAAGGCGCTCGCCACCGTGCCGGCAAGGCTCTGCACGCCGCCGAGCACGACCACCATGAAGGCATCGATCACATAGCCGGTGCCCATATCGGGTGACACGCTCTTGAGCGGCGACACCAGCGCGCCGGCAAGCCCCGCCAGCCCTGCGCCGTACGCAAAGGTCAGCGCATAGACCCGTTTGGCATTGATGCCGAAGGAAGCCGCGACAGAGCGATCCTGAATGATGGCGCGCAGCTTCATGCCGATCGTAGTTCGGTTCACAAGTAGCCAGGTCGCCGCAAACAGCGCGAGCGAGACCACGAACAAGAACACCCGATACGACGACACCGACAGGCCGAACACGTCCATGCTGTCCGACAGCGACGGCGGCAGCTGCACATAGCGCAACTCGCTGCCGACCATCAGTCGCACCGCTTGCTGCAGCATGATGCCGACGCCCCAGGTCGCGAGGATCGTATCCAGCGGCCGGTTGTTGAGCAGGCTCAGCACATAGCGCTCGATCACCCAGCCGAAACTAGCGACCACCAGGAAGATCGGAACGAGACTCGCCAGCAGGCCAAGGCCGAAATAGGTGTGAAAGAGCCAGGCCGCGTAAGCGCCGAGCATGACGAACTCGCCATGGGCGAGATTGATGATGCCCATCGTTCCGTAGATGATCGACAACCCGAGTGCCACCAGCAGCAGAATCGATCCGATGCTGAGGCCTGTGACGATTTGTTCGATGAATTGGTCCACGCCGAGATCCGTTTGTCCCGTGTTCGATGGGCGGTGGCCGCCGGCACCGCGCCGACGGCCTTCGTCAACTCGTCGTCAGCTCTTCTCGACCAAGCCCTTCTCGGTGCAAGACTGTCCGGGATATGCCGCGTACGGCACCGGCTTCAGCCAGTCCTTGGCCTCGACAAGAATCTCGAACTGGCCGTTCGACTTCGCTTGCGCAATCTTTGGCCACAGCCAGGTGTGCAGGTTTTCGGCTTCGATCCGGACCTTACCCTGCGGCGCAATAGTCTCCTGTCCCTTCACGGCGTCGCGGATATTCGGCGGCGTGATATCGCCGGTCGCGAGCTTCTCGACCGCCTGCTTGAACAGGTAAGTCTGGAAGTAGCAGGCCTCCGACACGAAGTGAGTGACCTTGTCGGCGCCCCAGCGCTTCTTGTAGGCCTCGACGAACTTCTCGTTCTCCGGCGATTTGTGCACCATGAAATACGGCGCCGAGGTGAAGTGACCGGCAGCGGCCTCACCGCCCATCGCCGCGACCTCGTTCTCCGACGTCGTCAGGCTCGCCATTGGCATCTTCTCCGGATCGAGGCCGGCCGCGCGATACTGACGATGCAGCGCGACGACGGAATCGCCGACCACGGTGGAGAAGATCACGTTCGGCTGAGTCGAGCGGATCTTGTTGATGACGGAGGAGAATTCAGAGTGGCCGAGCGGCACATATTCCTCCGCGACGACTTCGCCGCCCGATTTCTCCAGGAGCTTCTTGCAGTAGTTGTTCTCTTCCTTCGGATAGATGTAGTTCGAGCCGATCAGGTAGAACTTCTTGCCGAATTTCTTGATCAGCCAGGGCACGAACTCATCCTGCTGCTGGTTGGGCACCGCGCCGGTGTAGACCACGTTCTTCGAGCACTCGCGGCCTTCGTAGAGCGTCGGATACCAATAGAGATTGTTCTGCCGTTCGAACACCGGCAGCACCGCTTTGCGGCTTGCCGACGTGTAGGAGCCGAACACGCTGACGCATTTGTCGCCGACGACGAGCTTGCGGGCTTTTTCCGAGAACGTGGCCGGATCGGAGGCGGGATCCTCGACGATCGGCACGATCTTGCTGCCCTTGATGCCGCCGGCCGCGTTGATCTCCTCGATCGCCAGCAACGTCGCCTTGTTGAGCGATTCCTCGATGATCGCGGTGGTTCCCGTCAGCGAGAACAGCACGCCGACCTTGATCTCGCCGGCAGCAGCCTGGGCAAGATCTGCATTCTTGATCCAGATGTGCGGAAAGCCGGCACCGGCCAATGCGCCGAGCGCCGCTGTATTACTCAGTAACGTCCGTCTCGAAATGCTCATCCCTCGCTCCCTTCAGGATTGAAAAACAAAAAGCCCTCCCGATGCGCGCTGACGCGAGCATTGGGAGGGCTTTTTTGCCGGTTGTGTCGAAGGCGGCGCTGTCGCCGCCGGCCCCGCTATTGGGGCTTACTGTTGATGATCGTAGCCAAGCAGTTCGAACGAGTCAACAATCGCCGCGGCGACCGCGCTCGCGGACACGCGGCGATCCATCGCCTGCCGCCGGATGAAGCCGTAGGCCTCAGTCTCCGGCATCTGCCGTGTCGCCATCAAGATGGCTTTTGCACGCTCCACCGTGCGCATGGAGCGCAGATTGTCGTCGAGCTTCTCGATCTTGCTACGCAGCCGCCGCTCGTAACCGAACTGGCTGCGCGCCAAAACCAGGCTCGACAACACCGCATTCAGCGTGAACGGCCGCGGCAAAGTCGCGTTCGGCGTTGCATTGCACAACGCGTCAGCGTGAATGGCTTCGGTCACGGGCAGGATGACAACCAGCGCCGAGCGCGCGTCACCGGGAATCCACGGTAGGCGCCGCGCCAAGTCAGGCGAATATTCGCAATACACCACATCGGCATCGGCCGGTACGCTCTCCGGCATCGGCCAGACCTGGCGCACGCGCATCCGAAAGCGCTGCAATTCGCGCAGCAGCATGCCGATCTGGTCGTCGACCGGGGCAACCACCACGGCCGACAGATCGACAAGTTCCTGCACCAGGGTCTTTCGCCCGCTCATCTCCCGGCTGGCGGACGGCCTACGCGACATCTCGTTCATTGGACGCTTCCCGTTTGCGTTGCGCGACCATACCCGATCAGGAAAGGATCCGCGTGCACCGCCTCCTTCGATTGGCGCACGACGTCGAACTGTCCATGATGGTTGGCACGTCCAATGCGGGTCCACAAGTCGGTATGGCCCGACATCGGGTTGACAGTGACTGCGCCCTGCGGAGCCTCGTAGCTCGAGCCGAACACCATCGAACGCAGCACTTCCGTATCTAGCGTGTTCACCTGCTCGAGCGCTTTCGCGAACAGCCGCACCTGGAAATACGACGCTTCGGCGCACATATTTGTCGAGACGTCGGCGCCGAACCGCTTCTTGAAACGATGCACGAATGCCTGGTTGGCGCCGCTTTCGATGCCCTGGAAATAGGACGCTGCCGTGATGTGGCCCTCGCCGACATCGAATCCCATCGCGGCGATTTCGGCCTCCGTGGTGGTCAGGCTCGCGATCGGCGTCTGCTTCGGATCGAGCCCGACATTGGCATAGGCTTGATAAAGGAACACGGTTCCCTCGCCCACTACGGTGGAGAAGATCACGTCCGGCTTGACGCGTTTGATGTCTTGAATGATTGGCAGAAAATCCTGCCAGCGTGCGTAGACATTGACGTAGCGTTCGCCGACCACCGAGCCGCCATTGGCCTTGAGCAATTCGCGCATTACGCGGTTGGACTCGCGGGGATAGATGTAGTCGGATCCGACGAAGTAGAACCGCATCCCGAACGTATCCATCAGGTAGCGGCACAGCGCGAGGCTGTTCTGGTTCGGCGACGCGCCGGTATAGATAACGTTCGGCGACGCCTCGAAGCCTTCGTAAAGCGTCGGATACCAGAGCAAGCCGTTCAGCCGTTCGACGACCGGCAGCACGGCCTTGCGGCTCGACGAGGTGTAACAGCCGAAGATCGTGCTGACCTCGTCCTCGATCATCAGCCGCTTGGCGTAGTGACCGTAGGCCGACGAATCAGAGCCTGGATCATAGGCGACCGGAATCAGTTCGCGGCCGCAGACACCTCCAGCATCATTCACTTCTTCGATCGCGAGCTGCGTGCCCTGAAACTGCGTCTCCTCGATGACCGACATGAAGCCGGTTCGAGAGAAGAGAACTCCAATCCGCCATGGCGCAGACGTCGTTTCTGAAAGGTTCGACATGATCAAGCCCTCGACAGCACAGGAGGGACGAGAGTGATTGTTATTCTTGTTGCTCTCGAACAGATTGCCGTCCGTGTAGAATTGCACGCCATCTGCCGTCCGACAAGGACCGAACAATGAGCGCTGATGACGAAAGAAGAGGCAGACGAAAATCGGCCGTCACTATTAGGCCACGCACTGCACCGCGGGTTGCCTATCTCAGGTAGAACGGACAATCACTTCACGCATCAAGCGAAGCGCGCTCCGCCTCAACCGGATCACAGCCGCCATTGCACCAACGTCACACTCGATTAGTCAGCCGCCACTGCAGCAGGGAGAACGGCGAATTGGCTTGCGGATGATGTTCGAACACGCCAGCGACGGCGGCGCCAATTGCGACCGTTTGCATGGGATCGTCCAGCAAATTGCCGACCATGCGGACGTTCCCGGCATGCGGCAATTCAACCAGCACCGCAAGATATGGCCCTCGCACCCGAAGCGCAGGATGCGAGGGATGCCAGACGCGCTCCCAACTGAAGATATGGCCGCGCGGTTCGACATCGGTCCATTCGAGGTCAAAAGCATGGCAACGGTGGCAGAGCCACTCGGGACCGAATTGCCAGCTCTTACAATTCCTGCAGCGCTGCACCAGCAGCTTATTCTGACGTAATCCCGCCCAATACGGCGTGGAGAGGCCATCCGGCTCAGCCACCGGAATCGGCAACCCGTGGGGAAGATAGGTCGCACCCGAATCGCTGCTCATAGCGTGGCCTCAGAACCAAGAAGAAGATTGCTGACCGGAGTCACCATTGGGCCGCCGATGACCATAGCAACATCGTTTCGCTTCGCCTGGCTCGTCGATGTCCCGCGCACCTGCCGCACGGCTTCGAGCACGAGCTCGAAACCATGCATGTAGCATTCGGCGAGGTTGCCGCCGCTCGTATTCAGCGGCAGGCGTCCCGAGGGCGCAATGAGGTTTTCGAAGGTGAGAAAGTCATTGGCTTCCTCGGGCTTGAAGAAGCCGTGTTCCGCAAGCGCCATCGCGACCCCGCCGGTAAAATTCTCATAGGCCTGGACGACGCCAACGTCGGACGGGCCAAGACGCGCCATGCGATAAAGATCCGGCGCAACCGTCTCGAAGCTCGCGCTGGCGTAGAGCGGCGAATTGTGAGGGATGGCGCCCGCGCGATAGCCGGATCCGACTGCGGCGCCCAGCACGTATGCCGGCTTTTGCCGGAACTCCTTTGCCTGCTCTTCACTCACGAGCACGAGCGCAGCAGCGCCGTCGTTCTCCATGCAACAGTCGTAGAGATGAAACGGCTCGACGATCCATCGCGACGCATCGTATTTTGACGCATCCAGCGGCCTGCCGCGCATGACCGCACGCGGGTTTGACTGCGCATGGTGATAGGATGCGAGCGCGATCGCGCGCATCGCATCCTGCCGCAAGCCATGCTCGTGCATGTAGCGCTGCACCCGCATGGCGAAACGCTGGGGCGGCGCAAGCACACCATAGGGCATCAGATAGGCCTTGTCGCCCGAGATAGTGTCGATACCGGTGGTCTGGCCGAAGCGGCCGTATTGGCCCTGCGCCAGCGAACGGAACACCACCACGCAATCAGACAATCCCGCGACGATGGACGCCGCGGCGTTGGCGACTGCCGCACAGCAGCCGCCTCCCCCGCCGCCCCATTGCATCGTCGCCGACCGTCAGGCGGTGAATACCGAGCGCCGCCGCCAGCCTCGACGCCTCGCTGCGGTCATCGCTGTAGGAGGCGAAGCCGTCGATGTCGCGCGGGTCGATTCCGGCATCCGCGCAGGCCGCCAGGATCGCCTTCAGCGCCAGCTTGAATTCCGGATCGGGCGAGGCGCCGTGGCGATAATAATCAGTTTCGCCGATGCCGATGACGGCGACACGTCCCCTGAGCGAACGGTCTGCGGCGGTCCGGGCCATCACGCCCCGACTTTTGAAGCGGTCGGCTTCTGCTGATGCTCGCCGAATGCGCCGGCTTCCGCGAGCCGGGTCAGGCGGTCGTCATCATAGCCGAGAATATTGCGCAGCACGACGTTGGTGTGCTGACCGACCGCAGGCGCTGCTACGGGGTCCACCACCGGCGTGCCGGAATAGCGGATTGGGAGCGCAACGTTGGGTATCCAGCCGGTCTGCGGGTGAGGAATACGGGTGACGAGCTGGCGCTCCCGCGCTTCTGGCGAACGAATGGCTTCGCCGACGGTGCGCACTTGGCCGCACGGCACGCCCGCCGCGCGCATGCGCGGCTGCCAATACGACCACGGCTGCTTCGCAAAGGCCTCGCCAAGGATCGCGAACAGCTCGTCGCGACGGCGTATCCGCTGCGGCCCTGTCGCATAGATCTCGCTCGTCGCCAGATCCGGCCGCTCGATGACCTGCGACATCAGGCGCTGGAAGATCTTGTCGTTGCCGCAGTTGATATAGAAGGTGAGGTCCGAGGCCTGGAATACGCCGGACGGACAGGTATCGGGGCTCGTATTGCCCTGCCGTTGCGGATCATTGCCGGTGAAGAGGTGCTGCAGCGTGGCGTAACCCGTCATCAGCACGGCGTTGTCGAACAGCGACACCTCGATCGCCTGGCCGGAGCCACTCCGTTCGCGCGCGACCAGTGCACCGAGGATGGCGTTGCAGGCCATCATCGCCGTGCTGATGTCCATCACCGGCGACAGCGCGCGAACGCCCTCACGGTCGGCATATCCGTTCATGGACACGAACCCGCTTTCGACCTGCGCGATCGGGTCGAAACCGAGCCGGTCCGCAAACGCGCCGTCGCGCCCATAGGCCGAGACGGAACAATAGATGATGTCCGGCCTGAGCCTGCGGCAGGTCTCGTAATCGAGGCCGAGCCTCTGCATGACGCCGGTCGAGAAGTTCTCGACGACGACATCCGCGGTTGCGATCAGCTGCCGCACGATCTCCAGGCCTTCCGGCGACTTGAGATCGACGGCCACGCTTTGCTTGTTGCGGTTGGTCCAGAGAAACGGCGCGCCGAGCTTGAGATCGGGATGCACCGGCGGATAGCGGCGAAGGTCGTCTCCCCGGCCGGGCGCCTCGATCTTGATGACCTCCGCACCCATATCGGCCAGGATCATGGTCGCAAACGGCCCGGCGATGAAATGCGAGAAATCGACCACCCTTATTCCCTCCAGCGCCTTTGGTGCCTGTGGGGGTCGCGGCGAGTACTCCGGAAAGTCCGTCTCAAGCTGATCCAGCATATTCACATCCTCGATTTGGCTGGGCCTTGCGCCATCCATCAATTGTTCTTCGCTTGCTCGACGAGGGAACATCCGCCCTCGTCGACGGGCCGGAACGCTTCGGGGCCGCTGAGCATACCGACCTGCTCGAGCAGATCCCATCTGCTCTTCGATGCGGCCGGCGACTTGGCTTTCAGGATGTACATGTTGTGGATCGCGCGGCCGTCGGCACGCACGACCACCGGCCCAAACAAATCGTCATCGATCGGCGCCTCCTTCATCTTCCTGATCACGGCCGGCGCATCATTCGTTCCTGCGCTCAAGGCGGCATTCAGATAGGCACGCACGGATGAATACACCCCCGCGTGGAACGCGGTCGGCGACTGGCCATGCTGACGTTCGCTGAACCTTGCCGACCAGACGCGGCTGGCGTCGTTCAGGTCCCAATAGAATGGCTGGGTGATAATCAGGCCATTCGCGACGGAGAGACCGCTGGATTCGACGTCGTTGGTCGTGGTCAGTAACGCTGCGAACGTGCTGCCCTTCTGCTTCAGCCCGAATTCCGAGGACTGCTTGATCAGGTTCACCGTATCCCCGCCGGCGGTTGCGAATGCGATCACATCGGCGCCGGAGCCATCCGCCTGCAGGATGAAGGACGCGTAGTCGGCCGTGTTGATGGGAACGTTGACCGATCCGAGGACGGTGCCGCCGCTCGCCTTGATCACCGACGTGCCGTCGCGAACCATGGATTTTCCGAGCGCATTGTCGGTCGCGATGAAATACCATTTCTTGCCGCCATGATGGGCGAGGTAATCGCCGATCGTATGAGACGCAGCCCAAGTGTCGAACGTCCACTGGATGGTGTTCGGCGAGCAGTATTTTCCGGTCAGATCGGACGACGCCGCGCTGGACGCGATCAAGGCGACCTTGCTCCCACGCACCACTTCGTTCACGGCCAGCCCCACGGCCGAATTCGGGATGTCTGCGACCGCATCCACCCCTTCCTGATCCATCCATCGGCGCGCAATCGCAGAACCGACGTCGGCCTTGTTCTGATGATCGGCGGAGACGATCTCGACCTTGAAGCCGGGATGCTTCTCCATGAAATCCTCGGCCGCCATTTTCGCGGCGGTGACGGATCCCTCGCCGGCATTGTCGGAATAAGGACCCGAGGCGTCGTTGAGAATGCCGATCTTGATGGACCGCGGCGTCTGGGCAAACGCAGGACAGCCCATCGAAAGTGCGAGAAGCGACGCTCCTAACATGCATGACAGCTTCTTCATTTTTCCCTCCCGATTATTCGTTGTCAGAGATCCAGCACGAGCGTGGCTGATTTTGAGCCCGAGCAGCAGATCATCATGGTCTTGTTGGATGCCTGCTCCTCCTTGCCGAGGAACAGGTCGCGATGATCGGGTATCCCTTCGATCACGCGGGTCTCGCAGGTGCCGCACACGCCTTCGGTGCAGGCGTAGTTCGCCGCTATTCCGGCATCGAGCAGCGCGTTCAGGATGGTCTTGCCGGCTTCGACCGCGATGGTCCGGTTGCTCCTCGCAAGCTTGACCTCGAAGCCGCCTTCCGCCGCCGGCTTCTCCTTGGCCTTGAAATATTCGACATGCACCTGTTCGGCAGGCCTGCCACCGGTCGCGGCTTCAAAAGCCTCGAGCATCGGCACAGGCCCACAGCAGTAGAGGTGCGCATCCGGCCGCGCGCGTTGCACGATTGCTGCGAGGTCGAGCATCCGGCCCGACGGCTCCTGGTCGAAATTCACATGCAGGTTCGGTTCAGCTCCGCATCGAAGCGCGTGCAATTCGTCGAGAAACGCCGCAGCGACGCGCATTCTGGCAGCGTAGTGGAGCTCCCACGACCGCCCGAGCGTCTTCAGGCGCCGGATCATGGAGAGCAGCGGCGTGATTCCGATGCCGCCGGCGATGAGCACGGAATGCGCCGCGCTCTCCTGCAAGGCAAAATTGTTCCTGGGGTGCGAGATCGCGAGGATGTCCCCTGCCCGCAGATTGTCGTGAACGAAGCGGGAGCCACCTCTACTCGCCGCGTCGTTGTTGACCGCGACGACATAGCGGCTCGTTTCGCTCTGATCGTTGACGAGCGAATAGCTGCGGATCATGCCGTTCGGCAGATGCAGGTCGATATGGCTGCCGGCGGTGAAGGGAACGAGCTCGCCCCCCGCAGGTGCCACCAATTCGTAGGAATTGATGCTCGCCGCCTCAAAGCTGATCCGCTTGATGCGGACCTGCATCATGCCATCGGCCGTGGTCACAGCTCGTATCCGAAATCGGCGCCGAGCTGCGCGCGCATGAACGGCGCGCCGACATCGGCCCAGCGGTCCTCGGGCGGCAACCGCAGCGACACCGCGCGCACCATGAACACATCGGGATCGGTGACGCCCTTCGGCCTGGTGCCGTGATCGCGATAAGCGCCCAGCGTTTCCAGCAGCAAGCGCCGGGTCATGGCGATGCCGGTATCGCTGGAACAGAGATTTTCCCTGGTGCGGTCGAAGATCGGCGACACGCCGCTCTGGCACGCACCATCCTGCACCCATAAACCCGGCAACCCCGAGAACCAGGTCGTCTCCTGGGACTTGTAGTCGAACTGAAAGCCGTTCTGCGGATTGTACTTCGTCCAATAGCCGGCGTACGGAACCGTCACGGGATGCTGGACCAGTGAATGGCGGCTGGCATGCCCGCTCTCGCGGCCATTGTGGCCTTCCTCGAAGATCTGTCGCGTCTTCGGCAACAGCGGCTGCGAGGGGTGATAGGAGAACATGATGCAGAGCGTGTTCTCGTCATCGATCGGCACCCAGGCGTGTCCGCTGAGATCCGGGAAGGGCGACAGCGGCGGAACGAGCGTATAGAACGGCAGGATGAACTGATTGACGCGCCAGTAGAGCGTGTTGGCATCGAAGTTTCGCCGGGCGGCGATGCTCATGCCGAAATCCTGCTTGATGCATTCAAACGTCGGGCGCAGGTCCCGCTTCTGGATCCACGCGCTGGTCGTGCCCTGCGCGTCGAGCCGGCCGTGCAGCAACGGCGCATGCGCGGAGTCGATCTCGCCTTCCACAGCTTGCAGCCAATTGCATTCCTGGACCCGCACGGACACGTGCACCTGCTCGGCCGGCACCAAATTCCATTCCAAGTTCGGCAGCGGAGGAGGATTGGCGGCGTCCGGTCCCATATAGGTCCAGATCATCCCGTTGCGCTCCTGGCAGGGATAGGCCTTGATCCGAACGTGCTCTTTGAGACGGCTGCGCACGGGCTCGGCCGGCATGTCCGTTACCGCGCCGGTCACGTCGAATTTCCAGCCGTGATAGACGCAACGCAATCCGCAGTCCTCGTTGCGGCCGAAGATCAGCGGCGCGCCACGATGCGGACAAGCCTGGTCGACAAGGCCGATCCGGCCTTCGCTATCCCTGAAGGCGACCAGATCTTCGCCCAGCAAGCGGATGCGCCTGGGCTGTCCGTCCTTCGCCAGATCCGCCGAGGGCAAGAACGGAATCCAGTAAAGCCTGAAGAGCTCTCCAAGAGGCGTCCCCTTGCCGACCCTCACCAGCCTTTCATTATCTTCGTGCGAGAGCATGAGCTTCCTCCATTCAAACCAACAGTTCTTCCCGACGGGTTATTTGATTGAGCTTTCCAGCAGCGCAGCGACGCGGGCCGACAGCCCCAGATCCCTGGCGGTCCAGAGCGGATCGGCTGCGGCAAGCGGCTTGCGGGGGATGGGTGGCTCCTGGCCGGCTTCCACCAGACCCACGATGATCTCGATCCGCCGCCGCTCGAGATCCCTCAGCACGTCCTCGACGACAAAGCCTTCCGCGGCGCAGCCAGGAAGTTCCGGATACGCGAGGCGCAACAGCCATTTGCTCGGCTCGGTTTCGAGAGCCTCGGCCTCCAGGAGGTAGGGAATGGAAAGAAGCTCGCGCAGATCCAAGCGATCCTCCCGGGTTGTTCTTGCGCCGCCCGATCATTTTAATACGTATACGTACTATATGACCGATCGTCTGGCAAGAGCACAAATTCTGGTACGAGCCGGGAGAAGGCCATTGGCCCTCCCGGGGCGGGGTTGAGGGTCAGCCGCCAAACTGCTAACGCGCTGATCGGCAATTTTCACGTCAAACGGCAATAGCTTGGGTCGATCAGAGCATGTCAGCCGACAAGGGAATGAGAACGGGTTCGGCTGCAGACATCGCCCGCAACTGGCAGCTGGAGGGCGGCATCGGCTTTCTGCTGCGGCTGCTGGAGGCGCGCTATGACGGCCTGTACCAAAATCTCACACGCCAGAACGACATCACCCCGCGACAGTTCGGCGTGCTCATGGCGCTGTATCAACAAGGGCCCCTCACCCCTTCCGTCCTCGCCGATCGTATCAGCACCGACCGCAACACGCTGAGCGAGATGCTCAAGCGAATGACGGCGCGGAAGCTGATCTCGAAAAAGGACAATGCGGACGATCGCAGGTCCATCCAGGTCCAGATCACGGCAAAAGGCGAGGCCGCGCTTTTGAAAGTGATTCCGGCCGCCGCCCGGCTGCAGGATCTCCTGCTCGCACCGCTGAGCAAGGAGGATCGCGCGCATTTTCTCAAATGCATGCTGGCGATCGCAAAGGCACCGCCCTCGGATGCTTCACCCGCCTCCGCCGATTGAAGCGTGCTTTGGCATGGCCTGAAAGGCCTACCGCGCGCGGCATCGTACCGGCAGCCGCTTCACGCCGCCCAGGAAAGACGTCTCCGTCCAGGCCGGCTCGCCCGCGAGCTCGACGCGATCGACCCGCTTCAGAAACTCACGGAAGAACGCCACGATTTCGGCCTTGGCCAGGTGTCGGCCGATACAGGCGTGAATGCCGAAACCAAAGCCGAGATGACGGTTGGGCGAGCGGTCTGGAACGAATTCAAAGGGACGATCAAAGGCCTCTTCATCGCGGTTGCCGGACGGAAAGCTGATGAACAGACTGTCGCCTGCCTTGATCTTCTTGCCGCGGATGTCGTAGTCGACCGCCGCGGTCCGGAAGAAGTGCTTGACCGGCGATACCCAGCGCACCATCTCCTCGGCGGCATCAGGGATCAGATCACCATCGCTCTGCAGGCGGGCTATCGCGTCGGGATTTTCGATCAAGACGAGCAGTCCGCCCGCGATCGTGGCACTCGTGGTGTCATGGCCCGCACTCGCCAAAGCGATATAATAGGAGTAGGCCTCAAAATCCTCGATCGGCCGGCCGTCGATCTCTGAGGTCGCGATCACGGTGGCGACATCGTCCCTGGGATTTTGCCGCCTCTCTTTCGCGACGTCCTTGAAATAATCGACATAGGCGAGCGTCGCGTCGATCAGGTCGCTTCCCTTCTGCATCTCCGGATCGCCGCCGCCGAAATAGGCCTGGGTGATCTTCAACAGACGCGCCTCGTCCTCGCGTGGCAGGCCGAGGATCGTCATCAGGACACGCAAGGGATAATAGATCGCGATGTCGTTGTATAAATCGCATTCGCCGTGCATCGCAAACAGCCGGTCCACGCTTTCCTTCGCAAGCGCCTCCATGCGATCCGAGAGGGTGCGGAGCTGGCGCGGCTGAAACCACGCATGCGTCAGCTTCTGATATTTGGCGTGATCGGGATTGTCCATCTGCGGCAGCGCCCGCACCAGCATGGGCCTGCCGTTCATGGCCTCCCTGACCTTGCTCTCGAACTCTACGCTGAGCAATTTCGTCCGCGGCGTATTGATGAAGCGATCCGGCTGGCGTTCGATCTCGATGATGTCGGCATATTTCGAGACCGTCCAGAACGGGCGATAGCCGGTGGGCTCGGTCCAATGGATCGGATCCTCACGCCGCAGCCGAGCAAACAACCGGTGCTGCCTCTCGACGCTGCCATAGGTCTTGTGATCGGCGATTGCATTGTCCAGTGCCATGTCGAGCATTTGTTCCCTCCCCGATTGATCTACGCGATGCTCTCGAACGAATGCGCGGGCTGTTGTTCGCCCTTATGCGCACGTCCAGCTATGCCCTTTGCTGTTCCCTGTGCTTTCCGAAGACTCCCGCCCTCGCCAGCGAGGCGATGGCCTCCGGCGACAGACCTAGCGCGCGCGACAACACCTCGTCGCGATGCGCCCCGGTCGCGGGGATGTCGGGATTGATTCTCGTCTCCGCAGCCGACATCTTCCAGGGCGCGTTGACACCGAAAAATTCGCCGGCGCCGTCCCTGAGTGTCGCGAACGCATCGCGCTCGAGCAGATGCGGGTCTGTCAGCGTCGCACCGGGATCGCGATACCTTGCACAGGGGACGCCGGCGGCATCGAGCGCTGCGATGCATTCGTCGACGGTGCGGCGTTCGGTCCACCTCTCGACGACCTGCATCATCGCTGTCCAGTTTGCGCCACGGGTCGACACGTTGTTGAATCGCGGATCAGTGGCGAGCTCGCTCTGGCCCGTGACCTCGCAAAGCGCGGTGAAATTGCGGGCCGTCACCGGTGCGATCAGGAGATCGCCGTCGCTGGCCCGCACCGGGCCATAGGTCGGGCGCGGTGCGCGGATCGGGAACTGCGCTTCCTGCAATTCATAGACGAGCAGGTTGAGCATGCAGTCCATCAGCGCGACGTCGATGCGCTGGCCCTTGCCGGTGCGCGCGCGCTGAACGAGTGCGGTCTGGATCGCGGAATAGCCGAAAATGCCGCCCAGCACGTCGGCAACGAAAATCGCACCCGCCGCCGGCCGGTTCCTGTCACCGGCATAGCGCATCAACGAGCGATCGAAGCCGCTCTCGGCATGGACGATCATCGCGTAGGCCGCACGCTCGGCCTCGGGGCCGATTTGTCCGTAGCCGGAGATCGAGCAGTAGATCAGCCGTGGGTTGATCGCCCGAAGTGCCTCATAGCCGAGGCCGAGACGGTCCATCACGCCCGGGCGGAAATTCTCGACCACGATGTCGGTCTCGGCGACCAGGCGATGCACGAGCTTGATCGCATCCGCATTCTTGAGGTCAAGCGCGAGGCTGCGCTTCCCCGCATTGAGCTGGCCGAAATAGGTGCTGTGACCATCGCGGAGCGGCGTACGCAGTCGCATGTCGTCCCCTTCCGGCGGCTCGATCTTGATGACCTCCGCGCCGACGTCGGCGAGCAGCCGCGCGCAATAGGGACCGGCCAGCATGATCGAAAAATCGAGCACACGCATCCCCTCAAGCGGCGCCGTCATCGTCTCGTCTTCCCGCATCAAAACTACTCCTATCTCGGAAGCCCGAGCCCCCGCTGCGCGATGAGGCTCCGCTGAATCTCGTTGGTGCCGATCGAGATGACCCACATCAGCGAATGGCGCAGGTTCTGCTCGAACCGCCCATTGTCGAGCGCGCCTGGCATGCCTTCCGAAAGCGTGGCGCGCATGCCGAGGATATCGAGCGCGGCCTCGCCGAAGCGCTCCATCAATTCGCCGGAAAACACCTTGCTGATCGCACCATATTCCGGCGGCGTGATGCCGTCGGCGGCAAGTTCGGCGCATTGCATCATCAGTTGGCGCCCGACCTCGATCTCCGAGGCGAGCACCGCCATCCTGTCACGCACGATCGGATCGTCGGCAAGCGGCGGCGCATCGCCATCGCGCGCCATCACATGCCGACGCAACTGCTCGAAGGCGTGCGCGACCTTCAGCACGATGCCGCCGCCGACCAGACCTCGCTCGAAAGCGAGCGCGCCGGTCAGCACCTTCCAGCCGCCATTGACCTCGCCGACGATGTTGTCGAGAGGAATGCGGACATTGTCGTAGAAGATGTTGGCGAAGGATCCGTCATACATCGTGGTCGAGGGACGGATGGTGATGCCTTCGGCATCCATCGGCACGATGAACATGCTGATGCCGGCGTGCGGCGGCTTGGCGTCCTTGTCGGTGCGTGCGGCGAGGAACATGTACTTGCCCCACCAGGTTGTGGTCCAGATTTTCTGGCCGTTGATCACCCAGTGATCGCCGTCACGCTCGGCGCGTGTGCGCAGCGCCGCCAGATCGGAGCCCGCCTGCGGCTCGCTATAACCCATGCCATGCATGGCTTCGCCGCGCAGGATTTCCGGCAGATATTTCTGCTGCTGAGCCGAGGTGCCGAACATCATCAGCGCATTGGCCTGGATTGCGGCGCCGACGCGCGGCGCTTCCGCATGTTCCATGGTCTCCATGAAAGCGATTTGCTCCAGCGGCGAGCGCCCCTGGCCGCCGAATTGCTTTGGCCAGCTGAGCCCAATCCATCCGGTCTGGCCGATATCCAGCGCGAATTCGGCATCGAACTCGCGCTTGGCAAAAGGCCTCGCGTCGAACGCCGCCTTGCGTGCGCCGGTCCAGTGCTTCGCGAGCCATCCCCGCGCGTCCTCCCGCAACGCGTTGCCGGCGGGACCGAGATCATAGGCCGGCAGCTCTGCTCCGCCATCGTCCAGCAGAAACGCAGCCATGCGGCGCCGCGCCTGCGGCGATCCGCCGAGCGCAATCGTATCAAGATGCACGCGCTTGAAATGCAAGGGCGCTTCGTGCTCTTCGGCATAGCCGATCGCGCCGAACGTGTGCTGGGTTTCCAGCGACACGCGTCGCAGCGTCTCGCCGCCGAAAGCAATCGCGGCATCCGCAAAATAGCGCCAATGAGCGTCACCGCGATCATGCAGGCGCGCAGCATGGTCGAGCGTGAGCCGCACGCCTTCGAGCGCGATCAGCGAATTGGCGAGCTTGTGCTGGACCGCCTGGAATTTGCCGATGGCTTGTCCGAACTGCCGGCGCTCCCGGGCATAGTCCACGGCAAGCTCGAAGGCGCGCCGCGCCGCCCCATGGGCCCGCGCCAGCAGCGCGAGCTTCCCCTTGAGCAGAAGATCGTCCGCCGAGACATCTATCAGCGGAAGCAACCGCGCCGCCACATTGTCGAGCCGAATCTGACAGAGCCCGGAGGCGCCCATGGCGCGGGTGGCATCGAGCTCGACACCAAGCGCGCCAAGCTCGACGAGCGCGAGTGTGGATGGATCGATCGCCACGAGAAGATGCGTGCAGCTCGCAGCAACCTCGACAAAGCGAATCAGGCCGCTCACATGGCCGTCAGTGGCCTGGATCGAGCCGGCATGGCGATCAGGGTCAAGCGCGCCGAAGCAAAAGGTAACGCGCGCGGTGGCAGCATGCAGTCGTTCAAGCAGCTCGGCGGCGGCGGGGTCGCGTGAGGCCGATAGCGCGAAATTCGAAAGCGCGGCTGACCACATCGGCGCGGGACAGGCGGCACGGCCGAGCTCGGCCATGACCACCAGAATCTCCGACAGGCCGCCTTCGGCGAGGTCGCAGCCCAGCGAGGCGACGCCCTGCCCGGCCAGCTCAGTCCAGATCCTCGGGATTTCCTCGGCCGAGGCCGAGCGCATCGCCGCCTTGTCCGCGGTCCAATGCTCGCCGAGAAACCCGCGCAGGGAATCGCGGAGCATCGTCCGCACTTCCTCGTTCGGGTGCCCGGCGAGATCCATGACGGCAATGACCCTTGCTACCTTTGGCCGAATTTCGGCTTTCGCTTCTCCTTGAACGACATCGTCGCCTCCTTGTGGTCGGCCGTCTCGAACGTCACCTGCTCCAGCGCCATCGAGGCCTCGAGCAACATGTTGACGCGATCCTTGACGATCTGGTTGATCGAGAGCTTGGTCCAGCGGATCGCCCAGGTCGGTCCGTTGGCGAGCTCGATTGCGATCTCACGCGCCTTCGCCAGCACCTCCGCGCGCGGTACGACGTGATTGACCAGCCCGATCCGCTCGGCTTCCTTGCCTTTGAGCAAGGTGCCGCGGATCAGAAACTCCTTGGCCTTGTTGATGCCGATCAGCAGCGGCCAGATCACGGTGCCGCCGTCGCCCGCGACCAGGCCGACGCGCGAGACATGGGTGTCGCCGATGCGGGCATCCTCGGCCATGACCGTGATGTCGCTGAGCAGCGCATGCGTCGCTGCGAGGCCAATGGCATCGCCGTTGATGGCGGCAATGATCGGCTTGTCGAGCTCGAGCTGACGGGTGACGGCGCGCCGGCTGATCATGGGGTCGTGCACCTCGCCTTCCTCGAGGACATCGCCGCCCGGACGCTCCGACATCGCCTTGACGTCGCCGCCGACGCTGAAGAAATCGCCGGCGCCTGTCAGCACGACCGCATTGACCGAATGATCATCACCAAGATCGTCCCAGATCGTCCGCAGCTCGCGGATCAGTTTCTGGTTGATGGCGTTGCGCGCCTGCGGCCGGTTCAACGTCACAGTCGCCACCTTCTCCGAGACTTCGACCTTCAAGCACTCATACTTGGCGTATATCGACAAGGCTTCCTCCCATTTTCTTGTTGAAACCGGCGGCCATTCAACGGCGCATGCCAGGCTGCACCTCCGCCAGGGCGACATGAAGCGACATTGCACCGGGATCCTGCTCAAGCATGCGCTGCACCGCGTCCAGGTGAGTTCGCATCAAGCGCGTCGCGGTCGAGACGTTCCGTGCGCGCAACGCCGATAGCAACTGCCGGCGCCTCTCCGCCAGCCGCGGCATCGCGACGCCGCTCGAGACCACTTTTGCATAGACGAAACGCATGTGAATCTCGGTAACCGAATCCATGATCATGGCGATCACCTTGTTACCGGTCGACGCCGCCAGCAGCCTGTAGAATTCGCGCGAGCACTCGACCCGGTCGAGCAGCCGGCCTTCGCGGGTCGCAAGCTCCGTGCGTTCGATATTCGCCTCCAGCGCCTCAAAATCCGCCTGCCGCGCGTTGGTGCAGGCAAGACGGACAACGAGATCGAGCACGTTGATCCGCGCTTCCGACAACTCCCGCACCGAGATCGTGCCGAGGCTGAGCATGTCGCGCATGACGACGTTCATGCGGCTGGTGTCGCCCTCGCGGATAAAGGCGCCGCCCTTGACGCCCTTCTGCAATCGCAGCACCCCCGCCATCTCCAGGCTGCGCAGCGCTTCCCGCAAGACGTTGCGGCTGACGCCCAGTTGCTGTGCGAGGTCGCGCTCCGGCGGCAATTTGTCGCCGGGCTTGAGGACGCCGAGCGCCAGTTGCTCGCGGACGCGCTCGCAGATCTCCTCGAAGGCACGCCGCGTATGGATCGGCCGAAAGCTCGGCGGCGCCGGAGTGCCGGCCGCACGGTGATCCGCGGCGCGATCGCGCCTGACATGGGAAGCGGGCCGCGGGCGACCGGGCTTCCGGGGACTTGACTTGGTCGTCATGCCGGTGATTATTAAATGGATCACCCATTCAATGGAAGTCCCTTTTTCGGCTTTCAGACAAAAAAGCAAGCCCAGGGATCGTCATGAGTTTCACCGAGGAACAAATTGCGTTCCGGGACAACGTTCGAAAGATGGTCGCCAAACACGTGGCGCCCATCGCCGCGGAAATCGACGAGACCGACCGTTTCCCGACCGAGCTCGTGAAGCTGTTCGGCGAGATGGGGCTGATGCAGCTCTGGGTGCCCGAGCAATATGGCGGCCCGAACGGCAACCTCACGATGATGTGCATCGCGCGCGAGGAGATTTCGAAGGTCTCGCCGGCCTGCGCCTCCATCGCGGGCCTCAACACGATGTTCATCATGCCGCTGCTGCATTTCGGATCCGAGGAGCAACGCCGGAAATTCCTTCCGATCATCGCCAACGGCGGCGTCGTCACTGCCATCGCGATCTCCGAGCCGCAGGCGGGCTCTGACGTCACCGCCATCAACACCCGCGCCCGCAAGGATGGCGACAGCTACGTCATCAACGGCCGCAAGCAATGGTGCAGCTACGGCGTCGAAGCCGACTTCATCGTGCTGATGGCGCGCACCGGCGACGGCCCCGGCGCCGACGGCATCAGCGCCTTCATCCTCGAGCCGAAGAAGATGCCGGGCGTCTCGTTCGGCCGGCATGAGCGCAAGATGGGGTTTCGCGGCGCGCCGAATACACCGATCTTCCTGGACAACGTACGCGTGCCTGCCGAAAACCTGGTCGGCGAAGAAGGCAAGGGCTTTCGCGCCTCGATGCGCGCGCTCGACCTCAACCGTCCGACCATCGGCGCGCAATCGGTCGGGCTGGCGCAAGGTGCGTTCGAGGCCTGTCTTGCCTACGCCAAGGAACGCAAGCAGTTCAAGAAGTCGATCTCGGAATTCCAGGGCGTGCAGTTCATGCTCGCCGACATGGCGATCCAGATCGAAGCCGCGCGCGCCCTCGTCTATGAATGCGCACGCGCCGGCGACGAGGGCGACTGGAAGCGGCTGAACCTGCTTGCCAGCATGGCCAAGTGCTTCGGCAGCGACATGGCGATGAAGGTGACGACCGATGCCGTCCAGATCTTCGGCGGCTACGGCTACACCATGGACTATCCCGTCGAGCGCATGATGCGCGACGCCAAGCTGACGCAGATCTTCGAAGGAACCAACCAGATCCAGCGCGTGGTGATCGCACGCGAGCTGCTGCGCTGAGACAAACAAGAATGCGGAGGAAACAGTGACGCGTCCCGTCAATCATATTTGCGGCGTTCTCGCGATATCGGCGCTGCTCGCCACCTCGCCCGCTTTTGCGCAAAAGGCCTACGACACCGGAGCGAGCGATGCCGAAATCAAGCTTGGCCAGTCGACGCCGCTGAGCGGTCCCGCTTCCGCCTTCGGCGCTGGAGCCGGACGCGCCGTCGTCGGCTATTTCGATATGCTGAACGAACAGGGCGGCGTCAATGGACGCAAGATCAGTTTCACCCAGCTCGACAACGCCTACAGCGCGCCGAAAGCAGTCGAGCAGTCTCGCAAGCTGGTCGAGGATACAGGCGTTCTCGCGGAGGTCGGGACCATCGGCACGGCGCCGAACGTCGCGATCCAGAAATATCTGAACTCGAAACAGGTGCCGCAGTTGTTCATCACGGCGGGCGGACGACGTTTCAACGACCCCAAGAACTTCCGATGGACCGTGCCGCTTTATCCGGACTTCGAAACCGAAGGCAGGGTCATCGCAAAGTACCTCCTGAAGAACAGGCCCGACGCCAAGATCGGCGTCCTGTATCAGAACGACGACTATGGAAAGGACTACCTCGGGGGATTGCGTGCCGGACTCGGCGAAAAAGTCTCGCAAATCGCGCTGGAGGTTTCCTACGAACTGGCCGACCCCACGATCGACTCGCAGATCGTCCAGTTGAAGGCCGCCGGCATCGACACGCTGGTCGAGCAGTCCTCCTCAAAGGCAGCTGCGCAGTCGATCCGCAAGGTTCACGAACTCAACTGGAACCCGCTTCACATCATCGGCGGCTCGACGGCGTCGGTCGAAACCATTTTGAAGCCGGCAGGGCTCGATGCCTCCAAAGGTCTGGTGACGACGCAATTCCTCAAACAGCCCGGCGACCCCGCATGGGAGAATGACGACGAGGTCAAGGCCTACAAGGAGTTCCTGAAGAAATATGCGCCATCGGTGAACCCGGACGATTATTCCGTGCTGGTGGCCTACATGAACGTCCACGCCGTCGAGCTTGTCCTGAAGAAATGCGGCGATCAACTGACTCGGGAAAACCTCATCCGCCAGGCGACGTCGCTGCACGGAGAGCGACTGCCGATGATGCTGCCCGGTGTCTCGATCAGCACAAAGCCTGACGACTACGCTGCGTTCAAAGTCCTGCGGATCGCAGTCTTCGACGGAGCCAGTTGGAATCTTTCAGGCGATCCGCTGTCGGCCGATTAACATTCAAACAATCAATCCATCGGGTGCTCGGCAACTTCTCCGCCTCTTACGGGTAGGCTCGCTCAAGCTTGATCCCGTCAATTGCAAGGGAAAGCGCGGCGACCAGTCATTCGATCTGCAGCGGCGCGAAGCCCGTTTGCTCGAGTACATGATGCAGCGAAACGGTCAGTTGCTCACGTCCGCGCAGCTGTTTCGAGATGTCTGGCTCTACAAGTTCGTTTCCAGAAAATAAAAGCCTCATGCACGTCTATATGGGCAAGTTGCGTCGCAAGGTCGACGGTCCGAATGAGGCTCCCATGATACGCACGATCCGCGGCAAGGGCGGGCACATTCTCGACGCAACCGTGGAGGGGCCATGACCGAATTGACCCCTCGCGAGGTAATCGCCGGTTGGATCGAGGCCGAGCTGGCCGAGTGCGTGCCTGACTCGGCAGGGGCTGCCACAACCATCCTGGAGCGACTGCGAGACGCCGGTTTCTCTGTCTGCATGACGGAGAATTGACCGACGCTGTCGACTTCCTGGACGACGTCCGTCGCCATGCGCGTCATATCTTCCGGTGCCATCGCAAAAGCGAAAATTCAAGTGGCGAAGGGGCAGTCATGAAGCGCCGGCGCCGATCGCACGTGTAGCTCACGTTGCATCGCCCCTACGATTTTCAGGTCGCTTCCATTAGCCGTTTAGCGCTAAGATTGTACTGCTATTTCTCTCATCTATTTGGAGGAAGTGGCTATGAAATCATTTATTCTAGTGACGGCGGTGCTCGCGTTGTCGAGTTCGCTCGCGCTAGCTTGCACCGAAGGTGAAAAGACAACTATCAACGGCAAGAAATACACTTGCAGTTGCAACGTTCTTAGCAACGGTCAGAAAATCTGCGAGTGGGCCGGGTAGAATCCTAATATTCACTTGAAAGGCCGACTTGGTTGGCGGCCTTTTTCCTTGGGCGTGAGGATTCGGTCCCTGTGCCGTAAGGCCCATGTAAGGCGGGCAGGCTATTGAGTCGCCGTGCCGCGTTTCACCGGCGTCGGCATCCACTGACTACCCGTTCAACTCAAACCCCGCCCGCATCTCACCCTGGGCGGGTTTTTTTCTTTGCATCACCGTCTTGTGTCAGGCGCACGTGAGTGTGGTGTTGCAAGGTGCCGAGGACGTCGCAGCCCGTCGCATTAGCCCCCAGCCTGTGCGGGCCGTGTCGTCAGGGCGCGGGGCTTCAGTCCCCGCGCTCACACACTGCTGCCACAGACCTCAATCCCGCCGATTCAGCTCGACGGGCTTTCATTTTGGCTTTGCCAAGTGCGGCTAACCGCTGATCCGGCGTTTCATGCCTGTGATCGTGGGGCGCCGACAGGGGAACCGGCCGCGCAAGTCTGGCCGCCCACCGCTGCTCGAACCTTCTTTCAAATTCCAGAGGGATAGTGCTCATAGCCCGAACTCCGGCTACACACGGTCCCTGCCCCGGTGCTACGGCTCAACGCTCGCCGTGCCTTAAAGGTCCTAACCGGGGCGTAGGAATCAGCGTCGTTCGTACATGCGGTGGCAGTGATCGACCGGCCCCTGGGAGCCCGCGGACCAAACCCGCACCAGCGACCTTCCTAGAGTCGTGGAGAGACCGCCCGGCCCCGATTCACGCCGCGCCTTACCTCGGCGGGTGCAAATCGCCTTGAAGCCAGCGTCCAAGACCCTTGGACTTCATCGGATCTTCATGCGCGGCATGGGTCTTAAGCCGATGCTCGCCTTGGTTTCGCAGCGATTGCATTCGACTTCCAACCGACTGAGACCGCCGTTGATGCACTGGCCTATCGTTGGTGAAGGCTGTGCCGGGCCGCCGTAGCCTTCCATTCGCACTGACCATGCCTTCCGCCTCGGCGCGATCAGCCTCTCTGGCTGCCTCTACAGCCCGTTTCCGGGCGTGCTCGGCCTGCATTTTCGCGAGGTTGATGCGCCCGCTCCAGATGAATTGCCGGGATTTGGTGGAAGCCATACCGGCATTACAGCCGCCTTTGCACGCACAGGCAACGCCACTAGATTTGTGGGTCCGATCTCCGCGAACCCACGAGCCACTGCGCCATGTGCTGGTGTGGACGGCCTCTCATCCCCAAGGTTCTATGGCGCTCGCAGCGTCGCAGCTAGATGAGAGGAAAGTCTGATGAATCTTCCTATTCGCATCGGTATGGATACTTCTAAATCGGTTTTCCAGCTTCACGGCGTTGACGAGAACGAGGTTGTGGTTGTCCGCCGCCAGTTCCGGCGAGCCGAGATGATTCGCTACTTCGAGCGGCTTCCGCCGGTTCTCGTCGGCATCGAGTCCTGCGGCAGCTCGCATCATTGGGCGCGCCTTCTGCAGTCGTTCGGCCACGAGGTGAAGCTGATTCCGCCCCAATATGTGAAGGCTTACGTGAAGCGCGGCAAGAACGACGCGGCTGACGCCGAGGCGTTATGCGAGGCGGTCACCCGTCCGAGCATGCGGTTTGTACCGGTCAAATCGAAGGAACGACAAGCGGCCTGCATGTTGATGACTGTGCGGGAACGCCTGGTCAGCGTGAAGTCGCAGCTCTCCAATGCTTTCAGGAGCTATGCAGCTGAGTTTGGCATCGTCGGTCCTGCCGGTCGGCAGAATGTCAGGGCACTTATCAAGCGGGTGCTCGAGGATGATAGCTTGCCGGAAATGGCAAGGGATCTCTTCCGCCTCCAGGCAGAGGAGTATGCCGCAGTCGAAGCCCGCCTGGCAAAGATTGAGGCCAAGCTGATGAAGTGGCACCGCGAGGATGACGTTAGCAGGCGTATTGCGACGATTCCGGGCGTCGGTCCGATTGGGTCGTCCATGCTAAGCATGAAGGCACCCCCGCCGGAGACGTTCAGATCAGGCCGTGACTTTGCGGCTTGGCTCGGCCTGACTCCTAAGGATCATTCGACTGGCGGCCGGCAAAGACACGGGGGGATCACAAAGGCCGGCGATTCAATGCTCCGATCGACGTTGATCGTCGGCGCGACCGCGCTGCTGAGGCATATCCGAAAGGGTCGTCACAAACCCACACCGTGGCTCGCTTCGCTACTGGAGCGAAAGCCGCCGAAGTTAGTCGCGGTGGCCTTAGCTAACAAGTTCGCCCGCATCGCTTGGCGCTTGATGATATCGGGCGGAGTGTACAGCCGCCCAGTAGCCGCCATGCCCATCTGATCTGAATCGGCACCGCGAGCGAGTTGCTCGGCGGATAGCCCACGAACTTGCAGGACGCAGTAGATGGAAGGACCGATCGGTCGATACGCGCGAGCTTCCGTAGATTACACTGGCATCATCAATGTCGCCTATGTGCTTGGAGCGTGCGTAGCGAACACCATCTCGGCCAGCGGACTTTGTCCGCGCAAACAGGCCGGACATCTGATAGCAAGCGATCAGGTCAAAAGTCTGCTACCATCCTGACAAGTGGGGGGCCGTCCACATCTGCAATCTGTATTCGATCACGACGAACCAAGCTGCGATCATCGCGCTTTTTCGGAGTTGTGAACCGGTATGTCGGTAACCTCGCGCCAATGCCGGGCGTGTTTCCGGATTATCCGGCTCCCGTAATCCGCAACACCGACAGCGGGACGGAGATGGCGCTGATGCGCTGGGGCATGCCACCTCCGCCGCGCACCGGCGGCCCGCCGGTCACCAACATTCGCAACACCAGCTCGCCGCACTGGCGCGGCTGGCTGAAGCCGGAGAACCGCTGCCTCGTGCCGTTCAATAGCTTTGCGGAATACGCACCCGAGCCAAACCTGGAGACGAAAAAGAAGGACGTGGTCTGGTTCGCGCTTGACGACGATCGGCCGCTGTACGTCGTTCGCCGGAATCTGGACAGAGTTCAAAGGCGATCGTGGTACGAAGTCGAAGCCGGTGCCCGGACCGCACCTGGTCTATGGATTTCTCACCACCACGCCGAACGCGTGGTCAAGCCGATTCACCCGAAGGCAATGCCTGTGATCCTGACGACGGACGAGGAACGAGACGTCTGGATGCGCGCGCCGTGGGACGAGGCCAAGGCGCTGCAGCGGCCTTTGCCGGACAATGCATTGAAGATCGTCGCGCGCGGAGCTGACAAGGAGGACAAGGCAGCCGCGTGAAGCTCGCCGCCTTGGTCCTCCCGATTGGGTTAGAGCACGTTGTTTTTGATCGGAATCTGGATTCCCTTCGGGCGAAGTTTCTGATTCAAGCTTCCTGCTGGGGAACGGAGGCCAGCATGGATGACACGGCCCTTTTCGGAAGATATCCGCGAACGCGCCCTGGCGCGTGCTGATGCGGGCGAGACGGTTCGATCGATCGCGCAGGCGCTGCAGATCAGCCCATCCTGCGTCAGCAAGTGGAAGAGCCTAAGACGGCAAACCGGCGGCGTCACTCCGGGTAAGATCGGCGGTCACAAGCAGAAGACATTGTCGGGCGCTCACGCTGAATGGCTGCGCAAACGCATTCGCTCCGGTCCCTTCACCTTGCGCAAGTTGACAGCTGAGTTGGCTGAGCGCGGTGTAAAGACCGATGTTCGGGCCGTGTGGACCTTCGTTCATGCCGAAGATCTGAGCTTCAAAAAAAACGATGCGGGCGGCCGAGCAAGATCGGCCCGACGTAGCTCGTAAGCGAGCGCGCTGGAAAGCTTATCAAGGCAGGATCAATGCCTCCCGCCTGGTCTTTATTGATGAAACCTGGATCAAGATCAACATGTCCCCGCTACGTGGCTGGGGGCCATGCGGGCATCGGCTCACGGCATCCGCCCCCTTTGGTCATTGGAAAACGATGACATTCATCGCGGCGCTTCGCTACGATCACATCTCGGCACCCTGGGTCATTGACGGACCTATCAATGGCGAACTCTTTACGCTCTACGTCGAGAAAGAGCTGGCTCCGACCTTGGCCAAGGGAGACATCGTGATCCTCGACAATCTCGGAAGTCACAAAGGCAAGAAAGCCCGTGACGCTATCCGCGCCAGGAAAGCGCACTTGCTCTTCCTGCCTCCCTACAGTCCTGACCTCAATCCAATCGAACAGGTATTCGCTAAGCTCAAGCATCTGATGCGAGCCGCAGAACCCCGCACCATTGAAGCAACCTGGCGCAGGGTCGGAGATCTCCTCGACCTCTTCTCGGAGGAGGAGTGTGCGAACTATCTCAGAAACTCAGGCTATGTTTCCGTATAAAAACATCATGCTCTAATGCTGGGGATCGATGCGGAAGGAAAATCCCTCGAAAGCATCGCAGATCCGCTATCCAGTTACTTTGCAATTGACCGGGGCGCGTAAATAATGCTACCGCGCCGCTGCCCATGCGGCACCGCAGCCACGACCCGAAAGATGCGTCTTTGCACCTCTGATCTGGATCAACGCCGGCCCGCGACGGCGTCGCTACTGCCGAGTGCGGGGCGATTGCGCGAGCAGGCCGATGGACGCCGGCGGCACTTCCTTCGGAGCGCCCGGAACGGGCCACTCCGGCGACGGAACGATCCGGACTCGTGCAGCGCAGCAATTGGGCGCCTTTATTCGATCTCACTTCGTCGGCGCGGACGGGCAATGAGACGGGTACGGTAAGGCCGAGTGCCTTTGCAGGACAATTGCAGTGTCAAACCGGACGGCTCCTTGTCCTTGAGAATGCAGCCCGGTTTTCAGGTCACGGCGCAAAGAGCAAATGGTTGAGCTAGCTCCTCGCGCGCACAAAAATCGCATAGAAGACGCCCGCGAGGTTGGGCGGCATCCAGATCCATTCCCGATTCCGCTCTCTCCTCAATTGAGTATTGCGAAGTCGGGTTTGCCGAGCGATCACCAGTCAGGCGGTTTTCCGGCCAGCAAAGTACCCGTACACAAAAAGAACGATGATCGCGCCGACCACCGCGCCGATCAAGCCGGCTCCTTCGCCCGGTCCGTACCAGCCAAGCATTTGTCCGAGAAAGCTGGCTACGAAAGCGCCAACGATGCCGAGGATGGCGGTGAGGACGAACCCTTGCGGCTCATTGGGTCCCGGCATGATGAACTTGGCGATAACGCCCGCGATAAACCCGATGATGATCGTCCAGATGATGCCCATCTCGCGTTCCTCAATCGTTTAAGCGTTTAACTGTTCTCACCGGGAAGCCGGCCGCCCGGCGTGTATTTGTCGACTGCCGCCGGCAATTCGCGCGAAAGCCTAGCGAGAAGCTCGTCCTGCGAAAGGCCGGTTTGCTTCTCCAGAGCTGCCAGGACATCCGCCCCAATCGCCTGTTTGAGTTGAGGTGGAGCAATCTCCTTGTTGGGGCCGTCATTGATCCACGACTGAGCAACCTCTCCTTGACCACCCTGCTTGAATCGCTCGAGCAATTCACTAAGACCGCCGCCCAAAAGACCTCCCACACCGCCCATGGCGCCCTCCCCACCCAAGCTGCCGAGCACGCCGCCCAACCCCGCTTGCGTGCCGGTGCCGGGCTTGTCTCCGGTTGCTCCTGCGCCCTTGAGCATCTCGACGATTTTGTCGCGGTTTTGGTAGCCCGCAATCGCGAGCAATCCCAGAAGTGCTGTCATCGATGGCATTTTGCTGGCCATTCTAACTCTCCTCGGCTGGTTCCTTACGGTTGTTATCCTCACTTCACTTGCACGCTAACGGCCGATATCTTGCCTTCGAACGCGCAAGGCCGGCGGTCGAACTAATCCAGCGATATCGGCGAGCCCCGATCGTTGCCGACCTCGAGGTCTCGCGCGGTGAAGGCGCCGGGTACGTGAGCTTGACGGTAGTCCGAGCAGCTTCCCCGCGCAATTGCGAGCCCTTGCCCTAGGCTATTTATTTTTCTCAAATCACCGCTTGGGTTTGTTCTCTGCGTCGGCGCGATCTTCGCGATTTGCTTCACCGAAAGCCGCGCGTTCGCATCGGTTGCTGTCGAAGCGTCGAACAGGCAACCTGGACTGTCTAGTCAACTCACAGGCGCTAAGCGGCAACGACTACCGCACCGTCACGAGTGGCGTTTAGCCATGCAGCAGCTTGCCGGTGTATCTGGCTGGTCGCGACTAAGTTTCTGAACCGCGCTTCGTCGTCTCGGCTACGGCCCGAGTTAACTGACCTAGTAGATCGCCTGCGGCGGTGAGGCTCAGCTGCACATAAACCGGTTCGAGGTCCGAATGGCCTGGTAACGCCACGAACATCGTCAAATCCACGTTTTCACCGTGGGCTATTGCGGAGACATGATCCACATGCGGGAGCAAATATGGCGCGTCACCTTCAATCGTGATTACTGTAGGCATCATCACTCCCCGCTCTGCATTGGATTCTCGCACCTCACGAACCAACCTACGAACCGTCGCCAATCCGGGCTTGTGGCCATATGACCGCGAAGCAACGGACACAAAGACGACCGCCCCGCATCGGCGGGAAGCCCTTCAACGCTCCTCCGGGCCAATCAAACGCATGTAGCGAGCAGTAGCGAGGGACCGAAGGTAATAGCGGTCGCAACCAGGGCAGTGACAAGTGTCACTGTGACGGCCCAATATAAAAACTCGCCGGCCGGACCAAAACCGAAATCAGGAGCAACGCGAGAGATAACGTACCACATCCAACCCAACACCACCAGATGCGCGAGGAGAGCCACGACGAGCCATAGTCGCAGCGAGCCGGCCGACCAGGCAAACGTGCAGCCGATGCCGTGGATCGCGTAAAGAGCAACCAGCGCACTGCACCAGACGGTGAATCCCGCCGCCAGCCACCATAGATGCCTTGGTGGCACAGGACGCTCGCTCACGGTCGAACCCCCAGCACCGTCGCAAGTGCAGGCAGTGTGAGAACGAGAACTCATTGCAATAACTCCCGTGACCAACGTGTAGTCCAGCCATAATCGCGTAAGCCGTAGATCCAACAACCGCCGCGGTGAAATGAAGCCGGCCCTCTGACGCAGGAAGTTACTGATGAGAAAGAGAACGCCGATGCCTGCGTGCACAACGACATAGCCGAGCATGGCTGCCGCAGTTGCGCCGAGCGCATTCTCGCGAGGATGCGGCACCACACCGACGATTTGTTTAACGGCCGCGGCGATGGCCACGAGAAGCGCCATCAAGGCAAGACCTATCCAGGGGCTGGCGCTGCCACCGGCTGCGGCCGTTCGGAGCGATCCGCGCGCAGCGGCCGTGGCGACGACGAGAGCCGCGACCGCGCCGAAGGCGAGCATGCGGCTCGGTTCGGGTGTGATCGCTGTCGTCCAGTTCGGTACAGATATCCAGAGATAGAAAGTTCCGAACAGCAGCGATGTGAACAGTGTGCCGTCGGCGACGAGCGTGCAGATCAACGCCAGCCACGCCGGCGCATCGGCGACCTCCGTATGGGGCGGCACATTGACACCGCGACCGATGGGCAATGGGCCGTAGTCCCGCGCAAGACCGGCGTTTTGCGCACCGAACACGAACAGTCCCATAGTCACTAAAGCAAAGCCGAGCGACAGCCAATAGAACTTGAACAGCATGGACAGAACCGCAGCCGCAGTGACGAGCGCGGTGCAGAGCGGCAGGTACGTGGGATTCGGCAGTATGATCAGTTGGTCCGGCGCGCCGGACGTCTTATGCACGCCCAGCGCCTCCTGCCAGCCGTTGCGGGCTGAGCCGAGATAGCCTTCGCCGCGCGCGAGTGATACCGCAAGCTCGCTTGGCCTGAAACGGTCGTCTGCGGTTGCAACGTGCGGAATCGAGGCGAAAGCATAAGATGCCGGCGGTATCGACATTGCCCATTCCAGGGTCGTGGATCCCCATGGATTGCGGCGCACGCGACGTCCATAACGGAGTTGGATAAACAGGTCGATCACGACCAGTGCGAAGCCGATCGTCATGACGAACCCGCCTACCGAGGAAAGCAGGTTGAGCCAATTCCAGCCTTCATTCCCGGTATAGGTATAGATGCGCCGGGGCATGCCGAGTAGACCGGTGAGATGCATCATGAAGAAGGTCAGGTTGAATCCGACAAAGACCAGCCAGAAGGCCGGAACCGACAACCGATGCACGGCGGTGCGTCCTGTCAGTAACGGCAGCCAGTAATAGAACGCTGCAAGCATCGGGAAAGCTAGGGCGCCGGCCACCACATAGTGCATGTGGGCGACAACGAAGTAGGTGTCATGGGCCTGCCAGTCGAACGGCACCATCGCGAGCATCACGCCGGTGAGGCCACCCATCACAAAGATGAAGAAGAATCCGAAAACATAGAGCATCGGCACATCCCAGCGCGGCCGGCCGGAGGCCATCGTGGCCAGCCAGGCGAAGATCTGCACCGCCGTCGGGACTGCGACGATCGCCGAGCCCGCCGAGAAAAAGGCGAGTGCGAGGTGCGGAATACCCACGGTAAACATGTGGTGCACCCAAATGCCGAAGCTCAGGAAGGCGAGAGCAATAATCGCGACGACGATCGCCCGATAGCCGACCAGCGGCCTGTTGGCGAAGACCGGAATGATCGTTGATAACACGGCCGCCATGGGCAGGAAGATGATGTAGACGTCCGGGTGGCCGAACAGCCAGAAAAGATGTTGCCACAGCAGCGCATCGCCGCCGCGTGCCGGGTCGAAGAACGGCAGGCCAAAGGCGCGCTCCACTTCGAGCAATATCGAGCCGAGGATCAATGGTGGAAAGGCCACGATCATCATCATGGCGGTCACCAGGATGTACCAGGCAAAGATAGGCATCCGGTCGAGCGACATGCCTGGCGCGCGCATCTTGAGAATAGAGACCACGATTTCCATGGCAAGCGACAGCGCCGAGATCTCGACGAAGGTCACGCCCAGCAGCCATACATCCGAATTTATTCCGGGCGTATAAACGTTCGAACTCAGCGGTGTGTACATGAACCAGCCGCTATTGGGCGCTACCCCAGCGATCAACGCCACCGTCAGGATCGTGCCCCCGAACAGGTAACACCAGTAGCCATAGGCGGTCAGTCTCGGAAAGGCGAAGTCGCGCGTGCCCAGAATTTTCGGGGTCAGATAAACCGCAAAGCTCTCTACCATCGGGATAGCGAACAGGAACAACATCATCGAACCGTGCATGGTGAAGACTTGGTTGTAGGTCTCCGGGACCATGAACGTGGAGTTCGGCGTCGCGAGTTGAACGCGGGTGAGCATACCGAGCACGCCTGCGATAGCGAAGAACACAAACGATGTGACCATCATGCGCAAGCCGATGACAGAATGATTGACAGCGGCGAGGCGCTGCAATCCCGGCCCGGTCGCCCAGATCGCGCTGAGCTGGCGGTGCAGCCGCAGCGCCGGTGTGCCGTGCGGTAGCCGCTCGACGGATTTCACTCATTTTCTCACCGACTCTCCTGAAGTGGCTGCCCGCGCAAGTGCGGCGGAGAAGTCAGCCGGACGATGGACGATGACATCGAACCGCATGCCTGCGTGACCAAGACCACAAAATTCGTTGCATTGGCCCGCGTAGTTGCCCGGTTGATCCGCCTGAATACGCAGGCGGTTCACATGCCCGGGCACGGCATCGATCTTGCCCGCGAGGCGAGGAATCCAGAACGCGTGGATAACGTCATGGCTGGAGACCAGGACGTCGATCGGAGTGCCCGCGGGTATATGCAGAACATTTTTGGTCTCCACTCCGCCATGATCGGGATAGCGGAAGGTCCAGGTCCATTGCTGACCAATAGCCTCGATCTGCGGCGGCGCATGTCCAGGTAGCGGCAGAAGTCTCTCGCCGGCGACCAGCGCGTAGGCGATAAGCGGCAGCAAGACAACAGCCGGCAGAACCAGGCCACCTACCACCAACCAACGTCCGGGCGATATATTGGCGCCCCAGCCGGGACGGCGGACGGCCAGCACGAACAGCGTCATCACCAATGCGAAGAGGACGGCCGAGCCCGCCAACATCACCCACCAAAGCCTGGCGATCGAAGCACCAGCCGGCCCGGCGGGATCGAGCGCTGATAGCGGCCCTGTGCAGCCTGGAAGTGTTGCGAGCATTCCGAGTTGGACAGTCAAGACTAAAAGGCTAGGATGCACATCTGAACGACGCTGTTTCCGGCGCGATGGAGGCGGTCGATGACAGAGCGAGGCGATCTCACGACGCAGCCGCACACCGCGGTCACGCTGGATCTGTTTCGACTGGATGTTGGTTCGGCGGTGGCGCTGGTCGGACACCCGATACATGTAATGATGGTGCATTTTCCGATCGCA
>CAWAXO010000035.1:0-21622 GCA_963786015.1 uncultured Alphaproteobacteria bacterium | reverse complement strand
AGCAGAACCGCTTCTCGAGTATAGCCTGCCGCAGCGACTGCTCGATCTTCATGCGCGCGAGCGCCTCGTGCTCCATGGCGGCGTCGAAGAAGGCGACCGCGCCCTTGCTATCGTTCTTGACGCGATACATGGCCAGGTCGGCGTTCTGCCGCAGCACGTCGTAAGTCGTGCCGTGCTCGGGATAGAGGCTGACGCCGATCGAGGTCGAGGCAAAGATCTCGGACTCATCGATGAAGAAAGGCGCGGCAAGCCGGTGCAGCGTGCCGCGCAGGAATTCCGCTACTTCATGCGCGCCCTCGATCGGGCTGAGCAGCAGCAGAAACTCGTCGCCGCTGATCCGCGCCAGCATGTCGGTTTCGCGCAGGTCGCGGCTCAGCCGCTTGGATATCTCGATCAGCAGCGCGTCGCCGACGCTGTGGCCGTAATAGTCGTTGATGTGCTTGAAATTGTCGACGTCGAGAAATGCCAGCGCGAACTTCGTGCTTCCGTCGTCGCTTTTCAGGAGGCTGTTGGCCCGATGTTCGACCACCCGCCGGGTCGGCAGATCGGTCAGTTCGTCATAATAGGCGGAGCGAAACAGCTGGTCTTCGAACGCCTTTTGGCCGCTGATGTCGGCGGAGCACGAAATCAGGAGCTTGCGGCCGCTGATCGACGCGGGCCGGTGGGTGGTGAGCAGCACCTGTCGCGCCGGCCCCGCGTCGAGGCTCTCCTCGACCACCGCGGGCCGTCCGCTGCGCAGGAACTCGAGACCGGTTTCGCTGCGCTCATTCAGTTGCGGCGACTGCAAGGCGTCCGGGCCGCCGATGCAGAGCCCGAACTGCGTCGCGGCCGCATCGTTAATCAAAAGGAAATTGCCTTGCTCGTCCTGAACCGTGACGCCGGAGGGGAGCAGCCTGACGACGTCGCGCAGCAGGCTCAATTCAGCCTCAGTCGCGCGCCGCCTATCGGCGTCGGCTTCGGTGGTTTGGAGCTCTTCGAGGACGAGACGTTGCATGTCTCGGGATTTTGAAGGGAGCGCTCTTAGTTTTAGTTAAACCCTATGGAGAAATGCGGGGGTATTGATGGATTCCGCGCTGTCTGGACGGATGCGCTGCCGCGCGGAGGGCAATGGTTGCTGGACGGGTTAATAGCTCGCCAACGACAGCAGGGAATGCGGAGGTAACAGCGGAGGTCATTGGCGCGCAAGCGCACTCAGCTCGAGGGGATGCGGCACTGCAGCGTGCAGTGGAGGCCGCTCTCCAGATATGCGATCTCGGTCCTGCCGTCGAACGATGTGAGCGCGGACCTCAGCAGCCTGGTGCCGAAGCCGGCCGCGCCGATCGTCACCACCGCCGGCCCCTCGGTCTCGTCCCAGGTCAGGTTGAGGCGGTCGCCCGTCAAGGTCCACGACACCTGGAGCAGGCCTCGCGCCGATGCGAAGGCGCCGTACTTGCCGGCATTGGTCGCGAGTTCGTGAAAGATCAGCGCCAGGCTGACGGCGAGCTTTGCCGGCAAAAACAGCGGATCGCCGTTCAGGTTGAAGCGGACATGGCCATAAGGCCCGAGCTCCATCAGCAGCAGGTCCTTGATGTCGCAGCCGCTGCCGTCGACCTTTGCAATCAGGTCGTCGGTGGCGGAGAGCGCCCTGATGCGGTTGTCGATGCTCGCCCAGACCTGCGGCTGGTTCTCCAGCACCTGATGCAGCACCGCGTGGATGGTCGATGACTTGTTCTTCAGCCGGTGCTGAAGCTCCTCGACCACGAGCTTGCGGTACGACTCCTCCTCCATCAGGCGCTTTGCGATCTTGCGCTGCTGCGCCACGGTCGAGCGGTAATGCTGAACGCCCCAGATCGTGAGCGCGGCGACGATCCAGAAGATCAGGAGCAGCGCGAGCCGCGAGGACTTTTCGGCGGCGTGGTTGAAATCGATGAGGAGCCCGAGTGCGCCGGCTGCGATCGCGGTCAGGATGCCGATCCAGAGGCCGCCGAGCGCGGTCGCGAAGAATACCGCCGGGATGTACGGCGTGAAGAATATGTCCGGCCGAATATGCGCGAGTCCCCAACGAAACGCCGTCGCAAGCAGAAGGCAGAGAATGGCAAACCCGAGACTGGCAGGCGGAGGCATATCCGATATGCCATGCCAACCGCGGCGAAAATCATCCATCAGCTTCCTCATGGATCGACAAGAGCCCGATCAGACAATCCAAAATAAGGCCGGGTATTTGGAAAATACGCGCTTCGCGATTGCAAGCATAGCTTGCGTTGTCATCCAGCTGCCGCGAATATTGGTTCCCCAATGATAGGGTTCCAGGGACATTGCGCGGTCGTCGAAACGGCCCGGCAGCGTCACCCGGATCATGCTCATCCGCAGCAGGCAAAGAAAAGGACAACGACATGGGACGGCTCGACGGCAAGGTTGCGGTGATCACGGGCGCCACCAGCGGCATCGGCTTGCGCACGGCGGAAATCTTCGTCGCCGAAGGCGCGAAGATCGTCATTGCCGGCCGCCGTGTGGCGGAGGGCGAGGCGCTGGCGAATGCGCTTGGCACAAACTGCATGTTCCGCCAGACCGACGTCACGGTCGAGGCGCAGATGCAGGCGCTGATCGGGCTTGCGGTGGAAAAGTTCGGCAGGATCGATTGCCTTTTCAACAATGCCGGCGGCCCGGCTCAGACGGGAGGCATCGAAGGGCTCGAAGTCGATCGCTTCGACGCTGCGATGGCGACCCTGGTGCGCAGTGTCATGCTCGGCATGAAGCATGCGGCGCCCCATATGAAGAAGCAAGGCTCCGGCAGCATCATCAACAATGGCAGCATCGCGGGACGGCTCGCCGGCTTCTCCTCGTCGGTGGTCTATGGCGCGGCGAAGGCCGCGGTGATCCATCTCACCAAATGCGTCGCCATGGAGCTTGGCGAATCCGGCGTTCGCGTCAATTCGATCTCGCCGGGGGCGATCGCGACCGGCATTTTCGGCAAGGCGCTCGGGCTGCCGGTCGATGCCGCCGAAAGGACCCCGGCGGTGATGCGCGAGGTCTACAAGTCGGCGCAACCGATCCCGCGTGCGGGCCTGCCGGACGATATCGCCCACGCTGCCGTATTTTTGGCCAGCGACGAGTTCCAGTTTCATTAACGGTCACGATCTGGTGGTCGATGGCGCCATGACCGGTGGCCGCAACTGGAGCCAACAGCAGCAGGGCTATGTCACCCTGCGCAAGGCGTTCGATCAGCAAGGGGGGTCATGACGATGAGGATCTCTGCGATGTCAGCCGTGTTGCCGGCCCGGGTCGAAACCCGGCCGGTCCTGATGGCCATGATCGGCGGCCTTGCCTGCGCTTTTGCGATCGGCAAGGCGCTGCCGGTCGCGATGGATGCGATCTCGACGACGATCGCGCCGCTCTGCGCGACGAGCGCGAACGCGGCGGCGAGCGGCGACAGCATCGAGCTCATCACGTCGCAGGCACTTCCGAACGTGCCGGGCAAGCGCATCACGGTCGTGCGCGTCTCCTACGCCCCCGGCGGCTTCAGCCGGCCGCATCGCCATGCGGGCTCGGTCACCGCCTACATCACCAATGGCCAGATCCGATCGCAACTGGGCGGCGGTCCGGTCGAGACATTCCAGGTCGGGCAGTCGTTCTTCGAGCCGCCGGGCTCGACGCATATGGTCTCGGCCAATGCCAGTGCGACAGAGCCCGCCGAACTGATCGCGGTGTTCGTCGCCGACGAAGGCGCGGAGCTGACGACTTATATCGACTGAGGCAGCATCACGCGCACTTTCGCCGTCACGGCGGGGCCTCGTGGTTCGAGACGGCGCTTGCGCGCCTCCTCACCATGAGGTTGAAGCTTGCGCCCGCACACAACCTCATCCTGAGGAGCCGCGCCTTGGCGCGGCGTCTCGAAGGATGGGCCGCACCGGAACTCCTAGCTCAGCTGTCACACCGGCGTCACCGTCACCCGCAATCCATCGCGCGGTTTCGGGATCGGCCACATCTGCCATTGCGGCTGGTAGCCGGGCGCGAGCGAGACCGAGAGATTTTGCAGGAAATGCCGCGCGAAGCATTTCGCCTGCATGTAGGCGAAGTGCAACCCGATGCACATATGCGCGCCGCCGCCGAACGGTACCCAGGCGAAGCGATGGCGGTTGCGCTGCGCCTCCTCGGTAAAGCGCATCGGATCGAACGTGCCGGGATCGGGCCAGATCGCGGGCATATGGTGGGTGAACAGCGGATTGATGCCGACCATGGTGCCGCCGGGGATGGCATAACCCATGAAGCTGAAGTCGCGGACCGAGCGGCGCGGCATCGAGGGCACCGGCGGCTTGAGCCGGAGCGCTTCCTTGAACGCCATTTCCGTCAGCTTCATCGCTTCGAGATTGTCGAAGCCGGTCGGGGCGTCAGGGGCAAGGCCAAGCTGAGAGACTTCGTCGCGCAGCTTCTGCTGCCAGTCGGGATGTGCGGCGAGCTCGCCGATGAATGATGTCAGCGACGATGTCAGCGTGTCGTGCGCCGCCATCATCAGGAAGCTCATATGATCGATGATGTCCTGGGTCGACAGCAGCGCACCGTCGTCATGCGTCGCGCGGCAGAGCTGCGAGAACAGATCGTCGCCGCTGCCTTTGGCGCGGCGCAGCGGAATCTGCTCGGAGAAGTAGGCCACGATGCGCTTGCGGCCCTTGATTCCGCGCGCCATCTGCGTGCCGGGCAGCGGCTTGCGGATCGGCGCGACGGCGGCCGCCACCATATCGACGAAGGCGCGATTGATCTCCTCGACTTCGGGTCCGATATCCGCGCCGAGGAACGAGGTCGCGGCGAGATCGAGCGTGAGCTGCTTCATCGCGGGATAGAGCAGCATCTCGCCGGGCTTGCTCTTCCACTGCGCAACGCGGCGCGCGATGCCTTTGTCGAGCTCGACGAGATAGGATTTCATCGGGCCGGATTTGAATGCGACCGAGAGCGCGCGCCGGTGCATCCGGTGCTCGTCGAAGTCGAGCAGCATCAATCCGCGTGGAAACAACATCCCGAGAATTCGTCCCCAGCCGAGTTCGGAGGAGAACTGTTTTGCCTGGTCGAACATCACGAGCTCGTTGGCGTCGGGCCCGAGCAGCACGAGGCTGGTCTCGCCGAACAAGTGGCTGCGATAGACCAGACCGTATTTCGCGGCGTTCCGCTCGACATGGCCCTTGGGATCGGCCAACACTTCGAGGGTCTTCCCGATGATCGGCCAGCCCTCGTCGCCGGGGATATGCGTGAGCGAGTTGCGCTTCGGCGGCGTGAAGGAGATCGCGGAAGAGGTTACACTCTGCATCGACATGGCGGCTGCTCCTTCTGGCGCAATCGGCAGCATTTTCGCTGAGTTTAACAGAAATTTTGGCCGATCAAAACGGCGCGACTAAGCCGCGCATCATGCTAAAGCAACTTTGCCTGGCTCGCTCACGCCGACGAAGGCAAGAATTTGCAGGCTAATTCCGAGCCCATATCAAAGCCGGGTTAAGAAACTTCAATCGGGGAGATGAGGAATGTCGAGAATTTGTCGCGTGATGCTTGTCACGCTGGCTGCCGTTTGCTGGACCGCGGCGGTGCAGGCGCAGACCAGACCTACGGTGACCAGCCTCGGGCCGGATTTTCCGAAGAGCGAGATCTTCATCGGCAACAGCTTTTTCTATTACAACAACGGGATGCCGGATCATCTGCGCCACCTGGAGCGGGCCGCCGATCCCGAGCATGAATACCACGCCACGATGGTGACTATCGGTGGTTCCGGGCTCAACTGGCACGATGTCGAGAGCTATTTCCGGCCGAACGGCATCGGCGCCTATTCGTTCGACGATCACAACAACGTCGTGTTCAATCAGCCGGGCAAGATGTTCGACGCCGCCGTCATGATGGATTGCAGCCAGTGCCCCATCCATCCCAAGCTGAAAACCGCTTTCACCGAATTTGCCAAGAAGGACAGCGATATCGTTCGCGCCCACGACGCCAAGCCGGTGTTCTTCATGTCATGGGCCTATGAAGACAAGCCTGAGATGACGGCGGAGCTGGCGGAAGCCTATACGGTTGCGGGCAACGCCAACAACGCGCTCGTGATCCCGGCGGGACTGGCCTTCGCGCGCGCCCGCGAAAAGCAGGCCGAGCTCAATCTCTATGCGCCGGACAAGCGCCACCCGAGCCTCGCCGGCACCTATCTCGCCGCCTGCACGACATTCGCGGCGCTGACCGGCCGCTCGCCGGTCGGCAACAGCTACCATGCAGGGCTCGACGAGCCGACGGCGAAATTCCTGCAACAGGTCGCCTGGGACACGGCGCAGGCCTATTACGGCAAGTGAGCTTTGATGGTGAGACGCTTGCGCCTATGTGAGCCGGCCCTTGCGCAGGAGGTCTGCCCGCGGCTCACTGTCGTCACAGTGCACGCACTAAGGCATGCACCGATATTTGGGACGGCTATTCTCTCCGCCGTCATTCCGGGGCGACGCGCAAGCGTCGAGCCCGGAATCCATAACCCCAGGCTGTGGTTATGGATTCCGGGCCTGCGCCTTTCGGCGCATCCCGGAATGACGGCGGAGAGAGTGCGGTCGTCCCGGAGAGGCGTGCATACCTTAGTGCGTTCGCAGGGACGACATCGTGCTTGTGGCCTCTGGCTTCCGCCTCACGCCTTCCTGCGCTTCTCGGCTTCCTTCTGCAGGTCAGGCGCGTTGGGAGAATGGATCGCGACGCGTCCCGGCCCGGTATTCGCCAGGGCGGCGGCGGCCTTGTCATTCTCCATGATCTTGGCCATCACCGCCTGGCCCGCGCGCTCGAATACCGCGCGGTTCTCGACCAGGAATTGGCGTGACTTGCGCATGGGCTCGAGGAAGCCGTTGATCTCCGGAATCACATAGCGCGCCACCATGTCCCAGCTTCGGCGGGTGTTCTCCGGATTGGCCCAGTCATGCACGAAGCCCATGACGGCGCCGACGCCGCCGGAAATCGTCATCAGATGCTTGATCGCCTTGACGAGATCGTCGGGCGTGCCGATCGTGGCCGACGCGTTTTCCCCGACGGCGGCTTTCTCCAGCGCGTCGTCGATCGATTTATACGGCTCGACGCCCGGGCGCATCAGCGTGCCGACATTATATTCATTGTGCCAGCGCAGCAGCCCGGCGCCCGCCTCGCGAAACGCCTGTTCGCGGGTCTCGGCGATGTGCCAGTTCATCAGCACGCGCCAGTTGGCGCGGCTGACGGTGGTGCCGTGCTTCCTCGCCGAATCCTCGGCAAACTCCCATTGCTGCGACAGCGCCGTCAGGCCTTGCGTGGAGTTCGAGCCCAGCGAGAAGATGCCGATGCCATATTTGCCGGCCAGCGTCATGCCGGACGGCGAGATCATCGAGGCGACGGCGAACGGCATGTCCTCCTGCAGCGGCAGGATCTGTAGCGCGGCGTCCTGCAAGGTGAACCACTCGCTCTTGGCGGTGACGCGCTCGCCCCTGAACAGCCTCCGGATGATTCCGATCGCCTCGTCCTGACGGTCGCGCTGTGTCATCGGGTCAATGCCGAGCGTATGCGCGTCGGAGGCGAGTGCACCGGGCCCCGAGCCGAAAATGACGCGGCCGCCGGTCATGTGGTCGAGCTGCACGATGCGCTGCGCGACGTTGAAGGGATGATGATAGGGCAGCGAGATCACGCCGGTGGCGAGCTTGATGCGCTTGGTGCGCTCCCCGGCGGCGGCCAGGAACATCTCGGGAGAGGCGATCATCTCCCAGCCGGACGAATGGTGCTCGCCGCACCAGAATTCGTCATAGCCGAGCTCGTCGAGCTGCTGGACGAGATCGAGGTCGCGCCGGAACTGCAGCGTCGGATGCTCGCCGAGCGGATGGTGCGGGGCCAGGAAGCCTCCGAATTTAAGGCGCGCCATGAGGTTTTTCTCCCGAACGGAATTTGTTGTGGTTGCTCATGACCACAAGGCTACGTGCTGGCAGGCGGCAAGGCAATCGCCGCCAACCAATGCCGGGCAGGCGGAAGGCTGCTATGCGCGCCGCTGATGGATTGCACCCCGCCAAGTATAGGCGAGGACGCCGGCCTTCGAGAGGGAAGGCCCGCAACAAATCAGTGATTCCGGCATCCAGCGATATCACGACCGGCGGATCGGGCTTGGGGCGCGCGGCCCCCGCCCGCTCACAACTTCTTGGCTCGCAGAGACGTCAGGCTGGGGTTCATTACTTCCGAGGTAATCGCGGATAGCAATGGGCTGGGATAACCACCGGTAAAACTGGTCCAGGTCTCATCCCATCAGGTCTCATCCCATGCATCAGATGGTTTCCGCCAATGTCGACGCTACGCGCCGCTGGGTCGTGCTGGCGATCGTCGTCGCGGCACAATTCATGTTCGGCGTCGATGCGTTCGTCGTCAACGTCGCGCTGCCGACGATCGCGGTCGAATTGCACGCGAGCGCGGCGCAGATCGAAGCAGTGATCGCGATCTACCTGATCGCCTATGCGACGCTGGTGGTGACGGGTGGCCGGCTCGGCGACATCTACGGCACCAAAGGCGTTTTCATCGCCGGCGTGCTCGGCTTCACGCTCACCTCGCTGTGGTGCGGCCTGGCGCGATCCGGGCTCGAGCTGATCCTGGCGAGGCTCGCGCAAGGCGCGACCGCCGCGCTGATGGTGCCGCAGGTGCTGGCGACGCTGCATCTGTTGTTCGCCGACCGGGCGCGCGGCCGGGCTTTTGGCATCTATGGCGTCGTGATGGGGCTTTCGGGCGCGGCCGGCTTTGCGCTCGGCGGCCTCCTGGTCACGCTCGATCTCGCGGGGCTCGGCTGGCGCACGGTGTTCTTTGTCAATGTGCCGTTCGGGTTTTTGATCATCGTGGCCGCGCTGCGGATCATGCCATCGGTGCCGCGGCGCGCCGGCACGCGGCTCGATATGCCGGGCGCGATCGTGCTTTTCCTTGGGCTGCTGTGCCTGATCGGCCCGCTCTTGTTCGGACATGACGTGCATTGGGCGCCCTGGGTCTGGCTGGTCATGGCAGCGGGCATTGCGATCACCGCCGTCTTCGTGCGGCTGGAGCGCCTGGTCGACCGGCGCGGCGGCATGCCGTTGATCGATGTTGCGCTGCTGTCCGACGCCGCTTTCATGCGCGGCCTGGGCGCTGCGTTTTTCTTCTTTTTCGCAAATCTGTCATTCTATCTGGTGATGACCCTGTACATGCAGCGTGCGCTGCAGATTTCGCCGCTTCAGGGCGGCATCGTGTTCTTGCCGCTGGCACTGGCCTTCACGATCGCCTCCCGCGTCAGCGGCGCCCGGGCGAAGCATCGCGGCACGTTGGTGCTGGTCGAGGGTTGCCTGCTCCAGATGGCAGGGATCGCGGCTCTTGCGTTGACGGTTGCTTGCGTCGAATCACCGGGCGCATCGTTGCTTGCGCTGGTGCTGATGGTATTCGGTTTTGGCCAGGGGTTGGTGATGGCGCCGCTTTCCGGCGTGGTGCTTGCGACGGTGAAGCCGGCGAGCGCCGGCGCCGGCTCAGGCATGTACGGCACGACAGCGCAGATCGCCAATGCCGCCGGTGTCGCCGCGATCGGCGCGGTCTTCCTCGCGATCGAATCAGCAGGCTCGGCACGACACGCCTTGTTTGCATCATTTGCAATGTTCGCGCTCGCGATTGTGATCAGCATCGCATTTCTGACGTGGATGCGTCGCGCTGTGGCCTGAACGCGTCACGTTTCGCGTAAAATGTTAGTCACTATCGTTGAATTTTTGGGGATCGACAGCACACGGCCTTTTTAGTTTGCGGTGCAGCAACTATTCCTACATGGTGGAGTTAATGAGTCCGCTGCATCGGAGTCGTATTTGTCCCTCGCGAACAATGTCGAGTTCTTAAGGCACCTGCCGAAGCCTGGCCGCTTTGGCAGTCTGGCGGAGCTTGGGCGGAATCTGCGGCCGGACCTGCATACTCCGCTCACCGAGGTTAAGGACTTCGGCAGCAACCCCGGTAACTTACGGATGTTCCGCTATGTCCCGGTGGTGCTGCAGCATCCGCGCGCGCTCGTGGTGGTTCTGCATGGCTGCGGGCAGAGCGCTGCCGCCTATGATGTCGGCTCAGGCTGGTCGACGCTTGCCAAGCATTACGGCTTTGCGCTGCTGATGCCGGAGCAACTGTCATCGAACAATGCCAACGGGTGCTTCAACTGGTTCTATCCCGAGGATACCACGCGCGAGCGCGGCGAAGCCGGCTCGATCCGGCAGATGATCGCGCGCATGGTCAAGGATCACGCCATCGATCCGCGTCGGATCTTCATCACGGGGTTATCCGCGGGCGGCGCGATGACCTCGGTGATGCTTGCGATCCATCCGGAATTGTTCGCGGCCGGCGCCATCATTGCGGGCCTGCCATTCGGCGTCGCCTCCAATCTCCGCGAGGCGCTGATCGGCATGCGCGCGTCGCGCGCGCGTTCGGCGACCGAGCTCGGCGATCTCGTGCGCAAGGCGTCCAGTCACAAGGGCAAGTGGCCGAACGTGTCGGTGTGGCACGGCACCGCCGACCGCACCGTCTATCCCGGCAATGCCGACGAGATCGTCAAGCAATGGCTTGACGTGCATGGTCTGCCGCTCGAGCCGATGTCGCAGTCCACGGTCGACGGCCATCCGCGAGAGGTGTGGTGGGGATCCGGCGGCGAGACCGTCGTCGAATCCTACACCATCTCCGACATGGCCCATGGCACGCCGCTTGGCATCGCCGAGACCGACAAGCGCTACGGCACGCAAGGTGCGTTCATGATCGAGGCGGGCATTTCGTCCTCGTATCACATCGCCAAATTCTTCGGCCTCACCGGCTGGATCCGCGAACGCAAGCCGGCCCCGCCGCAGATGTCGGTGGCGGACTCGCCGAGCGCGAAGCTAATTCCAATGGTGTCGCCGATTCCCTCGCCGCTGCCGATCCAGATGCCGAATCTCGGCAAGTCGCTGTGGTCGGCGGCCACGGTCGAGGCGAGCCCGCCGGAGCCGAAGCGCGAAGCGCACGGGCCGCGTCAGCCGCAGAAGCAGCCACGCGTGGTCGACGTCAACGCCGTGATCACGCGCGCGCTCACCGCCGCGGGCTTGATGAAGTAGCGGCTTCGCTTTTTTAGTTTGCCGTCCCAGCGATCAGCTCGACCGGTGTCACCGTGACGTTGCCGCCGGCGACTTCGCGGGTCTTCTCCCGGTAGTGCTGGAAGAAATCCCGCGACTGCAGCGTCTTGATTGCGTCGTCATCGGCCGCGGCGGCGAGATGCACGTAGTTGGCGTCGCCGGTGTTCTTCATGCAGCGGTAGCTGATCCTGCCCTTCAACTCCGGATCGGCCTCGATCGCCGCGATGAAGCGATCGATCTCGCGATGCCAGTCCTCGGTGGTGCCATTGGTGAACTGGTACTTGATCATGGAATATTTCATCTCGCGCTCCCTTCACTCCCTTGGTCGGGTGGTGCGGCATGATCTGGCTTTCAGGCGCGCTAACGCAAGTATGGACAAAATTGATAGTATGGACTTTTTCTGACCCGACGCTCATGCTGGCGTTTCGAGGAGATGACGGCATGGCGAAAGCAGGATCGGGCAGGGCGCACGGCTGTCCCGTCGCGGCGTTTCAGAAGCTGATCAGCGGCAAATACAAGCTCAGGATCGTCTGGGATTTGAAAGACGGCCCGCGGCGCTATGGCGAGATCAGGACCGGGTTGTTGCGCGGCATGGACGGCAGCGCGGAAATCGCGCCGCGTGTGCTCAGCCGGGAATTGAAGGCGCTGGCCGAGAGTGGCCTGATCGACCGCAAGGATTACGGCGTCGTGCCGCCCAAGGTGGAGTATCGCCTGACCCGCAAGGGCAAGAGTTTCGTTCCGGTCATCGCGACGATCCGCAACTGGGGCGACCGCTACCTGACCGAAGGCTTGCCGACCGGATTAGAGCATGATCCGGAAAAGTGGAAACCGGTTTTCCGAAAAGATCATGCTCAAACAAAGATATGAGATCATGATGCGATTTCATCAAATCGCATCATGATCTGGCGGCGGAGTGAGCCAGGAAACTACATCTCGCCGGTGATGAACGGATTGGTCAAGCGCTCCTGGCCGATGGTCGAACCCGCGCCATGGCCGCAGATGAAGCTCACGTCATCGCCGAGCGGGAGGAGCTTGTCGATGATCGACCGGATCAGCGTCTCGTGATTGCCGCCGGGCAGATCGGTACGCCCGACCGAGCCGTTGAACAGCACATCGCCGACATGGGCAAAGCGCAGCTCCTTGCTGAAGAACACGACGCTGCCCGGCGAGTGGCCGGGGCAATGCAGGATGTCGAAACTCAGCTCGCCGATCTCGACCTTGTCGCCCTCGTCGAGCCAGCGATCGGGCGCGAAGTCGCGCACGCCGGTCATGCCGAACCGCTCCGCGCTCATCACCACATTGTCGAGCAGGTATTTGTCGCTTCGGTGCGGCCCTTCGATCGGCACCTTGAGCGCGTCGCGCAATTCGGCGGCGCCGCCGACATGATCGATATGGCCATGGGTCAGCCAGATTTTCTCGACCGTGACGCCGGTCTGCTTGATCGCCGCCTGGATCCTCGGAACGTCGCCACCGGGATCGATGACGACGGCCTTCTTGGTCGGCTCGAACCAGATGATGGTGCAGTTCTGCTCGAAGGCCGTCACCGGCACGATGATCGCACCGGCCTTTGCTTTGCCCTCGCTCTCGGCTTTGGCCTCAGTCTCGGTTTTCTCGGTCATGGTGTCAGCATGCCGATTTTTCACCGTCCGCCAAGGCAAAGTTTCGTGCTTTTGACCGGCAACCGGCTCCTCCGCCGTCATACCGGCGCCCCGATCCGCGCGAACCTTGCGGCCGGTTCCGCGTTGCCCCGCGGTGCGAATTGTTGGCGGAGATGATGTTAGGCGATGGTTGATAACGACGCCTGGTGGCGAAACGGTATTTTCTACCAGATCTATCCACGCTCGTTCCAGGACTTCGATGGCGACGGCGTCGGCGATCTCGTGGGCATCATCCGCAGGCTGCCTTATCTCATCGAGCTTGGCATCGACGCGGTGTGGCTGTCGCCGATCTTCCCGTCACCGATGGCCGATTTCGGCTACGACATCTCCGACTACACCGGCATCGATCCGATCTTCGGCACCATGTCGGCCTTCGACGCCTTGGCAGGTGCGGTGCACGAGCACGGGCTCAAGATCATTCTCGACCTCGTGCCGAACCACACCTCCGACCAGCACCCATGGTTCATCGAGTCGCGCAGCTCGCGGGACAATCCGAAGCGTGACTGGTACATCTGGCGCGATCCGAAGCCGGATGGCTCCGAGCCGAACAACTGGCTGTCGGAATTCGGCGGCAGCGCCTGGGCGTATGACGAAGCGACCGGGCAATATTACTATCATGCCTTCCTCGCCCAGCAGCCGGACCTGAACTGGCGCAATCCGCAGGTGCGTGAGGCGATTTACGACGTGATGCGTTTCTGGCTGCGCAAGGGCGTCGATGGCTTCCGCGTCGACGTGATCTGGCACCTGATCAAGGATGCCGAGTTTCGCGACAATCCGCCGAACCCAAATTTCCGGGAAGGCCGGCCGCCGAACGAGACGATCCTGACGCAATATTCGACCGACCAGCCCGAAGTGCACGAGGTCATCGCCGAGATGCGGCGCGTGACCGATGAGTTCGACGCCCGCGTGCTGATTGGTGAAATCTATCTGCCGCTGCATCGGCTGGTCGCTTATTACGGCAATGATCTGCGCGGCGCGCAGATGCCGTTCAATTTCGCGCTGCTGTCGACCATGTGGAGCGCGCGCCAGATCGAGGCGATCATTGCCGATTACGAGAGGGCGCTGCCGCCGGGCGCATGGCCGAATTGGGTGCTCGGCAATCACGACCGTCCGCGGGTGGCAAGCCGGATCGGGCAGGAGCAGGCGCGGGTCGCCGCGATGCTGCTGCTGACGCTGCGCGGCACGCCGACGCTTTATTATGGCGACGAGATCGGCATGCATCAGGTCGCGATCGCGCCGGAGCAGGTGCGTGATCCCTTCGAAAGGAACGTGCCGGGAATTGGCGTCGGCCGCGACGGCTGCCGCACACCGATGCAGTGGGACGCGACGCTTCATGCGGGCTTCTCGGAGTCTGAACCCTGGCTGCCGCTCGCGGACGATTTCGTGCACGAGAATGTCGTCAATCTCGATGCCGACGCGGAGTCGATCCTCAGCCTCTACAAGGCGCTGATCCGGCTGCGCAAGGAAACTCCGCCGCTGGTGTCGGGCAGCTACGTGCCGATCACGGCCGACGGCGATCTCTTGCTTTATGGCCGGGAAAGCGATGACGCCGCCATCGTCATCGCGCTCAATCTCGGCGCCGAGCCGGTCTCGATCGCCGCCGAGCAGATCGGCCTCGATGGCGAAATCCTGCTGTCGACGCATATGGACCGTGCGGACGAAGCCATCCACGGCACGCTCGACCTGCGCGGCAATGAGGGCGTGGTGATCGGAGTGATGTAGCCATAACTCCATCCGTCGTCCCGGCCGGAGCGAAGCGTAGAGCCGGGACCCATAACCACAGGACGTTGTTACTGCGAAGGACGCCTCCCCATCGTGCTCGACATCATTGTCCGGTGGTTATGGGTCCCTGCGTTCGCAGGGACGACAGCGAGTTTATGGTCCGAACGTAAGCCTCTCACGCCGGATGTCCGGCCTTGCCTGCTGCATCCACGTCGATGTCGCTGCGCTTGAGCAGATAATCGAGGCCGCCGACGCGGTACCAGCGATAGCCGTAGGGCTCCAGCACCAGTTTGTGCCGGCCGCGTTCGTCGGCGTGGCTGTGATCTTCCGCAAGCAGGTTGATCAGCTGTTTGCCAGCCTCGCCGGGGAGGCCCACGGCGAATGAAATCTCGCGCGGCTTCTCGTCGAGATTATGCACGAACAGCACCGAGTTGTTGCGCCAGTCATAGCGCATGATCAGCACGGCCGGATCGCGCGTCGAGATCACCTGGAAGTCGCCCCAGCCGATCTCGGGCACTTCCTTGCGCATGCGGATGATGCGCTCGGTCCAGTTCAACATCGAATTGGTGTCGCGGCGTTGCCTGGCGACGTTGACATGATCATAGCCATACGGTCCCTGATCGATCGGAGGCGAACAGGGTTTGTCGCTCTCGGTGAAGCCGCCGTGCGGCTCGGTCGACCATTGCATCGGTGTGCGCGCGCAATTGCGCTCGGGCAGCGCGAGATTGTCGCCCATGGCGATTTCATCGCCATAACGGATGACCGGCGTTCCCGGCAGCGTGCACATCAGGCTGTAGGCGAGCTCGAGCCGCCTGCGGTCGCCGCCCACCATCGGCGCGAACCGCCGGCGGATGCCGCGGTCATAGAGCTGCATGTTCTTGTCGGGACCGAAGGCCTTGAAGACGACATTGCGCTGCGCCGCGGTCAGCCGGCCGAGGTCGAGTTCGTCATGATTGCGCAGGAACAGTCCCCACTGCGCAGTGTCCGGCCGAGGTTTGGTGTCTTTCAGGGCCTTCGCGAGCGGACGAGTGTCGCCCGACGCCAGCGCATAGAACAGATGCTGGTTGACGTGGAAGTTGAACATCATGTGCATGCGGTCGCCATCGTCGCCGAAATATTCCATGTCGGTTTCCGGCAGCACATTGGCCTCGGCGAGAATGATGGCGTCGCCCTTGCGCCATTGCAGGAATTCACGAAAGGCACGCAGCATGTCGTATTGTTCGATAGGCTTCCTGACCTTGGCGCCCTTGGTCGCGATTACGAAGGGGACGGCGTCCATCCGAAAGCCGGAGACGCCGAGCTGAATCCAGAAACCCATGATCTTCAGGATTTCCGCCTGCACCTCGGGATTCGACGTGTTGAGATCGGGCTGGAAATCATAGAACCGGTGGAAATACCAGGCGCGCGCCTCCTTGTCGTGCGTCCAGGTCGATTTCTGTACGCCGGGAAACACCATGCCGGTGTTGGCATTGGCGGGCTTCTTGTCGGACCAGACATACCAGTCGCGATGCGGCGAATCCTTGGCGCTGCGCGCCGACTTGAACCACGGATGCTGGTCCGAGGTGTGGTTGACGACGAGGTCGATGATGACGCGGATGCCGCGCTGCTTGCAGCCATGAGCGAACTCGACGAAATCGCCGAGCGTGCCATAGCGCGGATCGACGCCGTAATAATCGGCGATGTCATAGCCGTCGTCCTTGCCGGGCGACGGCTGGAACGGCATCAGCCAGATCGCGGTGACGCCGAGGCCGTGCAGATAATCGAGCCGGCGCAGCAGGCCCTTGAAATCGCCGATGCCGTCGCCGTTGGCATCCATATAGGTGCCGACGGAAAGGCAATAGAAAACGCCGTTCTTGTACCAGAGATCGTCGATCATCAGAGGCAGCCCTCGTCCGCCTCCGTTTTTCAGCGGCGCACTTATAAGCGGCGAGGGAGCGTTGAGTTCCCGCGGATCAAATGCGTGACGCCGGTAATGGATGGTTCGCCGCACCGAGATCGGCTAGGATCGCGCCAATGGAATCGCCCGTCCGCCAGATCAGCCTTGTGCCGCCGCCGGATCGCCGCCAGTCGGAGACCGCGCTCGCCATCGCACGCGGCGCCGCGCGGCTGCTGCGGTCGCTCGGCTTCGCCTGCATCAGCGAATTGCCGCTGCCGTCGGGCCGACGCGCCGATCTCGTCGCGCTGAACGAGCGCGGCGAGATCTGGATCGTCGAGATCAAGTCGTCGGTGGAGGATTTGCGTGCCGACCACAAATGGGAGGATTACCGTGTCCATTGCGACCGGCTGTTCTTTGCTTTCACGCAGGACATGCCCTGCGAGATCTTTCCGAAAGACACCGGCCTGATCGTCGCCGATGCTTATGGGGCGCATCTGCATTGCGAGGCGCCGGAGCATCGCCTGCCGGCGCCGACGCGCAAGCTGATGACGGTGCGCTTTGGCATCGCAGCAGCGCAGCGCATCAGCCGCCTGATCGATCCGCAGGGGCACGCGGAGTTCTGATGGCGCGCGATTACTCCGCCCTGAAGCGGCATGCCAAGGTCCACACGTTTCGCATCACGACGGCGATCGTCGCATGGCTGCTGATCGCCTTCGCGTTCTACTATCGGCCCGACTGGATCAAATGGGGATTGCGCGCGTCGACCGGCGGCATCGAGGCGATCGGCGATGCGCTGCCCTATCCCTTGGGGGACCGCGTCGAGATCGTGCTGCGCGAACTCGGCGGCAGCTTCTGGCTGCAGGTCACGGCGGTCATCATTTTGCTGCGGATCGCGCTGTCCTGCGTCGCAATGCTCTGGCGCGCAGGGCGCCGAAGAGTGCCGTAAGTCGAGTGCGCGGCCTATTTCGGAGCTCGCTTGGCGAGGATGCGCTGCAGTGTGCGGCGATGCATGTTGAGGCGGCGCGCCGTTTCCGAGACGTTGCGGTTGCACATCTCGTAGATGCGCTGGATGTGCTCCCAGCGTACGCGGTCCGCCGACATCGGATTTTGCGGCAACTCGGATTTTTCCGCGCCGGTGGCGAGCAGGGCTGCGATCACGTCATCGGCATCCGCAGGCTTTGCGAGATAGTCGACTGCGCCCATCTTCACCGCGGTCACGGCGGTTGCGATATTGCCATAGCCCGTCAGCACGATCGCGCGCGCCTCGGGGCGTTTGCGCTTCAATGCGGAAACCACGTCGAGGCCGTTGCCGTCGCCGAGCCTGAGGTCGACGACCGCAAAAGCCGGCGCGGCCTTGCCGATCTGCGCGAGACCGTCGGACACGGTGTCGCAGGACGTCACATTGAATCCGCGTGTTTCCATCGCGCGCGCCAGCCGTTCGAGAAACGGCTTATCGTCTTCGACGATCAGAAGCGAGCGATCGGTGTAGTCGGCGAGTTCGGCGGTGGCGGCCAAGATGGGTGATCCCTGTTAATATGCTTCACAGTATATGGCTAGCCGATCCGGCGCTGCCAAGCCCGCAAAAAGGCTGACCCTGCAAGGTGCGGCCGAACGCCGCGCTAAGCCTGAATCGCCGGTATTTCCGCGCTTTCGGCGGCCTCGAAACGGCTGCGCGGCCAGGCGATGGCAACCACCGCGCCATGGTCGGGGAATGCCCGATTGGTAAACGTAACCTTTGCGCCGGTGCGTTCGAGCAGCGTGCGGGCGATGAACACACCAAGCCCAAGACCGCCGCCGCCGTTATGCTCGCCCTGTGCATCATCGGCACTGCGCCGGCGCGACAGATAGGGCTCGCCGATCCGCCTGATGATCTCCGGCGCAAAGCCCGGCCCGTCGTCCGAGATGACGATCTCGACAACGTCGTTGTTCCACCACGCATTCACTTCCACGGTCGCGCGCGCGAAATCGACGGCGTTCTCCAGGATGTTCCCGACGCCATAGAGGATGGCCGGATTGCGGGCGCCGACGGGCTCTTTGGCACCCGACACTGCAATGCGTACCTTGATCGCGACGCCGAAATCGCGATGCGGCGCCACCGTTTCCTCGATCAGGGTCGAGAGCTTCATGCTGTCGAACGGGGCGCCGGTGGCGGAGAGCTGGGTGATCTTGGAGAGAATGTCGCGGCAGCGCTGGGCCTGCTCGCGCAAGGTCTTGATGTCGGAGGCAACCAGCGTGTTGTCCTGCAGCGTGCGCTCGAGTTCGCGCGACACCAGCACGATGGTCGAGAGCGGCGTGCCCAATTCGTGCGCCGCGGCGGCCGCAAGGCCGTCGAGCTGGGTCAAATGCTGTTCGCGGGCCAGCACCAGTTCGGTGGCGGCCAGCGCGTCCGATAGCTGGCGGGCTTCCTCGGTGACCTGGAACGAGTAGAGGCTTGTCACGCCGATCGCCAGCACGATCGAGAGCCAGACGCCGAGCAGATAGATCGGCGGCAGCGTCAGCGGCTCATCGCCATCCCACGGCAGCGGCATAAAGAGGAAGACGAGCGCCGACGCGCAGGCGACCGCGAGCACGCCGAGGCGCGACCGTCATCCGGACCGGCAAAGCCGTTGCCGAGATCAGGACCGGAGCCAGGAACATGAAGGAGAACGGGTTCTGCAGCCCGCCGGTCAGATACAGCAGTCCCGCCAGTTCGACGATGTTGAGCGCGAGCAGGGCGGTCGCGTAGATGGGCTCGAGCCGCTGCATCGGATTGAACGCCATCTGCAGCACGAGATTGAGCAGTGCCGACAGACCGATGATGACCAGGCAGGGCACGATCGGCAGCTCGAATTCGAGCCCCTGTTCGACGATGAAGATCGCCGCGAGCTGGCCGAGCGCGGCGAGCCAGCGCAGCCGCAGAATCGTGTCCAGACGGACATGCCGCCGCGGATGGCGGAAATCGGAGGCGGCGATCTCGGTCATGGCACGACTTTAACGGTGTCCAGCCCCGATCACAAATCGGCGCTGCAATGGCCGCCACAGGTTGCACTTCCGCCCGCGATGGGTGAATGAACGGCCCAAGACACCAAACGGCAAGACACCAAACCGCATGGCACGATTTGGCACAGAATGACGCAGTGGTGACCCGTCTGGCGACCGCCGATCCATCCGGAGCGGCGGCGATCGAGGTTTCGCGCCTTGTGAAGGTCTACAAGAAGATCCGCGCCGTCGACGACGTCTCTTTTCGCATCGCGCGCGGCAGCATCACCGGCCTGCTCGGCGGCAACGGCGCCGGCAAGACCACTACGATCGCGATGATCATGGGATTGGTGCTGCCGACCTCCGGCAGCGTCCAGGTGCTGGGCCATCCGATGCCGCAGGAGAGCGCCAAGGTGCTCGGCCGGATGAATTTCGAAAGCCCCTATGTCGACATGCCGATGCGGCTCACCGTGCGGCAGAATCTCACCATCTTCGGCAAGCTCTATGCGGTGGAGAATTTGAGCGCGCGGATCGCCGAACTCGCCGCCGATCTCGATCTCACCGAGTTTCTCGACCGGCCCAACGGCAAGCTCTCGGCCGGACAGAAGACGCGCGTTGCGCTGGCGAAAGCGCTGATCAATCAACCCGAATTGCTGCTCCTGGACGAGCCTACCGCCTCGCTCGACCCTGATACCGCGGACTGGGTCAGGGAGCATCTCGAGACCTATCGCAAGACGCATGAGGCGACGATTCTGCTCGCCTCCCATAACATGCTGGAGGTCGAGCGGTTGTGCGACCGCGTCATCATCCTGAAGCGTGGCCGCATCGAGGATGACGACAGCCCGGATGCCATCATGGCTCGCTATAACCGCACCACGCTGGAGGAGGTGTTCCTCGACGTCGCCCGCGGCCGTGCCAACGGAGCTGGAGCCGAAGGAAGGGACAAGGCAAGGGAAAAGGGAGCGGCATCATGAGCGGCGCCACCCTGCACGGCGGACTCTCGGCCTATCGCATCGGCGCGATGATCCTGCGCTATTGGTACCTGCTGCTCTCGTCCTGGCCGAGATTCGTCGAGCTCCTGTACTGGCCGACGCTGCAGATCATCACCTGGGGCTTCCTGCAGACCTATGTCGCGCAGAACGCCAATTTCTTTGCGCGCGCCGGCGGCACGCTGATCGGCGCAGTCATGCTGTGGGATATCCTGCTGCGCGGCCAGCTCGGCTTCTCGATTTCGTTCCTTGAAGAGATGTGGGCGCGCAACCTCGGCAACCTGATGATGTCGCCGCTGAAGCCGATCGAGTTCCTGCTCTCGCTGATGGCGATGAGCCTGATCCGTCTGGCGATCGGCCTCGTCCCGATGAGCGTGCTCGCGATCATCCTGTTTCATTTCAACGTCTTCAGCTTCGGGCTGCCGCTGATCGCCTTTTTCTGCAACCTGATCTTCACGAGCTGGGCGGTCGGCATCTTCGTCTCGGGCCTGGTGCTTCGCAATGGCATGGGCGCCGAAAGCATCGTCTGGACACTGATGTTCGCGCTGATGCCGCTCGCCTGCGTTTACTATCCGGTGACGATGCTGCCGCATTGGCTGCAATATCTGGCCTGGGCGCTGCCGCCGACCTATGTGTTCGAAGGCATGCGCGCCCTTCTGATCGATCACGTGTTTCGGGCCGACCTGATGGCGGCAGCGCTTGTCATCAACGCCGTCCTGGTGATGGCGTCGTTTGCGGCATTCCTTGCTCTTTTGCGCAGCGCAAGGCAGCACGGCTCGCTGCTCGGCGGCGGCGAATAATAGTGCATTCCCGCGCATTTACGGGCTTTTCACCTTGTGGGCGTCATACATAAGCCGTTGACGCAATATTACGCATTCGGCATGATGCTGCGTTGCAAAAGCAGGGTTGAGCGATCATGCCGATAGGTGAGTTTGGCGGCGCACCGCCGCTGGTGGCCGAAGGCAGTCCGGCGCTGACGACGCCGATGTACTGGATGTACGAGACGGCCCAGGCCGCGCTGAATCCTCGCGCGCAGTCACCGATGCCACCAAGATCCTGTTTCAGAGTCCGCTGAACCCGTGGTCGCACACCGAATTCGGCAAGTCCGTCGCCGCGGCCTGCGAATTGTTCGAGCGCACGACGCGCCGTTACGGCAAGCCCGAATGGGGCCTCGACACCACCGAGGTCAACGGCATCCGCACCCCCGTCGAGGTCCGCAGCGTCTGGGAGAAGCCGTTCTGCCGTCGCTCTCTATTTCGAACGCAAGCTGACGCGTTCCATTGCGCAATCCGCAGCCCCGCGTGCTGATCGTTGCGCCGATGTCGGCCACTACGCGACGCTGTTGCG
>CAWAXO010000034.1:0-25180 GCA_963786015.1 uncultured Alphaproteobacteria bacterium | reverse complement strand
TGCCGACGCCGAGCTTCCGGAAGACCGGCAGGATTTCCTCCTGGAAATAGGTCTTGGTGACGAAGGCGTCCTCCGTCACCTCGATCATGAAGCGGCTGGGAAACCCGGTCGCCTCCAGCGCCAGCGCGAACGAATGCGTAAAACCAGGACCGACGGCCTGCTTGGCCGCGACGTTGATGCTGATCCTGGCCTCAGATCCGAAGGTGTCGTTGATGAGGTCGATCGACCGCGTGATCTCGGCGAGGACGAGATGCGTAAGCTCGTCGATCAGGCCAAGCTCCACGGCAAGATTGATGAAGTGCCCCGGCGCCTTGATCACGTCCTCGTTGTCGCGCAATCGTACCAGCGCCTCGATGCCCTTGATCTCCTCCGTGCGGATGTCGACCTTGGTCTGAAACGCGCAGCAGAACCGCTTCTCGAGTATAGCCTGCCGCAGCGACTGCTCGATCTTCATGCGCGCGAGCGCCTCGTGCTCCATGGCGGCGTCGAAGAAGGCGACCGCGCCCTTGCTGTCGTTCTTGACGCGATACATGGCCAGGTCGGCGTTCTGCCGCAGCACGTCGTAAGTCGTGCCGTGCTCGGGATAGAGGCTGACGCCGATCGAGGTCGAGGCGAAGATCTCGACTCATCGATGAAGAAAGGCGCGGCAAGCCGGTGCAGCGTGCCGCGCAGGAATTCCGCCACTTCATGCGCGCCCTCGATCGGGCTGAGCAGCAGCAGAAACTCGTCGCCGCTGATCCGCGCCAGCATGTCGGTTTCGCGCAGGTCGCGGCTCAGACGCTTAGATATTTCGACCAGCAGCGCGTCGCCGACGCTGTGGCCGTAATAGTCGTTGATATGCTTGAAATTGTCGACGTCGAGAAAAGCCAGCGCGAACTTCGTGCTGCCGTCATCGCTTTTCAGGAGGCTATTGGCCCGATGTTCGACCACCCGCCGGGTCGGCAGATCGGTCAGTTCGTCATAATAGGCGGAGCGAAACAGCTGGTCTTCGAACGCCTTCTGGCCGCTGATGTCGGCGGAGCACGAGATCAGGAGCTTGCGGCCGCCGATCGACGCGGGCCGGTGGGTCGTGAGCAGCACCTGGCGCGCCGGCCCCGCGTCCAGGCTCTCCTCGACCACCGCGGGCCGTCCGCTGCGCAGGAGCTCGAGACCGGTTTCGCTGCGCTCATTCAGTTGCGGCGACTGCAAGGCGTCGGGGCCGCCGATGCAGAGCCCGAACTGCATCGCGGCCGCATCGTTAATCAAAAGGAAATTGCCTTGCTCGTCCTGAACCGTGACGCCGGAGGGGAGCAGCCTGACGACGTCGCGCAGCAGGCTCAATTCAGCCTCGGTCGCGCGCCGCCCATCGGCGTCGGCTTCGGTGGTTTGGAGCTCTTCAAGGACGAGACGTTGCATGTCTCGGGATTCTGAAGGGAGCGCTCTTAGTTTTAGTTAAACCCTATGGAGAAATGCGGGGGTATTGATGGATTCCGCACTTTCCGGACGGGTGCGCTGCCGCGCGGAGGGCAATGGCTGCTGGACGGGTTAATAGCTCGCCAACGGCAGCTCGGAATGCGGAGGTAACAGCGGAGGTCATTGGTGCGGAAGCGCACTCAGCTCGGGGGGATGCGGCACTGCAGCGTGCAATGCAGGCCGCTTTTCAGATAGGCGATCTCGGTCCTGCCGTCGAACGATGTGAGTGCGGATCTCAGCAACCTGGTGCCGAAGCCGGCCGCGCCGATCGTCTCCACCGCCGGGCCCTCGGTCTCGTCCCAGGTGAGGTTGAGGCGGTCGCCCGTCAGGGTCCACGACACCTGGAGCAGGCCTCGCGCCGATGCGAAGGCGCCGTACTTGCCGGCATTGGTCGCAAGCTCGTGGAAGATCAGCGCCAGGCTGACGGCGAGCTTTGCCGGCAGAAACAGCGGGTCGCCGTTCAGGTTGAAGCGGACGTGGCCGTAAGGCCCGAGCTCCATCAGCAGCAGGTCCTTGATGTCGCAGCCGCTGCCGTCGACCTTTGCAATCAGGTCGTCGGTGGCGGAGAGCGCCCTGATGCGATCGTCGATGCTCGCCCAGACCTGCGGCTGGTTCTCCAGCACCTGATGCAGCACCGCATGAATGGTGGATGATTTGTTCTTCAGCCGGTGCTGAAGCTCCTCGACCACGAGCTTGCGGTACAACTCCTCCTCCATCAGGCGCTTTGCGATCTTGCGCTGCTGCGCCACCGTCGAGCGGTAATGCTGAACGCCCCAGATCGTGAGCGCGGCGACGATCCAGAAGATCAGGAGCAGCGCGAGCCGCGAGGACTCGGCGGCGGCGTGGTTGAAATCGATGAGAAGCCCGAGTGCGCCGGCTGCGATCGCAGTCAGGATGCCGATCCAGAGGCCGCCGAGCGCGGTCGCGAAGAATACCGCCGGGATATACGGCGTGAAGAATATGTCCGGCCGAATATGCGCGAGCCCCCAACGAAACGCCGTCGCAAGCAGAAGGCAGAGAATGGCAAACCCGAGACTGGCAGGCGGGGGCATATCCGATATGCCGTGCCAACCGCGGCGAAAATCATCCATCAGCTTCCTCATGGATCGACAAGAGCCCGATCAGACAATCCAAAATAAGGCCGGGTATTTGGAAAATACGCGCTTCGCGATTGCAAGCATAGCTTGCGTTGTCATCCAGCTACCGCGAATATTGGTTCCCAATTGATAGGGTTCCAGGGACATTGCACGGTCGTCGAAACGGCTCAGCAGCGTCGCCCGGATCATGCTCATCCGCAGCAGGCGAAGAAAAGGACGACGACATGGGACGGCTCGACGGCAAGGTTGCGGTGATCACGGGAGCCACCAGCGGCATCGGCTTGCGCACGGCGGAAATCTTCGTTGCCGAAGGCGCGAAGATCGTCATTGCCGGCCGCCGCGTGGCGGAGGGCGAGGCGCTGGCTAATACGCTTGGCACAAACTGCATATTCCGCCAGACGGATGTCACGGTCGAGGCGCAGATGCAGGCGCTGATTAAGCTTGCGGTGGAAAAGTTCGGCAGGATCGATTGCCTTTTCAACAATGCCGGCGGCCCGGCCCAGACGGGAGGCATCGAAGGACTCGAAGTCGATCGCTTTGACGCCGCGATGGCGACCCTGGTACGCAGTGTCATGCTCGGCATGAAGCATGCGGCGCCCCATATGAAGAAGCAAGGCTCCGGCAGCATCATCAACAATGGCAGCATCGCGGGACGGCTCGCCGGCTTCTCCTCCTCGGTGGTCTATGGCGCGGCAAAGGCCGCGGTGATCCATCTCACCAAATGCGTCGCCATGGAGCTCGGCGAATCCGGCGTTCGCGTCAATTCGATCTCGCCGGGAGCGATCGCGACCGGCATTTTCGGCAAGGCGCTCGGGCTCCCGGTCGATGCCGCCGAAAAGACCCCGGCGGTGATGCGTGAGGTCTACAAGTCGGCGCAGCCGATCCCGCGTGCGGGCCTGCCGGACGATATCGCCCACGCTGCCGTATTTTTGGCCAGCGACGAGTCCAGTTTCATCAACGGTCACGATCTGGTGGTCGATGGCGCCATGACCGGCGGCCGCAACTGGAGCCAGCAGCAGCAGGGCTATGTCACCCTGCGCAAGGCGTTCGATCAGCAAGGGGGGTCATGACGATGAGGATCTCTGCGATGTCAGCCGTGTTGCCGGTCCGGGTCGAGACCCGGCCGGTCCTGATGGCCATGATCGGCGGCCTTGCCTGCGCTTTTGCAATCGGCAAGGCGCTGCCGGTCACGATGGATGCGATCTCCACGACGATCGCGCCGCTCTGCGCGACAAGCGCGAACGCGGCGGCCGGCGACAGCATCGAGCTCATCACGTCGCAGGCACTGCCAAACGTGCCGGGCAAGCGCATCACGGTCGTGCGCGTCTCCTACGCCCCCGGCGGCTTCAGCCGGCCGCATCGCCATGCGGGCTCGGTCACCGCCTACATCACCAATGGCCAGATCCGATCGCAACTGGGCGGCGGTCCTGTCGAGACGTTCCAGGTCGGGCAGTCGTTCTTCGAGCCGCCGGGCTCGACGCATATGGTCTCGGCCAATGCCAGTGCGACAGAGCCCGCCGAATTGATCGCGGTGTTCGTCGCCGACGAAGGCGCTGAGCTGACGACCTATCTCGACTGACGCGGCAGGACTGAAGCCCTCACCGTCATCGGCGATCGCATGCGCTATGCTTTCGCCGTTATCGTGTCGGGCCTCATCATTCGAGACGGCGATTGCGCGCCTCCTGACCATGAGGTTTGAGGCTTGCGCCAAGCATACAACCTCATCCTGAGGAGCGCGCTTGCGCGCGTCTCGAAGGATGGGCCGCAGAGACGCTGTCCGCCTCAGCCGTCACACTGGCTTCACCGTTACCCGCAATCCATCGCGCGGTTTCGGGATCGGCCACATCTGCCATTGCGGCTGGTAGCCCGGCGCGAGCGAGACCGAGAGATTTTGCAGGAAATGCCGTGCGAAGCACTTCGCCTGCATGTAGGCGAAGTGCAGCCCGATGCACATATGCGCGCCGCCGCCGAACGGCACCCAGGCGAAGCGATGGCGGTTGCGCTGCGCCTCCTCGGTGAAGCGCATCGGATCGAACGTGCCGGGATCCGGCCAGATCGCAGGCATATGGTGGGTGAACAGCGGATTGATGCCGACCATGGTGCCGCCGGGGATGGCATAACCCATGAAGGTGAAGTCGCGGACCGAGCGGCGCGGCATCGAGGGCACCGGCGGCTTGAGCCGGAGCGCTTCCTTGAACGCCATTTCCGTCAGCTTCATCGCTTCGAGATTGTCGAAGCTGGTCGGCGCGTCAGGGGCAAGGCCAAGGTTGGAGACTTCGTCGCGCAGCTTCTGCTGCCAGTCCGGATGCGCGGCAAGTTCGCCGATGAACGACGTCAGTGACGATGTCAGCGTGTCGTGCGCCGCCATCATCAGGAAGCTCATATGATCGATGATGTCCTGGGTCGATAGCAGCGCGCCGTCTTCATGCGTCGCGCGGCAGAGCTGCGAGAACAGATCGTCGCCGCTGCCTTTGGCGCGGCGCAGCGGAATCTGCTCGGAGAAATAGGCCACAATGCGCTTGCGGCCCTTGATCCCGCGCGCCATCTGCGTGCCAGGCAGCGGCTTGCGGATCGGCGCGACGGCGGCCGCCACCATGTCGACGAACGCGCGATTGATCTCCTCGACTTCGGGTCCGATATCGGCGCCGAGGAACGAGGTCGCGGCGAGATCGAGCGTGAGCTGCTTCATCGCGGGATAGAGCAGCATCTCGCCGGGCTTGCTCTTCCACTGCGCGACGCGACGCGCAATGCCTTTGTCGAGCTCGACGAGATACGATTTCATCGGCCCGGATTTGAATGCGACCGAGAGCGCGCGCCGGTGCATCCGGTGCTCGTCGAAGTCGAGCAGCATCAATCCGCGCGGAAACAGCATCCCGAGAATTCGTCCCCAGCCGAGTTCGGAGGAGAACTGTTTTGCCTGGTCGAACATCACGAGTTCGTTGGCGTCGGGCCCGAGCAGCACGAGGCTGGTCTCGCCGAACAAGTGACTGCGATAGGCCAGGCCGTATTTCGCGGCGTTCCGCTCGACATGGCCCTTGGGATCGGCCAGCACTTCGAGGGTCTTCCCGATGATCGGCCAGCCCTCGTCGCCGGGTATATGCGTCAGCGAGTTGCGCTTCGGCGGCGTAAAGGACATCGCGGATGAGGCCACGCTCTGCATCGACATGGCAGTTGCTCCGTCTGCCGCAATCGGCGGTCTTGTTCATCTGTCTTAATAGACTTTTGTGTCCAAAGCGCAAAGTCCGCGTTTGGTGTCGCGGTGCAAATCGTGCCGATCAAAAGGGCGCGACAAGGCCGCGCGCCATGTTAAAGCAGCGTTGGCTTGCCTGGCTTAGGGCAATCAAGGCAGGGTTAAGAAACTTCAATCGGGGAGACTAGAGATGTCGGGAGTTTTTCGCGTGGTTCTCATCACGCTCGTGGCCGCCTGCTGGACCGCGGCGGCGCAGGCGCAGACAAAACCAACGGTGACCAGCCTCGCGCCTGATTTTCCGAAGAGCGAAATCTTCATCGGCAACAGCTTCTTCTACTACAACAACGGGATGCCGGATCATCTGCGCCACCTGGAGCGGGCCGCCGATCCCGAGCATGAATACCACGCCACGATGGTGACTATCGGTGGTTCCGGGCTCAACTGGCATGACGTCGAGAGCTATTTCCGCCCGAACGGCATCGGCGCCTATTCGTTCGACGATCACAACAACGTCGTGTTCAATCAGCCTGGCAAGATGTTCGACGCCGCCGTCATGATGGATTGCAGCCAGTGCCCGATCCATCCCAAGCTGAAAGCCGCTTTCACCGAATTTGCCAAGAAGGACAGCGACATCGTTCGCGCCCACGACGCCAAGCCGGTGTTCTTCATGTCCTGGGCCTATGAAGACAAGCCCGAGATGACGGCGGAGCTGGCGGAAGCCTATACGGTTGCGGGCAACGCCAACAACGCGCTCGTGATCCCGGCGGGACTGGCCTTCGCGCGCGCCCGCGAAAAGCAGGCCGAGCTCAATCTCTATGCGCCGGACAAGCGCCACCCGAGCCTCGCCGGCACCTATCTCGCCGCCTGCACGACATTCGCGGCGCTGACCGGCCGCTCGCCGGTCGGCAACAGCTACCATGCAGGGCTCGACGAGCCGACGGCGAAATTCCTGCAGCAGGTCGCCTGGGACACGGCGCAGGCTTATTACGGCAATTGATTGTTGCGAGGCACCGCATATCTTTCAGCACTCGGTCCGGCAGCACGGGTGCTGAACCTCGCCCCGTTTGCGGGGAGAGGTCGGATTGCATCTTCAGATGCAATCCGGGTGAGGGGGTACAGGTCTATCAACTAAAACGGTATTCGCGGAGAGAGCCCCTCACCCCGACCCTCTCCCCGCGAAGAGCGGGGAGAGGGAGTCCTCCTGGCGACAGCTCAAGTAACATCTAGAGATATGCGCATCCTTCAGTGCGTTCGCAGGGACGACATCGTGCTTGTGGCCTCTGGCTTCCGCCTCAAGCCTTCCTGCGCTTCTCGGCTTCCTTCTGCAGGTCGGGCGCGTTGGGAGAATGGATCGCGACTCGTCCAGGCCCGGTATTCGCCAGCGCGGCGGCGGCCTTGTCGTTCTCCATGATCTTCGCCATCACTGCCTGGCCCGCGCGCTCGAACACCGCGCGGTTCTCGACCAGGAATTGCCGTGACTTGCGCATCGGCTCGAGGAAGCCGTTGATCTCCGGAATCACGTAGCGTGCCACCATGTCCCAACTCCGGCGGGTGTTCTCCGGATTGGCCCAGTCATGGACGAAGCCCATCACGGCGCCGACGCCGCCGGAAATCGCCATCAGATGCTTGATGGCTTTGACGAGATCGTCGGGCGTGCCGATCGTGGCGGACGCGTTTTCTCCGACGGCGGCTTTCTCCAGCGCGTCGTCGATCGATTTGTATGGCTCGACGCCCGGGCGCATCAGCGTGCCGACATTATATTCGTTGTGCCAGCGCAGCAGCCCGGCACCGGCCTCGCGAAACGCCTGTTCGCGCGTCTCGGCGATGTGCCAGTTCATCAGCACGCGCCAGTTGGCGCGGTTGACGGTGGTGCCGTGCTTCCTCGCCGAATCCTCGGCGAATTCCCATTGCTGCGACAGCGCCGTCAGGCCCTGCGTCGAGTTCGAGCCTAGCGAGAAGATGCCGATGCCATATTTGCCTGCCAGCGTCATGCCGGACGGCGAAATCATCGAGGCGACGGCGAACGGCATGTCCTCCTGCAGCGGCAGGATCTGCAGCGCGGCGTCCTGCAAGGTGAACCACTCGCTCTTGGCGGTGACGCGCTCGCCCCTGAACAGCCGGCGGATGATTCCGATCGCCTCGTCCTGACGGTCGCGCTGCGTCATCGGGTCGATGCCGAGCGTATGCGCGTCGGAGGCGAGCGCGCCAGGCCCAGAGCCGAAAATGACGCGGCCGCCGGTCATGTGGTCGAGCTGCACGATGCGCTGCGCGACGTTGAAGGGATGATGATAAGGCAGCGAGATCACGCCGGTGGCGAGCTTGATGCGTTTGGTGCGCTCCCCGGCGGCGGCCAGAAACATCTCGGGGGAGGCGATCATCTCCCAGCCGGACGAATGGTGCTCGCCGCACCAGAACTCGTCATAGCCGAGTTCGTCGAGCTGCTGGACGAGATCGAGGTCGCGCCGGAACTGCAGCGTCGGATGCTCGCCGAGCGGATGGTGCGGGGCCAGGAAGCCTCCGAATTTAAGGCGCGCCATGAGGTTTTTCTCCCGAACGGAATTTGTTGTGGTTGCTCATGACCACAAGGCTACGTGCTGGCAGGCGGCAAGGCAATCGCCCCCGATCAATGCCGGGCAGGCGAAAGGCTGCTATGCGCACCGCTGATGGATTGCACCGCGCCAAGTATAGGCGAGGACGCTGGTCTTCGAGAGGGAAGGCCCGCAACAAATCAGTGATTCCGGCATCTTGCGATATCACGACCGGCGGATCGGGCTTGGGGCCCACAGAGGCGTCAAGCCGGGGTTCACTACTCCCGAGATAATCGCGCCGGTAACAATGGCCTGGGACTATCTACCGGTAAAACTTGTCCAGGTCTCATCCCATGCATCAGATGGTTTCCGCCAATGTCGACGCTACGCGCCGCTGGTCGTGCTGGCGATCGTCGTCGCGGCACAATTCATGTTCGGCGTCGATGCGTTCGTCGTCAATGTTGCGCCGCCGACGATCGCGGTCGAATTGCACGCGAGCGCGGCGCAGATCGAAGCGGTGATCGCGATCTACCTGATCGCCTATGCGACGCTGGTGGTGACGGGTGGCCGGCTCGGCGACATCTACGGGACCAGGCCCGTCTTTTTCGCCGGCGTGCTCGCCTTCACGCTCACCTCGCTGTGGTGCGGCCTGGCGCAATCCGGGCTCGAACTGATCCTGACGAGGCTCGCGCAACGCGCGACTCGCGATCGAATCAGCGGGCTCGGCAAGACACGTCTTGTTTGCATCGTTTGCAATGTTCGCGCTCGCGATTGTGATCAGCATCGCATTTCTGACGTGGATGCGTCGCGTTGTGGCCTGAACGCGTCGCGTTTCGCATAGAATGTTAGTCACTATCGTTGAATTTTTGGGGATCGACAGCACACGGCCCTTTTAGTTTGCGGTGCAGCAACTATTCCTTCATGGTGAAGTTAATGAGTCCGCTGCATCGGAGTCGTCTTTGTCCCTCGCGAATAATATCGAGTTCTTAAGGCACCTGCCGAAGCCTGGCCGCTTCGGCGGTCTGGCGGAGCTTGGGCGAAATCTGCGGCCGGACCTGCATACTCCGCTCACCGAGGTGAAGGACTTCGGCAGCAACCCCGGTAACTTACGGATGTTCCACCACGTTCCGGTGGTGCTGCAGCATCCGCGCGCGCTCGTGGTGGTTCTGCATGGCTGCGGGCAGAGCGCCGCCGCCTATGATGTCGGCTCCGGCTGGTCGACGCTTGCCAAGCATTACGGCTTCGCGCTGCTGATGCCGGAGCAACTGTCGTCGAACAATGCCAACGGGTGCTTCAACTGGTTCTATCCTGAGGATACCACGCGCGAGCGCGGCGAGGCCGGCTCGATTCGGCAGATGATCGCGCGCATGGTCAAGGATCACGCCATCGATCCGCGCCGGATCTTCATAACCGGGTTGTCCGCGGGCGGCGCAATGACTTCGGTGATGCTTGCGATCCATCCCGAATTGTTCGCGGCCGGCGCCATCATTGCGGGCCTGCCGTTCGGTGTCGCCTCCAATCTTCGCGAGGCGCTGATCGGCATGCGCGCGTCCCGCGCGCGTTCGGCGACTGATCTCGGCGATCTCGTGCGCAAGGCGTCCAGTCACAAGGGCAAGTGGCCGAACGTGTCGGTGTGGCACGGCACCGCCGACCGCACCGTCTATCCCGGAAACGCCGACGAGATCGTCAAGCAATGGCTTGACGTGCACGGTCTGCCGCTCGAGCCGATGTCGCAGTCCACCGTCGACGGCCATCCGCGAGAGGTGTGGTGGGGGTCCAGCGGCGAGACCGTCGTCGAATCCTACACCATCTCCGACATGGCCCATGGCACGCCGCTCGGCATCGCCGAGACCGACAAGCGCTACGGCAGGCAAGGTGCGTTCATGATCGAGGCGGGCATTTCGTCCTCGTATCACATCGCCAAATTCTTCGGCCTCACCGGCTGGATTCGTGAACGCAAGCCGGCCCCGCCGCAGATGTCGGTGGCGGACTCGCCGAGCGCGAAGCTGATTCCAATGGTGTCGCCAATTCCCTCGCCGCTGCCGATCCAGATGCCGAATCTCGGCAAGTCGCTGTGGTCGGCGGCCACGGTCGAGGCCGCCCCGCCGCCGGAGCCCGAAGCGCACGGGCCGCGTGAGCCGCAGAAGCAGCAACGCGTGATCGACGTCAACGCCGTGATCACGCGCGCGCTCACCGCTGCGGGCTTGATGAAGTAGCGGGTTCTCTTGCTTCTTTAGTTTGCCGTTCCGGCGATCAGCTCGACCGGTGTCACCGTGACGTTGCCGCCGGCGACCTCGCGGGTCTTCTCCCGGTAGTGCTGGAAGAAATCCCGCGACTGCAGCGTCTTGATCGCGGCGTCGTCCGCCGCGGCGGCCAGATGCACGTAGCTGGCGTCGCCAGCGTTCTTCATGCAGCGGTAGCTGATCCTGCCCTTCAGCTCCGGATCGGCCTCGATCGCCGCGATGAAGCGATCGATCTCGCGATGCCAGTCCTCGGTGCTGCCGTTCGTGAACTGGTACTTGATCATGGAATATTTCATCTGGCGCTCCCTTCACTCCTCGGGTCGGGTGGTGGGGCATGATCTGGTTTTCAGGCGCGGTAACGCAAGTATGGACAAAATTGATAGTATGGACTTTTTCTGACCTGGCGCTCATGCTGGCGTTTCGAGGAGATGACGGCATGGCGAGAGCAGATTCGAGCAGGGCGCACGGCTGTCCCGTCGCGGCGTTCCAGAAGCTGATCAGCGGCAAATACAAGCTCAGGATCGTCTGGGATTTGAAAGACGGCCCGCGGCGCTATGGCGAGATCAGGACCGGGCTGTTGCGCGGCTTGGACGGAAGTGCGGAAATCGCGCCGCGTGTGCTCAGCCGGGAATTGAAGGCGCTGGCCGAGAGCGGCCTGATCGACCGCAAGGATTACGGCGTCGTACCGCCCAAGGTGGAGTATCGCCTGACCCGCAAGGGCAAAAGCTTCGTTCCGGTCATCGCGACGATCCGCGACTGGGGCGACCGCTACCTGACCGAAGGCTTGCCGACCGGATTGGCGGCGGAGTGAGCCAGGAAACTACATCTCGCCGGTGATGAACGGATTGGTCAGGCGCTCCTGGCCGATGGTCGAACCCGCGCCATGGCCGCAGATGAAGCTCACGTCGTCGCCGAGCGGAAGGAGCTTGTCGATGATCGACCGGATCAGCGTCTCGTGATTGCCGCCGGGCAGATCGGTGCGTCCGACCGAGCCGTTGAACAGCACGTCGCCGACATGGGCAAAGCGCAGCTCCTTGTTGAAGAACACGACGCTGCCCGGCGAGTGGCCGGGGCAATGCAGGATGTCGAAGCTCAGCTCGCCGATCTCGACCTTATCGCCCTCGTCGAGCCAGCGATCGGGCGCGAAATCGCGCACGCCGGTCAGGCCGAACCGCTCCGCGCTCATCACCACATTGTCGAGCAGGTATTTGTCGCTTCGGTGCGGCCCCTCGATCGGCACCTTGAGCGCGTCGCGCAATTCGGCGGCACCGCCGACATGATCGATATGGCCATGGGTCAGCCAGATTTTCTCGACCGTGACGCCGGTCTGCTTGATCGCCGCCTGGATCCTGGGAACGTCGCCACCGGGATCGATGACGACGGCCTTCTTGGTCGGCTCGAACCAGATGATGGTGCAGTTCTGCTCGAAGGCCGTCACCGGCACGATGATCGCACCGGCCTTTGCTTTGCCCTCGGTCTCGGCCTTGGCCTCAGTCTCGGTTTTCTCGGTCATGGTGTCAGCATGCCGATTTTTGATCGTCCGCCAAGGCAAAGTTTCGTGCTTTTGACCGGCAACCGGCTTCTCCGCCGTCATACCGGCGCCCCGATCCGCGCGAACCTTGCGGCCGGTTCCGCGTTGCCCCGCGGTGCGAATTGTTGGCGGAGACGATGTTCGGCGATGGTTGATAACGACGCCTGGTGGCGAAACGGTATTTTCTACCAGATCTATCCACGTTCGTTCCAGGACTTCGATGGCGACGGCGTCGGCGATCTCGTGGGCATCATCCGCAGGCTGCCTTATCTCATCGAGCTTGGCATCGATGCGGTGTGGCTGTCGCCGATCTTCCCGTCACCGATGGCCGATTTCGGCTACGACATCTCCGACTACACCGGCATCGATCCGATCTTCGGCACCATGTCGGCCTTCGACGCCTTGGCAGGCGCGGTGCACGAGCACGGGCTCAAGATCATTCTCGACCTCGTGCCGAACCACACCTCCGACCAGCACCCATGGTTCATCGAGTCGCGCAGCTCGCGCGATAATCCGAAGCGCGATTGGTACATCTGGCGCGATCCGAAGCCGGATGGCTCCGAGCCGAACAACTGGCTGTCGGAATTCGGCGGCAGCGCCTGGGCGTATGACGAGGCGACCGGGCAGTATTACTATCATGCCTTTCTCGCGCAGCAGCCGGATCTGAACTGGCGCAATCCGCAGGTGCGTGAGGCAATTTACGACGTCATGCGTTTCTGGCTACGCAAGGGCGTCGATGGCTTCCGCGTCGACGTGATCTGGCACCTGATCAAGGATGCCGAGTTTCGCGACAATCCGCCGAACCCAAATTTCCGGGAAGGCCGGCCGCCGAACGAGATGATCCTGACGCAATATTCGACCGACCAGCCCGAAGTGCACGAGGTCATCGCCGAGATGCGGCGCGTGACCGATGAGTTCGACGCCCGCGTGCTGATTGGTGAAATCTATCTGCCGCTGCATCGGCTGGTCGCTTATTACGGCAATGATCTGCGCGGCGCGCAGATGCCGTTCAATTTCGCGCTGCTGTCGACCATGTGGAGCGCGCGCCAGATCGAGGCGATCATTGCCGATTACGAAAAGGCGCTGCCGTCAGGCGCGTGGCCGAACTGGGTGCTCGGCAATCACGACCGTCCGCGGGTCGCAAGCCGGGTCGGGCAGGAGCAGGCGCGGGTCGCAGCGATGCTGCTGCTCACGCTGCGCGGTACGCCGACGCTCTATTATGGCGACGAGATCGGCATGCATCAGGTCGCGATCGCGCCGGGGCAGGTGCGTGATCCCTTCGAAAAGAACGTGCCGGGAATTGGCGTCGGCCGCGACGGCTGCCGCACACCGATGCAGTGGGACGCGACGCTGCATGGGGGCTTCTCGGAGTCTGAACCCTGGCTGCCGCTTGCCGACGATTTTGTGCACGATAATGTCGTCAATCTCGATGCCGACGCGGAGTCGATCCTCAGCCTCTACAAGGCATTGATCCGGCTGCGCAAGGAAACGCGCGCGCTGGTGTCGGGCAGCTATGTCCCGATCGCGGCCGACGGCGATCTCTTGCTTTATGGCCGGGAAAGCGATGACGCCGCCATCGTCATCGCGCTCAATCTCGGCGCCGAGCCGGTTTCGATCTCCGCCGAGCAGATTCACCTCGATGGCGAAATCCTGCTGTCGACGCATATGGATCGTGCGGGCGAGGGCATTCACGGCATGCTCGACCTGCGCGGCAATGAGGGTGTGGTGATCGGAGTAGCGTAGCCACAAACTCGATCCGTCGTCCCGGGGCACAGCGCAATACTCGCTCCGCTGTCATCACCCGCGCAGGCGGGTGACCCAGTATTCCAGAAACGTTCGTGATCGATCGAGGAGCCGCGGCGTACTGGATGCCCCGCATGCGCGGGGCATGACTGGGAGAGGCCACAAACTCGCTGTCGTCCCTGCGAACGCAGGGACCCATAACCCACAGGCTTGAGTTCGTGGCAGCACGGCCGGACGGCTTTCCTTCCCACAACAAACATCACGCGGTATGGGTCCCTGCGTTCGCAGGGACGACATCTGGAAAGTTCTACGTCTAGCTCTTACGCCGGATGTCCGGCCTTGCCGGATGCATCCACGTCGATGTCGCTGCGCTTGAGTAAATAATCGAGGCCGCCGACGCGGTACCAGCGATAGCCGTAGGGCTCCAGCATCAGTTTGTGCCGGCCGCGTTCGTCGGCGTGGCTGTGATCCTCCGCAAGCAGGTTGATCAACTGTTTGCCAGCCTCGCCGGGGAGGCCCACGGCGAATGAAATCTCGCGCGGCTTCTCGTCGAGATTATGCACGAACAGCACCGAGTTGTTGCGCCAGTCATAGCGCATGATCAGCACGGCCGGATCGCGCGTCGAGATCACCTGGAAGTCGCCCCAGCCGATCTCGGGCACTTCCTTGCGCATGCGGATGATGCGCTCGGTCCAGTTCAACATCGAATTGGTGTCGCGGCGTTGCCTGGCGACGTTGACATGATCATAGCCATACGGTCCCTGATCGATCGGAGGCGAACAGGGTTTGTCGCTCTCGGTGAAGCCGCCATGCGGCTCGGTCGACCATTGCATCGGTGTGCGCGCGCAATTGCGTTCGGGGAGTGCGAGGTTGTCACCCATGGCGATTTCGTCGCCATAGCGGATGACCGGCGTTCCCGGTAGCGTGCACATCAGGCTGTAGGCGAGTTCGAGCCGCCTGCGATCGCCGCCCAACATGGGCGCGAGCCGCCGGCGGATGCCGCGGTCATAGAGCTGCATGTCCTTGTCGGGACCGAAGGCCTTGAAGACGACATTGCGCTGCGCCGCGGTCAGCCGGCCGAGGTCGAGCTCGTCATGATTGCGCAGGAACAGGCCCCATTGCGCGGTGTCCGGCCGCGGCCTGGTGTCTTTCAGGGCTTTCGCGAGCGGACGGGTGTCGCCCGACGCCAGTGCATAGAACAGATGCTGGTTGACGTGGAAATTGAACATCATGTGCATGCGGTCGCCGTCGTCGCCGAAATATTCCATGTCGGTTTCCGGCAGCACATTGGCTTCCGCGAGGATGATGGCGTCGCCCTTGCGCCATTGCAGGAATTCGCGAAAGGCGCGCAGCATGTCGTATTGTTCGACCGGCTTTCTGACCTTCGCGCCCTTGGTCGCGATCACGAACGGGACGGCGTCCATCCGGAAGCCGGAGACGCCGAGCTGGATCCAGAAACCCATGATCTTCAGGATTTCCGCCTGCACCTGGGGATTCGACGTGTTGAGGTCGGGCTGGAAATCATAAAAGCGGTGGAAATACCATGCGCGCGCCTCCTTGTCGTGCGTCCAGGTCGATTTCTGCACGCCGGGAAACACCATGCCGCGGTTGGCATTGGCCGGCTTCTTGTCGGACCAGACATACCAGTCGCGATGCGGCGAATCCTTGGCGCTGCGTGCCGACTTGAACCACGGATGCTGGTCCGAGGTGTGGTTGACGACGAGGTCGATAATCACGCGGATGCCGCGCTGCTTGCAGCCATGGGCGAACTCGACGAAGTCGCCGAGCGTGCCATAGCGCGGATCGACGCCATAGTAATCGGCGATGTCATAGCCGTCGTCCTTGCCGGGCGACGGTTGGAACGGCATCAGCCAGATCGCGGTGACGCCGAGGCCATGCAGATAATCGAGCCGGCGCAGCAGGCCCTTGAAATCACCGATGCCGTCGCCGTTGGCATCCATATAGGTGCCGACGGAAAGGCAATAGAAAACGCCGTTCTTGTACCAGAGATCGTCGATCATCAGAGGCAGCCCTCGTCCGCCTCCGTTTTTCAGCGGCGCACTGATAAGCGGCGAGGGGGTCTTGAGTTCCCCGCGTATCGATGCCCGATGCCGGTAACGGATGGTTCGCAGACGGGGCAAGATCAGCTAGGATCGCGCCAATGGAATCGCCCGCCCGCCACATCAGCCTCGTGCCGCCGCCGGATCGCCGCCAGTCGGAGACTGCGCTTGCCATCGCACGCGGCACCGCGCGGCTGCTGCGCTCGCTTGGCTTTGCCTGCGTCAGCGAATTGCCGCTGCCGTCGGGCCGACGCGCCGATCTTGTCGCGCTGAACGAGCGCGGCGAGATCTGGATCGTCGAGATCAAGTCGTCGGTGGAGGATCTGCGCGCCGACCACAAATGGGAGGATTATCGCGCGCATTGCGACCGGCTGTTCTTTGCCTTCACGCAGGACATGCCCTGCGAGATCTTTCCGAAGGATACCGGCCTGATCGTGGCTGATGCCTATGGCGCCTATCTGCATTGCGAGGCGCCGGAGCATCGCCTGTCGGCGCCGACGCGCAAACTGATGACGGTGCGCTTTGGCATCGCGGCGGCCCAGCGCATCAGCCGTCTGATCGATCCGCAGGGACACGCGGAGTTCTGATGGCACGCGATTACTCCGCCCTGAAGCGGCATGCCAAGGTCCACACGTTTCGCATCACGACGGCGATCGTCGCATGGCTGCTGATCGCCTTCGCGTTCTACTATCGGCCCGACTGGATCAAATGGGGATTGCGCGCGTCGACGGGCGGCATCGAGGCGATCGGCGATGCGCTCCCCTATCCCTTGGGGGACCGCGTCGAGATCGTGCTGCGCGAACTCGGCGGCAGCTTCTGGCTGCAGGTCACGGCGGTCATCATCCTGCTGAGGATCGCGCTGTCCATCGTCGCCATGATATGGCGCGCTGGGCGCGGCCGAAAAGTGCCTTAAGTCGAGAGCGGCGCCTATTTCGGTGCGCGCTTGGCGAGAATGCGCTGCAGTGTGCGGCGATGCATGTTGAGGCGGCGTGCCGTTTCCGAGACGTTGCGGTTGCACATCTCGTAGATGCGCTGGATGTGCTCCCAGCGGACGCGGTCCGCCGACATCGGATTTTGCGGCAGCTCGGATTTTTCCGTGCCGGTGGCGAGCAGAGCTGCGATCACGTCGTCGGCATCCGCAGGCTTTGCGAGATAGTCGACCGCGCCCATCTTCACCGCGGTCACGGCAGTTGCGATATTGCCATAGCCCGTCAGTACGATCGCGCGCGCCTCGGGGCGTTTGCGCTTCAATGCGGAAACCACGTCGAGGCCGTTGCCGTCGCCGAGCCTGAGGTCGACGACAGCGAAGGCTGGCGCGGCCTTGCCGATCTGGGCCAGACCGTCGGACACGGTATCGCAGGACGTCACATTGAATCCGCGTGTTTCCATCGCGCGCGCCAACCGTTCGAGAAACGGCTTATCGTCTTCGACGATCAGAAGCGAGCGATCGGTGTAGTCGGCGAGTTCGGCGGTGGCGGCCAAGATGGGTTATCCCTGTTGATATGCTTCAGAATATATGGCTAGCCGATCCAGCGCTGCCAAGCCCGCAAAAAGGCTGACCCTGCAAGGTGCGGCCGAACGCCGCGCTAAGCCTGAAATCGCTGGTATTTCCGCGCTTTCGGCCGCCTCGAAACGGCTGCGCGGCCAGGCGATGGCGACCACCGCGCCATGGTCGGGGAATGCCCGATTGGTAAACGTAACCTTTGCGCCGGTGCGTTCGAGCAGCGTACGGGCGATGAACACGCCAAGCCCAAGCCCGCCGCCGCCGTTATGCTCGCTCTGGGCATCATCGGCACTGCGCCGGCGCGACAAATAGGGCTCGCCGATCCGCCTGATGATCTCCGGCGCAAAGCCCGGCCCGTCGTCCGAGATGACGATCTCGACGGTGTCGTTGTTCCACCACGCATTCACCTCCACCGTCGCGCGCGCGAAATCGACGGCATTCTCCAGGATGTTCCCGACGCCATAGAGGATTGCCGGATTGCGTGCGCCGACGGGCTCCCTGGCACCCGACACTGCAATCCGTACCTTGATCGCGACCCCGAAATCGCGATGCGGCGCCACCGTCTCCTCGATCAGGGTCGACAGCTTCATGCTGTCGAACGGGGCGCCGGTGGCGGAGAGCTGGGTGATCTTGGAGAGAATGTCGCGGCAGCGCTGCGCCTGCTCGCGCAAGGTCTTGACGTCGGAGGCAACCAGCGTGTTGTCCTGCAGCGTGCGCTCGAGTTCGCGTGACACCAGCACGATGGTCGAGAGCGGCGTGCCCAATTCGTGCGCTGCGGCGGCCGCAAGGCCGTCGAGCTGGGTCAGGTGCTGTTCGCGCGCCAGCACCAGTTCGGTGGCGGCCAGCGCGTCCGACAGCTGGCGGGCTTCCTCGGTGACCTGGAACGAGTAGAGACTTGTCACGCCGATCGCCAGCACGATCGAGAGCCAGACGCCAAGCAGATAAATCGGCGGCAGCGTCAGCGGCTCATCGCCATCCCACGGCAGCGGCATAAAGACGAAGACGAGCACCGATGCGCAGGCGACCGCGAGCACGCCGAGCGCGATCGTCATCCGGACGGGCAGGGCCGTCGCCGAAATCAGGACCGGCGCGAGAAACAGGAAGGAGAACGGGTTCTGCAGTCCGCCGGTCAAATACAGCAGTCCCGCCAGTTCGACGATGTTGAGCGCGAGCAGGGCAGTGGCGTAGATGGGCTCGAGCCGCTGCATCGGGTTGAAGGCGATCTGCAGCACGAGATTGAGCAGTGCCGACAGGCCGACGATGACCAGGCAGGGCACGATCGGCAGCTCGAATTCGAGCCCCTGTTCGACGATGAAGATCGCAGCGAGCTGGCCGAGCGCTGCGAGCCAGCGCAGCCGCAAAATCGTGTCCAGACGGACATGTCGCCGCGGATGGCGGAAATCGGAGGCGGCGATCTCGGTCATGGCACGACTTTAACGGTGTCCAGCCCCGATCACAAATCGGCGCTGCAATGGCCGCCACAGGTTGCACTTCCGCCCGCGATGGGTGAATGAACGGCCCAAGACACCAAACCGCGTGGTACCATTGGCACAGAATGACGCAGTGGTGACTGTCTGGCCACCGCCGATCCATCCGGAGCGGCGGCGATCGAGGTTTGCGCCTGGTGAAGCTCTACAAGACGATCCGCGCCGTCGACGACGTCTCGTTTCGCATCGCGCGCGGCAGCATCACCGGCCTGCTCGGCGGCAACGGCGCCGGCAAGACCACCACGATCGCGATGATCATGGGGTCTGGTGCTGCCGACCTCCGGCACCGTCCAGGTGCTCGGCCATCCGATGCCGCGGAAAGCGCCAAGGTGCTCGGGCGGATGAATTTCGAAAGCCCCTATGTCGACATGCCGATGCGGCTCACCGTGCGGCAGAACCTCACCGTTTCGGCAAGCCTCTACGCGGTCGGAGCATCTTGAGGCGCGCATCGCCGCACTCGCCGACGATCTCGACCTCACCGAGTTCCTCGACCGCGCCCAACGGCAAGCTCTCGGCCGGGCAGAAGACGCGCGTCGCGCTGGCGAAAGCGCTGATCAATCAGCCCGAATTGCTGCTGCTGGACGAGCCGACCGCCTCGCTCGATCCTGATACCGCCGATTGGGTGCGCGAGCATCTCGAGACCTATCGCAAGACGCATGAGGCGACCATTCTGCTCGCCTCGCACAACATGCTCGAGGTCGAGCGTCTGTGCGACCGCGTCATCATCCTGAAGCGTGGGCGGATCGAGGAGGACGACAGCCCGGAAGCCATCATGGCGCGCTACAGCCGCGACCACGCTGGAGCAGGTGTTCCTCGACGTCGCGCGCGGCGCGGCCAACGGAGCGGAGCCGAAGGAAGGCGACAAGGCAAGCGGAGCGCGGGAGACGGCATCATGAGCGAACGCCACCCTGCATCGCGGACTCTCGGCCTATCGGATCGGCGCGATGATCCTGCGCTACTGGTACCTGCTGCTCTCGTCCTGGCCGCGGTTCGCTCGAACTCGCGTACTGGCCGATGCTGCAGGTCATCACCTGGGGCTTCCTGCAGAGCTACGTCGCGCAGAACGCCAATTTCTTCGCGCGCGCCGGCGGCACGCTGATCGGCGCCGTCATCCTGTGGGACATCCTGTTCCGCGGCCAGCTCGGCTTCTCGATCTCGTTCCTCGAGGAGATGTGGGCGCGCAACCTCGGCAACCTGATGATGAGTCCCGCTGAAGCCGATCGAGTTCCTGATCGCGCTGATGGTGATGAGCATCATTCGCCTCGCCGATCGGCGTGATCCCGATGGTGCGTGCTGGCGATCGTGCTGTTCCACTTCAACATCTTCAACCTCGGCCTGCCGCTGATCGCATTCTTCTGCAATCTGATCTTCACGAGCTGGGCGGTCGGCATCTTCGTCTCGGGCCTGGTGCTGCGCAACGGCATGGGCGCCGAGGGCATCGTCTGGACGCTGATGTTCGCGCTGATGCCGCTCGCCTGCGTCTATTATCCGGTCCGCGTGCTGCCGCACTGGCTGCAGCATGTCTCCTGGGCGCTGCCGCCGACCTATGTGTTCGAAGGCATGCGCACGCTGCTGATCGACGGCATTTTCCGGGCCGACCTGATGGCTGACGGCGCTCGTCGCTCAACGCTGTCCTGCTGGTGGCGTCGTTTGCGGCATTCCTTGCCCTTTTGCGCAGCGCCAAGACGCCACGGCTCGCTGCTTGGGGGTGGCGAATAAGTCACGTGGATTCCCGCGCATTCTACGGGCTTTTCCCCTGTGGGCGTCCATACATGGCGATTGACGCAATATTACGCTTTCGACAGTATGCTGCGGCGCAAAAGCAGGGGTCTGAGGATCAATGCCGATTGGTGAGTTTGGCGGTGCACCGCCGCTGGTCGCCGACAGGCAGTCCGGCGCTGACGACGCCGATGTACTGGATGTACGAGATGGCGCAGGCCGTCGCTCAATCCGGCGCGCGCCGTGACGGATGCGACCAAGATCCTGTTTCAGAATCCGCTGAACCCGTGGTCGCACACCGAATTCGGCAAATCCGTCGCCGCGGCCTGCGAATTGTTCGAGCGCACCACGCGCCGCTACGGCAAGCCGGAATGGGGCATCCACGACACCGAGGTCAACGGCATCCGCACGCCGGTCGAGGTCCAGAGCGTCTGGGAGAAGCCGTTCTGCCGTCTGCTCACTTCGAGCGCAAGCTGACGCGTCCGTTGCGCATCCCGCAGCCGCGCGTGCTGATCGTGGCGCCGATGTCCGGCCACTACGCGACGCTGTTGCGCGGCACGGTGGAAGCCTTCCTGCCGACGCATGAAGTCTACATCACCGACTGGGCGGACGCGCGCATGGTGCCGCTCGCCGAAGGCCGCTTCGATCTCGACGACTACATCGATTACGTCATCGAGATGCTGCACGCGCTCGGCGGCAACATGCATATCAGTCGCGGTGTGCCAGCCGTCGGTGCCGGTGGTGGCCGCGGTGTCCATCATGGAAGCCAGCCGCGATCCCTTCGTGCCGCTGTCGATGACCTTGATGGGCGGCCCGATCGACACCCGCCGCAATCCGACCGCGGTCAACGATCTCGCCGCCGAGCGCGGCATCGACTGGTTCCGCAACCACGTCATCACCAAGGTGCCGTTCCCGCATCCCGGCGTCATGCGCGACGTCTATCCGGGCTTCCTGCAGCTCAACGGGCTTCATCACCATGAACCTCGACCGCCACATCGACGCGCACAAGCAGCTGTTCAGCAATCTGGTGAAGGGCGACGGCGACCTCGTCGACAAGCACCGCGACTTCTACGACGAATATCTCGCGGTGATGGACCTCACCGCGGAGTATTATCTGCAGACGGTCGAGACCGTGTTCGTGCAAGCACGCGCTGCCGAAGGGCGAGATGACCCATCGCGGCAAGCCGGTCGAGCCGTCGAAGATCACGCGCGTGGCGCTGATGACGGTCGAAGGCGAGAACGACGACATTTCCGGTCTCGGCCAGACCGAGGCGACGCACGAATTCGTGCACGCTCGATCCCGGCGCATCGTCGCGTGCACTACGTGCAGAAAGGTGTCGGGCACTACGGCGTGTTCAACGGTTCCCGATTCCGTCGGAAATCGTGCCGCGCATCTCACGACTTCATGATGTCGGCGGCGAATCCGAAGACGTCGCTGGCCGCGGCGGCGGAATAGCGCGCCAGATTGCGCGTTTCGCCTGCGATTTCGCGATGTTAGCTTCACAGCTGACGTTCTTGCGGGGTTTGAACCCGGCGGAACCGGCCCGGAAGGCGATGATTCCGGTTCCCGAAGTCGTGAATTTTAATTCTGGCCTTGAAGAGGCCGGAACGGTAATTTTAGGCTGTAAATTTTCCGATCGAGGCCCATCCTGTAGGGTCCATGGAAACGATTTGCCCCTGTATATTGGGCAAATGATTTGTTTTTGCGCCGAGCGCTTTACCTGGCGGCGGATATGGCAGAATCCGGGCGAACTGCTACCCCCCGGAATGACAGACATGGCTACCCGCGCGCTCCTGTATCGGCGCCCCGCCGAACCCTCGAACTCTTTTGGTCAAGCATGGCTCGCAAGTTTTCGCGGTTCGACTGCGAAGACACCGGCGTGCGCGCCGTTACACCTTACGCATCCATCCGACGGATCGCGAGGCGATCCTGACCATGCCGCCACGCGGCTTGATCGTCGAGGCGCGCGAGTTCGCGCAGCTTCACGGCGGCTGGATCGCAGCGCGTCTCGGACGTTTGCCGAAAGCTGCACCATTCCAGCCGGGCACGGTGGTTCCGTTGCGCGGTGTTCCGCACCGGATCGTGCATCGCTCGGGCGAGCGCGGCACGGTGTGGACGGAGACGCGCGACAGCGGCGATAAAATACTGTGCGTCGCAGGCGGTTACGAGCATGTGGACCGCCGTGTCCACGATTTTCTCAAGCGCGAGGCGCGCCGCGACCTGCACAAGGCGGCGGTCGAATATGCGCAGGCGCTCGGAGTCCGGGTGCGGCGGATTTCGATCCGTGATCAGTCGAGCCGCTGGGGCTCGTGCACCTCGGCGGGCTCGTTGTCGTTCTCCTGGCGGCTGATCCTCGCGCCGCCCTACGTGCTCGACTATCTCGCCGCCCATGAAGTGGCGCATCTCGTCGAGATGAACCATTCGCAGCGCTTCTGGCGGGTGGTCGCGAAGATCTGTCCCTCGGTAGAACGCGCCAAGAAGTGGCTCGATACCTACGGCAACGATCTGCATCGTTACGGCATTGAGGATTGAGCGACGTCGTTAGCCGTGTCCGCCGTCAGCGGCATCAAGACTGTCGTCACCCGCGCATGCGGGTGACCCAGTATTCCAGAGACCGTGAAGTCCAGATCGATCGGCTGCGGCGTACTGGGTACCCCGCCTGCGCGGGGTACGACGAGTGAGAGGGAGGCGCGGCCCGTCGTGCTACTCGCTCAGTTAACGCCCTCCGAACAGCCGATCCATCAGCCAGCCATCGAGCCCTGCGGCCGGCTCGGGACGCGTCGAACCGCGGCCGGGCGAGGTGCGCGCGGCGCCTGTCGTGGTCTGCGGCGCCGCTGGGGTCGGCGCGGTGATTTGCGAGGCGATCTGCGTGAGCGTGTTGGTTGCGACCGCCTGCATGGTCGGCGGCAATGGCGCAGGCGGCACGCCCTGATGCGCCGATGCGCATGAAGCGGGTCCAGACCTCCACCGGCAGTCCACCGCCGGTCGCCTTCTTCGTCGGCGAATTGTCGTCATTGCCGAGCCAGACGCCGGTGACCAGATTGGCGGTGTAGCCGACGAACCAGGCGTCGCGGAAATCCTGGCTGGTGCCGGTCTTGCCGGCGGCCACCAGCCGGGAATCTCGGCCTTGCGCGCGGTGCCCGAGACCAGCGTCTCCTGCATCATCACGTTCATCATCGCGACATTGCGCGGCTCGATCACCTGACCGGGTTGATCGGGCTGGCGGGCATAGAGCAGCTTGCCGTCGAGCGTCTTGATCCTGCGTCACCACGTGCGGCGAGATCGCGAGCCGCCATTGGCGAAAGGCGCGTAGGCGCCGACCAGCTCGATCATCGACACTTCGGACGTGCCGAGCGCAATGGAGGGGTTGGCGTCGAGCCTGGAGGAGATGCCGAGCCGATGCGCGGTCCGCACCACGTTCTTCGGCCCGACCTCGAGGCCTACGCGGACCGCAACCGTGTTGAGCGACATCGACAGCGCCTGGGTCAGCGTGACCGGGCCGAATATTCGCGGCTGTAATTGTCGGGCTTCCAGCCTTTCAGGTCGAGCGGCGCGTCCTGGCGCAGCGTGTCCGGCGTCAGGCCGTGCTCGATTGCGGTGAGATAGACGAACGCCTTGAAGGCCGAGCCCGGCTGGCGCTTGGCGGTCCGCCCGGTTATACTGGCTCTCTCCATAGTTGCGGCCGCCGACCATGGCGCGCACAGCGCCGTCCGGGCGTCATCGCCACCAGCGCGCCCTGCGCTGACGTCGAACTTGACGCTCTTTGGCGGCGAGCTCGTCGATCACGGCGGCTTCCGCCACGCTTTGCAGCTTCGGATCGATGGTGGTTTCGACCACGATGCTCTGCTCGACTGACCGACGAGATCGTCCAGCACTTCGCCGATCCAGTCGGCGACGTAATTGAGGGTGCCGGCGCCGGCCGGCTTTACCGAGATCGCGGGACGGCTGATCGAAGCCTGCGCCTGGGCGTCGGTGATGAATTCCGCGTCCGCCATTGCCGCCAGCACGGTCTGCGCGCGCTTTTCGGCGCCGTCGGGATTGCGGTTTGGCGCAAGGCGCGAGGGCGACTTGACAAGGCCCGCCAGCATCGCGGCTTCCGCCAGCGTGACATTGCGCGCTGACTTGCCGAAATAGCGCTGGGCGGCGGCTTCGACGCCATAGGCGCCGGAACCGAAATAGACGCGGTTGAGATAAAGCTCCAGGATCTGGTCCTTGGAGTGCTTGCGCTCCAGCCACAGCGCGAGCTTCGCCTCCTGCAGCTTGCGCTGGATCGTGCGTTCCTGGGTCAGGAACAGGTTCTTGGCAGCTGCTGCGTCAGCGTCGAGCCGCCCTGCGAGACGCCGCGATGCAGTACGTTCGCGACCGCGGCGCGCAGGATGCCGACGGGATCGACGCCGTAGTGCGAGTAGAAGCGGCGGTCCTCGATGGCGATGAAGGCTTTCGGCACATAGGGCGGCAGGTCTTTCAGAGACACATTGGCTCCGGCCATTTCACCGCGCTGCGCCAGCACGCTGCCGTCGATGCCGACGATTGCTCGATGGTCGGCGGCCGCTTGGGAATTTCGAGAGCCGACTGGATCGCCGGCAGATGCGCGCCGGCCCAGACCACGGCGCCGACCACCGCGA
>CAWAXO010000033.1:0-12346 GCA_963786015.1 uncultured Alphaproteobacteria bacterium | reverse complement strand
ACAGCATCAACGTTGCGACCGCGAGCTGGAAAAGGATGGCATAGGCCGGCGCGCCATTGCCGGATTTGCGCGCGAACAGCCGGATCGCCGGAATGTCTTCCCCCATCGTCATCATGACGCGCGGACCGATCCACATCATCGCCGAGATCGACGACACCAGGCCGATGCAGATCATCGCCGCGACGATGCGCCCGCCAGTATCGCCGAAGATGTAGCGACCGGCGATGCTGGCCACGTCGATCTGCCCGGCGAGCTTGTCGATCGGCGCCGTGCGCAGGAACACCGCGTTCAACGCTACATACAGCAGAAGCACGATCAGCGTCCCCGACAACAGCGCCCGCGGCAGGTTTCGCTGCGGCATGCGCAGTTCGCCGATGATATAGGTCGCCGCGTTCCAGCCTGAAAATGAATACATCACAAACACGAGCCCGATCGCGAATGGTGCGCTCGTGATGTGGGCGAAATCCGATGCTGACGGCGCAAAGGATACCGGCTGCGGCGCACCGATCAGACATCCGGCAATCAGGAAGGCCGCGATCAGCACCAGCTTCAGCGCGGTCGAGACCAATTGAAAGGTGGAGGAATGCTGAATGCCGCAAAGCTGGATGAGCGATACCAACCAGACGACGCCGATGGCCAGCACAATCGGCGGCAAATCGGGATCGATCGCCTTGCCGTATTCACCGAAAGCCATCGCGGCCAGCGCCACCGGTGCTGAGAAGCCGACAGTCGCCGAGACCCAGCCGGCAAGAAATCCGAATGCGGGATGATAGGCCCGGCTGAGGAAATTATACTCGCCGCTCGAACGCGGGAACATCGCGCCGAGCTCGCTGTAGGCGAACACCCCGCACAGCGCCACGAGGCCACCGACGGTCCACAACGCCAGGATCGAAAAGCCGGAGGGGATGTCCTTGACCTGAAAGCCGAGGCTGGTGAAGACGCCGACACCGACCATGTCGGCCACCACGATCGCGGCCGCGACCAGCACGGAAATCGTCGGCCCGCTACCGACCTGGCCCGCCCATCCGGTGCGCGCCGTGTCCGATGCAGCCATCTCGGTGCTCATTCCAGTGCCCGGTTTCGACATCGGCAGGTGCAGGCTGACGCCTCCCCTTGCTTCATCCGCGGCTCACAACGACTCTATCGGATGATCCTGCTAAGGTATCTTATTACCCAATTCTCACTATCCACCGGTGTGTCTGTGCGTCGACATTGCCGAACACGGACGCACGGTCTCACAATCAGGACACGATTTCGTGGTCTTACTGAGGCTTCCGGGTGTGGGGAGTTGGCCGGACCTTAACCTTACTTTGACGCGAACGTGCTGAGATACGCGCGTCACGCGTGTCGACTTGGGGAACAAGGGGTGGATGATCGGAGCTGATCCGAAATTCCCTACGTGTGAGTTTGCGAGCCTGTTGCCGTCCGGTGGAGCGATCCCCTGCCGCGCTGTGGGCCGTCGTATCGTTGCGTCCCGATGGCGCCTCGCCGCGATCGCGTCCGTTCTGATTCCTCTGTCCTTGAGTCTGGCCCAATGCGGCAAGGCGCCGAATGCCGGCGCATTGGCAGCCAACGCCGCAAACGCTCAGGTTTCGCCCCCCGAAGACACGTTCGAGGATCGCTTTCCGCCCCCATCGTTCAGGGACCGTTTTCCGACCGCCAAGGAAGGTTTCGAGCAACGGCCGGCGCAGGACTTCGCCCTCGGGCGCACGCCGCAGGGCAAGCCGGCGTCCTACAAGGTGGCGTCGCTCGAGCCGCAAACGCCCTATAAGCCGCCGAGCCGCGATGAGCTGACCACGCTTGTCAGCATGAAGTCCTCGGCCTTCCCCTACTACGGCAACAATCCGGCCTCCGACTCGCCCTTCCTCAACATCACTAAGGGTGACCGCCGCGGGCATCGTAGCTATTCGGGCCGGGTCTACTGGCAGGACGAGACCTACAATGACAGCCGCGTGCTGGTGCATATGCCTTCGAGTTTCGACCTGCAGCGGCCGGGCGTAATCGTCGTATTCTTCCACGGCAATGGCGCGACGCTGGAACGCGACGTGCGCGACCGGCAACTGGTGCCGCAGCAGATCTCCGATTCCGGCGTCAACGCCGTGCTGCTAGCGCCGCAGATGGCGGTCGACGCCGCGGATTCCAGCGCCGGCAAATTCTGGCAACCGGGCGGTTTCAAGCGTTTCATCGCCGAGTTCGCGGACAACCTCGCCCGGCTGTATGGCGATCCCACGGCGGCGACGGCGTTCGCGAACATGCCGATCGTCCTCGTCGGCTATAGCGGCGGCTTCCTGCCGACCGCCTGGAGCCTCGACGTCGGAGGCGTCAGCGATCGCGTGCGCGGCGTCATCCTGCTCGATGCAGTCTATGGCGAGCTCGACAAGTTCGCATCATGGATCGAAAATCACCGCTCCGGCTTCTTCGTCAGCTCCTACACGCACTACACCGCGCGGCATGACCGCGATCTGATGCGTGTGCTGCGCGACAAGGGCATCGCGGTGTCCGAGGATATGGACAGGCCGCTGCGGCCGGGCAGCGTCGTGTTCGTCGAGACGCCCGACGGCATCACGCATCGCGACTACGTCACCCGCGCCTGGACAAAGAACCCGATCGAGGAAGTGCTGGTCAAGATGGCAGCGCCTTCGATGAGGGTTGCCGCCGGCGCATCGTCGTCGACGAGCCGATAGATCCATTTTTACGCAATCGTCACATTGACGACACGTCAGCCGTGCTGCTCTTCGATGCCGCACAGATGTGACGTCAAGCATTGCAGCATCGCGGCCGCGCAGGGTTGTTCATGCGCCAGACGGGCCCTAAGGTGCATCGCGAGCAGAGATGCAACCAGCGGGGACAGGATTTGCAGGAAGGCCTCTACAAGGTAGAATTTCACACGGTCCATGGGACCGGTTCCGGCGTGGTTTATGCGACGAGCAGCGGCAAGCTGCGAGGCGGCAACTCGGCCTTCGCATTCATCGGGACCTACAGCGGCGACGCCGATGGAATCCTCGTCAAGGTTTCCACTGAGCGCCACAATGCCGATCCCGCATTCAAGCCCCTTTTCGGCACCGACATGATCACGCTGACCCTGACGGGCAAGGACAATGACGGCATGCTCGATTTCGAAGGCTCGGCGCTGCAGCTGCCCGGCGTCGCCTTCAAGGCGACGCTGACGCGTATCTGCGACTGACGCGACTATGGTTCAGCTCTTCGGCAATTTCGGCATGCTCTCGACAAAGCCGTTGTAGCAGGCCAAGCGCTCGTCTTCTTCTTTGGTAAACTTGCAATCGGTGACGGCCTTCGCAGGAACGGCCTTCGGCTTCGGCGCCGGCGGCAGCACCGTGTCGTAGCAATTGAGGCGCTCCTTGGTGCCGTCATCGATGTCGAGGCAGGCCTGCAATCTCACCGCCGTCGACTGCGGCTTCGCCGCAGCGGGGTTGCCCCGAGACTTGACCTGCACCAGCGGCTTGTCTCCGACCATCGGCGGCGGGCCGCTTTGCGCGAAGGCGGCGGCTGAATACAGAACTGCGATAAACGCCAACAATGTTCTCATGGCAATTTGCTTCCCTTTCGTCGGGCGGAGCATGGCCCGCTAGCCACCTTTCCCAGTGGTGCCCGGATCGGCTTTATCGCCGTCTCAACAGATTTTCCAGCCCCCGTTTAGTCCCATGACCTACGCTGCTGGGGATGTCGACCCGGGCCGGGTGAGCAGCACGACGGTCAGCGCCAAGACCAGGAAGACCATCGAGGCATAGCCCATGCCGTACAGGGACTCGCGGGCATAGAGCAGCCCGCCGATCGCCGAGCCAATCGCCTGCCCGACGTAAAGCACGGACGTGTTGAGCGAGACCGATGCCGGCGCCAAGGGCGGCGCAACCGCCACCAGTCGGACCTGCTGCATCGAATTGGTCGAGGCAAAGCCAAGTCCCCAGACCGCGACCGATCCGGCCATCAAGGCGTAGACGCCCGCGCTCAGCGCCCAGGCGCTGACGCCGGCCAGCACCAGCGCCGTAAACAGCAGCGAGGACCTGTACGCGCCCCAACTATCGACAATGCGGGTTGCGATCACGACGCCGATCAAGCCGCATATGCCGAATAGCGCGAAGATCAGCCCGATGGAATCCGGGCCGGCATCGGTCAGCCGCTTCAAGAGCGGACCCATGAAGGTGAACACGACGAACTGGCCGCACATCTGCAATGTCGTGATCAGCAGCAACATGAGGACCATCGGATTGCGGCCCAACGCGACCCAGGTCTTCAGGTCGACCGGCGCGCCCTTCAATCCGCCGGGCAGCCGCCAGGCCAGCAGCAGCACACTCAGGCAGCCGGCCGCGCCGACGGCCAGATAGGCCGCCTGCCAGCCATAGCGGCTGGCGACGAAGGTGATCATCGGCAGACCGGCCGCCGCGGCCAGCGACCAGCCGACGAAGACATAGGCGATCGTGCTGCCGCGCGTCTCGGCCGGTACGATCATCGCGGCGGTGCCGGCCGCCTGCGGCGTATAGAGCACGCCGACCGCCAGCATGATCAGTCGGATGATCATCAGGCTCGGATAATTGGGCGCGAACGCAGAGGCGAGATTGCACACCGCCATCACGGCGAGCGTCGCGACGAGCAGCCTGCGGCGCTCGATCCGGCCGGTGAGCCATGCCGTGACCGGCGAGCCGATGCACAGCACGACCGCGCCGAAGGTGATCAGGAGGCCGGCGGTGCGGATCGAGACATCCAGTCCGGCCGACAATTCGCTCAGCATTCCGGCCGGCGCCATGACCGAGCAGCCGGTGACGAAATTGCCAAGCATGAGGGCGGTGGGAGCGAAGCGGCGAGTCACGCCGCTCTCATAGCAGATCATTCAATGCAATTGCATGAAACATTTTCATGCGAGGCATGAATCAATCCTCGCGAAGCACGCAGCGGCTATTTCGCGGCGCTGTCGCGCACGGCGACCGGCGTGACTGCTGATGTCGGCGCCGGCGACGATCTCGGCGGAGGCGGACATGTCGCAACCAGGCTGTCGAGCGCGGCCGAGAGCCCCTCGTTCGAGAATTTCGCGGCATGCGCAAGGGGTCGTCCATCCGGTGCTTTCGAGAGCTCTGCAAATTCAAATTGCGCGACACCGGCCATCGACTGAACCGAAGCGCGGTTCATTCGCAGCCCCCAGATGTCGTAGCCGGGCAGCTTCGACTTGCCCGCCGTGAAAAATACCGGCTTTGCCTCCCCGCTCGACGTCGACATCGACACCGTGCCCGAGATCGCATCCGCCGTCGCCTTGCGCTGGAAGTCCAATTCGAACTGCTCGGCGTTGAAGCAGAACAGCCGCCATTGCGACGCGCGATAGACCGTGTCGCCGCCGTCGATCTGCAGCGCAACCTTGCCCGCCACGCTGCGGGCACCGTTCTCGAATTTCCACGGCGTTTCCGCAAGCTCGCGCCGGTCGATGCCGAAGCGCGCGATCTCCTCGCGGGTCAGGACGTGCATGTCCTCGAACTTGACGGTGCGTGCGAGAGTGAGCAATCCGGGATCAGCGCCCATTTTCTTCAGATAGGCCGATATCAGGCGATCGGCGCGTTCGAGGCCGCGCGCCACCGCCGCCGCACGCATCTCCTGTGTCGGCACCCCGCCCCTGAATCTCACCACCACGCGCGGCGAGTGAACCGCGAGCGCCGCGTCGGGCGCAACTTCGCGGTTGGTCGCGCCGATGATGAGATAGGGACAGGCGGAGTTGCACATCGCCCCGCGCGTCCAGAGATCGCCGTGGAGTTCCCGCCCGGATTGCTTGAGGCTCACGCAGGCCTCGCCGTCCTGGGACTCGAAGCCGCATTCCGTCACCACCGAGCGCCCCACGCGCGCCACCGCGGATTTTTCGCGCAGCATCGCGCCCATCGCGAGCGCCTGCTCGAGATTGCCGCCGGGTGAATAGAAGTAGATCGGCAGATGGCGGTCGCCGAGCCTGCGCAGAAACTTGCGGAAGCGATCCGCCGCGCCGGCATCGATCTGACCTTCGGCCGCGATCCAACTGTCACAGTCGCGGCCGCAAGCCTCCGCCGTCCCCTTGACGACGTAGAACACCATCGGAGCCGCCGTCACGGGAATGCGCGGCGATGACGTCGCCGCGAATACCGGATCGCAGAACAGCAGGAAAACAACCGCCAGAAAACGCACGTGCCGCGCCATTGCCCCCAGAAAACAGCCGCGACAGACGATCGGATCACGCCGAGGCAACCGTTAAGCCCCAAGTTGTATCAGGCGATATGATGGCCGCCAACGGTATCGTCGTAAATTCCTTGCCCGCCTGGTTTTCCGCTCCTTGCCCGGTTGCAGCGCCCGAATCCCCTGCTATATCGGTTGCTCCCGCTTACCTGCGCTCGTTCGCAGGAGTGAGCTCAAGGAGAAACGTATGTCCGAACAGCCTAAATCCGAATCCGGATTCCAGTACAGCCTCAGCAATTTGAAGCCCGCCGAACCGGTTGAAAAGGTCATTCTCACCTTCCCCGACGGGGCCAAGCGCGAATTTCCCAGGAACACCACCGGCCTCGAGATCGCCAAGGGCATCTCGCCGTCGCTCGCCAAGCGCACGGTTGCGATGGCGCTGGACGGCAACCTCGCCGATCTCAACGACCCGATCACGGACGATGCCAGGATCGAGCTGATCTCCCGCGACGATCCGCAGGCGCTCGAACTGATCCGGCACGACTGCGCGCATGTGCTGGCGGAAGCCGTGCAATCGCTGTGGCCGGGCACGCAGGTCACGATCGGTCCGGTGATCGAGAACGGCTTCTATTACGACTTCTTCCGCAACGAGCCGTTCACGCCGGAAGATTTCGCCGCGATCGAGAAGAAGATGCGCGAGATCATCGGCCGCGACAAACCCTTCACCAAGGAAGTCTGGGACCGCGAGAAGACCAAGCAGGTGTTCCGCGACAAGGGCGAGAACTTCAAGGTCGAGCTGGTCGACGCCATTCCCGGCGACGAGCCGATCAAGATCTACTTCCAGGGCGACTGGTTCGATCTCTGCCGCGGTCCGCACATGACCTCGACGGGCAAGATCGGCAACGCCTTCAGGCTGATGAAGGTGGCCGGCGCCTATTGGCGCGGCGACAGCAACAACCCGATGCTGACCCGCATCTACGGCACGGCGTTCGCCAAGCAGGAGCAGCTCGACGCCTATCTCAAGCAGATCGAGGAAGCGGAGAAGCGCGACCACCGCAAGCTCGGCCGCGAGCTCGACCTGTTCCACTTCCAGGAAGAAGGTCCGGGCGTGGTGTTCTGGCACCCGAAGGGCTGGACCATCTTCCAGGCGCTGATCGCTTATATGCGCAGGCGTCTGGCCGACGATTACAGCGAGGTCAACGCGCCGCAGATCCTCGACAAGTCGCTTTGGGAAACCTCCGGCCATTGGGGCTGGTATCGCGAGAACATGTTCGCGGCGCAGTCGGCCGGCGACGAGGCCGAGGACAAGCGCTGGTTCGCGCTGAAGCCGATGAACTGCCCGGGCCACGTGCAGATCTTCAAGCATGGCCTGAAGAGCTACCGCGACCTGCCCTTGCGGCTGGCCGAGTTCGGCATCGTGCACCGCTACGAGCCGTCCGGCGCCATGCACGGGCTGATGCGCGTGCGCGGCTTCACGCAGGACGATGCGCACATCTTCTGCACCGAGGAGCAACTCGCCGACGAGTGCCTGAAGATCAACGACCTGATCCTGTCGACCTATGCCGATTTCGGCTTCGACGGCGAGATGACGGTGAAGCTCTCGACCCGGCCGGACAAGCGCGTCGGGACGGATGCGATGTGGGATCATGCCGAGCGGGTGATGGCCACCGTGCTGCGGGAGATCCAGTCGAGCCACAACAACATCAAGACCGAGATCAATCCCGGCGAAGGCGCGTTCTATGGGCCGAAGTTCGAATACGTGCTGCGCGACGCGATCGGCCGCGACTGGCAATGCGGCACCACGCAGGTCGACTTCAACCTGCCGGAACGGTTCGGCGCGTTCTATATCGACGCCGACGGCTCCAAGAAGCCGCCGGTGATGGTGCATCGCGCCATCTGCGGCTCGATGGAGCGCTTCATCGGCATCCTGATCGAGCACTATGCCGGCAACTTCCCGCTCTGGCTGGCGCCGATCCAGGCCGTCGTCACCACCATCACCTCGGAGGCGGACGAATACGCCAAGCAGGTCCTGGCCGCCGCGCGGCGTGCGGGCTTGCGCGTCGAGATCGATCTGCGCAACGAGAAGATCAACTACAAGGTCCGCGAGCATTCGCTGGCGAAAATCCCCGCGATCCTTGCAGTCGGCAAGAAGGAAGCCGAGACGCAATCGGTCTCCATCCGCCGCCTCGGCAGCGACGGACAGAAGGTGATGCCGACCGACGAGGCGATCGCCGCACTGGTGGACGAAGCGACGCCGTCGGACGTGAAGCGGGCACGGACGACGGCCTAGCGATCAGCCGGCACCGCGTGCCGGCAGGTCGATGCGCAGGTTCACGAATTCCGGCGGACCATCGGTGAGCCGGTGAATCCGCCGGTTCCGCTCCTCCTGCGGCGTCTCGGGATCGATCATCCCGGCAAGTTGCTGCGCGGCGCGACGCTCGATCGCCAAAGCGTCCTGACGCGACAAACGCCGTGCCTTTGTTTCCGATCTCAAGGTTTCCGACTTCAGGCCCAATTCGATCAGGCGTTGGATGGCGTCTGCTCGATTCATGGCGTTGGAAAGCGCCCAGGCATCGACACGGGCCATCAACTCGGTCGCAGGCTCGGCGGCGTCCGACTTTCTCCGTTCCGGCATCACGACACCTCCATGAAGGGAAGGCTGCAAGCCAGCCTATCCGCCCCCGATGCACCGATCTTTGCGCAGGATCAAACAGGTTTCGGGGCGGCAGTTTGGAAGGCCAATAGGTTTTGCCGTCTTGCCATCGCGTCGCGGATACAGATATCTGCTCGAAACTCCAACTTGCGGTTCCTCCATGCCTGACGCACTTGAACTTCTCAAACTCCGCCGCTCGGTAAAGCCGCGCGAGATGACGGCGCCCGGTCCTTCGCCGGCCGAGCTCAATACCATTCTGACCATCGGCGCGCGCGTGCCCGATCATGGCAAGCTCGCGCCATGGCGCTTCATCGTGTTCGAAGGCGATGCGCGCGAGCGCGCCGGCGAGATCATCGCCAAGGTCTTCGCGAAGAAAAACCCGCAAGCGAGTGCGGCCGAGATCGAGGTCGAGACCAAACGCCTGACCGACGCGCCGCTCGTCATTGCCGTCGTCAGCTTCACCAAGCCACATCCCAAGGTGCCGCCATTCGAACAGGAATTGTCGGCGGGCGCGAGCGCGATGAACATCGTGACCGCGGCCACCGCGCTCGGCTATGGCGCCTGCTGGCTGACCGGCTGGTTCGCGTTCGACCGCGACGTGCTCGACGGACTTGGATTGAAGCCCGACGAAAAGATCGCGGGCTTCATCCATATCGGCAAGATCGCCAAGCCAAACGAAGAACGCCCGCGACCCGCGCTGTCGGAGATCGTGACGCGGTTTTAGGATTCGGTGCCGCAGTGTCGCACGGTGGCCTCCCCCGCCGTCATTGCGAGCGCAAGCGAAGCAATCCAGGCTTTTGCCGCAGCGACAGTATGGATTGCTTCGTCGCTCTCGCTCCTCGCAATGACGATCGTGGCGACGTTCTGATTTAAATTTCAAATGACTCTCTCCACCGTCATTCCGGGGCACGCGAAGCGTGAGCCCGGAATCTCGAGATTCCGGGTTCGATGCTCCGCATCGCTCCGGAATGACGCCAGCAAGTGTCCGCGTTCTCGCGGCGCGATGCGTCCGAGTTTTTCCATCAATCCTGCCCTCTTCAAAGCAGAGGGCGCAGGGAAGACCGGGCGCCGGCTGGCACCCATGGTCCGCGTGCAGAAAAAAAGCACGCGGCAGAACCACAGGCTCAGCCGAAAACGTCCGGCCTTCCCTGCGCAATGGTGTTACGGCTTATACGTGATCTCCCCGGTGACCAGGCTTTGTTGCCACCGTTGCCTCGCGTCATCTCGCGAAACGTAGCGCCAGCCTTGGGGCGCCAGGACCACACGACTTCACCGTCCGCGTCATGCTGTTCGTCAAACAACACGCCGCGTCCATCGCATCCCGCTTCCAACGTCCGTGACGATCGCGAAGCGCCCCTCTTGTGGCAGCGAGACGCGCGGAAGTGTCGTTGTGATTTGCCCGACAACGCAAGCGAAAATGTGCACGACGGGCAGTTTACGCATGGCAGAAATGCGCGTTCGTTCGCAAGGAATCCGTAAGGTGGGCAAAGCGATAGCGTGCCCACCATTTTGTCCACGAGCGCAAATGGACGGTGCACGGCGCTTCCGCGCCTTTGCCCGCACCACGAATTCCGCGATGACGACGAAGTTGTAGATTGGATTCTTTTGCATGATGGATGCCGGATCAAGTCCGGCACAAGGATCACACAAGCTATCGCGCGATCACTTCGATCTCACCATCGACGCCGTTGACGACGTTGAACGGCCGCTCATAGACCTTGCCTTCGTTCTTGGCGATGGCGCGGTACTCGCCCTCCGACAGCACGACCTTCGGGAATGCGCCGATCGATTCCTTGATGACGTCGCCGCCCGGCGTGATCACCGACCATGCCGTATTCGCCAGGGCCTCGCCGCCCTTGTCGGACACGAGCTTCAGCGTGATGACAGCGGCGCGATGGGTCACCGTCACGTCCGTCAGCTTGCCGGCCTGAACGCGGATGTCGGAGCGTACGACGGAGTTGGCATCGCCATAGTTGGAGATGATGTAGTAAGTGCCCTCCGGGAGCATCACGACATCGGTGGCGGCGACGCTCGGCAACAACGGGGCACGGTCACCGCCTTCGAACTGGCTGCCCTTGTAGATCGCAAACGAAATCTGGTTCGGCGGAATCTTGCTCGCGCCGACGCGGCCTTCGATGCGCAGGCCGCCCGCCGGCAGCACGAAGGCCTCGCGGTCGGTTTCCGCCTTCAGCGTCACCGCCCGCACCGCGCTGACGAGACCCAGCGAGACGTGCACCACGTAGTTTCCCGGGAGCAGCACGATGTTGGGCGTCGGGCCGCGCTCCTCGCGGACCAGCTTGAAGGTGCCGGTGTCATCGGGCTTGTCGGAAAATACCCGCCACACTAGGCCGCCATTGATGAGCGGTTGATCCTTGCCGTAGCGGGCCGACAAGGCGAGCACCGCCTGCGGCGGCGGAGCCGGTGCGGCCGGTAATGGGGCAACGATAGGCGGCACGGCGACCATGGATGGAGTGGTGATCGTCGGCTGCCCGAGCTGCGGCGGCACACCGCCCGCGGGAGGCGGAACCGAAGCAGGGCCGGAGGGCGGCGCAAGACCAACCACGCCTCCCCCGCCGGGATCGGGCACCGTTGCGGGCGGTACCGGCGGTGGGCGATCGCTGAACATCTGGGCGCTGGCAGGAGCGCCCATCGCCATTTCAAGCGCGCAGATGCACACAAGCGCGGGCCAAAGCCGGTCGCCACGCCGGAATCCAACGATGCCGTCTTCCCCAGCTCTCATGGCGCTGCTTTTGAACAAAAACGCGGCAAATTCAAGCCTGCCGACCTTTCGAAGCTTGTTGACCCTGCCTTTGCCCGTCATTCCGGGGCGGCTGGAACGGCCGAGCCAGCACTCTCGCGCCGCGGGTTTGGAGTACTACAACCTCGGGATTCCGGGTTCGCTCGCGCTTTGCGAGCGCTGCGGAACGACGAGCACTCAAGCGCCGAATCACGCCACAGGCCGCGTTCCCGTCACGAATCCGGCCTACTCCTTTTTGCTCGCGGCATAAACCATGCTTTGCCTCCACACTGGCTGCGTTCACGTGCCGAGCGTAGTCTGTTCACGAGATTATGCGTAAGTTGTTGGTTCGGAGCCGTTTATTCTCGGATGAGCGGGTAGACGGCTCCGGGAGAGTTTGCGTGCTTGAGATGTTGCTTCGACGCGGCCAGGGCGAACCGGACGACGGTGACAAGGTAGGGCTGGGTAGCATCCGGCGGCCCGTGATCGGGCTTGCGCTCGGCGGTGGTGCCGCGCGCGGTTTTGCCCATATCGGCGTTTTGCGGACCCTGATCGCCCACGGCATCGTTCCGAATGTCGTGGTCGGCACCTCGATCGGCGCCGTTGTCGGCGGCGCGTTCGCGGCCGGGCATCTCGACGTGCTGGAGGAATGGGCGCGCAGCCTGCAGCTTCGCAACATCATCGGCTATCTCGACGTCCGCCTCAACGGCTCGGGCCTGATCGGCGGCGACAAGCTGGCCGCCGCGCTGCTTGGCGCGCTCGGCAATATCCTGATCGAGGACATGCCGATCAAGTTCGCGACCGTCGCCACC
>CAWAXO010000032.1:0-24410 GCA_963786015.1 uncultured Alphaproteobacteria bacterium | reverse complement strand
CACATGCGTTTCAGCGCTGGTCGGGCGTCGCGCCGAGCGAATGGCGGACCAACTGATTGGCGGGTGATCTGACCCGACGCCGATATTGGCGGCACGTTGACCGATCATTATGCTCGGGCCCAAGGTCTCACCGATGGCAGCCTCACGCTGCGCGGCCGAGCCAGTCCCTCACCTTCTGTGCAAGGCTCCTGCGCTGGCGATCCGAGGTGACGGACGCGTCGTCGTAGCTGTTGTCGTCTGGCGTCGCGCTGAACTGTGTTTCGACCGGCGTCGCGACGACGTCGGCCTCCACCTCAACCCCAGCCTGCGAAGTCGGCTGCTCGGACACGGCCTCCTCGGCGATCGGCGGAGTCTCGGCCATCGCGAACGGCTCCAGCGTCATGTCCGGCTGCGCCGGAACGGGCATCGGCTTGGCGATGGCGACCTCCGGCACAGGTTCGATGAATTCCGGCTCGGGCGCAGGCTCCGCGCGCGGCAGTTCGCGAAGCGGGAGCGCGGGTGCGGTTTCGGGCACAACCGCCGGCTGGCCGCGGCGCTTGCGCGTCACGGGCGCCTTGGCCTTCTGCCGGCGGGCAGCAAAGGACGCCAGCGCCTGCGGACCGACATTGGCGAGGAACGCCTGCTCATGGGGCCGTGACAGCCGCTCGACCGCAGCACCCAGCGGCAGCCAGTCGACCGCGCGCACGTCGTGCATCAAGTCATAGGCCTGCTCGGAGCCCGCTTCCATGCGCCAGTAGTGCACGATCTTGGAGCGGCCGCCGAAGTCGTAGGCCAGCGTGCCCAGGAATTCGTGCACCGTCACATTGTGGCCGGTCTCCTCCAGCACCTCGCGCTTGGCGGCCGCGCGCGGCGTCTCGCCATCGTCGAGCTTGCCCTTCGGCAACACCCACTCATCGCGCTTGCGCAGGCGGACCACGGCGATCAGCGGCGGCTGCTGACGCCGTAGCACGATGCCGCCAGCCGCCAGAACCGAGACTTCTTGCCATCGCACATTCCACTTTGTCGAATTCGAATCGATGACATATATCGACCCGAGGACAAAATCGAGATCAGGCTGAAGAGTTCCTGAACAGCGGCCGTCCGGCACGAATTCGCGCCCCCTCCGACACATTGTCGCTGAATTCGAAATGCGCGGGCGCGAGCAGGATGATGGTGGAGCCGTGCTCGAACCATCCGAGCTCGTCGCCCTTCTTCACGTTCACGTCGCAGGGGAATACTTGCGGCCCGCGCGTCTGCGTGTTCAGCACCATATCGAGCGCGTGCAGGCGGATGCTTGCAACCAGGATGGCCGCCACCGGCACCATGGTAAGGGCTTCGCCATTTGTCAGGCGCGTCCGGATCACGGCGCGCTCGTTCTTGCAGAACAGCCGCTCGATCCGCTTCAGTGCGATCGGGTTGACGTTCCAGGTATCGCCATGGATCAGCGTGACCTCTCCGATGTGGCAGTCATACGGCGCGTGGAAGCGGTGGTACATGCTCGACGTCAGCCGCAGCGTGATGAAGCGGCCGTTGCGGTGCGTTTCGACCAGGGCGGGATCGCCGACGAGGTCGAGCAGCGAATAGGGCGCACCCTTGATCTGATAGAGCTCGCCGTCGCGGATGGTGCCGTAGGCGCCGATGATGCCGTCACTCGGGCTGACAATCATGGAAGGATCGGGATCGGCCGGCCGCAGCCCTGGACGCAACTCCCGCGTGAAGCAGTCGTGCAGGCTCTTGAAATGGGTCTTCCTGGCCTCCGACAGATCGAGGTCGGAGAACAGCCGCCAGCAGCCGATCGAGAGGTCCCGGACCAGCGGGTTTTCGATCTTGCTGAACCAGCCCATGAAACGGGTCAGGGCGGCGCGCGGAATGCGGTTGGTGAGCAGGAAGTTGAGGTCTTCCTGCTGGGTGAAGGCTGCGATGAGGCTTTTGACTGTCATGAATCTGTCAGCAGGAGTGGTTAGCGCTGGTAAACATGGATACATCGATTCCTATGCTGTCTCTCGCGGCCGGCGCCGTCGCCTTGACCGCAGCGGTGGCCCCCAGGGTCAAGGCGCGCCTTGAGCTGTCGCGGGCCAAGCACCGGTCCCTGACCGGACACTCGAAGATGTCGCGCCGGGTGGCGCGGCTGATCCCGCACTACGAGTTCGACATCAACGATTTCTTCGCGTCCGATGGCGCGCCGGCTGACGTCGCGACGCAGCGGCAGGACGCCTTCTTCCGGCTCGGCGCCACCTTCGAGCATCGCTTCGCCAAAAGCCGCAAGGCGACGAAAGAGGCGGCCGCGCAGATTTCCGACCTGCAATTCACGCAGGCTTACCGGGTGCCGTTCCAGTACAGCCGGCTGGTGCGCGAGCATCTCGGCTCCGGCAGCTTCATGCAGTCCTCGTCGGGCGTGACGCTGACCGACCTCGACGGCAACGCGTTCTACGACCTCACCGGCTCCTACGGCGTCAACATCTTCGGCAACGACTTCTATAAAGAGTGCATCGGCAATGCCGAGACGCGCGCGCAAGCGCTCGGGCCGGTGCTCGGCTTCTACCATCCGGTCGTCGCCGAGAACGTGCGGCGGCTCTGCGAGATTTCCGGGCTCGACGAGGTCTCGTTCCACATGTCCGGCACCGAAGCCGTCATGCAGGCGGTGCGGCTGGCCCGCTACCACACACGCCGTACCCATCTGGTGCGCTTCGCCGGTGCCTATCACGGCTGGTGGGGCGACGTGCAGCCCGGCATCGGCAATCCGATTCCCGCGCATGAGACCTACACGCTCGCCGAGATGTCGGAGCGGACGCTGCATGTCCTGAAGACGCGCAGCGACATCGCCTGCGTGCTGGTCAATCCCCTGCAGGGCCTGCATCCAAACGGCAACGCGCCGTCGGATTCCTCCCTGGTCGACAGCTCCCGCGGCGGCCATTTCGACCGCGAGGCCTATGGCGCCTGGCTGAAGAAGCTGCGCGAGGTCTGCACCGAACGCGGCATTGTGCTGATCTTCGACGAGGTGTTCGTCGGCTTCCGCCTCGCCGCCGGCGGCGCGCAGGAGTATTTCGGCGTCAAGGCCGACATGGTGACGTACGGCAAGAGCCTCGGCGGCGGCCTGCCGATCGGCGTGGTCTGCGGCAAGAAGGAGCTGATGCGCCGCTTCCGCGACGACCGCCCGGCCGATATCTGCTTCGCCCGCGGCACCTTCAACTCGCATCCTTACGTGATGACGGCGATGGACGAGTTCCTGAGCCGGCTCGCCAGCCCGAACTTCAATGGGATCTACAACGGGCTCGACGAGCTGTGGAACGGGCGCGCCGGCGCTGCTCAACGACATGCTGTCCAAGGACAATCTGCCGGTCCGCGTCGCCAACATGTCGTCGATCTGGACCGTGTCCTACACCGAGCCGTCCCGCTACAACTGGATGCTGCAATATTACCTGCGTGCCGAAGGGCTGGCGTTGAGCTGGGTCGGCACCGGTCGCCTGATCTTCAGCCTGAACTACAGCGACGCCGATTTCGCCGAGGTCGCCAAGCGCTTCGTCGCGGCGGCGGCCAAGATGAAAGAGGACGGCTGGTGGTGGAACGACGGCTCCCTCACCAACAAGACAATCCGTCGCCAGATCCTGAAGGAAATGTTCGCGCACCGATTCGGGCGCTGAGCGGCAAATCGTCGCGCTCTTCCGTCATGGCCGGGCACAGCCGTCCACGGACGGCGTCGTTCGCTCGCCCGAGCATCGCGTTCCCTCGCACCGTCATTCCGGGGCGCCTCGCAGAGGCGAACCCTGGTCGCAATTGCGCACCTGGAATTCCGAGTTCGGCTCGATGCTTGCGCATCGCCCCGGAATGACGGCACGACCAAAAGCGTGATGCCCGGGACGAGCCCGGGCATGACGACTTGTCGACGATGCTCGAGAGTAACGCACTCAGGCGTGCTGCTCTTCCAGGCCGTGCTCGAGGATGTCGAGGCCGGGGTCGATCAGCTCGCCACGGAGCAGCGCTATCGGCGCCTTGCGATAGAGCATGAAGTCGTTGAAGGGGTCGGTGAGGATCTTGGTCATCCAGACCAGGCCGGTCTCGACGTCGCGGATGAAGAACAAGTGCACGGTGCGGAACAGCAGCCCGCCGGCTCCGACCACCAGCCAGATCTTGGCGACCTGCCGCATGAAATCAGCCGGCGTGGCCCAGGGCGTGAACAGGCCGAACAGCGTCGGATCGGCATAGAGGACAACCGGCGACAGCGCCCAGATCGTCATCAGCACCACCTTGCGGCGCAGATTGTAGCCGACCTTGATGTCTTCCTTGTGCTCGTGGGTGGCGTGGTTGATGTGGTCGTAGCCGCGCGGCTCGAAGAAGAAGTGGCCGGCCTGGCGCGAGGTCATCGAGACCAGCCAGCCGATCAGGGCCGACACCAGCGGATCGAAGAACATCATCACGTAGCCGACCAGGAAGCTGATCGCGCTGACGAAGTGCAGGCTCTGATTGATCCGGCTGTGGTGATAATAGCGATGGTCGTCCCAGCGCTGGATGCGAAGCTGCTCAAGGAAGTCTTTGATCATTCTCTCCCCCTAAATTGGATGTGCCAGTCATAAAGGGATTCGATGTACGTCATATGACATCATCAAAATGTCATATGGAAAACTGTGGCGACGCTGATCCGAGCGCCGCCACAGCGCAACAGCTACTTCGCGGCCATTCCGAGCTTGCGGAAACGCACCAGCGAGAAGTGACCGAGCGGCGGGATCAGGCGGCGCTCGGCGAGCTCCATGCCCTTCGCGCCGGCCAGCCACTTCGTGTAGCGCGACCAGGAGAACTCGGCGGTGCGGAAGCCGAGCCGGGTCACCACCGGCTGCAGCGCCTGCTCGATGACGCGGCGCATGCCGTCATCGGCGCTGACGCGGGTCAGGATGATCAACTCACCGCCCGGGCGCAGCACGCGCGCGAACTCGTCGAGGGCGACCTCCGGATTCGGCACCGCGGTGACGACATATTGCGCCATCACGACGTCGAAGGAATTGTCGGGAAATTCGAGCTTCTCGGCATCCATCACCGCGAGCCCCTCGACATTCTTCAGCCGCTGGCCGGCGACGCGCTGCTTGGCCTTGCGCAGCATCGCTTCGGAAATATCGGTGCCGAAGATGCGGACGTTCTGCCCGTAGAGCGGCAGCGAGATGCCGGTGCCGACGCCGACTTCGAGCACGCGGCCGCCGATCTTGTTGGTGGCGGCAATCGCGGCGCTGCGGCCCTTGCTGAACACCTCGCCGAACACGAGGTCATAAATCGGCGCCCAACGGTCATAGGCCTGCTCGACCGACTCGCGGTCGAAATCCAACTCCCTCGTACCGTCAAGCTTCATGATTTGTGCCATGGTGACTCCAACCTGCGTTGATGTGTTGTCGTTTTCAGCCGTGCGCCGTCGCGACGCGCGCGGGGCCTTGCAGCGCACGACTTGGCTGCAAGACGGCCAGATTACCGATAAACTGCCGCGCGCTGTTTTCCCACGAACGCTCCAGTGCGAAATTCCGGCAGGTCTCTCGCGACATGGTGAGCGCGCGCATACAGGCGCTGCGCAGGTCGCGGTCGATCGCACCGATCGGACGATCGGCGATCACGTCGAGCGGCCCCGTCACCGGAAACGCCGCCACCGGCGTGCCGCAGGCGAGCGCCTCCAGCTGCACGACGCCGAACGTATCGGTGAGGCTCGGGAAGACGAACACGTCCGCCGCCGCGACATGCGACGTCAGGTCCGCACCGGTCTTTTCCCCAAGAAACTTCGCCTGCGGGAAGCGCCGCTCCAGCTCGGCCTTCTGCGGCCCGTTGCCGACGACGACCTTGGTGCCCGGCAGGTCCAGCGACAGAAACGCTTCGAGATTCTTTTCGACCGCGACGCGTCCGACCGTCATGAAGATCGGCCGCGGCAGATCGAGGCTCGCGGGATTTTCGGGATGAAACAGCTTGGTGTCGACACCGCGGGTCCAGAAGCCGAGCTTCTTGAAGCCGCGTTCGGCAAGCTCCGTCTTCAGCGAATTGGTCGCGACCATCGTCATGGCGGCGGCATCATGGAAGTGCCGCAGCACGGCGTAGCCGACGCTTGCCGGGATTCCGGTGCGCACCGAGACGTATTCGGGAAAGCGCGTCGTGTAGGACGTGGTGAAGGGAAGCTTGTGGCGGCGGCAATAGCCGCGCACGGACCAGCCGATCGGCCCCTCGGTCGCGATATGGATCGCCTCCGGCGCGGCGGCCTCGATCCGTTTGGCGATCTCGCGCCGGTTCGGCAACGCGACCCGCAAACCCGGATAGGTCGGTACGCCGATCGACGGGAAGCCGTCGGGCGTCAGGAACGTGATCTCGACGCCGAGCGTCGCGGCTGCGCGCGAGAGCGATGTCAGCGTGCGCACCACGCCGTTGACCTGGGGATGCCAGGCATCGGTCGCAATTAGGATCCGCATGTGGGAGACCTGAGCGTTGCCATGATTCTCATCCGCGGAAAATCGTTCATGACTATCTCAGACGTGTGACGTCATCGAATTGTTGAGGAATCTTTTCCCCGGTTTCGCCGCCGTCGCCTGTCGCGAAACCGTCATGAAACAATCCTTACCGCGACGAAACCGTTTTGCGACCGAGGCGCAAACCTCCCGAAACCTTTCGCTCTTAAGGGTTGTGGCAATCAAACGCCGCAAAGGCGTCTCGCCGCCAGCAAGGCGACCAGACAGGGGACGAACGATGCTCAATATCAGCTCATTGATTTCGAATTCCCGCCGCGCCACCGCTCTCGCTGCGTTCGCAGCCGGCGCCATCGCGATGTCAGGTTCGGCTGCCGCGACGCCCGTACAGCTCTTTCCGTTCCTGCCGATGCCGCCGGCACCATTCGTGCAGCCGCCGATGCAGGCGGCGCCGTCGATTCAGGCAGCACCATCCGGGGACGAAGGCACCGTCTATGAAATGCCGGCGCGTCTGCGGCGCCAGGTCGTCAACTACGCAACGCGCGAGGCGCCGGGCACGGTCATCATCGATACGCCGAACACCTATCTCTATTACGTCACCGGCAATGGTCAGGCGATCCGCTACGGCATCGGTGTCGGCCGCGACGGCTTCACCTGGTCGGGCGTGCAGTCCGTGACCAAGAAGGCCGAGTGGCCGGATTGGACTCCGCCGCCGGAGATGATCGTGCGACAGCCCTATCTGCCGCGCCACATGGCCGGCGGCCCCGGCAATCCGCTCGGCGCGCGCGCGATGTATCTCGGCGGCACCGTGTATCGCATTCACGGCACCAACGCGCCCGAGACGATCGGCACGCATGTGTCCTCGGGCTGCATCCGTCTCACCAATCAAGACGTCACCGACCTCTATTCGCGGGTCAATGTCGGCACCAAGGTGATCGTGCTGCCGATGGATCGCCGCGCCGACAATACCGGCAAGCGGAGCTGAGGTAGATTCCCGCAAGACTGATTTCCCGCAAGACTCGATAATGGCCCCGGCGCCCCGCCGGGGCCATTTTTGTTTCCTTGTGTTTCCGCGCATTCATGTTACTGCCACCGCTCTGGCGCACTCTCTCCTTGCCTTGTAGATTCAATGACTTGATTCAGTTCCGGAGGGATGATGCGTCTGCCCAGGACGATACGTCTGCCGAAGACGGTGCGTGGCCATTTGCCGCGGCGGCCGATCATGATTGCGATCGGGACTGGCGTGGTCGCGCTGTCGTTCCTGGTTGCGTTGAAGGCGATGGACTGGCTGTCGGCAAGGAGCACTAACACCAAGCTGCCCGCGCAGGCGCTGAAGGAATTGCCGCCGCTGCCGCCGGTGACGCGCAGCTCCTACGTCGTCGCGCCGGTCGTCGTGGCGCTGTCGGCGATCCGCGACGTGGCCGATCGCACGGCGCCGCGCAATTTCGCCGGCAAGGCCGACAATCCGGCGGCGCAGGTGTTGCAGAATGCCGATATCGGCTGGACCGCCGCGCGCGGCCCGATCGCGGCGACCGGCGCGCAGGACATGCTGTCGCTGTCGACGCCGCTGACCGGCCGCGTCAACATCACGGGCTCGCTGTCCTCGAAGGCGACCGGCGCGGTGGGCGACGCGATCGCGGGCCTGCTCGGCGACGACGCCGCCAAGCGGATCGGCAGCGTCAACATCAAGGCGCTCAACGCCAACGCCGAGATCAAGGGCAATGTCGTCATCACGTCGCGGCCGAAGCTCGCCGCGGCCTGGCGGCTGGAGCCCAATCTCGGCGCGCAGGTCAATCTCGGCGACACCAATCTTTCGGTCGCGGGCGCCCGCGTCAACGTGCCCGCGCAGGTGAAGCCGGTGATCGACAAGACCGTCGGCGAGCAGCTCAACATCGTCGCCGAGCGCATCCGCAACGATCCGATCATCGAGCGCACCGCGCGACAGGAGTGGGCCAAGGCCTGCCGCTCGGTGCCGCTGCAGGGCCCCGGCGCGACGTCGTCATTGCCGCTGCTGTGGCTCGAGCTGAAGCCGACGCGCGCCATCGCGGCGCAGCCGCTTGTCGATGGCTCCGCGGTGACACTGACCATGGGGATCGCGGCGGACACCCGCATCACGCCGACCGAGACCAGGCCCGACTGCCCCTTCCCCGACAAGATCACGATCGTGCCGCCGACCGCGGGCGGCGTCAGCATCGCAGTCCCGGTCGATCTGCCTTTCACCGAGCTGAGCAAGATCGTTAACGAGGAAATCTCGGGTAAGACCTTCCCGGAAGACGGCTCCGGTCCGGTGGATGTCACGGTGAAACACGCCGCGATTCAGGCGGCCGGCGACCGGCTGTTGATCTCGCTTCTGGTTCGCGCCAAGGAGAAGGCGAGCTTCCTCGGACTGGGCGCGGAAGCGACCATTCATATCTGGGGCAATCCGGTGCTCGACCAATCGCGTCAGACGCTGCGCCTTTCCAATATCGAGCTCGCGGTCGAATCGGAGGCCGCGTTCGGCCTGCTCGGCGCTGCGGCGCGCGCCGTGATGCCGCACCTGCAGGGTGCGCTCGCGGAGAAGGCAACCGTCGACCTCAAGCCGTTTGCGAACAATGCGCGCGAGAAGATCGCAGCCGCGATCGCCGACTTCCAGAAGAGCGGCGACGGCGTCAAGGTGGCGGCCGACATCTCCAACCTCACACTTGCCGACATCGCCTTCGATTCGAAGACGCTGCGCATCATCGCGGCCGCCGAAGGCAAGATGAATGTGAGCGTGACCACCCTCCTGCCCGGGCTTTGATCCGGCGCGAGCCAAAGAGCCGCGCGCCCGGCTGGTATGCGTTAACCAATTAACCGCCTGCTTTTTAATCATCTCATCCTATTTGCCGACGCGCCGAAAGCGGATCGAGGCTTTGCGGCCTCGCCTTATTACGGCTAGAACCGGGCTACAAACCAACCCATTGACAACCCTCAACAAGAAGCCAGGGAGAAAAAACCATGAAGTCAGTCGCCACCGCATTTGCGGCCGGTCTCGCGCTCGCCGCCGTCGGCGGCGCCGCGCACGCCCAGCAGATTTCCGACGACGTCGTCAAGATCGGTGTGCTCACCGACATGTCGAGCCTCTATGCCGACGCCACCGGCAAGGGATCGCTGGCCGCCGTGCAGATGGCGGTCGAGGACTATGGCAGCAAGGTCAAGGGCAAGCCGGTCGAAGTGGTCTATGCCGACCATCAGAACAAGCCCGACATCGGCGTCGGCATCGCGCGCAACTGGTATGACAACGAGAAGGTCGACGCGATCTTCGACGTGCCGACCTCCTCCGTCGCACTGCCGATCTCGGCGCTGACGCGCGAGAAGAACAAGATCAACATCAATTCCGGCGGCGGCTCGTCCGACATCACCGGCGCGCAATGCTCGCCGAACACGGTGCACTGGACCTACGACACCTATGCGCTCTCCAACGTCGCCGGCAAGGCGATGGTCAAGCGCGGCGAGGACACCTGGTTCTTCGTCACCGCCGACTACGCCTTCGGCCAGGCGCTGGAGCGCGATGCCGCCAACGTCGTCAAGGAAAGCGGCGGCAAGGTGCTCGGCGACGTGCGTCACCCGCTGAACTCATCGGACTTCTCCTCCTTCCTGCTGCAGGCACAGGCCTCCAAGGCCAAGGTCGTCGCGCTCGCCAATGCCGGCGGCGACACCACCAACGCGCTGAAGCAGGCGTCCGAATTCGGCATCACCCAGGGCGGCCAGAAGATGATCGCGCTGCTGCAGGAGATCACCGACACCCATTCGCTCGGCATCAAGGCGACGCAGGGCCTGATCGTCACCGACGCGTTCTACTGGGACATGAACGACGAGACCCGCGCGTTCTCCAAGCGCTTCAACGACAAGGTCGGTCACATGCCGACCATGATCCAGGCCGGCCTCTATTCGGCGACCATGCATTACCTGAAGGCGATCGAGGCGATCGGCACCGACGAGGCGCCGAAGGTGATGGCGCAGATGCGTGCCACCCCGATCAACGACTTCTTCGCCAAGAACGGCAAGATCCGCATCGACGGCCGCATGGTGCACGACATGTATCTGTTCGAGGTGAAGAAGCCCGAGGAGTCGAAGGGCGAGTGGGATCTCTACAAGCTGATCGCCACCGTGCCCGGCGACGAAGCCTTCCGCCCGCTCGACAAGGGCGGCTGCCCGCTGGTCAAGACGAACTGACGCCTCTCGCCACAAGCGAGAAGCCGTAGGGTGGGCAAAGCGCAAGCGTGCCCACCGCTACAGCTCCGCGATTGCCGATAGATGGTGGGCACGGCGCTTACGCGCCTTTGCCCACCCTACACTGTGAAGACCAATGGATGCATTCCTATCTCTTCCAGGAAAGGACGAGCCGGAGAGCATCGCGCCAACGGCTCAGGTGCCCTCGAACTTGAATGAGACGTTCAGCTTGGCCCGATAGGCCTCTATCTTTCCCTTGGCGTCGAGTTGCAAGTCGAGTTCGACGACTTCCGCGACGCGAAGCTCGCGCAGCGACTTTGCAGCTCGCTCGACCGCGGCCGCGGCGGCCTTTTCCCAGGATTCGCTGCTGGTACCGATCAGTTCGATAACCTTGTAGACGCTCTCACTCATGTCGTCCTCCCGTTCGGTCTGAAGCAGGAAGCAGGGTGCTCCCCGCTACGGCGGAGCCTAACATCGGGATTTCGCGGCTGAAAGGATGCACGGCAACGAATTGAGGCGAGGTCATCCCTCCGTCATCGCCGCGCTTGACCCGGGCCATCCACGTCTCTACCCACACGCCAGAACGGCGGGATGCCCGGCACGAGGCCGGGCATGACGACCGATCGATCCGACCTCTCCCCGCAACCGATGCGAGTTAAGAACAAAAAACGCGCCCGGTTTTGCCGGACGCGTTTCTTCAGGCCGTTTCGGTATCCACCTTACTCTGAATATTTGAACTCGGGCATGGCCTTCAGTTCGTCCTTGGTGGCGTTGAACACGGCGTGGTCGGGATACCAGGGATTCGGCTTCGCGGTCGCGGCCGGCGGATTGGCGGTCGAGCCCGTCGTCGTGCTCGAGGCCGGACGCGTGCCCGCAGGCGCCGGCGCGGTGCTTGCCATGGCGACCGGCTCGTCCACGAACTTGACCTTGTCATAGGGCACGGCGACGAGATGCGCGCCGACGCCAAGGAAGCCGCCGACGCTGATGACGGCAGCCTTCACGCTTCCGCTCTTGTCCATCAAGAGATCATTGATCGAGCCGATGCTCTCGTTCTTGTCGTTATAGACGCTCAGTCCCGCGACCTTCGATGCGCGCCAGTTGCCCTGGAACGAGCTCATCGACGCAGTATCGGCCTTCGACGCGGTGTCGGCCTTGTCCGTGGTTGCAGTCGGCGTCTGCGCGAATGCCGCACTCGCGAGCAGCAAGGAACCGGCCAGGCCGGCCGCGATAGATGTCTTCAACATGGGAATCTCCCTGATCGATAATTGGTAGGGAGAAAACCCGTGACTCAATCCACCGTTCCGACGCATTTCCGCAATTTCGCATGTTGCGGAGCGACAAGAGCGCGCGGGTTCCGTGGAACCTCCGCGGTGCCGAATCAGCCAGATCGGCGCGATGCAGTGGCGAGACAACCATGATCCAAGGGTCATGATTCAAGGTAGTGGTCGTCTCGCCGCTTACATCGCGAGCGCCTATGATTTGTAGTCGATCAGCAGCGCCGAGATCGACGTGCTGCTGCCATTGCCGCTGCCGCTCGCGTCGTACGACGAAGACGTCGACGAGGAGGAAGACGGTCGAGCTCTGCAGCAGCTGGAGAAACTCCTTCAGGATGTCATCGGTCGATGAATCGCTGCTCGACGAATTGCTGGTGTCGGACGTGGACGACGCGCCATCCGAGGGCGGCGGACCGCCGGGACCGCCAGGGCCACCCGGACCGCCTGCGCCGCCAGGGCCGCCGCCACCGCCCGGTCCGTTGGCGAAGGCCGCCTTGAAGACGCCCTGCAATTCGGTGGCCTGGTCGCTGGTCAGCTTCCCGCTGGAAACTTCGCCTTGGATCAGCGTGTCGATCTTCGACTGAATGTCGCCGCGCGACGGCTTCGTGCCGCTCGCCTGATCGCTCGCCCGGCTGCTTTGCAGCGAGGAGTCGATATCGTCGAGCGCCGACGACAGCGCCGATTGATCGGACGAGCTGATCGCACCGGAAGAGACCTCCGACTGCAATTCGTCCTGCAGCTTCTGCAAGAGGCGATTCGTAGGAGGGGTTAGATAATGCGGAGATTGAGGTCATGTGAGCTCCGAGTCGTTCGTGCAAGACCCAGGCACCGTAAGGTTGACGCGCTTAACAAGACCTTGTTGAGGGCGAACCGGCCCGTTGCGCTCTGTTGCGAGCGCGAACCTGGAAACATTTGGAAACAAAAATCCGTCGCCGAGCGGCTGCGAATCACCGACAAGGGTGCAGCATGGCCCAGGCAGCGCCCCACATCCTTGTCGTCGAGGACGATCGCGAGACGCGGGCGCTGATCGCGAAATACCTCCGGACCAACGCCTGCAACGTGACGACCGCGACCGACGGACGCGAGATGACGCGGGCGATGGCCGACCATCGCATCGATCTTCTCATCCTCGACGTCATGCTGCCCGGTGAGGACGGCCTCAGCCTGTGCCGCAGGATCCGCGCCGAATCGCAGACGCCGATCATCATGCTGACGGCCCGCGGCGAGGACGTCGATCGCATCGTCGGGCTGGAAATGGGCGCCGACGACTATCTCGGCAAGCCGTTCAACCCGCGCGAATTGCTGGCGCGGATCAACGCGGTGCTGCGCCGGCGTTCGGCCGCCTGGACCGCTAGCTCCACCGAAGGCGCGACCGCTCTCACCTTCCTTGGTTGGTCCATCGATCTCCGCCGGCGCGAGCTGCGCAATCCGCAAGGCGCCCGCGTCGCGATGACCAGCGCCGAGTTCGACCTGCTGCGTACGTTCTGCGAACGCCCCGGCCGCGTGCTGTCGCGCGACAGCCTGCTCGACCTCACCCAAGGCCGCAACACCGGCTCGTTCGAACGCAGCATCGACGTGCTGGTCAGCCGCATCCGCCGCAAGGTCGAGCCCGATCCGCGTGACGCGACGATCATCAAGACGGTGCGCTCCGGCGGCTACATCTTCACGCCAACGGTTGACGTCGCCGCAGCAGCGACCAACTGACCATGAAGCATTTGAGCTTTCTGAATCTCGGGGGCATCGGCGGACAGATCGCGGCCCTGGTCGTGGTCTCGATCATGACGCTGCACCTCGTCGTCACCGCGCTCTTCCTGATGCACCGCCCGGATCAGCCGGGCCCGTCATTCGAAGGCGGACAGGATCAGCTTGCGGCAGCGGCGCAATTGCTTGGCACCGCTTCGCCGTCCGATCGGCCGCTCCTCGTCGCCGATCTTGCGCGCGCGTTTCCGCAGCTCGACATTGCCATCCTCTCACCCGGCGCCTCGCCGGCTGCCGGCGACAGCGACCACCCGGCCCTGCACGGACTGCATCGGCGGCTCGGCCCGACCTATCGCAGCTTTCTAATGCCCGGACATGGCGACACCCACGTTGTCGACATTGTGCTGCCCGACGGCGCGACGATCACGGCAAAGCTCGCAGCGAATCCGTGGCGGCGGCCGTTCTGGGGCGGCCCCTGGATGATGACCGCGTTGTTCGCCGTCATCAGCGTCACCCTGCTCGGCCTGTGGGCCGCACGCGCGCTGACCGCGCCGCTATCGTCATTCGCCGAGGCAGCGGAAAGCTTCAGCCTGAACGGCGCCGCCGCGCCGCTTCCCGAGCGGGGCCCTGCGGAAATCCGCTCGCTCGCCAAGGCGCTCAACCGCATGCGCGAGCGGATCACCGGCCTGATCGAGGACCGCACCAGGGTGCTGGCCGCGATCAGCCACGACCTGCGCACGCCGATCACGCGGCTGCGCCTGCGTTCGGAATTCATCGAGGACGACAGCCATCGCGGCCGGACGCTGGCCGACCTCGACCAGATGCGCGCGATGCTGGAATCCGTGCTGTCGTTCCTGCGCAACGATTTCAAGCTGGAGTCGATGACGCTGACCGACATCGCGAGCACGCTGCAGCTCGTCGCCGATCAGTTCGCCGACATGGGACACGCGGTCGGCTATGACGGCCCCGATCACGCGATGGCCACGCTGCGCCCGGACGATCTGCATCGCAGCGTCACCAACCTCGTGGAGAACGCGGTCAGATTCGGCGGCCACGCCACGATCCGTCTGCAGGCCTTTGCCGATCATCTCGTCATCGATGTCGAGGACGACGGCCCCGGCATCTCCGACGCGCGCAAGACCGACGTGCTGGAGCCGTTCGTGCGCGGCGACGACGCCCGCAACATGGACGAAGCGGAAGGCTTCGGCCTCGGGCTATCGATCGCGCGGGCCATCGTGGTCGCGCATGGCGGCGAGCTCACGCTGCATGACCGCGAGCCGCATGGCCTGATCGCACGCATTCAGCTTCCGGTTCGGCAGGCCCAGCGCGCGGCGGCCTGAGCCGCCGCATAGTTCAAGCCGCGAGCGCTTCGCTGCTCGTCGAAGAACGCGACCGCCTCGAAGCGATAGTCGCAGGCGTGACAATGCCAGAGATAAGCGACGCGACCGGGAGTCTCCTCGACCCATTCCGGCAACGCGATCGGCTGGCCGCATTGCGCGCAGGGATTATGCTTGGGCAAATCAGAAAGTGCTGTTCTGGCCATGGCGTGCTCCCTTGTTGTTTTTGAACCCTGGTTGTTTTTGAGTTTGGCTGGCTTTGTAGTCTTGCTCGGGTTTGAGCCGCGCAGCCTTTATGCTTCGACCGAGACTGATGTTGATGGGACAGGATGATTGTCGTTACTGGACGCGTCCCGCTACGAAGGCGGCCACACAAGCACTCCATCATCTCCACGACAAGCCGTCATTGCGTCGCATGAACTTTTGTCGCGAAGGAACAATTTGTTCGTGACGATCACTGACGAATGCGCGATGTCGTTAACGATTACTTGATCGTCGCGTCGACTGCGGGCTCTCGCGTGTGCAGCGCGCCCGTTTTGCGAAGATGAATTGTCGCAATGTCGTCGGAATAGATCTTCTGCCAGCCATCGACGTGATCGAGCAGCTTGGTCGCCGCGCTCTGCGTGCGCAGCAGCGTCGCCTCGATCTTGTACTCGTCGAGCAGGCGGAACAGATTGTCCGGTTCCATCAATCCGGAGGCGGCGTTGTGATCGACGAAGAATTTTTCGCCGAACAATTCGGTGCGTCCGTCGATGAAGGTCGGCACGTCGCTCGCGATCAGGTAGCCGCCGAAATCGTAGTCGTTGAACACGCGCGCCAGATTGAGCTTCTTGAGCGCGGTGACCGCGGCGACCGGCGTTCCGCGCATGATCGGCTCGAAACGATGCATCGAGCCATATATCACCGTGGCCGCCGCCAGTGCCGCGAGCATACCGGCCACCAGCACAGCGCCGGGCGGCCGTCGCGTGCCGGAGGCAGAGACGATCGGCACCGCCGATCTGCCGCGCCAGCGGCGCTGCGAGCGCCATCGGCGCGACGAAAGCGAGAATTTCGGCGGCGCGGGCCTGGCTCAGGGCCATGTGCAACAGCCCGAGCAGCAGCGCGATGCGCATCACCGGCAGCCGCACGCCGCGATAGAGCGCAAGGCCGATGCCGCCGAGCAGCACCAGCTCGAAAATCCCGATGCCGCCGAAATCCGCCGGCCGCCACTCCGAGATCAGAGGCAGCGCGTTGCCGAGGCTGAGGATCTTGCGCGAGGCCAACAGCGCGTTCCAGCCATAAGGCGTGCAGCAGCTCGCAACCAGCGCGGCACAGCCGAATGCACCCCAGCGCAGCGCAAGGCGGACGCGCATGCGCGGCTCGGCGCTCACCAGCACGTCCAGCGCGATCGGACCAATGAGAAACAGGCCGAACACGAAGCCGCCATGCAGGTTGGCCCACAGCGCGATCAGCGGCAGCAGCATGAACGACGGCGCCTCGCGCCGGTCGGCCGCGTCGATCAGTCCGCCGATCCACAGCACCATCACGGGCATCGCCAGCACATGCGGACGCGCCAGCAGATGCGGCGTTGTCAGCGCCAGCGCGGTGGCGACGCACACCAGCACAGCGCTTTCGGAAAGGCGCGCGCTCAACTGCCGTGCGAACAGCGCGAATGTCAGGGCGATGGCCGCAGCCGCGAGCACCACCGGTCCGTTCCAGCCCGCGATCGCATAGACCTTGGCGTACATCACCTGCGCCAGCCACTGCGTCGAGATCCAGGGCTGGCCTGCCATGGTGAAGGAATAGATGTCGGTCTCCGGCACCGCGCCGTGATCGAGGATCCACTGCCCGACCTTGATCTGCCACATCGTATCGGGATCGTTCAGGAGCCCGTTGCCGACCGCGATCAACAGCACATAGACGAAGCCGCCGACCCATAGCGGCAGGGCCGCATGCGTGGCTGCGGCCGTCGTCGACGGCATGGGTAACGGACAGGGTCATGGAGCGGGCGTGATCCGGCTTTTCGGCCAAATCGAACCACCTTGCCCATAATATGGGGTAAATCCATCCTTCAGGCCTCACGGTCGTCACCGCAGAAAAGCCACAATTTGAACCGATCCGAGCCCGGCCACCGCTTCATTTACGGTGCGTAAATTATTAATTCGCAAGCCGCGCTTGCCGTGGGGACGATATTTTCATGAAACATTTGCTCATGCTGGCCTGGTTCGCGGCCCTGTCGACGCTGCCGTTCACGCAAGTCGCAAAGGCCGGACACAGCGAGTATGATTCGTTGATCGCGACCCACGCGGCGGCCAACAATGTTCCGGAAGCCCTGGTGCATCGGGTGATCCTGCGCGAGAGCCGCTACCAGCCCAACCTCGTCGGGCGCTGCGGCTGCATCGGGCTGATGCAGATCAAGCTCGCGACCGCCCGCGGCCTCGGCTACACCGGCGATGCGCAGGGCCTGCGCGATCCCAACACCAATCTCACCTATGGCGTGAAATATCTGGCCGGCGCCTATCGCGCCGCCAACGGCGACCACAACCGCGCCGTCCACTACTTCGCCGCCGGCTACTACGAGGCCGCCAAGCGCCAGAAGCTGCAGCAGGTCGCCGAAGTGCGCCACGGCCGCGCCGGGCGTGCGCACGCGCCGCTCGACATCACGCCCAAAAAACTGCAGAGCCAGCCGCCGAGCGAGCCGGCGGAAGCGAACGCTGCGGCCGACCCGCAAGGCGAAGTTCCTTCACGGTAACGGTTCGGCAGGATCGCTCCACACGCGGCCCGGGTATTCCCGACATGACGGTCCGTTGACAGCGGCCCGCATCGGCCTACATTAGCCGTCGTTCCGAGGGGTGCTCCGAGGAGGAGCTGAGATACCGCAGGCTTTGCGGTGACCCTTTGAACCTGATCCGGGTCATGCCGGCGAAGGGACAGGGATGCAGCCTGACAAGTCATCACGCGGGGACTCCCCCGTCACCATCATCGGCGCAGGCATTGCCGGCGCCTGGCAGGCGCTGTTGTTCGCGCAGGCCGGCCATGACGTCACGCTGCACGAGCAGGGCGACGCCAACCTGATGCTCTCCACCAGCCATTGGGCCGGCGGCATGCTCGCGCCGTGGTGCGAAAGCGAGGCCGCCGAGCCCGTCATTTCCCGGCTCGGCCTGCGCTCGCTGGACCTCTGGCGCCAGCACCTCCCCGATACGCCGTTCAACGGCTCGCTGGTGGTGGCGCATGCGCGCGACCGCAATGATTTCGAACGCTTCGCGAGACTCACGTCCGGTCACAAGCGGATCGATGCGGCGTCGCTCGCCGCGATCGAGCCGTCGCTCGAAGGCCGCTTCCGCGACGCGCTGTTCTTTCCCGGCGAAGGCCATGTCGAGCCGCGCCGCGTGCTGCCGAAGCTGCATGAGAAGATCGTCGCGGCCGGCGGTCGCATCCGCTTCAACAGCGAGGTGCAGGCCGGCGCGTTCGACGGCCTGGTGATCGACTGCCGCGGGCTTGCCGCGCGCGATGCGCAAGCCGGAGCTGCGCGGCGTCAAGGGCGAGATGATCCTGATCGAGACCGCCGAGGTTACGCTCGCGCGCCCGGTGCGGCTGATCCATCCGCGCTGGCCGCTCTACGTGATCCCGCGCGACGACAATCTCTTTATGCTCGGTGCGACCTCGATCGAGGCCGAGGACACCGGCGTCAGCGTGCGCTCCGCGCTGGAGCTGCTCGGCGCGGCCTATGCCGTGCATCCGGCGTTCGCCGAAGCCCGCATCGTCGAGTTCGGCTCGGGCCTGCGGCCCGCCTTCCCCGACAACCTGCCGCGCATCGCCATCGACGAGGACAGGATCGCCGTCAACGGGCTCTATCGCCACGGCTTCCTGATCGCGCCGGCGCTGGCCGAGCTGACGCTCAACTATGTCGCGCGCGGCCAGATCGACAATGAGGTGATGCAATGCGCGTGACCGTGAACGGCGAAACCCGCGACATCGCCGCCACCAGCGTCGACGCGCTGCTTGCGCGAGCTCGACTATGAAGGCACGCATTTCGCGATCGCGGTGAATTACGACGTGGTGCCGAAACGCGCCTGGCCCGAGACGCAGCTCAAGACCGGCGACGAGATCGAGATCATCACGCCGCGGCAGGGAGGGTGAGGATGATTTCAGCGCGTTACTCTCTCCGCTCGTCATTTCCGCGACTCAGCCGTCATCGCCCGGCTTGACCGGGCGATCCAGTACGCCGTGGCGTCTCGATCGCCACAAGCGCCTCTGGAATTCCGGATCCCCGTCTCCGCGGGGAGCGGACTCGTTCGGAATGACGAGGACCATGACATGCTGACCTTCTACGGCAAGACCTTCAACTCCCGCCTCCTGATCGGCAGCGCGCTCTATCCCTCGCCTGCGATCATGCAGGACGCGATCCGCGCGTCGGGGTCGCAGATCGTCACCGTGTCGGTGCGCCGCGAGGCGGCGGGCGGCAAGACGGGCGACGCGTTCTGGAAGCTGATCCGCGAGCTCGATGTCACGGTGCTGCCGAACACCGCCGGCTGCCGCAGCGTGCGCGAGGCCGTCACCACCGCGAAGCTCGCGCGCGAATTGTTCGGCACGTCCTGGATCAAGCTCGAAGTGATCGCCGACAACGACACGCTGCAGCCCGATGTCGTAGGCCTGGTCGAAGCCGCCACCATCCTGATCAAGGACGGATTCGATGTGTTCCCCTATTGCACCGAGGATCTCTCGGTCGCCACGCGGCTGGTCGATGCCGGCTGCAAGGTCGTGATGCCCTGGGCCGCGCCGATCGGCAGCGCGCACGGGCATCATCAACCGCGACGCACTGAAGCTGCTGCGCGACCGCCTGCCCGACATCACGCTGGTGGTCGATGCCGGCCTCGGCGCACCGAGCCACGCGGCCGAAGCCTTCGAGCTCGGCTACGACGCGGTGCTGCTCAACACCGCGATCGCAAAAGCCGCCGATCCGGTCGCGATGGCCAACGCCTTCCGCCTCGGCGTCGAAGCCGGCCGCACCGCCTACGAAGCCGGGCTGATGGAAGCCCGCGATTTCGCCTCCCCTTCCACCCCTGTTGTTGGGACCCCGTTCTGGCATGCCGTATCCTGACCGCTTCTATCCCGTCGTTGACAGCCTCGCCTGGGTCGAGCGCCTGACCAAGCTCGGCGTCGGCACCATCCAGTTGCGCGCGAAGAACCTCAACGATGGCGAGGCGCTGCAGATCGTCACCGACGCGCTGGCGATCACCAAGGGCACGCCGACCAAGCTCATCGTGAACGACTACTGGCGCGCGGCGATCGTCGCGGGCGCCGAGCATCTGCATCTCGGCCAGGAGGATCTGGCTGACGCCGATCTCGCCGCGATCCGCGAGGCGAAGCTGACGCTCGGCCTTTCGACTCATGATGACGAGGAACTGGCGACCGCGCTTGCCGCCAAGCCGGACTATGTCGCGCTCGGCCCGATCTTCCCGACCACGCTGAAGTCGATGCGCTTCGCGCCGCAGGGCATTCCGAAGATCACCGAATGGAAGAAGCGCGTCGGCAGCATCCCGCTGGTCGCGATCGGCGGCATCAAGTTCGAACAGGCCGCCGAGATCTTCGCCGCCGGCGCCGACTCGATCGCCGTCGTCTCCGACGTCACCCAGAACGCCGACCCCGATGCGCGGGTCAAACAATGGCTTGGCCAGGACGCCAAAGCCGCTTGAACGAAACGTTAGAACAAGGAGGATACCATGAATATCCGCTCCAATCCGGACACCACGCTTCCCGCCGTCACGACCGGCCCGCTGCCCTCCTCGCGCAAGATTTTCGTCACGCCCGACGCTGCGCCGGATGTGCGCGTGCCGCTGCGCGAGATCATCCTCTCCGAAGGCGCGGGCGAGCCGAACCTGCCGGTCTACGACACCTCCGGCCCCTACACCGATCCATCCGTCACCATCGACGTCAATGCCGGCCTGTCACGCAACCGGCTGGCCTGGGTGAAGGAGCGCGGCGGCGTCGAGGAATATGAAGGCCGCACCATCAAGCCGGAGGACAACGGCAATGTCGGCACGGCGCATGCCGCGAAGGCCTTCACCGCGCATCACAAGCCGCTGCGCGGCCTCGACGGCCACAAGATCACGCAGCTCGAATTCGCCCGCGCCGGCATCATCACCAAGGAGATGATCTACGTCGCCGAGCGCGAGAACCTCGGCCGCAAGCAACAGCTCGAGCGCGCGGAAGCAGCGCTTGCCGACGGCGAGAGCTTCGGCGCCTCGGTGCCGGCTTTCATCACGCCGGAATTCGTGCGCTCCGAGATCGCGCGGGGACGGGCCATCATCCCCTGCAACATCAACCACGCCGAACTGGAGCCGATGATCATCGGCCGCAACTTCCTGACCAAGATCAACGCCAATATCGGCAACTCGGCGGTGACCTCGTCAGTCGAGGAAGAGGTCGACAAGATGGTGTGGGCGATCCGCTGGGGCGCCGACACCGTGATGGACCTCTCCACCGGCCGCAACATCCACACCACCCGCGAATGGATCCTGCGCAACGCGCCGATCCCGATCGGCACCGTGCCGATCTATCAGGCGCTGGAGAAGTGCGAAGGCGATCCCGTCAAGCTGACCTGGGAGCTCTACAAGGACACGCTGATCGAGCAGTGCGAACAGGGCGTCGACTACTTCACGATCCATGCCGGCGTGCGCCTGCCCTACATCCACCTCACCGCCAACCGCGTCACCGGCATCGTCTCGCGCGGCGGCTCGATCATGGCGAAGTGGTGCCTCGCGCATCACAAGGAGAGCTTCCTCTACACGCATTTCGACGAGATTTGCGACCTCATGCGCAAATATGACGTCTCGTTCTCGCTCGGCGACGGCCTGCGTCCGGGCTCGATCGCGGACGCAAACGACCGCGCGCAGTTCGCCGAGCTGGAGACGCTCGGCGAGCTGACCAAGATCGCCTGGGACAAGGGCTGCCAGGTCATGATCGAAGGCCCCGGCCATGTGCCGATGCATAAGATCAAGATCAACATGGACAAGCAGCTCAAGGAGTGCGGCGAGGCTCCGTTCTATACGTTGGGACCGCTGACGACAGACATCGCCCCGGGCTATGACCACATCACCTCAGGCATCGGCGCCGCCATGATCGGCTGGTTCGGCTGCGCGATGCTCTGCTACGTGACGCCGAAGGAGCATCTGGGTCTCCCGGATCGCAACGACGTCAAGGTCGGCGTCATCACCTACAAGATCGCAGCTCACGCCGCCGATCTCGCCAAGGGCCACCCGGCCGCGCAACTGCGCGACGACGCGCTGTCGCGTGCAAGGTTCGACTTCCGCTGGACCGACCAGTTCAACCTCGGCCTCGATCCCGACACGGCGAAGAACTTCCACGACGAGACGCTGCCGAAGGAGGCCCACAAGGTCGCGCACTTCTGCTCGATGTGCGGCCCGAAATTCTGCTCGATGAAGATCACGCAGGACGTGCGGGATTATGCGGCGACGCTGAATGATCCGAACTCGGTGGGAATGTCGATCAGCGGCACCATCGAGGATGGCATGGCGCAGATGAGCGCCAAATTCAAGGAGATGGGATCGAGCGTGTATCTCGATGCGGACAAGGTGAAGGAGAGTAATCGGGTGTTGTGAGGAGCACCTTCAAGCTCTCGCGCAAACCACACGCTCCATCGTCATGCCCGGGCTCGACCCGGGCATCCATCAAAAACAAAAAGGCCGGGCGACAAGCTCGGCTTTTTTCGTTCCTGGCCGGTCATCATCATCCCAGCAGCGACACCAGCTCGCGGGCTATGTTATCCCGCGCTTTCCGGTCGCAAAGTTTCGCAAAGTCCGCATCCGGAAAAATCATCGGCCGCGCCGCAAAGCGCCTGAGCACGGCCGACCGGCCCGCGCGATAGTCATCAACCGGTACGTGGCCAAATTCCTTACGGATGCCCAAAGCATAGGCATCGTAACTCGGCGGCTCAGCCGCCAAGATCGAGAGATCGATCGAGATCAGGATGGCCCCCAATTTGTCGGCAGTCTCAACCTGATGGGTCCTGGTCAAGCGGATCAGCCTGCCGACCTCCTGTCGTATGTCCGCGGCGACGTGCCGTTCGGCCAGGCTCGCGCTGAGTTCCTCATTATCCGATCGTGCCGGATCGTAGACAACATCGTGCCACCAGATCGCCTCTATCAGAATCTCACGTTCGGCTGCCGACAGATCATCCACGCGAGCGAGCCTGTCGAGACAGTCCTCAATATGAGCGAGGTTGTGATAGTGACGGTGCGGCGCCGCATAGGCGGCAATCAGATTGTCGCGGGTCATAGGACAACCATAGCGCACATCCGGCTCGTACCGGGAGACCATTGCACAATACCTGACAGGCTCTCTCCATCGAGCTGCTCGATTCAAGAAGCACGTTCGACATGGTCATTTTCGTCGTCAGACGAAGGCCGCATCGGCACCGTGACTTCTACGACACACTGCCGAACCCATCTTCACGCATCCCCCTGACATACCTGTGAAGGTCCCCACCCTCGCCTTGCAACACGCGTTCTTTTGCCGCAGCACATGCCCGTTCGCCGCCTCACATGGCGAACGCCGCCTCGGCACACGACGCCGCGGCGGCCGGGGTTGCATCACCAACAGGAGACCTTCATGCGCCGCGTTACTGCTGCTCTCTGTGCCGCCGCCGGCATCGCTGCCTCGGCCCTTCTCGCCGCTGCGCCCGCGCAGGCCGGCTATTACGTGATCCGCTGGGAAAACACCGGCATCTGCCAGATCTGGAACGAGGATCTGAAGTCCAAGCCGATGGAATGGCCGTCGCACTACAAGGTCGTCAGCAAGCCGGTTGCGACGTTCTCGGATGCCAACGTGATCCAGCTCAAGATGCGCGAGCAGCATCGCTGCACGTTGTAAGATTTAGCGTCGAGACGCTTGCATCGAATGCGTAGGGTGGGCAAAGCGATTTCATCCGGCGTAGCCCGAAGGGCGTAGACGGAAGCGTGCCCACCATTCACGACGACATCGCGGACCGATGGTGGGCACGGCGCTTTCGCGCCTTTGCCCACCCTACAATCTGACGGCGACTTCGCGGATCGCCTCACGGCCTCGGCATCGCTTCCTTGACCATATCGCCGACGAACGCGGCGGCGCGGCTAAAGGCCATGTCGGTGTCGCCGCGAAAGGTTATCACCCGCTGCAGCAGCAATTGATTGCTGTCGAGATCGAGAACCTGGATCCTGCCCCATTGCACCAGCGTGCTCATCTTGCGGATGCCGCCATAGACTACGAGACGTGCGCCGGCACGGCGCGCTGCCGCGGCGAACTCGTCGGCTCCCATGCGTCGCGCAGTGCACGGAGGGTCGGGACATTCCAGCGCCTGCACGTGGTAGCCCGCGACGCTCAGATTCTCGCGCAGCAGGTCCGCGAACGCGGCGACGCGAGCCTGATGCTCGGCGGTCTGGTCTCTCACCTCGCCGGAGGTGTCGAAATAGCCGAAATCCGCCACCGCGACAGTGAGCGGCGCTTCTGAGCGGCCATTGCCCGCCTGACTG
>CAWAXO010000031.1:0-48380 GCA_963786015.1 uncultured Alphaproteobacteria bacterium | reverse complement strand
ATCGAGGAAGAGCACGTCGAGGCCGCCGAGCATGGCGAAGGAGGATTCCGGGATATCGCTATGGTCGGTCAGGTAGGCGGCGCCGCCGAAGCGAAAGCCGTAGATCATCTGGCTGCCGTGCAGGACCGGCACGGGTTGAAACTCCATGCCGAAGAGATCGAACGACGCGCCGTCCATGACTCGCGCCTCCAGCTTGGGGATGTTCGATTCCTTGCGGCCGCCGTCGAAGATGTACTGGAAGCAGCGCTGGATCGCGGCCATGGTTTCGGGCGCGGCGAAGATGGGGATCTGTCCCTTCTGGCGGTAGTTGAAGGGGCGCACGTCGTCGAGGCCCATGAGATGGTCGGCGTGGGAGTGCGTGAAGAGCACCGCATCCAGGTGAGTGATGCGCGCGCGCAGCGCCTGCGTGCGGAAATCCGGCGTGGTATCGATCAGTACGTTGCGGCCTTCGTAGCTCAGCAGGATCGAGGGCCGCAGGCGGTTGTCCCGCGGATCGGTGGAAGTGCAGACGTCGCAATGGCAGCCGATGGTGGGAATGCCGACGCTCGTCCCCGAGCCCAACACCGTGATCTTACAGGCGGGTGATGGCATTCAGGCTTTCTGGGCCGCGGCCTTCGCCACATCGTCGGACACCTGCACAAAGCGGAAGCGGAGTTCGGTGAGGGAATTCTCCAGCATGCGATTTTCTTCCAGGCTGAGATTGCCCTTGGTTTTTTCGAGCAGCATGGCCATCAGGTCGATGGTGTGACGCGCCAGCATCAGGTCCGGCTCCGGCTTCTCTCCTTCGCCGTAATGCATCAGGCCGAGCTGGATTTCGCATTGGGTCCGCAGAGAGAGCGTCAGGAAAAGGAAGGATGGCGGCGGCAGCGGCATGCGCGGCGCCTCCTGCTGGGATTCGTTGATTACTTCGTCGCTCATCGAATCTATTTTATAACGCGGTGTGGCCAAAACTGCGTTTCGCGGGTCTTATGGGGTGTGAAGTGTCTTCTTACCCTTCTGATTGTGAGTGGTTTCGTCCAGGCGCAATCCTGGGAACGAAACCGGATTACCGTTAGCGGCGGCTGGGCGCGGCAATTGCTCGGGGACCCATTCGAGCGGCAGACGGCGCCGGCCGTTGGACTCTCCTACGGGTACCGGCCGCTGAAGTTCCTGGAGTTCGAGGCCGGCGTCGTCGCGGCGCTGCAGCCCGGGCAGGAACTGTGCAACGCGCACGGCTGCTACGACCCCAACGACCGCTACATCTGGGTCCCGTTCGGGGTGCGTTTCATCGCGCCCCTGGTCTGCGGGGCGCGTGGAGCTGTCGGCCGGCGGCGGCGGGCTATACGAGAGCTACTCGGTCAGCAACCCGGTACAACCCGTTTACGGGCATCACCGAAGCGACGAAGCGGTTGGGGCGGCTACTTCGCGGGGGCGCCGCCGTGGCCCTGGATCACCGGCACCGCTTCTGGGTTGGCGTCGACTCCGCGTGTCATTCTGGCGAACCCGCCGTATCGCCCGCGACCGATGGTTTCACGATCACGGGCGACTTCAGTTTCCGATTCTGAGCTAGAGTCAGTACGACTTGGCGATGACGGCGCGCTGGGGCACGGTCTCTCCGGTGACGATGCACTTGCCGGGCCCGTCGTATTCGTCCACCAGCGGGATGTTGCGCACGGTGGTTTTGAATTCCTTCAGGCGGGCGTCGCAGATGGGATCGTCCTTGATGTGCGCCATGACGAACTTGCCGCCGCCTTTTTCCGCGGTGGCGTCCTTCAGGATCGATTCGACTTCCTCGATGGAATTCGCCAGCACCGTGTTGGCCTTCATGCGCTCCTTGGCGCGCGTGAACAGACCGGTCTGGATATCGGCCAGCGTCTCGGATAATTTGCCGGGAAGCGCGGACTGGTCGATGGGCTCCTTGGTGCCGGTGTCGCGGCGCTTGAGCACGATCTTGCCGCTGGCGAGATCGCGCGGGCCGAGTTCGAGCACGGTGGGAACGCCGCGCCGCTCCCAGTGGAAGAACTTCGCGCCCGGCGATTGTCCGTCGCGGTCGTCCACCTTCGCGCCGACTTCCTTGGCGATGCGGTGCGCGGCTTCGAGCACCTGGGCGCGCTCTTCGTCCTTGCGGTAGATCGGCACGAGCACGGTCTTGATGGGCGCGAGTTTGGGCGGCAGCACGAGTCCCTTGTCGTCGGAGTGCGTCATGATGAGGCCGCCGATGAGGCGCGTGCTGACTCCCCAACTGGTCTGCCAGACGTATTCCAGCTGGCCTTCCTTGCTCTGGAATTGCACGTCGAACGCCTTGCCGAAGTTCTGTCCCAGGTCGTGGCTGGTGCCGGCCTGCAGTGCCAGGCCGTTCTGCATCATGGCCTCGATGGAGTAGCTGCGCAGGGCGCCGGCGAACTTCTCGGCGCGCGACTTCACGCCCTTGATGACCGGCATCGCCATGATGTCTTCGGCGACTTCGGCGTAGAGATCGAGGATGCGCAGCACTTCTTCGAGCGCTTCCTCATGGTTGGAATGCGCGGTGTGGCCTTCCTGCCAGAGAAACTCCGTGGTGCGCAGGAACATGCGGGTGCGCAATTCCCAGCGGATCACGTTGGCCCACTGATTCAGCAGCATGGGCAGATCGCGCCAGCTGTGAATCCACTTGCCGAAGAAGTGTCCCACGATGGTTTCCGAGGTCGGGCGGATCACGTAGGGCTCTTCGAGTTCCTTGCCGCCGGCGATGGTGACGACCGCCAGTTCGGGTGAGAAGCCTTCGACGTGCTCCGCTTCCTTGCGCAGGAAGCTCTGCGGGATGAGGAGGGGGAAGTAGACGTTCTGGTGATTGGTCGCTTTGAAGCGCTGGTCGAGTTCGCGCTGCAGCACTTCCCAGACGGCGTATCCGTTGGGTTTGATGACCATGCAGCCTTTGACGATTTCGGCCGGTTCGGCCATGTCGCCTTGCAGTACGACATCCTGATACCAGGCGGCAAAGTCCTGCGCGCGTGCGGTGATTGGAGATTCAGCCATATGAGAGGTGTAATCTTCCAGTGTGGCATAAAAGAAAACCGCTCCCTTCGGTCGGGGCTCCGACGGCAGGGAGCGGTTGTGAACGATACGTACGGCTAATTGGCTTAGAAGTACAGCTTCATCGCCATCTGGATGATTCTCGGAGAACCGAAGGTGGTGACCTGGCCGAAGGTTGTGCCACTGCTCAGGCTGGTCCCGGGATTATTCCAGTTGGCGTGGTTAAAGACGTTGAAGAAGTCGGAACGGAATTCGACCTTCAACCTCTCGGTGACGGCGAATCGCCGGCTCACGGCTACGTCGAAGTTCCTCTGGCCAGGCCCATAGAGGGAGTTGCGCCCGAGATTGCCGAACTGACCGCTAAATGTGGTGCAGGCGGCGTTGGAACCGGCGCATTGGAACGCCGCGGGGTTGAAGTAATTCACCTGTGATCTGGGCGAGCTGTACACCTGGTCGGGCAAGATCACCATGGGGCGGTCCAGACCCTGGCCGCTCAGCGAAATGTCCTTGCCGTCGCTCAGCTGGATGGGGTTGCCGGTGAACAAGCTGACGTTCGGCGAAACCTGCCAATCCTTGGTGATCATCCTGGCAACGCCGCTGCCGACTCCGGGGCTGAGCGCCACAATCGAGGTGGTGAACGAATGCCGGTGGTCGTACCCGCAGTTGCCGCGCTCTCCCGAGGCGCGGTTGAGGGGGTTCTGGTAAATTACGCCCGCCAGTTCGCCCGCGAAATCCCACGAGCTGACGCAGTGGCTCCAGGTGTAAGTCGCGAACATCGCCAACCCGCGGGACATGCGTTTTTCACCCTTCATCAGAAGCGCGTGATACTCGGCGTTGGCGCCGTCATCGCTCTGCTGGATGTTGCCGTAGTACGCGCCGCCGACAGGGTTGAGAAGAGCGGTCAGGCGACGGGCATTGGTGTTCCCCGTGGTTGCGCCGGCCGTGGGGATGGCATAGTTGATGTCGGTGGAGCCCCAGATGTGCCGGGAGGCGTTGCCCAGATAATTTGCCGTCACCATCCAATCTTTGGCAATCTGGCGCTGGTAGCTCACATTCCACTGCATCATGTAAGTCACCTTCATGTTGCCCGGGACGCTGATGTAAGCTCCCCCGCTGGGGAAAACGGCGGCGCCGGGGAACGGGTCGCCGTGCTCGCCCGTTGGCGACACGTAATCCTTGAACGGATTGGAGAACTGCCCGCTGGTCAGCGTGAGCGAGGAGACATAGGGCGCGTTGGTGGTCCAGCGCTCCGGATAGAAGAGTTCGGTGGTATCGTGCATCAGGCCGAAGGAGGCGCGGATGGTCTGTTTGCCGTCGCCGTTGGGATCCCAAACAACGCCGAGCCTGGGCGAGAAGGTAGCCCAGTGCGACGCAGTCAGCGCCTTGCCATAGTGGTTTTCGGAATCGCCGGTGAAGATCAGGCCCGCCGGCGCGGTGGGGTAAACCGAGCTGTGCCAGTTCTGGAGGAACAGAGGCCAGCTGAACTGGTTGCCGCGACCGTACTTGTCATAGGCCGGCACGGAGGGTTCCCAACGCACGCCGAAATTGATGGTCAAATGCGAGGTCGGTTTGAAGGCATCTTGCACGTAGCCGGCCACCACCGTCTGCCGCAGGTAATCGGAAATCACGTTGCCATCCGTCAAGCCGGAGAAGCGGCCGATCAGCAGGTCCGCCAGACCGTCGCCGCTGGTGGCGCCGCCGAAGGTGAACTGACCGTTGGACTGCTGGTGGTTAAAGGAATTGAACTGGTCCTTACGGCCATCGAAGCCGAAAGCGATCTGGTGCTTGCCATGCATGATCGTGAAGTCGTCCGCCAACTGGTAGGTGTTGATGTTGAAATTCGCGAACGCGCAGGTACCGCAACCCACGTTGAATCCGCCACCCGAGTAGCTGCTCACGCTGAGCTGCGTATAGTGCGGGTAGTTGATGAACATGTTGACGCCCAGGTCCACCGGGCTGAACAGGTTGTTAGCCGACGCGCGGTCGTTGCGGCGCCGGTCGAAAGTAGCGTGGAACGAATTGACCATGGTAGGGCTGAGCGTATAGTTATCCCCGATGGTCATGGTCTGCGAACGCTGGTCATTGCCGGGGGTTCCGGTGGTCAGGGCGTTATGGCCGTCGAATAACGACAGGGCCTTGTACGTATAAATGTAGTAACGTCCATAGAACTGTTGCTTGGCACTGACGTTGTAGTCGATGCGGCCGATCCACTGGTCGTCCGGGTTGTTGGTGAGATAGCCAAAGAAGGTTTTCCCGCACGGGTCGGTGGAAACCGGGATGTACTGAGAAGCCAGTTTGAAGCCGGCGGGGTCGAAAGTGGAGACGGGAATCTTGTTGCCGGGATACACGACGCCGCTGGCATCCTTCAATGCTCTGGCGGAGGCAAGACAACCGCCGCTGGCCTTGGCGCCGTCCACCACGCTGAAGTCGCCCGTCAGCGTAGCCGCGGTCGGCGTGTAGGCAGTTTGGGTCGCCGGGTCGCTGCGCTGCCGGGTTCCCTGATAGCCGCCGAAGAAGAACAGCTTGTCCTTGATGATGCGGCCGCCGGCGACGCCGCCGTACTGGCTGCGCTTCAAGGTGTCGCGCACTGGGGTTGCGGACTGGCGGGCATTGAGATCGCCGTTGCGCAGAAACTCGAAGAGATCGCCGTGGAACGCGTTGGCGCCCGATTTGGTCACGATGTTCACCACGCCGCCGGGGTGCAGCCCGTATTGGGCCGGCAGACCGTTGGTCTGCACGCTGAATTCCTGCACAGCGTCCGGGAACGGAATCGGCAGGTTCACGTTGCTGAAGGAGTCGTTGTTATCGCCGCCGTCCAGCAGGTAGTTCAAGCCGTTGGCCGCTCCGCCGGCCACCGAAAACTGGCCGGAACCGTTCGACCCGCCCATGTTCTTGCTGCCCGTCAGATCGCCGCCATTCAACTGCATCGTGCCGGTGGCGACTCCCGAAATCATCAGCAAGGAGGTGAGATTGCGGCCATTGAGCGGCAGATCCATGATCCGCTGCGTTTCGATGACCTGGGAGATCGAGGAATCCCTGGTCTCCACCATGCTGGCGCCGCCCTGCACTTCCACGGTCTCGGTCAACGCGCCCACCTGCAGCGCGACGTTCTGCGTGAGGTTTTCGGCCACCTGCAGAATGATGCCGGTCTGCGCATAGTTCTTGAAGCCGCTCGCCTGCACTTCCAGGCGATAGGGTCCGGTAGGTAGATTGTTAAATGTATAGCGGCCGTCCGCGGCCGTGGTCGCCGTGTGGACGGTGCCTTTGTCGGTTTCGGTCATTCGCACGGTCGCGCCCGGAACAGAACTTCCGCTCTGATCCGAAACCGTGCCGCTGACGCTGCCGACGGCGACGGCCTGTCCGAAGATTGCCGAGGCCGATGCGAAGGCCAGCAAGAGAATTGTTGCAATGCGAGACATAATCGATGCTCCTCCCAGAGCGTCACTCCACCCGGACCGCAAGGTCCTGACTTGAATACAACTGGCCCCAGTTCCTGTGGTCCTGCGGCCTTGATCGTGTGAGTTGGGGTTTGTTCCAGGAGTCGTACTGGAGACGGGCGGTTGGACAATGATCTTCGCGGCGGCGGCCATCAAAGGCCACCCGTTTCCAAGAAGACGACATGGTACCCCTCTGAAACAGCTAGTCCACCAAAAGTTGTATCTAGTCTACAGTAAAAAAGCGGACAATTGTATGGCCCGTTTCACCTGTTGAGGTTGGTTAACTTTCCACACGGAGGGCCGAATTCGAGGCAGTTTCCGACGCTCTCTGACGGTCGCGGCTCGGATTGGGACGACGATGGGGGCGGCAGCCTAGGATACTCCGTACATTTCGCGCAGCACTTTCATGTGGTGCAATTCGTGGCCGGCGATCACGTAGGCCGCCGCGCGCACGCTCATCGCGTTTCCGTTGGCGACTCCCTCGCCGCGTCCAGGCCTCCTCGCCGAGTCCGCGGAACATCAGCAGGCTGCTCGCGCGCACCGCCGCGAGTTCTTCCAGCAGACCGGCCCACGGGCGCCGGTCGAAGTTCGCGGCGGCGACGTAATCGTCCTGCTCGAACCCCGGCAGGTTGGTGCGGTCGTTGCGCGCGAAGCGGAGGGCGCGGTAGGCAAAGATGCGTTCGGCATCGATCATGTGCCCGACCGCCTCGCGAACGCTCCACTTTCCGGGGGCATAGCGTTTGAGGGAATCTGCCTCGGACACTTTCCCGAGCTGGCCGAGCGTGCCGCCGATCTGATTGGCGAGCGTCGCCAGGACGTCGCCGTCCGGCACCAGATCCACGTAGCGGCTGTAGTAGGCCGCGTGTTCGGAAGGTGCGGGTTTGGTCACAAGAAGGTCAGGCATAGTTGATATGTTACATTGGGTGAAATCGCTTCTCCAACCCAAATGAATTCCGAGACTGCCGGCGAGAAGTTTCAACAACTGGTCGCGATCATGGCGCGCCTGCGCGGTCCGGGCGGCTGTCCGTGGGATCGCGAGCAGACCTTCGACAGCATCAAGCCCTTCACGCTGGAAGAGACCTACGAAGTGCTGGACGCCATCGACCATCGCGATTGGGGCGAACTGGCGCAGGAACTGGGCGATTTTCTGCTGCAGGCGGTGTTCTACGCGCAGATGGCGAGCGAGCAGCAGCTCTTCCGCATCGAGGACGCGCTGGATGCGATCAACCAGAAGCTGGTGCGCCGCCACCCGCATGTTTTCGGCGAGGAATCGGCGGGTTCGGCCGACGAGGTCCTGTCGATCTGGGGCACGCGTGAAAGACGCCGAGCCGAAGGCGGAGCGCAAGAAGGCCGCCGGACTGCTGGGGGGCGTGCCGCGCGCGCTGCCCGCGCTGGTGGAAGCCCAGCAGATCGCCTCGCGTGCCGCCGGGCGTTGGGTTCGATTGGGAGAACGCCGAGCAGGTGCTGGACAAACTCCACGAGGAACTGGGCGAGTTCGCGCAGGCGCGCCGCAACGCCGCGCAGGACGAACTGGAAGACGAACTCGGCGACATGCTGTTCGTGCTGGTCAATCTGGCGCGCTTCGTCAAAGTGGATCCCGAACAGGCGCTGCGGCGGACGAACGCGAAATTCCGCACGCGCTGGAGTCACATCGAAGCCCGCCTGGGCGAACAGGGCCGCAAACCGGAAGACGCAACCATCGACGAGATGGAGGCGCTTGTGGCAGGAAGCGAAGTGCAAGTAGCCCCGATCGAAATCCGCCAGTTGTTTCAGCTCGAGGAATTCGGCGCGATCTTCGAGATGCAGAAGACGATCTGGAGCTACGCCGACAGCGAACTCATCCCGATGCGTTTTCTGGCGGTGGTGGCGAAAGTGGGCGGCCACGTGTTTGGCGCGTTCGACGGCGACCGCATGATCGGCTTCTGTTTCGCCATCCCCGGCATCAAGCCGGCCGGACGCCCCTACCTGCACAGCCACATGTTGGGCGTGCTGCCGGAGTACCGCAACGCGCAGATCGGCCGCCGCCTCAAACTCCGCCAGCGCGACGATGCCCTGGCGCGCGGGATCGCCCTCATCGAGTGGACCTTCGATCCGCTGGAACTCAAGAACGCATTCCTGAATATTGAAAAGCTGGGCGCCATCGTGCGGGTCTACAAGGAAAACCAGTACGGCACCACCACCAGCCCCTTGCACGGCGGTCTGCCGACCGACCGCTGCACCGCCGAATGGTGGATCGATTCGCCCCGGGTGCACTCCGATTTTCACGGGAGCCCGGATCGGTGCCGGCAGCGAGCCTGCCGAGCGCATCTCGTATCCGACCGACATTGCGGTGATCCGCGCAGCAGGACAGCGCCCGCGCGCGCGAAATCCAGGAGAGCAATGCGCGGCTTTTCCTGGACGCCTTCGCCCGCGGCCTCGCCGTCACCGGCTTCGAGCGCACCGGAAGCCGAAGGCACCTACCTTCTGGAACCATGGCAATGAAACTCGACCGCGTCACGCTGCACCAGATCCGTATGCCGCTGGTGCACTTCTTCGAAACCAGCTTTTCGCGCACCTACAGCCGCGACATCATTCTGGTGGAAGTATCCGGCGACGGCCTCACCGGCTGGGGCGAAGTGACCGCAGGGGAAAACCCTTTCTACAACGAGGAATGGACCACCTCCGCCTGGAGCATCCTGCACGATTACGCCGTTCCGCGAGTGCTCGGTAAGACGCTGAATTCCGCCGAGGACGTTTTCCCGCTGACGGCGCACATACGAGGCCACAATATGGCGCGCGGCGGGCTGGAAGCCGCTGTCTGGGACCTGGAAGCGCGTATGCGGGGCGTCCCGCTGTGGCAGCAGATCGGCGCGGGCGCGCGTAAAGAGATTCCGTGCGGCGTCTCCATCGGCATTCAGGATTCGGTGGAACAGCTGTTCGAAAAGATCGAAGTGGAGCTTGCGGCGGGCTATCAGCGCATCAAGATGAAGATCAAGCCCGGTTGGGACGTGGACGTGGTGCGCCGCGTGCGCGAGCGCTTTCCCGCGATCAAGCTGATGGTGGACGCCAATTCCGCGTACACTCTGGCCGATACCGACCATCTGCGCAAGCTGGACGAGTTCTACCTGATGATGATCGAGCAGCCGCTGGCTCACGACGACATCATCGATCACGCCACGCTGCAGGCGAAGCTCGACACGCCGATCTGCCTGGACGAGTGCATTCGCACGGCGCACCATGCCGAGCAGGCGATCCAACTGCGGGCCTGCGGCATCATCAACATCAAGCTGGGACGAGTGGCCGGATTCGGCCAGGCCAAGCGGGTGCACGATATCGCGCAGGCGGCCGGCATTCCGGTGTGGTGCGGCGGCATGCTGGAGGCGGGCATCGGGCGCGCCCACAATATCGCGCTGGCCAGCCTGCCCAACTTCGTGCTTCCCGGCGACGTCTCCGCCAGCAAGCGCTACTGGAAGCAGGACATCATTCAACCGGCCGTGGAGACCACGCCGCAGGGCACGATCGCGCTGCGCGACGAGCCGGGCTTCGGGTACGAACTCGATCTGGATTTCATTCGCAGTATCACGGTGAGGGAAGAGGTTCTGGGTTGAGGTTGTGGGGCAGGGGAGACAGGCCAGGAGGCCTGTCCTACTACCGATGAATCCGTTTCTGACGCTACTGCGGAGGAACCACAACTACCGCAATACGTGGATCGGCCAGGTGGTGAGCGAGATCGGCGATCACTTCAACAACGTCGCCGTCTTTGGCCTGGTGCTGGCGCAGACTCACAACGGCATGGTGGTGACCGGCGTGATGCTGGCGCGCGCGATTCCCGGCGATTCTGGCAGGGCCGCTGGCCGGAGTGCTGCTGGACCGCTTCGACCGGAAGCGCATGATGATTGCGAGCGACCTGCTGCGCGCGGTGGTGGCGCTCGGTTTCATCCTCACGGTCAACCGTACCGAAACCTGGCTGATCTACCTGCTGAGCGGATTGCTGATGGCGGCCTCGCCGTTCTTCACCAGCGGGCGGGCGGCGATTCTGCCCTCGATCGCCACCAAGGAGGAACTGCACACCGCCAATTCGCTGACCCAGACCACGCAATGGACGACGCTTTCGATCGGAGCGTTTCTGGGCGGGGCGAGCGTCACGCAGTTCGGCTTCAAGATCGCTTTTATTGGCAATTCGCTCTCCTTTCTGATCTCCGCGTTCTGCATCTCGCGGCTGTTCCTGCCGGGCCGCGGGTTTCGGCCGCCGCGCGCTGCGGTTACCGAATCCGAAGTGGTGCGCCCCTGGCACGAATACGTGGAGGGGCTGCGCTACATGCGCAGCCGGCCGCTGATCCTGGGTATCGGGATGATTGCCGTGGGCTGGGCCACGGGCGGAGGCGCGGCGCAGATTCTGTTCAGCATCTTCGGCGAACTGGTTTTCAATCGGGGTCCGGCGGGTATCGGCACCATCTGGGGCTGCGCCGGCCTCGGCCTGGTGATTGGGGGCGCGGTGGCTTACAAGATCGGGCCGCGGCTGAGTTTTGCGAACTACAAGCGCACCATCGTGATCTGCTACATCTGTCACGGCGGTTCGTACATTCTGTTCAGCCAGATGCGCAATTTCGCGTGGGCGCTGGTGTTCATTGCGGTCTCGCGCGCCGCGGTCGGCGTGAGTTCCACGTTGAACATGATGCAGCTCTTGCGTCATGTGGCGGACGGGTATCGGGGGCGCGTGTTCGCTACGATCGAATCGATGCAGTGGAGCGTGATGATGGTGTCGATGATGCTGGCGGGAATCGCCAGCCAGCACTGGGACCCGCGCACGATCGGGGCGATCGCGGGCGCGCTGAGTTCGACGACCGCGATATTCTGGGGCTGGGCGCATGTGACGGGCAGGCTGCCGGAACCCGACCGCGAAGGCGTGGAGCCGGAGGAGATCGAAGTGCATGGGGAGCCGGCGGGTTGAGACAGACGCAATTGGCCGACAGAGAACGCAGATGAACGCAGATAACAGCCTTACGGGCAAGACGATTCTCGTCACTGGGGCCGCTAAGCGCATTGGGCGGGGGATTGCGCTGCGGCTGGCCGAAGAGGGCGCGCGGGTCGCGATTCATTACAACCGGTCGGAGGAAGACGCTCGGCGTACGGCGCATGAATGCGGGGGGGCCGAGCTGTTCCGCGCGAACCTGGAATCCGTGCCGGATATTCGGCGCATGTTCGGCGAGGTGGAGCAGCGCCTGGGGCGGCTGGACGGCCTGGTGAACAATGCCGCCCGCTTCACGCGGTTCGATCCGCTCGAGATTACGGAGAAGGACTGGGACTTCATCCACGCCGTCAATTTGAAGGCCGTCTTTTTCTGCTGCCAGCAGGCGGCGCTGCTGATGAAGCGGCAGGGCGGCGGCCGGATCGTCAACCTGAGCTCGCTGGGGGGCATACGGCCGTGGGCGGAACATGCGCACTATTGCGCGTCGAAGGCCGGCGTGATTATGCTGACGCGCGCGCTTTCGAAGGCCTTCGCTCCCGAGATCACGGTGAACTCCGTGGCCCCCGGAGTGATTCCGTTCGACGACATCGACGAGCGCGGCAAGCGGATGATCGAGAATACTCCCGCGCAGCGGGGCGGCACGCCCGCGGAGATCGCCGAGGCGGTGGTGTACTTCCTCAAGGCGTCGAATTTCGTGACGGGTCAAACGATCGCGGTAGACGGCGGGCTCAGCCAAAGATAACGTGGATCGTGAGTAGACGGAGGCGGGTGCCGGATGTAAACTCTTAAAGTCGGCGTATTGGGTTAGCTCGCCGGATGGGGACCGGTTGCGCTGACAGGAGGAAATTTCCCCTGAAATTTCAGTGTTTTGCGAGTGGAGGACTCTAACAAACTAATGAATCGGACAGTATCGAGTTTAGCTTTGGCGCTGCTGGTATGCGCAGCGGCCCCGGCAGCAACGATCAGCACGACGCTGACGGTGAATGCGACGGTAACCATTGGCACGACCGCACAGGCCTTCGGGCAGCAGTCACTAACCACCATCGGCAGCGGGACGATAAGTGCGCCGTCGCTGACTCCCGACGCTTCAGCAAACTATAGCGGTCCCTATACCATCACACTGACCGGAGGGCACCGGCACGATCACCGGGGCGCTGAAGATTCCGGCGACGGCGATTGCGGCGCGGCTACGGCGGACTCGGTTCAGCAACCATTACGGGTGGTACCTATTCCGGCGGCGTAAGCGGGGGAGTCTTCGCATCCCTTACAGGCACGGGATCGATCGGTGCGACCGGCAGTCACGCTGACCTTTAACGGCGACGGCACGATAGTCACCGGCGGAACGGGTGGCGGCGGCGGTACGCCGGTGCCCACCGCCAGGAAGGCTGTCTGCAGAGCAATGTCGATTTTCTGCAGAAGACGATGACGAAACTCTCTGCGGATCATCAGCAGAAGCTCGACGCCGCGAATCGCCAGATCGACGCGCTGAAGGCAGTTGTCATTTCGCTGCAGAAGACGGTCGAGGATCTTCGTGCCGTTCAAAAGAAACCGGCGGATGATTCGAAGAAGACCGACGCGCCGCCCGCAAAGGACGGCGCGCCCGCGAAGGATGCCGGCAAGGAGAGCGGCAAGGATGGTGCAAAGTGAGCGCGTCGTCGTCGCGTCATGTTCGTCACGTCACGGCGTAACGTTTCATGACATCCTTGTCAGGTTCGTAGCCAAGGCCTGGGCCTTGGGGCACCTCGATGCTGCCGTTCGAATCGGCATCGATGCGGCCGCCCCATAAGCTTGCGGCGCGCTTCATGTAGAACACTTCGATCAGGCCCTCGTCCCTGATCGACATCAGATGCAGCGTCGCCAGGAACCCGGGACCGAAATACGGCGAATGCGGGATGAGCTTGACGCCGAACTCATCGGCGAGACGCGCGACTTTCAGAAACTCGGTGATGCCGCCGACCTTGATCACCGAAGGCTGCGCGTGGCTGACGGCGCCGGCCGCCATCATCTCCCGGAACTGATATGCGGTGCAGGCGTTCTCGCCGGCCGCGACATCGAGCCCGCCCTTGACGCGGACGTCGGCGAGTGTCGCGAAATCCTCCGGCGGCCACACCGGTTCTTCGAGGAACATCGGTGTTGCCGCGCGGCAGGCTTGCGCGAAAGCAATCGCGCTCGGGCCATCCAGCGGACAGTTCATGTCGACCATCAGCGGCACGCCGGGGCCGATCGCCTCGCGCGCTGCGAACACTGCTGGCACCGTGGTCTCATGCAGCTTGATGGCAGAATAGCCGAGCCGCCGCGCCGCCGCGCATTCACTCGCGATCGCCTCGGGCTTGCCGATCCGCAGCAGGCTCGCGTAAGCCGGAATCCGCTCCCGCCTAGCGCCGCCGATCAATCGATGAAGCGGCACGCCCTTGGCCTTCGCGGCGATGTCCCACAGCGCGATGTCGAGGCCGGAGATCGCGAATATCGTGATGCCGTAGCGGCCGAACAGATGCAGGTTGCGCTGGATCTGCTCCATGAACGCGGGGATGCCGTCGGCGTCGGGCGCATCGAGACCGCGCGCCTGCGGCGCGACGAGTTCGTCGATCGCGGTGCAGGTCGTCCGCGGGCCGAAATAACCGAAGGCGTCGCCCCAGCCGGTGATGCCGGCGTCCGTCGAGACTTCGACGATGACGGTGTCGAGCGCCGAGATCGCCGCTGCGCCTTGCCGGAAACTCGCGGGACCGGCGTCGTAGGGGATACGGATGTGATGCGCGCGGACGTCTGTAATTTTCATTTTTGTGTTTCCTTTTCTTCTTCTGTTGCCGCAATGGTGAGTAGGCGGCGCCGTTGGATGTCTCCACGGCCGTCATTCCGGGTTCGATGCTATCGCATCGCCCCGGAATGACAGCAGTGCGCCACTGCTTCGCTTGCGCTCGCAATGACGAAGGAGAGCGGGCGTCCCTTCTTCCCTACGAATTCTTCTCGCCCGACATCACCGGTCCGAATCGCTCCCAAGCCTCGCCCTTGAAACGCTGCATCTGCAACTGCTCGATCGGCGCGAAGTCGGTCGGGCCGGTCTTGATGCGGGTGCCCGGCAGGTAGATGCCGATTTGGAAGTTCAGGTTGGCGGCCTGCTTCATGATGTTCTCACGCGTGAGATCGTCGCCGCATTGCCTCAAGACCTGCTCCAGCCCCTTGGCGACGCCATAGCCGAACACGGTCGAGGCGTCGTGCTGGTCGCCTTCGGGATACCATTTGGTCATGAACGCCCGCCACTCGACCATGGCCGGATCGCTCTTCCATTCGGGGTCGTCGGGGTCCTTCAGATAGTTGGTCGAGAGGATGCCCTGATCGTTCTCGAAGCCCGCGGGCTTCATGACGCCGCCGATCGAGACCGACACGTTGGTGAGGAACTGGATCGGATGCCAGTCGATCTCCGCGACCTTCTTGATCGCTTGCGCTGCGAATTTCGGGGTTGCGATGTTGACGAAGATGTCGGGATTGGCGCCTTTAATCTGCACCACCTGCGAATCCACTGTCGGCGAGGAGGTCTCGTAGGAGGATTCGATCAGGATCAGCTTGCTCGCCTGATCGCCGAGGCCCTCGCGCAAGCCGGTCACGTAGTCCTTGCCGAAATCATCGTTCTGATAGAGCACGCCAATGGTCTTGCCGGGAAAGTTCTTCAGGATATAGGCGCCATAGATCCGCGCCTCGGTCTGGTAGTTGGGCTGCCAGCCCATGGTCCACGGAAAATTCTTCGGATCATTCCACTTTGCGGCGCCTGTCGAGACGAAGAGCTGTGGCACCTTCTTGGCGTTCATGTATTTCTGGATTGCGGTGTTCGACGGCGTGCCGAGCGGATTGAAGACCAGAAGCACCTCGTCGCTCTCGACCAGCTTGCGTGCCTGCTCGACCGCCTTCGGCGGCGAGTAGGCGTCGTCGTAGGAGACGAAATTGATCTTGCGGCCGTTGATGCCGCCTTCGGAATTGAGCTTGGTGAAATAGGCGGCTTCGGTCTTGCCGATCGTCGCGTAAGCCGACGCCGGTCCCGAATAGGGCATGATGTTGCCGATCTTGATCTCGGTATCGGTCGCGCCGGGATCGTACTTTTTCTGTGCCTGCGCACTGCTTGCGAGCGCGGTGGCAAGCAGTGCGGCAAGCGCCAATCCATGGGCATGGCTCGAGACGTGGCTGTGCATTGGTCGTCCTCCCTGACGTGCCGGCCGACGGCTCATGCAGTCTTGATTGTGGGCAGCTTGCGAGCCGTCTGACCGAATGCGCGGCCAGTATGCACGATCGGCCTCGGCTGACCAGCGACGGCTTTGCTGCTATTTTCCGCGGTGCGGAAGCTTTGGTTCCGGTCACTTCGCTGGCGCAAGCGCAAGGACTGTCAAACGAGGCAGGCGAAAATCGCCCATGCTTCACGTGCTTCGAATGAAGGCTGTAATCCATGAACCCCGCGCAGAAGGCGCTCTGGTACATCGAAAGCCATCTCGCAAAGGCGCTGACGCTCGACGAGATTTCGGCCATTGCGGGCGTATCGCGTTTCCATCTGGTGCGCGCCTTTGCCGCGGCGACCGGCTTTTCGGTGATGCGCTACGTGCGCGCCCGCCGCCTCACCGAGGCCGCCCGCGCGCTCGCCGCCGGCGCGCCCGATATCCTCTCGCTGGCGCTGGATGCGGATTACGGCTCTCACGAAGCATTCACCCGCGCGTTCCGCGATCATTTCGGGGTGACGCCTGAAATGGTCCGGGCCTCTGCGTGCCTCGATGATCTCAAGCTTCAGGAGCCGGTCCTCATGGATTCAACCGCAACCGACAATCTCAAGCCGCCCCGTTTTGCGATCGGCAAGGCGATGCTCGTCGCCGGCGTCGGCGAACGCTTCAGTCACGAAAACGGCGCCGGGATTCCCGGCCTGTGGCAGCGCTTTCACCACATGGTCGACGACATTCCCGGCCGGGTGGGGCAGGTGGCCTATGGCGTCTGCTGCAACGGCGATGACGCCGGTAATTTCGATTATATCGCGGGCGTCGAAGTCGCCGACTTCACCGATCTGCCGCGCGAATTCAGTCGCGTTCGCATCCCCGAGCAGAAATATGCGGTGTTCGCGCAATGCCGAGCACATCTCGACCATTCGCCGCGCCATCAACGCGATCTGGAATCACTGGCTGCCGCAATCTGGTTTCCAGGTCGCCGACGCGCCGAACTTCGAGCGCTACGACGTGAATTTCGATCCGCACACCGGCAATGGCGGTTTCGAAATCTGGGTGCCGATCAAGGCCTGACCGTCGCTGCAACGCTGCTCTGCGCGCGCCGTGCGGCGTTGCGCGCTTGCTTGGCAAGCCGGAACGACTTTGCCATAACGGCACGCAACAGGATGTTGCGTGCGGGAATCCGCCTGCAGCCGACAACAAAGCGGGAGGTTTCCGATGTCCAATATTCGCGTGCTCGCCACCGATCTCGAATTTCCGGAAGGGCCGGTGGTGATGCCGGATGGTTCGGTGGTGCTGGTCGAGATCCGCGGCCGGCGGCTGACCCGGGTCCACCCCGACGGACGGAAGGAGATCGTTGCGCAGATTCCCGGCGGTCCAAACGGCGCGGCGCTTGGCCCGGACGGCAAGATGTACGTCTGCAACAATGGCGGCTTCTCCTGGATTCCCACGCGCAACATGATCATGCCGGGACCGCAGCCTGACGACTATCTCGGCGGCTCGATCCAGCGGGTCGACATGCAGAGCGGCAAGGTCGAGACCGTGGTCGACAAATGCGGCGAGCATGCGCTGCAGGGGGCCGAACGACCTCGTGTTCGACAAGCATGGCGGGCTGTGGTTCTCCGACCTCGGCAAGCGCCGCGCCCGCGACATGGATGTCGGTGCGTTCTATTACGTCAAGCCGGGCATGAAGGAGATCGTCGAGGCGGTGCATGGCGTGCTGCCCGCCAACGGCATCGGCCTGTCGCCGGACGAAAACACCGTCTACATCGCCGAGACGCCGACCGCGCGGCTGTGGGCCTACGAGCTGTCTGCGCCCGGCACCGTGAAACCGCGCGAGGTGATCTATCGCGGCGAGCGCGGCAAGCCGATCGCGGGGCTCGGCGGCTACCAGATGTTCGACTCGCTCGCAGTCGAGGCAAGCGGCAATATCTGCGTCGCCACGCTGGTGTCGGGCTGCATCTCGGTGATCGCGCCGGATGGCGCCCTCGTCGAGCAGGTGCCGACGGGCGACCGCGTCACCACCAACATCGCCTTCGGCGGCCCGGAGCTGAAGACCGCCTACATCACGCTGTCTGGCAAGGGCGAGCTGATCGCCATGGACTGGCCGCGGCCCGGTCTTGCCGCTGAACTTTTTGAACAAGTGACGGCGGCGGAGTGATAGAAGCCGTTATCGCGAGCGCAAGCGAACAGACAGACGTCGTGTCCCGTCATTCCGGGGCGATGCGAAAGCATCGAGCCCGGAATCTCGAGATTCCGGGTCTGGTCCTTCGGACCATCCCGGAATGACGGCGGTCGTCGGCTAGCGCTCGCTCGTAACGACGCCAAGATGCATTCCTCCGAACGGAGGAAAAGGAGTACCTGATGCCGTTTCTTGAACCTGTCACCCTGCGCGGCGAGCACGCGCGGCTGGAGCCGTTGGCGCATGAGCATCGCGACGGGCTGGTCGAGGTGGTAAAAGACGGCGAACTGTGGAAGCTCTGGTACACCTTCGTTCCGAAGCCTGAGGACATGGCCAAGGAAATCGACCGCCGGCTCGGTCTATTGACCGCCGGATCGATGCTTCCGTTCACGGTGTTCGATGCCGATGGGAAGATCGCGGGCATGTCCACCTACATGAACGTCGACGCGGCGAACCGCCGCGTCGAGATCGGCTCGACCTGGTATGCCAAGCGCGTGCAGCGCAGCGCACTCAACACGCAGTGCAAACTGCTGCTGCTCACGCACGCCTTCGAAAAACTTGATTGCATTGCGGTAGAGTTCCGCACGCATTTCTTCAATCATCAGAGCCGCCGCGGCATCGAGCGCCTCGGCGCCAAACAGGACGGCATTCTGCGCAACCATCAGATTGCGCCGAACGGCACACTGCGCGACACTGTGGTCTACAGCATCATCTCGGCCGAATGGCCGACGGTGAAGGCTCACTTGAACTATCAGCTCAATGACAGGCCGCGTTAGCTCAGGCTTGCATGTGAACCGAAGCGGCAACCCGTTCGCGTGAAGAGCGCGCCTCAAGATATTGAAGAGACCATGGAAACGTTCGACTATGTGATCGTCGGCGCCGGCTCTGCCGGAAGCGTCCTGACCAACCGGCTGAGCGAGGATGCGAACACCTCGATCTGCGTGCTCGAGGCGGGACCGCGCGACTGGCATCCCTACATCCATCTGCCGGCGGGCTTCATCAAGACCTTCCACATGAAGAGCGTGAACTGGGCCTACCAGCAGGAGCCCGGGCCATGGACCGGCGGCCGCAGCATCTACGCGCCGCGCGGCAAGACGCTCGGCGGCTCGTCCTCGATCAACGGCCACATCTACAACCGCGGACAGCGACAGGATTTCGATACCTGGGCGCAGATGGGTAATCGCGGATGGGGCTATTCCGACGTGCTGCCGTACTTCAAGCGGATGGAGCGGCGGGTCGGGGAGGGCGACGACGCTTATCGCGGCCGCGACGGCAGCCTCACCGTCACGACCATGGATTGGAAGGACAGGTTGTGCGAGGCCTTCATGGAAGGCGCGATGAGCCTCGGCATCCCGCGCAACCACGATTACAACGGCGCGATCCAGGAGGGCGTGTCCTACGCCCAGCGCACCATCAAAAACGGATTGCGCGTCAGCGCGGCAACCGCCTTCCTTCATCCGGCGCGCAAACGGCCGAACGTGCATGTGCGCACGCATGCGCATGCGACCAACATCATCTTCGAGGGCAAGCGCGCCGTCGGCGTGCGCTACATGAAGGGTGGTCGGGGCGGCACACCGGTCGAGGTGCGGGCCAACAAGGAAGTCATCCTGTCCGGCGGCGCCTATAACTCGCCGCAGCTCCTGCAATTGTCCGGCGTTGGCTCGCCGGAACTGCTGCAATCACTGGGTATCGAGGTGCGCCACGCACTGCCCGGCGTCGGCGAAGGTCTGCAGGACCATTACGCGCCGCGCACGGTGGCGCGGGTCAAGGACATCCAGACCATCAACGAACTTAGGCGCGGCTGGCACCTCTGGGTGGAGGCCTTGAAGTGGGCGACGACGCGGCGCGGGCTGCTGTCGCTGTCGCCGACCATGGTCTACTGCTTTTGGCATTCAGGCGAGACCACCGAGAGTTCCGACCTGCAGCTCACCTTCACGCCCGCAAGCTACAAAGAGGGCGTGCAAGGGCAGCTCGAGGATGAGCCGGGCATGACGGTCGCGTCCTGGCAGCAGCGCCCGGAAAGCCGCGGCTATGTCCGCCTGCGCTCAGCCGATCCCTTTGCGCCACCGATCATCCAGACCAACTATCTCGTCGACGAGCTCGATCGCCGCGTTGTCGTCGCCGGCATGAAGCTGGCGCGACGGCTGCTGCAGGCGGCGCCGCTCGCGCCGTACTACGCCTACGAGGATTTCCCCGGGCCGAAGGTGCAGAGCGACGACGAATTCCTGGCGGCCGCGACCGAGCGCGGCACCACGACCTTCCATCCGGGCTGCACCTGCCGGATGGGGCCGGCCGACAAAACCTGGGCCGTGGTCGACGACCAGCTCCGCGTGCACGGCCTGCAGGGGCTGCGCGTGATCGACGCTTCCGTCATGCCGCGCATGATCTCGGCGAACCTGAATGCCTCGACCCTGATGATCGCCGACAAGGCGTCGGATCTGATAAGGGAAAAGACCGCCCCCGAAGCGGCACGGCTGGCGGGATAGATCGGAGCCATGTCCGCGCACGGTTTTGATCAGGAACTGACGGATCCATCGTGACATCCGGCCGGATTTTCCTGATCTCCTTCTTAGCGCTTGCGGCTGGTGCTGTGCTCGGCATGATCTTGCACAATCGACTGCCCAAGCGGCACCTTGATGGCGCCAAGGAGGTCGTCCGGCTGGGCGCCGGATTTCTGGCGACGCTGTCGGCGGTGTTGATCAGCCTGATGATCACGTCGGCCAAATCATCCTACGACACGCAGGACGCTCAATTCCGGACATTGGCGGCTTATCTCGTCGAGACGGACCAGTTGCTCGCGCAATATGGACCGGAGACGACGCAGATCCGTATCCTGATGCGTCAAGCCCTTCCGGCAGCGATCGACCGGATCTGGCGCGAGGAGCGCTCGGCGTCGCAGGACAGCGCGTTCACGGCCGCATCGCTGGCCGAGCAGATCGGCGGCGCGACCGCATCATTGTCGCCCGCGGACGACGCGCACCGCGCGTTGAAACGCCGGATCGAAGAGGCGAGCGCCGAGATCGCACGCATCCGGCTCCTGTTGTTCGCCGACGGCGGGGCGGCGATCCCGACGCCGTTTCTCCTGATCCTGATCTTCTGGCTTGCCGTTGTGTTCGCAAGCTACAGCCTGTTCGTCGAGCCCGGCAGGACCGTGATCGCCGCGCTGCTGGTCTTCGCGCTCTCGATATCGAGCGCGCTGTTCCTGGTCGCCGATCTGAGCCAGCCCTTTGTCGGCGTGATGCAGCTTCCGAAGGAGCAACTCCGGCACACGCTGGGGCCGCTGGGTTAGCCGGGAAACGTAGGGTGGGTCAAAGCGCAGCGTGCCCACCGTCGAAGTCACGCTCGGGGCAGGCATGGTGGGCATCGCTTCGCTTTGCCCACCCTACGCGCGCCCCGGAATGACGACAGAGCGAGCGGCTGCCTCAAACCTCTCTTCGGCTCAGGAACGCCAGCCGTTCGAACAGATGCACGTCCTGCTCATTCTTCAGGAGCGCGCCATGCAGCGGCGGGATCAGCTTGCGCGGGTCGCGCTCCCTGAGCATTTCCGGCGTGATGTCCTCATTGAGCAAAAGCTTCAACCAGTCCAACAGCTCCGAGGTCGAAGGCTTCTTCTTCAAGCCCCGGCACTTCGCGCACCTCGAAGAAGATGCGGAGCGCCTCTTCCACCATGCGCTTCTTGATGCCGGGGAAATGCACGTCGACGATCCTGTTCATGGTGTCGACGTCCGGAAACTTGATGTAGTGGAAGAAGCAGCGGCGCAGGAACGCGTCCGGCAGCTCTTTCTCGTTGTTCGAGGTGATCATCACGATCGGGCGCAGCTTGGCCTTGACGTTCTCGCCGGTCTCGTAGACGAAGAACTCCATGCGATCGAGCTCGAGCAGCAGGTCGTTCGGGAATTCGATGTCGGCCTTGTCGATCTCGTCGATCAGGAGTACCGGCCGCTGCTCGGCTGTGAAGGCGTCCCAGAGCTTGCCGCGCTTGATGTAGTTGTTGATGTCGGAGACGCGGGCGTCGCCGAGCTGGCTGTCACGCAGGCGCGAAACGGCGTCGTATTCGTAAAGGCCCTGCTGCGCTTTGGTGGTGGACTTGATGTGCCAGGTCAGGAGCGGTGCTTTAAGCGCCTTCGCCACTTCCTCGGCCAGCACTGTCTTGCCGGTGCCGGGTTCGCCCTTCACGAGCAGGGGACGTTCCAGCACGATCGCGGCATTGACGGCGACCTTGAGGTCATCGGTGGCAACGTAGTCCTTGGTCCCGGTAAATTTCATCTCTGGTCCATGCCCTGTCGTTTATTCTTCGCCGTGGCACACGCGCTGACGGATGGGGCGAAACGAAGCGTCCCAACTGCGGATCAAGCGGTTGTTACGGGGGATAAAGCCTTTCGCCAGCGATAGTAATTGAAAAACCGGGCAGGTCTAGGCCCCAACGGGAAGGCAGGGCGCATGGGTGGGCAGCCCTTGACGTTGACCCTCCGGCGGGCAATCTAAAGCGCATGTTCCTGCAGTTCTTCACATCGCTCCGCGAGGCGCAGATCCCCGTAACGTTGCGGGAATATCTGACGCTCATGGAAGCGATGGATGCCGATCTCGCCGAGCAGACGGTTGAGAATTTCTATTACCTGTCGCGCGCGGCTCTGGTGAAGGACGAGCGCAATCTCGACAAGTTCGACCGGGTGTTCGGCACCGTGTTCAAGGGCTTGGAGAGCCTGCTTGACGCGATGGAGAAGGCCGACATTCCGGAAGAGTGGCTGAAGAAGCTTGCCGAGAAGTACCTAACCGACGAAGAGAAGAAGCAGATCGAGGCCATGGGCTGGGACAAGCTCATGGAGACGCTGCGCAAGCGCCTCGAGGAGCAGAAGGGCCGGCACCAGGGCGGCAACAAGTGGATCGGCACGGCCGGCACCTCGCCGTTCGGCGCCCATGGCTATAATCCCGAAGGCGTCCGCATCGGCCAGGAGAAGAACCGCAACAACCGCGCCGTGAAGGTGTGGGACCGCCGCGAATTCAAGGATCTCGACGGCAATGTCGAGCTCGGCATCCGCAACATCAAGATCGCGCTGCGCCGCCTGCGCAAATTCGCCCGCACCGGCGCGCCCGACGAGCTCGATCTCGATACGACCATTCGCGAGACCGCCAATCACGGCTATCTCGACGTGCACATGCGGCCCGAGCGGCGCAACGCGGTCAAGGTGCTGGTGTTCTTCGACATCGGCGGCTCGATGGATTCGCATATCGAGCAGGTCGAGGAGCTGTTCTCGGCCGCGAAGAGCGAATTCAAGCACATGGAATATTTCTACTTCCACAACTGCCTCTACGAGGGCGTGTGGAAGCAGAACCGCCGCCGCTTCACCGACCGCACGCCCACCTGGGAGGTGCTGCACAAATATCCGCATGACTACAAGGTCGTGTTCGTCGGCGATGCCTCGATGTCGCCCTACGAGATCATGGTGCCGGGCGGTTCGGTCGAGCATGTCAATGAGGAGCCGGGCTCGGTGTGGCTGGAGCGCGTGATCCGCACCTATCCGCACACCGTGTGGCTCAATCCGGTGGCGCAGAAGCACTGGGACTATTCCGAATCGACCACGGTCATCCGCCGCATCTTCTCGGAGCGCATGTTCCCGATCACGATCGAGGGGCTGGAAGGCGCGATGAAGGAGCTGGTGCGCTGACCAAGCACGTCATTCCGGGGCGCTCGCAATAGCGAGCGAACCCGGAATCTCGAGATTGTTTTACAACGTCGAGATTCCGGGTTCGATGCTGTCGCATCGCCCCGGAATGACGTGCCAGACAAGAGCCGCACGCCGGGACGAGAGGAAAACGGAAATGTCCCAGACCATTCACCGCGGCATCAAGGCGATGATCGACGAGGCCAATGCCGAGATCGAGACCTTGACCGCGGCTGACGCGATCAGCGCGGCCAAGAGTGACGACGTCGTGATCGTCGACATCCGCGACCCTCGCGAGATCGAGCGCGACGGCAAAATTCCCGGCGCATTCTCCTGCACGCGCGGCATGCTGGAGTTCTGGATCGATCCGCAAAGCCCCTATGCCAAGCCGGTCTTCCAGCAAGACAAGAAGTTCATCTTCCACTGCGCAGGAGGTCTGCGCTCGGCGCTCGCCGCCAAGACCGCGCAGGACATGGGGTTGAAGCCGGTCGCCCATATCGGCGGCGGCTTCGCCGCCTGGCGCGATGCCGGCGGCCCTGTCGAGATGTGGGAGCCGAAGAAGAGGGGTTGCATGTCTTCAACCGTCATTCCACGCGCGAGCGTGACCCGCGTCTCCATGCACGCTCAAGACAAATCTGAATTGCCGGATCAAGTCCGGCAATGACGACTATGAGTGACGCCGGGGAAGTTCTGCACCCATGACCACAACCGACGATCCGCTGGTCTCCACCGACTGGCTTGCCGCGCATCTTGATGACCCGAAGGTCAAGATCCTCGACGCCACCTTCAAGCTGCCGGGCGTCCTGCCGTTGCCGAAGGACGACTATCTCAAGGCGCATATTCCCGGCGCGGTGTTCTTCGACGTCGATGCCGTCGCGGATCATTCAAGCGATTTGCCGCATATGTTTCCGGGCGCGGAGCAGTTCGGCCGCGATGTCGGTGCGCTCGGCGTCGGCAATGGCGACACGGTCGTCGTTTACGATGCCGGCGGCTGGGTCGCGGGGCCGCGCGCCTGGTGGATGTTTCTCTCCTTCGGCCACAGCGACGTGCGCGTGCTCGACGGCGGCTTGAAGAAGTGGATCGCCGAGGGGCGTCCGGTGGAAGGCGGCGAGGTCAAGCCGAAGCCGAAGAGCTTCAAGGCGGCCTTCGACAAGAGCCGCGTCCGCAGCATCGCGCAGATGGTCGGCAATCTCGACAGCAGGAAAGAGCAGGTCATCGATGCGCGCCCGAGCGCACGTTTCGCGGGCTCCGCTCCCGAGCCGCGTGCGGGTCTGCGTTCCGGCCATATCCCCGGCAGCCGCAACGTGCCCTATGCGGATCTATTCGATGCCGGGACGGGTGCGATGAAGCCGCTCGATGAGCTGCGCAAAGCATTCAGCGCTGCCGGCGTCGACACGGCCAAGCCGATCGTCACATCCTGCGGCTCCGGCGTTTCGGCGCTGGTGCTGACGCTCGCGCTGTACCGGCTCGGCGTGCGCGGCACGGCGCTCTACGACGGCTCCTGGTCCGAGTGGGGCCTCGAAGGCGGACCGCCGGTCGCGAGCGGTCCGGCCTGAGCTCCGATCAGCGCACAGGCACCGGCGTGCCGATCAGCGGATGCGGCGCGAACGGGTTGGCCGCCTGTTCGGCGGCGGCCTGCTGCGCGAGCCGCGCCCGGTGGATGGCCAGCCGGCGGCGTTCCTTGGCACGCTCGGCCTCCAGCTTCTTGTTGAGCGCGTCTCGGTCCAGCTTCGTCTCAGGCGGCTTGGCCGCCGCATCTGCGATCGGCACCGGCGGCCCGCCCAGCGTGGCGATCCGTTCCGCGGCTTCGTCGAGCACAAGCGTGGCCGGCGCGGCGGCAGGGACAGGCGTCGGCGATTGCTCAGGCCCCGGCGGGGCGGACGCGTTCGCCGGTGGCGGTGCTTTCCCGATCGTCGTGCTCTCGGTTGCCGCTGTCGCGGACCTTAAGTCCTCGCTCGCGGCGATCTCGGCGTCGGAGCGGCTGGCTGAACCTCGGTCTGCGCCGGCGGAGGCGTGTCCGGGGCCGAATTGTCGGCCAGGGCAGAAGCGGGGCTCGAAGTTTCGGGCGCGGCGTGGTCAGGCTGCGCGGCATCGGGCGAAGGCGCGGCGGAACCCACCGCCGCGGTCGTGTCCGGGCCCGGCGGGGGCGAGACGGCGGCGCCAGTGTCCGGCTGTCCAGGCGCTGCGACCGGCTCGGTTGCGGGTGACTGAACGCTGAGAATGGCCAGCACGGGCGGCTTCGCCACCTCATCCTGCTGGGCAAATCTGGGCTCCGGCGGCGCGCGCCAGGAGGTATTGGTCGCAAAATCCTCGTGAGCAGCTCGCATCAGCGCAGCGGCGCCTAGCCCGAAGACCAGGACCGACATGCACATGACGATCGCGGCGAACAGAAAACGGAAGCCGGGAAGCATCGATAAGGAAAATTTTCCGCCTTGGCAGTAATCTGCCGAGGCCTAAGCCGTCGGGAACGCGGTGACCACAAACCTGGTGGCGTTCGCGGCGTCTTCTGCGCCGCTGCGAATCAGGCTTGATGAAGATACCGCAAGCACCCTTTCGCCGCGGGTTAAAAATGGCGGGGAGAGGGCCGCGTCCGGGTTCCAGAAACATTTTTCGCCGCCTGCGGCTTCCATGCAACGTATTGAAGCTAGATCACAAATGCTGACACCGGGGCAAAACGGGCCTATTTTGTCTTGAATGCGCCGCGTTCTTCGGCCATTTCCGTTGCGCTGTCCGGTGTTCGGCTCGGGGACAATACAAGGACGATGATGATCAAACGTATCTTGACGATCTGTGCCGCCGTAACGGCCGGCACGGCGGGCGTCTGCGTTGCGCAGGCGCAGCAGGGCTATCCGGTTGCTCCCGGAAATGTCTACTCGTCGGCGCCGTCCTCCTATCCTTCGAACGCCCCCTATCAAAACGGCGGCTATCCGCCCGAGTATCGGCGGGGCGCACCGCAGCAGCAGGGCCAGGACTTCGACCAGCTCGACGACGAAGACGCGCCCGGCAATTCGGCGGCGCTGCCGCCTCCCGGTCCGGCCATGTCGCCTGGCGATCCGCGCTATGGCGCGCCCGCCACGGCGCCGGTCTATTCCGATCGCGGTGCCCCGACGGGCCCGATCCTGTCGCCTGATGACCCGCGCTACGGGCGTGCGCCGGGGGCTCCGCCGGTCTATTCCGACCGTGGCGCTCCAACCGGTCCGGTCATGTCGCCGGATGATCCTCGCTACGGCCGCCCGGCCGGCCCGCCGGCGGTGATTTATGGAGACCGTGGCGCCGGCGCGCAGCAGACCTATGCCGACCGTGGCTATTATGGCGGCGATCCCGCGCCGCGTCCGCCCGAGGGCGTAATCGTTCCCCAGGCAGGTGTCGGAGCAGCCCAGGCGCCCGCGATGGGTGCCGACGGCCGTCCGATGACGGTCGCCGCGCTGCCGCCGGACGAACAGCCCGACGCTGCTCCTACGCAATTGGCGCCGAACCTGCGCCGGCAGGAAGTGTCCTTCGCCACCAAGGAGCCGGCGGGAACCATCGTCGTCGATACGCCGCACACCTACCTTTATTACGTGCTCGGCGGTGGTCGCGCGATCCGCTACGGCGTCCGTGTCGGCCGCGAAGGTTTCACCTGGACCGGCGTGCAGAAGATCACGAAGAAAACGGAGTGGCCGGACTGGTATCCGCCGACCGAGATGATCGAGCGCCAGCCTTATCTGCCGCGTTTCATGGCCGGCGGCCCCGGCAGCCCGCTCGGTGCGCGCGCGATGTATCTCGGCTCGACCGTCTATCGCATCCACGGCACCAACCAGCCGTCGACGATCGGCAAGTTCGTCTCCTCCGGCTGCATCGGCATGCTGAACGACGACGTCTCCGACCTGTTCGACCGTGCGAAGGTCGGCACCCGTGTGGTCGTGATGCCCGGTGGCCCGCCGCCGGGAACCGCGACTGCGTCGGCTCAGCCGGCAGCAGGGACCGCGACCGCATCGGCTGCACCGGTCGGTGCTGCTCCGCCGCCGACCCAGATGATGTCGCCGGCCCCGGGTCCGGCGAGCGCGGCCCCGCCGCTGCCCGCGCCGGTGACGATCCGCTAGACGCCCTCCCGATGGACAGATGCAAAAAGGCACGCGTTGGCGTGCCTTTTTTGTTCGTGCATTTTTCTGAGTCGCTTTCGGCCGGGCAGCGCCGTGACGCGCCGCGTCAAGCCAGTCGTCGCACCGGCTCGCCCTTGGACCAGCCGTCGATGGCCTCGACCATCTGCGCATAATGGTTGCGGAAGCCTTCGACCGTCGCGTAGCCGAGATGCGGCGTCAGCACGAGATTGTCGAGCTTGCGGAACGGATGATCGACCGGCAGCGGCTCGGTCGCGAACACGTCGATGCCGGCGCCCGCGATCTTCTTCTGCCGCAGCGTCTCCAGCAGCGCGGCCTCGTCCACGATCGGTCCGCGCGCGGTGTTGACGAGATAGGCGGTCGGCTTCATGCGTGCGAGATCGGCCGCACCCACCAGGCCGCGCGAGCGCTCGCTCAGCACCACATGGATGGTGATGATGTCGGCGGTCGCGAACAGCTCTTCCTTGGTGGCATAGCCGACGCCGGCTTCCTTGCAGCGTTCAGGCGTCAGATTCGGGCTCCAGGCGATCACATTCATGTCGAAGGCTTTGGCCATGCCGGCAACCTTGCTGCCGAGCTTGCCGAGTCCGACCACGCCGAGCGTGCGGCCTTCGAGTTCGACGCCGGCAAATTTCTGCCAGGGCTCGCCCGCATGCATGCGGGCGTTCTCGCGGCCGATGCCGCGGGTCAATTCCAGGATCAGGCCCATGGTCAGCGACGCAGTCGGGTCGCGGCCATATTGCGTGCCGCAATACACGATGCCCCGCTCCTTCACCGCCGCCGTGTCGATCGCAGCGTTGCGCATGCCGGAGGTCAAAAGCAGCTTCAGCTTGGGGAGGGCTTCGAACAGGCTCTTCGGAAACGCCGTGCGCTCGCGCATCGCGCAGACGATCTCGAAATCCTTCAGCGCACTGGCGGCAGCCTGTTCCGAGGCGAAGGGATGGTTGAAAACCGTAACGTCGACGCGATCGCCGACCTTGGACCAGTCCGCGGACGAGAGGGCGATATCGAAATAGTCGTCGAGAATTGCACAGCGCAGCCGCGTCATGGGCAGGGTCCGTTCATGGCAAGAATGACGGCGGCGGACGCCCCGTCGATGTCACCATGGTCGCGCGCAATCCGTGGGTAGGCAAGCACCCTGCGGTGTCAAATTGCGCAGCAGACTTGCAGCCCAAGCAGACTTGCCCCAGCAGACCTGCAGCCGCGGCAGAATAGGAGTCAGAGATTGCCGGACTTCAGCCGGAACGTGGCGTCCGTGCCGTATTTGGCCCGCCAGGCGGGGCCTGGGCCGCGCATATAGTGCAGTTCCGGCCGGTACGGGTCGAACGCCCTAGCGAAGAACTGCTTCCAGAACGCCTTTATGCCGGCGAAGGCGGCGAGCCTGATGACCGGGGCGGACAGAGAGGTCGAGGTGATGGTGGCCATGACGCGGTCTCGCTGTTTTCGTTCGCGGCTTTTGCCGCGTCGGGCGCTTTTTCAGCGTCACAACAAGTCTTCGCTTGATTTATTAAAAGATGGTTTCAATTGTCGTGATCCCGCGCACACATAGTGTCCATTCCGTATTCATCCGTGGTGAACGAAGGGAAAACGGCCGCCCGTGGTTGCCCTTTGGTTGCCGCGCGGTTACATCAGCCGCAGCAAATCTCCGTCAAATCACCGGCATTCCAAGCCGCCATTCCAAGGCACCGCGATGGCCCGTCAATTCGTTTACTTCATGCAGGGTCTGTCCAAGACCTATCCGACCCGCAAGGTGCTCGATAACGTCCATCTGTCGTTCTATCCGGACGCCAAGATCGGCGTGCTCGGCGTCAATGGCTCCGGCAAGTCGACGCTGCTCAAGATCATGGCGGGCATCGACAAGGAGTACACCGGCGAAGCCTGGGTCGCCGAAGGGGCGCGCGTCGGCTATCTCGAACAGGAGCCGCATCTCGATCCCGAACTCTCGGTGCGCGAGAACGTGATGCTGGGCGTCGCCAAGCAGAAGGCGATCCTCGATCGCTACAACGAACTGGCGATGAACTATTCCGAAGAGACCGCCGATGAAATGACCAAGCTGCAGGACCAGATCGAGGCAGCCGGCCTCTGGGACCTCGACAGCAAGGTCGATCAGGCGATGGATGCGCTGCGCTGTCCACCTGATGATTCCGACGTGACGAAACTCTCCGGCGGCGAGCGTCGCCGCGTCGCGCTATGCCGGCTGCTGCTCGACCAGCCCGAGCTTCTTGCTGCTCGACGAACCGACCAACCATCTCGACGCCGAGTTGGTGTCATGGCTCGAAGGCCATCTGCGCAACTATCCGGGCGCGATCCTGATCGTCACCCATGACCGCTACTTCCTCGACAACGTCACGGGCTGGATCCTCGAACTCGATCGCGGCAAGGGCATTCCCTATGAGGGCAACTATTCCTCATGGCTGGTGCAGAAGCAGAAGCGTCTGGAGCAGGAGGGCCGCGAGGAGGCCGCGCATCAGCGCACCCTGGCGCGCGAGCAGGAATGGATCGCGGCCTCGCCGAAAGCGCGCCAAGCCAAGTCCAAGGCCCGCTATCAGCGCTACGAGGATCTGCTGAAGAAGGCGAGTGAGAAGCAGACCCAGACCGCGCAGATCACCATCCCCGTTGCCGAGCGTCTCGGTCAGAACGTCATCGACTTCGAGGGTCTCAACAAGAGCTTTGGCGACCGGCTGCTGATCGACGAGCTGACGTTCAAGCTGCCGCCCGGCGGCATCGTCGGCGTGATCGGCCCGAACGGCGCCGGCAAGACCACGCTGTTCCGCATGATCACCGGGCAGGAGAAGCCCGACGCGGGCACCATCACGGTCGGCGAGTCCGTGCATCTTGGCTATGTCGACCAGTCGCGCGACGCGCTCGACGGCAGCAAGACCGTGTGGGAAGAGATTTCCGGCGGCAACGAACTGATCCTGCTCGGCAAGCGCGAGGTCAATTCGCGCGGCTATTGCTCGTCGTTCAACTTCAAGGGCGCCGACCAGCAGAAGAAGGTCGGCGCGCTCTCCGGCGGTGAGCGCAACCGCGTGCATCTCGCCAAGATGCTCAAATCCGGCGCCAACGTGCTGCTGCTCGACGAGCCGACCAACGATCTCGACGTCGATACGTTGCGCGCGCTCGAAGAGGCGCTGGAGGATTTTGCCGGCTGCGCCGTGATCATCAGCCACGATCGCTGGTTCCTCGACCGCATCGCGACCCACATGCTGGCCTTCGAAGGCGACAGCCATGTCGAATGGTTCGAAGGCAACTTCCAGGACTATGAAAAGGACAAGATGCGCCGGCTCGGCCAGGACAGCATCATTCCGCATCGCGTGAAGTACAAGAAGCTGACGCGATAGCCGGACGTGAGCGCGTGACGCGGTCTCGATTGCGAGACAATGCGTCGCGCCCGTGATGCGGCCAGTTGTCGCTTCCCGCCGGGAGCTAGATCGCGTAGATATAGCGCATCCGAATCCAGTCCCCGAGCAGTTCCAGATGTCCGTTATGTCCGACGTGCCGGCAAGCCGAAAACCGTATCGCTGCGTCCGGTTCCGATGTTGATCTTCGGATCGCGCTGGCTGCAAGTGCCGCTCTATATCGGCCTGATCATCGCGCAAGGCGTCTATGTCGTGCTCTTCGTCAAGGAGCTGTGGCACCTGTTCGCCCATGCCTTCGATTTTTCCGAGCAGCAGATCATGCTGGCGGTGCTCGGCCTGATCGACGTCGTCATGATCTCGAACCTGTTGGTCATGGTGATCGTCGGCGGCTACGAGACGTTCGTCTCGCGTCTCAATCTAGGGGCCACCCCGATGAGCCGGAATGGCTCAGCCATGTCAACGCCAGCGTTCTGAAGATCAAGCTGGCGATGGCCATCATCGGCATCTCCTCGATCCATCTGCTGCGAACCTTCATCGAGGCCGGCGGCCTGGCATCGGGCAAGACCGCCTACACCGAAACCGGCGTGATGTGGCAGACCATCATCCACGGCGTCTTCATCCTGTCGGCCGTCGGGATTGCCGTGGTCGACAAGCTGTCCAATGCGTCGATCGAGGGAGCCAGGCAGCCGGCCGAACATGATGTTCACTACCCTGCGCGTGCGTCAGGAAGCGATCGGCGCGCTGCGGTTCACAACTGAGTGGTGTCGTGATAAATTCATGAGATGACAGAGACCGTTCATGTCGAAATGATCGGACGACGATCCGATCGCATCGTCGTTTCGTTGAGCATCTCCCTTTGATGTCCCGCCGCGCGATCAGCTTCGGCCTCCTGCTCCTGATATTTCAACTGGCGTCGCCCGCGCGCGCCGCCGACGCTGCCTTCACGCAATTTATCGCCTCGCTCTGGCCGGAGGCGCAGGCGCAAGGCGTGTCGCGCGCGACCTTCGAGGCCGAGACGCGCGGGCTCGAGCCCGACTACAAGCTGCCCGACCTGATCCTGCCCGGGCGGCCCGCGACCGGCGCGCCGTCGCAGGCCGAGTTCGTGCAGGTGCCGGCCGACTACATCAAGGAAGCCTCGATCGCGCGGCTCGCGGAGCAGGGGCAGAAGCTGCTGCAGCAATATCGCCCCGCGCTGGGCGAGATTGAAAAGCGTTTCGGCGTGCCGGCAACGGTCGTGCTCGCGATCTGGGGGCGCGAGACCGATTTCGGCCGCTACACGCTGCCTTACGACGCGTTGCGTGTGCTGGCGACGCAGGCCTATGTCGGCCGGCGCAAGGATCAGTATCGGGGCGAGTTCATCCTGGCGCTCAAGATCCTCAGCGATGGCGTGGTGTCACGCAAGGACCTGCGCGCGTCCTGGGGCGGCGCCGTCGGTCTCACGCAATTCCTGCCGTCGGAGTACTACAAGCACGGCGTCGACCTCGACGGCGACGGCAAGGTCGATCTCTGGCATTCGGTGCCGGATGCGCTCGGCTCCGCCGCGCAGCAGCTCGCCAACAAGGGTTGGCAGAGCGGCCTGCGCTGGGCCTATGAGGTTCAGGCGCCGGCGAATGTCGACTGCTCGACCGGCGTGCCCGAAGTGACAAAGCCGATCGGCGAGTGGCTGCGTGCGGGCTTTGCGCCGGTGCGCGGGCAGCGGCTCAGCGCAGCGGAGCAGGCGCAACCGGCGTCGCTGCTGCAGCCCGAGGGCATCTATGGCCCGGCCTTCCTGACCACGAAGAACTACTTCGTGATCAAGGAGTACAATTTCTCCGATCTCTACGTGCTGTTCGTCGGCCATCTCAGCGACCGCATGAAGAGCCCGCTGCCGTTCGCGACGCCATGGTCGGCCTCGACGCAGTTGCGCACCACCGATGTCGAGGCGATGCAGCAGGGGCTGACGCGGATCGGGCTCTACAAGGACAAGATCGACGGCAAGGCCGGCATGCAGACCCGCGCGGCGCTCGGCGCCTATCAGAAATCGGCAGGGCTGAAAGTGGATTGCTGGCCAAGCGACGCGGTGCTGCGTTCGATCAGGGCGGCGCGATAGGTCGCCGTTAATGCTCGGCTGTGACCGGCAAAAGAAGAAGCCCGGCTGATTGCTCAGCCGGGCTTCTTCACGTCGATTCGCCGATCTTTAGCTCAGTAACAGACCCGCACCGGGCGGACGTTCCAGGCATAACCATCCCAGAAGCGCTGGCGCTGCCAGTAGCAACCGGCGGGCGGGGGCGGCGGGCCGTCTTCCACATAGACCGGGCCGCCATAGGCCGGACGGCTGGAGGCGATGGCGCCGCCAACGATCGCGCCGCCGATCAGTCCGGCGGCAACGCCAGCAGCGACGCCACGCTGGGCATGCGCAGGCGCGACGCTCAGCGATCCGGCGACCGACGCGATCGCGAGGAAGGCAGCAACTGTCTTCTTCATTGTTTAGGCTCTCCTGGAGATGGCGCTTGGCACCTAGCGCCGGGGTTTGGGGAAACTCTTAACACCGTGTTCAAGACTGGCCATAGCGCTAAACAAGCGCTCAAACAGTCAATCCAAGGTAAACGCTGATTTTGACTGGTCCGTAATCACGGTCTTTTTCGGGCCACTTGATGCGCAGCATCCCGGAAACGACCGGCGTTCCGGGATGCTATCGCAAATTTAATGAAGGTGAACGGATCAGCCGCAAACCCGAACGTTGCGGACCCGCCAGCCGTAACCATCCCAGAAGCGCTGGCGCTGCCAGTAGCAGGGGCCGCCGCCATAGCCGCCGGCATAATAAGGCGAGTAGCCGGGTCCGTAGTAGCCGTAGCCGGGACCGTAATAATACGGCGACGATGCGATCGCGCCGCCGACGATGGCGCCACCGATCAATCCGGCCGCGATACCGGCGCCAACGCCGCGCTGCGCGTGCGCGGGCGAGCCGATGCCCGAAACCATCAGGGAGGCGGCAGCGGCTGCTGCCATCAGTGTCTTTTTCATGCTGTCCCCTTTTTCAGAACAAAGCCGAAGCTTGCCGCAGAGTATCCTATCGCACGCGAACGTTCCCACACGCTGGTTGAACGATCGATGAACGCTAGCACGATCATTACCGGCCAATAATGGCGGCAAAATATCGCGCTTTGTGCGTTGCACAATCGGACCTCGGTGAGGGGTATTTTAGGAGTGGCAGAGGAGTGTTCGATGACTTCGATGCTGATCGCGGCATCGTTCACCTGATGGTGTTGAACGTGGCGGCGATTGCCGTTGCGGCGGCGATGGTGGTGGGGAAGGACACTAGGAATAATACCGTGTGACTTTTGACCGCGACGGCCGAATGACTTCGTTTTACCTCAACCGGCGCAACTTGGAGCCATTCTAGTCTGCAACCGGCAGTTTGGAATTGCTTGAAACTACGCTTTTTCCTTTTGCATCGTGGGGCGCGGTCTCATATTTCGATATGGCTGCATCACCGAAGGCCATTGTGTTTTTATGATCGTCTGTTCCTGCAACGTCCTGAGTGACCATGATGTCCGCAATGCCGTGAGCAGTGCGGACGACCTTCCACGTAACGCCAAGCAGATCTATGGCTGCCTCGGCTGCAGCGCAGAATGTGGCCGCTGCGCACGCACGATCAAGACCATCATCGACGAGGCGCTCGGAACGTGTGCCCTGGCCTGCAATGCGAACTGCCCGCACAGCCACCGTGCTCATGAGGCAGAGTCCGCCCTACGCCGCACCGAATTCGCGCTCGCGGCCTCCTAAATTCCTCTGGATGAGTTGAGTTCTGGGCCCTCCGTGGTTCTACGGAAGGGTTGCTCCGGCGTTCCAAATCTGCTTTAGAATCATTCTAAGAAGTAGAGCTGGCCGTTTGGGCCGAAACCGGAGTGCATCATGCAAGGCGACCCCAAGGTTATCGATTATCTCAACAAGGGTCTGCGTAGCGAACTGACTGCGATCAATCAGTATTGGCTGCATTTCCGCCTGCTGGACAATTGGGGCCTGTTGGAGATGGCCAAGGTCTGGCGCAAGGAATCGATCGAGGAGATGCACCACGCCGACCGCTTCACCGACCGCATCCTGTTCCTCGACGGCTTTCCCAATATGCAGGTGCTCGATCCGTTGCGGATCGGCCAGAACGTCAAGGAAATCATCGAATGCGATCTCGCCGCCGAGATCGGCGCGCGCACGCTCTACCAGGAAGCGGCGACCTATTGTCACGGCGTGAAGGACTATGTCTCGCGCGACCTGTTCGAGGATCTGATGAAGGACGAGGAGCATCACATCGACTTCCTCGAAACCCAGCTCGATCTGATCCAGCGCATCGGGCTCGAGCTCTACACCCAGAAGCACGTCGGCGGCTTGGAGAAGGAAGACTGAGCTGAGGCGCGTAGCGTGAGTTTGCGCGACGCCTTATCGACTCCCCGGTGTCGTCCCTGCGAACGCACCAACGTATGACGTTTCTCCGGCGGCGGCTCGACTCTCGCAGGGCGACTCCCTCTCCCCGGTCTTCGCGGGGAGAGGGGCTCTCTCCACGAGTTCAGTCTTATTTGATAGACCTGTGCCCCCTCACCCGGATTGCATCTTGCGATGCAATCCGACCGCTCCCCGCAAGCGGGGCGAGGTTGCAGCGCACGTCGCTTCGGCCGGGACGACAGAGCAGCGACCTAACTACAACTGCGTCCTGTAGCGCGCGTCGACGACTTCCTGCGGCTCCGGCTCGCCGAGCTTGGTCTGGTCGTGGATGATCTCCGCGATGCTCGGCATCGCCGAGCGCTCGACCTGCGCTTCCTTCGACCACAGCCTTGAGCGCATGATCGCCTTTCCGCAGTGGAAATAGGCCTCGTGGACCTCGACGCTCAGCACGAGGCGCGGCGGCTTGCCGAACTCCTCCATCGCCGCGAGCAGCTCCGGTGCATCCGTCAGCACGCCTTTGCCGCTGATGCGCAGCGTCTCGTTGATCCCCGGCACGAAGAAGATGAATTGCAGCGAGACCCGTGCCCTCGGTGATGTTCTTGAAACTGTCGATCCGGTTGTTGCCTGGACGGTCCGGCATCAGGAGGCGATTGTCGCCTTCGGTATGAACGAAGCCGGGATGGCCGCCGCGCGGTGAAGCATCGACGCTGCCGTCACAGCCCGAGGTGGCGAGTACGCAGAACGGCGACATCGCGATGAATTTCTTGCTGTGGATGTCGAGCGCAGGCCGCGCCTTGGCGATCACGCGCGGATTGGGCGTCGGATAGATCGCGGCAAGGTCGCCGGCGGCAAGAGTGCTCAAGGCCGTTCTCCGAGAAAGATCATGCTTGCCCGACGTTAGCACCGCGAACGAAGCGCGGCCACCGCGATCAGCGCCGCCGCCACGGCCAATCGATGACGCCGGCACAATAAAGTGCCCACCAGATAAGCACGGGCTGCAGTGCCAGTCGCGGCCCGTGATAGAGCCAGCTATTGCTGACATAGGGCAGATCGATGCCCTCGATCGCGTGCTTGAAATTCGCGGGCCAGACGCAGAGCGCATAAACCGCAAGCGCAAGTCCCGCCCACCAGCGCAGGGGTTTCGTGACCAGCGCGATCGCGCCCAAGAGCTCGCACCATCCGGTGATGAAGATCACTTGCGGCGCGAACGGAACCCAGGACGGCGTGATCGCGAGCAGCTTGTCCGGAACGATGAGATGCGCGACGCCGGCCGCCGAATAGAACATCGCCAAAATCCAGCGCATCACGGCGCGGGCTTTGTCGTCACCCGATCCGGCGATCATGAGCGGTACTTGTCGACCAACGCCGCAGGATCATCGCAATTCGTTTCGGGAAAGCTCACACGGCATCCGCCGGCACGAAGCAGTTGATGATGATGTTGCCGCCGTGACGCACATACCACACCACGGCCTGGCCGATTGGATTGCCGCGGTCGCGGACGACGGCGCGCTCGGGCACGGCCATCCACTGTCCATCGATCGGAACCCAGTAAGTGGTCCCGTGGACATCATATTCCGTGCGATGCCCGTCGGCCATGTCGCAGCAGGGCACGCCGTTCGGCGCCGTCACGCTCTTGAACCAGGAGCGGATGTCGGCCGGCACGTCATTATATTGCCCGTTGTCAAAAGCGAGCGCCGCGCCGGCCACGGCGGAAGCGTACGAGAACAGAGCGACCTGTGCGAGCCTCCGCATGCGATCCTCCGGCGCGTTTGTTGGACCTGTCGACCGTTCGTTCCGTCTCATGCGCGACGATTCGAACGACCGACTGATTAAGCCCGACTCCGGACTTCCATGCACATCAAATGTTTGAGTGACGCGCATGCGGCGCAATTGATGCGCCGCGAAAATCTCCATCCTCACATCGTGCGCTGCGGCGCGGTCTGCAGCAATTCCTTGAGCTGCTCCGCATAGAACGCCGCGTTGCCGGTCGTGAGATGGCCGCGTGTCTCCGTCGATGCCGGGATCAGATAGAGCTTGCCGTTCCTGATCCGCTTGATGGCGGCGGCCGTGACACCGGTTTCCGGCGGATTGCGTTCATCGTCGGCGGCGTTGATCGCAAGCACCGTCGCCTCGACCTTTTCCATTCCGGCGGATGGATTGTAGTCGTGGGAGGCGTCCCACTGATAGATGAAATCATTGGCGTCGGAAGGAACCGCCATCGCCAGTTGCTCGTCGACCATCTTGTCTGCCTTCGCGGCGGTCGGCGCCAAGGTCTGGTAGCCGAGCGTGCCGCCGGCGCTCGCGAAGCGATAGGCGGCGATGGCGTATTTCATCATCCGCGGCTGGCTCGTGTAGTTGCCGCCATTGTAGTCGGGATCGTTGCGGATGGTCTCCAGCATCACACGACGCAGCACCCAGTTGCGCGCCGCCATCTCGGTCGGCTGCGAGGCCATCGGCACCAATGCATCCATGAAGGCGGGATAGCGTACGCCCCAGACCCAGGTGTGCATGCCGCCCATCGAATTGCCGATCACGAGCCGCAGATGCTTGATGCCGAGGCCTTCCTTCACCAGCCGATATTGCGCATCGACCATGTCGTCGTAATCGTATTTCGGAAATGCCGTCTTCATGCCGTCGGAGGGCTTTGAGGATTTGCCGTGGCCGATGCCGTCGGGAATGATGATGTAGTATTTCGAGGCGTCGAGCGGCTGGCCGGGGCCGAACAATTCGCCGGCGAAGCTCGGCGTCAGCATGCTGGCGGCCGAACCGCCGGAGCCATGCAGCACCAGCACCGGCTGGCCGCTCGGTTCTCCGACGGTGGTATAGTGCAATTTCAGTTCCGGCATGATCTGGCCGGTGTGGAACTTGAAGTCCTTCGCGACCCAATCGCCCTCTTTGGGCGCGGGATAGTCCGCCGCCATGGCCGTCACCGATACCAGCATCAAGGCGGCCGACAGTGCCGCGCGCAATCCGTTCATGCTTCCTCTCCCCGATTACGGTCTGTGCCGTTTGCGCGCAAGCCTATCACGCCACGAGCAGTGGCGTGAGAGGGCTCACGCGCGGGGAGGGCATGTCCAGTTCAACTCTGCCTGAGCACGTTGAGCGCGTACCAGCCCCAATAGACACGATGGCGCCTGATCAGGCCGTCCTCGATCTCCATGACCTCCACAAGCTCCATCTGGTCGCCGTCCGGCGAGCTGCGCGGATATTCCCAGGTGAGCACGCGTCCGTCCGTGAAGAAGCCCTGCTTGAAGCGTTTGCGCTGCGGCGGATTGGTCTGGAACACCCGGGTGATGAACTCGCGCAGCTGTTCCTTGCCCTGCACGACGCCGTCCTTGCTCTTCATCAGATGCTGCACCAGCGGGCTTTCGATCGAGGCGTCGTCGGCGTAGAGCGACAGCGAGGCCTCGAGGTCCTTCTTTCCCAGTGCGTCGTCCCAAAGCCTGTAGATACGTTCGGCGTCCTGCATGGCGGTTCTCCTTTTTTCGCCTGACTGCGAGGCTCGCAAAGATCGCTTGCGCGACGTTTCACCGTTTTCTGAAATGAGGACCGTCACAGTGCGATATAATGGGACCTCTTCCGCAAGGAGCTCATCGCTCGAGCAGTCAATGGCAATGATCCGACAACCCGTCCAATCGGGCTTTCAGTCCGGCTTTTCCCGTATCACTCAGGCACTGAGCGATCCGGCGCGCGAGGCCATCGTCAGCGCGCTTGCCGGTGGTCAGGCGATGCCGGCCGGCGAGCTGGCGCAGCTTGCCGGCCTGTCGCCGCAAAGCGCGAGCGCGCATCTGCAGAAGCTCGTCGAGGCAAACGTGCTGTCGGTCTGGCCGCAGGGCCGGTTCAGATATTACCGGATCGCCGATGACGACGTCGCAGAGCTGATCGAGAGCCTCGTCAATCTGGCCACCAAGCGGGACGGCGCGGGACGCGGGCGCAGGCAGCCTTGCGACGAGTTGCGCCAGTCGCGCACCTGCTATTGTCATCTGGCGGGACAACTCGGCGTGCTGCTGCGCGAAGGGCTCGTGCACGGCAGGCTGATCGCGGTCAGCGGTCGAAGCGGGCACGTCACCGAACGCGGCCTTGCCTGGTGCGAAGCCGAGCGCATCGCGTTCAGGCCGGGCGGCTCAGCGCATTTCCGTCTCTGCAACGATTGGACCGAGCGCGTGCCGCATCTGTCGGGACCATTCCCCAGCGCCATTCTGAAGCGCCTGGTGGACACGCGATGCGTCGCGCCACGATCGATCCCGCGCGCATTGCGGCTCACCGGCAAAGGCCGTGCGTTCTTCGACCGGCTGGGCGTGAAGGTGCCGTTCTAGGGGCTGTCCTCGACATCGGTTTCGGGACGGTCGCTGCCGGCGGCGGTCTCGGTGTGCCATTTGCCGTCCTCGGTCTCATACTCGATCACCTCGGTCCGTCCCGGCGTGCGCTGCTCTGCGGCGGCGCGCCTTGCAGCGGCGAGCGCCGCGGCATGGGTGGCAAAGCTCTCCGAAAACACGCCGTTGACGGTATAGGCCCAGCCGTCGTCATGCTGGACGATCTTGTAGGTGATGTGGCTCATCGGGAACTCGCTGAAGAGGGAGCAAAGGTGCCGATCATTCTATGATAAAATCGGCGCGACGATGTCGAAATCTACGACCGCCGATCGTCCTTGGGCAAGCGGTCGCAGCCGCCGCGCGCGGGAAGCAAGCCAGGAGCCAGTCATGTGCCGCAACATCAAGACGCTGTTCAACTTCGAGCCGCCGGCGACGGAGGAGGAAATCCACGCCTCGGCAGTGCAGTTCGTGCGCAAGCTCTCCGGCTTCAACAGGCCCTCACAGGCCAACGAGGCGGCATTCGATCGCGCCGTCGCCGAGGTGTCCGACGCCGCAAGGCGCCTTCTGACGTCTCTCCACACGCAGGCACCGCCGCGTGATCGTGAGGTCGAAGCGGAGAAGGCGAAGGAACGCTCGCGGCTGCGGTTCGGATAGACGGTCGCGGCGCTCGATCGCCGTTGCAACCGCCGCACCGTTGACCGGCTGCCGGCGTTGTGGTGGTGACGCTGGCGCGGCGAGCGGGCGGCGCGATACGCCACAAGGAGGGCCCGATGCCCTGGTATGTCTACCTCGGCTGGTTCTTCGCCGGCGCGTTTCTGACCAACAGCATTCCGCATCTGGCGCAAGGGCTCTCGGGCAACCGGTTTCAAACGCCGTTCGCCTCGCCGCCCGGCGTCGGTGAATCCTCCGCGCTGATCAACATGATCTGGGGACTCTTCAATTTCGCGGCCGGCGGTTCGCTGTTGCGCATCTGCTTCCCGCCAGACCCACTCTTGCCATGGAGCCTGTGCGTCGTGGCGCTGTTCGGCGCGTTTGCGATGGGTCTTCGCCTCTCGACCCATTTTTCCAAAGTGCGCAACGCACCGCCGCATCCATAGAAAGCTATTCGTGCTTTTCCTTGTCCCTATGCTTGTGCTTGTGCTTTTTCTTGTCCTTCTTGTCTTTCCGCCTGTGTTCGCCATCGTCGCCACTCTCGTCGCTGAACATGAAGGGATCGCCCTCCTCATCGTTCAGCACCGCGCGTTCGAACACGGCCATCGCCTCGCGTTCGGCCGTTTCGCGCTCACGCGTTTGTCTGTACTCCTCCCAGACGTCGAAGATCATGTGCAGCCAAGGCCTGATCTCCTCGATCGACGGCAATTGACCGGGCGGACCAGGTTCGCCGCGTGGACCGGCCGGCCCCTGTGGTCCCGGCTTGCCTTGCGGGCCCGGCTCGCCGCGTTTGCCTTGAAGACCGGGCTTTCCCTGCGGCCCCTGAGGACCTCGCGGCCCTTGCGGTCCGGGTCGGCCCTGTGGTCCGGCTCGCCCTTGCCGGGATGCTGACTCATTCGCCACGCGCGCAACTCCTGAAATAACGACTCAACCGACAATCCTTATAGCGTCGCCGACCGGCGCATGTCCCGCAAGCCTCGGCCGAGCCTGATCAACATCAATCGGCACCGCAGCGAGCATGCGAGGCTGTAGCGGTAAGCGGCCACTCAATCGGCATCCCACGCAACCGGCAGATTGAGCAGTCCGCGAAACGCCCAGCCGCCGATTCTCACCTCATCGGATCCATCGAGCCGCAGGCCCTTCAGCCGTGCGAACAGGCTCGGCAGCGCGACGTCGGCGACCATCGCGCGCGAGGCGAAGGCGCCCGCGCAATAATGCGGGCCGGCGCCGAACGCGATGCTCTTCGACGTGTCGCGCGTCACGTCGAAGATTTCAGGGTCGTCGAAACAGGCTTCGTCGCGGTTGGCCGAGCCGAACATCAGGAAGACGCGGTCCTCCGGCTCGAAATCGACGCCGCGATAGTGCCACGCCTTGGCGACGCGGCGCGGCGACATGCCGATCGGCGCGATCCAGCGCGCATATTCCTCGAACACGTCGAGCCATGTCGCTGTCCCGTTGCGCACCAGTGCGAGTTGCTCCGGATGCGTCAGCAGCGCCCAGACCGCGCCCGAGATCGCGTCGCGCGGCTCGTTCTGGCCGCCGGAGATCGCAAGCTTGACGTTGGCGCGGATGCTCTCCATCGGCTGGCCCGCGGCAAGCAGCACGCTGAGGATCGAGCCGTTCGGATGCTTCGAGACGACCGGGAGCATGTCGTCGATCGCGGCATCGATGCCGGCGGTCGCGGCATTGCATCGCGCTTCCACCGCCTTGTCGCCGGTGTAATTGGCGATGCCGTCGATCATCGCCTGCGACCACGCGTCCATGTCCTGGTAGCGCATGTTGGTCAGGCCGGTGATGTCCTTCAGGCATTCCGCCGACAGCGGCAGCGCGAAGGCCTTCACGAGATCCGCGCGGCCCTTGCGGCGCGAGTTCATCGAGGATGCGATCGGCATGGGCCTGGAATTTCGCGACCCATGTGTCGCGCACCGCGCGCGGCGAGACCGAGGGAAACATCGCGGCGCGCTCGCTCATATGCGCATCGCCGTCCTTGCGCATCATGTTGTGGCCCATCAGGCGGTTCATCAGGCCTGCCGGCTGGTGCGAGGAGAACACGTCGGTGCGCTTCTCCTGCGTGAAGATGTCCTCGCGTCGCGTCAGCACGGTCGAGCCGAGCTGCGGCACGAACGCGATCGGCGCTTCCTTCCGCATCCGCGCGAGATCCGGATAGGGATCGGCCCAGAACGCCCGGACGTCGATGTCGTAATGCGGCGCGTTGGACATGGCGCGTCCTAGATCGACCGGTATCCGCCGTCGGCCATCACGATCGAGCCGGTGACGTAGGAGGAGAGATCGGAGGCGAGGAAGATCGCGGGGCCGACGATGTCCTCCGGCTTGCCGGGGCGGCCGAGCGGGGTGTGATCCATGAAGATCTTCATCAGCTCCGGACTGTTGGCGCGCACCTGCGCGTTCAACGGCGTCTCGATCAGCCCCGGGCCGATCGCGTTGACCCGCACGCCATGCTTGCCGAGCTCGGCGGCGAGCGCGCGGGTGAAGCCGAGCACGCCGTGCTTCGAGGTCGTATAGGCCGGCGAGTTCGGCGTGCGCATATGCACGAACGACTGGACCGAGGCGATGTTGACGATGCGCCCCTTCGCTGGCGCGCAGCGGCTCCAGCAACGCATGCGTGACGTTGAAGACGCCGTTGAGATTGATCGCCATGATGTCCTGCCAGTCCTTCAGCACCGCATCGGCATCCGCGGTGAAGGCATTGCGGCGGTTGATGCCGGCATTGTTGACCAGGATCGAGACCTGACCGACCTTGCCCGCGATCTCCTTGGCGATCGCGAAGCAATCCTCGCGCTTCGTCACGTCGAGCGCGAAACTCTCGGCTTTACCGCCGGCACCGCGGATCTCGCCGGCCGCGTCGCCTGCGGCCTTGGCGTCGATGTCGAGCAGCACGACGCGCGCGCCCTCACGCGCGAAGCCGGACGCGATCGCGCGGCCGATGCCGGAGGCGGCGCCGGTGACGACGGCGATGTGATCCTGGAGAAGGGGCATGGCGTTTCCTCTGCATTTGATTTTTGCGGAGGATAGCAAGCCGCCTCGCGCTTTCCAGCTAATTCTCGCATTGTGATATGCAGCGTTGTCACACGCTCACGCGGCCGACGCAGCCTCATGAATGGCGCGGCAGTGCCGTACGATGTTGCCGTGCGCGGTCACGAACTGCTTCAATGGTGTATCGATGTCGTAGAAATAGATATTGGCGATGAAGCCGTAGAGCCCTGCATCGATGCTGGTCGGTGTCTCGCCATGGACGTAGCCTTGCGCAGGGATCAGCGCGGCAATCGCTGCGAGGTCGGCGAGGCCGCGGGCCATCGCGGCATCGGGATCGTAGCGGCCGATGCCTTGATAATAATAGCGCTGCGCGTTGAAGGCCTGCGCCTTGGCAAGGCCCTCCGCGGTGAGCGCCGGATGCTCGCGCAGCAGCGCATCGCGGAACGCATGCCAGTAGCGCTCGTCCTTCCAGCGCGAATAGGACATCACCCAATAGAGATCGTCGAGCATGCGCGTGACCAGGAGGTTCGTGGTCCGCTCAGCCTTCGTCAGCGCGGCATCGATCGTCACGCCGTATTTTTGGGTGACATAGGCGAGGATGGTCTCGCTGTCGCCCACCGTGTCGTCGCCATCGACGATGTAGGGGAGCTGGCCGCGCGGCGCGTTGGAGGCGTCGAAAATATGCTCATGCCGGAACGGCACGCCCGCGAGCTTGAGGAACGCAAAGACCTTCAGGCCGTAGCCGTTGTTGTCGGCGACGCCGAACAGAGGAGGGTAAGAGTAGAGTGTGAGCATGGCAGAGCCCCATCATGATACATTTCAATTCTAATCCCTCGATAACAGCAGTCCCAACTTCGCGAACAGCGCCTCGATGATCGGGCGCTGCCCCTTGGTAATCTTTATCAGCGCCTCTCGCGGGCCGAACCATCCCGCGCGATCGGCTTCCGGAAATTCCCTCAGGCGTCCGGACTTCGGCGGCCATTCCATCGTGAACAGATTGCTCTTGAACGATGCGAGATCGAACGCGCCTTCGAAGGCCCACGCGCTGATCCGCTTGCCGCTGGGCTGCTTGAACACGCCGAGTTCGATGAACGCGCCCTCAGGCGACAATCCCGTCTCCTCCTCAAATTCCCGCTGCGCCGCCGCAAGCGCATCCTCGCCGTCCTCGAACAGGCCCTTCGGGATCGACCACGCGCCGTCGTCCTTCCTGGCCCAGAACGGCCCGCCGGGATGCACGAGCAGCACCTCGGCGCTTTCGTCCGCGCGGCGAAACATCAGGAGACCGGCGCTGCGCTGAACCATCGCGAAAGCGCGGCGTCACCGCCCCGCCAGCGAGGCCACGCCCTCGATCTCGATCAGCATTTTCGGATCGGGCAGCTGCTGCACCACGCAGGTGGTACGGGCGGGGTACGGCGCGGGCCCGAACGCGTCCGCATAAAGCCTGTTCATTGTGGCGACATCGGACGCGCGGGTCAGCAGCACATTGACCTTGACGAGATCGCGGACGGTCGCGCCGGCCTCTTCCAGCACGCGCCTGAAATTGGTCACGACAAAGCCGAATTGTGCCTCGAAACCATCGGCGATCCCGCCAGTCTCGTTAAACCCCGGAATACCCGAAATGAACAGCAAGTCGCCGACGCGCGCGCCGAACGAGAGCGGCGGAGCCTTGATGTGCGGCGGGGCAGGGAAGTGCTTGATGGCAGACATCGGTGATCTCTCACAGAGGTTGCAGGGGCGCATGAGCCTGATGCGAGAAGGCCCAGCCTCGTCATATTGCGCCGTCCGCTCGCCGCGCGCCAGCGCGAATGCATTTTGCCGATGCCGGCCATCGGCTACATTCGAGAGGACGATTCGATCCATGCCGCGAGACTTTTTCGCCATACGCAAGTTCACAACACTCAAGTTCGCACCACTCAAGCTCGCACCACCAAAGGAAGGTTCCCATATGAAGATGTCATCTGCCGTTCGCAGCGCGCTGGTTGCGCTGGTCGCTCTCGCCGGCTGCGGCCTGTCCGCTGCCCGGGCCGACGAGGGCTTCGTGTCGCTCGTGATCTACAAGGGAGGCTGGATCATCGGCGGCTCCGGCGGCAGCGGCGTCTTGAACTTCCACGGCCGGCGCTATTCGCTCTCGACCGGCGGGCTGGACTACGGCCTCGTGTTCGGCGGCTCGAAGACGGTGCTGCGCGGCCGCGTCAGCAATATCTTCCAGCCTTCCGATGTCGCGGGCGTCTATGGCGCCGCCGGTGCCGGCCTTGCCGTCGGCCGCGGCGTGCGCGGCATCGTGCTGAGCAATCAGAAGGGCGCGGTGCTCGAGCTCTCCGGCCAGCAGATCGGCCTGATGGCAAATGCGGACCTCAGCGGGCTCGCGATTTCGTTGAGGTAACGAAGTGATGCTTCGTAGGGTGGGCAAAGGAGCGCAAGCGACGTGCCCACCGCACATGCGGCGTTCTCGGAAGCATTGGTGGGCACCGCCTTCGCCTTTGCCCACCCTACGCGAGCGCGGCCGAGCGCATCGTTCTCGATCAAATTTTCAAACAGCCAGCCACACACACTTCCTCATCCTCGCGGCGCGCAGCGCCCGAGTGTTGCGATCGGCGTGGCCCTTCTCATCATGAGAGGGCGCAGGGAAGGCCGGGTATCGGCTGATACCCATGGCCCCCGTGCGTAAAAAATGCACGGGGCAGGAACCACAGGTATAGCCGGATATCCCGGCCTTCCCTGCGCGATTGGTTTTAACGGTGTCCTTCGTGCTCTCCCCGGTGACCAGACGTTGTTGTCACCGTCGTCAGCGTGATGCGGAAGCATCATCGCCGAGTTAGCGCCAGCCTTGGGGCGCCAGGACCACACGACTTCGCCGTCCGCGGCGGCTCGCGCTCGTCTGGCGCAGCCTCCGCGTCCATCGCAGCCCGCAACTCAGCGTATCGTGACGACGCGTACGCCCCTCTGCATGAGACGGGATGCATCAAGGGAAGACACGGTTTGCCTCAAGGTAGAAGCGGAATATTTTTCGCGGCAGATCTGGACGGGGCGAGTCGCATTGAAGCGGCGAGAGAAATTCGATTTTTCGCGCAGGCATTTTAAGTGCTTTTCTGCGGCCTCGTGCAATCCGACAGATGCGAAATCGAGTGTATCTTGCCTGTCGGGCAAATCACCCAGCCGGCGCGCGCCGCTCTCTCCTCGTCATTCCGGGGCGCGACGAAGTCGCGAGCCCGGAATCCATTGTGCCGCCGAGCAAGCTTTGAAATGGATTCCGGGCCCGCGCGTCGCGCGTCCCGGAATGACGGAGAGAGGGCGCGCCTCTCTCCATCGTCATTGCGAGCGCAAGCGAAGCAATCCAGATCGCGCGGTCGGAGAAAGTCTGGATTGCTTCGTCGCAAACGCTCCTCGCAATGACGGGGAGAGGCCTATGCCTTCTCGCTGCTCACATGCGCCGCCAGTTCCTGCCAAGGCTGCAGCGACCATGCGCCCGACGCTGCACCCGAAGGCGAAGCCAGCACGAAGACAGTTGGAAAATCATCCAGCGGCGCTTGCCTTCCAAGCGCGATGGCCGTCGTCGGCCTGCCGTAAAACAGGCTCGCGGCCTTCTTGCTGGTGAACGCGATCGTCGCCGGCCGGTAGCGCCGCATCTTCTCGGCGAAAGCCGCGACATCGACGCCCGCCTTCAGCGCCAGATGATCCATGCCCGCGCCAAGCTTGCACATGTCGGTGAAGCCGATGCCGAGATCGAGCAGGGCGGGAAATTCATGCGGCTGATAGAGCCGCGGCGTGAGGCCGACCGCGTGGATCGTGCGCCAGAAGCGGTTGCCGGGATGCGCGTAGTAGTGACCGATATCCGCCGACATCTGCCCCGCCGCGGTGCCGACGAAGACGAGGCGCAGGTTGGGCTGAAGCTGGTCGGGCAGGCGGTCCATGATCAGATTCAGGTTACGTGCTTTTCATGCTGTTGAGTGCTTTTCATGCTATGGTCCACCCATAAGAACGCCGCCAAGCGCATCATCGGGAGACGCACCATGCAACGGGCAAATCGCCGGCACGGTGGGGCGAAGACGGAAGGAGCGCGGAGCCGATGGGTGAAGGGCGCGCTTGCGGCGATCGGCGCCGTCGTGCTGCTCTTCAGTCAGGCGGGCAATGGCCGCTCAGAAGCGCCGCTCACTGTCGCGGTGGCCGATTTCGCCTATATCGACACCTCCGGCGAGGTGAGGGACCAGACCGCCGAGCATCAGGCTCGCGTCGCCGCGTTCGCGGAGCTGCTGCGCGAGAATCTGAGCGCCGCAGGCTACCATGTACAGCCGCTGGAATGTCCCGACCCTCCCTGCACTGCGCAACGCATGGGAGCCGACGAGTTCGCCGCGGCAGCGCGCCGTTCCGGCGCACGTCTCGTCGTCTATGGCGGCATCCGCAAGATGAGCACGCTGGTGCAATGGGGCAGGATCCAGGTTCTCGATCTCGACAGCAATCAATTGCTGCTGCAGCGGGTGATAACCTTTCGCGGCGACACCGACATGGCCTTCAGCCGCGCCGCCGCGTTCGTCGGCGATATGGTCAAGGACGCGATGCCGAGGCCGTGAGGCGATCCGCGAAGTCGCCGTCAGATTGTAGGGTGGGCAAAGGCGCGAAAGCGCCGTGCCCACCATCGATCCGCGATGTCGTCGTGAATGGTGGGCACGCTTCCGTCTACGCCCTTCGGGCTACGCCGGATGAAATCGCTTTGCCCACCCTACGCATTCGATGCAAGCGTCTCGACGCTAAATCTTACAACGTGCAGCGGTGCTGCTCGCGCATCTTGATCTGGATCACGTTGGCATCCGAGAACGTCGCAACCGGCTTGCTGACGACCTTGTAGTGCGACGGCCATTCCATCGGCTTGGACTTCAGATCCTCGTTCCAGATCTGGCAGATGCCGGTGTTTTCCCAGCGGATCACGTAATAGCCGGCCTGCGCGGGCGCGGCGGCGAGAAGGGCCGAGGCAGCGATGCCGGCGGCGGCACAGAGAGCAGCAGTAACGCGGCGCATAAAGGTCTCCTGTTGGTGATGCAACCCCGGCCGCCGCGGCGCTGTGTGGCCGAGGCGGCGTTCGCCATGTGAGGCAGGCGAACGGGCATGTGCTGCGGCAAAAGAACGGGAGTTGCAAGG
>CAWAXO010000030.1:0-36323 GCA_963786015.1 uncultured Alphaproteobacteria bacterium | reverse complement strand
TCCAGTTTCCGAGCCTCTTGCCAACGTGACGCTCCTCCGTGGCAGTCAGCTGAAGATTACAAAAGCCGTGATCAGCAGAGCTGCCGCCAGCCAGAGCAGCGAAAGTTTAAAGTAAAGATCGCTACGAGTTCATAGGTCGAGCGTAGTCAGCCTTCTTGATTGGAAACAGCTGTACCGAAGGACAATTGAGGATAACGAGGATATGGATCGGGCTGCTTTCCTGACGTTTCTCATCGGCGAGCCATGGGCGTGGCAGTCGCGCAATTGCTGGGACTTCGCGTGTCACGTCGAGCGCGAGCTGTTCGGTCGCGAGCTGCCGCGCGTTGCCGTGCCGTCCGACCAGACAAAGCGCTGGGTCCTCGAGTTCGATCGGGCGGCATCCGGAGCGCACGGCCTGGCGCGAGGTGCCTTATGGGCCGGGCGGCCTGGTGGCGGCCGCGGACGGCGCGTTAGTGCTGATGGCGCATCTACGCTTTCCCGCGCATATCGGCGTCTGGCTGAAGCCTGAGGGGCGCGTCATTCACTGCAGCGAACAGCATGGCGTTTGCTGCGAAACCATCCTGGCCCTGTGTCAGTCGGGCTGGAAAAGACTGACGTTCTACGAGCCGCGTATCGCCGAACTTGATGTCCGCGATGGCCTTTGATAGCGGCGCGAAAGCGGACTTCGCCGAACTTCCGATTCGGGCGTCATATCGCACGCGCTCGTTTCGCCGGTAAGGTGGCATAACACCCTTTACGCAACGGACAGATTTCATTAGGCGATGGACCGGAAACGGCCTAGCGTTCTGTTACGGTCAAGCGGTTTGCTTGTCTGAGCGCTGCTATAAAACGGCGACGTACCGAAGTCTCCGCTTACTAAATAGCAGCCCCGGTGCCGTCGGTAGGCACAAATCTTTCTTATTCTCAAAGCAAGCGCAGGCGCGGTCTGCTTATCGCGTCGTGCGCGGTACTCTGCTTTGTTAGAAAGGAAACCATATGAAAATGATCAATAATGCAGTTCTCAGCACATTATCTTTGGCTAACAACACTTACGTCGCGGCTACCACATGGATAGCTCCTTCAGCTCTCATCAAATCGGCGCATCTACTTGAAAGAATTCGGACTCGCCACGATCGGAGGCTCGTGCGGCCTGTTCGTGGCCGAAGGATTGATGCGCCGAGGAAACGAATTGTCTGTAAGCGGTTGGATCGTCTCATTGATGATGGTCTACGGAGCTTTTAGCTTCTATGTCGGCATCGATTTGCCTGGCGGTCCCGCTCAGAGAGCTACTCGGAGGCTACCGGAAGGACGGAATCCCCGCACCGATGCGGCTGAGATCTTCAGTGCGGCCGGAACATTCCTTGCCGGCATTGCGGCGTTTCTGTCTGTCAGCATCGTTGCGATTGATGAGCCCGTGCGTGACGGATTTACAGTTCTGGTCGGTTGCTGTTGGGCGATTGGTTCTTCGCTTCAAATTGCGTCCGGCGCCATGGCCCGCAACGAAGCCGCCTAAGAAGAGTGTATCGTTTCTTTTTGCCGCTTCAATTCGGCGATCAGCGCCCTTGTGAAAGGGAGATCCCATGCCCAAGAATTCCCCGCCTCCGATCTGTCCGAAGTGCAGCATGTCTATGCGATTTGTGCTCGTGAAAACGGGAGGGCGCAAATTCCGCTGCGTCGATTGCGATGTAACAGGCCTCCTTAAATTGCCGGAGGTCACCCAGCTTCTCACGGGCGAAGCATCCGGGCTCGTTACCTCGGCTGGCTTTGATGCCGAAACTTACTGAGAGGCTGGCATTCGTCCGACAGGCATAGGTCTTTGGAGGTCATCATGAATAACGCATTCTCGCTCTCAATCTCGGTAGGTATCATTGCCTTCGGACTTTGGATTGCTGCTAGCGCGATCGGCGCTGGCTCGTCTTTGGCCTGGATGCTCATAGGACTACTTCCCGTCATTGTAGGTGCAGTCAGCCTTTATCTGGCGATTCGCGAAGTCAAAGCTGCTCAGTGAAATTGAGCACTGCCGTCAATGAGTTGCTTGGCTGACTCGATCGCCGCTCCGTCGTCTGCGCAGCTCAGGTCGATCGTTCTAATGAAACCGCCGTTCTGTCCGATGAGGTAAACTCTATAGTGCTGCATTTGCAAAACTCCCGCTGGGCGGGAGCGTGCAGAACTCTCAGTCACCGATGGGCGCCGAAGGCCGGGCGGTGATGTCCCACATGTGAGGATTGGGCGTTATTCAAAACAGGCCACTGCAAAAGCTGCGTTTAGCGTAGCGGACGAACGAACTAACAAACGTCTTGTTCCCCGATGGATGCAGCGGCCCGGCCACGTTCCGTAAGCACGCGCCGGGCCTAACCAGCTGCGGGGCAGGGGCCCGTGCGCAACGGGCTACGCGAAGTATGCGTCCGCCAAATCGCATTTACGATCAACCATCCTGTCCCTTTTACGAACCGATCCGCTCTCACCCTAGTGCTTCGTTGGGAGGACAGTTTCAATCAGATTGCCGTCTGAATTTCGAACCTCGATTTCGCGTCCTGCTTTATCGGCGATCTCTTTTGCCAGCTTTAGGACTTCCACCTCATTGTCGAGGTCAAGAAAGAAGATCGTTGCTGGCTTTGTGACCGAGTAAGCCACGACGTTGTGCTTCCTACTTCGGAGGCTGCAATCCGGGTGAGTTGAGCCACTCGCTGAGGTGAGCGGTGGTTTCGGCCCGTCGCGCTTTGCGGATGAGTGCTTCGCGTTCGGCGCCGGGCGGAAGCAGTTTTGCCTCATCACGTAGGCGCGTCGCTTCTTCGGAAAGGCGGGCTTCAAGGGTTTTGGTTTGGTTGATACGGCGACGATACTGCATGGCGATCTCCCCTCATGCTTGCGGGTCCTAATCCGCATGGTTCAGCACTTGCGACTTTAATATGCAGCTGGCCGGGAGTCAGTTCCAAAGTGCACGTACAAATCAGACCACTGTGATTTTTAGAACCGGCCAGAGGCCGAAAACAGACCGTATTATTATACGGGCCAATAAGGTCTAAGCTCGTGCAGATCCTTCGGAAACAAATGCCGGCGTCGTCGCGCCGGCGTCATCGCACGGGCCAATCCCCTTGCGAGATCATCCATCTCGTCATGCCGGGCATCGAGGTCGCTCGCGCCGCGCCGCGGCGAAGGGAGACCGTGGCCGCGTTTCTGCGTCGCACAAACTGGGCGAAGCATGATCGCGCGTATGGCTGGCAATTCCGCAAAGGTCTGCCGACCATCCTCGAGATCAATGGTGAGGCGGTGCTGCGCAAGCAATGGCGCCGGCGCCGCATCGCAGCGAACGACAACATCCGGTTCGTCAGCTATCCGCTCGGCGGCGGCGGCAACGGCCTCAAGCAAGTCGTCGGGCTGGTCGCGTTGGTCGCGGTGTCGGCCTTCGCGATCTGGGCAGGTCCGGCAGTTGCAAGCGCGCTCGGATTTGGCGGCTCGGCGCTAGCCGGCGGTCTTGCGACGGCGGCGATCGGCATCGGCGGCTCGCTGCTGATCAATGCGCTGGTCGCGCCAAAGCAGGGCGCAACCAATGCGCCGGATGCCACGCAGGACCAGATCTATACCGCGGCCGCGCAGGGCAACGTCGCGCGGCTCGGCCAACCGCTCCCGGTCTGGTATGGGCGCGTCAAGCGCTTCCCGGATTTCGCGGCGACGCCTTGGGGCGAGTTCGTCGGCAACGATCAGTATTTGAACGTGCTGCTCTCGGTCAGCATGGGGAGCGTTTCCTATGAGGCGCTCTATCTCGACGACACGGTGCTATGGGACTCGGTGAACGGCATCTCGGCGACCTTTCCGGGCGCTCAAATCGCATTCTATGAGCCCGGCCAGGCCGTGACGTTGTTTCCGACAAATGTGGCCGCGTCATCGGAAGTGCAGGGGCAGCAGCTGCCGGACGGGACCGGAACGTCGGGCGGGACGTTCGTGCCCACGACGGCGCGCACGTCCGGCGACTGGATCGGTCCCTTTGCGGCAAACCCGCCCGGCACGTTGGCGCAGGCCTTGGCGATCGATTTCGTCATGCCGTCCGGCTGCGCGACGTTCAATCAAAATTCCGATGGGCCGAGGTTCGGGCCGGGCACGGTTCCGCTGACCGCGGAGTTTTGCCAGATCAATGACGCCGGCGCGCAGATCAGCCCGTTCGTGCAGCTGTTTTCCGGCGTGTTCAACTACGGATCCACCAGCCCGATCCGCGACAGCCGCAAGGTCGACGTCTCGCCGGCGCGCTATGCGGTCCGGTTTCGCCGCGATGACGCCGCCTACACTGCGGACCAGGGATCGAACGCGGTGCTGTGGGCAGGCCTGCGCGCGTTCCTGGCGGGCAACAATTCATTCCCTGACGTCTCGACGGTCGCGATCCGTCTGCTCGCCTCGCAGTCGACGCAGGGCTCTTACAAGTTCGGCGTGCTCGCGACGCGCAAGCTGCCGGTCTGGAACGGCTCGGCCTTCGTGCTGCAGCCGACGCGCAACAACGTCTGGGCCTTCTTCGATGCCGTCACCAATGCGCAATACGGCTCGACGATTCCGATCTCGAAAGCCGATTTCAACAGCGTCGTCAATTTCGCTGCCGGCTGCGACGCGCGCGGCGACACGTTCGATTATGTGTTCACGAGCGCGATCTCGGTCCCGGAGGCCTTCGACAAGATCCTGACGCCGGCGCGATCGCGCCACTTCTGGCTCGGCGATACCGTGTCGCTGGTTCGCGACGAATGGCGCGACGTCCCGACGATGCTGCTCACGGATCGGGAGATCGTGCGGGATTCCACGCAGGTGACTTTCACCATGCTGGGCGACGAGGATCCCGACGCCGTGATCGTCGAATATGTCGACGAGAAGACCTGGCAGCCGGCGCAAGTGCAGTATCCGCCGAATGCGGATGGCTTCGTCGCGCAAAATGCCGAAGTGAAGCGGATCGACGGCGTCGTCAACCGCAGCCAGGCCTTCCGGGAATGCGCGTTCTATTATCTGCAATCGATCTATCGGCGCGAGGCGGTCTCGATCGGGACCGAATATGAGGGCCGCGCGATCACGTTCGGCTCGGTCGTTCGCGTGCAATCCGAATTGCCGATGGCCTATGGCTACGGCGGCGCCGTCGTCGACGTCGCCGGCAACGCGCTGACGCTCAATCCGGCGCCGACATGGGACACCGGGCCATTCTTCATTCGCCTGCGGCGGCCGAACGGAACGTTTTTCGGGCCGGTCCTGGTGACGGAAGGCGCAAGTCCGTCGATCGCAAATCTCGACGCGGATAGCCTCGCCGGCGCGGAAGCGGCGCAGTCGACGACATTGGCGGCCGTCCTGGCGCGCGAGGATGGCGGCGAGCCGCCGAGCTTCGAACTTGGGACCGGGCGTCTCGTCGTCAAAGCTGTGCGTCGTCCTCAATGGCGTGCCGAATGGCGAGCTCTGCACGCTGAGCCTGGTCGTCGACGACGAGCGCGTCCATGCGACGGATCTCGGCGAGCCGCCGGTGCTGCCGGACGGGCAATTCCCGGTCAATGCCAAGGTCCCGTTGGTCGTCGGCTTGAATGCGACATTCGGCCAGGGCACGGCCGAGCCGATGCTTTCGGCGAGCTGGTTTCCGGCCGCCGGCGCGATCTACTACATCGCCGAGATCTCCTACGACAGCGGCGCGAGCTGGGCGCAGGTCTATGAAGGGCAGGGCAATCAGTTTCTGCAGGTGGTGACGGCCGCGGCGCTGACGTTACGGGTCCAGGCCGTCAACAGCACGATCAAGGGGCCGTTCTCGTCGGTGTCGGTGCCGGCGCCGACCATCGTGATCGCCTCGCAGACCGTTGCCCTCAAATCGCTGATCGAGGGCCTGCAATACGAGGTCACGACGCTGCAGAACCAGGTCAAGACGCAGTCCGACCAGGTGACGCAGTTGCTTGCTTCGATCTCGGCGAGCCTGGCGGCGCGGAACTGGCTCGACAAGAAACAGCTGCGCTCCGAGCTGTTCGCGCAGGCCGGCGATGCCAAGGCCTCGATCGCCGAGCTGCAAACCGTAGTGGTCGATCAGCAGCAGGCCTTTGCCGAGTTTCAGACCGAGGTCTCGGCGACGTTCGGCGATGCGTTCTCGACCGTCAAGACGGTCACCAGTGCGGTCGCGCAGCTCGACGGCTTTGCGGCCGCTTCCTGGGGTGTCTCGATCGACGTCAACGGCAACGTTGCCGGCATTGAGCTGGTGAACGGCACGGACGCGGAATCGTCGTTCCGTGTGCTGGCCGATCATTTCCAGGTCGCCATTCCCGGCGCAGATCCGGTGCCGGTGTTCACGACGGGCCTCGTCGGCGGAACTCAGACAGTCGGTATCAATGGCAACCTGATCCTGACGGGCACGATCACGGCGTCGATGATGAATATCGGCACGCTGAGCGCGATCTCGGCAAATCTCGGCGCGGTGACAGCCGGAACGCTTTCCGATCCCAACCGCACAAGGATGGTGATCGATCTCAACAACGGCTTTCTCGATATTTTCGACAACTCATGACGACGCGCCGCGCAAGACTTGGGACACAAGCTGACGGCAGCATCGCGCTGCGCGTGTCGGCGCCGGCCTTCGATGCGTTGACCGCGATCGACGACGGCCATTCGCTCACCTTCGACTCGCGCTGGACCGACATCGCGAAGATCGTGGCGATCGGAGTCGTAACCGAGACCGTCGTGAACGTGATCACCGGGACCAACGTTTTCGGCGTTCGGGCGTTCTATCCCGACCAGGGTTTTAAGCCATTCATCGAGATACGGCTGCTGTCGGGGAATGTCGTGTTTGACGATTTCGTCAATTCGACCTTTCCGGCCGGCGGCTATACGCTCATCGAACGAACGCAGGCCACGATGAGCGCGGGCCAAGGTCCGACCAATAACGGCATGACCTGCCTGTTCGCGGTCTACAACATCGCGGCGCCGTCCCAATGAGCCGCAGAGTACGGCTCGGCGCGCGAGCGAACGGCGACGTCGGCCTGTTTATCGGGACGCCTGGCGCGGATGCCGCGACGGAGCCCGACGCGGCGCTCATCCTCAACGTCACCGCAAAGGTCTCGCAACTGATCCTGATGGGTCGGGTGACGGCGCCCTCGGTCGTGGCGTTGGGGCTTGCGCATTCGCCCTTCGTCTTTGTGACCAGCCAGTACGATTTCGCTGCCGTCATCGGGCATACGCTCGGCCCGGGTCCGGTGCGTCCGTCGCCGCCCTTCCTGATCGGCGCGGCTCCTGCCACGGCGACAATCAACGGCAACGGCGCGTCGATGACGATCGGGCTCGCCTCGACATCCTCCGGCGGCCCGTACCCGGCGCTCTATCAGGTTTACAGCAAGGCCTTTACCTGATGGCGCGGCGTGTGCGGTTCGACGGCAGCGGCGCATCCGGATCGCCGCTGAAGATTTCGGTGGCCGGGGTCGACGCGATCGCGGCCGCGTTCAATGACTGCATTTTCGACGGCAATCAACCGCCGCTGCGGCTCTATGCGACGGGCTTCACGTCGGTCGTCGGCATCACATTCAACGAGCGGAATCTCGGCAAGAATTTCAGCGAAGGGTCGGCCGTTCCGATTTTCACGCCGCCGGCAGGAACAAGCCCGGTGTTCCTCGTCGCGTGGCGGTTGAACGACGGGCAGGGGCGTCTCGAGACGCCTTCGTCGCAGAGTTCGAACAACCCGATCGTTGGAGGCGGTGGCGGCGGCGTCTGCGGCAGCTTCTTCTGTCCTCTGGCTTTCAGTGTCGGCGCACCGGCGTTGCCCGACAATCTGCCGAACGTCACTCTCGTCAACTACTGCATTTTCAAGAACTGCAATTGAGGCGCCATGCTGTACGCGATCCACAATCCCGACACCGGCGAGATCACGCAGGCCAACAAGGTGTTCGTGAGCCCTGATGAGCTCAAGCCTTATGAGGCGATGCTGACCGAGTTCGGGCAACGCTTCGTCAAGAAAGCCGACGCGCCGGGGCTTCTGCCGCCGGAACGCTGGTATGTCGACGTCAAGGCCGGCGAGCTCGTCGCGCGACCGGCGATGGACGCGTGCGCGCAGGCCTCGACCATCAAGGCCGGCGCGGATGCCGTGATCACGGGCATTCCGAAGGGCGCGAGCCTCGACGTCTACGCGACCGGCTATCAGGTCCCGGTGTTCTCGCAAGGCTCGCTCGACGCCGACGAGATCGAGTTTCCGATGCCGGCGCCCTGCCGCTATCGCGTGCTGATCCGGCGCTGGCCCTATCAGGACTGCGCGATCGATATCGAGGCCGTGGCATGACGCGGCTATCGATCGCGCTGGATCCGATGCCGGCGCTGCGCCAGGCGGCCGAGGATCGCGTCGATGCGGCGTTCAATGCGATGGCAGCACAAGTGACGCAAGTCGATGCCGCACACGCACAAAAACGCCAATGGGCCGCGACCAATGATTTGCGGCTCGAGCCGGAAGCAAATGCGCGCGGCATGACTGTCGAAGCATTGGCCGCGCTCATTCTCACCAAGCCCGACGAGCTCGCCGCGCGCGAAGCCCGGCGCGTCGCTCTCAAACTTCGCATCAGGGCGGCTGCCACGCCGCAAGAATTGGACGCGATCAAGCTATGACAAAGTTTCCGAGCTATGCGGTCGGCACCGTTTCGATCGATGCCGGCGCGACGGTCGTCGCCGGCGCCGGCGGACCGCTCTGGACGTCGACGACAAATGTCCGGCCTGGCGATGATCTCGTCGTCGCCGGTCATATCGTCATCATCGAGGACGTGATCGACGACGGGCATCTCGAGATCGACGCCTGGTCGTTTCCTGCCGTTCCGGCCGGAACGCCTTACAAGATCGTGCAACGCTCGCCGTTGCGGTTCTCCGGCGCGGAAGCCTCGGCAGACGTCATCAAGCTGGTCGGCGCGCTGAACACCGAGGGGCTGCCGTTTATCGTCCCGCCAGGCGTAGCCGCGCCGGATCCGTCGCTCGGCGAGGAAAACCAATTCGGGATCCAGCCGTCGACGTTCAAGCTCTGGCTCAAGACCGGCGGCGCGTGGGTATTTCAGGGCCTATACAAGGGTCTCCGTGTCCGTGGGGAATGGAACGCAGTCGACACATTCGAGCCGAACGATGTCATTTCGCATGGCGGCTCCTCCTAATGTCGGCTTGCTCGAAAGCACGAACCGGGAGCCGCCGAATGAGACGTTCTGGTCTGTATTGGCCTTGAAGGGCGACGCGGGCGACAAGGGCGACGTCGGCCCGACAGGCGCCGGATATGGTGGGACGTCGACGACGTCTCTCGCTCTGGCCGCCGGCGTGCAGACGTTTCGAAACGCAGCCGGGACTCGCTTATCGGGCGGGCGCTCGCGTCCGGCTCAGTAGCGGTTCGAACTACATGGAAGGTGTCGTCACTGCCTATGTCGACGCAAACATGTCGGTCAGCGTCGATAAGGTTTTTGGGGCGGGCACATTTGCCAATTGGAACCTAAATATTGCCGGGCAGCCGGGCACGCCGCTCGGCGCGCAGCAACGTTTCCAGTTCGCTGCGGCCGCCGCACAGACGGTATTCAACGGGAACGACGGCAACGGCGCATTGCTCTCATATACGCCTGGCTTCCTCGAGCTCGTCGTCAACGGTCTCTGGATCCCGCCGACTGACTATGCAGCGACAGATGGTGCCAGCGTCACGCTATCGAGCGCGTCGCAAGCCGGTGATGTTGTTTATATGTTTGCGTTGGCGACGTTCAATCCGGCAGATGCGATCAGCAAATCGCAGAACGGCGGCGATATTCTCGACAAGGCTGCATTTCTGAATGCTGTCAGCGGGGTCAGCTTTAGCGCGGCGCAGACTCTCTCGGCCGTGCAGCAAGATCGAGCGCAACGGAATGTCGGTCTGCCGGCCGCGCTTCGAAGCCATCTAGCCGGGCTCACATTGTCGACGCCCGGCGCGTCGGCTTCGTTTGGTGTCGCCGCCGGCGTCGCCGCGGACAGCACCAATTCGGACCTCATGGCGCTGGCCGCAGCCATCACGAAGACGACGGCCGCTTGGGCAGCGGGATCCGGCAACGGCGCACTTGATGCCGGCGCGCTCGTCAATCCGTCGTGGTACCATGTCTTCCTGATCAAGCGGCCGGATACCGGCGTCACCGACGTCTTGATCTCTCTGTCGCCGACCGCTCCAACTCTTCCGGCAAACTATACGATCTTCCGTCGTATCGGTTCGATAGCCACTACTGCTTCGGCACAATGGCAACCGTTCACACAGAGTGGTGATGAATTTCTCTGGGTGACTCCATTTGGAGATGTCAACGTTTCGAATCTCGGAACAGCTCCGACGCTCTTTGCCCTTGCCGTTCCAACAGGTGTGAAGGTCAACGCCCTGATCAGAGGCAACGTCGCCAGCGCCACGGCCAGCGCCACCCTATTGATCAATAGTCCGGACGAGGCTGCCACGGCCGTCTATACGCCGGTCGGCAATATCTCTGCAGTAAATCCGGCGGCAAACATTGGCGGCGTGTTCACCTTAAGCGTTCGTACTAACGCCAGCTCGCAGGTTAGGGCTGTCGCCGGCGCGGCAAACACGACGGTTGTTATTGCCACTTACGGATGGATCGATCGGCGAGGGAAAGATAACTGATGTCTGCTTCTCCAGTTCTCGGCTTGGCGCAACATGGTGCGAGCGTTCCGCTTGCGCCGCAAGGCCGCCTGACACTTACGTCCGGGACAGCTATCACGACCAACGATGTCGCCGGCGCAATATCAATTCTTTGGACAGCGACGCCGAACGGCAACTCAGCATCGATATGGGATGGCGCGCGCTGGATCGTGCGCACGCTGCATGAAACCGCCCTCGTGCTCGACGGCAATGCTGCGCATGCCGGCTTTCATCAGGGCGGCAAGAACTTCGATCTTTTCCTGTTCTTTGATGCGAGCGCCGGTGTCGTCCGGTTGGCGAGCGGCCCCGCATGGATCTCGGACACGGCTAGAGGGACGGGAGCCGGGACAACCGAACTTGATCTGACCACTCTGTTTCCGACAAACAAGAATGCGATCACCCTCCGCTTTGACGCATCTGCGGCGACGGCGGCGATCGCGGCCAACCAGGCGACCTATGTCGGGACCTTCCGAGCCGTCGCGAACGGCCAGACGAGCGACAGCGTCGCGCAGCGCTTCCTATGGAATCTCTTCAATCAAGCGGCTCGTCCTCTTAAGCGTACCGAGCCGACAGGAACGTGGACATACAGCGCCGCGGCATGGCGGCAGGCAAACGGCAACGTAAACAACAGAGTTGAAGTCGTGATTGGCCTCGTCGGAATGCCCGTGGAGCTTTTTGCAATGGGGTTCACGGCAACAGGCGCCGGAACGGGGACGTCTTTCGTAGGTATCGGGGTTGACTCGACCACTGTCAACGCAGCCGATGTTACCGGCATCGCGACATCCTTCTCGACTGGGCTCGCTGCGTTCGGGGAGTCGATATATCGGGGCTCTCCTGGTCTCGGCTATCACGCCTTGAATTGGCTCGAATATGCGGTCGGCGGCGGCGCTCAGACTTGGTTCGGAGACAGCGGCACGGGCATCTATAAGCCAGGCCTTAACGGCGAGGTGTGGGCGTGATCGGCGGCAGCGTTTCCGATGGGGCTGATCTGTTCGTTCCGATCGTCAATGGTGCGCCGTCTTACAGCTTCGTCAATAAGGACGGCCGCCAGCTTGTAAATCCTCGGTCGCTGGCTTCGCCGGCCGTATTCGTCGTCCTCGGTCAATCCCTGACGAGCGGCCATGATCAGACAGATTACACGCCGGCAAATTCCAACGCTGTCTTTCAATTGAACGTCTACGATGGCGGACTTTATCGCGCCGTCGATCCCTTGTTGGGCGGGGAAGGGACTGGCGGATCATACAGCACGCGCCTTGCCGACAAATGGGTCGCGGACGGGAAATATCAGAGCGTGGTGCTTGTGCCGATCGCGGTGGGAGGCACCACGGTTGCCATGTGGGCGCCCGGCGGACAGCTAAACCATAAGATCGGTGTAGCCGCGCGCCGGCTTGCTGCTCTCGCCCTTAGCTGTTCGGGCGTCATCTGGACGCAAGGCGAGCAAGATGCGTTTAACGGGCTGAGCCAGGCGAGCTATGCCGCTTCACTCGCGGGCGTCATTTCCACTTTTCGAGTGAGCGGAATTGCGGCGCCATTTTTCGTTGCGCTTGAAACTTGGATTAATGGATCTCAGCCGGCTGGTGCGGCAGCAATTCGCGCTGCGCAGGCGGCCGTTGTCGACAATGTCGGCGTGTTTCAAGCGGGGGATACCGACACGCTGGGAAATTCATTCCGATACGATAACACGCACTGGACGGCGGCGGGTTCGGACGCGGCAGCAAATCTGCACAAGGCGGCGATCAACCTGCACATTTAGGCTGTTGATGTTTCGGCGTTTGGTGCCTTGTTCTGATCACGGCTCTTGCGAGAGCCTTGCGTCTCTCATCTGCTGCCGTTCTTCTGGAGTTGCCGGGCGATACTCGATCCTGCCATCGCGCTGGCGGCGCCACATGCGAAGCTCCGTTGTGTAGTCATAATCCCACCCGTCTTTTGGTCCCTGTTTTGCGATCAGTGTGCAGACGCCAACAATCAGGAGAATGCAGCACACGATGTCACCGGGGTGCAGCAAAAAGCAGTCGAGGGCGCCGATCGCTTGACTGCCAATGCTGGGAAGCACAACCGCGTACATCATAGTGCTTTCCGCTCTAGCTTCGTTTGGTCGCTGCGCAAGCCGTCAGATCTGCGGCTTAGGTCCGTCAAAGGGTCAGCTTTTGCGAAGGCGAGAGGCACCAAGACGATAAGTAGCGCGGCGTAGAGCAGCGCGATCAGCAATCGCGAATGCTAGAAATACGTAATCCATAGAGTTGATCCGGTTTGGTTGCCAAGGGAGCGGCGACACTACGTAATTACCGGACTCGCGACAAGGTGCTTAGACACCGTGCAACCTTGGATAGGCATTATCGTGTCGACTGCGGTCGTCTCTAACCCGCAGCGGCACATCGTCTTCTTACTGAAAAGTCGAAACTTTTAGCGATCACGCTGGCGTCATTACGGCGCAGCGAGTTCTATCTATGGGTGCATCAATCATGCCTGATCTAATCGCGCTGCGTGCAGCGAACGCGGACCGCTGGGCACATGCCAAGCTGACGCGCAGTTCGGAATTTTCTCCTGTCGCCAAGCTGCTCTGCGCGCCGGCGGCAAAGCAGCGTTACCTCGCGGTCTCCGCGCGCACGGGCGTGCCGTGGTTCGTCATCGCGGTCAATTCACGAGCGCGAATGTTCGCAGAGCTGGATGCGCTCGATCGCGCAGGGCGATTTCTTTGACAGCAAGTCGATCCACGTCCCGGCCGGCCGCGGGCCGTTCGAGTCCTGGGAAGACGCTGCGGTCGATGCGCTCGTCAATTGCGCGCCCTATGCGGCGCGAAACAAGGATTGGTCGATCGGCGGCATCCTGACGCTGCTCGAGCAATACAACGGCCTCGGCTACGCCTCCAAGGGCCTGCCGTCGCCGTATGTGTGGTCAGGGACGGATGCGTATGTCGCCGGCAAGTATGTCGCCGATCACGTCTTTGATCCGAAGGCTGTCGACAAGCAGCTCGGCTGCGCGGGCCTGATCCTGGCGATGGCCGCGATCGACGCGTCGGTCCAGGCAGGCCACGCGGCGTCGAATGTCGTGCCCTTCATCCGCAAAACGGCGCAACCGGTTGTCGCGCCGCATCCGGATTCGGTCGCTCCGAAACCGTCAATCACCAACCCGGCGCCGGGATCGCTCGGCGCCTGGATCGCTCATCTCATCAAAAAAGCCGCTTAGGAGGCAATCATGTTGTGGCTCGTTACGCTGCTCGCTCTCGCGTGTCTGTTGCTTTACGTGTGGATCATCCGGCCGATCCTGAAACAGCAGCCGATGCTCTCGGCCGCCTTCAAGGCCGAGGCCTCGCTCCAGGAAAAGGTGCAGGCGAAGCTCGTCGGATTTCGCACGAAGCTCTCGGCGCGGCTGCTGGCGATCGCCGGCATCGTCGTCGGCTTTCATGACGAGATCCTGCCGCTCGTCACCGGCCAGGATTGGTCGTCGCTGACGGCGAAGCTGCCGGCCTGGTCGATCCCGCTCGGCATGGTGCTGATCGCCTGGCTGTTCGACAAGCTGCGCAGGGTCACGGACAATCCGCCGCACGTCATCGTGCAGAAGGATGACGCCGGCGTCGCCAAGGTCGTCGCTGTCGAGAAGCCGGCGAGCTGATCCATGTGGGAAATTCTCGCCAATCTGCTCGGCGGTCCGATCGTCAGCGGCCTGGTCAAGGCCTATCAGGCCAAGCTCACGTCCGACAACACGGCGGAGAAAATCGCGGCGGGTCTCGCCGCGCGCGAGCTCTCCGTCGAGCAGCGCGAGCGTGAGCTCGCCGTGCAGCAGAACATTGCCGACGAGGGGCGCTGGTGGACGGCGGCGCCTCGCGCGCTCGCGTGCTGGTCGTTTGCGATCTTCATCGCGAAGTGCGTTGTGTGGGACAAGGTTCTCGGCCTTGGCTCAACCGATCCGTTGACCGGCGATCTCGGCACATGGGCGGGCTGGCTCATGGCGCTCTGGTTCGGCGGTCGTAGCGCTGAGAAGGTCGCGCGGATCATCGCGCGGCGTTGACGAGGGCAGGGGGCACGATGGCCGAGGCCGAAAAGACGGCGAGCGCGAAGCTCGTCGACAGCGTTGCGTTAACACTGTTCGCGCGCGTCGCGATGATCGTCGCGACGAGCCTGATCCTTCCGGTCGCGATCTGGATCGGCGGACCGCGGCGTCTCGACGATCGACGAGATCTCGAAAAAGATCGACGCGATGAAAGAGGTCTCGATCGAGCAAGCCGTCGAGATCCGCGCGCAACAACGGATCCTCGCCGATCACGAGGCGCGGGTCCGCATGCTCGAGGCCGCCGGCCGCGTCACGACGCCGATCGGCCGGCCGTAACTCATCCGACAATCGAGGGGAACATGATCCGCCTGGTCCTGGCGGCGGCGATCGCGCTTGCGTGGTCGTCGCCGGCGCACGCACGTCGGCTGCCGTGGTGCGGCTTCTACATGATGCATCTCAAGCACAAGACTGATCGGCGCCTGGCGCGCGCGATCGAATGGGCGCGCGAGGGGATCGCGGCGATCGGGCCGGCCGCCGGCGTCGTCGTCGTCTGGCCGCATCACGTCGGCGAGATCCGCGGCGGCCCGGATAAACGTGGGCTGTGGCTGGTGCATTCCGGCAATGACGGCAATGCGGTCCGCACGCGCTGGTGGTCGTTGCACGGCGCGATCGCGTTCAGGTGGGTTCGATGAAGATCGAGGCGCAGCTCGTCGAGCTCGTCGCCTGGCGCGCCGAACTCACAGAGATCGCGCTGGCGATCGCAGTCGTGATCCTGGTCTGCGTCATCGCGGCGGCGATCCAGGATCTGTTGTCCGCCGATGAGGGCTAAGGGGAACGCCGCTCGACCAAGTTTGGGTGATGCTCTGATCACGGCCCGCGGCTGCCCTCGACCACACCACAAAAGCGGGGCGAGCCTTGGCGTACTGGATCGCGCGCTTCGGCCGACTTCTTGCCCATGATGTGATTGCGCAGGATCGGCGCGGCCCTGGTGACGGTGTCAGTGGCTTCGTCGACCTCGAACCCGGAGGCTACCGGTTTGGGATTGAATAGTAGCCAACTACCGCGAGCAAAATTCACGCCCCTGCGTCGCTAAGGCAAAAGAACCGAGCAGGCCGAAAGCCTCACAGTCAAGCTGGTGATCACGGCCATCGTAAGCGCACAAACTGGAGCGTTCTAGCTCGGCGTAATGGCTGCGGTCCGTTGCGGCGCGTTGACTATTGGGCCTTCGGTCCAATCGGTTTCCGGTCCCGTATTCTCACGGGACTTCGTCTCGACGCCGGATAACCCTATGCTTGACCGGGGAGGGTCTGCGAGGGGTTTGTCAAATGGCGTTAGACGACGACGAAAAAGAGATCGCTCAACTGTGGCGTCTCTTGAAAGCTTTCGAACAGATCACTGATCTAAAGGTCCGCCGCCAACTCGTTGAGCAAGTCGAAGAGCTGGTGTCGACTGCGCGAGACGAGCGCGGGACCGAGCACTAAGTGCCGGCGCGGCGCAAGCTGCTCGAGGCCAAGGATTGTGCGGTTCGCGCTGTGTTGTTCAAGTCGGCCGAGGGCTAACAGCCATTGCCGTTCGGTCAAGCGCAATCGCCACTGGTATGCCAAAGCGTCGTGTGTTTCGCAGAGCGAAATCACTGCAGTGATTTTTGCAGTGATTTACAGCCCGAAACGTCCCGGACGAATCCGTTCGATCCCGTTGCGTTCTAGCCAATAGGTGTATTTTTTGGCTGCCGAAACGGGTAAACCTTTTTGAAATAACAAGGATTTTCCTGGCGCGCTCGGAGAGGATTCGAACCTCCGACCCTCGGAATCGAAATCCGATGCTCTATCCAGCTGAGCTACGAGCGCGTGCCGGTTCGCATAGCAGAGGCGGCGGCAGAGTTCTATGGGCGAGATCAGAAGCAGGGATGCCGTTGGCGGTCCTGGCCGACATAGGTGGCCGAACCCTGGTAGCAGTGGTTGCTGGAAGGGCCGTCGTAATACGCGAACGCGCCGGGCTGGATGCCGGGGCCGTAATTGTGCAGATAGCTGATCGGGTAGGGCAGGCCGTAGCGGTCGTGCTCAACGTAAGCGGCGTGTCGGTGGTGGCGATGAGGGATCGCTGCGTCCGCCGCGATGCCGGGGGCGACAGCGGCCCCAAACACGGCCGCGGACATCGCGATCGTGGCAGTCATGAGCTTAAACCTGTTCATCGCTTTTCTCCGAAAGTCTGGCTAAACCCGTGCCACATCAACCGATCAGACCCACACTCTAGGCCAAGATCGTCACTAAATTGGGACAAAAGCTTGATCGCGTGCCCCATTTTTGGCCTTTTCGGCATGCTTAAGGAATTCCCAACACAGTGAAGCGACATTGCGGCGGCCGGGCGTTTTAGTCGGCCGTCCCGTGTCACCAACGGCCAATGGGCTTTCCTGAACCGGTCATGCGCATCACGCCTCTCGCCCTGTTGTTGCTCTCTGTCTTTGCCGCGGCGCCGGCCCGCGCCGAGCTGCACATCACGCGCGACCATGGCGGCTATGTCGAGGAGTACAAGGCCAAGTACAAGCGCGTCCGGGAAACCGGCCAGCGCGTGATCATCGACGGCATCTGCAATTCGGCCTGCACGCTGGTGCTGGGCATGGTGCCGATGAACAAGATCTGCGTGACGCCACGCGCGAGCCTCGGCTTTCATCAGGCCTATTACGACAAGGCCTTCACCTTCGGCATCAAGGTCACGAGCCTGGAAGGCACCTCCGACCTGATGTCCTACTACCCCGAACTCGGTGAAGGACTGGATCCGCAGGAACGGCGGGCTCACGACCGAGATGAAGAAGATCAAGAACGGCGCGGATCTCTGGAGGATCGTCGATCCCTGTCCGGACGACTGGTAGGACGCGCTCCGTTCGTAAGACGCCTCTGAAAAAAACGCACAATAAAAACCCCGGAGCCTTCGCCCGGGGTTTTCACTTCGATAGCGCCTGAAGCGCGATTAATTCGGGTGAACTGCCTTCGCGGTTTCAGGTCCTTGATCGAGCATGATCAGCGCTTTGATTTCTTGGCCTTCTTTTTCTTCTTGGGCGCCTTGTAGGCCTTCTTCGCCGCCTTCTTGGTTTTCTTGGTAGCCTTTTTGGCGGCCTTCTTGGCCTTCGCAGCCTTCTTGGCTTTCTTCACCGCCTTCTTCTTCGTCACCTTCTTCGCGACTTTCTTGGCGGCGCGCCGCACTTTCTTGACCGCGGTCTTGACCGCTTCAGTGGTCGCCTCAGCCGCGCCACTAATCGCGTCGGTCGCCTGCTCGATGATTGGTCTATTGTCGTCCATGTCACACCCCCAGTGTTTGACGATGCGACGACGATAGCGGGATTCTAGGGGCTGTCAAAGAAAAGCCCTTTAAATTCAGCCCGCGCGCAGCCTTGCGTAAGCCGCCAGCGCGCGAGCGCGCGCGGCCTTGTGGTCGACGATCGGCTCCGGATAGGCGTGGCCGAGTTTCACCCCCGCGCTCGCGAGCTCGAGGGGCGTCGCCGTCCATGGCCGGTGAATCAGCGGCGCCGGCAGGCGGCCCAGCTCCGGCACCCAGCGCCGCACATAGGCGCCGTCAGGATCGAACTTCTCTCCCTGCAGCACAGGATTGAACACCCGGAAATAGGGCGCGGCATCGGCGCCCGAGCCCGCGACCCATTGCCAGTTGGCCGGATTGCTGCCGGCATCGGCATCGACCAGCGTGTCCCAGAACCATCGTTCGCCCTCGCGCCAGTCGATCAGGAGATGCTTGACCAGGAACGACGCCGCGACCATGCGGACGCGGTTGTGCATCACGCCGGTGTGCCAGAGCTCGCGCATGCCGGCATCGACGATCGGGTAACCGGTCCGGCCGCGCTGCCAGGCTGCAAGCGCCTTGCCGTCCTGCCTCCAGGGGAAGGCGTCGAACGCGCCTTGCCAATTGCGCTCGGCAAGGTCCGGCGCGTCGAACAGCAGGTGGCGGCAGAACTCGCGCCAGCCGAGCTCGCTCAGGAACTTATCGACGTCACGCGCGAGCGCCGGGCGCTCCGCCCCAGCGAAACGCGCGGCATGCCAGACCTGGCGCGGGCTGATCTCGCCAAAGCGTAGATGCGGCGAGAGCCCCGACGTGCCCACGCGATCGGGCCGGTCGCGGTCGCCCGCATAGGCTTTGACGCCATCGGTCAGAAAGCGCCTGAGCCGTTCTTGCGCGGCCGTCTCGCCCGGCGTCCAGCTCTCGCGCAGGCCGCCGGCCCAATCGGGGTGATGCGGTTCGAGCTGCCAGCTTTCCAGCGGTTCGCTCGCGAGGCCGTCGATCGCGTGCAGGGATTTCGGAGCCGGCAAGGGGCGCGGGCGGATCGCCCATGGCCTGTATCCTCCGCCAGAACGGCGTGAACACCTTCAGCCCGCGGCCTTCCTTGCTCCGGATGTCGGAAGGAGAGGCGAGCAGATCGCCGGGAAAAATCTGCGTAACGACCCCCGCATCCGTCAGCCTCGTCACGATGTCGTCGGCGATCGCCTGATGCGGCGCCTGCGCGATCCCGTTCCAGAAGACGGACCCCGCCTGTGTCTCTCGCACCAGCTCGGCGACGATCTTCTCCGCCGGGCCGCGCCGCAGCACCAGCGTGCCGCCGATCGATTGCAGGCCCGCCTGCAGCGTCTTGAGGGACTGCGCCAGCCACCAGCGCGCAGCGCCGCCGATCGGGCGGGCATGTGGCACGCGGCGGGTCTCATCGAGCACGAAAAGGCAGATCACCGGCGCGCCGGTCTGTGAGGCCGCGTGCAGGGCGGGGTGATCGGAGAGCCTGAGATCCTCGCGAAACCAGACGATGACGGGTTTGTGGTGCTGCATGCTGTGCGTCAGATTGTCCGTTAGCCCAAAAGTCAGTAGTTCCGCGGGCGGATTGTTAATGAAGTTGTAAAGGCAAGCTCTCAAATGTTGGAACCTCAAGAGGGGTTCCATACGATGACGCGCTCTCCGGTCCGAAAGTTCCTTTCCGTCACTGAAGCTCAAGCTCGGCACCAAGGCCCTGATTGGCGCCGCATTGGTGATCTTCGTGAATACGGCGCTGGTCATTGGAGCCGGCTATTGGTCGCTTTCATCCGAGTTCGCCGAACGGGCCCGGCGCGATATCGAGACGAACGCCCGGACGCTCGCACTTGCCTTCGCCGAGACCTTCAAGGACGCCAAGGTGACGCTGAAGGACGGCGCCGTCAGCCGCATCGAGATTCCGGAGATACCGGAATTGAAGGATCACGCCGTTGTCGATCGCGCCGTCTCCTACGTCGGCGGCAACGCAACCCTGTTCGTCTATGACGATGCGACCAGCCAGTTCGTTCGCCGGTCGACCAACGTCAAGAAGGAGAACGGCGAGCGCGCCGTCGGTACCCAGCTGGCGGCGGACCATCCGGCGCAGGCCGTACTGCGCCGCGGCCAAGCCTATCAGGGCCCTGCCGTCCTGTTCGGCAAGTCCTTCATGACCTCCTATTTTCCGGTTCTCAATCCGGCCGGCAAGGTGATCGGCATTCTCTACGTCGGCATCCCGATGGCGCAGCTTGACGCCATGCTGACGCAGGCGATCGAGACCATGGTGATCGCGGCCGTGCTTGCGGCGCTGCTGGTCCTGGCCCTGACGATGCTGGTCGTGCGCCGGGTCACGAAACCGCTGACATCGGTTACGGCCGCGCTGACGGCGATCGCCGAAGGCAGGAGTGATGTCGAGATCGCCTGCGACGACCGCGGCGACGAAATCGGCGACATGGCACGCACCGTCGCGGTGTTCAGGAACAATGCGCTCGAGCGGCAGCGTCTTCGCGACGAGCAGGCGGCCAGCGCGGTCGCGGCTGCCGAAGGGCGCAAGTCGGAGCTGCGCGGCTTCGTGGATGCGTTTCAGGCCAGTGTCGGAGGCATCGTCGACAACGTGCTGAACTCCTCCGCCGAGTTTGAACAGGTCGCCCGCCAGCTGACGGAGACGGCGCGCACGACGGCGGAATTGTCGGGGCAGTCCGCAGGGGCCTCCGAGACGGCATCCGGACATGTCCGCTCGGCTGCCGCCGCTTCGGACGAGCTGTCCAGCTCGATCGCCGAGATCGCCCGCCGCGTAAAGGAATCCAGCGGAATTGCCGCGGACGCCGTCAGGCAGGCCGCCGCGACCGATCAGCGCATCAATGAATTGTCGGAAGCGGGCGCGCGGATTGGGGACGTGGTGCAGCTCATCACCTCGATCGCGGAGCAGACCAATCTGCTGGCGCTGAATGCGACCATCGAGGCCGCGCGCGCCGGGGACGCGGGCCGCGGCTTCGCGGTGGTCGCCCAGGAGGTCAAGACGCTTTCAGGTCAGACCGCAAAGGCGACCGAAGAGATCGGCAGCCAGATCGCCAACATGCAGCTTGCGACCCAGGAGTCGGTCAACGCGATCAAGGCGATCGGACAGACCATCGAGCGCATCAGCGATATCGCGACCTCGATCGCGAGCGCGGTCGAGCAGCAGCGTGGCGCGACGCAGAGCATCGCCCAGAGCGTCCGCTCGGCCGCGAGCGGCACGGCGGACGCCGTCTCGAACATCCGCGACGCCGCGCGCGGCGCTGACGAGACCGGCGAAAGCTCGAACCGAATGCTGGGCTCGGCCCAGGCGCTGTCAGCCGAAAGCCTCAGGCTCAAGGCCGAGGTCGGCAAGTTCCTCGAAGGCATGCGGGCGGCCTGATCGGCTGCCTCGCAAGGACCGGTCCCTGCGAAACTTCCCGACGTCCGGCACGTAGACTTTGATAGCCTGCGTGGCAATCGGGTCCGCGGCGATGGCTCAGGGAGTTTGCGTGAACCGCTATGTCGTCCTCTATGTCGCGACGCTGATCGTTCTGCTGCCGCTGGACTTCCTGTTTCTGGGCGTTCTCGCCAAGGGCTTTTTCGTGGCCGAGGTGGGAGACATGCTGGGCGAGGTCAGGCTTGCGCCGGCGATCCTGTTCTACCTGCTCTACATCGCGGGGACGGTGATCTTCGTCAGCGGATCGGCCAGCGCGACCTGGCAATCCACGCTGCTCTACGGCGCGCTGTTCGGGTTGTTCTGCTACGCGACCTTCGAATTGACGTCGCTTTCGATGCTCAAGCACTGGAGCGTGGCCGTGGCAATTGTCGATATTTCCTGGGGCACGGCGGTGACCGCGGTCTCATCGACCGCCGGGCTCATGATCGCCGAATTGGCTGGCGCCGCGGGGTTAATCCCCGTCATTCCGGGGCGACGCGCAAAGCACCGCACCCCGATGCGCAATTGCGCATCGGGAACCTCGAGATCCCGGGTTCGCGTCTTTGACACGCCCCGGGATGACGGCTCGGACTTCGTCCGAACCGTCACTTCGGCTGCGGCACGATGCGGATATAGGGCTTCGGTGCTTTCCAGCCGTCCGGATAGATCTTCTTGGCCTCGTCGTCGGTGACGGAGCCCGCGATGATGACATCCCCGCCCTGTTGCCAGTCGGCCGGCGTCGCCACGCGATGCTTCGCCGTCATCTGCAGCGAGTCGATCGCGCGCAGGATCTCCTGGAAATTACGGCCGGTCGTCATCGGATAGACGAACACCAGCTTGATCTTCTTGTCCGGGCCGATGACGAAGACGTTGCGGACGGTCTGATTGTCGGCGGGTGTGCGGCTCAGCGGGTCGCCGGACGTGGAGGCCGGCAGCATGTCGTAGAGTTTCGAAACGTTGAAGTCGGTGTCGGCGATCATCGGATAGTTCGGCGCCGCACCTTGCGTCTCCTCGATATCCACCGCCCATTTCGCGTGCCGGTCGACCGGGTCAACGCTCAAGCCCATCAGCTTGACGCCGCGCTTGTCGAACTCCGGTTTCAGCTTGGCCAGCGCCCCCAGTTCCGTGGTGCAGACCGGGGTAAAATCCTTGGGATGCGAGAACAGCATTGCCCAGGAGGTCTCCGATCCAGTCGTGGAATTTGATCCGGCCCTCTGTAGTTTCGGCCTCGAAATCCGGGGCCACAGCGCCAAGTGGAAGTGCCATGTGATGACCTCATGTCATTCTAGTTGCAGGGAAATTTGGTCAATGTCAGTATAGTGACGAAGCAAATTAAGGGAACGGTAAGCCTGCAAAAAGGTAGTTTATACCCCTTGAGACCTGATCTTTAGCATCTCTTTGTGACCCAGGTCGCTGCGACGAAAAAATCACCGTGAGAAGAAAAGGAATAAATGCCCTAGCCAAAAGTCTTGATTGTGCAGCCTCGGCCTTTTATTGCCCCCCATCCCGTTGGATTTGGGATGCGGATTCGAACCATCTCGGGAACAAGTGCGACCGAACGGCAACAATTAAAAACCCCGCGACCCCGGTTTCGAACTGTTAACTGGCCATTCACGTGCGTTTGGACATGGTGGAATGGGGATCGACCAAGAACTGAGAAGTGGAACTATGCCTGCCTCGAAGACCAATGACGTTGAAGCAGTCCGCGTCCTTGAACCATCCTGCCGACAGACCGCCGCTCACGCGCTGACCATCGTACGCGACGGCGTGATCACCGGCGAAGGCCCGACCACCAAGGGCCGCGTTCATTTTTCCCGCGAGCTCGACGCCGATGACGCCGCGTGGTGCGCGCGCATCCTGACCGCAGCCGCCATTGCGAACGAACCGGTGAGCCGCGCCGAGGCGCAGGCACTGTTCGAGATCAGTGACGCCGCCGCCGAGCGGAGCGATAATGGCCGTTTCGACGATCTGCTCGCCAAGGCCATCGCCCATCACGCCGCCTCCGAATCCGGCCTGCCGGTTCCGCCGCGCGCGGTCGCGCTGTCGCCGGACACCGATATCGAGAGCTGGGCGCCGATGAAGGCGTCGGGCGTCGATACCGAGGTGCTGGAGTGGATTGCAAGCCAGATGCGCAGCAAGCGCTGCATCAACCGCAAGCTGATGGCGATGGTTGCAACTGTCGTCGGCGTTGCGGCACTGCCGCTGTCGCAACTGCCGAACGTTTTCGATATCGGGATGTAATCGCATCCCGATCGGGCTTCGTGTCAGGCGGCGGGGTTATTTCCCCGCCGTTTTCTGTTTGGCGCCGGCATCAAGGCCGACGGTCCGGCCCTCGAAGCCGGCTGCGTCGAAATAACGCTGCGACGAGACGCGCTGATATCTGAGGACCGTGCGCAGGCCGTTCGCCGACGGCTTCGAGACGATCTGTCCGTCCGCGAATTTCGGCGTGATGCCGTTCGGCAGCGCCTCCGACATGACACGGCCCATCAGTCCGCCTGCGGCGGAAGCGCGCAGTCCCATCAGTTGTGCGATCGTCATGCCGACATCGGCATTGCTGACCGGCAGCGCGTCGACATAGCCGGCCTTGAAGTCGGGGCCGATCGCCGCCATGAAATTCATGGTGTCGCCACGGCCGAAGCTGCCGTGCATGCCCTGGCCCTGCCGCAGCACGGTGTCGGCAACCTCGACCGAGCAATTGGTCGGCTCGTCGCAGCCGGACACGTAAGAGCGGAAATTGACGACGATCGACGGGGTCGGCGTCGCGGCCTTGCCCTTCAGGTTGATCTGGGACATCGGCAAGGTACCGGGAAATTTGCCGAGCGCATCATCGACGAACAATCCGCTGACATAGTCCTGTTCGAGCAGCGCCTTGACCGTGCGATCGGCAAGCTTCTTGTCCTTGTTCGGCAGATAGATCAGGTCAGAGCCGCCATTGGCAGCGACCACGAGGTCAGGCTTGGTCGGATCTTTGCCGAGCACGCCATTGCCGGCCTTGGGGTGGGCGTTGGCGCCAAGGGCTGCGTTCTTGTCGTTCGGATCGAACAGCGGCAGGTCGAGCGCCTTGGCAAGATCGATCGCGAGGAAGCCCATCGGCAGGAAGTCTTTGGGGGTGTCCTCATAGCTGGCTTTCGCCGCCGGGCTGGTCTTGCTCTCCTTCGAGATCGTCGAGAAGCCGTGATCCGCCGAGACGATGACGTTGGTAGTGGCGGCGAGCCCAAGCTCGTCCAGGGCTTTGCGCAATTGCGCGAGGTTGTTATCGGCATTCTTGATGCCGGCCATCGAGGTCGGGCCGTTGATGCCGGGGGTGACCGTGTTGAGACTGTCGCCCTGATTGTGCTGGCTGCCGTCGGGATCGCGCGACCAGAACACCAGCACGAAAGGCTTGTTGCGCGCCTTCAGCATCGGCAGCACGACCTTGCTCGCGACATCGGCGAAATAAGCCTGCTGCGTTGTGTTGGCGGCGGTCGTGCCCGGCGTCTTGGCGTCGCCGGCCTTGCCGTTGTCGCCGCGCGAGGGCGTCGTGAGCGGAAGGCCGGCTTTGGCCAGCGCGTCCTTCATCTCGTCCGAAAGCGGCACCCCGGTCTTGCCGCCGGTTGCGTCGTCGACCACGATCGAATGCAGGCCGGGCTTGTCGGCGCGGTCATTGTGATCGAACAGCAGTGTCGGGCCGACCTTGCCGATCGCCGCGGTCGAATAGCCCTCGCGGCGCGCCATCTTCAGAATGGTCTCTTCGTTCAGGTAGTCGCCGTTGAAATGCTCGTCGACGTCACCGAGCACGGCGTCGTTTTCGAGAAAGGGCACGACGGTGTCGCCGGCCGGCGCCGAGCTGAAGCCGGTGTAGATCGTGTTGCTGAAGGTGCCGCTGTCGCCGAAGAAGTGGCCGGTCGCCATTGCCGAGCCGTTGGCCATGGTGAATGTCGGGAAGAGCGAGTGCGGGTTCTTGAAGTTGACGCCCTTGTCGCGAACCTCGGCCATCGCGGGCGCGGCGTCGGGCGACACCTTCAGCGCACGCAGGCCATCCGGCACGAACAGGATCAGGTTGTGGGGCCTGGCGTTGTCCGCGCAGGCCGCGCTGGTGGCCAATGTGAAAAGGCTTGCGGATAGCAGCATGACCGCGCGGCGCATGAAAATCTCCCAATGAAACGGACGTGGATTCGCTGACGGAAGAACGGCGTCATCTGTCTAGTTTTGCACTATGACAGTTATGTTACATCAGCAATGGAAGCTATGCATCGGCCGCAAAGCCGCGGCGAACAGCCGGGAAGCGGATTTGAGGGTCACCATATGGCTGCGGCGAGCGCGGCCAATAGCGCCGGTGGCATCACCAGCGTGCCGACCTTAAGAAAGCGCCAGGCGCCGACGTCGATCTTTTCCCGGCGCAGCGCCACCAGCCACAAGATGGTCGCCAGCGAACCCGTGACCGACAGATTGGGCCCGAGATCGACGCCGATCAGGATCGCGCTGACGACCGGTTGCGGAAGATGGTCGCTGGCGGCGACCGAGCCGGCCACGAGGCCGACGGGGAGATTGTTGGCGATGTTGTCGGCGATGGCGGTTGCGATGCCGGCGGCCCAGGCAGCCCGCGGCACGGATTGCGCCACGGCCTGATGCAGCAGCGCGCTGAGTTGTCCGATCGCGCCAATCCGGATCAGCGCTTCCACCATCACGAACAGGCCGGCCACCAGAGGCAGCACGCTCCAGGAAACGCCGGCGATCACCGGCCATGGCGATTGGCGGCTGAGCGCCAGCACGGCCACGGCCGTGACCACGCCGCAGATGAAGGTCGGAAGGCCCAGTTGTATGTCGAGCGCTGACGCGCCGATCAGGACGATGGCGATGGCGCCGATGCCGAAAGCCGTGAGTTTGCCACCATGGCTCAGCCTTGGGTGTTCGGGAGCACGGCGTTCGAGCCGTTCCTCGTTGAGCGCGCGGCGCTGCGTGAATCGCAGCACGGCGTAGGTGACGACGATCGAGGCGATCGACGGCAGCGTGAACTCGCGCAGCCATTCGGTCAGATGCGGCATGCGATCGCCGAACACGACGAGGTTGGCGGGGTTCGAGATCGGCAGCACGAAGCTTGCCGCATTGGCGATGAAGGCGCAGGCGAAAAGATAGGGCAGGGGTGCGGCGCCGGCCGCGCGGGTCGCGGCATACACCGCGGGCGTGAGCACGATTGCCGTTGCGTCGTTGGACAAGAACACCGTGACCAGGATTCCGACGCCATATACCAAGAGAAACAGCCGCCGTGGCGATCCCCGTGCATGCTCGACTGCGAGCGCGGCGAGATAGTCGAACAGGCCCTCGCGCTGCGCGAGTTCGGCGATCAGCATCATGCCGATCAGGAAGAGATAGACGTCGACGCCCTTGCGCATGCCGTTCAGCGCATCGCCGGGCGGCAGCAGACCGAGCAGCACCAGCGCGACCGCGCCGGCCATGGCCCAGATCGCTTCCGGGAGGCGGAAGGGCCTGATGATGACGCCCGCGGTGGCCAGAATGATGATGCTCCAGGCCAGGAGAGTTTCGTGCGGCGGCATCGTCGGATCGGTCTTTCGGATTGCGAGAGTTATTCGGCAGCGATACCGGAAGCCGGTCTCGCTGTCTGCCCTGATTGCGTCGTCGCGCCGGAACGCGCGCCTGTCTCGGGCAATGCGAGCCAGCACACCGCAAAGCCGAGCGCGGCGATACCGCCGAGCACGAGGAAGGCCGCGCTGTAACCGGCTTTGACGACCACAAGGCCCGCGAGTGCCGTCGACAGCGCAGCACCGAGGCTTTGCGCGGTGATGACCGCGCCCTGGGCGACGTTGAAGCGGCCGGTATTGCGCATGAGATCGGCCACGATGACCGGGAAGATCGCGCCGAAAATGCCGGCGCCGACGCCGTCGAGAAGCTGCACCCCGACCAGCCAAGCCTTGTCGTCCGATAGCGTGTAGAGCGCGCCGCGGATCGGCAGGACGAGGAGGGCGACAAGGAAGAAGCGCTTGTGGCCCCATCGTGTCGGCCTTCGCGCCGACCAGCATCGCCATCGGCACCATGATGATCTGGGCGGCGACGATGCAGGCCGACATCAGCGTGGTGCCGAGATTCTTGTCCTGCAGCGCGAGCTTCTGTCCGACCAGCGGCAGCATCGCCGCGTTCGAAAGATGGAACAGCGTCACGCAGACGGCGAAGATCAGCAGCGGGCGGCAGGTCAGGAGCACGCTCAGCCCCGACGGCTGCTCGCTGTGGGTTTGCTGGGCTGCGTCGCCCGCATCATCCAGCCCGCGAGCGAGGTCATGATCGATCGCGCTCTCCGGGATCGCCAGCACGCTGACGAGGCTCGCAGCGGCCATGAACGCGAGCAGGTAGAACACGACCTGCGGACCGAACAGATAGGCCGCGCCACCCGCAATGGCTGCGGCCGTTGCGTTGCCGGCATGATTGAAGGTTTCGTTGCGTCCGATCCGCGCGGTGAAGGCGCGGTGACCGAAGACGCCGAGCGAGACGGCCGCGATCGCAGGCGGAAATACCACGCCTGCCGCGTGGGCGATGCCCTGCGAAATGGCGACGGGCCAGAAGCTCGGGAACAACGGCAGCAGCAGCGAGGCGATCGTGACGACCAGGGCTGCGCCGGCCATGACGAGCCGCTTGGCCCTTGTTGCATCAACCAGCGCGCCCGCCGGCGTTTGCGCGAGGATGCCCGCGATCGTGGCGACCGACATCACGATGCCGATATGGGCCTCGTCCCATTTCTGCTCGGTAAGAAGATACACCGCAAGATAGGGACCGAGCCCGTCGCGCACATCCGCCAAGAAGAAATTGGCCGCATCGAGCGCGCGGCCGGCGCGTGTGGTTCCGTCGCGGTGTTGGCTCGCGCGCATGGCCGCCTCGATTACGGGAATGCATATGCTCCCCACGAGAACGGCCGCGAACCGGACCGGTTCCAGAAACGTCGCGGCTCATCGAACGGTGGATGATCTCGCCACCATCGCCTTGCGCAGGATGCGCGACAGCTGCTCGACCGAATAGGGCTTCTGAATCAGCTCGAAGCCGCGATGGGCGTTCTCGGCGAGCACGTTGCTGTAGCCGCTGGTCAGCACCACCGGCAGGCCGGGATAGCGCTCGCGGATGATGCCGGCGAGCTCGACGCCGTTCATGCCAGGCATGATCACGTCGGAGAAGACGAGATCGGCGGAGAATTCGTCCTCGGCGAGGATGGCGAGCGCGGCATTGGCGTTCGCCACCCGCTTGACGCTGTAGCCGAGGTCCTCCAGCAGCTCGGTGGAGAACATGCCGACGTCATCATTGTCTTCCACGATCAGCACGCGATAGCCGCGCCCGCTCGCCACTGTCTCGCCACCGGTTGCGGCGCCCGGTTTGTCTTTCACCGGCGCGGCCGCCTGCGGCAGATAGATCGTGAAGGTCGCGCCATGTCCGACCATGCTCTTCACATCGATATCGCCGCCGGACTGCTTGGCGAAACCGAAGGCCTGGCTGAGGCCGAGGCCGGTCCCCTTGCCGACCTCCTTGGTGGTGAAGAAAGGCTCGAAGATCGCGCTGATATTCTTCGCTGCAATGCCGGTGCCGGTGTCTTCGACCGAAATCGCGATGAAGTCTCCGCCGCGCGCCGGCTGGGCGCGGAGCACAGGGATCGCTGTGACCTTCCTGACCGAGATCGCAAGGCGGCCTTCGCCGTTCATGGCATCGCGGCCGTTGATGGCAAGGTTGAGCAGCGCCGTCTCGAACTGCGCGATGTCGGCGAGCGTAAAGCAGTCCTTGTCGCGGATATCGACCTCGATCTGGATGCTGCCGCCGACGAGCGGGCCGACCAGTTGCGCGACGTTTTCGACCTGCGTGCCGACATCGAACACTTCCGGCTTCAGCGGCTGGCGGCGGGCGAAGGCCAAGAGCTGCGCGGTAAGCTTGGAGGCGCGCTCCACCGTCTCGGAGATCGCGTCGACGTAGCGGCGCCGGCGCTCTTCGGCGAGATCGCGCCGGCGCAGGAAATCGGTCGCCGAACGGATGATGGTCAGGAGATTGTTGAAGTCGTGCGCGACGCCGCCCGTGAGCTGGCCGACGGCCTCCATCTTCTGCGACTGGCGCAGCACTTCCTCGCTCTGGCGGCGTTCGGTGATGTCGACGGCCTCCAGCACGGCGCCCGACACCGCGCTGTCCTGGTCGAACAGGGGCCGCATCACGAAATCGAACTCGCGATCGCCGACCGGAAGATGCAGCAGCATGTCGAGGCGCACTTCCTTGCCGTGCAAAACCTTGGCAAAGGCCTCGCGGATCTGCTGCGGCATGCCGTCGGTGGCCGCGAACCACGGCGTGTCCCAGAACGGCCGGCCGATCAGGCGATAGCCTTCCGAGCGGATGCCGGCGAGCGCCGTCTTGTTGGCATAGAGCAGTTCGCCATCCAGGTTGAGCAGGCCCTGATACTGATGGCTGGTCTCGAGAATGGCGCGCATCTGCGCTTCGTTGGAGCGGAGCTGCGCGGTGCGCTCCTCGATCCGCCGCTCCAGCGTCTCGTTCAGCCTGCGCAGGCTGATTTCGGCTTCCTTGGCCGCGGTGATGTCGTGAGCGACGCCGATGAAGCCGCTATGCTCACCGTTGGGGTCCCAGCGCGGCTGGGATTCCGATCTGAGCCATCGCCATTCGCCATCGGCTCGCCGGTAGCGCGCCTCCAGCACGAACGGCTTCAGCGAGGCTTCGCCGGTGATCTGCTCCTGCAGGACGCGTGGCAGATCGTCCGGATGCAGCGCCTTGCGCCAGTCGAACACGATCGCTTCCTCGAACGGCAGGCCGAGGAAATCGAGATAGGCCTGATTGGCGAAGGAGCGCGTGCGGTCGAGCTTGGTCACCCAGATCGGCACCGGCGCACTGTTGGCGATCAGGCGGAAACGCTCCTCGCTTTCGCGCAGCTTGGTTTCGGCATGCATGCGATCGGTGATGTCGATATGCGCGCCGATCAGCCGCAGCGCGCGGCCATCGGCGGCGCGCTCGATCTTGGCGACGACGCGGATCCAGCGAATCTCGCCGTCGTTCGGGCGGATGATGCGGTATTCGGCCGTATAGTCCTCCGCGTGACCGGCGATCACCTCGAAGAAGTTTTTAACCGCGCGCTCGCGGTCCTCCGGGTGGACGCGATTGGCCCAGTCCTCATGGGTCTCGTCGGCGGCTTCGGGCGGCAGGCCGTGGATGATCAGATATTCGGGCGATCGGCGGTTCTTCAATCCCTCGCGCAGATCGACTTCGACGCCGCCGACGCGCGCGATTCGCTGGATGCGCACGAGTTCGGCTTCGCGGTCCTGGAGAGCCTCGTGAGCCTTGTCGCGCTCGCGCGCGATTTCCTCCAGATGCCGCCGCAGCTTTTCGGCATCCGTGGCTGCGGGCTCGATGTTGTTCGAAGCGTCCGGGGTGGTCATAGGCGCCTTGCGAAGTCAAAGCCCGTTGTCACAGGGATGTCAGCTTGGCTAACTGCCACTCCATTTTCAATATTGTCAAAGAGAAGCCCTGCAACCCTCGGTGACGGCGGCTGCAGGGCTTCAGATCGGCGTCGGGGAGAACGCATGACCGCAATGCGCCGAGCATCAAAATGTTCCGTGGTAGGAACGAAAGGTAGTCCGAGGAGTCTTCGCAGGCGCATTCAAACCATTCTCAATCCTGGAGCCTGTCTTGAAGCTCTTTGTCTGCCAGGCCTGCGGAAACATCCTCTATTTCGAGAATCGCACTTGTGGCCGTTGCGGTCATAGGCTCGCATTCATGCCGGAGAAGGTCACGCTCTCCGCGATCGAGGGCGATGCTGCTGCCTGGCGGCCGCTGGCCGGAGGCGGAGAGCGACGTGTTCTCTGCGCGAACGCCGCGCTCGACGCCTGCAACTGGCTGCTCGAGCGAGGCGAGACCTCCGGCTATTGCCGGGCCTGTCGGCATAACGGCACCGTGCCCGATCTGTCCGATCCGTCCCGGCTCGCCGGCTGGCGCGAACTGGAGGTGGCAAAACACCGGCTGTTCTATTCGCTGCTTCGCTGGAAGCTGCCGGTCAAGACTCGCACGGAGGATGCTGCTCACGGCCTGATCTTCAATTTCCTCGCCGACGATCCGGCTGCAGCGCAGAAGGTCATGACCGGTCATGACAACGGCTTGATCACGATCGCGCTGACCGAGGCCGACGACATCGAGCGGGAGCGGCGGCGGCTCGAAATGGGCGAGCCTTATCGAACGCTGCTCGGCCATTTCCGTCACGAGGTCGGGCATTACTTCTGGGACGTGCTGGTGCGCGATGGCGGCAAGCTCGATGCCTGCCGCGCGGTGTTCGGCGACAATTCCATCGACTACGACGAGGCGCTGCAGCGTCATTACGCCGAAGGCGCGCCGGCGGACTGGCAGCAGCATTTCGTCTCGGCCTATGCGACGACGCATCCCTGGGAGGACTTCGCGGAGACCTGGGCGCACTATCTCCACATCGTCGATACGCTGGAGATGGCGTCCGAGTTCGGCATGGAGGTCAACCCGCCCGTCGACCGCACCGGAAACCTTTCGGCACGGATCGCTTTCGATCCGTACCGGACAGAGGATTTCGGCATCGTCGTCAAGGCATGGCTGCCCTTCACCTTCGCCATGAACAGCGTCACCCGGGCCATGGGGATGCGCGATCTCTATCCCTTCATCCTGTCGCCGGTAGTCATCGAAAAGCTCAGCTTCATCCATGGCTTGGTGCAGAATGTTGCGCGCGGACACGATCAGGGAGCCACGTAAGCGGTAAGGGCGGAGGGTTGAAGTTTTAGAACATATAGAGAACATTGTCTCCGTCAGCACGGATGCCGCCATGTCCTCCGACCCGCAGCCCACGTCCGAAGACAACGAGTTGGAAGCGGCCGTCGAGCAGGCGATCGCGGCCTGCGGCGGGGACATGCGGGCGACGATCCGCGCGCTGATCGTCGCCAATGACTATCTCGAGACCGAGGTTGGCGAGCTGATGAAGGCGGTGTCCCGCGCCTATGTGCGCGGACGGTTTCGAGCCTATTCCGGCTGAGCCGTTGACTGGTGCAAGACCTCAATAGACGGTTGCCTGCGGCCCATTTTGCTGTAGACGCAATTGTGACGTCCGCCCTCGCGTGCCAGACGGCGAGGGAGGAACCCGCCCAAAGGTCCATAAAGCAAAAGCATGTTCAAACGAATTCTGATCGCAAATCGCGGCGAAATCGCCTGCCGGGTGATCAAGACTGCCCGCCGCATGGGAATCAAGACGGTAGCGGTCTATTCCGAGGCCGACCGCGACGCGCTGCATGTCGAGATGGCCGACGAGGCCGTGCTGATCGGGCCGCCGGCCGCGGCCGAGAGCTATCTGGTGATCGAGAAGATCGTCGATGCCTGCCGCAAGACCGGCGCCGAGGCCGTGCATCCCGGCTACGGCTTCCTGTCCGAGCGCGAAGCGTTTCCGCGCGCGCTGAAGGCGGCCGGCATCGTCTTCATCGGTCCGAATCCGGATGCGATCGCCGCGATGGGCGACAAGATCGAATCCAAGAAGGCCGCCGCGAAGGCCAAGGTCTCGACCGTGCCCGGCCATCTCGGCGTCATCGAGGACGACAAGCACGCGGTCAGGATCGCCGACGAGATCGGCTATCCCGTGATGATCAAGGCCTCCGCCGGCGGCGGCGGCAAGGGCATGCGGATCGCCCACTCGAAGGCCGAGGTCGCGGAAGGCTTCAAGCTCGCCAAGGCCGAGGCCAAGGCGTCGTTCGGCGACGACCGCGTCTTCGTCGAAAAATTCATCGTCGATCCCCGCCACATCGAGATCCAGGTGCTGGGCGACAAGCACGGCAACGTCATCTATCTCGGCGAGCGCGAATGCTCGATCCAGCGCCGCAACCAGAAGGTCATCGAGGAGGCGCCGTCGCCGCTGCTCGACGAGGCCACGCGCCGCAAGATGGGCGAGCAGGCGGTCGCGCTGGCCAAGGCCGTGAATTACGATTCCGCCGGCACCGTCGAGTTCGTCGCCGGCCAGGACAAGAGCTTCTACTTCCTGGAGATGAACACGCGCCTCCAGGTCGAGCATCCCGTCACCGAGCTCGTCACCGGCATCGACCTCGTCGAGCAGATGATCCGCGTCGCCGCGGGCGAGAAGCTCGCGCATCGCGCAGAAGGACGTCACGCTGACCGGCTGGGCGGTGGAATCCCGTCGTCTATGCCGAAGATCCGTTCCGCAACTTCCTGCCCTCGATCGGGCGCCTGGTGAAGTATCGCCCGCCGGCGGAAGAGCAAGGGACGGCATCACCGTGCGCAACGACACCGGCGTGCAGGAGGGCGGCGAGATCTCGATCCACTACGATCCGATGATCGCCAAGCTCGTCACGCACGCGCCGTCGCGCGCCGCCGCGATCGAGGCGCAGGCGACTGCGCTGGATGCGTTCTATGTCGACGGCATCCGCCACAACATCCCGTTCCTGTCGGCGCTGATGCACCATCCGCGCTGGCGCGAGGGCAATCTCTCGACCGGCTTCATCGCGGAAGAATTCCCCAAGGGCTTTGCGGTGCGCGTGCCCGAAGGGCGAGGTCGCGCGGCGGATCGCCGCGGTGGGCGCTGCCATCGATCACGTGCTCGGCGAGCGCAAGCGGCAGATCTCCGGCCAGATGGGCGGCCGCATCGTGCAGCGCGAGCGCCGCCGCGCGGTCTGGCTCGACCGTCAGGAGATCTTGCTCGAGGTCGCGCGCGAGGACGACGCCATCGCGATCCGCTTCGTCGATGCCGAAGGCAAGGCCGGCAATGCGCATCTGCTGCAGTCGCCGTGGAAGCCGGGCGATCCGGTCTGGCAGGGCACCATCGACGGCCATTTCGTCGCGGTGCAGGCGCGGCCCATCGCCAACGGCATCCGGCTCGCGCATCAGGGCGTCGAGGTGCCGGTCTATGTCTGGACCGAAGCGGAAGCGACATCCGCCCGGCTGATGCCGGTCACCACCGCCTCCGACACCGGCAAGAAGCTGCTCTGTCCGATGCCCGGGCTCGTGGTCTCGATCGCGGTGACCGAGGGGCAGGAGGTCAAGGCCGGCGAGACGCTGGCGGTCGTCGAAGCCATGAAGATGCAGAACGTGCTGCGCGCCGAGCAGGACGGCACCGTGAAGAAGATCCACGCCAGCGCCGGCGCGACGCTCGCGGTGGACGCGCTGATTTTGGAGTTTGCGTAAGCGGCCTCATCGGAGCGCCGACGAGTCGACCCTCACCCTGAGGAGCCGCGCGTGCGCAGCTCTCGAAGAGGCGAGGCCATGCTGCGCCTTCGTCCTTCGAGACTCGCGAGCTCGCGCTACTGACGAGGGTTTTGGAGTGAGGCAACCATGGCCTTTCGTTCCCGCCGCGAGAAACTGCGATCGATCCTGTCGGGCTCGGCCTGCGTCCATCCCGGCTCGGTCTATGACGCCATCTCGATCCGCATCGCCGAGGATCTCGGCTTCCCGCTCGGCATGTTCGGCGGCTCGGTGGCCTCGCTCGCCGTGCTCGGCGATCCTGATATCACGCTGATCACGCTCACCGAGCTTGCCGAGCAGATGCGGCGGATGTCGCGCGCGGCGGCGCTGCCGGTGCTGGTCGATGCCGATCACGGCTATGGCAATGCGCTCAACGTGCGCCGCACGGTGCAGGAGCTGGAGACGGCGGGCGCCGCCGGCCTCACCATCGAGGACACGCTGCTGCCGGCCGCCTTCGGCGAGGCGAAGACGCAGTTGATCTCGCTGGAGGAGGGCGTCGGCAAGATGAAGGCCGCGCTCGACGGCCGCGGCGATCCCTCGCTGGTCATCATGGGCCGCACCGGCGCGGCCTCGATCACCTCGCATCGAGGATGCGATCGCGCCGCGCGAAGGCCTATGAGGCGACCGGCGTCGATGCGCTGTTCTTCACCGGCATCAAGTCGCGTGCCGAGCTCGAGGCGATCGCGGCCGCCACGCATCTGCCGATCGTGCTCGGCGGCGCGCCGGACGAATTGAACGCGATCGACTATCTCGCGAGCCAGCGCGTGCGCATCGCGCTCCAGGGCCATGCGCCGATCGCGGCTGCGACGCAGGCCGTCTACGAGACGCAGAAGGCGTTGCGCGAAGGCACGGCGCCGAAGAACCTCGAAGGGCCTCGCATCGTCGGATTTGACCAACCGCGTCATGCGCGAAGCCGAGGTGAAAGCGCGCAGCGCCGATGTCCTGGGGCTGAAAGAAATGAGCCGGGCGATCCTCCAGGTCATGATCCGCGGCCGCGTGCAGGGCGTCGGCTATCGGGCCTGGGTCGAGTATCAGGCGACCACGAGCGGCCTTGAAGGCTGGGTCCGCAACCGCCGCGACGGCAGCGTCGAGGCGCTGTTTGCAGGCACGCCGAAGCACGTCGCCGACATGGTCGCGCTGTGCCGCCACGGCCCGCCGTCCTCGCGCGTCGACAGCGTGACCGATGAAACAGCCAGCGTCGAGGAGCTCGACTTGCGCCGCGCGGGCGAAGCATTCTCGGTGCTGCCGACGGTGTAGGCTACCCGGCCGCCGAAATCACCAAGGCCTAAATCCGGCCCTCGATCGGACCATTGCCGAAGCGGCGGGCAAGCGCGTTCTGCGGACTTCTGTGTTGCCGTCTCCAGGCCCGGCGCGCCGCGGGCTTCGATCTCGCCGCGCATCGGCGTGCCCTGACAGAAGGCGGTCGCCGGATCATGTGGCGAGTTCGCGCGGCTTCGATGCGCGACCGTCTCGATCGCGATGTCGGTGAAGCCCGCTTCCATCAGGTCTGCACGAATTCGCGCGGCGTCATGATAGCCGTGTGGCGTGCGGGCCATGAACTGCGGCGGGTTGTCCGGATACAGTTGCTGCAGCGTTTGATGCACCACGTTGGGGAAATCGTTCTCCTCGATCTTGTCCCACGCGTTGAAGACAAAGTGGCCCCCGGGCTTCAGCACACGGCGAGCCTCGGCATATCCCTTCACCTTGTCTGGGAAGAACATCACGCCGAATTGGCAGGCAACGATATCGAAGCTGCCGTCGCCGAAAGGAAGCGCGAGCGCGTCGGCCTGCTGCCACGTGATCCGCGGCCTGTCTGCG
>CAWAXO010000029.1:0-98849 GCA_963786015.1 uncultured Alphaproteobacteria bacterium | reverse complement strand
CCCATACCAGACGTTCGCATCGAATGCGGAAACAACGCGCAGGTCTTGGCGCGCCGTAAGTGAGCAAGCCCGCGGAATTTGCGCGAGCCAGCGATTGACAATCGATCTAGTATGTATTCTTATCATTAGAATTGTAACCCATTTGGATGATCATGCACGAGCCTCGCTCTCGACGGGACGAGAATTCTTCAATCCTACCCTCCCACCAGGTACCGGCCCATCTGGCTCGCCGCTTTCATCAAATCTGTCTTGGTGTCACGGCGGAAATTCTCGTGAGCGAAGATCTAACGCCCATGCTTTGGGGAGTTATGTCCGCTGTTTTGGAGGAGCCGGGAAGCGGGCAGCGGCAGCTTGCAGGCCGAATGGGTGTCGATGCGGTCACTTTCGGCCAAATGATCGACTTTCTCGAGCACAAGGGCCTGGTCAAACGGCAGATCGATTTATGACTATCGGGCGCGCCAGCTCTATGTGACCCGGCGGGGCGCGAGCTTGCGCCACCGCTTGCGCCCGTCGCTGCTCGCCGCGCAGGAGCGCCTGCTGACGCCACTCTCGAAAGCGGAGCGCACTACCCTTCTGGATATGCTGGTGCGCGTGATCGAAGCCAACGATTCCTATGCCCGTCCCGGCAACGGCCGACGAAAGCCGCGTCGTAAATCCGAGTTTGAACCGACCAATAGGAGGTGGCGATGACGATGCTCCGGCGACAAACGAACAGCTCAAGTCCACGGGCCCGCTTCTCTGATACAGCATCTCACGAAACAGCGGCAGGCGCGAACACCATACGGCGGTTGCTTTCTCTGATGATGATGATGATGGTGGTGGCCTGCGTTGTGGGTCTTGCCGCCCCAATGACGGCACGGGCAGACTGGCCCGAACGTCCGGTGAAGCTGATAGTGACGTTCCCGGCCGGAAGCGCCAACGATGCGGCGGCCCGGATATTTGCCGATGCGCTCGGCAAGAGATGGGGCAAGGCGGTCCTCGTCGAAGACAGGCCGGGTGCGGAAGGCACCATCGGCGTGGGTTCTTTCGTTGCCAATCAGGATACCCACACCATTCTGTATACAGTTGCCGGATCCGTGTCCGTTGCGCCACTGCTAATCGATAAGTTACCCTACGACGCCGAGCGCGATCTGGAGCCGATCGCTGCCACAACGGCAATCGTCCTCACTCTCGCAGTCAATAACGATATGTCGGTCCGCAGCATTCCGGAATTCATCGATGTCTTGAAATCAAATCCCGGCAAATATGCCTGGACGTCAGGACCGACCTTGCCGCGATATGTCTTTGCGGCGTTTCTGAAGCGGAACGGTTTACAGATGAATTTCGTCAGTTACCGCGATGCGTCGCAGCCCCAGGCCGACTTGGGTGAAGGCCGGATCCAGGCCTTGGTGACATCTCTGACGGCGTCGTCCTCCCCGGTGCAGTCTGGAAAGGCTCGCTTTCTTGCTGTCATCAATCCGACGCGCGCCGCTACATTACCCGATCTTCAGACCGCGCGCGAACTCGGGTACCCCGAACTTGAGATAGACGGATTGGCCGGCATCTTTGGGAGCAAGGCGATGCCAGAAGCATTGCGAAACCGTGTTGCGGCCGACGTCGCCGCGATCTGTCGGGAGCCTGAGGTTCGCCGAAAGCTGGAGGCCGCCGGTCACAATGTCCTCAACGGGACGACTGAAGAACTGAAGGCGGGAATTGCGCGGCAACGCGCATGGCTAGGCGAGGTCACCAACCTCATCGACATTCGGAACGGGCAATAGCGCACAACCCATATGGAACGGTCCATGCCTTCGCCTATGTCGGCGCTCAAGCTTCTCGACCTCATCCAGTCCCATCGCGTGACGGCGGTGATTTACGTCGCAGCCAAGCTCGGGATTGCCGAGTCGCTTCGTGACGGTCCGAAGTCCCTCGACGCGCTCGCGAAGGTAACTGGTGCGGATCAACACGCACTTGGACGCCTGCTAATCGGACTTTCGAGCGTCGGCGTCTGCGCGCGGGCTGACGACGGGCGATATCCATTGACGGAAACTGGCACCGCGCTGGACGGCGCTGCCGATTCATCCGTCAAGAGCTGGGCCATCTTCGAAGGCGAAATGCTTTCCAAATCGTGGAATGGGCTGCTTGAGTCCATCATGACCGGGAAGACGGCCGCGCAGCTTCTGGGCCTGAGCAACAGTTTCGATCTGATGGCGCGTACCCCAGAGAACGTGCGCATATTCAACTCTGCAATGGCGGACCTGACTCGTCTCGTCACACCGGACATCCTTTCGGCCTATGATTTCGGCCGCATTTCTCATCTGATGGACGTGGGGGGCGGGTCGGGCGAGCTGATCGGGGCCGTCGCAAAGCGATATCCCCGGCTTCGCGGCACGGTTCTCGATCTTCCCCGGTGTGCCGCACCAGCGAACGATCATTTCAAGCGCGTGGGCGTCAGTGACCGGGCGAACTTCTTGGCTGGCGACTTCTTCAAAACGGTTCCAGCCATTGCTGATGCAATCATCCTCAAAAGCGTGATCCATGACTGGAATGATGCATGCAGCGGCGTAATCCTAAAAAATTGTCGCCAAGCTTTGCCGGCACGTGGGGCTTTGCTTTTGGTCGAACGAATTATGCCGGATCCGCTGAGCCTCAACGATGAGGACAAAGCCCACGCGATGAGCGACTTGAATATGCTTCGCGGTCCAGGGGGCTCGAACGAACGGAGAAGGAATATCGCCGTCTCCTAAAAGAAAACGGATTCCGTCTCGAATTGATCTATCCGGCAGGCCGCTTCCGAGTGATCGAAGCGCGCGTTGGTTGAGAGGTCTCTGACGCTTGCAACTGCTGCCGAATCTTGAAGTCGCGAGAGCGGTCGGACTACACATTTTATCTACCAGTTTGCTAAAGTTGGCCTGGGCACTTCCGTTGCTGGCCCGACGCGGAAGTCCCCGCGATGTCTGCTTTCGACCGCTGTCAGGGCCGCAGCGACGAAAACGAGCGAGTGCAGCTTTTCTTTGGTCAGCGGCTAGAATGTTCCGACCCTGGAACGTTGCTGCCCGCGCTGATGCTTTGAACTAGGTGGCATTTTCGCGTGAGCTGATACATATTATTATTTGCGTTGCCGAGGGGATATTCGTGCAACGATTTGGCGAAACAGTAATGGGTTCGCATCTGACACAAATCGGGGAATAGGGACGCAAGGACCATGGGCAGGGGAATTGCATCATGGCTGCAAAGCGGGGTCGGCCGTCAAAGTCGGGCGACCGATATAAGTGCGGGAAACTGAAACCGGCTGAAACATCCAAAGCAACCGATCTCGCCAGCGCTCTGGCAGCGCATCAAGACCCACGGTCAGAAGATCGGACTGGATCCTCGCCTCGGCACCGAGCTAGGGCGCCTGGCGCTGCACGACGAACTGACCTCGGCGGAGGTGTCCGCGGGCTTCAGGATCGCCGAAATTTATAACTCGTTTTATAACTTCCACGGCCGGACGCGGTCGGCCGCCGGCTCGTCATTCTTCAGACAGTTCGTTGCCGATCTGGAGAAGCCGATCGAGGTCAGCCGGCGCCGGACAGACGACTACATCGACATGGATCGTGAAGCGGCGGAGCGGGAAGCGCGCGAGAATTTCGACGTTCTGCAGTTCTACATGCCCGTTCCCCAACGCGACCTGGTCGAGCAGGTTTGCGTCGAAGGCCGGCCCATCAATCCAGTGTCGATCCCGATCTTGAAGATTGTCCTGCAGTACTTTTTTGAGATCTTCCGCGACGACAAAAACTATCGATCGAAGCGCGGCAAGAAGTTCGACGCCGAAGCGCCAAAGATCAAATTCTATAAGCCGAAGAAAGACAAAGCGAAGAAGATTGAGAAGCCAGTCGAGAATGAGGAACCGTCGAAGCGGATCGACAGGCGCAAGGTCTCCTACATGCAGACGCTGCGTATCCTGCGTCCCGACCTCAACGATGAGCAGTTGGAGCAGGCCTGGGGCGTCTATCACGCGCTGATCGCTCGCGCGGACTTCCGCAAAGAGAAAGAAACGGCGCCGTGAACGCGCTCAGCAGACAGGAAGTCGCGGCGCTCCGGGAAGGGGACGTTGTCTTGGTCCGGATGGTGGTTCGAAAGCCGCTCGGCGAATACGGGACCGTTCATTGTCGGATCCATGACGAGAAGACATGGCGGACGCACTACGTTCCAGTTTTTCCGGAACACATCGTCGGGCTAGATGCGCGCGCAGCCGAACCCGAGATCGCGCCGGTAGTTGATGTCCGCTTTGCTTCAAAAGCGCCATAGTTGCTGCGAAGCAGCGAGATGACGCGATGGGCCCATAGGCGACACGCTTCTCACAGATTGTGTGTCGACCGGATCATGGCAGCCGCCCGCTCGCCGATGATCACGCATGGCGCCATCGTGTTGCCGGTCGCGACCCTCGGCATGACAGATCCGTCGGCGACGCGCAGCCTGTCGATCCCGTAGACGTTGAGCGAACCGTCGACGACGGACATGTCGTCTCGCCCCATCTTGGCCGTGCAGGTGTAGTGCCAGTACGGCGTCGCGGCGTTGCGGACGAAACTCTCCATCTCGGCCTTCCCAAGCGGGCCTGGAATGACCTCGCGTTTCACGAAGGGGCGCATGGCGGCGGAATTGCCGATCTCCCGGCAGAGTTCAACGCAGCGCATCGCCGCCTTCAAATCGGCCGGATCGCCCAGAATGTTCGCGTCGATATCGACGGGATCGGTCGGATCGGGCCCCGTGAGGTGCACCGCGCCGCGGCTGTGCGGGCGGACGATGCCCGGGGTGATCGACCAGCATGACGTTGTGGTGTTGAGATGGCTGAGCTCCTGGCTGAGAAAGGCGCCGTCGGTAAAGAAGGATTGAAGATCGGGGTGGTCCAGCGCGGCATCGCTCTTCCAGAAGAAGGTGGCCTCCCCGGTGTCGCCGCCCATTTGCTCCGCGCGTGGATATTCCCAGAGACAGCCGCCGAGAAGCAGGTGCTCCTGCAGATTGCGGCCGACGCCGGGAAGGTGGCTTCTCGCCTCGATGCCGAAACGGCGCAGTTCCTCGGCATCACCGATACCGGATTGCATCAAGACCTTGGGCGTGTGGATCGCGCCCAATGACAGGACCACCTCGTGCCCGGCAGCAAACCTCCGCACGGCGCCGTCATGCGCCACCTCGACGCCGGTCGCTTTCCCGCCTTCGACGATCACCCGCATTACCAGCGCGTGGGTCAGCACGGTGAGATTTGGCCGGTCCATATAGGGATAGGCGTAGGTGCGGAAGACCGACTGGCGCTTGCCGTCGCGGATCCGTCGGTTGGACAGGGCAGCGCCGCCTGCCGTCTCCATCATGATCCCGTTCTGGTCGGCGAAGGTGGGCACGCCGACCGAGCGGGCCGCTTCAAGGAAGGCTATAGTGCTGGGATTGGGCTCAGCCGGAACATGGACTGCGACCAGGCCGCCGGTGCCGCGCCGTTCGGGATCCGGCGTTCCCTGCCAATCCTCGATCCCGCAATAGATCTTGAGCACGCTCTCATACGACCACGCGTCATCGCCGGTCTCGGCGGCGAAATGGTCCCAATCGCTCTTGTGACCGCGCGCCCAGATCATCACGTTGATGCTCGATCCCCCGCCAAGCACCTTGCCCATGGACCAAAGCAGCGATCGCCCGTTCAGATTCGGATTCGGCCGGGTCTTGAACGCCCAATCCCGCTCGCTTCCGAGATTTTCGGTCCAGCGGGCGGCATCCTCGACCTCCGGCACGGCATCCGTTCCGCCCGCCTCGAGCAGCAGCACGCTGACGGTAGGACTTTCCGCAAGACGTCGCGCCACGACGGAGCCGGACGAGCCGGACCCACAGACGATGAAATCGTAGGTCTGGCGGAGATCAGCCCTCAGCTTTCGCTGGTTGGCTTCAATCCGGTCCGCAAATGCGTTGCTCCGAGGATCGATGTTCGACGATCCGGACGTGTCGTATTGCATGGTTCCTGCCTTGAAATGCAAGCTTGAAATGGACGCCTGACGGTCGCGAACAAGCGATGGATGAAGCGTCAGGTCAGCTTCGAGAAACTAGGCGGCTGGACCTCAGGTGTCGTGCGGCGATCGCGCCCAATCGATCGTACTAGCGCGCACTGCGCTAGTTGTAAGGCGCAAGGTCTGCCTTGGGTCATTTTCGACCGTTAGACGGGCCGGCGCCGCTGGCTCATCTTCGCTTCAATCCGAAAGCGGACCTGAAGCCTACAGTCGGTTCCGCAACATCTATCAAGCGGCATTCGATTTCCGAAATTTCCGGCGGCGTGCGCGCCGCGCCGACATGAGTTGTCCCCAACCACGTTAACGACTTTGCTCCTCGAACTTGGCCGTATTCCTCGCGATTCGCGTTTTCTGCTAACGTGTCTTATCGGCGCGATTTGACGGCACAAAAATTCTCGCTATGATTTCCGAAATTCGAGGTTGGACACATCCACTCGCAAGCCCGCTGCGGAACCGCTGCGGGTTTTTTCACGTCTACAGGAATCCGCATGATCTGCACGCCGCCGTCACCGCCGGTTGCGGATCGCGTGAAGATCCTGACCAGTCCATTTCCCGATGATGATCATTTGAAGGCATGGGCTGCGCGCATGATTGCCGCGGCTGATGAATTTCAGCGAAACAAGCGCCCCGATCCTTTGGGCGGCTTTCTTTTGAGATAGCGCGCTTTCCCCGGCGCGTTGTGCGGCTCGGCCGGGTTTTTGTTCTTGGTCCTCAGTCCCGGACCTGGTCGGGCCGCACCCCCTTATTTCGGCGCGGGGTGGGCGAGGCTATGATCCGTGAGCTGACGTGAGCTTCTGGGAGTGAACCGGAAATGTTAGGAGCGATCAGAGCATTACCGCGCATGACCCTTAGCCGACATTCAGGTCGCCGTTTTGACAACAAATGATAACCTCACACGGCTGTTGTAGTCGTTCGATCTCAATTCGCGGGGAGGATAAACAATGGACATTAGAGCTGACGAAATCGCAGCGGGAATCTATCGCGTATCGGTTTTCTTGCCTCAGGCCGCGGGAGGGGTCGGGCTTACGTTCAATCATTTTCTGATCGTTGGCGACGAACCTCTGCTCTTTCACTGCGGGTACAGGAAGATGTTTCCGTTGATCTCGGAAACGGTCGCCAAGATCATCCCACTCAAGGAATTGCGCTGGCTCAGTTTTGGCCACTTCGAGGCCGACGAGTGTGGTTCGATGAACGAGTGGCTTGCCGCGTCCCCTCGCGCAGAGTTGATGCATGGCGCAGTTGGTTGCAGAGTTTCAATTGCGGATATGGCAGATCGTGCGCCGCGAGTGCTCTCTGACGGAGAGGTTGTTGATATCGGAGGCAAGCGTATTCGCTATATTGATACGCCGCATGTCCCACACGGCTGGGACGCAGGCGTCATCTATGAAGAAACCACAGCTACGCTTCTGTGCGGCGACCTCTTCATGAGACGCGGTGGCGGGCCGCCACTTACAGGAAGTGATATCGTTGGCCCCGCCATGGAAGCAGAGGATTTTCTCGCGGCGACTAGCCTCGGACCGGCAACCGCGCCCAATATAAGGAAGCTCACAAAATTAACCCCGACTACCCTTGCACTGATGCACGGATCGGCGTTTACGGGCGATACGGTCGGTGCAATCGGAGCACTGGCAGATCGCTTTGAGGCCCGTCTGCAGGCGGCAATGCCGCGCTAACACTGCCGTTCTAAGTCCGCCCATGGCCCGACGCAGACCTTTGTAAACGTTGCTTTTAAGTCCGATGGTCGGAGTAAACCGGACTCGTTGTGCTCATACCGAGTTATTCCGGCCCTGACCCATTGCCGAAGTTGGCACCGCGCCTGTCGTCACGCGACAGGTGATTGACGCCAGTCCACCTTTGGTCCATTTGTACCCACGGTGGATACGACCTGCTGCTTGCGCCCTCCGGGGACGGTAAACGTATCGTAGGCTTTTGAGCCCTTTGCCCGAACGAGCCGGGCCAGCAACGCAAGCCCTGGCACTTCTTTCTCGTTGACGAGCAAAGGATGAAAACATGCGCGATTTCCGCAACGCCAAGGCTATGGCGCAAACGCTACGTGCGGCGCTTGCAGCCAAAGGTATCAAGATCACCGTTGGCCAAAGCCTTGAACTGATGGCCGATATGTTCGGTGTAGCCGATTGGAATACGCTGGCTGCCGCAATTAATGCGGAGAAAACTGTTCCTCGCGAGAAAGTGTCTCCGTTAACCGCCGTGCGAATTCCATCGCTTTGCGCCGAGCTTGCTACGACCCTACTTCGGGCCATCGGCTTCGCCGCCCAACGAAATCATGAATATGCCACGCTGGAGCATCTTCTTCTTGCCCTAGTAGATGACGCTGATGCTTTGGCATCGATTAGTGCCTGCAATGCCAATCCTAGTGGGCTAACGGAGAGGCTCGTTGACTACCTCGACCACGGACTGACGAAATTAGTAATGGACAGCCACGCCGAACCCAAACCGACCGCCGCATTTCAACGCGTCGTCCAGCATGCAGAGATTCAGCGGAATGCGGTGGGTCGCTCCACAGTGACCGGCGCAGGTATCCTCAAAGCAATTTTCTACGAAACGCAGAGCCCGGCTGCGCGCTTTCTCGGTGAACAGGGAATTACATATGAGCAATTATTCGGGAGCGGTGGCACAGGCGGCAGATGAGGCGCGCGTAGTCGTACGTCTGGATATGGCCCAACTCGGACCTCCGGTGAGGTCCGCTCTTGCGCCGCTATCAGGGGCACAGCGGACCTCATAAGCGCTCGGTGTTGAATGGCTGAAATCGTCAGGCTGTTCCCGGAGCCGTCCCGGTTGAAACGGCCGGCGCCTCCGGCGGCTATGCTCGACCGCGAAAATTTGGAGACGCCGACCTTCGTACCGGCCGGAGCTCGAAACTTGGATGCGCTCGACCTTCATCGAGGAGGGCGCGCCGCTGAGCTTCACATAGGTGCCGCTCTCGTGCTTCCAGAGCAGCCGCGATCAATCGCCTTTCTCCCAAAGACCCTCAGCCATGGACAGTCATCCACCTCGTTCTTGCACGTCAGGATCAAAAAGCGGGTGAGCGTTGGCGAAACGGTTTTCCAGCTTGCTCGCGCGAACTGATAGTTAACTGGCTAGGCCTACAATCTAGAAGGGTGCTCGATAAGGCCGGAGATGCATGCGGCGTGACGATCTCAGTCTGTGGATTGCGGAATTTTCAAGCGATCCGAAATTAAGCAAAGGCGCGCGCCTGGTCGGTCATCAGATCGCTTTACGGTTCGCCGTTCTTGGCGATTGCGAGATGTCGTTTTCTGGCTTGGCAACTGCTATCGGGGAGCCGCGCACCGTAGCGGTCCGTCTGGTCAAAGAGCTTATCCAACGGGGATGGCTTCAAAAGGTCGGCAGGTCAGTTCTTAGCAACAAGAACCAATACGAACTGACATTGCGGTAGGGCCGCGGCAGTCAAAGGGTACGCTATGGCTGATTATCGAGGCCAGAGAGAGGGGTGACTGCAGAGAAACAGAACTCTCGCCTGCGACGCGACCTAGGAATGTAACGGTCAAATTACATGAGGCTTACAGCCCCGCGGCGACTGTGAGAATTTGGTTCGGTGTGATTTAATTGACGCACAGAATAGTGCATCTGTTTCTCTCCGAAATAGCCGCAAGTCGCTGCGAAAGCAACGATCATGCGATCAGACGCACTGGGGGCCTGATCGTGAGCTGGTTCAGTTCATGGCTAAAGGCTTGATGCTGTCGGATCAGACTACCGCGCAATTGCGGTGATGTGTGAGCTTCACATAGGTGCCGCTCTCGTGCTTCCACAGCCAGCCGCGCTCGATCGCGAGCTTGAGGCCAGCGCCGTATTCCGCCGGCCTGCCTTTGTGCTCGTACAGGAACGGGCCGTTGATCAGCTCGATGAAGATGCGACCGTCCTGCACGGCCTCAACGTCGTTGGCGATCTCCATCAGCTTGCGAGCCGCGGCTTCGGAATCGGCGAAAGGGCGAGAATCAATGAATTTCATGGGTCGCGTTGTATGCTGAACAGCTCCGCCGAGTCCAAGGCCGAGCTAGACGGATGGCAAAAGTAACTACTCCGCCCATGGCGGCGGTCCTGCTTCGTCGGGGTCGATCTCTATTTTATCTTCGGCGCATTGCGCGAACGCCAGCGCTTGCTGCTTGCCTCATCCTTCGACATGCGGCCGCTAATGCCCCGACGATAAGCACTGGTGTCAAAAAAGAACTTCTCTCGCTTGCCGTCGCGTAGCACCTCAAAGCTCGGAGGTAGCGCCGGTACCGACGTGTTCTTCTCGACGCGCCGGGCGCGGGTTGGTCTTGAGCAGACGGTCGAGCCGAAGCTCATCATCTGCGACGAGCCGGTCTCCGCGCTCGACGTGTCGATCCAGGCGCAAGTCGTCAATCTGCTGGAGGATCTGCAGCAGAAATTCGGGCTCGCCTATCTCTTCATCGCGCACGATCTCGCCGTGGTCGACCACATCAGCCGCCGCGTCGCGGTGATGTATCTCGGCCGTATCGTCGAGACCGCGCCCGCGCGCGCCCTTATGCATCGCCGAAACATCCCTACACGGAAGCGTCGTTGTCGGCGGTGCCGATCCCCGATCCGACCGTGAAGCGCAAGCGCATCCGGCTCAAGGGCGAGGTGCCGAGCCCGATCAACCCGCCATCGGGCTGCCACTTCCATACGCGATGCCCGCTGGCGCAGCCGGTCTGCAGCACGGAAGTGCCAAAGCTCAAGCAGAGCGCCGAGGGCCACTGGGTGGCCTGTCACTTGCGCTGAACGGAAGCAGGACGCGCACAATGTGAGCGCTGAATCCAACCGTCCTGCGGGTGAATGAGGCAGCAACGTATCGCGGCCGCGTCGCATGCGGCAATAGGCCTCATCACGAATTTACCCGGCCCGCGCACAACAGCATCTTCTGCTTGTTGCGGAATGCACGCAGATTTCTCTTGCCGCACGCAGAATTGACGCATGCGACATTTGTCATCGAACCTTTGTCGAGATCGCGAATTATGCTTCCACCCCAACTTTGACGTCAGTTCAGACTTGAACTGCCGTTTTGCTTTCCGGAGGGATCGCATGAGCCTTCTCCAGCGGGCCGTTCCGGCTCTCAATGCGCGTCGGCGCCTGTTCAATTCTCCATCACACTGACGGTCAACGGCGAGAAGCGCTCGCTTACGATCGCGCCCTGGACGACGCTGCTCGACCTTCTGCGTGAGCGGCTCGACCTGACGGGGACCAAGAAGGGGTGCGACCACGGGCAATGCGGCGCCTGTACCGTGCTGATCGACGGCCGACGCGTCGACCTGCTGCGCGATCGTCTCGATCTGACCGGCACGAAGAAGGGCTGTGATCATGGCCAATGCGGCGCCTGCACGGTGCTGCTCGACGGACGGCGGGTCATGTCCTGCCTCACGCTCGCCGTGATGAAGGACGGCGCCGATGTCACGACCATCGAAGGGCTCGCGGATGGCGACAGCCTGCATCCGCTGCAGCAGGCGTTCATCGATCACGACGCATTTCAGTGCGGCTATTGCACGCCCGGGCAGATTTGCTCGGCCGCGGGCCTGATCGCCGAGGGCAAGGCAAAGAGCGCCGACGAAATCCGCGAATTGATGAGCGGCAATCTCTGCCGCTGCGGCGCCTATCCCAACATCGTCGCCGCCATCCAGCAGGCGATGGGCGAGATGGGAGGCAAGCGATGAACAATTTCGGATATTCGCGGGCGACCGACGTCGCCGACGCTGTCAGGCAGATCGCGGCCGATCCGGCGGCGAAATTCATCGCCGGCGGCACCAATCTCGTCGATCTCATGAAGTATGACGTCGATGCGCCCGGCACGGCTGATCGACATCTCGCATCTGCCGCTCAAGACGGTCGAGGAGACGAGGGACGGCGGCGTGCGCATCGGCGCGCTGGTGCCGAACAGCGATCTCGCCTATCACCCGCTGATCGAGAGCGCGGTATCCGCTGCTGTCCAGCGCGATCCTGGCCGGCGCCTCGCAGCAGCTGCGCAACATGGCGTCCACCGGCGGCAATCTGCTGCAGCGGACGCGCTGCTTCTATTTCTACGACGTCGCGACGCCCTGCAACAAGCGCGAGCCCGGCAGCGGCTGCTCGGCGATCAACGGCATCAACCGGATCAACGGCATTCTCGGCACCAGCGAGTGCCTGCATCGCGACGCATCCATCCGACATGTGCGTCGCGCTGGCGGCTGCTGGACGCGAAGGTGCATGTGACGGGTCCTGCCGGTGAGCGCACCGATCGCATTCGAGGATTTCCATCGCCTGCCCGGCGATACGCCGCATCTCGACAACAATCTCGCGCCGGACGAGATCATCACCGCCATCGAGCTGCCGCCCAAGGGACTTTGCCGCGCACCACAGCTATCTGAAGATCCGCGACCGGTTGTCCTATGCCTTCGCGCTGGTCTCGGTTGCCGCCGCCCTCGACATCGACGGCGGCCGCATCAAGGAGGCGCGCTTTGCGCTTGGCGGCGTCGCGCACAAGCCATGGCGCAACCGTGATGCTGAAGCCGCGTTGCGCGGAGAGGCGCCGGACAGGGCGGCTTTTGCGAAAGCGGCCGATATTCTGCTCAAGGACGCCAAGGGCATATTCGCACAACGCCTTCAAGATCGGCCTGGCGCGGCGCGCGATCATCCGCACGCTGACGCAGGCGGCGAACGCGCACGCCGCAAATCCAGTCCGTCAAGACAGATCCGGTGAACGTCATGGCACCCACAATCGGCACTTCCACCTCCCGCGTCGACGGCCGCGCCAAGGTCACGGGCCACGCCAAATATGCCGCCGAGTTCAATGCGGCCGACCTGGTCCACGGGGTGGTCGTTTCCTCCACCATCACCAAGGGCCGCATCGCGCGCATCGACGCCAGCCGCGCGCTTGCGTTTCCCGGCGTGCTCGACGTCGTCACGCACGACAACCGGCCGGACATGGCTTCCACCGACAAGAGCTATCACGACGACGTGGCGCCGGAGGGCGGTTCGCCGTTCCGTCCGCTCTACGACGACAGGATCAGGTTCAACGGTCAGCCGATCGCGCTGGTGCTGGCCGAGGACTTCGAGACCGCGGTCCTTTGCGACGACGCTGCGTGAACGTCGAATATGAGCAAGGACGACTTCGCGACCGACCTGCAGGCGCGGCGCGCGCAGGCCCATGTCGTCGAGAAGCCGCAGAAGCCGCGCGGCGACGCGGCGAAGGCACTGCAGACGGCCGCGGTGCGGCACGAGGCCGAATATGTCATCCCGCGCCGAGTATCACAATCCGATGGAATTGTTCGCCGCGACCGTCGTCTGGGATGGCGGCGGAAAGCTCACGATCTACGACAAGACGCAGGGCGTGCAGAACGTGCAGCGCTATGTCTGCGGCGTATTCAACCTCAAGCCGGACGACGTGCGCGTGATCTCGCCCTATGTCGGCGGTGCGTTCGGCTCGGGCCTGCGTCCGCAATATGAGGTCGCGCTGGCGACGCTTGGCGCGCTCAAGCTCAAGCGCTCGGTGCGGCTCATGCTCACCCGCGCGCAGATGTACGGGCTGAGCTACCGGCCGGAGACCATCGAGCGGATCGCGCTCGGCGCGAACGCGGGCGGCACGCTCGATGCGATCAGCTATGAAGCGATCGCGATGACGTCGCAATATGAGGACTTCTCCCGCACCGACGCCGCCTGGGCGGAGCAGCTCTACGCCTCCGCCAATGCGCGCTATGCGCATAAGCTCGCCTCGCTCGATGTCGCGACGCCCGGCGACATGCGCGCACCGGGCGCGGCCACCGGCGTCTATGCGTTGGAATGCGCGATGGACGAACTCGCCGTCACCCTGAAGCTTGATCCCGTGGAATTGCGGCTGCATTGCTATTCCGACCGGGATCAGACCAGCGGCCTGCCTTACAGCAGCAAGCAGCTCAAGGCGTGTTACCAGGAGGGCGCCGCGGCGTTTGGATGGGCACGGCGCAGCGCCGAGCCGCGTTCGATGCGCGACGGCAGCGAACTCGTCGGATGGGGCATGGCGTCCGGCGTCTGGGAGGCGCTGCAGATGCCGTTCTCCACGCGGATCGTGCTGACCGGCCAACGGCCACGCCGAGGTGTCCTCCGCCGCGTCCGACATCGGCACCGGCACCTATACCATCATGGCGCAGATCGCGGCCGACATGCTCGGCTTGCCGATCGACAGCGTGACCGTGAAGCTCGCGGATTCGACGTTGCCCACGGCGCAGGTCGAGGGCGGCTCGTGGACCGCCGCGTCCGTGGCGCATGCCATCGTCAACGCCGCAGACGACATCAAGAAGGAACTGCTGTTGATCGTCCAGCAGATGCCGGGCGCGCCGCTGAAAGGCCTCAAGATCGATGACGTCGTGTTGGCGGATGGCGCGATCGCCGACAAGAAGGACAAAAGTCGTTCCGTTCCGGTTGCGGACGTGATGCGCCATGGCAGGCTGGAGCGCGTCGAGAAGGAGCGCTCCTCGGACTTCAAGGAGGATGACAAGCACGCGCACAACACTCACTCGGCGATCTTTGCCGAGGTCAAGGTGGATGAGGAGCTCGGCGTCATCCGCGTGACCCGCGTCGTCAACGCGGTCGCCGCGGGACGGATCATCAATACCAAGACGGCATCGAGCCAGGTGATTGGCAGCGTCGTGGGTGGCATCGGCATGGCGCTGCACGAGGAAGCGATGACCGACCACGCCTTCGGCCGCATCATGAACGCCAATATCGCCGAGTACCACATCCCCGTGAATGCCGACATCCACGATATCAAGGTAATCTTTGTCGATGAGCCCGACAGCACGATCAACCCACTCGGCATCAAGGGTGTCGGTGAGATCGGCATCGTCGGCGTCGCCGCAGCGGTTGCCAATGCCGTGTATCATGCGACCGGCAAGCGGGTCCGCGATCTGCCGATCACGCTGGACAAGCTCGATTGACGCGGTCGCGCTTCGGCGTGGCGCTACATGTCCTCGAAGCGGCGCCACGGGTGCTGCACGCGGCGGTCGTCCTTGGTGAATGCGAAACAGTTGCCGCCGCCGGCCGGCTGGTCGTGAACGCGATCGATCGCCAGGCCGGAATAGTGACAGAGCAAGAGCGTGCCGACGGCGCCGTGGCCGATAAAGAGCACGTCGCCGGCGCGCTGTCGCGCCAGCACATGCTCGACCTCGCGGACGATGCGCGCCTGAGCGTCGATCGCGCGCTCCCAGCCGCGGACGCTAAGCTGCGGACGCGCGAAAAACTGATTGGCCACGCTCTCGAACTCGTCCGGCGCCAGGAATCCTGTCGCCGACCGATCGTTCTCGTGCATGGCTTCCCGCAGCTCGATGTCGACGTTCAGCTTTGCCGCGATGATCTCGGCCGTCTCGATCGCCTTTCGCTCGCCACTGCTAATGATCTGCCTCGCGCCTAAAAGGCAGTCCGTGGCGGCGAGGGCTTCAGTGCGCGCGCGTCCGACCGCGCTCAGACCCCAACCGGGGACAGGGATGGCGGGGTCGATCCTGACTTGGGCATGTGTGATGTAGCGGACGAGGCCGGACATGGCGCGTATCATGAGTGAAGACGAGTTCACCTGCAAATTCTAAGGGCGATATCGGGGCGAGTGATGTAGCACGTCGTGTGGCCCATCCTTCGAGACGCCGCTGCGCGGCTCCTCAGGATGAGGGCTTCTGCGCGGCGATGGTAGACCCTCATGGTGAGGAGCGCGGCAACGCCGCGCGTCTCGAACCATGAGGCCAGTCTCCCAGCGAGCTTCGCTTGCAATCGACTGGAACCGATGTCCCGGGCATTTGTCCGCGCGCGAACCGGACATCGCAAATTCGTCTACGCCGCGACGATCAATAGCGCTTCTTCTCCTGTTTGCCTCGCGGCGGCGGCGTGCGTCTGGCCGGGATTTGCGGACGCTGTACGCCGGGCCGCTGCAATCCCGGTGCATTCTGTTGCGGCGTTCCGAGCCGCTGCGGCGCGCCCTGTGGCGGAGCTTGTCGCGGCCGCGCGGGTTGTCCGGTCTGTTGCGGACCTCCCGGTTGCTGCTGCGTGCCTTGCCGGTCGGGGGCGCCGGGTTGTGAAGGCGCGGCCGGTCCTCCTTGTGGGTTCGGTTGTGGAGGCTGGCCCGGCCGTGACGGCTGAGCTGGCTGTCCGGGTCGGCCTTGTTGCTGCGAATTGTTGCCGGGCTGTTGCCGGTTGCCCGGTTGCTGCGTGCCTGGTTGCTGCGTGCCTTGGCGGCCGTTGGGCGTGCCCTGTTGCGGCTGGCCGGGCCGGTTCTGTCCGGGCGCGCCGTTCGGCCGTTGCTGGTTCGGTTGACTCCCCGGCTGATTGCGATTGTTCAAGCCGGGATTGGCGCGGCGGAAGGCGCGCTGCTCGGTGACGATCTGGCGGCCGACATTTTGCGCGGCATGCACCTGCCGCACGAAGCCCTGGTCGCGCGATGCCTGCTCGCGCGAGATCGCAAGCGGCACCGCGGCGAAGCGTGCGCCGCCCATGCCGGGGCGGATGGTGAAACCGCTCGCGCCTTGCGTCAGCGCGCCAAGCCGCGCGCCCGTGCGGTCGTTGACCTCGATACGTCCGACCCTGCCGTCGGCATCCGGATAGAGCTTGATCGCGACGTTGTTCGCGCTCGTTGCTGCGCCATCTTCCGGCACCTCGACAAGGCCCGTGGTGCCGCGAATGCCGAGCGTCGCGGTCGGCGTCGTGATCGTCATGTCGCCGGTCTTCGCGACCGCGGCGGCGACGAAGGCGACGGTGCCCTTGGCGATGTCGAAGACCGCGGCATTCTTGGCTCCGCCTTCCTCGTAGACGTAGTTGTCGATGACGATCTTCGAATTGGCCGAGAGATTGAAGGTGGTGGAATCGTTGAAGGTGATGCCGAGCGTCGAATTCGACGATGTCTGGACCGCATCGTTGAAATAGATGTCGTCGCGCAGCTTCAGCGGCAGCGAATTCTTGTTGCGGATCACGGTGACGGTCCCCGTCAGCGTCGCGACGTTGCCGATCGGCTCATCGGAAGGCGTCTGCGCCGGTGAAGCGGTGGCGGGGTCCTGTGCTTGCGGGGGTTGTGGGGCTTGCGCCTGCGCAAGCCGTGCCGGATCCGTTCTCGCATCGTCCATCATGGGTGTCGTGATGTCGACGCCGGCCGGCGATGGCATCGCGGAGAGATGTTGCGTCCCGCCAACGAGCAAGCAGCCGGAAAGGGCAAACGCCAGCAAGAACCGATATGTCACGATGAAGCCCAGGCTTGGCAGGGAACAGGCTTGGCAGGAAACAGGCATGGCAGGAAAGCGGAGTATGACGAGGTTCGATGGATTAAGAAACCCACCGCCTGAACGGTCCGTGAATGACGCCGCATCGGTATCGCGATCAGTGACGTCGCGGCGCGCGTGACGCTTCGTTGCAAGGCTGATCGTTCGAAAAATGCAGAAAGCCCCGCGATGGATTCGCGGGGTTCTTTCAAATCGAGCCGGGGTTCAGCTGATCCGCTTCCAGGTCTGGCCGCCGCAGAACAGGCCGCCGAACGCGCAACCCTGGACCTTCAAGAGGTTCGGTCCCTTCATCGCGATGGTCGAGTCGTAGTTGCTGCCGCCTTCGGGATCGTGAATCCGGCCGGTCCATTTGCTGTCGTTGGCCGGCTTCATGTTGATCAGGATCGGCTCGCGGGTTTTCTCCGCATAGCCGCAGAGATTCTGTCCGCACGGCTCGATCTGCACATTGCCTTTGTTGTCCTGCGTCGCCCACAGGCCGAGCGGCGTAACCGGAGTATCGGCCACGGCCGCCGGCTGCGCGGTGGGAGAAACCGCAACAGCCGGCGCGGGCGCCGCCGCCGCCGTGGTCGACACGGGCGGCGGAGCGGATGTGGACGCCGATGGCGTCACGTCGTGGAGCAACGGCACTGATGTATTCGATGTGTCGGTCGCGGCCGGCTGGGCATTGCTCACGACCGCAGCGGGGAGTGGCGCGGGCGCCTGCGCTCGTGGCGCTGTTGTGGAAGCGGTCGGGGCGGGCACGGTCTTTTGCGCGGGCGGTGCTGAGTTGGCTTGCGTCGACGGCGCCGGGCTTGGCGCATCATCGTCGTCCTTATCCTTGTTGAGCTTGGAGGTCAGGCCCTTGAGATTGCCGGACATGCGGGGCGCCGTGATCTGAACGCAGGAGAGCGACTCGCAATTCCGCGGCGCATCGATATGCACCCGTTGTCCGTTGACCTGGAAGGAAATCCCGCTGCCGGCATGGGCGGCGGTGCTCGCCATCAACAGCGCAGCGGCGAGATAATACGTCTTCATGGAAGTCTCCCGTCAGCGAGCCTGTTCGTTCGCAAACGACCCTAGGGCCCGTTCGCGCCGCCATCCGTGATTTAAGTCACAGAAGTGGTGGGCGCGTCTCCGGTGCAATGCGGCGGACGCCGCGTAACGTGGTTAAAAACTCGTGAAAACAACGCGTTGATCAGTCTTTAAGCAAATTCGTCGAACTTGCGGCAATGACGCGCGGAGTTCGTTTGTATCTCGTCGGCTCCATCGTCCTCGTCACGCTGGCGGGCTGCGGTCACGGTTTTTTTCAAACCGCTGAGCGCGAACCCTGGCGTGCCGAGGCCGAGATCGCCTGCCTGAAATCCGGCGGTGTCAAAGAGAGCCTGGACGTTGTCCGGGTCGACCCGATTTCCGGCCCCGGCGTGTGCGGCGCCCAATACCCTCTCAAGGTCGCCGCTTTCGGAGATGCGTCGAGCAGTTACGGGTTTGCGGACGAGGCGTTGCGTCCGCCGGGCGATATCGGTAATGGCCAGCCGCGCTGGCCGATCGCGCGGCAGCCGTCGCCTGCCTATCGGCCGCCGTCGAGCTATCCGCCAAATTATCAGCCGGCTGCGAGCTATCCGCCGCCGCCGCCCGCGCGTCAGCCCGGGTATGGGGCCTCGCCCGGTGCGCCGATCTCGCTCGCCGCGCCCGGCGTTGCGCCGGCTGATCAAGACGAGATCGATCTGCCGCCGGACGCGCGCCCGGGGGAGCAGGAACAGGCGGGCCGCGCCACCTATATGAGCGTGCCGACCTATCCGTCGCGCGAGCCGTACGCCGCGCCTTCTTCCGCGAGCCCGGCGCCGCTGCCGCCGCTCGGGCCTGCGCGCGGCAATCCGGTCGCAGCCGTCGGCCCGGTCGCGGTGAAACCCGCGGCGACGCTGGCTTGTCCGATCGTTTCCGCGCTCGATCACTGGCTTGCCGATTCGGTGCAGCCCGCGGCGCAACGCTGGTTCGGCGCGCGCGTGGTCGAGATCAAGCAGATATCCGCTTATTCCTGCCGGGGCATGAACGGCAATCCGAGCGCGCATATTTCCGAGCACGCCTTCGGCAACGCGCTCGACATTGCCGCCTTCACGCTCGCCGACGGACGCCGCATCACGGTGAAGGACGGATGGCGCGGCATGCCCGAGGAGCAGGGCTTCTTGCGCGACGTGCAGGGCGCGGCTTGCCAGCAGTTCAACACCGTGCTGGCGCCGGGCTCCAACGTCTATCACTACGATCACATTCACGTCGACCTGATGCGCCGCGCGAGCCGCCGCATCATCTGCGAGCCCGCGGCCGTCTCCGGCGCGGAAATCGCCGGGCGCGCATCCCAGCGCAACCCCTACGCAACGCGCGCGCCCCTGGTGACGGGATCGCTCGGCGGCGCCACGGCCCATCGTCACAAGCGCGACAAGGTCGATGAGGAAGACGAGTTTCAGGACGATTAGTGCGTGCGCGTAAGCGGCGGTGCTCGTTGCGAAGGCTTATCGGCGGCACGGGTCGTCAATCCGTGCCGCTCGAGGTTACGAGGTGGCAGGATCGAGGAATTTGGCGAACACAAATCCATCCCTCGCGCCATCGCCTTCGAGGTCGACCAGCGCCCAACGGCCGCTTGATACGTCGTCGAATTCCAGCACGTTGAGCTTAGTTCCGTTCACCAGTGATTTAAGCTCAGGAAACTCCGCACCGGGGCCGCCGCGCAGCTTCAAATCTGTCCGTACGTTGACCACGTAGGGACCCGGCAGCATCACCTGCGGGATCGACATGGCCGCAAGCCGGTTCTCAATGACGCAGATGAGCTTCGGACCGATCTGCGATTGATCCAGCTTTCCCTCGGCGTCGAGCGGGAAGTGCTTCGTGCCAACCGTGCCGGTGCCGCCGGCAAGAAATTCGTTGCCGCCGATGGTGACAGCATTTCGGACGCCATGTTGCATCTCGAAATCGACCACGATCGCGGCATGAGAGGGATATCCATCATGTGCGCTGGCGAAGTCGAAGCTGACCGTGCCGCCGCTACGATTGTGGTGAATGATGTCGCCGAGCTTCGGAGCATAGTCGGTGATCCGATGTCCGCGAAACACGCCGATGCCGGCCTCGCCGTTGGCGATCGCGGCCTTCGCATAGACGCTGTGGAGCATGCTGAACTTGAACTGAGCGGCCGTCGCGCCCGATTGCTCGACGCAAAAGGATACGAACGCCGCGGACCAGGCATTTTCATCCAGGGTCGGATCGAGGTCCCGGCTGCCGCCAGCCGCCTCGTAATAGTCGGCGATGCGGCCCCGGAGCGGTTGATCGCCTTCGTTGATGCCATGAAAGCGATTGAACTCGGCTTGGGCGATCGAAACGACCGAAAGCACCGGCGCGGCCGATACAGTAGCGGCCGACACTGTAGCGGCAGGCACCGTTATCGGCGCAAGGCGCGACGCAGGTGTTGGAATGTCATGGGCGATCTTTAGAAAGTGGTCGATATTCTCCCCATAGAAAAACTGCCCGCTTTTGTGGCCCTGCTTCAGTCCTTTGGCTTCGCGGAAATTGCCGAAGCCGGTATTGTAGACGATCCCGACGAACGCCGATTCCAAGTCCGTCAGCGATGCCTTGTTGCCGAAGCCGAGCTGCTGGACAGCGTTGCGCAGCTCCAGCATCAGTTTGTCGAGGCAGGCGTCAATTTCCTTCCAGCGCTGCGACAGGAAAAAATCAGGGTCGCGGCGAAAGAATTGCAGGTCATACTGGAAGATGCCGTAGCCATGCACGATTTTTTCCGGCCGCGAGGCGAGACGTTGGTAAACTTCGATGCCCGTCCCCTCTGCCATCTCTCCCAGGAGGCGATGTGCGAGGTCGAACATTTCCTGGCCTCGGGGCGCGGCGATCAGCACGTCCTTGTTCTTCGGAAAAGCACTGCGGTTCGGCTCGTCCAACGTGTCGCCGACGGACAGGCGAAGAACTTCCTCGCGCGGCAGGGTCTCTCGCAATTTGCTCCACAATTCGCCCGATTCCTGAAAGGCGATGGCGCAGACGAGGTCAAATGACAGCGGCGTTCCGGCCAATACCGGGACGATATCAGAAGCAAAATTCTCTTTGAACCAAGCGATGTCGTCTCTGCTGGACATTGGAATATCTCCCCGGGATAAATGAACAGGTCATGGGCGCGCCACGCGCAGTGGCGCGCCGGAAAAACCAGCCAAGGCAAATGCAACACGACATGCAGTTCCTGATGGCCTTAAAAAATATCGGGCAAGTTGTCGTGATCAGTCGCCAAAACGACCGGACGCAATCGAGCAAGCCTGGATTTTCTAGCGCCTGTTCGGTCTCATACCTGTGAAACATCTCACATCTCTTGGGTGTGAAAATGTCGCACGCCCGCCGGCGGTTGAGGGCCGGGGGCCGGTTTTCCTCAGGTTATCCCGGCGTCCGGATGACGCGAACTTTCGTTGCGACGTCGATATAGTAATACGGATACGACGCACCAGTGTCGGGTCTGCGGCAGAGTTGCGCCTTTGCTCGGTTGCTCTCACGGCGGATGGCTCTCGACATCCGCGTCGACGCCATGCAAATGCTCTACAGGCGCCGGTGATCCCAGAGATCGACGGTAGATCAAAACCCACCCGGCGCCGGACATGGTGTGCGTGATCGACAGAGGAATATCATGAAATTTTCCAGCATTTTTGCGGAGTTCGTCGCGGTGGTCGGCGGCGTCGCGCTGCGGTGGCGCCGGATGCAGGGCGCTTCGCCCCAGCCTGCCTGGGGCAATGAGCCACAGATTCCGGCCGCGAAGTCGCAAGGCGCGATCCCGACGCTCAAGATGCCGACGGCGAGAGGCTGGAGCGACGGACAGAAGCCGACGGTCGCGCCGGGGCTGAAGGTCAATGCATTTGCGGCCGGCCTGGACCATCCGCGCTGGATCAACGTTTTGCCCGATGGCGACGTGCTCATTGCCGAGTCGACACAGGTCGCGGGTCCGCCCAGGAGCGTATTCCACTATGCGATGCAGGCGACGATGCGGCGCGCGGCGGCGCTTGGCGTCAGCGCCAACCGCATCACGCTGTTGCGCGATAAGGATGGTGACGGCGTCGCCGAAACACGCGAGACATTCATGGAGGGGCTGAACCAGCCGTTCGGCATGGCGCTGGTGGGTGAGACCTTCTACGTCGGTAACACCGACGGTGTGATGGCGTTCCCTTACGCCGCGGGCGCGGATCGCATCACCGCGCAGGGCAAAAGGCTCACCACGTTCAAGCCTGCCGGGCATTGGACGCGGAGCCTGCTGCCGAGCCCCGACGGCAAGAAGCTCTATGCCGGCGTCGGCTCGCTCAGCAACATCGCCGAGACGGGCATGGAGGTCGAGCAGGGCCGGGCTTGTGTTTATGAGCTCGATCTTGCGAGCGGCAACAGCCGTATCTTTGCCGGCGGCCTGCGCAACGCTGTGGGACTCGCCTGGGAGCCAACCACCGGCGTGCTCTGGACCGTCGTCAATGAGCGCGACGGCCTGGGCGACGAGACGCCCCCCGATTATCTGACCTCGGTTCGCGATGGCGGTTTCTACGGCTGGCCCTATTGCTACTGGGGTCGGACGGTGGACGATCGCGTGCCGCAGGATCCGGCGATGGTCGCGAAGGCCATCACGCCGGACTACGCGCTGGGCGGCCACACCGCATCGCTGGGTCTGTGCTGGGTGCCGGCCGGCACGCTGCCGGGCTTTCCGGACGGCATGGCGATCGGGCAGCACGGCTCCTGGAATCGCAGCAAGCTGAGCGGTTACAAGGTCGTGTTCGTGCCGTTCGAGAACGGGCGTCCCTCCGGCCCGGCGCGGGATATCCTGAGCGGCTTCCTTGCCCCGGATGAGCGGGAATCATACGGACGCCCGGTCGGCGTCACGCTCGGTCCTGACGGCTCGCTGCTGGTGGCGGACGATGTCGGTGACGTCATCTGGCGCGTGACAGGCGCTTGACGGCTGCGTGATGTATCGGGGCCTAGGGAGCTTTAAAACGTCCCGGCAATCGTCACGCGCACGGTCAGCGGCTCGACTGGATGCAGGACATAATCCATTACACCGTTCTGGCAGACCGCGGCCGGAGCGATCTGCGCGGGAAAGCAGAGATTGTACAGGCTGTCGGTCTTGAGCAGCGAGCCATAGGCATAGGTGATCTGGTTCGCCCTGGTGTTGAGCAGGTTGAGCACGTCGAGCTGAATGCGCCAGCCATTGGCATCACGATAGCCGATGCGGCCGTTGAAGATGCTGGTGGCCGGCGAGCGGAAGGCGTTGTCTTCCGTCAGCGGCGTCGCGCCGAGATAGCGCCAGCGCAACGTGCCGAACGGGCCGGTCTTCTCGCCGAGCGTGATGCCGGCAGAGGCCACCATCGCAGGCGCATTGGGGACGTAGTTGCCGGGTGCGTTACCGATCTGCGCCTGCGGGAAACCGGCGAGTGACTCGTAGAGCGCGGCCTGGTCGCTGTCGAAGCCAACGAAACGCGCATGCGTCATCGCGAGATCGGCATCGATGTCGATCCAGGACGATGGGCGATAGTGATTGGTCAATTCGAAGCCGTAACGCCGGCTTGGCCGGCTCGCTTCGGTGGCGCCGGCGTCGCCCAAGAAGATGATTTCGGAATCCTGATCGAGCATGAACAGGCTGAGCGAGGAATCGAGGTTCGGCACGATCCGCGTGCGCACGCCGGTCTCGAGGCCCTTGGTGCGGACCAGAAGCGGGGAGGCGGACTGCTTGTTGGCGGGATCGACAGGATCCTCGGTGATGGTCGCGCCGCGCGCGTCATTGCTGTGCATGCCGTAACCGGCGCCGACGAAGAACTCGGTCTTGTTGAAGGGGCCGATCGCCATGGTGAATTTCGGACTGCCGATGCCGGCGCTGACATGACCGGAATTGTTGGCGTCGAAGATCGAGTTGACATGGGCATCGTAATAATCGCCGCGCCAGCCGATTGTCGTGCGCAGCCAGTCCGTCCAGGTCACGGTGCTCTGCGCATAGACGCCGATCGAGGCTTCACCGACCTTGTCGCTGCGGACATTGCCGAGGAAGCTGCGCTGAAACGTGTCGGTGAGCGCGAGCGCGATGTCGTCATAGCGTGTCTGGACGCCGAAGGTGGTCTGCATCGCCCGGCCTGCGAGCGAGCCGTCCAGTGTGCGCGACGCATTACCGCCGGCCATGATCCGGTCATCGTGCTGGTGGAATTGGTCGCCAAGCACGGGATTGCTGAGGAAATAGGTGAAGTTGTTGAACAGGTCGAGCTGGCTTTTGACCACATAGGCGTTGGCCTTCCACGATCCGGCATCATCCGTGCCCGCAATGCGGCCCGACAGCGCGAAGCGATTGGTCTTGCCGCCATCGGTCGGATCTTCCGAGCCGAAGCGATCGATGAAGCCGGCATCGATCGCGCGTAGCGGCACCTGGTCGGTCGACGTCCAGCCGTTCGAATAGGCCATGCCGGTGATCGAGAAACCGTCGAGTGCCGTGCCTTGGGTGTAGCGCACCAGCCCGTTCAGCTTGCGCGCGTTGTCAGGGTTCACCCATGGTCCGTCATAGGTCCCCGTCTCGCCGGCGATCAGCAGCGTGCCGTCGCCCACTTTCGCGGACTCCATGCCGAAGAAGCGCAGATAGCCGAAGCCGCCCGCGGTCATTTGCGCGATCGCCTTCGGGACGCTGTCGATCAGGCCGATGTGCAGATTGCCGGCCGAGCCGAAATCGCCTTCGTCGGCGTAATAGGGGCCCTTGCGCACGTCGAGCCGGCCCACGGTCTCCGGCATCAGCCAGTTCAGGTCGGCATAGCCCTGGCCGTGCGCATGCGTGCGCATGTTCACCGGCACGTCGTCGACGAAGATGGCCAGGTCGGTGCCGTGGTCGAGGTTGTAGCCGCGCAAAAAATACTGGTTGGCTTTGCCTTCGCCGGAGTGCTGCGTCACGATCAGGCCGGGCACGGCTTCGAGAATTTCGCCCGGACGCGCGACGGGTCGTGCGTTGAGGTCCTCGCCGGAGATCGTGATCTGGCTCGCCATGTTCTGGCTCGGCGCCGGGCCGTAGCCGATATTGGGCGCGCCAGATGCAGCCGCCGTGGACGCCGCCGGTGCGGGATTGGGCGGCGTGACGGAGGCTGGCGATGACGGCGGTCTGCGCGCCGCCCGCTTCGACGCTTGCCGGGGTTTTGAAGACCTCGCCGGCGCCTCAACCGTTAGCGGGGGCAGCATTTCCGATTTGGATGACGGGGTCGGTGGCGCAGGCTCGGATGAGGATTGAGCGAGGACGATTTGCGGATGGAGCAGCGGCAGCACCAGCACGCAGAATCCGAATTTACGCAACCGTCCCGACATCGACTGCCCACCACCGACGGCGCGCGGTCACCTGCGACCTTTGCAAAGTCGTGCATGGCCACGCTGCCGATGTTAAAGCAGTTTATACGCGGCGAGTATGACGTCAACTCGAATTCGTCATACTCAAGCGCAGAGCTCGGAAGGAGAGCAAATGCAGCGGCTTACGATCACGATCGATGATGACCTCGTGGCCGAGGTGGACGAGTTCATCGCACGGCATGGCTATGCCAACCGCTCGGAGGCGTTTCGCGATCTGCTGCGCGGCGGCCTCGAACGTGGCGATGCCGCGACCGCCGGCAACCGCAACTGCATCGCAACCTTGAGCTATGTCTACGACCACGCCGCGCGCGAATTGCCGAAGCGGCTGACGAAGGATTTTCACGCGCATCACGATCTCGCGCAGGCGACGCTTCACGTGCATATCGATCACGACAGCTGCCTCGAGGTCACGGTGCTGCGGGGCCGCGGCGCCGATGTCAGAGCCTTCGCCGATCACGTCATCGCCGAACGCGGCGTGCGCCACGGCCATGTCGTCATGATGCCCGTCGAGCCGCACGCGCCGCACGGTCACGCGCATGGCGCTGCAAAGGGTGGGAAGAAGTGATCTACCTCGTCATTGCGAGGAGCGTGAGCTCCGAAGCAATCCAGACTGGCGCCGCGCGTGAGACTTCTGGATTGCTTCGCTGCGCTCGCAATGACGGACGGGATGAGACGGGCCGCAACAAAGGCCTCGGGCGTCAACCCGCCTTCGCCTGATACGCCGCCAGGAACATCCGCGTCGCACTATCGATGACGACCTCGACGCGCTCGGGTGAGGGAGGTGGGGCGGCCTGGAAGATGAAGGGCAGGAACAGTGAGGCCTGGCACATCAGCATGAATTGCGAGGCCGCGAGGTGGCAGTCGTCGATGCGGAGTTCGCCGACCTTCACGCGCGCGTCGAGATAGATGGCAAGCCGGTTGATGGTGTACTCCAGCACGCGCTCGTAATAGCGGCGGCCGACATCGGGCATCCGCTCCGCGATCGCCATCACCGTGCGGATCGCCGATCCGCCGCCCGGCCGGCAGAGCAGCGCGATGTAGGTATCCCCGAATTCCCGCAGGGTGGTCGGGACGTCGCGGGCAGGGTCGAAATTGAACTCGACCTGGCCATAGCCCAGCGCCTCTTCTTCGACAATCGCCTCGAACAGCCGGCTCTTGTCGGCGAAGTAGACATAGAGCGTGCCCTTGGAGACCCCGGCGGCGCGGGCGATCTCGCCCATGCTGGCACCGTCAAATCCCAGGTCCATGAAGACTTTACGGGCGCCATCGACGATCTGCCGGCGCTTTGAGGAATCCTCGTCGCCGACTATTCGGAGAGCGGTCTGGTCATCTGCAACCATTGGTTTAGCTTCTTCGGAAAGATTTCAATTTTGGAAACGTCTCGCAAGGAACCCGACGGGTAGTCTCCGCCTTTGACAAAGTATCTTGACCGAACCGTTCGGTCAATGCTAATTTTCATCCGATGAAGCGGGATGGGCCGGTTTTGGCCTCGCCCGCCAGCCGAGAACATTTGAGTGGGGAAGTTCGTCATGGCCGCAGCAAGAGATCAGGCCGCGCGCGTTCTGCGAAACGATGCGGATGAAGCGGAGCCGCAGTCCGTCCGCGAGCCGTCCGCCGGTTCGGCCGAGCAGCGTCGCGTGGCCGACGAGGCCAAGCGGAAGCCGGCCGAGACGCCGACCCCCGCGATCGACAAGCCTGCCGCGGCTCCGGCCGCCGCCGCGCCGAAATCCGGCAAGCGCCGTTTCGTGCTGATGGGCATCTTCGCGCTGCTCGCGCTCGCCGCGGCAAGTTACGGCGTGCATTATTTCCTGGTCGGGCGGTTCTTCGTCTCCACCGACGACGCCTATGTCCGCGCCAACAACACGATGCTCGGCGCGCGCGTGGCGGGCCACATCGCCGATATCATTCCCGGCGACAACACGCTTGTTCACAAGGGCGACGTGGTCCTGCGGATCGACGACGGCGATTACAAGATCGCGGTCGATGCCGCACGCACCAGGATCGCCACTCAAGAGGCCACGATCGCGCGGATCAGTCGCCAGGTCGGCGCGCAGCAGAGCGCGGTCGAGCAGGCCCAGGCCAATCTCGTTTCCGCCGAAGCAGGCCAGAAGCGCGCCGATCTCGATTATGATCGCCAGCAGGCGCTGAACACCAAGGGCTTTGCGTCGCACGCCACCTTCGAGCAGTCCGAAGCCGCGCGCGACCAGGGCGCAGCCGGGGTTAGGGCGGCGAAGGCAGCCTTTGACGCCGCGCGCGACAATGTCGAAGTGACCAAGGCGCAGCAGGGGGAAGCGCAGGCCCAGCTTGCCGAGTTGAAGACCACACTGGCGAAGGCCGAGCGCGATCTCGATTTCACCGCGGTGCGCGCCCCGGTCGACGGCACCTTCTCCAACCGCCTCGTCAATGTCGGCGACTTTGTCGCCGTCGGCCAGCGGCTCGGCAATGTCGTGCCGCTCGATGACGTCTTCATCGACGCCAATTTCAAGGAGACGCAGCTCAAGCGCATCCGCCCGGGCCAGCCGGTGACGATCTCGGTCGATGCCTACGGGATGCGCAAGTTCAAGGGCGTGGTCGACAGCATCTCGCCCGCGGCCGGCTCGGTGTTCACGCTGCTGCCGCCCGACAACGCCACCGGCAATTTTACCAAGATCGTTCAGCGGCTGCCGGTGCGCATCCGCGTGCCGAAGGAGGTGGCGCGGCAGAACCTGTTGCGTGCCGGCATGTCGGTCTATGCGACCGTCAACACCACCGACGGCGCCAAGGATGCCGACAGCGACGTCGATCTCGACTCGCCGATGATGATCCATCCGGAATAGGCGCGACCGACGTCGCGCCTGCCCGAACGAGCACCTGAGCCAGCCATAACGAGCAGATCATGGCAAACGCCACCACTGCACCGCCTGCCATGATGAGTGCGCCGTCGGAGCGCATCGCACCGCGGCGGCTGGTGGCGTTCCTGATCATGGTGTTCGGGATGTTCATGTCGATCCTGGATATCCAGATCGTCTCGGCATCGCTGACCGACATCCAGGCCGGCCTGTCTGCCAGTTCGAGCGAAGTCTCTTGGGTGCAGACCGCCTATCTGATCGCCGAGGTGATCGCGATCCCGCTGTCCGGCTTCCTGTCGCGCGCGCTCGGCACGCGGCTGCTGTTCGCGATCTCGGCCGCCGGCTTCACCATCGCGAGCTTCCTGTGCGGCTTCGCCTCCACGATCACCGAGATGATCCTGTGGCGCGCGATCCAGGGATTTCTTGGCGCGGGCATGATCCCGACCGTGTTCGCCTCGGCCTACACGGTGTTTCCGCGCTCAAAGTTCCACATCGTCGGCCCGATCATCGGCCTGGTCGCAACGCTGGCGCCGACCATCGGTCCCACCATCGGCGGCTACATCACCGATGCGATGTCCTGGCACTGGCTGTTCTTCATCAATGTCGTTCCCGGCGTGATCATCACGGTCGGTGTGCTGGCGCTGGTCGATTTCGACCAGCCGAATTTCGCGCTGCTCGAGCGTTTCGACTGGTGGGGCCTGATCTTCATGGCGGGCTTCCTGGGCTCGCTCGAATATGTGCTGGAGGAGGGGCCGCAATATGAGTGGCTGCAGGACACCTCCGTCGCCATCTGCGCCGCGGTCGGCTTCGTCTCGGCGATCGCCTTCTTCTGGCGCGTCTTCGCCGCGGAGGAGCCGATCGTCGATCTGCGCGCCTTCACCGACCGCAACTTCGCGATCGGCTGCGTGCTGCAGTTCTGCATCGGCATCGGGCTTTACGGCCTGACCTACATCTATCCGCGCTATCTGGCCGAAGTGCGCGGCTACAGCGCGATGATGATCGGCGAGACCATGTTCGTCTCGGGCGTCACGATGTTCCTGATGGCGCCGGTCGTCGGCCGGCTGATGCAGGTCGTCGACATGCGCTATCTCATCGCCTCCGGCCTGATCATCTTCGGGATCGGCTCCTGGCAGATGACCGGCATCACCCGCGACTATGATTTCAACGAGCTGCTGCTGCCGCAGATCCTGCGCGGCATCGGCATGATGCTGGCGATGGTGCCGACCAACAACATCGCGCTCGGCACATTGGCGCCGGAGCGGGTGAAGAACGCCTCCGGCCTGTTCAACCTGATGCGCAATCTCGGCGGCGCGGTGGGCCTTGCGATCATCAACCAGGTGCTCAACGACCGCACCGACCTGCACATCTCGCGGCTGCAGGAACGCGTCAACTGGGGCAACGCCACCGCGGTCGAGACGCTCAACACCTTCACCCAGCGCCTGCAGGGCATGGGCGATGCCGCGCTGATGGCGATGAAGCAGCTGTCGCAGATCGTGCACCGCCAGGCCGTCGTGATGGGCTATGGCGACGCCTTCTTCATGCTGACCTTTTTCTATCTCGGCTTGAGCGTGCTGGTCATGCTGCTGAAAAAGCCGGCCGCTCTGCCGGGCGGCGGGGGCAGCGGGCATTGATGCTGCAATTCGCGCGGTGGACTCTCGGCGCGAGCAGCTTGAGTTTCTGCACCTTTCTTGCAGCGAAGCCGCGGAGAGAGGCCCCTCACCCCAACCCTCTCCCCGCAAGAGCGGGGCGAGGGAGCGTTCTTGATGCGGCGAGAGTTGCGCATTGGTGAGGCGAGCGTGCCGGCGCTCTTCACCTCGCCCCGCTTGCGGGGAGAGGTCGGATCGCATCGAGATGCGATCCGGGTGAGGGGGTACAGGTATCTCAGCGGTCGAATCTGTGGGAAGGGATCCCTCACCGCTGTCCTCGTGAAGGACGGGGAGAGGGAGCGCCACAGCGCGGCACCGGAGTATTGCAAATCACGCGCGGCGCGGTTATAAGTGCTACACACTGTAGCTCGAACCGGGAGATTTGCATGATTACCGCATTTTCGCAGATCGCGCGCCCGCGTCCGATGCTCATGCTGGACGCCGTATCCGGCTGCTAGAAGCAGCCTTCGCCAGCACCGATCGGGTCCGTTGCCCCGGTCTCGGAACTCCCCGCTAAGTCACTGATATTTTTAACGACGCCCGCATTCGGCCTGTTGCCGTCGCGCGTCACATTTGATGGAGCCGGCCGGCGCGGCGAGCGCGGCCGGATGATGCCATGAGCGTTCGAGAAAAACGTCCCGCAGCGATTCGCGTGGTGATGCCGTTCGTGTTCCGTCACTGGCTGAACCAGCCGGGGATGACGCTCGTGATCGCCTTTGGGCTGTTGGGCGCAACGGTCGCCGATTTGTTCATGCCGCTGTTCTCCGGCCATCTGGTCGATGCGCTGACGCGCGGTGCCGAAGATGCCGAGGCGCGGCGTGCGGCGGTCGTCGCGTTCACGGCGATCGTCGGGCTCGGCTTCTCCTCGATCGTGCTGCGCATGATCGGGCTGCAGGCGATCGTGCCGTTCACGCTGAGGATCATGTCCGATGTCGCGCGCGACGCCTTCGTGCGGGTGCAGCGTTTCTCGACCGACTGGCACGCCAACAGCTTCGCCGGCTCGACGGTGCGCAAGGTCACCCGCGGCATGTGGGCGCTCGATCTCTACAACGACACCATCCTGCTGGCGCTGTTGCCCTCGCTATCGGTGTTGCTGGGATCGATGATCCTGCTCGGGCTGCACTGGGCTTCGCTGGGCGCGGTGATCGCGATCGGCGCGCTGATCTACGTCTCCATGACGGTGATGCTGTCGATCCGCTACATCGCGCCGGCCGCGCGCGTCTCCAACGCCTGGGACACCAAGGTCGGCGGCACGCTGGCTGACGCGTTGACCTGCAACGCGGTGGTGAAGTCATTCGGCGCGGAAGCGCGCGAGGATGCGCGGCTGATGCGCGTCATCAGCCGGTGGCGGAGGCGCGTCAACCGGTCGTGGCTGCGCTACAACGCCACCAATGCGGTGCAACTCATCGTGCTGTTGTGCCTGCGCGGCTCCGTGATCGGCGGCTCGCTGCTGCTGTGGATGGCCGGACGCGCCTCGCCGGGCGACGTCACCTATGTGCTGACCAGCTATTACGTGATCCACGCCTATTTGCGGGATGTCGGCATGCACATCAACAACCTGCAGCGTTCGGTGAACGACATGGAGGAACTGGTCGAGATCCATGCCGAGCCGCTCGGCATCGTCGATGCGCCGGACGCCAAGCCGATCGACATCACCGGCGGCCGCATCGTGTTCGACGACGTGACCTTCCATTATGGCGGCCATCGCGCGCCGCTCTATGACGGTCTGTCGGTCGAGATCCGCGCGGGCGAGCGTGTCGGCCTGGTCGGGCGCTCCGGCTCCGGCAAGACGACCTTCGTCAAGCTGGTGCAGCGGCTCTACGATGTCTCCGGCGGCCGCATTCTGATCGACGGTCAGGATGTCGCCCACGCGACGCAGCAGTCGCTGCGCAGCCAGATCGCGATCGTGCAGCAGGACCCGATCCTGTTTCACCGCTCGCTCGCCGAGAACATCGCCTATGGCCGGCCCGGCGCCAGCATGGCGGCGATCGAGCAGGCCGCGCGGCTTGCCAATGCGCACGATTTCATCCTGCGCCTGCCCAAGGGCTACGGCACGCTGGTCGGCGAGCGTGGGGTGAAATTGTCGGGCGGCGAGCGGCAGCGCGTGGCGCTGGCGCGCGCGTTCCTGGCGGATGCGCCGATTCTGATCCTGGACGAGGCGACGTCGAGTCTCGATTCGGAATTGGAGGCGCTGATCCAGGAGGCGATGGTGCGCCTGATGAAGGACCGCACCTCGATCGTGATCGCGCACCGGCTGTCGACCGTGCGCAGCCTCGACCGCATCCTGGTGTTCGACCGCGGCGAGATCGCCGAGCAGGGCACGCATGCTCTCCTGGCCAAGCGGCCCGGCGGCATCTATCGCAGCCTGTTCGAGCGGCAGGCGACCGAGTTCGAGCGCATCACGGCGGCGGAGTAATCCGCCGTCGTGTCGCGCCTAGAGCATGATCGGGAAAAGTGTGCAGCGTTTCTCCGAAAAGATCACGGCTTCACGAACTTGAGCACGAATTCGTCCTTCGGTTGCGGTGGGTCCGGCGTATTCTTGTCTCTGGGGTCGTTCGGGTTGCGCAGGAAACTGCCTTCGTCAATCAGCTTGAAGCCTGCCGCTTCGACTTCCTGCCGAAGAAACGCCTCTTCAACGCGATGCAAGGTGCCGGATTCGGAAATGCCAGTACCGGGTCGCCCCGAATGATCGGCAATAATGTAGGAACCTCCCGACTTGAGCGTGCCAAAGACCGCCTTGTTCATCGCCGCGCGATCCACACCGAGGTGTCCAAGGTCGTGATAGTTGAACATCAAGGTCACGAGATCGACGCCATCCGCGAGCTCGGAGGGAATGGGATCTTCGAACGGCCGGGAGAGCGCGACGATCGGGGCGGCCTGGACGCCATTGCTTCGGAGACTGTTTTCGCGTTCAGCGAGGGCAACCGGGGATGGTCGGGGCGCGCCTGCCGGCGCCGCAGTCGCCGTTGTGGCCGGGCTGCTGTTGCCCTCGGGCGTGACCGGGGGTGGGGGTGCTCGGTTGGGGTCGCGCGGCCGGCTCTGACCATAAACCTTGCCCGTGGGCCCAATCGTCCGGGCTAACAATTCCGTGGTGTAGCCGCCGCCCGCGCTGAGATCGACCGCGACGATACCAGGACGAATGCCGATGAAGCCCAGCATCTGCTCAGGCTTGCGGCGCTCATCATTGGTACGATCCGCCGCAGTGCGATCGGGGCTCTTCACGATTTGTGCAATTTGCTCAGACGAAAGCGGCGGCAAGCTCTGCTGCGCTGCCGCTGCTTGAGCGTTGAGGAACAGGGCGACATTGAGTCCGGCTGCGACCAGAAGATATCTTGTTGCGCTCTTCATGATTTTGCTCGTTGTTGTCTGACCATCCCAATCGAGGGGACAGGCGACGCCGACAAAAGAGGGCATGTGGGCAATCCAGGCGTCAATGCCGGCGACAATATCCATGTATCCAGCTTGGCACATGCTTTTTGTGACAGTGCGCGCACACGAATCAGTGTGGGGCAAGCGTCGTCCATACGAGGCTGATGCCGGACAGCAGCAACAGAGCCAGCACCACGTCTCGAAAATTGCGGTCGTCGAGCGCGTGGTAGAGCCGCGCGCCAAGCCATGCACCGATGATCGTGCCGGGGAGCGTGATGAGTGCGAGCCGGATCACCTCTGGTCCGATCAGACCAGTGATGATCTGAAGCAGAAGCGCCGCCACGAGCACGGTCAAGTTATAGGTCTGGAAGATGCCGCGCCGCTCATCCTTGCCCCAGCCGCGGATGGTCGCCCACAGAGTCGGAAGCGGGCCGGAGAGGCCGGCCAGCGCGCCGAGGATGCCGCCGGCAAAGCCGATTGCGGCATCCGCGAGCTTGCCGCCGAAGCGAAACGCCATCGGCTTGCTGACGTAGAGCACGACCGGAAACACCAGCAGAAAAATGCCGATCGTGAGCTTGAAGACGTTGGGATCGGCCTGCGCGATTAGCAGCGTTCCGAGCGGCACGCCGGCCAGGCCGCCGATCACGAAGGGGCGGACCAGCCTGAAATCGAAGCTGCGCCATAGCGACGGCAGCGTCGAGCTTTGCGCGACGACTGACGAGATCAGGACCAGCGGCACCGCGACTGACGGCGGCACCACATAGAGCCAGATGCCAAGCGCCATCAGCGCCGTTCCAAAGCCGGCAAGACCGGTCACGAAACCGCCGGCGAGTGCGCCGATAAGCAGAAGTGCATAGCCCGCCGGCTGCATCAAAGGACCGTTGTTGTGATCATTACAGAGACGTTTACACGATGCAGGCAGCGGCTACTATCCGGCTCACGTCAGTAACAACAATTCCGAGGGAATGCCCGATGAGCGACGTTTCAAGCGCAAAAACCTTCCTTGTCTGCCACGGCGCATGGGGCGGAGGCTGGTCGTGGAAGAAGATGCATCCGCTGATGCGCGCTGGCGGCCATCGCCTGCTGACGCCGACCTATACCGGCCTCGGCGAGCGCCAGCATCTCGCCAATCCATCGATCGATCTCGAAACCCACATTCAGGATGTTCTGAACGTCATCAAGTATGAGGACCTCGGCGACATCGTTCTGCTCGGCCATTCCTATGGCGGCATGGTCGCGACCGGCGTCGCCGATCGCGCGCGGGACAAGATCGCGCAACTGATCTATCTCGACGCCTTCGTGCCGACAGACGGCCAGTCGCTGTTCGATCTCAACGAAGCAGGTCGCGGGCCGATGCGCGACGCGGCAAAATCCGGCGACGGCTGGCGCGTGCCGCCGAGCCCGACGCCTCCTGATACGCCGCCGGCCGATCTGGCCTGGTTGTCCGCGCGTCGCGTCCCCATGCCGATCAAATGTTTCGAGACGAAGCTCAAGCTGCAGAACGGCGAGTCGAACCTGCCGCGCAGCTATATCTATGCCACGCGAATTGCACCGGCCGACACATTCGGTCAGTTCGCCAGGCGCGCGAAGATCGAGCCCGGCTGGCGCTATGTCGAGATCGACGCCAGCCACTCGCCGAATGTGACTGCACCGGACGCGCTGATGGAGGTGTTGCAGGAGATCGTAGAGAAGTAGGCTGGCGAACCCGGCATTCCCTACGAGATTCACACATCCTGAAAGGTAATCTCATCCGTCGTTCCTGCGAATGCACTAAGGGATGTTACTCGAGCTCTCGCCGGGAAATGCTCCCTCTCCCCGCTCTTCGCGGGGAGAGGGTCGGGGTGAGGGGCTCTCTCCGCAAGTTCAGTGTTAATTGATAGACCTGTACCCCCTCACCCGGATTGCATCTGACGATGCAATCCGACCTCTCCCCGCAAGCGGGGCGAGGTTGCAGCGCACCTGCTGCGAGACTGAGAACGAGAAGATACGTGCCCGCGTTAGTGGGTTCGACGACAGCGAATTTGTGGGCCGAACGGCAAATGCCGCGAACGCAATCGAATACTTCACAAAACGAATGAAATTCTCCTTTTGTCTCGCCGCTCCAGACTAGCTAGATTGAAATCTTTCAGCATCGGGTAGTTTCGCGATTTGCGTAGGGAGAATATCCCATGGGTAACGAGGCCTGGACAAACTGGTTCGCAAGCGTGGTGAAGCTGTTGAACCAGGTGCCCAAGAGCGCCTTTCCGGCAGGGTCGGGACTCGCCAGCCCGGTCGGCAATCCAAATCCACAGGTCGACGAGATTTTTTCACAATGGGACAAGCCCGATTCTCCAGGCTTCGCGCTGGCAGTGTCGCAGGGGGGCAACATTGTTTACACCCGGGGCTACGGCATGGCCGACCTCGACCACGATATTCCGATTACGCCCTCGACCGTCTTCCACGCGTGCTCATTGGCAAAGCAATTCACGGCGATGTCGATCATGCTGCTGGTGGGACAGAACAAGCTCCAACTCAACGATTACGTGCGCACATATGTCCCCCAGCTACCCGCTGCTCTTCCGCCCGTCACCATCGCGCAACTGCTGCATCACATCAGCGGGATAAGGGATCAGTGGGTCCTGACCACATTGGCCGGATGGCGCCTGTCCGATGATACGATCAAGCGAGAGGATGTTGTCCAGGATCTGGTGCCGCGGATGGAGACCCTGAACTTCGCGCCGGGAAGCGACTGGTCCTATAGCAACACCAACTACACGCTGGCGGGAGAAATCGTCCGCAATGTCTCCGGTCAGTCGCTTGCCCAGTTCGCTCACGATCAGATCTTCGTGCCGCTCGGCATGACGAGTACGAAGTTCGTGGAGACGCATGGCGAGATCGTCAAAAATCGCGCCTATGGATATTGGTCGGCCTATCCGGCCTTCGCCACGCGGATGCCGAACTATGATCTCACCGGCCCGACCAATCTTCTCACCACCGTCGAAGATCTCATCCGTTGGAATCGCAATTTCGACCTGCTGACGGTCGGCGGCAGCTCGGCTCTCGCGGCCATGCAAACGACGGTGCCGATAATCGCCGATCTGGGCTATGGATTTGGCCTGTTCCTTGGTCCCGACGCGCAAGGACGTTCCACGGTCTGGCATGACGGGCGCGATCCCGGACATCGCTCGCATTTTATCCGCTATCCCGACCAGCAACTCGCGGTCGCGCTGCTGGGCAATGTGCAGTTGCCGAATTCCATCTATACCGGCGACCTGGTCGCCAGCGTTGCCGCCGTCTTTCTCAATAGCGCCGCGCCTGTCGCGAGGGCAGCTACAGCGCAGCCGGTTCAGGCCTCGCTTTCGCCAGGCAACCTGAACCAATATCTCGGCAAGTATCACAGCAAGGAGCTCGACGTGATCTATGAAGTCGTCATGAATGGATCATCGTCGATCGCGATAGCACGCCGCAAATATGCCTTGGCTGATTTGACCCCGACCTCTCACTCTCATCAATTCACCACGAATTTTAGCGTCGTACTTGCCGTCGCGACCGTGACGTTTGGCTCCGATGCGCATGGAAACATCAATGGATTTGACATCAACGACACCAGCGGAGCCGATCGACTCCGCAATTTCCACTTCGACAAGATATAGGCTCGTCGCGACGCCCCCGGCTTTCGAAACCGGCCGGTTTGTGAAATGATGCGGAATTGATTGTTGTCCTGACGGTCATTTGTTGGATTGCCGGAGCCAGATGAAGAAACCGGAATTTCGTGTACTGGTAACCGGTGCCGGCACCGGTTCGAGCGGCAATCTGATCCGCGCGCTACGAACCATCAAACCGAAGCCGTATGTGGTCGGTGTGAACAACGATCGGTTTGCGCTGAAATTGTCGCTGGCCGACAAAAGCTACGTATGTCCTGATGCCGCCAGCAAGGAATTTGCCGATGCGTTGGTGGACATCATCAGACGCGAACGGATCGGCGCAGTCATGGCGACCGACGACAATGCGGTGAAAACGCTTTCCGATCATCGCGCAAAATTTCCGATCAATTTGTTTCTCCCGCGTCGCGAGACGATCGACCTGTGTCAGGACAAGTATGCGCTGAGCGTTTTTCTGCGCAGCCGTAATGTGCCGGCGCCGCATACGTTCGCGGTCAAATCGCTTCGCGGGCTGGAAAAGATCTTTGCAAGCTTCTCGAATGCCGGCCTGCTCTGGTGCCGGGCGCGTCGTGGTTCGCGGTCATTGGCGGCGGCCCCTGTCGCGAACATAGAGCAGGCACGCGCCTGGATTACGCAGTGGCGGGATCTCCAGGGTGTGAGCGTTTCCGATTTCACGCTCAGTGAATACCTGCCGGGGCGGCATTTCATCGTTCAGAGCGTTTGGAGCGCAGGCAAGCTGCTTCGTGTACAGCCGATCGAGGTCCTGAGTTATTTCGCGGCGGGAAATAATCCGAGTGGCGTGTTCTCGCTGTCGTCCTTGGCGAAAACAGTGGTCGCGCCCGAAGCGATCGAGGTGGCCCTCAGCGCAGTTCAGGCCATTGAGAAGCAGCCTTCCGGTGCTTTCTTTGTTGAGCTCAAGGAGACTGCCGGCGGTGTGCCTGCGGTCACCGAGATCAACGCCGGACGATTCCCTTCGGGTGTCACGGCGTTGCTGGCGCTCGGGAAAGACAACATGGTTGCGGCCTTCGTCTCCACCGCCATGGGCCAGCCGTTCAAGATCAGGGAGCCCCGTGGCTCCGCCCTGGAATATTATATGGTGCGGGATATCGACGTTATTCCCGCCATATTTTCCGCGGCAGAACTTTCGGAGAAGTCCCGCCCGCGGGCGACGCGCGTAAGAAGATTTCTTGCCTTCAGAGGTTAATATAGTATTGTTACCCTCGATTTCTTGTAGACGTCAATTTTAAAGCCCTAACGGGAAAGGTTGCGCCAATGAGTGGTGGGGTGATCAAGCGGCAGGGGAAGGGCGAACATCAAATTGTAACCTTTACTTTCGCCGGCCCGATCTCGCAGACGCAGGCGGATGCGTGGAATGAGGCGATCGTTGCGATAAAGGAATCGTTCGAAGCGGACGCCGTCAAGGTGCTGGGCATCACGGTAAAGGGTGACCGGACACCGTCCAAGTATTTGCCCAAGTCCAAGAAGAAATGACCGGTTCGTCGAAGAAGCGTTCTGCTCGCCCGGCCACGAAGACGCTCCAATCACCGATGCAGATGCGGGTCGCCCTGACCGGCGATCGGCGTTTGGCGGAGAATTTGATCCTTGAAGTCCGCGCGATGGCCGCGCGTTGCGGCCTCGAACCTCCGACTGTCGAGGTGGTGAGCCAGCCTCGGGTTGGCGCGAAAGTAAAGTTGTCGTCAAGTCGCAAAGCTAAATAAATAGCAGCCGCGCGACTTTCTTTTCTGATGGCTCAGATCTTGAACCACCGTTTCATGCCCAATTGATCGAGCAACCGTCGGCCGCGATCGGCGAGTTCAGCGGCTTCTGTCTGCAGACCTCGCCGCTCCTGTAGCTCGGCAAAGCCGAGATGGCAGTGAGCCAGCAGCGGCAACAGCCCAAGCTCGCTGGCGATCGCGGTTGCCGCATCGAACATGCCGGCGGCGGTTTCGAGTTCGACGGCGCGGGCAGTGTGGATGGTGCCGAGCAGCCAGCAGGCATGCGCTTCAGCGCCGCGTTCGTCGCAAGCTCTGGCGCGTTGCAGCACCTGCGTCGCCGCCGCCATTGACTTTTCCATTTCGCCGGCGAGCAGCAACGCCTCGGACAGCGAGGTCAGCGCGAACGAGCGGGTGACCTGCGGCTCAGCCGACCCGTCGAGGGCAACGGCTTTTTCCAGCAGTGAAAGTCCCTCCCTGACTTGCCCGACCCTGGCCATCGTGCGGCCCAACGCGGCCATGATTCTGGACGCATAGGCGTCCAGATCGTGCGTTCTGCAAACGTCGAGTAGGCGGTCAAATACAAGGATGGCTTCTCCGGAAGCGCCTCGGGCGAGTGCGACCGAGCCGATGCTCCAGTACCCCCACGTAATGGAATCCGGCTGTCCGATAGCGTCAGCCAGTGTGGCAGCTACGGATGCGTGAGCCGCTGCTTCCTCGAATGCGCCGATCTCGGCAAGACATCCCGCAAGGTTGCTTCGAGCGAAGGTAGCCGGAAGAACGGGCAAACCGTGGAAATCGTCCGACGGCTTCGTCCCCAATTGCCCGATGATTTCCTTCAACGTCGCGATTGCCGGCTGATACTCGCCCCGCAACATCATGGCACGCGCCATGTACATGCAGGTCGCGACTTCCACGCGATGGTCGCCGACATCGCGTGCGATGCTCAAGGCGCGTGTGCCGGTCTCGAGCGCCTCCTTGTACCGCGCCTGAAGGACGAGGCAGTTGGCCGTAAAGGATACGACGCGTCCCAATCTTGATCTGTCGTTGAGCTCGACGGCAAGTGACTCGGCCGCGCTCAGGGAATCGAGCGTCTGTTGAACGCGTCCCAACGGAGTGAGTGCGTGCCGCAAGGCGATTCGCAGATCGATCGCCAATGTCGTGCGTTCCTCAGCCGGCAAATTGTCGATCGCAATGAGAGCGTTCTCCAGATGCCGGACTGCAACCCGGTTTGCCGCGCGCGCAATTTCTCGCGATGCCGCCGCCTGGAGATGCACGACCGCACGATCCCAGGCCCGCGCCAGAAAGGCGTGAAAGGCGAGCCAGCCCGCCTTTTCGAACAATTGATCATCGTACAATTTTTCGCCGGCGTTCAATGCGGCGAGATGGAGCGCCCGTCGCCGGTCCAACGAGAGCATTTGATAGGCCGCATCGTGAATCAGGCCGTGTTTGAACGTGTATTCGATGTCCGGGAATAGGCTGGTTTCGTGCAGGAATTCAGAGGCCTGCAAACGTTTCAGAGCCTCCCTCAGCGATTCCGACGAAAGATCTCCGACGGCCTGCAAGATGCTGAAGGGGACCTGATAACCGATAACGGCTGCAGCCTGAAGCAGACGCTTGTCGACGGGAGCCAGACGATCGATGCGTGAATTGAGCAACCCCTCGATCGTCACGGGTATTTTGATAGTCTGAAATCGATTTTTTGGCCTGGTAACTCGCCGGCTTGCCGATCAGATCGCCGGTCTCCACCAGTGCCCGTACGCTTTCCTCGAGAAAGAACGGGATACCGCCGGTTTTCTCGATCAGGATGCGCTTGAGCGGCTCCAGTTGCGGATCGCCGCCGATCAGTGTGGTCAGCATTTCCCGGGCCACGTCCGGCACCAGAGGATCGATCGGGACCTGGGTGTAATAGGTCTTGCTGGCCCAGGGGTGCCGGTATTCGGGCCTGCAGCTCACGACGAGCAAGATACGTGCGGCGGGCAGTCCGTCGACAATTCCATCGATCAATGCCTCTGTTTCGGGATCGATCGAATGCAGGTCCTCCAGGAGGATCAACAAGGGTTGCTCCTGGCTCTCGCGGAACAAGAGTCGCTTGAGCGCCTCCAGCGTTCTTTGCCGGCGTTGTGGCGGGTCGGACAGAGACGAGTGCAAATCGCCGTCTGGAAGGCCGAGAAGGGTGAGCAGAGCGGGCAGTGTCGGCAGCAATTCCTCGTCCAGACTGAGCAGCTTGCTGGTCATCTTCTCGCGAATTGCCGAAGGCTCGTCGGATGTCGCGAGCTGGAAGTAGCCTTTGAGGAATTCCGTTATCGGCAAGTAGCTGATTGCTGCGCCGTAAGACACCGCGTGAGCTTCGAGTATCCGCCAGTTGGCGGTATGCCCCGATTGAATGAATTCCTGGATGAGACGAGACTTCCCGACCCCCGCCTCACCCAGCAGGCAAAGAATCTGGCCGTGGCCTTCCTGCGTGCGCTCGAGCGCCTGCCGCAATTGGCTCATTTCGTTTTCCCGCCCCACAAATCGGGTAAGACCGTGGGTCGCGAGCGCCTGGAGTCTTGAAACCGCGGCAGCTCCCAACAGCTCATAGGTTACGACAGGTGCCGTCAGTCCCTTGACGAACATGGGACCGAGCGGCTGGGTCACCACATATCCCTCCGCAAGCTGATGGGTTTGCGAGGAGATGAGGATAGTCCCCGGTGTAGCCATCTGCTCCATGCGTGCGGCCAGATGAATAGTCTCGCCATGGGCCGAATAATTCATGTGGAGTTCGCGTCCCAACAGGCGCACGATGACTTCGCCCGAGTTGAGGCCGACGCGAATCTGCAGCGGAAGGCCCTCCTTCCGGCGAACCTCCTCGGCGTACTTCTTGATGGACTCCTGCATCTTGAGCGCTGCGAAGCAGGCGCGAACGGCGTGATCCTCGTAAGCGAGCGGTGCTCCGAACAGTGCCTGGATTCCATCGCCCATGACCTGGTTGACCGTGCCCTCATAGCGGTCCACGGCCTCCATCATGCGCTCGAGAATGGGATCAAGCAGCCGCCGCGCATCCTCGGGATCACGATCGGCGATCTGTTCTGTCGACCCCTTCATGTCTGAGAAAAGCACCGTGACCTGCTTCCGCTCACCCTCTAGCGCGGCCTCGGAGGTCAGGATTCTTTTGGTGAGAGAGCCCGGTGTGCGCAGATAAGGGGCGCCGAACAGAGACGAGACGATCGGGCCCGCTCTCACGACGGCGGAAGGCGCGCCGCAATTATCACAGTACCTGCTTTCGGCTGCCAAGATGGTGCCGCAGAGCAGGCACCGGGTCCCGAACGACTCCCCGCACTCTCGGCAGAATCGTGCCTCGTCACGATTGTCGTGCCGACACCGATGACATTGCATACCTTGATCTCCAGCCGACGGGGCTGCGAACGCTTAGGTCTTGTCGTCTGATAAAACACTAGAAACTCGTACAAGAGTATCATCGGAGCTATTGACAGCAATGGTTGCTTCGGCATGGAGCTAGGCGCCAAGGTCCGCGGAGTTGAATGACGGCGGCCCAGGCTTGATCCCGGGGAGCCTGAAAATGGCGAGGGGTCCGGCGTGTCGCGCCCGGCACACGCTCCCGCGGCGTTATCGCCTTGCGGCGAACCGCCCGCGTTGACGTCCCTATCCGGTCTTGCTTCCGGTGGGTCACCATGCACGCTCCGCTGCGCGTCGGCGGCGCGCTCTTGCCGCACCTTTTTCACACTTACAAGCCGTCGCAGCTTGCGCTGCTATGGCGCATCCTTTCGACGCTTGCGCGAGCGGCGTTCGGCCGAGTGATACCTTCCGGAGGCTCGTGAGTTGAAGAAGAAGCTCACTCTTTCAGGAGGCGATGTCACGCAGCCGTCACCCGATCATGATGGCACGCGGCGTGCACGGGGATTTGGAGGCGGATAGGATCATGATCGACATTCAACGCGACTAAGAGAGAAAAACGCATGAACGGGCCGCCACACAAGGGAACAATTCTTGTCTGTCACGGGGCGTGGTTCGGCGGATGGGCGTGGCAGAGATTGCGCCCGCCGGCGGAGGCCGGCGGATTTCGCTTGCTGACGCCGACCTATACCGGCCTCGGCGAGCGCGCGCATCTGGCGCATCCCGATATCGATCTGGACACCTACATTCAGGACATCCTCAATGTCATCACTTATGAGGATCTCTCCGACGTCATCCTACTTGGTCATTCCTTCGGCGGCATGGTCGCGACCGGCGTCGCCGATCGCGCGCGTGATCGCATCAAACAACTGATCTATCTCGATGCGTTCGTGCCGAGGGACGGTAAATCGATCCTGGACATCAACGTGGCGCTGCAGGGCCGCGTTCGGGAAGAGGCAAAGTCCGGCGACAGCCGGTCATTGCCGCCGATCCCGTTTCCAGCGGATACGTCGCCGGCCGATATCGCATGGTGCCGCCCGCGGCTGGTCAATATGCCGTTCCAGGTGATCGACACCAAGCTCAGGCTGCAGAAGGGCGAGCTGGCACTGCCGCGCAGCTATATCTATTGCACGCGCCCACTGCCCGGTGACGTCTTCGCGCCGTTTGCCATGCGCGCGAAGAGCGAAGCGGGCTGGCGCTATTTCGAGATCGACGCGAGCCACTCGCCGAACCTCACCGCGCCGGAGGCGCTGATGGCGTTGTTGGAAGAGGTCATCGAAGATTAGCGCCGGCGTCATCGCGTTGCCCCGTTTGGACGATCCCGGAACGACGAAGGCTAACATCAAAAATGGCGAGGGGTCCGGCGTGTTACGCCGAACCCCTCATTGAACATATCAGCCGGCCTGTAAGCCGGGTTCTGTAGGGCACCGCCGCACTGACGCGCGACGATACGTGACGGCCATTCCTCTGGGACCATGTTTGCACATGGCCTCGGGCAACCTACCCGGACGGCGAGCCTGACACACGCTCCCGCGGCGTTATCGCCTTGCGGCGAACGACCCGCGTTGCCGTCCCTATTCGGTCTTGCTCCCGGTGGGGTTTACCATGCCGGCTCCGTCGCCGGAGCCGCGGTGCGCTCTTGCCGCACCTTTTCACCCTTACCCGTCGTCGCAGCTTGCGCCGCTATGACGCGGCAAGCTCGAGGGCTTGTCGCGCCGAAGCCCCAAAGGGGCGAAGGCGGGCGGTTCGTTCTCTGTGGCACTTTCCCTGGGGTCGCCCCCGCCGGACGTTATCCGGCACCGCGTGTCGATGGAGCCCGGACTTTCCTCCCCCGCGGCCTTTCGACGCTTGCGGGAGCGGCCGTCCGGCCGACTGACACCTTACGCATGGGGGCTTATGGCCGCTCCGTCAAGCCGATAATGCCGTCCCCGATGGGCAAAATATTTTATCCTGAAGATGTCGTTTGGCCTGCCGTCCGTTCGACTGGTTGTCGGCGAATGAGCCGGGCATAAGGAGCAAAAAGATGCAGTATCTATTGATGATCTATCGGAATGAAGCCGAACAGAATGCGATGAGCGCCGCCGACGTGCAGAAGATGACGGCGGAATACGAAACCTTCACCCAGTCCATCATCCAGAGCGGCAACTTCAAGGGCGCAGATCGGCTGCAACCGGTCACGACGGCGACGACGGTACGCGTGCGGGAGGGCAAGACGCTGACGACCGATGGTCCGTTCGCGGAGACGCGCGAGCAACTCGGCGGCTATTATCTGATCGAGGCGAAGGACCTCGACACCGCGATCGGCATCGCCGCGCGGATTCCCACCGCGCGGGCGGGTTCGGTCGAGGTCCGGCCGATCTGGGTTTACAAGTGACGATGTTGCCGTCATTCCGGGGCGATGCGACGGCATCGAGCCCGGAATTTCGAGATTCCGGGTTCGCGCTTTCAGCGCGCCCCGGAATGACGGTTGAGAGTGTGACGCTCCACCGATGACCCCGAGCGAGATCGATAAAATCTTCCGTGACGAGTCGGGCCGGGCGCTCGCGACGCTGATCCGCGTCCTCGGTGATTTCGATCTCGCCGAGGACGCGCTGCAGGATGCATTCGCGGTGGCGCTGGAGCGCTGGCCGAAAGAAAGCGCGCCGTCCAATCCGCGGGCGTGGCTGGTCAATGTCGGCCGCAACAAGGCGATCGACCGCGTGCGGCGCCAGATCGTCTTTCGCGGCAAGCAGCAGCAACTGACGCATGAGATCGAGCTGAACGCGGCGAGCGCGGACGACATGACGGATGCAGCGGCAGTCGATGACGACATGCTGCGGCTGATCTTCACCTGCTGCCATCCGTCCTTTGCTCCGGAAGTGCAGATCGCGCTGACCTTGCGCACCGTGTGCGGGCTTTCCGCCGCGCAGGTCGCACGCGCGTTCCTCGTGAGCGAAGACGCGATGGCGCAGCGGCTGGTCCGCGCCAAGCAGAAGATCCGTCTTGCCGGCATCGCCTATGCAGTGCCGGAGCGGGAGGCGCTGGCGGAAAAACTCGAAGGCGTGCTGGCGGTGATCTATCTCGTCTTCACCGAGGGCTATGTCGCGACATCGGGCGAGGACCTGATGCGGCCTGATCTCGCGCGCGAGGCGATCCGGCTCGGCCGGCTGCTCGATGCGCTGATGCCGGCGCGCGGCGAGATCAAGGGACTGCTCGCGCTGATGCTGTTGCACGACGCGCGGCGTGCGGGGCGCGAAACGGCGGGCGGCGACATCGTGCTGCTGGAGGAGCAGGATCGCTCGCTCTGGGATGTCGGGCAGATCGCCGATGGCCTGAAGCTGGTCGAGGAAGCGCTGCGCATGCCCGGCCGGCCGCAATCCTATGCGGTGCAGGCGGCGATCGCGGCACTTCACGCCCGCGCACCGAACTATCAGGATACCGATTGGCCGCAGATCGCGGGCCTCTATGAAGTGCTGCTGCGGATCAACCCGTCGCCGGTGATCGAGCTCAATCATGCCGCGGCGGTCTCGATGGTGGACGGGCCGGCGCGTGCGCTCGCCCTGATCGACGCGATTGAGGCGCGCGGCGGCCTCGACGGCTACGAATTGCTGCCGGCGGTGCGCGCCGATTTGTTGCGGCGGCTCGGCCGTCATGACGCCGCGCGCGCGGCCTATCGCGCCGCATCTGATGCGACCAGGCTTGAGCCGCTGCGGCGGCTTTACGCGCGGCGGATCAAGGAACTCGATGTGGCGCGCTGAGACTTACGTCGCAGCAATCGCGTTCGAGGGAAGGCTGGACAGCAGCGCGTGCAGCGTCATGAGTGTCGAGTGGTCGGCAATTCCATCGACGAGGGCAGGGCGGAAATGGCGCTGGAAAGCGGTAACCACGTCGAGCGTCGCCCCGTCATATTTGCCGTTGACCGGCAAGCCATAGCCATATCTGGCCAGCGCCTGCTGCAGGCCCCGCACCTCGTCGCTGATGCTGCCGAGCTTGAATGTTTCACCGCGGATGAGCGGCGCGGGCTGCACCCAATGGCCGACGCCGGAATTGGCGAGCGAGTGCCAGGGAAATTTTTCGCCGGGGTCCTTCTTGCGGGCCGGCGCCACGTCGGAATGCCCGAGCACGCGATGGTTCGGCACGGCGCGGCGAAGCATGATGCCGCGGCACAGTGCGATCACGGCAGCGATCTGGCGCAGCGGAAAATCCGGATAGCCCCAATCATGGCCGCGATTGACGATCTCGATACCGATCGAGCAGGAGTTGATGTCCTCCTCGCCCGCCCATGACGACTGGCCCGCATGCCAGGCGCGCTTGGCTTCGGGCACCGTTTGCACGATGCGGCCGTCCTCGAGAACGATGTAATGCGCGGAAACCTCGCTGCCCGCGGTGCAAAGCTTCTCGATCGCGGCGTCAGGGTCGAGCATGCCGGTATAATGGAGCAGGATCATGTCCGGCGGCCGTCCGTTGTTGCGCTCGCCGGAATTGGGCGACGGAATGACGTCGGACACGATCGAGGAATCCGGGGCGAAGCTTGTCATGTTCGCGCTACCCTTGGGTATGCGAACGGCATCCGGACTCTTCGAACTGGCTTTGTCGGGGACGTGCGGACGTGGCGGCATCGGGCAAAATAAACCGGGGCGCGGAACTTCGGATAATTCGTGGCTGAACCTTTAACTATTCCCCTCGGAGCCGATCCGCGCAATTGCGAGCTGACGACGATTTTGCATTTTCGTCCAGATGTGGGTGGGAAACCTCATCGGAATGTGGACAACGGCACAACGGAATCTCACCCGTCGCTTTCGGCCGCTTCATGCGGCAGCAAGCTTTATCGGATGTGGCGCCCCCGCTCCGTTTCGCCAGATCGCCGTGCCAGGCCCGGATCGGGGATTGTCGCAATCCCATCAACGTTTTCTTAACGCTAGTTGCCGTTACTGGCTGATGGAGAGTCGCGCCGGTTTGGGGGCGGCCAGCGCCGCCGATTTGACGTTCCTTGCACGGGGGTGCCGCGAGTTCGGATTCAGGTCCCATGGCAATTCAGCAGAATTCCATGCGGAAATGAGGCGTTGCGGAGGGAACCCGGCTATGCTGGCTCTCGCGCGAGCCGGCGGCTCTTCGCACTGACAGGCCGCGTGCGGCGCAAGGATCTGGGGCGCAATGGGCCCGTTTGTATTGTGTTTTTCCCCTTTGCGTCGCGGCGCGTCCGAGGCTCGCGGATGATTCCGGCCGATCCACGCCATATCCCGGTCCTTGGATCCGAGGCGGTCGAGATGCTCGCGCCCCGTGAGGGCGGCGTCTATGTCGACGCGACCTTCGGCGCCGGCGGCTATAGCCGTGCGATCCTCGATGTGCCGGGAACCCGGGTCATCGGCATCGACCGCGACCGGACAGCGATCGCCGGAGGCTTCGATCTGGTCGAACGATCCGGCGGCCGGCTGACACTGGTCGAAGACCGGTTTTCCAATCTTGCCGAGATTTGCGCCGCACAGGGCCTACCGGCGGTCGACGGTATCGTGATGGATGTCGGCGTCTCCTCGATGCAGCTCGACGAGGCCGGCCGCGGCTTCTCGTTCCGCCTCGACGGGCCGCTCGACATGCGGATGGGCGGCGACGGGCCGACCGCGGCCGATGTGGTCGCCACCGCGGCCGAGGCCGCGCTTGCCGACGTGATCTATATTTTCGGCGAGGAGCGCCACTCGCGCACCGTGGCCCGCGCCATCGTGAAGCGCCGCAAGGACGCGCCGATCACGACCACGCGCGCGCTGGCCGACATCGTCGCCGGCGTGGTGCGCGGCAAGCCGGGCGACATCCATCCGGCGACCAGGACGTTTCAGGGCTTGCGGATTCTGGTCAATGAAGAGCTCGACGAGCTGCAGTCCGCGCTCGTGGCGGCCGAGCGCGTGCTGAAGCCCGGCGGCCGGCTCGCCGTGGTGTCGTTCCATTCGCTGGAAGACCGCATCGTCAAGAATTTCTTCAATGCGCGCGGCAAGGCCAGCCAGGGGTCGCGGCACTTGCCGGAACTCGCGCACGCAGCTCCGAGCTTCCGTCTCCTGTCGAAACGTCCGGTCACTGCCCGGCGAGCAGGAATTGGCCGCCAATCCGCGCGCCCGCTCGGCGAAGCTGCGCGCGGCCGAACGCACCGAGGCGCCGGCGCATCAGGCGGATGATCTGTCGTCCTGGCCCAGCCTCACCGACGTGATGCGTGGAGGCTGACGGTGCGGCTCATCCATCTCCTCGTGATCGGTGCGCTGGTGTTCGCGGCAGCCTATGTCTACCGGATCAAGATGGACTCGACCGCGCGCACCGAACGCGTGCTGAAGCTGCGCGCGGAAATTCGCGAGCAGCGCGATGCGATCGCCGTGCTGCGTGCCGAATGGGCCAGGCTCGATGCGCCGCTCAGGCTGCAAGGCCTCGTCGAGCGCCATCTGCCGCTGAAGCCGCTCAACGCCAACCAGTATAACTCGCTGAAGAACCTGCCCGAGCGGCCGCCGACCCTCGTGAAGCCCGGTGATCCCGATCCGATCGGGGCGATGATCAATGCGGTTGCGGCCGCCGCGCAGGCGCCCGACACCACCGGTTCGTTGCCGCAGCCGGAGGACAGCCGATGACGAACGCCGCGCCGACTTACGCCAAGCCGACGGAGTCGTGGTGGCAGCGGTTCGTCCGCAGCCTCCTGTACGGGCGCAATGTCGACCGCGCCGCGAAGGCGCGCGCCCGTGTCGCGCTGGTCATTCTGGCTTTCGCCGCGATCTATGCCGTGATCGGCGGGCGGCTGGTGATGTTCGCGATCGGCTCGGACGGGCCGAGCGCGCGGCGCGCCGCCGCGCAGGACGCGATCGCGACCGCACGGCCCGATATCGTCGACCGCAATGGCGAGGTGCTCGCGACCGACGTCAAGGCGCCAAGCCTGTTCGGCGAGCCGCGCCGCATCATCGACAAGGACGAGGCGATCGAGCTTCTGACCGCGACGCTGCCGGATCTCGACACGGTCGAGGTGCGCGACCGCCTGTCGTCGAAAAAAGGCTTTGTCTGGCTGAAGCGCGAGATCACGCCGAAGCAGCAGTTCGAGATTCACAAGCTCGGCGTTCCCGGCATCGGCTTCCTGCGCGAGAACAAGCGCGTCTATCCGACCGGCAACGAGGTCGCCCACCTGATCGGTCTGGTCAATATCGACAACCAGGGCATCGCCGGCATGGAGAAGTGGCTGGACAACCAGGGCCTGGCCGATCTGCACCGCGCGGGCTTCGCGACCGACCGGCTGCAGCGCCCGATCGAGCTGTCGGTCGATCTGCGCGTCGAGCACGCGCTGCGCGACGAGCTGATCAAGGCCAAGAACAAATTCAGCGCGAAAGCAGCGTCCGGCCTCGTGGCCAATGTCAAGACCGGCGAGATCGTGGCGATGGTCTCGTTGCCGGATTTCGATCCCAACAGTCCGAAGGAAGCCCACGATCCCGATCGCATCAATCGCCTGACCACCGGCGTCTACGAGATGGGCTCGACCTTCAAGGCGTTCACGCTCGCGATGGCGCTGGACACCGGAAAATACGGTCTCGATTCGATGTGGGACGCGCGCGGCGCGCTGCATTCCGGCAAGTTCGCGATCCATGACGACGAGCCGAAAGGCCGCTTCCTCAGCATGAAGGAGGTGTTCACCTTCTCCTCCAACGTCGGCGCGGCGCGCATCGCGCTGTCGCAGGGTGTCGAGGCGCACAAGGCGTTCCTGCGCAAGATGGGCCAGCTCGAGCGGCTGCGCACCGAGCTGCCGGAGAGTGCGTCGCCGATCGTGCCGAAGCGGTGGGGTGATCTGAACACCATCACCATCTCGTTCGGCCACGGCATCGCGGTGGCGCCGCTGCAGGCGGTCATGGGCGTCAGCGCGCTGGTCAATGGCGGCTATCTGATCCCGCCGACATTCATGAAGCGCTCGGAAGAGGAAGCCATGGCGCTCGCCAAGCGCGTGATCAAGCCGGAGACTTCGGAAAAGATGCGGTTCCTGATGCGGCTGAATGCCGAGATCGGCACCGCGAAAAAGGCCGATGTCAACGGCTACTATATCGGCGGCAAGACCGGCACTGCCGAGAAGGTCATCAACGGCCGCTATGCCAGGAAGAAGGTGCTGACCGCCTTTACCGCGATCATCCCGGCGGACAAGCCGCGCTACCAGCTCCTGATCATGCTGGATGAACCGCAGGCGCTGAAGGAAACCTACGGTTTCATCACCTCCGGCTGGAATGCCGTGCCGACCGCCGGCAATGTGATCAGCCGTATCGCGCCGCTTCTGGGCATCGAGCCGCGCTTCGATCTGCCGCCGCCCGATCGCCTTATTCTTGCGGCATCCAGATCAACGCAGTAAGCCATGGCGATAGCGCCGCCGATGTAGAGTCTCGGCGGCCGCCGCAGGTGGCCTGTGCATGATCCGGAAGGGCCTGCCCAGATCCGATGGGGGACCGGTTGTCCGAAACGATCATGCGCAAAACGAGTGCGTCTGCCCGATTGGAAGCCGATGAAACTTCGCGACCTCTTTAGCAACGACGCCACGGTCGAGGCGCAGGCGGAAACGACCGTCATCACGGGGCTTGCGGTCGACAGCCGCCTCGTGAACCCGGGCGATCTGTTCTTTGCGCTGGCCGGCCTCCAGACCGACGGCGCGCGTTTCATCGAGGCCGCCATTGCCTCCGGCGCGGTCGCAATTGCCGGCGATCACCCGCCGCAGGGTGGATGCCGCGTGCCGTTCGTCACCACGCCCAATCCGCGCCGCGCGCTGGCGCTGGCCGCAGCGACATTTTATCCCAGGCAGCCCGCGACGATCGTCGGGGTCACCGGCACCAGCGGCAAGACCTCGGTCGCCGCGTTCACGCGGCAGATATGGCAGCGGCTCGGCCATGCGTCCGCCAGCATCGGCACCATCGGTCTCGTCTCGCCGAAGCGCACCGTGTACGGCTCGCTGACGACGCCCGATCCGATCGCGCTGCACCGTCAGCTCGACGACATCGCGCGGGAAGGCGTGACGCATCTCGCTTTCGAGGCGTCATCGCATGGGCTCGACCAATACCGGCTCGACGGCGTGCGGATCTCCGCCGGCGGCTTCACCAATCTCTCGCGCGATCACATGGATTACCATCCGGACGTCGCGCATTATCTGGCCGCGAAACTCAGGCTGTTCCGCGATCTCGTGATGCCCGATGGCGCTGCGGTCGTCGCTGCCGACCATGATTGCTCGGAGCAGGTGATCGATGCCGTGCGCACGCGCGGCTTGCGGCTCGTCACCGTCGGCAGCAAGGGTGACGGCCAGGGCGAGGGCATCCGATTGCTGCAAGCGACCATTGACGGCTTTGCCCAGAAGCTTGTGCTTCAGCATCACGGCGTCAGCTATTCCATCCGCTTGCCGCTGGTCGGCGCCTTCCAGATCGAAAACGCGCTGGTCGCGGCGGGGCTCGCCATTTCAACCGGCAGCGATGCGGAAGATGTTTTTGCCAACCTTGAACATCTCGAGGGCGCCAAGGGCCGGCTGGAGCGGGTGGGCGAGCGCAACGGCGCGCCGATCTTCGTGGATTACGCGCACAAGCCCGATGCGCTCGCCAAGGCGTTGCAGGCGTTGCGGCCTTACGCGAAGCGCAGGCTGGTCGTGGTATTCGGTGCCGGAGGTGACCGTGATGTCGGAAAACGTCCGCTGATGGGTGCGATCGCAACCGAGCATGCCGACAGCGTCATCGTCACCGACGACAATCCGCGCAGCGAGAATCCGGACCGGATTCGCGCGGAGATTCTCGACGCGGCAAAGGACGCGCGCGACATCGGCGATCGTGCGGCCGCGATCAAGGCCGCAATCGACGATCTGCAGCCCGGCGACGCGCTGCTGATTGCGGGCAAGGGACACGAGACCGGGCAGATCGTCGGCGACCGCGTGCTGCCGTTCAGCGATCATGACGCGGTGGCGTCCGCGCTCGCGCCGAGGGTTGCATGAGCAAGGCGCCGTTGTGGACTGTTGCCGAGGCCGCAAAGGCCTTGGGCCTGTCGGGTGATTTCCCGGCGACCGGAATCGATTTCGTCACCCAGGACAGCCGGCTGGTGAAGCCGGGCAGCCTGTTCGTCGCGCTCAGCGGCACGCCGAGCGGCGGCTTCATTTCGAGTTTTGCCAGCACCCGCGACGGCTGGGACTTTGCCGCGAATGCAGCAAGCCGCCGGTGCGGCCGCGATGATCGTTCCGCATCGGATCGAGGGCGTCAGCGTTCCGCAACTGGTCGTGAAGGACACGCTGATCGACGGGCTGTGGACGCTTGGCGCGCGCCGCGCGCTCGCGGTTCAAGGGCGAGGTGATCGGACTGACCGGCAGCGCCGGCAAGACGTCGACCAAGGAGTTCGTCGCGGCCTATCCGGGCGCCTATGCGAGCCCGTCGAGCTTCAACAATTTCTGGGGCGTGCCGCTGACGCTTTGCAATGCCGACCCGCGCGCCGCCGTCTGGGTGGTCGAGCTGGGCATGAACCAGGCCGGCGAAATCGCGCGGCTCAGCGAACTGACGCAGCCGACGGTGGCGCTGGTGGTGAATGTGCAGCCGGTGCATCTGGAGAAGCTCGGCAGCCTGGAGGCGATCCGCAAAGAGAAGGTCAGCATCGCGCGCGGCCTGCCGAAGCAGGGCACGCTGGTGGTGCCCGCGGACCTCGATGCGTCCGAATGGAAGGGCAAGGTCATCCGCTTCGGCGCGGGATCGGAGGTGCGCGAGCTCGGCCATGCCGCGCGCGGCGAGAGCTGGGATGTCCGCGCCGAGGTGCGGGGCAAAGAGGTTCAGTTCAGCCTGACGCCCGGTGCGCCGCATCGCGTGCAGAATGCGCTTGCCGCGTTCGCGGCGATCGATGCCGCCGGGCTCGATGCGGCGAGGCTTGCCGCCGAGCTCGGTCATGTCGGGATCATGACGGGCCGCGGTGTCGAGCAGACCGCAGGCGGCGCGACGCTGATCGACGACTCCTTCAACGGCAATCCGGCGAGCATGGCGGCGGCGCTGGACAGCCTGACGGCGCGGCCGGTGAATAGCGGCCGGCGAATCGCCATCCTGGGTGATATGCTGGAACTCGGGGCCGAAGCGCCGGTCTATCACGAAGAGTTGGTCAAGCACCTTGCCGGAATTGACGGCGTATATTGCGTCGGTCCCTTGATGCGGCACCTGTTCGACAAGCTTCCAGCCGATATCAGTCTCGGTTGGCACGAAGATCCGTCGAGCCTCGAACCGCAGCAGATCGCCGGCCTTTTGCGCCGCGGCGATGTAGTAGTGGTCAAGGGCAGCAAGAAGATATTCTGGGTGAACAAGTTCGTGCCGCGATTGGCCGCGGCATTGCAAGCAAGGGCTTAAATCGGGTGATATCAGGCAGGCTTCGACGCCCTTCCCATGGACGGGCGGGACGGGTATTCGGATGCGCGACGCGAAGGTGCGCATGGCAAGAAGCGGTATAGGGCGGAATGGATGTTTTACTGGCTGATCGATCTCTCCAGCAGTTTCCCCGCGCCGTTGCGCACGCTTCTGAACGTCTTTCGTTACATCACCTTCCGCACCGGCGGCGCGGTGGTGACCGGCGCATTGTTCGTGTTCCTGTTCGGTCCCTGGATCATCGATCATTTGCGGATCAGGCAGGGCAAGGGCCAGCCGATCCGCACTGACGGGCCGCAATCGCACCTGATCAGCAAGAAGGGCACGCCGACCATGGGCGGGCTGATGATCCTGTCCGGCCTCGTGGTGTCGACGCTGTTGTGGGCCAATCCGCTCAACCCCTATGTCTGGATCGTGCTCGCGGTGACGCTGGGCTTCGGCTTCGTCGGCTTCTATGACGACTATCTGAAGGTGACGAAGCAGTCTCACTCTGGATTTGCCGGCCGCGCACGACTTCTGATCGAAGCGCTCATCGCGCTCGCAGCCTGCTACGCGCTGGTGAAGCTGGGGCGCGACGTCTCCTCCACCTCGCTCGCGATTCCGTTCTTGAAGGATGTCGTGTGGCACTTCGGCTGGTTCTTCGTGATCTTCGGCGCATTCGTGATTGTCGGCGCCGGCAACGCGGTCAACCTGACCGACGGCCTCGACGGGCTTGCGATCGTGCCGGTCATGATCGCGTCCGCGAGCTTCGGCCTGATCGCGTATCTCGCCGGCAATGCGGTGTTCTCCGAATATCTGCAGATCAACTACGTCGCCGGTACCGGCGAGCTTGCGGTGCTTTGCGGCGCGGTGCTCGGCGCGGGCCTCGGCTTCCTCTGGTTCAATGCGCCGCCTGCCTCGATCTTCATGGGCGACACCGGTTCGCTCGCGCTCGGCGGCATGCTTGGGGCGATCGCGGTCGCGGTGAAGCACGAGATCGTGCTCGCCGTGATCGGCGGCCTGTTCGTGCTGGAGGCCGTATCCGTGATCGTGCAGGTCGCCTCGTTCAAGCTGACGGGCAAGCGCATCTTCAGGATGGCGCCGATCCATCACCATTTCGAGCAGCTCGGCTGGACCGAACCGCAGATCGTGATCCGGTTCTGGATCATCTCGGTGATGCTGGCGCTCGCCGGCCTGTCGACGTTGAAACTGCGATGATGTGTTCTTTTCTCCACACGTCGTCATTCCGGGGCGCGCGAAGCGCGAGCTCTGGTGCGCAATTGCGCACCAGAGAATCTCGAGATTCCGGGTTCGATGCTAGCGCATCGCCCCGGAATGACGGGCAAAGTGGCCGGAATGACGGGAGAGGAGGAGGGGTCATGATCCCGATCACCTCCTTTGCCGGCAAGATGGTCGCCGTGTTCGGCCTCGGCGGTTCGGGGCTTGCGAGCTGCCACGCGCTGAAGGCCGGCGGCGCGGACGTGATCGCGGGCGATGACGGCATCGACAGGCTGGCGGAGGCGGCGAAAGCCGGTTTCACGACCGCGGATTTGCGCACGGTGTCGTGGGCGAATTTCGCGGCACTGGTGCTGACGCCGGGCGTGCCGCTCACCCATCCGTCGCCGCATTGGACTGTCTTGAAGGCGCGCGAGGCCGGCGTCGAGGTGATCGGCGACATCGAATTGTTCTGCCGCGAGCGGCGGCGCCATGCGCCGGACGCGCCGTTCGTCGCGATCACCGGCACCAACGGCAAATCCACCACCACGGCGCTGATCGCGCATCTGATGCGCGTCGCGGGCTACGACACGCAGATGGGCGGCAATATCGGCACCGCGATCCTGTCGCTGGAGCCGCCGCGCATGGGGCGGGTCCATGTCGTCGAGATGTCGTCCTACCAGATCGACCTCACGCCGTCGCTCGATCCGACCGTCGGCATCCTGCTCAATGTCAGCGAGGACCACATCGATCGCCACGGCACGCTCGCACATTACGCCGCGGTGAAGGAGCGCCTTGTCGCGGGCGTGCAGCCGCAGGGCACGAGCGTCGTCGGTGTCGATGACGGCTTTTCCCGCGCCACCGCCGATCGGCTCGACCAGGCCGGCAAGCGTGTCGTGCGCGTATCGGTGAAGAATCCGCTCGCCGACGGCATTTATGTCGAGCGCGAGACCATCCTGCGCGCCTCGGGCGGCTCGCGCAGCGAGATTGCGCGGCTCGGCGGCATCGGCTCGCTGCGCGGCCTGCACAACGCGCAGAATGCAGCCTGCGCCGCGGCCTGCACCCTGTCGCTCGGCGTGAGCAGGGAGATGCTGCAGCGGGGCTTAGGCAGTTTCCCGGGGCTCACGCATCGCATGGAGCAGGTCGGCCGGCGCGACCATGTGTTGTTCGTCAACGATTCCAAGGGCACCAACGCGGACGCCGCCGCGCATGCGCTGTCGTCATTCCCGGATATTTTCTGGATCGCGGGCGGCAAGCCGAAACAGGGCGGCATCACCGGCCTCACCGAATTTTTCCCGCGCATCCGCAAGGCCTATCTGATCGGCGAGGCGGCGCCGGAATTCGCGGCGACGCTTGGCGATCTCGTGCCGCATGAAATCAGCGAGACGCTCGACATCGCCGTCGCGAACGCCGCGCGCGATGCGCAAGCCTCCCAACTCGCCGAGCCCGTGGTGCTGCTGTCGCCGGCCTGCGCCTCGTTCGACCAGTACCGCAATTTCGAAATCCGCGGCGCCAGGTTCCGCGAACTCGTCCAGGCGCTGCCCGGGGTGAAGCCGGTGGTGTGAAGAGCGCATGGCCCGGCGTGTCGGCTGTCGTCACCCGCGCAGGCGGGTACCCAGTATTCCAGAGCGGCAGTGATCGACCGGCCACCACGTCTTGTGCTCGGGGATGTCATGCGTGCGCATGCCCGGCACAGGCCGGGCATGACGGGTGGAGGGAGCCGAGTCTCCAATTCAAAACTTCCTCATTCCCTTAACCCTTCGGCAACCATCATGAGCGACCAATGGGGACTGCCTTGGCGTAAGTGAGGCCTTGGCGTGAGGACCGCGTATGATTTCCCGTGAAGAACGCACCCCGCTGTCGGAATGGTGGTGGACCGTCGACCGGCCGCTGCTCGGGGCGATCCTCGCGCTGATGCTGAGCGGGGTGGTGCTGTCGCTGGCGGCGAGCCCGCCCGTCGCGACCCGGATCGGGCTCGATCCCTTTCATTTCTTCAGCCACCACGTGCTCTATCTGCTGCCGTCCTTCGTCGTGATGATCGGCGTGTCCTTCCTGTCGCCGCGCCAGATCCGCCGCACCGCGCTGATCGTGTTCGCGGTCAGCGTCGCCCTGATCGTGGCGACGCTGTTGATCGGCCCGGAAGTGAAGGGCTCGCGGCGCTGGATCACGCTGATCGGCGTCAACATTCAGGCCTCCGAGGCCGCCAAGCCCTCCTTCGTCGTGATCGCCGCGTGGCTGTTCGCGGAATCGGCGCGGCGGCCGGAGATGCCGGCGACCTCGATGGCGCTCGTGCTGCTCATGATGCTGGTGTCGCTCTTGGTGATGGAGCCGGATTTCGGCCAGACCATGCTGATGCTCATGGTATGGGGCGCGCTGTTCTTCATCGCCGGGATGCGGATGATCTGGGTGGCGGGGCTCGCCGGTGCCGCGAGCGCGGGCCTGTTCGGCGCCTATCTTCTGGTGCCGCACGTCGCCGGCCGCATCAAGCGCTTTATGCATCCGGCGTCGGGCGACACGTTCCAGGTCGATACCGCGATGGAGGCCTTCTCCAACGGCGGCTGGTTCGGGCTCGGGCCGGGCGAGGGCATCGCCAAGCGCAGCCTGCCGGACAGCCACACCGATTTCGTATTCGCGGTGGCGGCCGAGGAGTTCGGCATCATTCTCTGTCTGGTGCTGCTGCTGCTGTTCGGTTTTGTCGTGATCCGTGCGCTGTCGCGCGCTTATGCCAACGAGGACATGTTTGCGCGCTTCGCCGCATCGGGCCTTGCGATCATGTTCGGCATCCAGGCCGCCATCAACATGTCGGTCAATCTGCAACTGATCCCGGCCAAGGGCATGACGCTGCCCTTCATCTCCTATGGCGGCTCGTCGATCGTCTCGCTCGCCTATGGTGTCGGCATGATGCTGGCGCTGACGCGGCTTCGCCCGCGCACCGAGGTCGAATCGATCGCCAATGCCAGCGCCGCGCGCAGCTATGCGTGAGGTCTGAATCGTTTCCCTGATCGTTTCCCTGATCGTTTCCTTGCACTCGCAATGACGGCGCATTCCCTGTAAAGAGGGCCGTCATGACCACTGCGCCCCTCATTCTCCTGGCCGCCGGCGGCACCGGCGGCCATCTGTTTCCCGCCGAGGCGCTGGGCGTCGAACTGATCAAGCGGGGCTATCGCGTCCGTCTCGTCACCGACTCCCGCGCGCTGCGCTATAGCGGCCTGTTCACCAAGGACATGATCGACGTGGTGCCGAGCGAGACCGTGCGCAGCCGCTCGCCATTGTCGCTCGCACGCACAGGCCTCATGCTCGCCGCCGGCACGGTGGCTGCCGCGCGACTGATGTGGCGGTTGAAGCCAAGGGCGGTGATCGGCTTCGGCGGCTATCCGACGCTGCCGCCTCTGGTCGCGGCGAGGCTGTGCGGAATCCCCGCCATCATCCACGATGCCAACGCGGTGCTCGGCCGCGCCAACCGCTTCCTGTCGCGTCATGTCGATGCGATCGCGACCTCGCTGCCCGGCGTGCTCGACCGCGATCCCGCGCTCGCGGCCAAGGCGACGACCGTCGGCACACCGATGCGGCCGGCGATCCTCGCCGCCGCTTCGCTTCGATATGAGCCGCCTGCCGTCACGGGGCCGTTCCGTCTGCTCGTGGTCGGCGGCAGCCAGGGTGCGCGCGTGATGAGCGACATCGTGCCCGGCGCCATCGAGCGGCTGGAGCCGGCGTTATGGAGCAGGCTGGTTATGACCCAGCAGGTGCGCGAGGAAGACATGGCGCGGGTGCGCGCGATCTATGACCGGCTCAAGATCAATGCCGAGCTTGCGCCGTTCTTCACCGACCTGCCGGCGCGGCTTGCCGCGAACCATCTGGTGGTGTCGCGCTCCGGCGCCGGCACGGTCGCCGAGCTTGCGGCCATCGGCCGGCCATCGATCCTGGTGCCGCTGCCGGGCGCGATCGACCAGGACCAGTTCGCCAATGCCGGCGTGCTGTCGCAGGCGAATGGTGCCTTGCGCATCGTGCAGGCGGAGTTCACGCCGGACCGGCTGGCCTCGGAGATTTCCGCGCTCGCCGCCGAGCCCGCAAGGCTCGCCGCGATGGCCGCGGCCGCCCGCGCGGCCGGCCGGCTCGATGCCGCCGAGCGGCTCGCCGATCTCGTCGTGAAAGTCGCCGGAATTTAGGCCTAAAGCCGGCGAATTTTGCCTATTGTCATGCCCCGGAATGTCGGGGCATCCAGTACTTGCAGACGCGGCTGATTTGCTGCTCGAACAGCGCCGCAGCCGAATGCTGGACGACCGCCTGCGCGGACGATGGCGAGGAACCACGCAGGATCACGCATGAGACTGCCGCGCGACATCGGACCCATTCACTTCATCGGGATCGGCGGTATCGGCATGAGCGGCATCGCCGAGGTGCTGAGCAATCTCGGCTACACCGTGCAGGGATCGGACGCCTCCGAGAGCGGCAATGTCGCGCGGCTGCGCGAGAAGGGCGTCACGGTGAGCGTCGGCCACAAGGCCGAGAATGTCACCGGCGCCGACGTGGTCGTGGTGTCGACCGCGATCAAGCGCGACAATCCGGAACTGATGGCGGCGCGCGCGCAGCGCATTCCCGTGGTGCGCCGTGCCGAGATGCTCGCCGAACTGATGCGGCTCAAGAGCTGTGTCGCGATCGCCGGCACGCATGGCAAGACGACCACGACCTCGATGGTGGCAACGCTGCTCGATGCCGGCGGGCTGGATCCGACCGTGATCAATGGCGGCATCATCAATGCCTACGGCACCAATGCGCGGCTCGGCGCCGGCGACTGGATGGTGGTGGAGGCCGACGAGAGCGACGGCACGTTCCTCAAGCTGCCGGCCGATGTCGCGATCGTCACCAACATCGACCCCGAGCATCTCGATCACTTCAAGACCTTCGAGGCGGTGCAGGAGGCGTTCCGCAATTTCGTCGAGAACGTTCCGTTCTACGGCTTCGCCGTGATGTGCATCGATCATCCCGTCGTGCAAAGCCTGGTCGGCAAGATCGAGGATCGCCGCATCATCACCTATGGCATCAATCCGCAGGCCGATGCGCGGCTGGTCCGATCTGACGCCGATGGGGGGCGGCTCGAAGTTCACGGTCGTCATCCGCAATCGCAAGACCGACGCCACCCATGAGATCGCCGATATCACGCTGCCGATGCCGGGGCGTCACAACGCGTCGAACGCGACGGCGGCGATCGCGGTGGCGCACGAGCTTGGCCTGTCCGACGATGCGATCCGCAAGGCGATGGCAGGCTTCGGCGGCGTGAAGCGGCGCTTCACCCGCACCGGCGAATGGAACGGCGTCACCATCATCGACGATTATGGCCATCACCCCGTGGAAATCGCCGCCGTGCTGAAAGCGGCGCGGGAGTCCACCAACGGCAAGATCGTCGCCGTGGTGCAGCCGCATCGCTATACGCGGCTGCAGTCGCTGTTCGAGGAGTTCTGTACCTGCTTCAACGATGCCGACGCCGTCGTGGTCGCGGACGTCTATCCGGCCGGCGAGGCGCCGATCCCGGGCATCGACCGCGATCATTTCGTCGCCGGCCTGCGCTCGCATGGCCATCGCAACGTCGTCCCTTTGCAGAAGCCGGCCGATCTTGCCGGCGTCGTGAAGGGCCTCGCGCAGTCCGGCGATCTCGTCGTCTGTCTCGGTGCCGGCAGCATCACGCAATGGGCCTACGCGCTGCCCGGCGAACTGAAGGCACAGGTGAGAGCATGATCCGGAAAGTGGCACCGGTTTTCCGAGGAGATCATGCTCACGAGATGAGATCATATGCATTCCGTCAATGGCATCATGATCTAAGGCAGGCGATCACAGGCATTATGACCTTTCCCGACATCACGCCCGATCTGAAAGCGGCCATGCCCGACCTGCGCGGGCGGCTGCTCGCCAACGAAAGTCTCGCGCCGTTCACCTGGTTTCGCGTCGGCGGTCCGGCGCAGGTGCTGTTCACGCCGGCGGATGAGGAGGATCTTGCTTATTTCCTCAAGGCCTTGCCCGCGGATCTTCCAGTCTATCCGATCGGTGTCGGCTCCAATCTGATCGTGCGCGACGGCGGCTTGCCGGGCGTCGTGATCAGGCTGTCGCCGCGCGCCTTCGGCGAGGCCGTGGCAAACGGTGATGTCGTCACGGCCGGCACCGCCGCGCTCGACAAGCGCGTGGCCGAGGTGGCGGCGACGGCAAACCTCAGCGGGCTCGAATTCCTGTTCGGCATTCCCGGCACGATCGGCGGCGCGCTGCGCATGAATGCCGGCGCCAATGGCGGCGAGACCAAGGACGTGCTGATCGAGGCGACCGGCATCGGCCGCGACGGCTCAAGGCATGTGTTCTCGAACGCCGACATGAAGTTCGTCTACCGCAACAGCGGCGTCGATCCCTCGATCATCTTCACGTCCGCGCGCTTTCGCGGGGTGAGCGCGGCGCCCGAGGCGATCCGCGCGCGGATGAACGAGGTCCAGACCCATCGCGAGACCGCGCAGCCGATCCGCGACAAGACCGGCGGCTCGACCTTCAAGAATCCGCCCGGTCACAGCGCCTGGAAGCTGATCGATGCCGCCGGCTGCCGCGGCCTCAGGCGTCGGCGGCGCCCAGGTGTCGGAGATGCACTGCAATTTCCTGATCAATACCGGCGACGCCACCGCGCATGACATCGAAGCCCTTGGGCGAGACGGTGCGCGAGCGCGTGAAGCAGACGTCCGGAATTGAGCTACAGTGGGAAATCAAGCGGATCGGGATCGAGCTGAGCTAATGCGGACCACCATCCTCTTCGGAGGCACCAACAAGGAGCGGCTGGTGTCGGTCGCGACTGCGCAGGCGCTGCACGAGGCGCTGCCCGATGCGGATCTGTGGTTCTGGGACGGCGACGACAGCGTGCATGAGACGGCGTCGAAGACCCTGCTTGGTCACGCGCGGCCGTTCGAGGATCCATTCAAGCCCGGCGGTCGACGCGTTGGAGCGACGATCGAACAGGCGATCGATCGGGCCAGCGCCGACGATCGCCTGTTCGTGCTCGGCCTGCACGGCGGCCGGGCCGAGGACGGCGAGCTTCAAGTGATATGTGAGATGCGCGGCGTGCCGTTCACCGGTTCGAATTCGGCGTCCTCGCATCTCGCCTTCGACAAGGTGGCGGCGAAGCGCTTCGCTGCGCTTGGCGGGGTGAGGGCGCCTGTCGGCATCGCGCTGGATGACATCGAGGCCGCGCTTGCCGAACACGGCAGGCTGGTCGCCAAGCCGACACATGACGGATCGAGCTACGGGCTGATCTTCGTCAATGCCAGGCAGGATATCGGCGCGGTGCGCCGTGCGGCTGCGACGGAAACCTATCTGATCGAACCGTGCATCATGGGCGTCGAGGCGACCTGCGGCGTGCTCGAGCAATTGGACGGCTCGCTGGTCGCGCTGCCGCCGATCGAGATCGTCCCGGCGGATGGCGAGTTCGACTATCGCGCGAAGTATCTCGCCAAGGCGACGCAGGAAATCTGCCCCGGACGGTTCGCGCCCGAGATCAGCGCGGCGATCATGGATCAGGCGCTGAAAGCGCACCGGGCGCTGTCCTGCGGCGGCTATTCGCGGTCGGATTTCATCATAGCCGTGGACGGCCCGGTCTTCCTCGAAACCAACACCTTGCCCGGCCTGACCAAGGCCTCGCTCTATCCGAAGGCGCTTCACGTGCAGGGCATCGCGTTTAACGAATTTCTGCAGCAGCAGATCGTGCTGGCGGAACGGCGCGCCCGGCCATAGCGGCTTGGGCCATTTCATGGCATGGAACCGGGATTTCCGGGCAAGTACGGCTTTCAGTGGGTAAAATTCTTAAGAATTTGCGGCAAACTCCTCACGGGACTGATCAAAAAACGTCCTGTTTTCAACTGCTTTACCATTTGTTTACCAGGAAGGCCGAAGGTTAACGCTGGCGGCGCATTTGGCGCTTGGCTGCCGGCGTGAGCTGTCGCGGATTTCCGTTTCGCCCAGCACATTGATGGGAAGGAGGTTTTTCTGCCTTCAACACCCGTCCGGCGAGCCCAGCGGTCACTTGGGCCGGTGATCGCAAGTGCCTGCGTGTAACCTTTAACGAGCTCGTGCAATGGATGGTGCCGGACCCCTCGCTCGATCGGCAAGATCGCTGGGGCCTCAAGCTGACCTGAGGGCGGCCGCGATCGGCGCGGTCGTGCTGCTGCGCGAGTGGCTGGGCCGCGATCTCAGCATCCCGAGATCACCACCGCCCGAGCGCGAGCCTCCGCCGCGGCTGGTGGCATGGACCGAGCGTCATATTCCGCACCGGGCCGGCGCGCTTGCGACCGTGCTCCTTCTTCTCGGCAGCGCCGGCCTCGGCATCGTCAAGGGTGGCCATGTCGATGAGGTCTCGACGGCGCTGAGCGACAGCCGCAACGCGTTCGCCAATTCGATCGGCTTCAGGATCACCTCGGTCGCGATCAACGGCCGCAGGCAGCTCAGTCAGGACGAGGTGCTTGCGATCGGTGGCGTCAGCGGCCGCTCGTCGCTTTTGTTTCTCGATGCAGGTGCGGTGCGCGACCGGCTGAAAGCCAATCCCTGGATCGCCGACGCCACCGTGCTGAAGCTCTATCCGGGTCAATTGCGGATCGAACTCGTCGAGCGCACGGCGTTCGCGCTATGGCAACAGGACGGCAAGCTCTCGGTGATTGCCGATGACGGCGCGCTGCTCGAGCCTTTTGTCGCGCGCCGTTTCCTGTCGCTGCCGCTCGTGGTCGGCAAGGGCGCCGAGACCCATGCGCGCGATTTCCTCGCATTGCTTGCGCGTTATCCGCAAGTGCAGTCCGTGACCAAGGCCGCGGTCTTCGTCGGCGAGCGGCGCTGGAATTTGCGGTTGAAGGACGGGCTCGACATCCGCCTGCCGGAGAACGACGTCGGCAATGCGCTGGCTGCCTTGAGCAAGCTCGACAAGGAAGACAAGCTGTTCTCGCGGGACATCGTCACGGTCGACATGCGGCTGCCAGACCGGCTCACCGTGCAACTCTCCGATGACGCGGCGAAGGCGCGCGAGGATCTGCTCAAGGACAAGAAACCCAAGAAGAAGGCCGGTGACGCATGACCGGCCTTGACCGCCAGCAGACGCCGAAGACGCGTCCGATCCAGAAGCGTACGGCGCTGGTCGCCTCGCTCGATATCGGCACCAGCAAGATCGCCTGCATGATCGCGCGGTTGAGGCCATGCCCGCCGAGCGACGCCTTCCGCGGACGCACCCATGCGGTGGAGCTGATCGGCTACAGCCAGATCCAGTCGCGCGGCATGAAGGGCGGCGCGGTGGTCGATCTCGCCGAATGCGAGCAGGCCGTGCGCCAGGCGGTGGCGCTCGCCGAGCGGATGGCCAAGGTTCGCGTCGAATCCGTGCTGCTGTCGGTGTCAGGCGGCCGGCCGATGGGTCAACTGATCGAGGCGGCCTCCGACATCCGCGGCGGCGCGGTCACGCCCGGCGATGTCAGCCGAATCACCTCGGCCGGAATGCGCCACGCCACCGGCGCGGGCCGCACGGTGCTGCACGCCTTGCCGGTCAGTTACGCGCTGGACGGCGTCAAGGGCATCCGCGATCCCCGCGGGATGCTGGCGCGCCAGTTCGGCGTCGACATGAACGTCGTCACCACGGATGCGACGGTTGCGCGGAACCTGATGCTAGTGGTTGAACGCTGTCACATTAATGTTGAGGCGATGGCGGCAAGCCCCTATGTGGCAAGCCTTTCCGTCCTGACCGACGACGAGGCCGATCTTGGCGCCGCCGTGGTGGAGATCGGCGCGGGAACCACCACCATCGCGGTCTATTCCGGCGGCCGCTTCGTGCATGCCTCCGGCTTTGCGGTCGGCGGGCATCACGTCACTATGGACCTTGCACGCGGCTTGAGTGCATGCATTGCGGATGCCGAGCGAATCAAGACGTTATATGGCACCGTGCTGACCGGCGGGTCCGACGCGCGCGAGTTGATGTCTGTGCCTTCGGCCGGGGACAATGATCGGGACGTTCCCCAGATCGTGTCCCGCGCCACGATCGCGAACATTGTCCGCCACCGCGTCGAGGAGATTTTTGAGATGGTCCGGGACCGGCTTGCGGATTCCCCATTTGCCGCCGAGCCCAAGGCGCGAATTGTGCTGAGCGGCGGCGCGTCGCAGCTCACCGGCGTTCCCGAGCTCGCCACCCAGATTCTCGGCCGCCCCGTTCGTGTCGGCCGGCCGCTCGGCTTCGGGCGGTTGCCGCCCGAGGCGAAGACCGCGTCGTTCGCGGTCCCGACAGGGCTCCTGGTTTATCCGCAATACGCTCATCTGGAACATGTCGAACCGCGGCATACGCGGCAGCTCAAGACAGGGACGGACGGTTATTTCGGAAAGGTCGGACGATGGCTTCGCGAGGGCTTCTGATGATTCTTTTCAGAGTTCAATGAAATTTCCCCAACTCCCGCGGCCGCCGGCCGGGGCGAACCCACGCGCGCGTAATCCACGAGAGGCACCCATGGCACTCAATATTACTCCTCCCGATATCCACGAGTTGAAGCCGCGGATTACAGTTTTCGGCGTCGGCGGCGCGGGCGGCAATGCCGTCAACAACATGATCACCGCCGGATTGCAGGGGGTCGATTTCGTCGTCGCCAACACCGACGCGCAGGCGCTGACGATGTCGAAGGCGCCGCGCATCATCCAGATGGGCACGCAGGTGACCCAGGGGCTGGGCGCGGGTTCGCAGCCGGATGTCGGCGCCGCGGCGGCGCAGGAGGTGTTCGACGAGATCCGCGACCATCTCTCGGGCGCCAACATGGTGTTCGTCACCGCCGGCATGGGGGGCGGAACGGGCACGGGTGCTGGTCCGGTGATTGCCAAGACCGCGCGCGAAATGGGCATTCTCACCGTGGGTGTCGTCACCAAGCCGTTTCATTTCGAGGGCCAGCGCCGGATGCGCACCGCGGAAGCCGGCATCGCCGAGCTGCACAAGGTCGTCGATACGCTGCTGATCATCCCGAACCAGAATCTGTTCCGGGTCGCCAACGAGAAGACCACCTTCGCCGACGCGTTCGCGATGGCCGACCAGGTGCTTTATTCGGGCGTCGCCTGCATCACCGACCTGATGGTCAAGGAAGGCCTGATCAATCTCGACTTCGCCGACGTAAGGGCGGTGATGAGGGAAATGGGCAAGGCGATGATGGGCACCGGCGAGGCATCCGGCGATAAGCGCGCGCTGACCGCCGCTGAAGCTGCGATTGCCAATCCGCTGATCGACGATTCCTCGATGAAGGGCGCGCGCGGTCTGTTGATCTCGATCACCGGCGGCAAGGACCTGACCCTGTTCGAGGTCGACGAGGCCGCGACCCGCATTCGCGAGGAGGTCGACCAGGACGCCAACATCATCGTCGGCGCGACCTTCGACGAGGCGCTCGACGGCGTGATTCGCGTTTCCGTCGTCGCCACCGGCATCGAGCACGCGCAGATTGCTGCCGCGCGCAACGCCGCCGCCACCACGGCGCCTTCGGCTCCCGCGGCCCCGCCCGCTCAAACCCATGGTGCGCCGGAAAACCGGCTGGCCGATCTCACCGCGCGGCTGCGCGCCGACAATCAGCGGCTCGCCGAGCGTGCCGCAAAGCTCGAGTCGCAGGCCCAGACCTACACTCCAGGCCACCACACCCAGGCTGCGATCCAGTCCGCGCCAGCCGTAGCTCCACGCAGCCCGCACACCGTCGAGCGCGCGGCGCTGGCCGCCATTGCCGCGGCCGTTGCCGAGCCTGCAGCGGCGCCGGTTCATCATGCCTCGGCGCAGTCCGCGTCTTATGGCGACGTGATGGTTCGTCCGATTGCGCAGAAGCCCTCGCTGTTTCCGGATCCCGAAACCTCGCGCGTCCAGTTCGAAGAGCATATCGCGCCGGAGACCTTCATTCCGCAGGCCGCAGAGCGGGCGCCGGTTCGCACTCCCCGGATGCCGAAATTCGAGGAACTGCCGATCCCGGCGCAGGCCGAGATCCGGCAGGCACGTGGCGATGCCGAGGAGGAACACCCGAAGGGCAAGCTGTCGCTGCTGCAACGCCTCGCCAATGTTGGGCTTGGCCGGCGTGACGACGAATCAGAGCCGCCGATTGCGGCTCGCACTGCGGGTCCGGCGATGCCGCCGCTGCCGGAACGGAAGGCGCAGCGTACCGTTCCGCAGCAAACCGGGGCCAGCGATCCGGTATCCGAATACGCGCGGCGTCCCGCCCCCCAGGGCTTGGATACCCATGGCCGCTCCCAATCTGTTGCGCCGGCGCCACAGGGAGACGATCATCTTGATATCCCGGCCTTCCTCCGGCGGCAGGCCAACTGACCAATTGTTACGATCCTGACGACGGAAAAGGTCCCGCTCGCATGAGTCGGGACCTTTCTTTTTGGCCGGAATGGCCTTCCGGCTGTCGTCTTAAGCAACTGATTTTAAATCATTAATTATCTATTTCGTGATCGAATGAGGGTGTGGAGAAGGTTTCTGGCCGAGCCGCAATTTGGTTAACACTTGGCTCGAATACGGCAGAGATGGGGTAACAATCCGTAAAGAAGCGTGAGTTGGCGGTGTTTGGGGCTGTGACTATGTTTGCCGCGACTTGGGGACGCAGAAAGCGTGAGTCGGGACAAGGTCCGGATTGGACAGCGCTTTAAGCGGATTTTGGTGGGCGATTCTAGAATGAAATTCAGCCGACAGACAACGCTTCGCGCGCAGGCAACCGTGACTGGTGTCGGCGTTCATTCCGGTTCACCTGTCAGCCTGACGTTGGGACCTGCATCCGCAGATGCAGGTTTTGTTTTTGTCCGGACCGGCCTTGAAGGCCGCGACCGTGAAGTTCGCGCCACTGCCGACTCCGTCATCTCCACCGAATTTGCCACCGTCCTTGGCGACCGTAATGGTCCGCTGGTTTCCACGGCCGAGCATGTCCTCGCTGCGCTGCGGGGCATGGGTGTCGACAACGCCACCATCGAGGTCGATGGTCCGGAAGTACCGATCATGGACGGCAGCGCCGCCCCCTTCGTTGCGGCGATCGAGCAGGCCGGTGTCGTCAGCCAATCCGCAAGGCGTCGCTTCATCCAGGTGATGAAGCCGGTCCGGGTTGCGATCGGCGAGTCCCACGGCGAGCTTCGCCCCTATGCGGCCGGTTTCCGTGCCGAGGTCGAGATCGACTTCACCAACCCCGTGATCGGCCGTCAGGCCTATTCGCTTGAGGTCAACCCGGAAGGGTTCCGCCGCGAGGTGGCTCGCGCTCGCACCTTCGGCTGCATGGGCGATGTCGCACGGCTCTGGAGTGCCGGCTTCGCGCTCGGCGCCTCCTTCGAGAATTCGGTGGTGTTCGACGAGACCCGCCTGCTCAACCCGGAAGGGCTGCGCTACCGCGACGAATGCGCGCGCCACAAGGTGCTCGACGCGATCGGCGATCTCGCTCTGGCCGGCCTGCCACTGCTAGGCGCCTATCGGTCGATCCGTGGCGGCCATAAGCTCAATCATGCGGTGCTGACCGCAATGCTGGCCGATCGCAGCGCCTGGCGCGTGGTCGAGGCCGAGACGGCGCGCCGTTCCCGGACCCACGCGGAAGTGGGCGCCGGCATGGTCGGTGGCATGATTGCCCCGGCCTTCGGCCCGGACGTGTCCTGAACGCCTTTTGAATCCTCCTTTGATGATTCCCTCGCCGGCGATGATATTTCCGGCGGGGCTAGAATTGGCGCGTCGTTTCGTGCCCCATTTCTGCAGTAACCATGATTGATTGTGATCGCTCGTCGCTCTCAAGGAAGGTGCGGAAAGATCACGCTGAAACAAGAGCTTAGGCTGCCACCAGCGCGGGGATAGGGCACCCCGGACCGCCTTAATCCGGGCGGATTGCCTGCCTATTCGGTTGGTTAACGGAGTTTTTTCGGCTAGAGAGGCGGGGCTTGCATGGCAGGCGTCACCATCCTGGGCGCAAACGCATTCGCGACAAAGGCGCTGGCGACGAAGGCACTTGAAAGATTCGCGTCCATGACCCGGTTGACCATGACCCGGTTTTGGCGCGCGGCGGGCACCGTATCACAATCATCGGGTTCTGAGGCACATGTCGGTACAGCGTATGACGCGCAAATTACGCAAGCTATCGGCTGACGGACGGCGGCTTCGGCTGGCCGCTTCTCTCATCGCGCTGGCCATTCCCTTGAGCGGCTGCGGCACTGGCGCGCTGTGGGACAAGTTCATGGCCAAGGACGACACCTTCGTCGATGAGCCCGCGGACAAGCTCTACAATGAGGGCTTGTACCTGATGAACGAGAAGAAGGATACGAAGGCGGCTTCGAAGAAATTCGAGGAAGTGGATCGCCAGCATCCTTATTCCGAATGGGCCCGCAAATCGCTGCTGATGTCGGCCTTTTCATTCTATCAGTCCGGCGACTATGACAGCTGCATCGGCGCAGCAACGCGCTATGTGACGCTGCATCCCGGCAGCCCTGACGCCGCCTATGCGCAGTACCTGATCGCAGCCTCGCACTATGACCAGATCCCCGACATCTCGCGCGACCAGGGCCGCACCGAGAAGGCGATCGCCTCGCTGGAAGAGGTGATCCGCAAATATCCGACCTCCGAATATGCCGTCAGCGCCAAGGCCAAGCTCGAAGGCGCGCGCGACCAGCTTGCCGGCAAGGAGATGGACATCGGCCGCTACTACATGAACAAGCGCGACTACACCGCGGCCATCAACCGCTTCAAGACCGTGGTCACGCGCTACCAGACCACGCGCCATGTCGAGGAAGCGCTGGCGCGCCTCACCGAAGCCTATATGGCAATCGGTATCGTCGGCGAGGCGCAGACTGCGGCCGCCGTGCTCGGGCACAATTTCCCCGACAGCAAATGGTACAAGGAAGCCTATAATCTCGTGAAGTCCGGCGGTGTCGAGCCGTCCGAGAACCAGGGCTCCTATATCTCCCGCGCCTTCAAGAAAATGGGCCTCGGCTGATTTTCGATCCGGGCTGAGGGTCGTCAGAAGCCGTGCCGCAACCCTCGTCGCGCGGCGAAGCCGGAAGACGCCGGCGATCCATCATGCCGGAACTGCGCAATCAGAGTCCTTGCTCTGTTTTCCGTCCCGAGCTGCTTTTCTCAACGCGAACCGGTACCCACTTCGCTCGAAAACACTATATTGTGCCTCTAATTCAGGGGCTCTTCTGATCAATTCGCGGCAGCACGGTCCGCGACGCATCACCGCGTAGGGATCGTCTTGTCATGCTGGCGCGTCTGTCGATCCGCGACATCGTGCTGATTGAGCGGCTCGATATCGAATTTTCCCGCGGCCTTGCCGTGCTGACCGGCGAGACGGGCGCCGGCAAATCAATTCTGCTCGATGCCTTCGCGCTGGCGCTTGGCGGCCGCGGCGATGCCAGCCTCGTGCGTCACGGCGCCGAGCAGGGGCAGGTCACCGCGGTGTTCGACGTGCCGAAGGGCCATCCTGCGAGCGCGATCCTCGCCGACAACGGGCTCGACGACACCGGCGAGATGATCCTGCGCCGCGTGCAGCTTGCGGACGGCCGCACCCGCGCCTTCCTCAACGACCAGGCGATCAGCGTGCAAACCCTGAAATCGGTCGGCGCGGCGCTGGTCGAGATTCACGGCCAGCATGACGAACGCGCGCTGGTCGATGCCGCGACCCATCGCCGCCTGCTCGATGCGTTTGCGGGGCTCGAAAAGGACGTCGCCTCGCTGGAAAAGCTCTGGGAGGCGCGGCGGGCCGCGACCACGGCGCTGGAGGCGCACCGCGCCGGCATGGAGCGCGCCGCGCGAGAGGCGGATTATCTGCGTCATGCCTCCGATGAATTGAAGACGCTGGCGCCAAAGAACGGCGAGGAGACGCAGCTCGCCGAACGGCGCACCGTGATGATGCAGGGCGAGAAGATCGCGGCCGATCTGCGCGAGGCGCAGGATGCGGTCGACGGCAATCATTCGCCGGTGGCGACGCTCGCGGCGGCGGTGCGCCGGCTGGAACGGCGCGCCGCGAATTCGCCCGCGCTGGTCGAGCCTGCGGTGAGGGCGATCGACACCGCGATCAACGCGCTGGAAGAGGCCAGCCAGCATCTCGCCGCGGCGCTCGCCGCCGCCGATTTCGATCCGCTGGAACTAGAGCGCATCGAGGAGCGGCTGTTCGCGCTGCGCGCCGCCTCGCGCAAATATTCGACGCCGGTCGATGCGCTGGCCGCGCTTGCCTCGAAATACGCCGCCGACGTCGCGCTGATCGATGCCGGCGCCGAGCAGCTCAAGAAGCTGGAGCTTGCGGCCGATGAGGCCGACAAGCGCTATGCGGCGGCCGCCGCGAAGCTCAGCGCTGCGCGGATCAAGTCGGCGGAGAAGCTGAACAAGGCGGTCAATGCCGAACTCGCGCCGCTGAAGCTCGACCGCGCGAAATTCACGACCCAGATCGACAGCGATCCCGCCTCGCCGGGGCCGCAGGGCTTCGACCGGGTCGAGTTCTGGGTGCAGACCAATCCGGGCACCAAGCCGGGGCCGCTGATGAAGGTCGCTTCCGGCGGCGAGCTGTCGCGTTTCCTGCTGGCGCTGAAGGTCGTGCTGTCCGATCGCGGCTCCGCGCCGACGCTCGTGTTCGACGAGATCGACACCGGTGTCGGCGGCGCGGTGGCGGATGCGATCGGCGCGCGGCTGGCGCGGCTCGCCGGTCAGGTCCAGGTGATGGCGGTGACGCATGCCCCACAGGTCGCCGCGCGCGCCGACCAGCATCTCCTGATTTCCAAGGACGCCCTCGACAAGGGCAAGCGCGTCGCCACCCGCGTCAACGCGCTCGCCGCCGACCACCGCCGCGAAGAGATCGCCCGCATGCTCGCCGGCGCCGAGATTACCGCCGAGGCGAGGGCCGCAGCGGAACGGCTGCTGAAGGCCGCGACGGCGTAGTTCTCACCCGCGGCGGATGCAGCGCTGCGCGCTGGCGCCGCATCGGCGCACACGCTACTTTTCCGGACGACATTCATCATACTCAATTGCCATGGCCAAAGCAGCAAAAGCAAAGACCCTTCCCGATGTCACCGCCCTCACCAAGGCGCAGGCCAAGGTCGAGCACAAGCGCCTGGCGCTGGAGCTCGAGGGGCACGACAGGCGCTATTATCAGGACGACGCGCCGAGCGTCTCGGATGCCGAATACGACGCGCTGCGCCAGCGCTTCAATGCGATCGAGAAGCGCTTTCCCGAACTCGTCACCTCGGACTCGCCGTCGCAGAAGGTCGGCGCGGCGCCGTCCGGGCGCTTCAGGAAGGTGCGTCACGCGGTGCCGATGCTGTCGCTCGACAACGCCTTTGCCGAGCAGGACGTGATCGATTTCGTCGGCCGCATCGTGCGCTTCCTCAAGCTTGCCGACGACCGGATCGACTTTTCCGCCGAGCCGAAGATCGATGGGCTCTCGATGTCGCTGCGCTATGAAGGCGGCGAGCTGATCACCGCCGCGACGCGCGGCGACGGCGCGGAAGGCGAGGACGTCACCGCCAACATCCGCACGCTGGAAGACGTGCCGCAAAAGCTGAAGGGCCGCAAAGTCCCCGACATCTGCGAGGTGCGCGGCGAGGTCTACATGACCAAGAAGGCGTTCCTCGCGCTGAACGAGCGGCAGAAGGCCGAAGGCGGCACCATCTTCGCCAATCCGCGCAATTCGGCCGCAGGCTCGCTGCGCCAGAAGGACCCCACCATCACCGCATCGCGCCCGCTCGGCTTCTTTGCCTATGCCTGGGGCGAGATGAGCGCGATGCCGGAAGACACGCAGTCCGGCATGATCGGCTGGTTCGAGCGCTGCGGCTTCAAGACCAATCCGCTGACCAAACTCTGCCATTCCGTCGACGAGCTGATCGCGTTCCACCGCAAGATCGAGGAGCAGCGCGCCGAGCTCGATTACGACATCGACGGCGTCGTCTACAAGATCGACCGCATCGACTGGCAGGAGCGGCTCGGCTTCGTCTCGCGCACGCCGCGCTGGGCGATCGCGCATAAATTCCCGGCCGAGCGCGCCATGACCGTGCTCAAGGACATCGAGATCCAGGTCGGCCGCACCGGCTCGTTCACGCCGGTCGGCAAGCTCGATCCGGTCGGCGTCGGCGGCGTGATCGTGCAGAACGTCACGCTGCACAATGAGGATTACATCAAGGGCGTCGGCAACAAGGGCGAGGTGCTGCGCGAGGGGCGCGACATCCGGATCGGCGATACGGTCGTGGTCCAGCGCGCCGGCGACGTGATCCCGCAGGTGGTCGATGTCATCATCGACAAGCGGCCGAAGGGCGCGAAGGAGTTTCACTTCCCGAAGAAATGCCCGTGCCCGCTGCACACCGACGTGGTGCGCGAGGAGACCGCGACGGGCGAGGAGGGATCGCGCGCCCGCTGCACCGGCGAGTTCGCCTGTCCCTACCAGAAGATCCAGCATCTCCTGCTGTTCGTGTCCCGCCGCGCCTTCGACATCGATGGGCTCGGCGAGAAGCAGATCGAATATTTCTTCGACCAGGGCTGGGTGAAGGAGCCCGCCGACATCTTCACGCTGCAGGCGCGCAACGCCAAACTCAAGCTGGAGGAGATCGAAGGCTACGGCGAAACCTCGGTGCGCAATCTGTTCGGCGCGATCGAGCAGCGGCGTACAATCGCGCTGGAGCGCTTCATCTACGCGCTCGGCATGCGTCATGTCGGCGAGACCACGGCGCTGGCGCTGGCGCGCGGCTACGGCTCGTGGGACGCCTTCCACGACGCCAGCCTCAAGGTCGCCAAGGACGACGAGGAGGCGATCGCCGAAATGGATGCGCTCGACCAGATCGGCGACACCGTGATCAAGGCGATCGCCGCCTATTTCGGCGAGAGCCACAACCGCGGCATCGTCGAGCGGTTGACGAAGCAGGTCACGATCATCGATGCGCAAAAGCCGAAGAGCAATTCCGCCGTCGCCGGCAAGACCGTCGTGTTCACGGGCTCGCTGGAGAAGATGACGCGCGACGAAGCCAAGGCCATGGCCGAGCGGCTCGGCGCAAAGGCAGCGGGCTCGGTGTCGAAGAAGACGGATTATCTGGTTGCCGGTCCCGGCGCCGGCTCGAAGCTCGCGGAAGCCAAGAAGCACGGCGTCGCCGTGCTGACCGAGGATGAATGGCTGAAGCTGGTGGGGGAGTGAGCTCGCCACTCTCCACGTCATGCCCGCGCCCGGTGCGCGGGCATCCACGACCTCTGGACGTGGAACCAGAAAGACGTGGATGGCCGGGTACTAAGCCCGCGCGCGATGACGACTAATGTCGGCTGCACGTTCCGTCCATCACATCATCCCTGCCTCATCCTCCTCCGCTTCTTCGATCATCGCCTCCGTCACCACGATGTCACGGCGCGGCACGATGAAGATCATCGTCGCGGCGCAGGCCATCGACACTGCGACGATCGCGCTCATCAGCGGCAGGGTGCTTGTGAAATGGCCGCCCAGATAGGCGCCGGATTGCGAGACCAGCGAGCCGATGCCTTGCTGCAGAAAGCCCATCGCGCCCGAGGCGGTGCCGGCCGCTTCGGGGCGCACGCTGATGGCGCCGGCAGCGGAATTGGCCATCACGAAGGCGTTGCCGACCATCACGATCATCTGGGTGCCGAACAGCCATGACGGCGCCTGGTTCAGTCCCGTGATGCTCCAGCCGAGGTTCAACAGACTGCCGGTGACCTGCAGCGCGAGGCCGAACCAGATCAGCTTCTCCAGCGAATGGCGCGGCGCGAAACGCACGCAGAGCAGGTTGCCGACCAGATAGGCGAAGCCCGTGGTAGCGAACCATGCGCCATATTCGGCGCTGGTGCGGCCCATCTGCGTCACCACGATGTAGGGCCCGCCGCCGGCGAAAGCGAAGATGATCTGCGAGGCCAGCACCTGGCACAGCATGTAGCCGATGAAGGCGCGGCTGGCGAAGAGCTTGCCGACATCGCCACGAAAGCCGCCGCCCTCGACGCGGACGCGCCGCGTTTCCGGCAATGCCAGCACGATGGCGACGGTGATCAGCAGCGCCGCCGCGGTGATGACGTAGAAGATCGCGCGCCAGCCGAACGCAGTCTCGATCAGGCCGCCGGTCAGCGGCGAGAGCATCTGCGCGATCATCATGACCGCGATCACGAGGCTGATCATCGCCCCGATGCGCTCGCGCTGATAGAGATCGCGGATGATGGCGCGGCTGACCACCATGCCGGTGGCGCCGCCGAGCGCCTGCAGAAAGCGCGCCGCGATCAGTTCCGGCAGGCTTTGCGCGAACACGCATCCGACGCTCGCTGCGACCATCAGGCCGAGCCCGGCGAGCAGCACCGGGCGGCGTCCGAACCGGTCCGACAGCGGGCCCATGATGATCTGCGAGCAGGCGATGCCGACCATGTAGAGCGACACGGTCATCTGCGCGATCGAGATGCCCCGTCCGAAATTGGCCGCGAGTATCGGCAGCGCCGGCACCAGCATATAGAGTGAGATCGGCGCTATGCCCGTCATTGCGACGAGCAGCAGCAGCATGATCCTGGAATTGGCGACGTCCCTGTCGCCGGCCGCTTGTGGCGGCGCGCCCATCATCCCATGCATGCGCGGCGGCTGGCTCCGATTTTGGTCCGGTCGAAACGACTGTAGCGACATCGCACCGCGCGAATACCGGCGTTTCGGAATGCGGCCATGCCGTTTTTGCGAGTGCTATTTCGGGACTGTTATAAAGCGGTGGCTGCCGCACACTCCGTTGTCATCATCCGCGAAAGCGGATGATCCAGTATTCCAGAGACGGTTTTGCTTGAGCCGAAAGCCGCAGCGTACTGGATCGCCCGCCGGAGCCTGTCATCGGGCGGCGCGTGCGCGCCGACCCCGGAATCTCGCGCCGCAGGTTCCGAATGCCACAACATCGGGATTCCGGGTTCGCTCGCTTCGCGAGCGCCCCGGAATGACGGTCAGGGGAGAGACGCCGTTGCCGCATCGAGCCACAGCCTGTCCGCCTCGTCCAACTGCCCGCGAACCTCGCGGTTGACGCGGGCGTGGTAGGCGTTGAGCCAGTCCAGCTCGTCCTTGCTCAGCATGCCGACATCGATCAGCCGCCGGTCGATCGGCGCGAGCGTCAGCGTCTCGAAGGCGTTCATCGGCTTCTCGGCGCCGGAGATATCAGCGGCGGTGACCAGTTCTAGATTTTCGATCCGGATGCCGTATGCGTCGGTCTTGTAGTAGCCGGGCTCGTTGGACAGGATCATGCCACGCTTGAGCGGCGTGGTGCCGAGTTTCGAGATCCGCGCCGGCCCCTCATGCACCGAGAGATAGCTGCCGACGCCGTGGCCGGTGCCGTGCTCGAAATCGACGCCGGCCTGCCACAGGAACTGCCGCGCCAGCGTGTCGAGCTGCGCGCCGGTGGTGCCGTCCGGAAACACCGCGCGCGCGATCGCGATATGGCCGCGCAGCACGCGGGTGAAGCGGTCGCGCATCTCGGCGGTCGGTTTGCCGACCGCGATGGTGCGGGTGACGTCGGTGGTGCCGTCTTCGTATTGCGCGCCGGAATCGATCAGCAGGAGGTCGCCGGGCGCAATGCGCCGGTTGCTCTTGCGCGTGACGCGGTAATGCACGATCGCGCCGTTCGGGCCGGTGCCCGAGATCGTCGGGAACGAGACGTCCTTGAGCGCGCCGGTATCGCGGCGGAATGTCTCCAGCGCCTCCACCGCGTCGATCTCGGTCAGCACGCCCTTGGACGCCTCGCGGTCGATCCAGGCCAGGAAGCGCGCCAGCGCCACCGCGTCGCGCTGGTGCGCGCTGCGGGTGCCTTCGATCTCGGTCGGGTTCTTGACGGCCTTCAGCAGACTCGCGGGATCGCTGCCGCGCACCGCCTTGCCGCCCGCCGTCGTGATCAGGCGGGTGAGCGCATCGGCGGCGGTGGCGCTGTCGAGCGCGATCGAGGCGCCGGCCTTGGCGAGCGCGGCGAGCTTTGGCGCCAGCGCGTTCGGTTCCTCGACGTCGGCCGATTGCTCGAGATGGTCGCGGGTCGCGTTGGAGAGCTTGCGGTGATCGATGAAGATCGTCGGCCGGCCATCCTTCGGCACCAGCGCGTAAGACAAAGGTAGCGGTGTGTGGGCGACGTCGGCGCCGCGGATGTTGAAGGTCCAGGCCACCGCATGCGAGTCCGACAGCACCAGCGCATCGGCGCCAAGCTTGTCGATCTCCTGCCGGATGCGGACCAGCTTCCCGGCCTCGGCTTCGCCTGCGAATTGGGCACCGTGAACCGCGACCGCCGCGAGCGGCGGCTCCGGCCGTTCGGTCCAGATCGAATCCACAGGGTTTGTCTCGACGGCAACGAGCTCTGCGCCCGCTTTCGCGCAGGCCGCGGCCAGGCGCTCGGCTGCCGAAGAAGTGTGCAGCCATGGATCAAATCCTAGGCGATCGCCCGATTTGAGATGCTCCGCCAGCCAGCTTTCCGGCGGCGGATCGACCAGCGACTCGACGCTCCAGGCCTTGGCGTCGACCTGCTTTGCTGCTTGCAGTGTATAGCGGCCGTCGACGAACAGTGCTGCTTCCTGCGTCAGCACGATCGCCATTCCGGCTGATCCCGTGAAGCCGGTCAGCCAGGCCAGCCGCTCCTCGGACGGCGCGACATACTCGTTCTGCTGCTGGTCCGCGCGCGGAATGACAAAGCCGGTGAGCTTGCGCCGCGCCAGCTCCTCGCGAAATGCCGACAGTCGCGCAGTCAGCGCGACGCCGCTCTCGGGTTCTTCGAATGTTTGGAAATGAGCTTCGAACATGACCAGACTATTTTACGATTGCGGGGAGAAGTCCGCAATGTTAGCCCTTTTGGCACAAGCTATGCTTGAAAAAGTTCCGGTTGCGTTGGACGAGTATGCTGGCCTTGTGGCCATATCGGCTTGATCGATCGGGGATGGGGGAAATCCGAGGCGCGCTCAAACCCAACGATGGGAGAGGTCATGCCGGCATTTTCATTTGAGAAGATTTCACCTCCCGCTCGCCGCGGCCAGCAGCCCTCATCCGCAATCGCCATCGCCCGAAAAGCAACGCGGCATCATCCACCAGATCGTCGATCGTTTCGCCGAAGCCCGCGCCAGGAGAGGCGCAGACAAGGCCCGCAGCGTTTCAGCACGACGCAACGTCAAGTCCGCTGACAAATAAGTCCGCTGAAAAATAAGCCCACCGACATATCGGTTCACTGACACATCCGCCGCTGATCAAGCTCCGGCACAATCGGCGTCATTCACCACGCTGACGTTCACGACACGTTTTCCCTCGACTTCGCGAACGATGCGCTGGTGCGCGCCGACGACGCCAAGGTCGAACTCCCGGCCGGGCGTGACCAGGGTCATTTTCTCTCCGACGATCACCAGCACCGTGATGTCGTGCGCCTCGCCCGCCTCCGCCAATCGTTCGATCTCGCTCCGGATCGGAGCCTTTCGCCAGGCGTCGGGAAAGCCGGGGTCGCATCTGATCTCGATACCGTCGTCGGAGGCCGTCAGCACGAGCCTGGACCGGTTCGGCCTCCAGTGCTCGCCAAAACGCCTGTCGGTCAGCCAGAGGCAATTGAACATCCGGCACTCCGCGGGGCGGGTCGTCGTAGATCAGGCAGCCACGCCCCGGCTTGCAGTGGCGGCACCATGCGCCGGCTTGCTTGCCCAGCTCGTCGATCGCCATCACCTTGCAGCACAGCGAGCAATCGCCGCAGCCGCGCGGCGTCATTTGATCGATCGCAGCAGCAGGCTGCTCCAGCCTTCGATTTTGAGGTGCCGCAGCGGGACGAGCCCGCGCGCGCGATAGGCGGCGATCACGCCGGTCGCCTGCGGCGTCAATAATCCGGAAAGGATAACCAGCGACCGCGGCGCCAGATGTCGCGCCATCGGCCCGGCCAGTTGCCGCAACGGGTTGGCGAGGATGTTGGCGAGCACCAGGTCGAACGGCCCGTGCGCCGCGAAATCCGGCGCCGAGAATCCGGTCGCGCGGATCGCGCGCACGAATTGTCCGACATGGTTAAGCATTCCATTCTCGCGCGCCACTCTCACCGACGGCGGATCGATGTCGCTTGCCAGCACCTCATTGTGGAGGGCCTTCGCCGCGGCGATTGCGAGCACGCCGGTGCCGGTGCCGAGATCGAGCACGCGTCGCGGCCGGTGTGCCTTCAGCACGTGATCGAGCAGCAGCAGGCAGCCGCGCGTCGTGCCGTGATGGCCGGTGCCGAACGCCAGCGCCGCCTCGATCTCGATGCCGAGCTTGTTCGGCGCAACGCGCGCACGATCATGCGCGCCATGCACGATGAAGCGTCCGGCCGGAACGGGAACGAGGTCCTCGAGACTCGCTTTGACCCAGTCTTTTGCCTCGATTGTGTCAAACGCGATTGCTCTTGCGGCGTCGTCGCCTGCGGCATTCGCGACGAGTTCGCGCAAGCGCGCTTGATCCGGCGCATCGGCGAAATGCAGCGTCACGTCCCAGCGCCCGTCGGGCCGCTCGAATGCCGCGATCGCGGCCTCGCCGTCGAAGAAGACCTCGTCCAGCACATCGGCCACGCGCCGCGCGGCCCGTTCGTCGGGAAGCGCGAAACTCGCGCGATGGGTGGCGGGGGTGAGGGGAAAACTCATCGATCGGCTCGCAAGGCTGTGTTCAAGGAAATGAGAGACCTAGGACGGAACCGGTAACTGCTCACCAATAATCCGAAAATTTGCGCATTCCATATTTAACCTACCTTAGGTTTTAGTCCGTAGTTTTCCGGACCGGACATCAGGGGGGCCACTCCCTTTTGTTCGGGTAACGGAAAACGAGGCAGATAGCTATGAAGGCATTGGTTCGCAATTTTTGGAACGACGAGTCCGGCGCTACCGCGATCGAATACGGTCTGATCGCGGCCGGCATCGCGGTCGTCATCATCGGCGCAGTTCAGGGCCTGGGTACCACGCTTAAGAACACGTTCAACTCGATCAACGACAGTCATCAAGGGCCCGTAGTCGCCCGTCACTCCATGTACACGGGCTGAAGGCGTTCTCAGAGCCAGGTGCTACGCGCCTGGTTGCCGGAAGTTCGGACAGGCCGGGCGCACGCGCCCGGCCTTTGTTTTGCTGCGAAAGCGCAAGGCAATTCAAAGCCTCGGCCAATATCTTCAAGCGGTTGGCCACAGGCTTATACCGCGCTCATGCACAGCATGAGCGGAGCCGCAGAGCCTTTGCTTACTCCCTGGATGCACCGCCCATTCCACAGGGTTTTCAACCGGTACATTCACAGCTTCGTCCACATCCTCGGGACGTTTCGGCGCGCGTCGGGCTGGACCGCAAGGCGCCGCAGGGCGGCGCTGGGTGAGCGCCGGATCGGGGACCGGCATCGCCTGCTGCGATACGCCATCGATCCGACAGACGAGCGGGCGCCGCGCACTTCCTCATCGAAGCCTCAAGCAACATTTCTAAAACCTTAGGTTGAATTGGGAGTTCTACGGACGTCCGCGGGTGCGATGCTTTAAGTTAATATTAGCCGTATTTGATCGCGGTATCTCTGATCGCACCCGCGCAGTCCACGGGCTTGTACAGGAGATACACACCGCCTTTGCACAGCCTTGTCCCGTGACGTCGGGGCCAGATCCGGGCGGCTTCTCCCGTTCCGCTCAACAGCTTCTCCACAGACCCGTCCACAGGCTTGTCAACGGCTTGCGAACAGCGCGCGGTGATCGCTCAGGATTGCCTGTGCCGCGTTGTGGCCGGGCGCGCCGGTGACGCCGCCGCCGGGATGCGCGCCGGAGCCGCAGTGATAAAGGCCTTTCAAGGGGCCGCGATAGTCGGCATGCCCCAGCATCGGCCGCGCCGAGAACAGCTGGTTCAGCGTCAGCGCGCCGTGGAAGATATCCCCGCCGAGCAGGCCGAAGTCGCGTTCGAGATCGAGTGGCGACAGCGCCTGCCGGCCGATCACGCTGGCCGCAAAGCCCGGCGCGTACCTTGTCCACCGTCGCGATCATGAGATCGGCGACCTCGTCGCGATGGTCGTCCCAGGATCGTCCTTCCGGCAATTCCGGCGCGACGTGCTGGCAGAACAGGCTCGCCACATGCTGGCCCTTTGGCGCCAGCGTATCGTCCAGGGTGGAGGGGATCAGCACTTCGACCACCGGCTCGCGGCTCCAGCCGAAATCGCGCGCGTCCTGCCAGGCGCGGTCCATATAGGCGAGGCTCGGCGCGATGATGATGCCCGCGGTGAGATGATCGCCGTTGCCGGGCAGCGCGGTGAAGGAGGGCAGGGCGGACAGCGCCACGTTCATCCGGAACGTGCCGGAGCCGTTGCGCCAGCGCCCGATGCGCGCGAGGAACTCCCGCGGCAGCGCCTGCGCCGGCACCAGCCGCGTGTAGAGCAGTTTTGGATTGACGTTCGAGACAACGTATTTCGCGCGGATCGTTGTGCCGTTGTCGAGGACGACGCCGACGGCGCGATCCTTCTCGACGATCACCTCGCGCACGCCCGAGTCCGTCTCGATCGCGGCGCCGTGGCCGCGCGCGGCGCGCGCCATCGCCTGCGTGATCGCGCCCATGCCGCCGATGGCGTGGCCCCAGACGCCCTTCTTGCCGTTCACCTCGCCGAAGGCGTGATGCAGCATCACATAGGCCGAGCCCGGCGCGTAGGGGCTCGCGTAATTGCCGACGATGGCGTCGAAGCCGAACAGCGCCTTGACGAGATCGGTCTCGAAACGCTCGTCCAGCATCTCGCCGGCCGAACGCGTGAACAGGTCGAGCAGGTCGCGCTGCTGTTCGAGCGAGAGCTTGCGCAGGATATTGGCCGTGCCGAGCGCACTCAGTCCCTCGCGCAGCGCGCCCGCGCCAAAACTTTCGACGAGATTCGGCGGCGCGCGCAGCACGAACCGGCGCAGCACGTCGGCGATCGCTTCGAGCTCGCGCGAGAAGGCTTGAAACGTTTCCGCGTCGCGCGTGCTGAGCCTGGCGATCGACTGCGCCGTGCGGCCCTCGCCGGTCAGCAGTGAGCTGCCGTCCGGCGAGGGGAGGAAATTCTGGACGCGGCGCTCGACGATCCGCAAGCCATGCTCGGCGAGCCTGAGATCGCGGATCACCTGCGGATTGAGCAGGCTGACCGTGTAGGCCGCGACCGAGTTGCGGAAGCCCGGATGAAATTCCTCGGTGACGGCTGCGCCGCCCACAACCTTGCGGCGCTCGACGACGCTCACGCGAAGTCCTGCCTTTGCCAGATAGGCCGCGCAGGTGAGGCCATTGTGTCCTGCGCCGATGATGACGACGTCGGTTTCTGTCATGCCAGCTTCAAGAAAGTTTGATCTTGCGGGCGCTTCTTAGCGAAGTCGCGCGCATCAGCACAGCATGAAATGAAGGTTTGGACAGGCGCCCCCCGCATTGCCCGCGCAGCCGCCATATGCTCCATTGCGCCGGCTGGCGCCCGCCGGCCATTGGTCTGACGCGCTTTTGCGAGGGCATTCGGGTAGACCGGCCCGATATCAGCCTGGACCATCTGCCTGAACGCTGTTGCCGGAGTTTCCATGACGATATCCGCGCCTTCCGCCGCCACGGAACTGTCCGCCACGGATCAGTTGTCGGAGTCGCGAAACCGGCTGGTCCTGCTGGTCTATACCGCCGCGATCTTCGTCAGCGCGCTGTTGTTGTTCTCGGTGCAACCCCTGTTCACCAAGATGGTGCTGCCGCGTCTCGGCGGCTCGCCGGCCGTGTGGTCGGTGGCGATGGTGTTCTTCCAGTCGCTGCTGCTCGCGGGCTATGCCTATGCGCATCTTCTGATGCAGGCGAAGCGCCGCGTCGTTCCGGTCGCGGTGCATCTGGTGCTGCTCGTGGTCGCGCTGTTGTCGCTGCCGCTGTCGATCGCGAACGGCTGGGGTGAGCCGCCGACCTCCGGCTACGCGTTCTGGCTGCTCGGCCTGTTCGCCGTGTCGATCGGGCTGCCGTTCTTCGCGCTCGCCGCCAACAATCCGCTGCTGCAGGCCTGGTTCGTGCGCACCGGCCATCCCGCAGGTCCCGATCCGTACTTCCTCTACGCGTCCTCGAACATCGGCAGCTTTCTCGCGCTATTGTCCTATCCGGTGCTGCTGGAGCCGATGTTCACGCTGCGCACGCAGAACCTGATCTGGACCGCGGGCTATGGCGTGCTGGTGCTATTGATCGCCGGCTGCGGGTTGCTGCTGATGCGCTCGCCGGCGCAGGCTGCCGCCGATCTGCGGGCCGAAGACACGCAAGCGCCGGCGCCTGCCTGGAGCCTGCGCGCACGCTGGATATTCCTCGCCGCCGTGCCCTCGGGCCTCCTGATCGCGGTCACCGCGCACATCTCGACCGACGTGGCGGCGGCGCCGCTTTTGTGGGTGCTGCCGCTCTCGCTTTATCTCCTGACCTGGGTGCTGGTGTTCCAGTCGCGGCCGCTGTTGCCGCACAAATGGATGCTGGCGCTGCAGCCGCTGGCGATCGCCGGCGTGGTCGCGCTGCTTGCGGTCGGCGGCGAGCAGAACCTGCTCTTGACGCTCGGCGGGCACCAATTGTGCTTCTTCGTCATCGCCATGGCCTGCCATGGCGAACTGGCGCGCACGCGGCCCGCCGCGAAATATCTCACCGGCTTCTATGTCGCGCTGTCGTTCGGCGGCATGATCGGCGGCCTGTTCGCCGGCCTGATCGCGCCCTACAGCTTTTCATGGATCGCCGAATATCCGATTCTGCTGGCGCTGGCCGCGCTGTGCCGTCCGTCCGATGGCGGCGAACGCTGGCCGGCCTGGAGCCGCTGGTACTGGCCGGTGCTCGCGGTGATCGCCATCGCGCTGCTCGCACCGGCCTGGCGGGAGGGCGAGGTTCAAGCATGGCTGCAGGAGCATCGCGCCTGGGTCGCCGGCGGGGTCGGCGTGCTCGCAGCGGCGCTTGCGCTCGTCCTGAAGGCGGGCCGGCTGGAAGATCTTCGCCACCGTCGTGCTGGCGCTGGCTCTGCTTCGCGTCTATCCGTCCGATGACGGCCGCGTCGAAACCGTGCGCAGCTTCTTCGGTGTGCACAAGATCGTGGTGACGCCGGGCGGCTATTACCACGTGCTGATGCACGGCACGACGATCCACGGCGCCGAGAAATATCTCAACAATGACGGCACGCCGGTCACCGGGCCGGCCCGAGCCGATCACCTACTATCACAAGGACGGCGGCATCGGTCAGGCGATCACCGCGATCCGCGAACGAAAGGGCGCGCCGCTGCGCGTGGCCGTGATCGGCGTCGGCTCCGGCACGCTGACCTGCGCCGCCCAGCCCGGCGAGAGCTGGAAATTCTTCGAGATCGACCAGACCATGGTCGATACCGCGAGCGATCCGAAATATTTCAGCTACATCCGGAATTGCGCGCCGGATTTCAAGCCGGTGATCGGCGACGCGCGGCTGACCTTCGCCAGGGAGCCGGATGGCGTCTACGACCTCATCATCGTCGATGCCTATTCGTCGGATGCGATCCCGATCCATCTGGCGACCGAGGAGGCGATGAAGATCTACAAGGACAAGCTCGCGCCGCAGGGCGCGGTGGTGATGCACGTCTCCAACCGCCACCTCGAGCTGGAAAGCGTCGTGGTCGGCATCGCCGACGCCAATGATCTCAAGAGCTGGGTCTACAACGAGGATTCCGGTCGCGACGACGAATATATCTTCTCAACCGATGTCGTCGTCTCCGCGCGCGACGAGGCCGATGTCGGCAAGCTGGCATCGTCCGGGAAGTGGGCCGAGACCGAGCCGACCGAGAACCAGCGAAACTGGACCGACGACTATTCCAACATCCTCGGCGCGGTCTATCGGCGGCTGCGGGATGGCGAATGATGGCGGGACCGCGCTGACATGCGGCGGATGTGTCCTAAAGTAATGGACAGCCCGTCATTCCGGGGCGATGCGAGGCATCGAACCCGGAATCTCGAGATTCCGGGTTCGCGCTTTTGCGCGCCCCGGAATGACGATCATCACCAGGTCGTAAAAAAGAAAGAGCCGAACGGCTTGTGCTCCGTTCGGCTCTTCGGTGATCTGACGTTAGACCAATACGGCAATTGTCAGTCCTGATAATATCCGCGCAGCGGCGGGACATATTGGCCGCGGCTGGTAGCCGCCCGGCTGCTGCTGATAGTAGGCCTGATCGTTGTTGTTGTAGTACGTGATGCGGCTGTTGCTGCTGCTGTTGATAGCGCTGCTGCGCGCCATAGAGCTGGCGGCCGGTCGCGGCGGGGCAGGATAGCGCTGATCGTTGGAGCTGCCGTCGGCCGGATAGATATAGCCATCATCGGCGCGCTGCTGCGGCACGATGCTGACGTCCGGGGTATAGCTGCGGCCGCGGCGTCAGCACGACCGGGTCGCCGGCATCCGAATATTGCTGCTGATCGACGCCGGCGGGCGCGTTGCGGGCGATGGCAGCGTTGGCGCGGCGCGGATTGCGCGCCAGCGCGACCTGGGCCGAGCCGGTCAACGTCACCGTGGTCTTGAGCACGCCCTGCTCCTGCACCAGCGCGTAAAGCGTCGCCGCGTTGGCCTTCGACAGCCGCACGCAGCCGTGTGAGGCCGGCGTGCCGAGACGGCCTTCCGAATCGGTGCCGTGGATCGCGTGCCCGATCTTGGTGAAGAAGATCGAGTGCGGCATCGGCGCGTCGTCGAATTCCTTGGAGAAGTGATCCTCTTCCATGCGGAAGGCGCGGAAGTTGCCGCTCGGCGTCTCGCGCGAGGGAATGCCGGTCGAAACCGGCCAGCGATAGCGTGCGACGCCGTCGACCTCGACGGTCATCATCTGGTTGTCCTTGTCGACGGTGATGGCGACACTGGCTTGCGCGGCGGTGCTGGCGAAGAACGCCAAGCCGGCAATGGCAACGAGGAAGGAACGCATTTTTATGTCTGGCCTCCGGGCCTTATGTACAGTGCCGTGGCTCTCCGTCCCCGGCTCTCACTATGCCGGAAGTCCTGCTTTTGTTCCAGCACCCTGATTAACCCATCGTTAACTCTACCGGCGGCGCAAACAAGGCGGAGCCAAGGCCGGCCATGGTGACATTTTCGCGAGGCCCGCAGGCCCATGAGAACGTGCCGGCGCCTCGCCAAATCGTTCGAAAAGGCGCAACCATTCGGCCGCATCCGCGTTTCACCATCCCATCTGCCGGCAGCCTTTTGCGCCGGGATTTCAAGGAAACGATCAAGATGAACAGAGCCAAGGTTCGAAGCGCAGTGGCACCGGCCGGTCTGCCGCTGCGCTGGGTTTTCGCGGCGGCCGCCGGTGCGCTGGTCCTGCTGACGATCCCTCATGCTGCGCATTCGCAGGGCATCGTGCGCGGTGCGCAGGAAGGTACTTACGAGGGTAACCGCGTTGCCGGCCCGGTCGGCGGCGTCGTGGGCGGCGCCGTTGGTGCGGGTGTCGGCGGAGCGGTCGGCGCGGTCGAGGGCGTCTTCGGCGTTCCGCATCGCGGCTGGCATCACTGCCACGGCTATCGCGACCGCTACGGCTCTTTCCACTGCTATCGGTAATACCGAGCGCTTCGGGTTGGCGTGCTCTGCACGCGACCCGGACCTGAGTCACGTCTTCACGAGTCACTTCTTCAGGCGATAGCCGGTCTTGAAGATCCACCACACGATGGTCATGCAGATGACGAGAAACGCCAGCTGTCATGCCGAAGCTGACGGCGACGTTGACGTCGGCGATCTCGTAGAAGCTCCAGCGGAAGCCCGAGATCAGATAGACGACCGGGTTGAGCAGCGCGACCGTGCGCCAGCCCGACGGCAGCATGTTGACGGAATAGAAGCTGCCGCCGAGGAAGGTCAGAGGCATCACCACGAGCATCGGGATCATCTGCAGCTTCTCGAAGCCGTCGGCCCAGATGCCGATGATGAAACCGAACAGGCTGAAGGTGACGGCCGTCATCACCAGGAACAGGACCATCCAGACCGGATGATGGATGTGCAGCGGCACGAACAGTCCGGCGGTGGCCAGGATGATCAGCCCGAGCACGATCGATTTCGTCGCCGCCGCGCCGACATAGCCGAGCACGATCTCGACATAGGACACCGGCGCGGAGAGGATTTCATAGATGGTGCCGACGAATTTCGGAAAGTAGATTCCAAACGACGCATTGGTGATGCTTTGCGTGAGCACCGACAGCATCACGAGGCCGGGCACGATGAAGGTGCCGTAGCTGATGCCTTCGACCTGGCTGATGCGCGAGCCGATCGCCGCGCCGAACACCACGAAATAGAGCGAGGTCGAGACCACGGGCGAGACGATGCTCTGCAGCAGCGTGCGCCAGGTGCGGGCCATTTCGAAGTTGTAGATGGCTCGGATCGCACGGAAATTCATGGCGCTTTCACCAGGCTCACGAAGATGTCCTCGAGCGAGGATTGCGTGGTCTCGAGGTCGGAGAATTTGATGCCGGCCGAGCGCAGATCGCCGAGCAGGCTGGTGATGCCGGTGCGTTCGCCCTTGGTGTCGTAGTCGTAGACGAGCTCACGGCCCTCGTCGTAGAGCTTGAGATGATAGGGCGTGAGCGCTTCCGGAACGGCGTCCAGTCTGCCCTGCAGATGCAGCGTCAGCCGCTTCCTGCCGAGCTTCTGCATCAGACGCGCCTTGTCCTCGACCAGGATGATCTCGCCCCGGTTGATGACGCCGATCCGGTCGGCCATCTCCTCGGCTTCCCCGATGTAATGCGTGGTCAGGATGATGGTGACTCCGGATGACTGAAGCCGCCGTACCACGTCCCACATGCCCTTGCGCAGCTCGACGTCGACACCGGCGGTCGGCTCGTCCAGGAACAGGATGTTCGGCTCGTGCGACAGCGCCTTCGCAATCATCACGCGCCGCTTCATGCCGCCGGACAGCGTGACGATCTTGGAATCCTTCTTGTCCCAGAGCGAAAGGTCCTTCAGGACCTTTTCGATATGCGCCGGATTTTTCGGCTTGCCGAACAGGCCGCGGCTGAAGCTGACGGTCCCCCAGACCGTCTCGAACGCGTCCGTGTGCAATTCCTGCGGCACCAGCCCGATCAGCGAGCGCGCGGCGCGGTAGTCACCGTTGATGTCATGGCCGCCGACGGTGACGCGTGCCGGTGCTGAGATTGGTGATGCCGCAGATGATGCTGATCAGCGTGGTCTTGCCGGCCCCGTTCGGACCGAGCAGTGCGAAGATCTCGCCGCGGTTGATGTCGAGATTGATGTTGTTCAGCGCCTTGAAACCGGAATCATAGGCTTTCGACAGATTGGCGACGGAAATGATGGATGACATTGCGGGCCTGATCGATCGAGGGCTGATGCAGGAAATGGGCGCGCACGCGCGCCGGGGCAGGGAACCGACGATTTATGTACGCTGAACGGATTACGCAATCGTCAGGAGCGCTGTCGGATAGCTTTTTTTAGAAGATTTTTCTTCGTCAGGCCGATGCGCCGGTTGCGGCAGCTACCTCGCAGAAAACGGCCGGCTATCTTTTTTTGGCCGATTTCTTCTTCGCGGGCGCCGGCGCGCTTGTCGTGGCCGGAGGCGGCTGCTCGCTCTGCTCCGGCATCTTCGCAACCGTCAGGATCTGAACCTGCCGGTTGGTGGCCGCGGTCGGATGCGCGGAGTCGAGCAACTGCTCTTCGCCGAGCCCGATCGCCTGAATGCGCTTGGCCGAGATCTTGAACGTGTTGGTCATGATGTCGCGGATCGCGTCTGCGCGGCGCTGGCTCAGGATCACATTGGCCTCGCGCCTGCCGTTCGCCTCGGTGTGGCCGACGATCAGGAAGCTGTAGGGCAACAGCTTCGCATTCACCAGCGCGTCCGCGATCCGCCCCAGCGTTTGATAGGATTCCGGCCGCACGATCGGCGTGTCGGTATCGAACTGGATGTCGACATTGAAGCCGGGCAGGCTGGACAGCTCCGGCGCGATCGGCGGCCGCTTCGAGGCCTCGGGCTCGGTGCGCGAGCGAATCCGCGATCGCTCGAGCGTTTTCTGCTTCAAGGCCGGAAGGTCGAGCTCGGGTGCGCTGTCGAAGCGGCTGAGCTGGTTGACGATGTCGTCGCGCGAGAACGAGGTCTCGCTGCGCGAAGCCGTGTTGGATGCAAGCAGCGCGAGCATGCCCAACAGCGACAGAAGGGCCGCGCGATGCCGGCTGCTTTTCGCGGATCGGCTCATCGATACCCCGCGTCGTCCATGGCCTGGGTGCATCGTGGGCTGACCCCCTGCGCGGTGGTCAGGCATGGAATCGATTTGCTGGTTTCCTTGGTCGAGCCGCCGCACAATTTGACGATTTCCCGCGTGCAGGCGTTGGCGACCGTGACGCGCGCTGCGATCCGCTTCTGGATCGCATCGAAGATCTTCAGATAATTGGATGCGCAGGCCGGAGACAGCGCGTCACGGTTGCGCGACAGGCATTCCTTGAGCCGGTTCGAATCCAGATTGACGCCGCGGCAGTTGGCGTCGATCTCCGCGGCGCAGCTCTGGCCGAGCAATGCCGTGGAATCGGCAAAGCTCATCGTTTCGGCCGTAGCGAATGTCGGCGCGATGAGTAAAACAAAGAATAAAACAGAACGACCCCGGAGCATGGCCTCATCTGATACGATGAAGTCCCAAGCGGTCAAGTCCCACGATGGCGGAGTTGCGGTTGGGCCGCTCAAGAGGCCGCAGCGGTGCTCGCCGGAGAGGCCGAGCTGAAAGCCATGGACGTCGATGCCGGCTTGCCGGAAATCGATCTCCGGATAACGGACGAAGCCGAGCCGCTCATAGATCGTCCAGGCCGCCTGCATCAGTTTTGTGGTGTGAAGCACCAATCGCGTCTTGCCGAGCCCTCGGGCCCGGTCGATGCAGAAGCAGGTCAACGTCCTGCCGATGTTACGGCCGCGGAACGCATCATCGACGGCGAGCAGCCGGACCGCAGCGGCATCCGTCAGTTTCGAAACCGGGCCGTCAGCTCCATACTGGCTCATGTCGGCGATGAAATCGATGCTGGCGGCGAGCCTGCCGTCTTCGCTCTCGGCGACAAACACCGTCAGCCCCGGCAACGCCGCACGGCCGCCGACATTCGCAAGCCTGTCATAATAGTTGGAGACTTCGGGGGCGGAGACGTCGGTGCGGGCAGGCATCCCCGGCAGGGCCACATAGGCCGAAACCAGCATTTTGCCGAGGGTTTCATACTCCTCCGGCCGCGCGGGCCGGATCGTCAGCGCGGGGATCGATGGTGTCATGGTGCAGCAGTGCCTACACCCGCTCCACGAAACTATCGACCACTTTCTTCTCGCCGGCCTTCTCGAAGGCAATCGTGAGCTTGTTGCCGTCGATCTTCACCACATGGCCATAGCCGAACTTCTGGTGGAACACGCGATCGTCGAGCGAGAATTCGGAAACCGTGCCGGTGGATTTTGCCACCAGTTCGCCCTCGATGGTCAGCGGCGCGCGTTTCTTGCGGGCGAAGCCGCCGAACTCGTCGCGTGCGGCATAGGACGACTGCTCCTCGTCGAAACCGCCGCGCGCCTGTCCGCTGCGGCCCCGCGCGCGATTGGCCTGCGCGCGCTGCCAGCCCGGCGTCGAGTAGCTGGAGCCGAAGGACTCCACATTGTCGAAGCGCGAGGGGCCATAGCCGCCGGCGCCGCCCCAGCCCGAGCCGCCCTTGGATTCCGTGATCTCGACACTGTCCGCAGGCAATTCGTCGAGGAAGCGCGAGGGGATCGTGGTGGTCCAGGTGCCGTGAATGCGGCGGTTGGTGGCGAAATAGAGCTTTGCGCGGCGGCGGGCGCGGGTGAGGCCGACATGGGCGAGGCGGCGTTCTTCCTCGAGCCCGGCGCGGCCTTGTTCGTCGAGCGTGCGCTGGCTCGGAAGCAGGCCTTCCTCCCAGCCCGGCAGGAACACGTTGTCGAACTCCAGTCCCTTGGCCGAATGCAGCGTCATCAGCGACACCGCATCGTCCTCGGCCCCGCTGTCGCGATCCATCACCAGCGCGATATGTTCGAGGAAGCCCTGCAGGTTCTCGAACTCCTCCATCGAGCGTATCAGTTCCTTCAAGTTGTCGAGCCGGCCGGCCGCGTCCGCCGAGCGGTCCTTCTGCCACATCTCGGTGTAGCCGCTCTCGTCCAGCACGATTTCGGCAAGCTCGGTATGCGCGGTGACCTCGCGCTGCACGCGCCAGCGGTCGAATTGCAGCACGACCTCGCGCAGGCTTCCGCGCGCCTTCGGCTTCAGCTCGTCGGTGTCGACGATCGCGCGCGCGGCCTCGAACAGCGGAATGCGGCGCTTCCTTGCATGATCGTGCAGCAGTTGCACGGTGGCATCGCCGAGCCCGCGCTTGGGCACATTGACGATGCGCTCGAAGGCGAGATCGTCGGCCGGCGAGTTGATGACGCGCAAATAGGCCAGCGCGTCGCGGATTTCCGCGCGCTCATAGAACCTCGGGCCGCCGATCACGCGATAGGGCAGGCCGAGCGTGACGAAACGGTCTTCGAATTCGCGCATCTGGTAGGACGCGCGCACCAGGATCGCGACTTCGTTGAGCCGGTCGCCCCTGCGCTGCAGCTCCTCGATCTCCTCGCCGATCGCGCGGGCTTCCTCTTCGGAGTCCCAGGCGCCGGTGACGGTGACCTTCTCGCCCTCGACATCCTCGGTGCGCAGCGTCTTGCCGAGCCGGCCTTCATTGTGCGCGATCAGATAGGACGCGGCGGCGAGGATATGGCCGGTGGAGCGGTAGTTGCGCTCGAGACGAATGACCTTCGCGCCGGGAAAATCGTGCTCGAAGCGCAGGATGTTGTCGACCTCCGCGCCGCGCCAGCCATAGATCGACTGATCGTCGTCGCCGACGCAGCAGATGTTCTTGGTGGGGGTCTGCGGGGAGGGCGGAGGTTGTCTCCGTCATTCCGGGACGCGCTGCAGGCGCAGAGCCCGGAATCTCGAGAGTCCCCGATGCGCAATCTCCATCGAGGTTCGGCTCTTCGAGCCGCCCCGGAATGACGGGGGTCGGTGGCGCATCGACCTCTCCCCGCAAACGGGGCGAGGTGGCGAGAACCCGGCGTCTGCGACAACAGCCGCAGCCACAGATACTGCGCGACGTTGGTGTCTTGATATTCGTCGACCAGGATGAACTTGAAGCGATGCTGATATTGCCGGAGCACGTCGGGATGCTCACGGAAGATGCGGATGTTCTCCAGCAGCAGATCGCCGAAATCGGCGGCGTTGAGGATTTTCAGCCGCTCCTGATAGCTCGCATAGAGCTTGCCGCCCTTGCCGTTGGCGAACACGGCGGCCTCGCCCGCCGGCACCTGCGACGGGCCGAAGGCCGCGATTCTTCCAGCCGTCGATCAGGCCTGCGAGCATGCGCGCCGGCCAGCGCTTGTCGTCGATGTCCTCCGCCTGCAGAAGCTGCTTCAACAGCCGGACCTGGTCGTCGACATCGAGCACGGTGAAGTTGGACTTGAGCTGCGCCATCTCGGCATGAAAGCGCAGGATGCGTCCGCCGATGGAGTGGAAGGTGCCGAGCCACGGCATGCCCTCGACGGCCTGGCCGAGCATCTGGCCGAGCCTGACCTTCATCTCGCGCGCCGCCTTGTTGGTGAAGGTCACGGAGAGGATTTCATTCGGCCGGGCGCGGCCCTGGCTCAGGATGTGGGCGATGCGCGTGGTCAAGACGCGCGTCTTGCCGGTGCCGGCGCCGGCCAGCACGAGCACCGGTCCATCCAGCGTCTCCACCGCCTCGCGCTGCTCGGGATTGAGGCCGTCGAGATAGCGTGGCGCAGCCGCCGCGCGGGCGCGCGCAGCAATGCCGCCGGAGGCGGGCTGGTGATCGGGGACGCCGTGATGGCTCAGTCGGTTCGGCTCGGTCATGCGAATCAGATCTCACCCGCAACGATGGCATCGCGGGGCGGCGAAGTTGAGCCTTCTTAGCAGGGTTGACTGCCATATAGGGGGTGGCAAGCGGGTTTTACAGACTTATCGCGGGGCCGCGCGCGCCGAATAAGCGGGCGAAAAGTCCGGATTTTGTTCCCTGCGGGCTGCAATTTTTCGCCTCCTGACGTCTTGGAACCATTGTTCCCGGGCGCGAATTGTTTGAGCAGCGGAGCGCTGATCGCTCCGATCGAAGCTCAGGCAGAGGCAAACTTAAACAGAGGTCATGTCATGTTAGGCTGGGTCGTCACCTTCCTGATTATCGCTCTCGTCGCCGGTATCCTCGGTTTCGGCGGTATCGCGGGCGCGTCCATCGAAATCGCCAAGATCATCTTCTTCATCGCGATCGTGCTGTTCCTGGTCTCGGCCGTGGTCAGCGTCTCGCGCGGACGCCGCGTATAGGCCCCCCGGCGCACGATGAACACGGCATCACAGATCGCGGTATCAGACCTGGGCCATCGCCTGGTCCAGGTGTGGCGCGACCAAGCCGGCCACATCGCTTGGCATGGGTCGCGATCATGAAATGCGCGGCACCGGGAACGATCGCAAGGCTCGCTCCCGGAATCGACCGTCCCACCAGTTCATTTGCGCATCTGACCGCAGGGTGGCTTTTCTCGCCCCACATCACCAGCGTCGGCGTGACGACCTTCTTGCAGCAGTGACGGCGTCAACGCGAATCCGTATGCGCTTGCCCAATCCAGCAGGTTGACCCCGGTGGTTTCGACCGCATAGTCGCGCACGCGCTGCGGCCATCCGGCGAAGGTGCCGAGCCCACCATAAAAATCGACCATCCGCTCGATCGCATTGGGCTGGCGTGTCTGGAAGGCGGCGAAGTAGGTCGTCGTCATGTTGCGAAAGGCGCGATAATGCGCGTCCTCCTGCGCATGACGCAGGATCTCCGGACAAGGCGCTTCCAGGATCGTCAGGCTGCGCAGCAGATGCGGATGGCGCAAGTGCGACGGCGAGCGCCGCCAATGCCGCCGAAGGAGTGGCCGATCAAATGGACCGGCGCCGCGGCGCGGGCAATGACCGCTTCGATGATCTCCGCTTCCAGCGCAATGTCGGTCTTGTCGGGCGTGCGGCGCTCGGCGGTGCCGCCATAGCCGAGAAGGCTGGTCGTGACGCAGCGGAATTTGTCCTTCCAGTGCGACATCACCGGCCGCCAGGCGGCGCCGGTGCTGCAGGATCCCGGCACCAGAACAATGGTCGGCGCGTGGGTTGGCGCTTGGCCGGTTTCGTCGTAATCGATGCGGCCGCGGCGATCGTTGATCACGTTGCATCACTCCAGAAACAGAACAGGACCCGTACGGACTGGCATGTGGACCTCGCACGCGGATATGGACATGCGATCCCGAAATCTGCCGAGCAGAAGTTCTGCAAGGCCGCTCCCCTTGCATGAATGAAGCCGGTTCGGATCGCCGGCTCCATTCGTTTCTCGGTGAATTTTTTCAGCGCTTGGAAACGATCACTTCAAGATATTCGCTGGGCAGCACCATCGTGCCGTCGCCGGAACGGTTCATCGTTGCGATCAGCGCCAGAAGATCGCGCTGCAGTCCGTCCTGCTTGGCAGTGTCGAGCGCTGCGAACGCCTTCAGCACCGGGCCGTAATAGCTACGGAAGATGTCGAGGAAGTGCTCCGGCGAGCGGTAGCGAAACACGAAATGCTTCGACGTCAGCTTGATGTCCGCAGCCGATGCCGCGAACATCTCGTCGAGCCGCGCCTTCGTGCCCCAGAGCGCGGGGGATTTCGCGCCGGCCGGCGGCGGCAGGTAGCCGCCGAGTGTCTTGAAAACCTGGCCGATGAAGCCCGCCGGCGTCCAGTTGGCGAGCCCGATCTTGCCGCCGCTCTTGCAGACGCGGACGAGCTCGCTCGCCGCCACGTCCTGGTTCGGCGTGAACATCACGCCGAACGTCGAGACAACGGTATCGAAGCTCGCGTCGGCGAAGGGGCAGGGCCTCGGCATCGGCCTCCTTGAACCGGACTGAGAAGCCGTCGGCGGCCGCGCGCGCCTTGCCGCGCTCCAGCAGCGAGGGCACGTAATCGGTGGACATAACGTCGCACCAGCGGCGGGCCGCGGCGAGCGTCGCGTTGCCGTTGCCGGCCGCGACGTCGAGCACGCTCTGGCCGGCGCGAACGTCGAGGGATTCGCACAATTCCTCGCCGACGATCTGCAAGGTGGTGCCGACGATGGCATAGTCCCCTGATGACCAGGCGCCGTGCTGGCGGGCTTTCAATGCGTCGAAATCGGGCGAACTTGCCTGGATAGTGGCAGTTGCGGTCATGATCGTTCCTTTCCCATGCTCGTAGTTGTCAATGCGTGGCGCCGGAACGACTGATGCCGCCGCCGCGCGATGAGTCGGCGAATGTGGGTAGGGCCGCCGGCGCAGACCGCCTATCCAGATTGCGACAGCTATCCGGATCGTGAACGTTTTCGATGTGACCTAGACAACATATTAGCCGCCGCAAACTGCGCTAAACGGTCTGCCGAACGACGATCGCGAAAGGAGCCTGCCAAACCGATGCCGTTCGAGGACATGCTGTCGTCTCCCTCGCTGCCCGACGGCGTTCGCCGTGCGGTCGAGACCATGCGTGCCAATGTCGGACATCGCTGGAGCTTAGCCCGGCTTGCGGCGGTGGCGCAGGTCTCGCCACGGACGTTGCAGCGCCAGTTCATGCGCTTCCTCGGCAAATCCCCGCACGCGGTCTGGCAGGAGATCGGCCTGGAGCAGGCGCGCTACGAGCTGTTGCGGGGTGCGGGGGGCGGACGCGTAAGCGACGTGGCGCTGCGGTGCGGTTTCCCGCATCTCGGCCGTTTCTCCGCCGACTATCGCCGCGATTATCGCGAAAGCCCGTCTTCCACCCTGAAGCGTCAGGCCCGGTTCGCCAAGGAGCTTGCGTCGCGGCTGACCGTGCTGGTGCGCTCGCGCGACCGTCCGGCCGTTTCGCTCGGCGCGTTCACCGCCTGCGCCGATCACCGCGCGTTGGCCGACAGCCTCTCGGACGACCTCGCCACTGCGTTGACGCGCGCCGGCCTTTCCGTCACGCGGCAGGCGCGGTTTGCGCGCTACAGCATGCAGGCCGAGATCCGGCAGTCCGGCGCGCACAAGCGGCTGCTGCTTCATCTCACCGACCAGGAAAGCGGCCGGCAGCTTTGGGCGCATCGGTCCGAGGGGGTGCTGAACGGGGGCTCGGCATTTCATGAGCGGCTGGCGTCGCGGATCGTGGCCGGTCTGACGCCCACCTTGCGCCGCGCCGAAATCGAACATGCGCGATCGAAGCCGGACGGCACGCTCAGCCCGCATGATCTGGCGCTCCGGGCGATGCCGGGCGTGCTGTCGCTCGACGCGGATGGAAACGCCCGCGCGCTCGATCTGCTGGAACGTGCGCTCGATCTCGATCCGGACTCGCCGCTTGCGACCGCGCTGGCCGCATGGGCCTATGCGCAGCGGATCGTCTATCATCTGTCCGCCGATCCGATGGTGGAACGAGTGCGGGGTCTCGAGCTTGCGCGCAAGGCGCAACGGCTCGCGGGCAATTCCACCACGCTCGCGGTGCTCGGCAATGCGCTGACCTTGCTCGAGGAGTTCGCTGCCGCCACGCATGTCGTCGGCCAGGCGCTCGCGATCGATGGCGGTTGCGCCTGGGCCTGGAGCCGGAGCGGCTGGCTGGATGTCTATCGGGGTGACGCGGAAACCGCGATCGAACGCTTCAAGATCGCGCTCGATCTCGCGCCGGAGGATTCACTCGCCTTCAACAGCATGGCCGGAATGGGCTGCGCGCATTTCAAGGCGGGCCAATATGCCGAGGCCGCGCACTGGCAGCAGCGCGCCGTCAACGAGCATCCGTCCGCCGTCTGGATGCACCGGACACTGTGCCCGGCCTATCTGCTGACAGGTGCGAGGCCCGCGGCCAAGCAAAGCCTCGCCGCATTGCGTGCGGGCCATCCGGGTCTGACGGTGTCGAAAGTGCGCGTCTGCATGCCGCCGCTGCCGCAGACCTACCGCGATCTCGTGGTCGGCGCGCTGTCGGAGCTGGGCCTGCCGGATTAGTTTCGCCAGCTATTTCGATTTCGCCGGCATCTCGATCCTGCGTCCGACGCCGTCGGGGCGAGGGATTGCCGCATGCGCGTCCGCAACCGCCTTGATGCGCGCGCGGATGTCCGGCGGAAACGGCGCGACCTTGCGCGCATTCATGTCGATATGCATCGTCATGTTCTCCGAGGTCGCCGACAGCCAGCCTTCGGTGGCGTGCCGCAGCTCCTCGAAAGTGTGCAGCCGCTTCTCATCGGCGCCGACCAGGATGATCGAGATCTGCACGGGATCGCCCAGATGGATCTCGCGCAGATACCGCACGTGGCATTCGGCGGTAAATGACGAGCCGTGCCGCTCCTTCATGTAGCCCGGTCCGATTCCGAGCCCGAGCCACATCTGGTCGATGGCGCGGTCGAACATCACGTTGTAATAGGCCATATTCAGGTGGCCGTTGTAGTCGATCCATTGCGGCTCGATCTGCATGACCGAGGACAAAAAGGGCGTGGGCCTCAGCAGCCTGTCCTCTCGCGATGCGGTATCCGTCATGCCTGCAGTTCCGTCGGTTCGACCCATCAACTATTGACCCGTTATATAACCTTTGACACGGTCGCGAAGAGCTTGAGGGACTGTTCCGTGGCAGCAACAACCATCAACAATTTGAAGCGGCCGGAGCCGCAGGCGCTGTCGCGCGCACTGGAGGCGCTCGCCGCGCGGTTCGGCAACCGGCTGGTGACCTCGCAGGCGGTACGCGACCAGCACGCCCATACCACCACCTGGCTGGCACCGCAGCCGCCGGACGCGGTGGTGATGGCGCAGGAGACCGCCGACATCCAGGACGTCGTCCGCATCTGCGCGAAAAACGGCGTACCAGTGATCGCGTTCGGCACCGGCACATCACTGGAAGGTCAGGTCAACGCGCCGGCCGGCGGCGTCTGCATCGACCTGCGTGACATGAACAACGTACTTGAAGTCCACGCCGAGGACCTCGACTGCGTGATCCAGCCCGGCGTTACCCGCAAGGCGCTGAACGAGTATCTGCGCGACCAGGGCCTGTTCTTCCCGATCGATCCCGGTGCCGATGCCTCACTCGGCGGCATGGCCTCGACGCGCGCCTCCGGCACCAATGCGGTGCGCTACGGCACGATACGCGAGAACATATTGGCGCTCAAAGTCGTGCGCGGCGATGGCGAGATCATCAAGACCGGCACACGGGCGAAGAAGTCATCCGCCGGCTACGATCTGACGCACCTCTTCATCGGCGCCGAGGGCACGCTCGGCATCATCGCGGAACTGACCATGCGCCTGCGCGGCATTCCCGAGACCATCGCGGCCGCGGCCTGTTCCTTCGAAACCGTCGGCGGCGCCTGCCAGGCCACGATCCTCGCGATCCAGACCGGAATTCCGTTGGCGCGGATCGAGCTGTTGAACGCGGCGCAGGTGAAGGCCTGCAATGCCTATTCAAAACTAAGCTTGCCGGAGACCCCGCTGCTGCTGCTGGAGTTCCACGGCAGCGCGGCCGAGGTCGCCGAGCAATCGAAGAATTTCGGCGAGATCGCCAGCGAATGCGGCGGTGGCGATTTCACCTGGACCACAATGCCGGAGGACCGCACAAAGCTCTGGCAGGCGCGCCACGATGCCTACTGGTCGGTAAAGGCGCTGCGCCCCGGCGCGGGCGTGGTCGCAACCGATGTCTGCGTGCCGATTTCGCGGCTTGCCGATTGCGTCACCGAGACCGAGGAGGACTTGGCGCGGCTGAGGCTGCAGTCGCCGATCGTCGGCCATGTCGGCGACGGCAATTTCCACTGCTCGCTGATCTGCGATGTCGACGACCCCGACGAGATGGCGCGCGGTGAGGACTTCATGCATCGGCTGGTCGAACGGGCGCAGGCCATGGGCGGCACCTGCACCGGCGAGCACGGCATCGGCCAGGGCAAGCAGAAATATCTGAAGGCCGAGCTCGGCCCCGAGGCGCTCGATGCGATGCGCGCGCTGAAGAAAGCGCTCGATCCGCAGAACATCTTCAACCCCGGCAAGATCGTGCCGGCGGTTTAGCTCTCGACGTGAAGGGCTGCGCAATGCGTGGTGAACGCCGCGCGTCTCGAACCACGCAGCCACACTCTTACCACGTCGTCCCTGCGCACGCAGGGACCCATAACCACAGGGTGGAGTTTGTGGCACCAACGGCGGGACAACTTTTCTTTCCGACAACAAATATCACGCGGTATGGGTCCCTGCGTGCGCAGGGACGACAGGTGTGGTTGCTAGTGACTTTGGGTCCTCGCGTTTAACTG
>CAWAXO010000028.1:0-27469 GCA_963786015.1 uncultured Alphaproteobacteria bacterium | reverse complement strand
GACTGGACCGATCGGCATTGCCGTGTCTTCCATCGTCAATTGACGCGCCGCGCGCTGCTGTACACGGAGATGCTGACGACCGGCGCGGTCATTCATGGCGATCGTCCGCGGCTACTCTCTTTTGATCGAAGTGAGCATCCCGTCGCGCTTCAGCTTGGCGGGTCTGATCCCGGCGACCTCGCGACCGCGGCCAGGATCGGAGCGGATTTCGGATATGACGAGATCAATCTCAATGTTGGCTGTCCGTCGGACCGGGTGAGGGATGGTCGCTTCGGCGCGTGCCTGATGGCGGAGCCGGCGCGCGTGGCGGCTTGCGTGGACGCCATGAAGCGCGCGGTCGATATCCCGGTGACGGTGAAGTGCCGCATCGGCATCGACGATCAGGATCCGGAAGTCGCGCTGGACACACTCGCGCATGGGATCGTCGCCGCCGGCGCCGACGCCATCATCGTTCATGCCCGCAAAGCTTGGCTCAAGGGTCTGTCGCCGAAGGAAAATCGCGACATCCCGCCGCTTGACTACGATCGAGTCTATCGGCTCAAGGCGGCGTTGCCGAACGTGCCTGTCATCATCAATGGCGGGATCAGTGGCCTCGAAGAGGCGAAGCAGCACCTGGCCCATGTCGATGGCGTGATGCTGGGGCGCGCGGCCTATCAAGAGCCTTGGCGATTGCTCGCGGTCGATCCCGAAATCTTCGGCGAAGCCGCGCCGCATCTGCGCATGAGGGACGCGTTCGAAGCGATGACGCCCTATATCGAACGCGAGCTTGCGCAGGGCACGCGCTTGCACGCGATGACGCGACATTTCGTCGGCGCCTTCCACCGTGTGCCCGGTGCACGGGCGTTCCGCCGTCACCTTGCCGAAAACGGCGTCAAGCCGGGTGCGGGCGTGAACGTGCTGCGCGATGCGGTCGAACTGGTCGAGGATCGTGCCGCAGCTTCGATGGCAGCATAGTCTAGCGCCTTACCAGCTATTATGCATCCGTGAACGGGACATTCCTTGGCGTCGTAGATCGCTCCATGTTGCGAGACGGTTCAACGATACGATACTCTCCCGTACTCTTCGCGTGACGTAGCTGTCGCGTGCGATCGGGGGAAGCAATGGAGATACGCGACGCTTGCGAGGCTGATGCTGCAGGGATCCTGCGAATTTACAATGACGCGGTCATGTCACACGACGGCAATATGGAACGATCAACCTTCCAGCCTTGAATCACGGATTGCGTGGCTGAACGAGCGTCAAGCGTCCGGCTATCCGGTCGTGGTCGCATTAGACGGTCCAACGTCCTCGGCTACGCGTCTTTCGGAGCATTCCGGCAGTGGGATGGCTATCGCCATACGGTCGAACATTCCGTCTATGTTGACGGCTCTTCCCGAAAGCTTGGCGTCGGCCATGCCTTGATGGTGCGATTGATCTCGCGCGCTCGCGCAATGAACAAACATGTCATGGTCGCGGGCATAGAGGCAGCTAACGAAGCGTCGCTGCGGCTGCATGCGCGGCTTGGCTTCGCGCAAGTCGGTCATCTCAGGTCGGTCGGCCGAAAGTTCGATCGATGGCTCGACTTGATCTTCATGCAGTTGATGCTGGAAGATTGAACCCGGCAGAAGCCTTTCGTCGTCGATGACAGTGCGGATGGACGTAATCATTCGCGCAGGCGTCACATTCGAAATTCAATTTCATTGACGCTACCTGGTTTGCTCCCCATCATTTTCTCTTGGTTTCGAAGTGACGGGGAGATCCGGGCGGAATGTCCATCGAGTTCATCGGTTACATCTCAAACAACAACTCATCCGAAACCATCGTGCGCACGGGGCCGGTACTCGATCCACTGCACATAGAGACCGTTGCAAAGGCGCATGAGAATGCCGGATTCGATCGTGCGCTACTTGCGTTCCATTCCACCACGCCCGACAGTCTACAGGTTGCCCAGCACGTGCTGGGCGTGACCGGCCGGCTCAACGTGTTGATCGCGCAACGGCCGGGTTTCACCGCACCGACCCTGTTGGCGCGGCAATTCGCGGTGCTCGATCAGTTCTCGAAAGGACGCGTCGCGCTGCATGTCATCACCGGCGGCAACGCCACGGAGTTGCGGCAGGACGGCAACACGCTCGACGACAAGGACGAGCGCTATGCCAGGACCAGCGAGTTTCTGGACATTGTGCGCGCCGAGTGGACCAGCGACAAGCCGTTCAGCTACAGCGGCAAGCATTATCGGCTCGAGAATGCTTTCTCGCAGGTCAAGCCGTATCGCCCTGCGGGCATCCGCATTTATTTCGGCGGGGCGTCGGACGCGGCGATCGAGGTCGCCGGCAAGCACGCCGATACGTTCGCGCTGTGGGGCGAATCCTACGCGCAGGTGCGAGAGCAGACGGCCCGCGTGCGGGCGGCGGCGGCGAAGCACGGCCGACAGGCCCCGCGCTTCAGCCTGTCGGTCCGGCCGATTATCGCCGACACCGAGGAGAAGGCCTGGGCGAAAGCGCAAGACATTCTGGAACGTGCGACCGCGTTGCAGGACCAGACCGGCTATCGCAAGCCTGCCGATGGTCATGCCACCGCCGGTGCGCGGCGGCTCCTGGCGCTCGCCGATCAAGGCACGCGCGTCGACAAGCGGTTGTGGACCGCGATCGCGAAATTGACCGGCGCCAACAGCAACACCACCGCGCTGGTCGGAACGCCGGAGCAGGTCGCCGAGGTGTTCGGCGATTATTATGATCTCGGCATCAGCCATTTCCTGATCCGGGGTTTCGATCCGCTGATCGACGCGATCGAATATGGCCGCGAGCTGATCCCGCTGACGCGGCGGTTGATCGCCGCGCGACAGGAAGCTCGGGGCGAGGCGGCGGAATGAAGCGTCTTGTTGTTCGTTGCGGCCCTTCTGCTTGGCTTGGTCGCGCCCGCGACCGCGCAGGTCACCTTGCGCGTCGGCGATCAGAAGGGCAATTCGCGGGCGGTCATGGAGGCGGCTGGAGTCCTGAAGGAAGTCCCTTACCGGATCGAGTGGAAGGAGTTTTCCGCCGCAGCGCCGCTGCTGGAGGCGCTCGGGGCGGGCGCCATCGAAACCGGCCTCGTGGGGGATGCGCCGTTCACCTTCGCTGTGGCGTCGAATGTTCCGGTCAAGGCGATCGCTGCGATCCGGCAGTCCAGGGAAGGGCTCGCTGTCCTCGCTCCCGAGACATCTGCAATCAAGAGCTTCGACGATCTACGCGGCAGGAAGATTGCGACCGGGCGCGGATCGATCGGTCATCAGCTCGTTCTCGCCGCGCTGGAATCCAGGGGATGGAGCACCAGCGATGTGCAGATCGTGTTCCTCGCGCCACCGGATGCGAAGATCGCCTATATGCAGGGTTCCGTCGATGCCTGGGCGACCTGGGAACCCTATGTCAGCCAGGAGGAAGTCCTGTTCAAGGCGCGCCGGATCATCACTGGCGAAGGCCTGACGCCGGGGCTGAGCTTTCAGGTCGCAACCCCCGCGGCGATCAAGGAGAAGCGCGAGGCACTGGAGGATTTCGCGCGCCGCCTGACCGCCGCACGCGCCTGGTCGCTGGATCATGTCGAGAGTTACGCCGAGACCTGGGCCACGCTGATGAATATCCCGCCGGCGGTCGCGATGAATTGGCTGAAGCGCGCCAACATCCGCGTTACCTCGATCGACGACGCCGTGGTGGCTGACGAGCAGAAGACGATCGATCTCTACGTTCGTGCGGGTCTGATCCAGCGCAAGCTTGTCGCCTCCGAGATCGTCGACCGCTCCTTCGCGGACGCCATCGCCAAGGGAGCCGGACTTTAGCCTGGTCCGCGCTGCGTCTCGCCGACGCGCAGCGTTCAGGGATAGCCGTGCAGCACGAGACGGTCGGGGCGGACTTCCCAGCGTTCGAGCCGATCGAGGAAGCTCATGCCGAGCAGGTTGGTCTTCATCTGTCCGTGCGGCACCACGAGCGCCGGCACCGAACGTTCGACCAGTTTGCCGATCGCAAGGCGATCGAGCGTCAGCCGGGCAGCCTTGGTGCGACCGCCGGCCGTCTCGACATCGACGTTGTAGTCCAGCAATTCGAGTGGCAGCCCCGCGGCTTTGGCGGTCTCGTATGTCAACACCACCGAGGTCGCGCCGGTATCGATAACCATCGGCGCCGTAGCGCCGTTGATCCGGGCACGCAGCGCAAACTCGCCGCCCTGGCCACGGGCAATCTGCACCGCACGTGCTTTTGAGGAGGCGCGATCGCGCAACATCGTCGCGACATTGTCGCTGGCGCGCGCCACGGCCTCGGGATCCCTGTAGGTGAACGACAGGGCGGCGGTCGCCGCAAGCAGCAATGTAATGAGCAGCGCGCGGATCATCGGGCACCTCCGACGACGGCCGCGCCAACGGTCAATCCGATTTGCGGTGAGGTTCCGGCGGGGATAGCCCGGCGTCCGCCATGCGCTGAGGCAGCAGCGCCATCACGGTGTTGCGTTCGGCGCTGTCCATGCGATGCCAGCGCGCGATTTCGGGAAGCGTACGACCGCAGCCGAAACAGAGGCTGCTCCTGGGATCGATCATGCAGACGGCGACGCACGGCGTTTCTTTGCTCATTTGCGGGAGAGTGAGGGGTATTTCGGCCTCGGCGCAAGCGCGTTTTTGGTCATCCGGTGCCGGCGCTCATGATTGGCCTGTGACGTGGGCGATGCTTCTCGTCGGTCACAGCTACGGTCTGGGTTTCCGGTTGCAGCGGCGGCGCGAAGTCCTCGGAAACCGGCGCCAGCGCCGACATCACCCGCTCTGGTGGATAGGTCACGATCACCTCGGTGCCGATGCGCAGTTTCGATTTCAACGTGAACGTACCGCCATGCAGATCGATCAGGCTCTTGGCGATGGGCAGGCCGAGGCCCGCGCCCTGTTCGGCGGACTTGATCGAGTTGGAGCCCTGGCCGAACGATGCCAACACGATCGGGATTTCGTTTTCGGGAATGCCGGAGCCGGTATCCTTGACGCTCAGATACTGCCCGCCCGAGGCGGTCCAGCCGACCTTGAGCCAGATCTCGCCGCCCTGCGGGGTGAACTTGATCGAGTTGGACAGGAGATTGAGCACGATCTGGCGCGTGGCGCGTTCGTCGCCCCAGATGCGCGGCATGCCTTGCTCGAAAACCTCGTGAATGGTGATGCCGCGGCTTGATGCACGCAATTTCATCAGGTGATGGCAGTCGGCGACCACATTGACCAGCGAGACCGCTTCCTCATTGAGTTCGTAGCGTCCAGCCTCGATGCGCGACAGGTCGAGGATCTCGTTGATGAGATTCAACAGATGGACGCCTGAGTTATGGATATCGGCCGAATATTCCTTGTAGACCGGCACGGCATGCGCGCCGAAGATCTCGCTCTTCATCACCTCGGAAAATCCGAGGATCGCGTTCAGCGGCGTGCGCAGTTCATGGCTCATCTGTGCGAGGAAGCGTGACTTCGCGACGTTGGCCGATTCCGCGCGATGGCGCGCCTCGTCGGAAATCGATTTGGCCTGCTCGAGTTCGCCGATCAGCGCATCCTTCTCCGCGCGCGCTTCGAGGGTCGCAAGCGTCGTCGAATGCAGCCGGTGGGCCAACAGCGCGAAATAGCCTTCGGCCGCGACCGCGAATGCGGCGAGCACGTAATTGTCGAACTTGCCGCTGACCGCGTAATTGAGCGAGATCGCAACCGTGACCGGAACGGTCGCCGCGAGTGCTGCGATCGGCAGATTGGCGGCCAGCATGCTCGACACCGCGATGACGAGCAGCATCAAAAACATCATCAGCGTATCGGAAACGGTATCCAGCGCCGGATGCACCAGGATCGCCATCCACGAGATGCCATACAGCAGGTCGAGCAGGATGAAGCGAGTGCGCCATCTGCGGGTTGCGGCGAGCGAGGGCTGTTCCGCCAAAAAGCGGAAGCAGGCTCGCACGATCGCCGCATGGATGGAAAGCACCGCGCAGGTCCAGGTCGCCGCCGAGATCGGCTGCAGCCAGAAACCGAACAGCACGCCCGTCGCAACCACGAGCAGCATCACCACATAGGACGCCGAGATGCGCGTCTGGGCGTATTGGCGGAGCAATTCGCGGTCGAAGGCGGGACGGGTTCCGCTGGTTGACGTTAACCTGTCCCGCGCCTCGCGTACGCGTTGTGAAGCGGCCCGGCGGCTGCTCGCCGGCGCAGCAGCCGGCGGCTCGGCCGGAAGCTGGACAACCTCAGGCTTATCGGCGGGTTTACTCATCAAGCAACACAAACCCCGCCCGCGTCCCGCGGGCCTTTTGCATCGCCTATGTGTGCCGCCAAATCCTTAAGAGCTGCCTTAAATAGCTAAAGAATCTCGTTAACCCGAGATTAAATTAACGTTTGGCAGCCCTCCGCGGGATCAGCGATCCAGCCGCGCCAGCAGGCTCGACGTATCCCAGCGCTTGCCGCCCATTTTCTCGACTTCCGAATAGAACTGATCGACCAGCGCGGTCACCGGCAGGTTCGCTCCATTGCGGCGGGCCTCGGCGATGCAGATCGAGAGGTCCTTGCGCATCCATTCGACCGCGAAGCCGAAATCGTACTTGCCGTCGTTCATGGTCTTGTAGCGGTTCTCCATCTGCCAGGACTGGGCCGCGCCCTTCGAGATGGTGTCGATGACGGCGGCGACATCCAGGCCGGACTTCTTGGCGAAATGGATGCCCTCGGAGAGGCCCTGCACCAGGCCGGCGATGCAGATCTGATTGACCATCTTGGTGAGCTGGCCGGCGCCGGCCGGTCCCAGGCGCTTGCACATCCGCGCGTAGGCGGCGATCACGGGCTCGGCCGCCGCATAAGCGTCCTCGGCTCCGCCGCACATCACGGTCAGCACGCCATTTTCCGCCCCGGCCTGGCCGCCGGAGACGGGAGCGTCGACGAATTTGAAGCCGGCCTTGGTCGCCGCGGCATCGAGCTCGCGCGCCACCTCGGCGGAAGCGGTGGTGTGATCGACGAAGGTCGCACCTTTCTTCACGCCGGCGAACGCGCCGTCAGGCCCGATCGTGACCGCACGCAGGTCGTTGTCGTTGCCGACGCAGCACATCACGAAATCCTGACCTTCGGCAGCGGCCTTCGGGGTCGGCGCGGTTTTGCCGCCGAACTTATCGGCCCATTCCTTCGCTTTCGCGGCGGTGCGGTTGTACACCGTCACCTCGTGGCCACCTTTTTTCACCAGGTGTCCCGCCATGGGAAAACCCATCACGCCGAGACCGAGAAAAGCGACTTTAGCCATATCTGCTACCTTGTTTTTGGACCTTGGGGTTTCGCCGGCGACATTGGACTGGCCGGACGGCGTTGTTCGGAGAAGGGCGCACCATACCCCCTCGGGGATGAAGGGCAACGGCTTCGTTTGCCGCGGCAAGGCGCTTCTGTGCTAGGATCGGGCGCCAACCAAACCTGACAAAAAAGGGAGTTTACCGCATGGGCATCAGCGTGGGCGTGCTCGATCATTTCAACATCCGGACCCGGAATCTCGACGAGACGGTCCGGTTTTACCAGGACGTTCTGGGCCTGGAGAACGGTGCCCGGCCCAATTTCGCCTTCCCAGGGGCGTGGATGTACAGCGAGGGCAAGGCCGTCGTGCATCTGGTCGACATCTCGAAGACCCAGGAGCCGCAGAAGCCCGACTCCGGCGTCGTTCATCACGTCGCCTTCGTCAGCGAGGGTTTCGCCGGCATGAAACAGCGCCTCCAATCCAAGGGGATGGCGTTCGACTCCCGGCAGGTTCCGGGCGGCGATCTCTGGCAAATCTTTGTCAACGACCCCAATGGCGTCATGATCGAGCTGAACTACGAGGCCGCCAAGGAAGGCGGGGGTGTTGCGCCGCAGGAGCGGCACGACGACGTCGGCGCAAGGTAGCCTTTTGGGCGGAACGGCTCTAAGGATCGCATCCGGGATTTGGTCAGGAGATGCGCTTTGAGCGTGACGCAGCAGCAGGTTCTTCAGGCTTTGGCCGGCGTCAGGTCGCCGCGTGGCGTGGCGCTGACCAATGCCGATGTGCTGTCGCCGATCACGGTGAGTGACGGCAAGGTGTTCCTGTCCATCAATGTCGATGCGGGCGAAGCCCGCGCCTGGGAGAGCGTGCGCGCCCAGGCCGAAAGCGCCGTTCGCGCGCTTCCCGGCGTTGCGAGCGCAATGATTGCGCTCACCGCCGAACGCAAGGCCGGTGCAGCGCCGCCGCGGCCGGTCCGGCCCGGGCAGGGCGTGCCGCCCGTGGCTGCGCACAGGCCGCCGCACAATCCTGCCGGCTCGCCGATGGCGCGGCAGGCCGAGATACCGGGCATTGCGGCCGTTATCGCGGTGGCCTCCGGCAAGGGCGGCGTCGGCAAGTCGACCACCGCGCTCAATCTCGCGCTTGGCCTGCGTGACCTCGGCTTGCGCGTCGGCCTTCTGGACGCCGATATCTACGGACCGTCGGTGCCGCGGCTGACCGGCATCCGCGAGAAGCCCGAGCTCAACGACGAGCGGAAGATGATTCCGATCGAACGCTTCGGGCTCGCCGTGATGTCGATCGGCTTCCTGGTCGAGGAAGACACCGCGATGATCTGGCGCGGGCCGATGGTCATGTCCGCGATCACGCAGATGTTGCGCGATGTCGCCTGGGGCACGCTCGATGTGCTCGTCGTCGACATGCCGCCTGGCACCGGCGATGCACAGCTGACGCTGGCGCAGAATGTGCCGCTGAAGGGCGCGATCATCATTTCGACGCCGCAGGATCTGTCGCTGATCGACGCGCGGCGGGGTCTTGCGATGTTCACGAAGGTCAATGTGCCGGTGCTCGGCATCGTCGAGAACATGAGCTATTTCCAGTGCCCGCACTGTGGCACGCGCTCCGACATCTTCGGCCATGGCGGCGCGCGGCACGAGGCGGAGCGGCTCGGCGTGCCGTTCCTCGGCGAAATCCCGCTGCACATGGCGATTCGCACGACCTCTGATGCCGGCACTCCGGTGGTGGTCAGCGAACCCGACGGACCGCATGCGGCGATCTACCGCGCGATCGGCGCCAAGGTTCGCGACCAGCTCAAGGGAGCGATCGCGGCGGCCTGAGCCTGCGGCCGCCGGTCTCATGCGACTTTGGTTGAAGCGGACGCGCAGGGTGCGGTTCGACCATCGCGGCGGCGGGAGATGTCTCCGCGAGACCGGCGCCAAATCAAAAAAGCCCGCTAAAAATGTGTATTTGCCGGGGATCGTTTGATTCCCGGATTCGCAAAATCGCCCGCGAGAAGGGCTACCAACACCGGGATTCCGCTGATTTTCATTCTTATGTCGCGTTTGGGTGAAGTTCACATTCGTGTTAAAGCGCCCCGGCCAGAGCGACCGGCTGAGAGGCGAAAAAACGCGCGGTCGGACAAGCGCAAGCGGTGACGAAGGGAAACTTTCCCCAACAAGGAGATGCCTTAGATGAAGCGTCGTGATTTTTTGAAGGTTTCGGCAACTGGCGCCGCGGCGGCGGCCGCGGTGGCGTCGCCGGCCATCGCCCAGTCCTCGCCCGAGATCAAGTGGCGGATGACCTCCAGCTTTCCGAAGTCCCTCGATACCATCTATGGCGGCGCGGCTGAGTTCTCGAAATACGTAGCCGAGATGACCGACAACAAGTTTCAGATCCAGGTCTTTGCGGCGGGCGAGATCGTGCCGGGCCTGCAGGCGCTGGACGCGACGTCCAACGGCACCGTCGAGATGAGCCATACCGTCTCGTATTACTATGTCGGCAAGGACCCGACCTTTGCGATCTATGCCTCGGTGCCGTTCGGCCTCAACGCGCGTCAGCAGAACTCCTGGTGGTATCAGGGCGGCGGCCAGGAGCTGGGCAATGAGTTCTTCAAGAAGTTCGGCGTCATCGGCTTCCCCTGCGGCAACACCGGCACGCAGATGGGCGGCTGGTTCCGCAAGGAGATCAAGACGGTCGCCGATCTCTCGGGTTTGAAATTCCGCATCGGCGGCATCGCGGGCCAGGTGCTGCAGAAGGTCGGCGTGGTGCCGCAGCAGCTTGCCGGCGGCGACATCTATCCGGCGCTGGAAAAAGGCACGATCGACGCGGCCGAGTGGGTCGGACCGTATGACGACGAGAAGCTCGGCTTCCAGAAGGTCGCGAAATACTACTACTACCCGGGCTTCTGGGAAGGCGGACCGACCGTGCACGCCTTCTGCAATCTGGAGAAGTGGAATTCGCTGCCGAAGAACTACCAGGCGATCATCACCAACGCGACGGCGAACGCCAACACCTGGATGGCGGCGCGTTACGATCTGCAGAATCCGTCCGCGCTGAAGCGGCTGGTTGCCGGCGGCACCCAGCTTCGTCCCTTCACCAATGAAATTCTGGAAGCCTGCCTGAAGGCGACCAACGAATTGTGGGGCGAGATCTCGGCAAAGAACCCCGACTTCAAGAAGTCGATCGACGCGATGCAGGCCTACCGTTCCGACGAATATCTGTGGTGGCAGGTCGCCGAATATACCTTCGACAGCTTCATGATCCGCTCGCGCACGCGCGGCTGATCTCCGGTCGCGGCGGCGCAACGCGCTCAGCCTTAAGTCGTAGATCGCAAGGCCCGGCCTTCTCGGAAGGCCGGGCCTTTTGCGATCTGCGACTTTGCGGGGGATGGAAATCCCCAGGCGGATGTTCCATGCTCGACGGCAAGCCTCGGTAAAGAAGGCCCCAACAACCAACAATTCATTCAGGGAGACATCATGAAACGACGAGATTTCATCAAGGTCACAGGATTGGGCGTAGCGGGTGCGGCAAGTGTCGCGGCGCCTGCGGTTGCGCAGTCGATGCCGGAAATCAAATGGCGGATGACGACGAGCTGGCCGAAGTCGCTGGACACGCTGCACGGCGCCGCCGAGGTGATGGCCAAGGTGGTCGGCGAGGCCACCGACAACAAATTCCAGATCCAGACTTTTGCGGCGGGTGAGATCGTGCCTGGCCTGCAGGTGCTCGACGCCGTGCAGAGTGCGACCGTCGAGATGGGCCACACCGCGTCCTATTACTATTTCGGCAAGGACCCGACCTTCACCTTCGGGTCCTCGATTCCGTTCGGGCCGAATGCCCGTCTCAATCAGGCCTGGTACATGTTGGGCGGCGGCAAGGAACTGCTCAACGCGTTCTACAAGAACTACAACATCACCTCGCTGCTCGCAGGCAACACGACCTGCCAGATGGGCGGCTGGTTTCGCAAGGAGATCAACACCGTCGAGGACCTGAACGGTCTCAAATTCCGCATCGGCGGCTTTGCCGGCCGCGTGATGCAGAAGCTTGGCTGCGTGCCGCAGCAGCTTGCCGGCGGCGATATCTATCCGGCGTTGGAGAAGGGCACCATCGATGCCGCCGAGTGGGTCGGGCCGTATGACGACGAGAAGCTCGGCCTCTACAAGGTCGCACCGCATTATTACTATCCCGGCTGGTGGGAGGGCGGCCCGATGCTGCTCGCGTTCATCAATCTCGACAAATGGAACGCGCTGCCGAAATACTATCAGAACATTCTGGAGCAGGCGGGTCACTTCGCCAACAACTGGATGATGGCGAAATACGACACCGTCAATCCACTCGCCCTGAAGAAGCTCCTGGCCGGCGGCACCAAGCTGCACGGCTTCTCGCCGCCGATCATGGAAGCAAGCTTCAAGGCCGCGAAGGAGCTGCACAACGAAGTCTCCGCCGGCAACGCAAACTTCAAGAAGCTCTATGAATCGCTGACGGCCTTCTCGAGCACCGGCTACCAGTGGTTCCAGGTCGCCGAGATCGGCTACGACAACTTCATGGCGCGCCACGCGCAGAGTTGAGGCGGCGTTCGAGTGAGCGTCGCTCCCTCCATTGTCGTCGCCCGCTCGCGGGCGATCCAGTGTTCGCAGAGGCGGCTGTGCTTGAATCGGATGCCGGCGTACCGGATGCTCCGCTTTCGCGGGGCATGACAGCGAGAGAGTGGGGCTCATGGTTCAGACGGCGCTTGCGCGCCTCCTCACCATGAGGATCTAGAAGCGTGCACGCGCGTGACGACCTCATCCTGAGGAGCGCGTTGCGCGCGTCTCGAAGGATGGGCCGCGCAAAGAAAGGCAACACACTCCTCGTTCTCGCGGCGCGATGCGTCCGAGCTTTTCCAATCAATCCACCCTCATTCGGAAGATAGAGGGCGCAGGGAAGGCCGGGTGCCCTTCGCACCCATGGTCCGCGTGCAGCAAAAAAGCACGCGGCAGAACCACAGGTACGAGCCGGAACGCCCGGCCTTCCCTGCGCAATGGTTTTACGGCTTATACGTGATCTCCCCGGTGACCAGGCTTTGTTGTCACCGTTGCCTCGCGTCATCTCGCGAAACGTAGCGCCAGCCTTGGGGCGCCAGAACCACACGACTTCACCGTCCGCATCGCGTCACTCGTCTCGTGACACGGCGCGTCCATCGCATCCCGCTTCCAACGTTCGTGACGATCGCGAAACGCCCCTCGTGTGGAGGCGGGACGCGCAGAAGGATGGTTGTGATTTGCCCGACAACGCAAGAGGAAATGTGCACGACGGGCAGTTTGCGCATGGCGGGGATGCGCAAGACCCTCTCCACCGTCATTGCGAGCGACGCGAAGCAATCCAGAACTCCTCCATCCGCGGATACATTCGTCGATTGCATCGCTTCGAACGTTGCTCCTTCGCAATGATGAACATGTTCTCTTCGAACCAGGCATCGATGCTATCGAGGATGACCTGGGCCATCTCCGGCTTTCCTCCGGGAAAAAAGTGATAAAGGCTGCCTTTTCCCAGACCCGTCCCGCCGGTGATTAGCGACAGGCTTGTGCCCTGGTAGCCATGTTTCCGAAAAATCTCCGCGATTTTCGGAACGACGTCGTTTTTTTCAGCCACAAGCCTCGCCACCAGGGCGCTCCTTACGAAGGTTTCTTGAGCGGATAATTCGTGGATGTCGGCACATGAAAGGCGGCTGCGATGCCAACCAGCCCGATGGCGCCAACGAAAACCGGCAGGAACAGAAACGCAAAGCCCGGATCTGACGCGAACACGATGATGGGATCTGCGCCGGCGGGCGGATGGGTGACGCGAAGCGCGGCCATGAGCGAGATCGCGAGACCGACGGCGATCGCGACCGCCCACCACTCGTTCGGCAGATAATGCCGTAACAGGAGTCCGACGACAGTCGAGACGACATGCCCGCCAGCGACGTTCATCGGCTGCGACAGCGCAGTGAGAGACACTCTCTCCAGCCGTCATTCCGAACGCTCGAAGCGATGTCTCGGGGGCGCAATCTCGCAGTCTGCTCATGTGCTCAGACCCCGGCCGCGAGCTGCCCGGATGACGGTGGAGCGCCAGTGTGAGCGCTGCCGAGCCAAAGGCGAGCGGTTCGCGCGACTTGCGGCGTGGAATGGCGGATTACGCTTTCGGCTCCAATCCGGCCCTGCGGACGATAGGGTCATTTGGGCGTCAAGTCAGTCGTGGCTGTCCGCGTAACGAGTCGATCATTGCGGCCCCAAGGAATTGATAGAGCGAGTAGCTGAGATGCCGAGGTTAATGAAGGTGAAAGTTTTCATGGATGCCAGTGCCAGCGTGATCGAGGAGCAGATCAACGCATGGCTCGACCAGACCGGTACGGTTGTGATCATCAAGACCGACACAGTCGTGACCGCCGTCGCCGAAAAGGCTGGCGACAGATCCCATCCGTGCATCGTCGTGACGGTTTGGTACGAGCCGCCGGCCAATTAGAGCATGATCCGGAAAAGTGGAAACCGGTTTTCCCTTAGCTAACAAACGCGGAACGCGTTTGCGCGGAGATCATGCTCGAACAAACAGATGAGATGATGATGCGATCCCATCAAATCGCATCATGATCCAAGAGAAACCCGCTACTGCTTCGGCTGGCCGAAATCGAGTGGCGGCAGATCGATCTGCGGCACCTCGATCTTGACCTTGTCGAGGTCGACATTGACCGGCTTGTCCAACAGGCCCGTCACCGTGATCGGGAACGCGATCACGAGAACGACCATGATGGCCTGCAGCCCGATCCAGGGCATGGCGCCCCAATAGATGTCGGAGCTCTTGACCTCTTTCGGTGCGACGCCGCGCAGGTAGAACAGCGCGAAGCCGAACGGCGGATGCAGGAACGAGGTCTGCATGTTGACGCAGAGCATCACGCCGAACCAGATCAGCGCGGCGTCGGCGCCGACCACCGGCGCCAGAATCTTCTGCGCGATCGGCGCGATCATCGGCAGGATGATGAAGGCGATCTCGAAGAAGTCGAGGAAGAACGCCAGGAAGAAAATGAAGAGGTTGATGAAGATCAGGAATCCCCAGACGCCGCCGGGCAGGGAGGTCAGGAGATGCTCGAGCCAGACGCCGCCGGAGACGCCGAGGAACACCACCGAGAAGCAGGTCGAGCCGATCAGGATGAAGGTCACCATGCAGGTGATGCGCATCGTCGTCTCGTAGCCCTGCTTGATCAGGTCGCGCAGGTCGGGAATGCGGACCGCTTCCAGGCAGATCCAGACGACGGCGAGATAGGTGACGGCGAACGCGAAGCTTGAAGACGATGTTTTGGCTGAACAGCATCGCGACGATCGTGCCGACGCCCGCACCGATGATGCCGATGATCAGGATCTTGTTGCCGGCGGAGCTGAAATCCTTGTGGTGGACCGCGGCGAGCACGATGGCGCCGACCGCGCCCATGGCGCCGGCTTCCGTCGGCGTCGCAAGGCCCATCATCATGGTGCCGAGCACGACGAAGATCAGCACCGCCGAGGGGATGATGCCCATCAGGCACTTCTTCCACAGCGCCCAGCCGGTCAGCGTGCGCGCCTCCTTCGGCACCGGCGGCACGTGGTCCGGCTTGATGAGGCCGAGCAGGAAGGTGTAGCCGGCGAACAGCATGATCTGGAACACCGAAGGGCCCCAGGCGCCGAGATACATGTCGCCGACCGACTTGCCGAGCTGGTCGGCCAGCACGATCAGCACCAGCGACGGCGGCACCAGTTGCGTGATGGTGCCGGAGGCCGCCAGCACGCCGGTGATGTAGCGCATGTTGTAGCCGTAGCGGATCATCACCGGCATCGAGATCAGCGCCATGGCGATGACCTGCGCCGCCACCGTGCCGGTGATGGCGCCGAGGATGAAGCCGACGATGATCACGGAATAGCCGAGGCCGCCGCGGATCGGCCCGAACAGCTGGCCCATCGAGTCCAGCATGTCCTCGGCGAGCCCGCAGCGTTCGAGGATCGCGCCCATGAAGGTGAAGAAGGGAATCGCCAGCAAGAGCTCGTTGGAGAGCACGCTGCCGAACACGCGGCCGGGAATGGCCTGCAGGAAGTTCAGGTCGAAGAAGCCGAGATGGATGGCGAGGAAGCCGAAGGAGAGCCCGACCGCGGCAAGCGTGAACGCCACCGGGAAGCCGATCAGCATCGCCAGAACCAGGCCGCCGAACATCATCGGCGGCATCATCTCCAGCGTGATCATTGGGTCGGCCTCTCATACTTGGCGTCGATCGTCGTTTCTCCCCGAAGTGCCGCGATGCGCTTGATGACTTCGGAGACCCCTTGCAGGGCCAGCATGACAAAGCCGGCAGGAATCACGAACTTGATCGGCCAGCGGACGAGGCCGCCGGCATTGCCGGACATTTCGCTGACCGCATAGGATTGCATGAAAAACGGCCAGGACAGATAGGCGAGCAGCAGGCAGGCCGGAATCAAAAAGAACAGCGTGCCGATCATGTCGAGCCAGAGCTGGCCGCGCTCGGACAGGAACAGATAGAAGATCTCGACCCGCACATGTTCGTTGCGCTTGAACGTATAGGAGGCGCCGAACATCACCAGGATAGCGAACATGTACCACTGCAGTTCGAGCCAGCCGTTCGAGCTGTAGTCGAAGGCATAGCGGATCATGGCGTTGCCGGCGCTCACCAGGCATGCCATCAGCACCAGCAGATTGCAGACATAGCCGATCTTTTCGTTGAGCAGGTCGATGGTTGAGCTCACCGCCAACAAGGGACGCATCATGTTCTCCGCGGCAGCGCTCGACGAGGTGCGCCGATAACTTCAACAGACATCGCCTCGACAGACATCACTCGACCGCGCGCGCAGCGTGCGGCAAAGACCTATCAACGGGAGCGATTTGCAAGAATCCTCCTCCCCCGATCGCTTCTTGCTGTCTTGGCTACGCAGACCAGCGCAGCGGCCCATCCGGCCGGGCAGGCGTAAAAGCAGCCGCACCTTTTCAGCGCGATCTTGCTTGTGTCAATCGGAAAATGGATAAATTGACGCGCCGTCAAGCCGTTGTCCGGCCTTGGTAAATCCTCACGGTCGCAGTCGGTTGCTTTGGGCAGTGATGCGCTGCGCGCAAGCGTATTCGCGGTTGCAGCGAGGGATCGCTAGGCGGCGCTCTGCGCTGCTCGCGCTATGCCCGGATTTTTCCGGATCTAGCCGCCGGTCACGCTCATATGGCGGCTGACGCTCGGGCGGTTGTGGCGGCGGTCGATGATGAAGTCGTGGCCTTTCGGCTTGAGCCCGATGGCGCGGTCGATCGCGGCCGAAAGCAGCGCGTCGTCGGCGGAAGCGCGCAAGGGTTTGCGCAGGTCGGAGGCGTCTTCCTGGCCGAGACAGGTGTGCAGCGTGCCGGTGCAGGTGATGCGCACGCGGTTGCAGGACTCGCAGAAATTATGCGTCATCGGCGTGATGAAGCCGAGCTTGCCGCCGGTCTCGCCGATATGAACATAGCGCGCCGGTCCGCCGGTATCGTCGGGCAGGTCGGTCAAACTGTAGCGCTTGGCGAGACGCGCGCGCACCAGCGACAGCGGCACATATTGATCGATGCGGCCTTCGCCGATCTCGCCCATCGGCATCACCTCGATCAGCGTGAGCGCCATGCCCTTGCCATGCGCCCATTCGATCATCGAGGGGATTTCGTCCTCGTTGAGGTTCTTCAGCGCCACCGCGTTGATCTTGACGGCGAGCCCGGCAGCACGCGCGGCCTCGACGCCCGCCAGCACCTTGTCGAGATCGCCCCAGCGGGTGATGGCGCGGAATTTCTGTGGGTCCAGCGTATCGAGCGAGACATTGATGCGGCGGATGCCGCAGTCGCGCAATTCAGAGGCAAAGCGCGCAAGCTGCGTGCCGTTGGTGGTCATGGTCAGTTCGCGCAGGGCGCCGGTCTGAAGATGACGCGACAACGAGCGCACCAGCGACATGACATTGCGCCGGACCAGCGGCTCGCCGCCGGTCAGGCGCAGCTTGCGCACGCCCCTGGCGATGAAGGTCGAGCACAGCCGGTCGAGTTCCTCCAGCGACAGCAGGTCGGCCTTGGGCAGGAACGTCATGTCCTCGGACATGCAATATAAACAGCGGAGGTCGCAGCGGTCGGTCACCGAAACCCGCAGATAGCTGATCGTCCGTCCGAACGGATCGGTCATCGGGCGCGACAGCGAGGGGGCGTGACTGAGGCTGGTTCCGGTCATGCAAAAGAACCTTGTTCGATCAGCGTGGCCGAGACCGGATCGGTGCGGCGCAGCGCTAGAACCAATCTAAGCATGATGCGCGGCGCGGACAATGCGCTTCCTTGTACCTCCGCGCCGGTTCAACCTTGCGGTGCAAGGTGCGGTGCAAAGCGATCAGCGCGCAGGCGCGGCTGCCACGGGCGTCGCGTTCGGATCGGGGAAGCCGGAATCTGCAGGCGCCGCCGCCACAGGCTTCGGCGCCCTCGGCTTTTTCGGCCGTATCGGCTTGTGCGCCTTCGCCGGCGGAGCCGCCGGCTGCAGCTCGGCAAAGACCGGGTTCGGATCGGTCACCGTAGAGGCCGGGCTGGTGACGTCGCCGGGATTGCGGATCACCTTCACCTGCACGGTCTGGGGCTCGAATTTGTCGAGCGTGTAGGCGACGGAGAAGCCGGTATCGGGGGCCGCGACGGAGACCGAGCAGGGGGTCTTGCAGCCCGGTCCGACCGACGTCTTGGCGTCGGCGCCCGGTGGGGTCGATTCAAGCTGCACCTGGATCGATGGCGGCGTGGGCTTGAAATAATCGAGAGAAAAGGAAGAGAAAGACGAGCATCCGCCAAGGCTCATTCCAAGGCTTGCTCCAATTATCGCCACCGCGATGACCCGATGCATCTTCAATCCGCCACCCTTGCGCCTTCATCGCTCCCCGTCAAAGGGAACGGTAAGGCTACAGCCTCTTGTTCTGACGCGTTTTCTCCGATGCGAAACCGATGCCCACTTCGCTGGAAAAACGCTTCAACTGCGGCAAACCGCCACAATCTCCGAATTCGACCATAGGTGCCACGGCACAACCGCGCAACCAGTGGAATCGCATAGTTGACTGCTGGCTTATACCGCAGTGCAGCGAATCGGAATACGGAGTTAGACCAAGGTCTTAGGCTGTGGATTGAGGACGCCGAATCAGCTCCGCGACGGCCGCGGGGAGATCGCGCATGTGGTCGATCACCCGGTCGGGCTTCAACTCGGCGATCGGTACGTCGGTATAGCCGAAGGTGACGCCGATGACGGGGATACCGGCGCGGCGTGCGGCGCCGACATCGGTGCCGGCGTCGCCGACCATGATGGCCGACGACATGTCGCCGCCGGCACGCGCGATGGTCTGTCGCAGGATCGCGGGATCCGGTTTCGAGACGCCGAAGGTGTCCGCGCCGCAGATTGCGGCAAAACGCGGGCTCAGTCCCAATTCATCGAGCAGCCGCCTCGACAGCCATTCGAGCTTGTTGGTGCAGACCGCAAGCAGGTAGCCGCGCCCAGCCAGATCATCGAGCGCGTTTTCCAGCCCGTCGAAGGGGCGCGAAGCCTCGGCGATATGGTCGCCGTAATAGGCGATGAAATCGGCGGTGAGGCGATTGAGGTCCTCGACGCCGGTGACGCGGCCTTCCAGTTCCATCCCGCGCTCGAGCAGCTTGCGTGCGCCGGCGCCGATCATGTTGCGCGCGGATTGAAGCGGCACCGGCGGCAGACCCTCGCGGGCGAGGATGTAGTTGAGCGCGCTGATCAGGTCAGGCGCGGTATCGACGAGCGTGCCGTCGAGATCGAATGCGATGGTCGGAGCTGATGTCATGGAGATGCGCTATCGAGCCCGGAGCGATTATGCAAGATGCGCCGATCGGGCCCTTACGAGAATGGGCAGGCAAGGGAGGGGCAAATCATGCGCGACTTGAACGGCCGAACGGCATTCATCACGGGTGGGGCGTCGGGCATCGGTCTTGCGCTCGGCCGCGCCTTTGCGGAAGCCGGGATGAAGGTGATGCTGGCCGATGTCGAGACCGGCGCGCTCGATGAGGCGGTGAAAAGCCTGCGCGACGTCACGCCCGATGTGCGCGGCATCGCCTGCGACGTCGCCGATGTGGACAGCGTGGAGCGCGCGGCGCAGGCGACGTTTGACGCCTTCGGCCATGTCCATGTGGTCTGCAACAATGCCGGCGTCGCGGCCCCTGGCGGTATCGACACCATCTCGCTCGACAATTGGCGATGGGTGATCGACGTCAATCTGATGGGGGTGCTGCACGGCATCCGCAGTTTCCTGCCGCATATCCGCGCGCATGGCGAGGGCGGCCACATCGTCAACACTGCATCGATGGCCGGCATGATTGGTGGCGGCGGCCTCGGTTTCAGTCCCTACACCGCGACCAAGTTCGCGGTGGTCGGAATGTCGGAAGGGCTCGCGGCACAGCTCAAGCCGCACGGCGTCGGGGTCAGCGTGCTCTGTCCGCATTTCGTCCGCACCGGGATCGCCGACGCTGGGCGCAACCGGCCGGCGCGTTATGGTCAGTCGGAGACATACGATCCGGCAAGCCGGGCAGGCCAGCTCGCCGCCGAGATCACCAGGGGCGTCGAGGCCGGCATCGATCCGGCCGATGTCGCCGCGCGCGTGCTGTCCGCGATCCGCAACGACGAACTCTATGTCTTCACCCATCCGCACATGCGCGAGATGGTGGATGGGCGGTTCAGAGCCATCCAGGAGGCGATGGACGCGGTCACGGAACGTGGCTGAAAAGTCACAGGTCGGAGCCATTCGGCGCTATTCCCGGCCGCCAAACGAGGCTAGACAGGCGCCGCTGGTTCCGGCCGGCGAAGTCTCGGATGGGTCATCGTGTCCATGGACGAATTGAAGCGGCAGGCGGCGGCGTGCGCACTCGAAGAGGTGCGCGACGGCATGAGGCTTGGCCTCGGCACCGGCTCGACCGCGAAGCATTTCGTCGAGTTGCTGGGCGAGCGTGTGCGCGGCGGACTGAATGTCGTCGGCGTGCCGACCTCGGAGACGACGCGCGCGGACGCCGAGCGCTGCGGTATCGCCCTGACCACGCTCGACGAGATCGACCGGCTCGACCTCACCATCGATGGCGCCGACGAGATCGATCCGGCGCTCAACCTGATCAAGGGCGGCGGCGGCGCGTTGCTGCGCGAGAAGATCGTGGCGGCGGCCTCGGATCGCATGATTGTGATCGCGGACGAATCCAAGTGGGTCGACACGCTCGGCCGCTTTCCGCTGCCGATCGAGGTGATCCCGTTTGGGCTCGCGGCGACGCAGCGGGCCATCGCCGAGGCGTTCGCAGCTTGCGGCGTTTCCGGAGCGATGGTGTTGCGAAAGAGCAAAGAGGGCCACTTTTTTGTCACCGATGGCGGCCACTGGATTGTCGACGCCCATCTCGGGCGAATACAAGACCCGCCGCGTCTTTCGGGGCTGCTGAGCATAATACCCGGCGTGGTCGAGCACGGTTTGTTCATCGCACTGGCGGGCACGGCGGTTTTGGCGGGCGCGCAGGGAATTCGCGTTGTTGAGCGGCGTTGAGCCGTAACTTCCAAGGAGAAGCGGAATGAGGAGCGTTTTGAGACTATTGTCGGCTGCGGGCCTTGTGCTCGGATTGGCCTTCGCGGCCGTGCCGGCAGGGGCGCAACAGCCGCCGCCGCTCAAGCAGGCTTCGCCGGCGGCGCTCGCAGCGGCCAAGGAAATCCTCGCAATGAAAAACGCGAGCGCGATGTATGCCAACGCGGTGCCGAACATCGTCCAGCAGACCAAGGACTCGCTGCTGCAGAACAACCTCAATTATCAGAAGGATCTGAACGAGGTCGCGGTCGTCGTGGCGCAGAGCATGGCCGGCCGCGAGAAGGAGATCGGTGACGGCATGGCGCTGGTCTATGCCAACCAGTTCACCGAGCAGGAGCTGAAGGATCTCGTGGCCTTCTACAAGTCGCCGCTCGGCCAGAAGCTGCTGTCCGCCGAGCCCCCGGCAATCCAGCTCAGCATGTCCTATATGCAGCAGTGGGCGCAGCAGTTCGCCGAGCAGGTCAATGCGGCGTTCCGCGCCGAAATGCGCAAGCGGGGCAAGCAGATCTGATCGCGGGTTCGTGACAAAAAGGGGTCGAGGTGGAGCATGGCTGAGTTCGACGTCGACCTGTTTGTCATCGGAGGAGGTTCGGGCGGGGTACGCGCCGCCCGGATCTCGGCCGGCTACGGCGCGCGTGTGATGATCGCCGAAGAATACCGGATGGGCGGCACCTGCGTGATCCGCGGTTGCGTGCCGAAGAAGCTGTTCGTGATCGGTTCGCATGTTCGCCACGAGATCGACGACGCCGCGGGCTTCGGCTGGACCATTCCGGAAGCGACCTTCGACTGGGCGACCATGGTTGCCAACAAGGACAAGGAGATCGCGCGGCTCGAGGGCATCTATACCACCAATGTCGAGAAATCCGGTGCGCGCGTCGTCAAGACCCGCGCGGTGATCGAGGATGCCCACACGCTGCGGCTCGCCACCGGCGAGAAGGTCACGGCGAAAACCATCCTGATCGCGACCGGCAGCACGCCCAATCACGGCGCCGAGATACCCGGCATCGAGCATGTGATCTCCTCGAACGAGGCGTTTCACCTCAAGGAGCTGCCACGGCGGGTCGTGATCCAGGGCGGCGGCTATATCGCGCTGGAGTTCGCCTGCATCTTCGCCGGCTTCGGTTCCGACGTCACCGTGGTCTATCGCGGTGACAACATCCTGCGCGGCTTCGACGAGGATGTGCGCGCGCATGTCCGCAGCGAGATGGAGATGGCGGGCATCACGATCCTGACCGGCTGCACGGTCACGAAGATCGACAAGCCCAACAAGGAATTCGTCACGCATCTGTCGAGCGGATCGAGCATCGCGTCCAACCAGGTGATGTTCGCGATCGGACGGCATCCGAATGTCGGCGGTCTCGGGCTGGAGAAGGCCGGCGTCGCGCTGAATCCGAAGAACGGCGGCATCGCCGTCGACGGCTTCTCGAAGACCTCGGTGCCGAACATCTACGCCATCGGCGATGTCACCCATCGCATCAACCTGACGCCGGTCGCGATCCGCGAGGGCCATGCCTTCGCCGACACCGTGTTCGGCAGGAAATCGGTCGAGGTCGATCACTCCACCATTCCGACTGCGGTGTTCTCGCAGCCGGAGGTCGGCACGGTCGGCCTGAGCGAGACCGAGGCGCGCGCGCGGTACAGCCATGTCGACATCTACAAGACCGCGTTCCGGCCGATCAAATCGACCATGTCCGGCCGCGACACCCGGATCCTGATGAAGCTCGTGGTGGACGGCAAATCCGACCGCGTGCTCGGCTGTCACATCGTCGGCGACACCGCTGCCGAAATCATCCAGGCGGTCGCGATTGCCGTGAAGATGAAGGCAACGAAAGCGGATTTCGACGCGACCTTCGCGCTGCATCCGACGGCCGCCGAAGAGCTCGTCACCATGCGCACGCCGACCGCGCGCCACGTGCGCGAAGTCGCCGCGGAGTAGCTAGGGCTTGACGCGCTAAGGTGGCTGAAAGAGCCGCCTTAGCGTCATCATCTGTCTATTGGCAGGGATACATCAGGCATTGTCGCCTTCACCATGGCACCGGGCTTGTAGCCGATGGCGTTGCGCGCCTGGTCGTCATCCCTTGATGGTCCCGTTCGCCGTGAAGTTGTTCTTCGGGTCATACCCTGAGTCGTGTAGATTCTTGAAATACAGCTCGCGGTCGCTGTTGCTCACGCCGCCCCACGGTCCGCCCCACGCTGGGCCACCGCCGCCAAACGCTGGGCCACCGCCATAGGCGGCTCGGGCGTCGGAAGTTCCGGCGAAAGCTCCGCCATAATAAGGACGACCTCCGTAGTAGGGGTTGTAGCCCCAGTTAGGCGAGGTGGCGGCGACTGCCGCAGCCGTACCGATCGCAGCGGCGCCCGCAACGCCCGCACCGACGGCACCCGCGCCATACCCGTAGCCACCCGCGCGCCGATAGTGCCGGCGCGCGACGCCCGCGCCACTCATGGGCGTTGCCGGGCGACCGACCCGTGCCTGGGCGCTGTCGGCCGATAGCGAGACGCCGCCTTGCTCGGACCAGCCGAAGGAGAGTAGGGCTGCACCCGCGAAGGTCGTGGCTGCGATTGCAACTGTTCTCAGACTCATTGACTTCATGGTCTTTCTCCACTGCCTGTCTGCCCCATCTTCAAACGATGTGCCTTCCAGGTATTTGAGAACGCGGAGTCCTCGGATGCGAAACGCGTCCGAACAACGTGCCGATTGGAATCGAGACAAAGCAAAGCCGTCCGGCGCGTTGGCAATCACCGATCTGACGGATTTCATGAGAGCAACCCCTCACTTTAGAAGCCGTCTGAGCTGTGCCGAAGATCACTTGGTGATGCGAAGTGATGCGAGACAAAGAACCGCATGTTCTTTGTTCCCTGGCTTGATCTAGATCAACAGCGGGCGAGTTGTTGCCGACGGCCGGCAGCCCATGCGCAACCATGGATCACCAGATCCTGGGACCGAACCAGCCAAACTGTGGCTGCCGCGCCACCAGCATCGTAAGCGGCGGTCCGTTTCTCTTTGCGATTTTGCGTTGCCGCTGCGGCTTCGGTTCCCGCTTTCTCTGATCGGACCGTTGAAATTCGTTGGCGTCGGATCGTTGCAGTTGCGCAAAGGCCTGTCGCGCCTTGGTCGAGACGTCAGCGACCGACGCCGTGGGAGAAGCGTCAGCTCGTGCGGTCTCGGGCGCGGGAATGATGGTTGGAATACTGGTGTCGTAAACGATGCGCTGCGGCCACTTCTGCTCGGAATGAATGCGGATGATGGTAAGATGCGTATCCGCCCGTTCGGGAACCGGAAGTTCCGGCAGACATGCATCCACAAGAAACAGCAGCGCGAGCAACGCTCCGCCAACAAAGAGAAAATATCGGGCCAGGGGCATCGGTCGCCTCCACCCCCCTCAGCACAGATGATCGACTTCGTCTCGCCAGAGTTGATTTAGATCAAGCTTGTAGCCACTCCGCCGCGCCGCGCCACAACGTGTCGCGGTGCTCGGCGCGGAAGAAGCCGAAATGGCCGATGCGAGTTGCCCCGATATTGGCGGGTGACACAGTGATGATCTCGGGCTCGATCGCGGTGAAGCCCGAACACAACAACTCCACGGCCTGCCGCGTCGCCCAGGGATCGTCGGCGAGACAGATCGCGCGCAGCGCACCGTGGTAATGCGCGAAATTGGCGACGCTGACGAGGCTTCGGTCGTCGAACAGATAGCGCGGGCTCATCACCCAGCGGACCCATTGCAGGAATGCGTCCTTCGGCAGGTCCTCGCCGATGCCGAGCCGGCCCGGCGCGTAGCCGAGCCATTGCGTCATCGGGACACCGACGTAGTTCAGCATCGCGTAGACGCGATATTTCTCCGGCGCCGTCATCAGCTTCCAATAGCCGGCCTGCGCCGCAACCAGCAGTGCGCGCGAGACCTCGTGGTTGTTGGGCAACAGACCAAGCGCCTGGCCACCGAAGGAGTGGCCGACATAGCAGAGCGGAATGTGCCGATAGCGCTCGCGCATCCAGTTCACCGCGGCCGTGATGTCCAGCGCCGCCCAGTCCGCCATCGAGGCCTTGAAGCCGGCCAACGGGTTGGGCCGGCCTTCCAGCGCCGTCTGCCGGCTGCCGCCGATGCCCCGGTAATCATAGGTCAGCACCGCAGAGCCCTGGAGCGCGAGATAGGCGGCGAAACGGCGATAGATCTTGCGCGGGGTGGCGGTTGCCGAATTGATCAGCACGGCATGTCGCTTGGCGCCGCGCGGCAGGAACAGCGTCGCGGCGAGCGGGTATCCATCGACGGCGGGAATGGTAATGTCGTCGGTAAAGACGTCATCCAGCGCAGCTTCCAGCACCGCGAGTCCCCGCGATTCCACGCCCCTCCAAGGTCATTTGGGGCAGTTACGAATTCGGCTTTCGCCACAATGGTTTGGACTCGCCACCTAAAATCCGGGTGGCGGTCTTCCGAGCGCCTGTGTATAACGCGGCACCTTCCTGCCGCCCATAAGTAGCAGTTTTTGCTCAGGAGTTAACATCATGTCCGAGCGGTGGACGCCCGATAGCTGGCGCGCCAAGCCGGTGTTGCAGATGCCCGACTATCCCAACGCCAAGGCGTTGGCCGATGTCGAGGCGCAGCTTTCGACCTTTCCGCCGCTGGTCTTCGCGGGCGAGGCGCGCAACCTGAAGAAGGCGCTCGGCGCGGGTCGCGGCCGGCCAGGCGTTCCTGCTGCAGGGCGGCGACTGCGCCGAGAGCTTCGCCGAGCATGGCGCCAACAACATCCGCGACTTCTTCCGCGTGTTCCTGCAGATGGCGGTCGTGCTGACCTATGCGGGCGCGCTGCCGGTGGTGAAGGTCGGCCGCATCGCCGGCCAGTTCGCCAAGCCGCGCTCGTCGCCGACCGAGAAGCTCGACGGCGTCGAGCTGCCGAGCTATCGCGGCGACATCGTCAACGGCATCGAGTTCACGCCGGAAGCGCGCATGCCCGATCCGCAGCGTCAGATGATGGCCTACCGGCAGTCGGCGGCGACGCTCAACCTGCTGCGCGCGTTCGCGACCGGCGGCTACGCCAATCTCGCCAGCGTGCATCAATGGATGCTCGGCTTCCTGAAGGACTCGCCGCAGTCGCGGCGCTACAAGGAACTGGCCGACCGCATCTCCGAGGCGCTGGACTTCATGCGCGCCTGCGGGCTCGACCTGGAAAGTCATCCCGAGCTGCGCGCCACCGATTTCTACACCAGCCACGAGGCGCTGCTGCTCGGCTACGAGCAGGCCTTGACCCGCGTCGATTCCACGACCGGCGACTGGTACGCCACCTCGGGCCACCTGATCTGGATCGGCGACCGCACCCGCCAGCTCGACCACGCGCCATGTCGAATATTTCCGCGGCATCAAGAACCCGATCGGCCTGAAATGCGGCCCGTCGCTGAAGCCCGACGATCTGCTGCAGGCTGATCGACGTGCTCAACCCGGACAACGAGCCGGGGCGGCTGACGCTGATCGCGCGCTTCGGCTCCGACAAGATCGGCGACCATCTGCCGGCGCCTGATCCGCGCCGTGCAGCGCGAGGGCCGCATGGTGGTGTGGTCGTGCGATCCGATGCACGGCAACACCATCAAGCTCGACCACCGGCTACAAGACCCGGCCGTTCGACCGCGTGCTGTCGGAGGTCAGAAGCTTCTTCGAGATCCACGCGGCGGAGGGCACGCATGCCGGCGGCGTCCATCTGGAGATGACCGGCCAGGACGTCACCGAATGCGTCGGCGGCGCGCGCGCGATCACGGATGACGATCTCAATGACCGCTACCACACCGACTGCGATCCGCGGCTGAATGCCGAGCAGGCGATCGAGATGGCTTTCCTGATCGCCGAATTGCTCAAGCAGGAGCATGCGGGCAAGGTGAAGCCGGTCCCGGCGGCGTCGGGATTCTCGAACGTGCTGCGGTTCTGGCGGGCCACGATCAATTCGTACAACGGTCTGGCCTTTGCCATCCGCTCGGAGCAGGCCATCCGCGAGGAAGTGGTTGCGCTTCTGATTGCGTTGCCGCTGGCGTGGCTGATCGGGATGACGGCGATACGCACCATCGAGCTGGTCGCCACCGTTCTATTTGTGTTGGCGATCGAGCTATTGAATACCGCAATCGAAAAGCTCGCCGATCGGCTGACCACCGACCATGATCTGCAGATCGGGCGGGTCAAGGATCTAGGCTCCGCCGCGGTCGGCGTGGCGCTGATCGTCGGCGGACTGTTCTGGTTGTTCGCCATCGCCGAGCGCATCGGTGTGATCTCAAGCTAGCATTTGCAGTTTGCGCCTCCGCGGTGCACCATCGCTCCCATGACCGAACGCGCAACCGAACTCCTCATCACGTTGGCCCAGCTCAATCCCGCCGTGGGCGATGTCGACGGCAATGCCGCGAAGGCGCGTGCCGCGCGCGCCCGCGCGCAGGCCGATGGTGCCGCGCTGCTGGTATTCCCTGAATTGTTCATCTGCGGCTATCCGCCGGAGGATCTCGTGCTGAAGCCGGCGTTCCAGTCGGCTTGCCGCGCGGCGGTCGAAGCGCTGGCGCGGGAGACCGCCGATGGCGGGCCTGCGATGCTGATCGGCAGTCCCTGGGTGGAAGACGGCAAGCTCTACAATGCCTGTGCGCTGCTCGACGGCGGGCGCATCGCCGCGGTCCGCTTCAAGGCCAACCTGCCGAACTACGGCGTCTTCGAC
>CAWAXO010000027.1:0-72716 GCA_963786015.1 uncultured Alphaproteobacteria bacterium | reverse complement strand
CTTCAGCTTCATCATCGTCTTCGTCCTTGTATGCGGAGCGTTGGTCCTGGTGAGCCTTCTTGATCTTTTCAGCGATGGACTTGTCGGGTCCACTTCTCGTGCTTGGCTGTACAAACTCCGCTAGTCTTCGTCCTTCTTGATACCCACACGTCAACCGTATTCACCGAACACGCGCCACCTGCCGGGACTCTGTGGTAGAGATTGGCGATATAGACCTTGTCGGAAGAACCTTCTTGGAAGAACAACTTAGTGGTTGCTGGTTGATCCTTACCGTCCTCGTCATCTTCGTCCTCGGGTTCGCCGTAGTCAAGACCCCACTGCTTCTCAGCGATCTTGACCGCTTCATCCAGATACTTCTCTGGGAGTTGTTCGATTTTTACACCAGCCCATGCGAGAAGCCCTGTCATGTACTCACCGCGCCAGTGCGCGTCGTTGCAGTCCCAGCCGTCGACATACTCCAGCTTGCCGCTTTCGAGACTGAAGAAACCGTCCGACTCACCGAGGTTGCCTTCGCCGCAGAAAAACTGGTGGTACAGGATTCGTTTAGGTTGTTGCTTAGCTTTTGCCATACCATTCAAATACTGAAATCTTCAGTATGGAAGAGAAATTCAGACAGCTTTCCCTGAAGAAACGAGCCTACAGTGGTTGAGTGCCGCTACGGGTGCGGACGACCGGGACAGTATTTTGGGGAGGACCGAGAGCCGGGGAGTTACCCCGTTGTTCCAAGCAGATCAGTGATTGTCCTATCGGAAGAGGAGCGGCACGCCGTGCCGCCCGGAGACGTAGGTTCTAAACTGGTAGCGTATGCGGGATTTGAACCCACGATCTCTGCCTTGAGAGGGCAGCATCCTAGCCGCTAGACGATACGCCATACAAATTGGTGGAGCTTGTCGGGCTCGAACCGACCACCTCATCCTTGCAAAGGATGCGCTCTCCCAGCTGAGCTAAAGCCCCAAAAACTTGCTTACAACACGGTCGGTGCCGACCGCCACTTCCAAAACCTTCGCGCCTTCAAAATCCTTGCGCTTCGAGATGCTGCACAGTTCCATCGTGCTTTCCGCGTGCTCGATGTCCACCGTCTCGTCCGAGTAATCCGGCAGGCGATCACTCAAGACCATCCGGCACTGACCGACCATCTGAATCATCGCGGCGGTCATGTCATCAGCTCACGCGTGGCAGCGTAGTCCATTCCGGTGCTTGGTGAGTAAATGCACTGGAACTCAAGCTGGTAGAACTCTTTCAGCCGCATGAACTTCGTCGGCTGATCCTGCTCGCGGCGGAAGCTCTTGCCGTGCTGCCAAACCACCAGCGGCATTCGCACCTTCGTGTCATTGTGCGGGTTCAACAAATGCTTCGCGTATTCGTAAGACCCCATCGTGGTCTCCGGTCTCGCGATCAAATTCGAATCGTTCCCCGCGCTGTCCTTCGCTGTCCCGTTCGTCGCGAACAGGTCGCAGTCGGTGTAATTCTTGTTGATGAACTCCCACGGCGTCAGGATCGGCGCTTCCACTTGGAAGAACTCCCACGCCCGGTTCATTCGCTTCAGGCTGTCTTTCATTGCCTGCACCAGATGCGCTCTCGACCATCCGGCGTGCTTTGATCTCCCGTTCCGTCCAGAAAATCAAACCGTTCACGTTGTAGAGTTGTTCCATAAATTTTGGAGCGGAATGCGGGGCTCGAACCCGCGACCTCTTCCTTGGCAAGGAAGCGTTCTACCACTGAACTAAACCGCAAAACTGGTGGACGTTGTGAGATTTGGCACCCACTCGCTCGGCGTTACCACTGCGGACGCCCCTCAGGGTTATAGCCGAGTTCCCTGATTACTGGTGCGCCGTGCAGGATTCGAACCTGCGACCTCTTGCGTGTGAAGCAAGCATTCTAACCACTGAACTAACAGCGCGAACTTGGTAGGGTGTATGGGAATCGAACCCCTCATCAGGTGATTGAAAGTCACCGGCCGAAACCGATAGACGGACACCCCATCGAACACTAAACTTGGTGCGCCGTGAAGGACTCGAACCTCCGATCTCTTGCGTGTCATGCAAGTGTTCTGCCGCTGAACTAACAGCGCGTTATAAATTTGGTGGAGCCGACGAGAGTTGAACTCGTGACCTCTCCGGTGCGAGCGAAGTGTTCTCCCAACTGAACTACGACCCCAAACTTTGGGTGATGAACCACGTCTTGAATCGAATGGAGCGGGAGACGGGTCTCGAACCCGCCACCTGATGCTTGGGGAGCACCCGTTCTACCAACTGAACTACTCCCGCTCAACTTCTAAACTTGGTGGAGCTACACCCCGATCCTAAACCTGGAGGCCATGCAAGGATTCGCAACCCTGAGCTACAGCCCCTAGCGATAGTGACGCAGTGTATCGGATTTGAACCGATGTTTCCCGCAGGCTTCAGCACTAGTCTAAACTTGGTGCCAGCCCACGGGGGTGTCGATCGCCTTCAAAATCTGGTGCGCATGAGGATCGAACCCACATCTCACAGCTGAGACACGAGGTTGCCTAACCGTTAGAGATGCGCCACATCTAAAACTGGAGCGGGGTACGGGACTCGAACCCGTTTACCAGCTTGGAAGGCTAGTGCACAACCGATATGCCAACCCCGCATTACAAATTTAAGCACCGAGTCTATAGCCGGGATTCTGTAATCGACGACCATTCCTCTAGGCGGTGCATTACTGCGCCGCTCAAGCACCCTACCCGCTGATTCATAACGAACCGAACACAGTCCTGTCAGCCTATTTGGGCTTGCTGCACGTGGAGATTGCTCGTTTCACCCCAACTTCGTCACCAAGCGTTCGCATGACTCGTCTCTGTAGCTCTAATCGTCAACCAGCTTGCGCTGACGCTAGGGCGTTACCCTACACGCTGTTCTATGCAGTCCCGAACTTCCTCCCTGCTTCCATTACCTGCTCCAACGCGGTCGTCCGACTCGGTACACTTGGAGGTCTAGGAGGGAATTGAACCCCCGCATTTTCTCCCTTTGCAGGGGAACGCCTTACCGTCTTGGCTACTAGACCAAACTTACTTGCCGCGTACAATCTTTGCTATCTCTCGCGGCGAAACTTTTTCTGCCACTGTCTCAGACATTCGCGGCATCATCCGCTTAGGAATGTCGTAGTGGTCTTTGTGAAACCAGCACCGCTTAATACCCAACTGCCGCGCTGCCTCATGCAAATTCTCTTTCGAGTACGGCACCGTAATCAGGTGCCGCTGTCATCGTAAAGAATCTTCACGTCTCTCCTAAACTTGGCGGTGCCGACGGGATTTGAACCCGCGATCTCTGCAGCATCGCGATGATCGGCGCCGTGATCTGCGCCATCGCTTTCTTGGTAGCTTCGGCCGGCGAAAGATCCGGCTCCTCCTCCATCACCCGCTCGACATTCTCGACCACGACGATGGCATCGTCGACCACGATGCCGATCGCGAGCACCATCGCGAGCAGCGATACGGTGTTGGCCGAATAGCCAAGCACCAGCAACACCGCAAAGGCGCCTATCAGGCTGACCGGTACCGCAACCGCCGGGATCACCGTGGCACGCAGATTACCGAGAAACAGAAACACCACGATGACGACGAGAATGAAGGCCTCGCCAAGGGTCTTCAACACCTCGGTGATGGTATCGCTCACGAAGGTGGTGGAGTCATATTGCACGAGGTAGGTCAGGCCGTGAGGAAACCGGGCCGACAGCTTCTGCAATGTCGCCTGCACCGCCTTCGCGGTCGTCACGGCATTGGCACCCGGCGAAAGATAAATGCCGATCGGCACCCCGGCGCGGCCGTCGATCCGCGATTCACTGTCGAGATTCTGTGCGCCGATCTCCACTCGCGCGACATCGCGCACCCGCAACAGCGAGCCATCCGGATTTGCCCGCAGGACGATATTCCCGAACTGCTCCGGGGTCGCGAGCCTGCCCTGCGTCTGCACGTTGAACTGGAACTGCTGCTGATCGCTGATCGGACGCGCGCCGATGCGGCCAACCGGCGCCTGCACGCTCTGGGCGCGGATCGCGGAAATGACATCGGAAGGCGCCAGATTGAAACTGGTGAGCCGTTGCGAGTCGAACCAGATCCGCATCGAGTAGTTCATTTTCGCGAACAGGTTGGCCTGACCGACCCCGGGGGTCCGCGAAATTGCGTCGAGGACATTGATGATGGCATAGTTCGTGATGAACAACGGATCCTGCTCGCCGGTCGCGCTGTAGAGCACGATGAATTGCAGCACGGCCGAAGACTTCTTCTGTACCGTCAGGCCCTGCTGCTGAACTTCGGGCGGCAGTTGCGACAGCGCGCTCTGAACGCGGTTGTTGACGTTGACGGTGTTGATGTCGGGATTGGTGCCGAGTGCAAACGAGACCGTGAGCGTATAGCTGCCGTCATTGCCGCTCGTGGACTTCATGTAAAGCGACCGGTCGACGCCGATCACCTGGGCCTCGAGTGGCTGGGCAACGCTACTCTCTACCACCTCAGCGGAGGCGCCGGGAAAGACAGCCGACACCGTGACCTGCGGCGGCACGATGTCGGGAAATTGCGCCACGGGGATCTGCAGCAATGCGAGCGCGCCCGCGATCGTGATGACAAAGGCGATGACGATCGCAAGACGCGGACGGTCGACGAATACGGCGGAAATCATTTGACATTGCCCGCCGGTTTGATCTGACTGGCTCCTCCGCTATCCGTCTGCGTGCCATTGTCGCTTGCGGCTTTCATAATGGCCAGCATCTGCGGGCTCGCGGGTCCGGGTGAGACGGGCTGGCCCGGGCGGACCCGCTGCAAGCCTTCGACGACCACCTTTTCACCTGGCGACAGTCCGCTGATCACGGAGCCCATGACGGTTGTCGATTGGCCGAGCTGGATACGGCGCTGCTCGGCCTTGTTGTCCGGCCCGACCACGTAGACAAAATCTCCTTGTTGATCGGACAGCACGGCGGCGCGCGGGATGGCCACCACCTCGACCGGTTGGACGCCTTCCATCAACACCGTGACAAATTCGCCATCGGTCAGTTCGCGCACCGGACCGCCCGTGGGCGAAGGATTCTGGAGAACTGAATTATGGATCTCGCCGCGCACCGTCACCGTGTCGGTACTTTGCGACACGGTATTGTCGACGAAGTTCAATTTGCCGGTCTGGTCATAAATGCGGCCGTCCGGCAGGCGTAACCTGATGATCACCGCGCCAAGTCCGCCTTGCGGCGTATAGCGCGCACGCAACTCCAGCCCCTGGCGCACCGGAACCGGGAAGACGACATACATCGGGTCCTGGCTCACGATCGTCGTCAGCACACCCGAGTTCGGAGTGACGACGTTGCCCTCGGTCACCGCGGTCCGTCCGATCCTGCCGTCGATGGGTGAGCGGATGTCGGTGTAGTCGAGGTTGATCTGGGAAGCCTGCACCTGGGCCTGGGCACCCTGCACCTGGGCCTCGAGACTGCGTTGGTTGGCAAGTGCCGCGTCATAGGTCGATTGTTGACCGGCGGGACCGCTGAGCAAAATCCGCGCCCGTTCCGTGGTCAATTTGGCATTTTCCAGTGTTGCTTCCAGCTGAGCGACCTGGGCCTTCTTTGCTGCGAGATCGGCCTCGAACGGGCCGCGTTCGAGGCGATAGAGGTGATCTCCATTCTTGACCTCGGCACCTTCCTCGAACAGCCTTTTTTCGAGAAAGGCGGTCACCCGCGCGACGACGCTGACCTGATTGATGGCCTGGACCCTTCCGAGAAACTCGCTGCTTTCCGTAATGGGTCGTTTGGTAGCCTCGACAACGCCGACCGCCGGCGGGCCGCCAGGGGCGGACTGCGCCCAGCTTGCGTCGATTGCTGCGATTGAAAGGACGCAAGCGGTCAGCAGGCTCGTATGTACTTTCGCAAGGTGCATCCCACCGTGCCCTCGTGACAAACGAATGTTAGCACAAACCGGTTGAACGGATCATCGCATTTATTCATGTCGACCGTGCGGAATAACTCCTTGCATGGCAGCTGCCGGCATCTTGCGACGCTGGTTTGGCAACCGGGTCAGCGCCATCCCAAGGCGGGGGCGACGTGCGTGAGAATGGCTTCGATCACATGGGCGTTGTACGCGACGCCCAACTGATTGGGCACCGTCAGCAGCAGCGTGTCGGCCTCGGCGACCGCCTCGTCCTGCCTCAGCAGTTCGACGAGAACGTCAGGTTCTGCCGCGTAGTTGCGCCCGAAGATGGCACGCGTCCGTGCGTCGATGAAGCCGATCTGGTCTTCATCCTGGTTGCCGCGTCCGAAATACGCCCGGTCGCGATCGTCCACGAGCGCGAAGATACTTCGGCTCACCGAAACGCGGGGCTCGCGGGTGTGGCCGGCCTCCTTCCAGGCGGCTCGGTAAGCCCTGATCTGGGCAGCCTGCTGGACATCGAAGGGCTCGCCCGTCTCGTCGTTCTTGAGTGTCGAACTCTGCAGGTTCATTCCATGCTGTGCGGCCCAGACCGCCGTCGCATTCGAGCCGGCGCCCCACCAGATCCGTTCGCGAAGTCCTTCGGAATGAGGCTCCAGCCGCAGCAAGCCGGGAGGATTCGGAAACATCGGCTGCGGATTCGGTTCCGCAAAGCCCGCGCCGCGCAGCATCTCCAGAAACATCTCGGCATGGCGCCGGCCCATGTCCGCATCCGTCTCGCCGTCGGCGGGCCGGTAGCCGAAGTATCGCCAGCCGTCGATCACCTGCTCGGGCGAACCTCGGCTGATTCCGAGCTGAAGCCGTCCGCCGGCAATGATATCGGCCGCCCCGGCGTCTTCGACCATATAAAGCGGATTCTCGTAACGCATGTCGATCACGGCCGTGCCGATCTCGATGCGGCTGGTCTTCGCGCCAACGGCCGCCAGCAAGGGAAACGGAGAGGCGAGTTGGCGCGCGAAGTGATGAACCCGAAAGTAGGCGCCGTCGGCCCCGAGTTCCTCCGCGGCGACGGCGAGCTCGATGGATTGCAGCAGCGTGTCCGCGGCCGAACGCGTCTGCGACCGCGGCGACCAATGTCCGAATGAGAGAAATCCGATCTTCTTCATGAGGGCACCATATAGCCTGCGGCACGACAGCCGCAACGGCAGACGGCATCGTGGGAGAGCTGACTTGGTGGGAGAGCTGAGTTGTAGCCGCCTGTTCTAGGCCGACGGTGCTTGGCGCGCGGTCATGACGCGGAAGCGCCCACGCCCTTGTCGCGGTGACAACGAGCGAGTAGCAGCAAGAGAAGCGTCGTCGAGCAATCTCTTCCTCATGTGCCACGAGTGCGCTCTCAAGCCGCCCCCGAACGCCAACGTCTTTGTTTTTCGCGATTGCCGCAGTTCTGCATGCTGCACCACTGCCGTCGATGCGCCTTGCTCGTGTCGATGAAATAGACGTCGCAGTCGGATGCGCCGCACTTTCGGATACGACTGGGATCGGCCGTGACGAGCAAAGTTTCGATTGCGAGTGCGCAGGCGTGCAGCGGAATTTCTGGCGAGGAAGCCGAGATCCAACTGTGCCTGAATGCGTTTGATGGTGCCGAGGCGACAAGCGCTCGCGCGTCGTGAGCCCGACGCGCCTCCGATGCAATTGCATCCAACGAGGCTTTAGGCACGGTCTTCCCGGAGTGGACTGCGGCCAAGACCTTATGCAGGTGTTCCCTCAACTCGCGAGCGCGCCTTGCAATACGCGAGCAACTTCGCCCCTTGAACGACCGCAAGCGATCCGATGCGGACGCCTCAATGAGCCCTGCCAGCTCGGCAAACCTCACGAGATCCCCATAGGTTGCAAGGTTCTCGACCGGCGCGCCCGAAGGCCGCTCGTCCAGCGTGTTCACGAAGTCCAGAGCCGGGTCTCCGCCACTCCAGTCGAACGGGTTTGCGCGTCTAGCCATCCTCGAGACCTTGCTTGTTGTTTCGATAATAACCTATAAAATAAATTATAAGAGTTACGACGGTTTGTGTCATCACACGGGGCCGCAACCATGTCAAACGACCGCGACGGCATGCAATATTTGCCCGGCGCGCTTTACGGCCTTGCGGCCGTGAGCATCTGGTCAGGATGGATCGTTGTTGCGCGATTGGGGCTTCGGACAAGCCTCACGCCCTGGGATATCGCGGCGCTGCGCTTCGGCGTTGCCGGACTGATATTGTTGCCATACGTGTTCAGCAAGGGGCTTGCGTTCGACCGCCTCGGCTGGCTCGGACTGGCCGCTATCGTGCTTGGCGGAGCGGCACCTGTCTTCCTTGCCAACTCGGGGTTGCTGTTCGCGCCTGCGGCACATGCCGGTGCGCTCTTTCCGGGCGTAATGCCATTGATGGTAGCGCTTCTGGCGGCAGCGCTCTTGGGAGAGGAATTCACTTTCACGAAGAAGCTTGGTTTCGCCTTCATCCTGCCTGGCGTGCTTGCCATCGTGTGGGGCTCCGGCAGCGAGTTGGGATCATGGCAGAATGTCGGGCATGGGCTTTTTCTGAGTGCCGCTCTGGCGTGGGCCTTCTACACAGTTGCAATGCGGAAGGCTCGCCTCGATGGCTTGCATGCCGCAGCGATCTCCGCTGTCGGGTCCATGCTTCTCTATCTGCCAATTTTCGCCTTGATGCCAGGAGCAACCCTCGCCAACGCCTCTTGGAGCGACGTGGGATTGCAGGCCTTCGTCCAGGGCGTGCTCACGGCGATCATCTCTCTGCTGCTTTATGGCCGCGCTGTCGGGATCCTGGGCGCTTCGAGCGGCGCAGCCTTCGCCGCACTGTGCCCCGCGATGACAGCGGTTTTGGGAATCCCGATCCTCGGCGAGTGGCCGAAGCCAATTGATTGGATGGCGACAGGTCTGATTTCGACGGGAGTCTATATCGTGAGCGGTGGGCCGCTGCCTCGACTGTCCCGATGATGTCGGTGCGTCGAAAAGACGCTCGGCCGATGCGCCGCGAGCGCTATCGTCCCTTACTGGCACTTTCGGAAGTGCCGTTATGTCCGACTTGAGTCCGGAATGAACCGGGAATGCCCGTTGTCGTGCAGTGATGCGCTGAATTCACTTCCGCTTTCGGCGGCCCAGCGGACATGACCGGGGTCGCTGCAGACTTGAGCCGGTCGCGAATGACCCACCTCGGAAGTCGGGCGGCCAAATTTGTTGCGCTGCGATAAGGCCACTTCCGGTAAACTGGCCTCACCGGCTCCAAAGGAGATATGTCCATCATGCTGGACCGCATTCTCGATGCAGCAACCGACAACCTCAGGTTCGCGAAGATTCTGGTCCAAATGGGTCTCGATCCGAACAACGTGACCTGGGACGCCATCTTCAACCGCGTGCTGGAAATCTTTCTGCACAACATCACGCTTGCCAATATGTTCGCCCTGGTCGGCGCGATCTTCTTTGTCGCCACATTGCTGACGCACACGATGGTGCCGCTGCGGGTCGCGAACATGATCGGTTGCGCATTCTTCGCCATTTTCGGCGCGCTCACCGGAGCCGTCACGACCTTTTTTCTTTATCTCCTGATGATTCCCATCAATGCCTACCGTCTCCGTCAAATGCTCGCTCTCGTGAAGAAGGCGCGCACCGCAACACAGGGCGACATGTCGATGGAGTGGCTCAAGCCGTTCATGACCGACCGCAAGTATCGCAAGGGCGATATCTTGATGAAGAAGGGTGACGCAGCCAAAGAAATGCTGCTGACCGTTACCGGCAAATTCCGGGTCATCGAAATCAACGTCGAACTTCCGCCGGGGCGTTTGATGGGCGAGCTTGGTTTCCTCACGCTCGACAACCGCCGGACCGCGACGATCGAATGTATCGAGGATGGCCGCGTCCTGACTATCAGCTATGAAAAGCTGCTCGAGATCTACTTCCAAAACCCGCAGTTCGGCTATTACTTCCTTGTCTTGACCAGCCAGCGCCTGCTGGAAAATCTCGCGCGGGCCGAAGCCATCATCGCGCAGAACAAGATCGCGCCGCAGACGCCTTTCGCCAACTGACAACGGTCCGGGCAAGTCCTCCCGCTCATCGTTCTTGGCAAGGCTTGAAGTGCCGATCATTGCACGCTGCCTGCGGCCATCGCCTCTAAAGCGAAGCCGAAAACAAGAGCGTCTTGCTGCAGTGCATGAGTCCGTTGTTGGTCCTGAGCCGACCTGAGCGACCAGCGCGATCACATCCGCTTTGAGAGGTAACCCGGAAGCGGGTCTGGGCGAGAGCGATATTTGCTGTCAACCGATTTGAGACGACCCGCCCAGTCGCTTGAGAAGGCCTACCAAGTGCTCGACAAGCAGCAGCCCAACTGCAAGACTGTCGACACAATCAAAAATGGGAGGAAACGCCATGCAAATCGATCGCCGTCAGCTCGCCTTTCCTGTGCTTGCGCTTGGCCTCTTGAGCGTCGTTTCCGCCTTTGCCGGCGCGGACGAGGATGCAATTGCAAAGAACCTCGAAGCCTTTCGTGTCGCACAGGCAGCCGGCAATACCGAGGTGATCGCCTCGATCTGTGCGGACGAGCTCAGCTACAGTCACTCAAACGCCAAGATCGACACCAAGGCGTCTCTCCTCGACGGCATCGCCACCGCAAATTACAAATGGACCTCGCTCGAATACAAGGACCCCACGATCCGCGTCGTCGGGCCGGCGGCCATCGTGCGCTTCAACTTTGTCGGCGAGCAGGAATTCACCGACGGCAAGAAAACCCCGCAGAACCTGCACGTCCTGATGAACTGGCAGAAGCAGGGCAACGATTGGAAGCTCCTGTCGCGGGCGGCGACCAAGCTCTGAGCTCGGCGCAGCGTTGGGTAGGTTAGCCGGACCAAGTCCTCGGTGAACCGCTCGGCTCCCTCCTCGGGCGTCGTAAGCCCCATGTAAGTATTTGGCTAAACCTGGGGCTTGCGGGAGCGCCGGGCTCGAATACCGTGTCGTGTTGGGGAGGGGCCATTCCCAGCGAATTGGAGCCGGCTATGAACCAAGTACAAGTCGAGCAGAAAAGCTATCAGATGCCGCCGCAGGACGGCTTTAGCGTCGCACACTTTCTCACGGTCGCCGACGTCGAGCGATCGCTTCGATTTTACGAAACGGTCTTCGGAGGTCGCATTCTGAGCAGAGGCGACAGCAGCGGCGCGCCGGGGTACATCCAGATCGCGAACACGTGGCTCCTCGTTAACCCCGGGGGCGGTCCGACACCCGACAAACCATCGGTAACGCTCAGCGTCCCCGCCAATCCCGATTTAGTCAGCAGCTTTATGAACATCCGCGTTGCAGATATTCAAGCGTGTTATAAACTTTGGCGAAGCCGAGGAGCCGAGTTCATCACGGAGCCGAAGCCAAAATACGGCGAGACGCGCTGCTACATTCGCGATCCTGATGGCTATATTATAGAAGTTGGGCAAAGCAACCCGGGCGTTTCTTACGGTTAAGCAGCAGGACGCCTCAAAGCATGTGTGCGTATACTCTCAGTGAGCTGACCCTATGAAGTCTGAGCGGGATGGCATCAACCCCGCAGCCAAGCCAAGCGGAACGGGTTGCGTCGAATGCTCGGCTGTGGGCGGGTGGTGGCTGCATCTTCGCCGATGTGTCGAATGCGGGCACGTCGGCTGCTGTGATACGTCGCCAAATCAGCATGCATCGAAACATAACGCGGCTACGGGTCACCCGATCATCACGAGCTTCGAGCCGGGCGAGCGATGGTTTTACGACTATCGTACTGGAGAGTTCTTCGCCGGCCCGAAGCTTCACGCTCCTCACTCGCATCCGTTGGATCAACCGGTGCCCGGACCGGCCGAAGCGGTGCCTTCAGACTGGCAAACGCTGCTTCACGAATAGGAAGCGGCTCTGATGTTTTTGCCCGACGGGCAGTTCACGCATGCAAGCCATGCGCAATTTGCCCGTCGTGCCAACGTGCCGCATGAGTAGCGCTTGCGCTGTCGGGCAAATCAGAGGTTTAACTTCGCGTGTCTCACGGCGGATGAGGGGCGGATCGCGATCGTCACGAACGTTGCGGTGAGATGCGGTGGACGCGAGTGCTTGCGAAAGACGAACGCAGCTCTTGCGGACGGCGAAGTCGTGTGGTCCTGGCGCCCCAAGGCTGGCGCTAAGTGGCGACGATGCTTTCGCATCGCGCCGGCGACGGTGGCAACAAAGCCTGGTCACCGGGGAGAGCACGTATAAGCCGTAAAACCATTGCGCAGGGAAGGCCGGTTGTTCGGCTCGTACCTGTGGTTCTGCCGCGTGCTTTTTTGTTGCACGCGGACCATGGGTGCGAAGGGCACCCGGTCTTCCCTGCGCCCTCTGTTTTGCAGAGGGACGTTTGATCGAGAAACTCGGGCGGAATGCGTCGCGGGAACGAAGACGTGTGTTTGGCAGTCATGTCGTGGCCCATCCTTCGAGACGCCCGCCTGCGGCGGGCTCCTCAGGATGAGGTCATCGCGTGCAGCATTCAAACCCTCATGGTGAGGAGCGCGGCAACGCCGCGCGTCTCGAACCATGAGGCCCGGATGCAGCCATTCGCTGTTTGACAGTTGAATCAGAAACAACCGTTATCGCATGCGCGATGCAGGGCGGTTGGGCCGGCGGATGGCTCTTACCTTGCCGCTGTTTCCGCCGCCGCAGAAGAACTGGTCGCTGCCGTTGGATTCGAGTCCCGAGACGGCCGTGCCGGGCGGCATCTCGATCAGCTCCAGCACCTCTCCCGACTGTGGATCGATGCGCCGCAGGTCGCTCGCGTCGTTTTCCCAAGTGCCGTGCCACAGCTCGCCATCGACCCAGGTGACGCCGGTGACGAAGCGGCTGGACTCGATGGTTCGCAGGATCGCTCCGGTCTCCGGGTTGATCTGATGGATCTTCCGTTCCCGATACTGGCCGACCCAGAGCGAGCCCTCGGCCCAGGCGAGGCCGGAGTCACCGCCGCCGCCGGGCGCCGGAATCGTAGCGATCACGCGTCCGGTTTTCGGATCGATCTTCTGGATCTGCTTCTCGGCGATCTGGAACAGATGCTCGCCGTCGAATGCGGTGCCCGCATGCGCGGCGACGTCGAGCGACCGCAGCTTCCTGCCGCTCTCCGGATCGAAGCTGTTCAGTCGGGTGCCGGAGGCGAACCAGACGTGCTCGCCGTCAAACGACACCCCACCGACCTGCTCAACCTCGGGGAAGGGCCCGTATTCGCGGATGACCTCTGCCTTTGATGTTTTCATTCGTGCATCCTCAAGCGTGTTCGGGCGAGAGCCCGCCCCGCACGCAATGCGGGGTTGGGCCGGTTCGCGCAGATACTCTAGCCGCCCGGTAGCGGTGCCGGGAGTAACAAGGTCGTCGCGAATCCCGGCAGCGGCGGGGTCGTCCAGCGCCGTGCCCGGCCGCGGCCGAGCGCCTGCACCTTGCCTGATACGGCAAGCGCGTCGAGCGCGCGCTGCACCGTGCGCTGGCTCGTGCCGAGCGCCAGCGCAAGCGCGGAGCTCGACCACTGCTCGCCGTCGGCGACGAGGGCAAGCACGGCGGCGTGTTCCTCCTCGACCGGCCGCGCCAGCACGATGACCTCGCTCGCGCCGCGCGGCGTCAGCGCGAAACCCTGTTTCGTCGCCCTCACATGGGCTATGGCACGCAGCAGCCTGCGCAGCCGCCCGATCTCGACCCGCAGCCGGGCGCGGTGGGAGTCGTCGGCGTGCTTCGCGCCGAACGCACGGATCAGCAGCACGTCCCGCGGCACGTCGCCGGGCCACGCCTCGCCGAGCGCGCGCGCCAGCGCGAACAGCACCGGACGGCTTGCGAGCGGCACCAGCGTCTTGCGCTGCCGCACGAGATTGCGACAGGCGTCGATGACAAGCGCCTTCGAGGCGAGCAGCGCCTCGACGTCCTCCAGCAGGAGAGGGCGCTCCTCGCCGCGCGATATCAGCCGCGCGGCAGGCGTGTCGAGCATGGTCGATGCCTGTTCGACCTCGGCCGCGAGCGCCGGAATGCGCGCCCAGCGCGCGGCTTCTTCGGCGCGGGCGAGCGCTGCCTGCGCGGCCCCGGCGCGGACGCGCCGCATCGCAATCCCGGCGACCGCGAGCTCATGGATCGCGCGCAGCGCAGGCGTGAGAGCCGAAACGTCGAGCTGCGCAAGCCTCTGCTCGGCCTCGTCGAGGCGCCCGATCAGAAGCAGGCGCCGGGCCTCGAGGTACCGCGCATGGTCGGCATTGGTCCGGTCGCCATGCGCATCGAGGGTCGCGGATGCCGCGGCAAGCGCCTTGGTGGGCCAGGCGAGGTCGCGCGAGGCGAGCGCGATCTCCGCCTCGGCAACGACGCATCTCGCGCGCGCCACGGCCTCTCTCGGACCGAAGGCGTGCGCCGCTCGCCGCACCAGCACTTTGGCGCGGTCGAGATCGCCGAGCTGGGCCATGGCGATGCCGCGCAGCGCGAGTGCCGGCGCATCATCGCGCAGCGCCACGCGGTTCAGCGCACCGAGGGGATCGCCCGTCGCGAGCGCCCGCGCCGCGGCCGTGATCAGCGAGTCCATCGAAATCCCGTCACACTTGTCACTCCCAGCAGGGCGAAGTCCGGTTCTAGTCTAACGCATACGGTAAACCTAACGGAGACTGACGATGACGACACACAAAACCGGAACACGCGAACAATGGCTTGCGGCGCGGCTCGAGCTGCTCGATGCGGAAAAGGCGCTGACGCGGCAGAGCGATGAGCTCGCGCAGCGGCGCCAGCAACTGCCCTGGGTCCGCGTGGACAAGGATTATCGGTTCGACACCGACCAGGGCAAGGCGTCGCTTGCGGATCTGTTCCGGGGGCGCTCGCAGCTCCTCGTCTATCACTTCATGTTCGGGCCGGACTTCAAGGCGGGCTGCATATCCTGCTCGTCGATCGCCGACGGCTTCAACGGCGTTGCCGTGCACCTCGCCAACCACGACGTGATGTTCTGGGCGGCATCGCGCGCGCCGCTTCCGAAGCTGGAGGCGTTCAAGCAGCGGATGGGCTGGAGCTTTCCCTGGGCGTCCTCGGAAGGCGGCGATTTCAACTACGACTTCAACGTCTCGATCACCGAGGAGCAGCAGCGCAGCGGCGGCAGCGAGTACAATTATCGTCGCGGCGGCCACGCGATGACCGAGACGACGCTTCCGCCGGTGGTGATCGAGAACGCTGCGCGGTCCGGCGCCGAGCCGATCGCCTATGTGCGCGAGCGGCCGGGCCTCAGCGCTTTCGTTCTCGAGGACGGCGTCGTCTATCACACCTATTCGACCTATGCACGCGGACTGGACGGGCTCTGGGGCATGTACCAGTGGCTCGACCGCGCTCCCAAAGGCCGCAACGAACAGGGTGTCTGGTGGCGTCACCACGACAGCTACGCGCAGGCGGCGCAATGATCACCGCCGAACATGAAACCGGGCGCCGCAGCGATGCGGCGGCGCTCGGCGCGGCGGGTTGGCTCGGCCTTGCGGCCGCGCCGACCTTCGCGGTCATGGCGCTGGTGAGCTGTGTCGCGGGCGGAGATGCCGATATGATGTGCCCGGCCGCGCACGGCGCGGCGCAGCTCGGCGGAATGGTCCCGATGTACGTGCTGATGACCGCCTTCCATGCGGCGCCCTGGTTGAAACTGATCTCCGGCCGGCGAAGCATTGCGGTGGACGCGAGAGCTGCGACAGATCAACGCGGCTCACTGCTTCCATAAGATAGTTGGTTGATGTAACGTGATCAGCGAGCCGCCACCAGGACGTGCCGAAGTCCCGCGATATTACCGGCGGCGACTGTGCCCACGGCGGGCTTTGCAGTCTGTTTATTTCCACGCTGATGGCCAACCTCTTCCACCTGCATCGGAAGAGGGCACGAACCTCATTGATCGCAACGCATATCAACGGAGAGGATTGCCATGCATTTCTGTATGACAGGGCAGTACACGCCACGTGCGCTCAACAACATCATGGAGAGCCCGACAACGAGCCGTTACGAGGCGGCCAAGAAACTGATCGAAGCCGCCGGCGGAAAGCTGGTCTCGATGTATAGCACTCAAGCTGACGGCCCCGGAGTCTTGACGATCATCGACGTGCCCGATCCTAGTGTAGCGCCCGCAATTTGCGGCGTCGTGATAGCGGCCGGCACCCTCCAGAACGTAAAGCTCACGCGTCTGCTGACGCAGGACGAAGTGATGCAAGTTCGGCAAAAGGCAAGTCAGCTTCGTAGCGCCTATACGCCGCCTGGTGGTTAGAGCGTTTCCAGGCGAACAACGGTGGCAGCCGACAGGGCTGCCACCGGCCTCGACCTCCGATGCGCGGCCAGGAATCCCGAAATTCGATGATATGCGCGCTCAATCCTCGGGCAAGGTGAAGACGGCGCATGGCGATGCGATCCCGCGCAGGACGTGGGTTCCCAGCGCGATCAGCGGCGCTTCGGTCTCGGCGGCGAGCGCGCCCGACACGAGAACGGTCTTCCCGAGCGGGCGGCAGAGTCCCTCCAGCCGACTGACCAGATTGACGGCGGGCCCGATCGCTGTGAAGTCCAGCCGATCGGCCGCTCCGATATTGCCCCACAGCATCTCGCCGAGATGGAGTGCGGCCCCGAAGGGCAGAGGGTCCAGGCCCTGCTGCCGTCGCTCTTGATCCAGATGCGCCATCCCGACCCGCGCGGCGGAGATCGCGCGCAGGGCTGCATCACAGGCGGCGCGCGGCGTCCCGGCCACTGGGAAGATTGCCAGTATGCCGTCGCCGATGAATTTCAGCACCTCGCCCCCGAACGCGTGAACCGCGCCGGCGATACGATCGAACCAGGCATCGAGAGTTGCGATGACGACGTCAGGGGGATTGCTCTCGGAGAGCGCCGTGAAGCCGCGAAGATCGGCAAAGAGCAGCGCGGCCTCGATGGTCTCGCCGACATTGCGCCGCAATGGAGCCGTCAGCATCTTCGCCGCGCTGCGCCGACCGAGATAGGCTTCCAGTGCTGCCGTCAATGTTGCGCGCGCAGCGAGAGCGGCGAGTGGCGCTGCGGCGAAGCGCGCAGCCCGGCGCAGTTCATCGCTCTCGGCGGCCGTGAACCGACGCGGCCCGATCCAGCACAGCGAAGGCCCATCCATCCTCGGACCTATCACGTCCTCATGCACGGAGCCGGCCGCGATCTGAGAGAGCCAACGCCGGCCGGCCTCGTTGGCCGAGCCTGCGCCCGGCGCTGCAACGGGTCCCGGCGCGAACCCCAAAGCCTCGATGACGTCTCCGCTCTCGGCGCGCCACAGCCAGGTGCGCCGCGCAATGAGTGGGTGCGGAACATCCAGTGTCAAAGCCCCGCCCGTGAGCGGCAATCCGTCCGCGAGCAGATGTGCACCGAGTTCTGCGAGCAGCCGGTCCGTATCCGCCGTTTCAGCGGCGAAATCGACCAGCCAGGAGAGCGTCGAGGAAAGCTTCATCCGGCCATCATGGAGTTGACGCACCGCCCTTGTCACGAGCTATCCTCTGCATAACTTAGGGCAGGACACGCTCTGAGGATGCACTGATGACTGAACCGTTCGTGGTCCGACGCGAGATGCACATTGCGGCCCCGCGTTCCACCGTTTTTGCTTTTCTCACCGATCCGGAAAAGATCGTGAGCTGGATTGGCGCCGAAGCGACGACGGAGGCGCATCCGGGCGGGCTCTATCTCGTCAAGGGCGTCCGCGACCGCACCAACGTGGCGCGCGGAACGTTCCGGGAGGTCGTCCCGGTTCACCGTCTCGCCTACAGCTTCGGTTGGGACGGACGCGAAGAAGTGCCGCCGGGATCGAGCCTGATCGAGATCGATCTGATCGATCAGGATAACGGCACGTTGCTGCGCATGACCCATAGCGGTCTTCCGAACGCGACCCAGTGCGCCAATCACGACAGAGGCTGGGCGCATTACCTGAGCCGGCTGGCGGTTGCAGCCGCGGGCGGCGATCCCGGCATCGATCATGGTGCCGCGTAGTACGATCTTCGCCCGTGACAAGGCGAACCTGGCGCGGCCTCACACCTCGCGCATCACCAGCCGCAAATATTGTGCGAGGTCGGCGCGGCGGTAAGGCTTGGCGATGATCGGAAACTCGTCTTCCGCGTCGTGCCGCGCCAGCACATCGGCAGCATTCCCCGAGGTGAGAAGAACCTTGATGCCGCGGCACAGCCGCTTCGCTTCGCGTGCCAATTCAACGCCATTGATCCCCCGGGGCATCACAACGTCGCTGAACAAGAGATCAAACGGCGTGCCGGCCTTCAGCACCTCGACGGCGTCCGTGCCATTGCGGGCGCACTGCACTTGATAGCCGAGCTGGCGCAGCAACTCCGATGTGACGTCGAGGACATCGTCGTCGTCCTCGACCATGAGAATTCGCTCCGAGCCCGCCGGTATGTCTCGGATCGGGGAGACCTCCGCCACCGCCGCGGGCGCCTGGTAGGATCTGGGCAGATAGAGATTGATCGTGGTGCCGACGCCGACCGCGCTCTCGATCGCGATATGGCCGCCGGACTGCCGTACGAAACCGTAGACCATGCTGAGGCCCAGCCCCGTTCCCCGGCCGACCTCCTTCGTGGTGAAGAACGGCTCGAAGACCCGATCCAGCGTTTCCGGAGCCATGCCGCAACCGGTATCTTCCACCGAGAGCCTGACATATGGCCCGGCCGCGACGCCGGCGATGGCATCGTCCCGCAGCGTCACGTTGCGCACCGCAATCTCGAGAGTGCCGCCACCCGGCATCGCGTCGCGCGCGTTGAGGGCCAGATTGAGCAGAGACGTCTCGAGCTGGGCCGGATCGGCGTGGCACAGCCACAATCGATCTTCAACGACGAGAGTGATCTCACAGCCTTCTCCGATCGCGCGCTGGATCAGCTCCTGAAAGTCTCGAACGAGAGAGCCCGCGTGCACCGGTTTCGGGTTCAGTGTCTGCCGGCGGGAGAAGGCGAGAAGCTGCGCCGTCAGCCTCGCGCCGCGGTCAGCGGCCTTCCGTGCGGCCACCGCAAACTCCTGGACACCGTTTCTGTTCGCGGCGCGGTCATCGATCAGTTCGAGGTTGCCGGAAATGACCATCAGCAGATTGTTGAAGTCGTGGGCGACGCCTCCCGTGAGCTGCCCGATGGCCTCCATTTTCTGGCTCTGGTGAAGCTGCTCCTCAATTTGGCGGCGCGCTTCGAGGGCGTGCTTGTGCGCGGTGATGTCGCGGCTGAAGAGGGCGAGTCCTTCGCCGGATGGAAATGCATTGATTTCGCGCCAGACGGCCCGGAGTGGAAGATAGGCTTCGAAGGAAGCCGAGCATTGCTCCGTCATCGCCTTGCGGATCCGCTCCTCGGTTTCGGTGCCAACCGCGTCCGGAAAGACGTCCCAGAGGCTCATGTTGACGAGAGCACCGCAGACGTCCGCTTTGGCCCGCTCGTTCACATAGCTGACGTTCCAGTCCCGGTCGATGAGGAGGACGCAGTCGGTCGTGCTTTCGAAGATCGTCGCGATCCGGGCCGCCGCGTCCTCGGCTTTCTCCTTGGCGTCGAAAAGCTCGCGCTCGCGTTCCTCGAGTGAGTTGGCCATGGCGTTGAACGCGCCGGCGACGCCGGCGATTTCCGAGCATTGATCCTGGATCTGCACTCGGCGCGCATAGTCGCCGAGCCGCCACCGGTTGGCCGCGTCGACCAGTTGCCCGAGCGGGCGATGGATGAAACGGCGGGCGCCGAACCAAGTCAGAAGCAGCACCAGCGACGTGCTCAGGACGATCAGAAAAATGCCGCGCTGCGTGCGGCGCTGGATCGCATCGAACGCAATGGCCTTGTCCACACCGTAGGTGATGAGAAGGCCTCCCGAACTGGCCTGCAGAGGAGCGTAGCCGAAGATCCGTTCGACGCCATCAGGATCGAGCCTCGTGATCGTGGTCGGATGGTCGAGGTGCAAATATTGATCGCCGGGCATCTTCCGGCCCACGAACCGGTCGTTGTCGGGGTAGCGGGCGAGGTAGATGCCGTTGCGGTCCGTGATGGAGAGCGTGGAACCACTGGGAATTTCCATCTGGGCGATGGACTTCGCAAGCCACTCGAGACTGATGGCCGTCATGATTGCGCCAGCCATGTGGCCGTCGTCACCATAAAATGGCACGGTGAACGGAATCACCTTGCGGCCGGTCAACAAGCCGATCGAATAGCCCCCGACCGCGAATTCGCCGGTTGTCGTGGCATAGACGAAGTCGGCTCGGCCCGCGACGCTCACGCTTTTACCGGTGGTGGTGCAAAAGGACTGGCCATTGATGTCAACGACGATGAAGCCGAGGAACGCCGGATAGCGCCGCTTGATCGCCAAAAGATAGGCGCTGCACGCCTGGGGGTCTTTCGCCTTGACCGCCGGCAGTTCCGAGAGCGCAATCAGGACCTGGTGAATTCCCTCCACGACCTGTTGCTGTTCAGCGGCGGCGAGCTTTGCAAGACCAAGCGCCTGGTCCTTCACCTCCGTTCGCCACGAACGGCGAAGGTCAAACTCGTTGTAGGACTGGACCGCGATTGCCGGAAGAAGCGCAACAGCCACGAGCAGGAACAGACGTGACAATAAGGCCACTGCTTATCGTCCCGGGTGTGAATGCTGGATGTGGCAGGCTGTCCGGCCTGTACGTGTCAAGGCAATCATCGACCTCGTATGAATGGTGGCGCACGCCTTGGCCGGCCGCACGAGCCACCCGACAGCGTTCCAGACGCGATCCGTGCCATCTCTCACCGTTCTCTTTTGACCCCAAGGGGAGGTGCATTGACCTTGTTACAGAACGATTTCCGTATCGAAAAATTAAGTTACGATTGTAACGTTCTGCCCGGTTTCGCTCGCAATTGAGAGGGGCCAAATTGGAAAGCCCGGGCGGATCGCGTCGCGAGACCGCGGACCGCGCTTCAGCTTCGGGGCCGAACGCGCGGTTCGGCTCTGTCGCCTTCCGGCGTCGTCGGCGTTCGATCTTCCCGATCAATCAGGCCGAGCGCCTCTTCTGCGCAGCACCCGGCAGGCTGTAGTGCCAAGGTTCGCGCGGGCTCCTGAGTGGCCCATCGAACAAACTCGCGGATTGCGTCACGGCCTCTTTGAGCTTCTCTGTCCAACCCGGCGCATCCCAGTTGAGTTGCATGGTTGAAGTGTCCGTGCCGGCGATCGTTTTGCCTTTTTTCAGGATGACAAAGTCAACTGCATGCATTTGACCATGGTCGGATAGGCCGGGAGCCGCTGATGTCGGTTCGGGATGCACGCTGCAACGTTTGAGGAAGACACGAAATTTCTCTGTCGCTTCAAGATCCGGCAGGTCGGGATAGTTGGCAAGTTCTCGGAGGCATTTTTTCCTGACGTCCTTGGCGCCGGCTTTGACCTTCTTGTTGCCTTTCCAAAGGTTGACCTGTTTGTCCAGGTTGCGGATCGGAGACGACCCTAACGTGTACTCTTCGCCGTTGAGGCGCGTGAACGTCTTCTTCACTTTGTCGATCTCGATCTTCGTTCGCCCGTATTCGGGACTTTTTTCGAAGTCTTTGATTTGCCGTTCCGACCAGACCCATTGGGCGTCCAGATCTTTCTCCTTCTGTATGTATCGCCGAAGCGCCAGAAGTTCGAGAGAAGGCTCTCCGATCATCTTCAGCGTCTGCTGCACTTTGGACGGGAACGTGTTGGCGATCACGCGGTAATAGGCGTCTAACTTTTCTTCCGGGCTTGCCATGCTGTTTTGCTCCTCGTTCTACGACTAGGTGGCTGTCGGCCTCGTCTCGATTGGCGGTGGCATGGTTCTTATCGACGTGCGAGCCGCGTTCGGTTGGAGGCCCTTCGATGATGCCAAGCGCAGCCTCGCCGCGCGCTGCTATTGAAGTCGATACGAATCCTTGTCAGCAATGATGCGACGAAAGCCTGAGCAAAGCATGCAGATGCCCCAATACGTCCCGGACTTGGTCGTTCGAAGAACGCTGAAGCCAGGATCTCCCGGCTCCTTGTGAAGCAATCTGACCTGCCAACTTCCCGAGGCCGGCTTCGTCAACACGAGCAAGAAGCGACCGAGACTGTCATCTCGCGTCCTTGTAAACTCCGACAGCGATATGGATCGACCGACCGTCAGTGAGCATGCGATCCGACGAAAATCGAAATCCGTCGCGTTTCATCCAATCGAGATCGCCGGCTGCGTCTTTCGGCAATGTTTCCGTATTGAGCGGGGAAAGCGCGGTCCAGCTTGGATCTATCTCGGCTCGCTCGCAACGAAAAGTACTCCGTCTGGTTCGGCACGAATGTCGCCGTAAGCCACCAAGCCTCCTCGGCCTTGTCCTGAGCGAAGGCTGCTGACGAAACGATCGCGAAAGACGAGAACAACGCTTGGCTAATAGTCCACGTGCCAATGGGGGCCGCCGACAGCGTCGTGCTCATCCAGCACACGACCACCGAGATCCTTGATAAAATCGCGAACCTGCCTCTGAACATTCGGTCCCCCAATGGGAATGCTGACATCTCTCGCACGATCTGACAGATGATTGCTGACGGCCGCGCCCTTCTGTAGCGCGCGGTTTATGATATCTTCGAAGGCGGCTATGGTTTCCTCCTTCGTCGCGTTGGGATGAGCGGTGACCCATTTGTCCATTTCAGTAATGTGCGCCGCAGCTTTATAAACTCCAAGAAACTGACTTCGATTCTGCTCGACGACGCTCCGCCATAAGTCTCGCTTGCTCGTGAACCGTTCGACCGCGGCTGGTGATGCGAATATGAGCTTGGGGGAATTGCCGCTGCACCATACGAACGAGCGCTTCGACATCGGCAGGACGTGGCTGCGCTCCACCGAGCGTGTTTCGTGTCTGATTTACGCGATGCGCCGCAGGACGCCCGTGATGCCCATGTGTATGGTGATGGTGTTCGTGCTCAGAACTTATGGGTTCTGGCGAGACGGGGGTTCGAGACATAAATTCTGCTCCAAGACGTTTCTGGCCCGACTACGCTCACGCCAAAGGGGCACTACGCCGTCTCACCGGTGAGATTGGCAATGGCCACCGTATTGGTTCGCATGTGGGTCTCCATGCCGCCACCCTGAACCAATGTCGCCTTCGCTCCTCCCAGCTTTTTTGCGATGTAGTCTCTTGCATCATTATTGTTGGCGCCGAATTTTGTGTGGATGTAGGTGAGCTTCGCCGCGCTCTTGTCTGCCAGTCTCCGATAGAACTTCGGAACGGCGCCGCTGTGATCCCTTCCGTTCCCCATCCAGATGTCGACGAGGTAGATTGATGAGAACGGGTCCGAGCCGCTGCTGGTCAGCAGGTCCATTCCGGGCCCGTAACCGCCCGAGAAGAGATAAAGGATCTGCCGCGAAGGGGTGACGCCGTTCGAACTCGAGCGCCTTGGTCAGGACGTGATAGGACTCGGTGCCGTTGACGTGGTTGCTGTACGCGACGAAGATGTGGAACTTGTCCTTGATCCCCGCCATGTAGTTCCACATGTAGATTCCGCTTCGAACCATCTTGTTGCCGAAGCTGACATCGATGCCGCCGAACACGATCAGGAGCGGAGCATCGGCCTCAGGGGCGAGCGACAGCCTCCCGTGGGGGTGATTTACGGAGGGCTTTCCGCGGTGGGGCTTCTTTGCCATGAAATCCTCCTAGAAACGACGCATCAAACCGTGACTGTCCAGGAAGAGAGTGCGGCCATAAGCTGCTTGTAAAGATGAGCTTGATGCGGAGAACCGGTTGAAAGTTGCTCAGCCAGTTGGGCGGCGTTCGTATCAAGCGCCATCATGTGCAGCCGGGCCTTCTGTTGAATCAGAAGTTCGGGCTTCGGCCCGAGCGCTGCCGCCTGGTAAGTCTTGCTGTGCTTGGTTTTCACCATCCTGCCCGAGCCGGAGCCCGGGAACGCGATAAACGTAACGAGACCGGCTTCCCCTCCCAAGGTGTCGTATATTTTCTTTGAACACTCGCCGACCTTCTTTGGAGTGCCGGCATCCCCGTAAACGAAACCGATGGCGTTGCCCGTGTTGTTTTCGATCGCAAGGCCGAAGTCGCCCAGGTGCAACATCTTGCCGCCGACGCTCACGTGGCGCCAAGCATTTGCCCATACCGCGTAAGGAATGACGCTCGCATCGAGATAGTGTTCGTTGCTGAATGTGGAAGCCGAACCGTCGGCAGCCAGACTCGTGGTCGAGATGTAGTATCCGGTGGCCGGATCGATGACAGGATAGTAGCCCTTGCCTGGTAGCGTTAGTGCGCCGCCCGACTTCTCCCGGCCGGCTTCCACGTCGGGTCGCTCATCGATGGGCATGTTCAGTCTGTCGGCTTGGTCCTTGGTCAACGCCTTGACGCCAGCCCACCAGAAGTTACGGCTGCCGGCGTTGAAGTTCTTATGACCCTTTGTGCCATCGCCGGGATCACCACAAGCATTGCCGAGACCGATTCTCTGCCGCTGTTGCATCGTACGTGTTCCGATCTTGTGGTGCTTCTTGTCGTAACGATTGGCACCAGCGAGTTCGAGCGGGACGAGATTGTGTTGAATGGAGCCCTTCGCGGGGTTATCGTAACCATATGCGTTGACGGCACCATCCTTGTCGAGGTTCAGGCCGCAACTGTAGACAAAGGCCGAGAGCTGTCCCCCGGTGACCTCGAACACGGTAACCGGCTTCTCGTGACGATCAATGAAGTGACCGTTGATTTCCTTGAAAGTAAGCTCGCCCATCGTGCGATCTCCTAATCCTTGGTTCCGATAAGCGATGCAAATCGCTCAATTCCACGCATATGCAAAGTCGCCGTTCTCGATCGTGACGCGCGCCTGCGTGATGGCTTCCTTGGCCAGCGACCTCTTGAGAAACTCGCGCGACAGCGCCGGCAGCAGCGTGTTGGTGATGATGTTGTCGATCATGCGCCCGCCGGAGTCGGGATCGTTGCACTTTGAAATGATGTGCTCGACCACCGCATCATCGTAGACGAACGCTGCGCCGTGATTATTGCGAATGCGCTGATCGATACGGCCAAGCTGCAGCCGGACGATGCCGTCGAGCATGGCGTTCGACAGCGGGAAATAGGGGATGGTCACGATGCGCCCGAGCAGCGCCGGTGGAAAGACCTGGAGCAGCTCCGGCCGCAGCTTGACCGCAAGCTCTTCGGGATTGGCGCGATAATTCGCGTCGCGCGACAGCTCCATGATCAAGTCGCTGCCGACATTCGTGGTCAGGATGATCAGGGTGTTCTTGAAATCGATCCGCCGGCTGTTGCCGTCCTCCATGATGCCCTTGTCGAACACCTGGAAGAAAATCTCGTGCACGTCGGGATGGGCTTTCTCGATCTCGTCGATCAGGATCACGCTGTAGGGCTTTCGCCGCACGGCCTCGGTCAGCCGGCCGCCTTCGCCATAGCCGACATAGCCGGGAGGCGCGCCCTTCAGCGAGGAGACGGTATGCGCCTCCTGAAACTCGGACATGTTGATGGTGATCATGTTCTGCTCGCCGCCATAGAGCGCCTCTGCCAGTGCCAGCGCGGTCTCGGTCTTGCCGACGCCGGAGGGGCCGGCCAGCATGAACACACCGATCGGCTTCGACGGGTTGTCGAGCCTGGCGCGGCTGGTCTCGATCCGCTTGGCGATCATCGCGAGTCCGTGGGACTGGCCGATGACCCGGCGGTTGAGGATGTCCGGGAGCTTGAGAACGGTTTCGATCTCGTCGCGCACCATGCGGCCGACCGGAATGCCGGTCCAGTCCGACACCACCGACGCGACCGATTGCTCGTCGACATGGGCATAGATCATGCGCTTTTCGGGCGTGATGTCCTCGAGCGCATCGAGCTTGCCGCGCAGCTCGGTGCGTTTCGCGGTCGCATCGTCGCAATGCTTCGGCTCGGACAATATTGTCCTGATGCTTCTGATGTCCTTGACCAAGGCCTGCTCCGACGGCCCATTCGGCTTCCAGGACGGTGAGCTTGTCCTTGAGCGCCGCAATGTCCGCATCAAGCGTCGCCACGCGGTCGGCGTCGTCGATGCCAAGGTCGCTGTCGCTGACAAGCGCGGCGCGTTCCGCTTCGCGGGCCGCAATGGTGACGCGGGCGTCCTCGATCAGCGCCGGCGTCGCGCTCTGGCTGATCGCCACACGCGCCGCGGCGGTGTCGAGGAGGCTGACGGCCTTGTCCGGCAATTGCCGCGCCGGAATGTAGCGATGCGACAGATTGACGGCGGCGACGATGGCCGCATCGGAAATCCGCACGCCGTGATGCTTCTCCATTGGTCCAAGCAGCCCGCGCAGCATCACGCAGCAGGTTTCGACATCGGGTTCGTCGACCTGGATGGGCTGAAAGCGCCGAGTGAGCGCCGGATCTTTCTCGATATACTGGCGGTATTCGGCCCAGGTGGTCGCGGCGATGGTGCGCAACGTGCCGCGGGCGAGCGGAGGCTTGAGGAGATTGGCGGCGTCACCCGTGCCGGCGGAGCCGCCTGCGCCGATCAGGGTGTGGGCTTCGTCGATGAAGAGGATGATCGGGCTCGGCGAGCTTTGAACCTCGTCGATCACCGAGCGCAGCCGCTGTTCGAATTCGCCCTTCATCGAGGCGCCGGCCTGCATCAGGCCGATATCGAGCGCGCAGAGCCGGACATTCTTGAGTGGCGGCGGAACATCGCCCGATGCGATACGCTGGGCAAAGCCTTCGACCACCGCGGTCTTGCCGACGCCGGCTTCGCCGGTCAGGATCGGGTTGTTCTGCCGCCGGCGCATCAGGACGTCGATCAATTGGCGGATCTCGTCGTCGCGGCCGAGGATCGGGTCCATCTCGCCGGATCGCGCCTTGGCGGTCAGATCCTGCGAAAACCGGTCGAGCGGCGTGGTGCCTTTCGCGCCACCGATCGGCTGGGCAGTCGCCGCCGCCGATCCCAATCCCGAACCATCCATCGGACGCAGCGTTTCTTCCTCGGAGGTCGCCCAGATCTTGCGGTATTCGCCGGTCAGGACGTCGACGGACATCTTGCCGAACTCGGATGAGAGGTTCTTGAGCGCACGATCGAGCTCGCGCGATTGCATGGCTCCGACCAGAACATGCCCGGTGCGGATCTGCGTTTCGCCAAAGAAGAGGGTGGCGTAGTGCCAGCCGCGGTCGAGCAGGTCGATCACCGTATTGGAAACGGTCGGCACTTCGGTTTCGTTCTTGCGAAACCCAGCGATCGCCGCGTTGATGTCGGTCAGCAGCTTGCTGCGATCAAGCCCGAAGTGATCGGCAGTCAGCGCGATATCGGTGCGTTCGCCCTGCAGGACATGGACGAGCCAGTGGGCGAGTTCGACATGGCGATTGCCGGCGCCTTTCGCCTGGCGGAGCGCCTTGAACAGGGCTTCGTAGCCGACCCGGTTGAGCTTGCCTGCGACTGCTTCGAGATTAATGTCGGCCATCGGCGGCTCCCTTGCTGCTGGCGAGCCGCGCCTGTCGTTTCCGCTCCATCCGCTCCGCGGGGTGGAATCTGGCGTCGCGCCGGTATGTTTCTGTCGTGGTCCAATCGGGTGCCATCCAGGTCGTCCAGCCCAATTGCCCGAACTGGCCGAGACGGATGGGTTCGACGGCGCCTGATGGAATGGCAAGCTCGGTGTCCCAATCGAGTTGCGCGCCGTTGAAGGAATAAACGAGATCGGCGAGCGGCTCGCACAGATCGCCGCTGGGCAGAAATCGCATGTACTGAGCGAGAGTCTCGGTGTAGATGCGGATCCTGATCTTGTCCTGCACACTATAGACGCCGCGGCCGAGCATCGCGTCTTCGCCGAGCACATTGTGGCCCTTGCCCAGAAACGTATGCTCCGCGGCGTCGAGCGTCAGCCGTGTTCCGACGAATTCGTCGACCTCCGCTCTCACTTCAAACAGCCCGCAGACGGCGCCGGCCAGACGCGATGCGCACTTCGCCTGCGCTCCCAGCAGGCCTGCGAAGCGAAGCTTGGCGGCATCCGGAATGCTGTCGCGGCCGCGGTAAGGCTCGGAGCCGATGCCGATGGCCGAGCCGACATAGGCATGAAAGCGATCTTGCTTCGGACGGTCGTGCTGCGCGATCGGGCGCGAATTGGCCCACGCGCGGAAGAACAATTGAAGAAAGCGGTGATTGAAAACGTCGAGAAAGCGCGGGAAGGCGTCGTCGTTGGCGAGGGCGTAATGATAGGCTTCCTCGGTCGTCGCGAGCGGCAGTGCGCCCTGAGGTCCGAGCAGTCCCATATACTTGACAAAAATCTGAAGGGGCTTGTCCTCGGGCGGCTCGACCCGGGCGAGGTTCGACGCGGGAAAATCCATGAACGGATCTTGTCCGAGAAGGACGAACTCGTCGCGCAGGGTCGCGCTGTCGCCGATGCGAGGCAGGTCGTCATGGACGCGCTCGAGGTGCCGCAGCACGGCGAAATAATCGAAACGCCACGGTTCCGCTTTCAGGTCGAGCAACAGGTTCGTTTCGATTTGGCGTGCCTGGCTCATAACGGCCTTCGCATTCCCATGCGGGGCGGCCATCGCATGACTTCGCCCCGATCGACGGAGCGGATTATGGTCTGGGTGAAATGATTGAAGCCGGAATACTCGGCGAAGAAGCGATCGAGCACGGCGCCCAGCAGAAACATGCCGGTGCCCTCGAACGCCTTCTCGTCAATCGTGACGGTGATCTCGATTCCGCGCGCGACGCCGACGCCGCTGCGTTGGCGGATGCGCCGCACGATGGGCCGGCTATCGACATGACGGACGCCGCGGATGCGGCGCTCGGTGGCGCTGTCGGCCATCTCGGCAAAAAGCGACAGGGTTTCGCGAACCGCCTCGGCATCGCGCCCGGCGCCGCGATCGACCAGACCGAGATGGTTGGTCGAAAGCATGTTCACCAGCCGCCAGGTGACCGTGCCCGTGTGCGCGGTCTCGCTGCGGCTGCGCAGCTGTCTGATGATGGGTTCGCGCGGCGGAGTTGGTCCGGCGACGCATACGAGATCCAGGGTGAAATCATCGACCAGCCGGAAATCAGCGCCGCCAACCCCGATCGGCAGATGCTCCGTCAGATGGCGATTTGAGCACAAGGCGCGCACGCTCAGCTCGGCAATCGCCGTCCTGGTCCGCAATGCCGCCGAGCTCGCCGAGCGAAATGAACATGTCGGTTCCGGTATAGTCCGACGATACGCCGGCACGCTTCTCTTCGACCGTGCGCCGTCGCGGCAAGCGGCGAACCGAAAAGCAAGTGTCGGACGCAGATGTCGAATCGTGCAGCGAGGCGGCATAGAGCGGCCGCACCGGGACCTTCTCCCGCCCGCCGGGGTAGTGGGCATAGACTTCCAGCACGCGGTGGGGCTCGTAGTCCAGATAGTGGCTGCGATCGGGGACGACGTGATATTCGTGCTGGCTTGATTTGAGCTGAATGCGATCGGCGGTCTTCTCGAACAGATTGATCGCGGGCGCCGCATAGAGTGCAAAAGCCTGCGGCCGGACCGTGGCTGCAAGCCGCGCGTTCAGTTCGTCGAAAGCGAACACGATGTCGACGGTCCTTGCCTGGATGCGAGACAGGACCTCGTTGAGGCCGGTGAGCCGGCAGCCGAGAAACTTGCGTGGAAAGGCGAAATATTCGCGCAGCAGGTCGAAGCCCTCGAACACCCTGTGGTCGACGGGAAACAGCGCATCGTCCTGGTCGAAGCCGATCTGCTGCAGGCATTCGGGCGGAGCCCGGACGACGACGGGATCGCCGAACTGATCGAGGTAGCGGAAGGTAGATGCTTCGGCAATGGGCGAACAGCTGCTCGTAGAGCGCAACCGCATCGGCCTCTGCGCCAGTGAAATAGATCGGCAGTTGGGAGGTTCGGCAGCCGGCAATCATCAGCTCCGGCTTCTTCCGCGCATCGGCGTCGGAAGGTTCGTCCTCGGATCGCGCCGTCGAACGGTGCGTCAGGGTCAGTCTCATGCCCGCCAGCACCTCGCCGCCGACGGGGACGCCGAGCGCCTGCATGGGGGCTGGAGATGAATAGTACTCTGCACCGACGAGTTCGAACGGCCATATCGTCATGTCGCCGCATAGCCGGTAGCGGCACGCGATCTGGCGGTCGAGCTGGCGGTAACTGGCATCGAGATAGGAGTTGCGCGGGATCGTCGCGCCCATCGCGCAACGCCGGGTCGCCGAACACCGGGTTCGCCTTGACCAGCATCATCGAAGGCGTCGGCGCGAGATAATGCGGGACCAGCTGCTCCAGCAGATTTTCGGTGAATTCCGGGAATTCGTGCTTGAGCTTGAGCTGGACCCTTGCGGCAAGGAAGGCCGCACCTTCCAGCAGCCCGCCGATCAGCGGATCGATGCGATCGTCCAGGATGCCGCCGAGGCGCTCCGCAATGCCCGGATATTCCTCAGCGAACTGGCGCGCCTGCTCGTTGAGCAGCTGAAGTTCGGTGTTGTAGAGATCGAGAAACTCCCGATTCATGGCCCGCTTACCGCCGATTGATGATGATTTTTCCGGACTCGACAATGTCGGCGACGAACTCGACAGGAACATGCACCGGATGGCACACGAGCTCGCCGCGAATGAGGAATCGTATCTTGAGCTCGACGGGATCAAGCTCCTTGTCCCTGCTGATGCGCAAGCGAGTCGGCCGCGATCCTCGGCTCATAGTTGACGATTGCGGTTCGGATCTCGTCCGGAATCTCGTCGACCCCGTTTTCGTCGATGGTGCGCAGGGCGATATCCGGAAGCCCGAAGTTCAGGATCGACCTCTTCGCATGGGGTGCATGCTCCATGTCGACGGTCGCATCCAGTGCGATCGTGTTCAGGAGCGCATCGAGATCGCGCGACACTTCACGGCGAAGCATCGTCTCGGTGATGACCTGCCGCGCGCGCAATCTGCGTCCAGCGATGATGCGGTCGCCGGCCTCGTTGCGCTGATCGACAATACGCTTGGCGTCTTTTGCCTCGTGGGCCGTTCGGAAAACATGCATCAAGGGCGGACTGAGACGCGATTGCCTGTTCGAATTGCGCATGAAAGCCTCGCCTCGGAGCGCTGCCCATCCCGGACGAATCTCATCGGGAACGGTGAGACCCTATCGTCTCGGGATACGGAGTGGACATTCAGAGCCGGGGCGAGTGGATCCGATGGCATCCACTCGCCGCATTGGTCAGCGCGATCGCGGCTGTCACGCCAATTTTTCGTTGCGCTGCAGGTCCCAACCGAAGCCGACGTTTCCGGAGGCGTCGCCCTCGTTGCTTTGGGGCAGGTACTTCGTCTTCACCTGCACGAAGTGCAGGCTGCCGGTTTCCATTGGAAGCTGACCGCCATCGCTGGCGGACATATGGTACGACGTGACACGTCACGTGTTCCATGTCGACTTCGTAATAGGCGATCTTGTTGTCTTCGCCGGCCAGCTTGCACAGCGTAAGCTTTCCCTTCTTGAAGTGCTGGCCGTTCACGCAACGCTCGAACAGCCTCATGGAGGCCTTGCACATGAGCTTGCTGAACGAAATTTCCTGGATGTCGCCCTTGCTGACGGTCGCTCCGGTACCCGACCCGAAGGAGCTGCGTTGGTGGCGCCCCATGAGACGGAGTGAAGCTCGATCTGCTTTTCGTACTTTGAATCCTGGGCTTCGCCTTCGATTCCTTCGAGATCAAGGAAGGCATACAAGTCAGCCATTGTGAGTCTCCAGAAGTTGAGAGGTTGGTTGTGTGTTAGCTGTCGGCTATCTCGGCGAGCTACGCTTGTTAGTTGCGACCTCAAGCGTAGCGGTTCGAACGAAAGCTAGTTTTTTGCAGCCGGCAGTCGTGATACGAGGCGCAACCCGATATCCATGCCCTCGAGCTGGAAATGCGGGCGAAGCTCGAACGTCGCCGCGTAGTAGCCGGGGTTCTCCTCGTTCTCCGTGATGGAGATCTTGGCGCCGGCAAGCGGCCAACGGCACTTGGTCGACTCCGATGAGTTCTTCGGATCGGCGTCGACATACTCGCTGATCCAATTGCTGAGCCAGCGCTGCAGTTGCTCGGTCTCGTAATACGAGCCGACCTTGTCGCGCACCATCACCTTGAGATAATGCGCGAACCGGCAGCAGGCGAACATGTAGGGCAGGCGAGACGACAGATTGCTCGAGGCCGTCGCCTCGGGGTCGTTCTGATAGGCCTTCGGCTTGAACAGCGACTGGGCGCCGATGAAGGCGGCGCGGTCGGTGTTCTTGCGATGGATCAGCGGGATCAGGCCCGACTTCGCCAGCTCGGCCTCGCGACGGTCGCTGATGGCGATTTCGGTCGGGACATTTCAGGTCGACGCCGCCGTCGTCGGTCGGGAATGTATGCGTCGGCAAGGTCTTCGACCTCGCCGCCGGACTGCACGCCGCGGATGCGCGCGCACCAGCCATACTCCTTGAATGCGCGGTTGATGTTCGCCGCCATCGCATAGGCCGCATTCATCCAGGCGTATTTCTCGCCCTTGTGGCCGTCGGTATCCTCTTCGAAGCCGAAGTCCTCGACCGGCTCGGTCTTGGCGCCGTATGGCAGCCGGGCGAGCACGCGCGGCATGCAGAGGCCGATATAGCGCGCATCGTCGGAATCGCGCAGCGATCTCCAGGCCGCGTATTCCGGCGTGTCGAACAGCTTGCTGAGATCCCGCGGATTCATCAGCTCGTTCCACGAATCCATGCCCATCAGGGTCGAATCCGCCGCGGCGAAGAACGGCGCGTGCGCCGCGCCGGCGATCTTGCTGAGGTCGCGCAGCAACTGCACGTCCGTCGGCAGATGGCTGAAGTTGTAGTCGCCGATCAGGCAGCCATATGGCTGTCCACCGAGCTGACCGAATTCCTCTTCGTAGATCTTCTTGAAAAGCGGGCTCTGGTCCCAGGCGGCGTTCGGATAGAGCCGCAGGTGCCGATAAAGCTCGTTCTTCGAGACGTTCATCACGCGGATCTTGAGCATCGCGTCGGTCTCGGACTGAAACGCGAGATACTTCAGACCGCGCCAGGCGCTCTCGATCTGCTGAAATTGCGGCGCATGCAGGATTTCATTCATCTGCGCCGAAAGCTTCTTGTCCAACTGCGCGATCATCTCCCCGATCGTGTCGAGCACGTCGGATTTGATGACGCTGGTATCGGCGAGCGCCTGTTCGACCAGGGTCTTGACGGCATTGTCGAGTTCTGTCGCCGCGCGCTCGGTGCGCGGCTTGAAGCTCTGCTTCAGCAGGGTTGCAAACTCGTCCGCATCCTGCGGTCTGGGTTTGCACGTCCTGCTCTTTGGAACGGACCATTTCAGTTGCCATGACACAGCTCTAATGTTGATGAGTTATGAATGTCGCCGATTACTGTCCGCCGTCGCCGCTTTGCTCGGCGGTGCGGTTCTTCAACGCCAGCATCAGTTGCGGATCGGCCAGCAGCTTGCGCAGCTGTCCCTCGGCGGCGGCCTTGCCGTCCACATAGCGCTGCAGATTGGCGAGTTGCTGTCTCGCTTCGAGGAGCTTTGCAACCGCCGGCACCTGCCTGGCGACGGCGGCGGGTTCGAAATCCGCCATCTTCTCGAAGCGCAGCTCGACGCCCATCTTCTCGTTGGAATCCTCGACAAGCTTGTTTTCGACCGGCAAAGCTGACGCCCGGCTGGATCGCCGCCATTCGCGCATCCAGATTGTCCATGTCGAATTCGAGGAACTTCCGGTCCACGATCTCGGGTTTCTCGACGCCGGGCGTGTTGCCGGAGAGATCGGCGAGGACGCCCATCACAAAGGGAATCTCGACTTTCTCCTCGGCGTTGGCCGGGTTCTCGTAGGTGATGTGCACCCGGGGAGGACGATTCCGGCGAATGAATTTCTGACCGCTTTCTCGTGCCATGCGTGTTACCTCATCTTCGAGTTCGCTGATTGATCGACTGGAGTTAGAACGAAAAGATCGTCCGCGTTTATCGACTGCCATTGAGCTATCTTTGGAGAGTCTCGTATGTCTCTCGCTCTTGATTTACTGGTCGTTCGGCAATTCATTTCTCCGCGCCGAAAGTCTTCAACGCGGCCTTCGGAAGCACCTCTCTCAGCACGCCCATGAAATCCCGCTCGGCAAGGGCGCGCGCGCGATCGCAGAGCATCGGCACCGGGCTGGATGGCTCGGCGTGTCGGAAAAATCGCTGGACCTGCTCGAGCAGCGCGATCGCCTGCGCGCGCGACTGGACGCGGTATCGAGGCGATCCATCGCCGTCACCTGACGCTGCCTGATCTGTGCCATGGGGTGAGGGCGGCGTCGCGTCCTCCGTCAGTTTCGAAAGCTTGCCGACCGGCAGTTCGAAGAACTGGTCGGCGCCGATCTGAAATGCGGCCTTGTCCATTTGGGTGGGCACCAGGATGCTCATCACCTCGAAAAAGGACTTGCCGATCAACTGATGCGCCTGGCGAACGAGAGGCAGTGTCGGGCTCGAGGGCTCCGACCGGCTGTAATAGTCGGCGATCGCGGCCAGCGCCTGCTGCGCTTCCGGAGCGATGCCGGCGAGCCGGCGGCCGCTCCGGCATTCCGATCCGTCGCGCCGGCTGAACCATCATCGTCTTCCGCTGTGTTAGTCGCCGTCTCCTCACCAGCCGCAGCGCGCGGATCGATGAATGCCTGCAGCTTGTCGATCAGCGCCGCAAGTGTCTCCAGGCCGGGCGAAGCACCCTTCGCCAGGAAGATCTCGCGGATGCGGCCGAGCGATGCCTTGATCATCGCGACGTGCCGGCGCGTTGCCGCCAATGTATCGGGTGGCGCATCCGCGACCGCTTCCGTGAGCGCGGCCGGTGGGTGCTTCTGCTCGCCGGGACGCGGCTTCGTCTCGTCGATCGCGATCATCCAGGCGCGGTAGGTGATCGGCCCAATCCGGTTGCCTTCGCACAGCGGTGCGTATTGCAGCGGAAACACCACGGTGGGCAAATCAAGCGCGCCCAGCGCGGCGACACGCGCGCCAAGATCGTCATCGTCAGCGCGCGGATGGACATCGTCCCAGAACTTGTCGAGCCACTGCGCGATGGCGGCAACCGCCACCGCGAAGCCGCCGAGATCCCGATTCAGGATCAGGAGCCGCGCCCGCATGACGAGCAACCGCAAGTCGCGAGAGCGCTCCCAGAGCGGCCTGATCGTCTCGACCTGACCGGGCAGATCGACGCTGGATCGATCGAACGGCTTTCCGTCTTCATTCGAAAAGAACGAACTTGGAAGAAGTCCTTCGGTCTGGGCGAAGAAGTTCAGGTAATCGATGTCGCCATCGAGGTCGAGATCGGGTCCGCAAGGATCGGCGTCCGACAGCGGAACGCACAGCGCGGCAACGGCCGGGTCGATCGTCGCAGCTTGCGCAGCCGTCGCGATTGGCGTCTTCATCGGCGGAGAGGAGGGATCAGCGATCGCAGAGTTGACGGCCGCAGCGTCGGCGTTCGAAGCCGCCATTGCGTCAGATGCGATCACCGCTTCGGTCGCCGGAATTGCGACCGTGCCGTCATCGTCAAGAGCAGCCGATAATGCGAGTTCCGTCAACGCAAGCCCTCAGCACGAGAATCATCACAACAGAGGTGTCGCCGCGAGAGCGATCGTTGTTTAGTGATCTTCGCAATGGCTAGGTTCAAATGACTGCGTTGCTCACGCGCGAGCTCGTAGAGAAAGAAGACGCGATGCGCGTCATCCAATGAGAGGACGTGCGCGCGCCACGCGCGGAGTCGTGAATGGAAAAATGCAATGTTTGTCATCCGATTGGATGAGATGAGGTGAATTGCCGGAAGGACGTTGTCGCGTGAAGCCGTGTCACTTGTCGCGCCGAGCCTAGTTGTCGCCGTTTAGTGATCTAGCTCACGCGCAAGCGTATCGGTGAATGAAAAAGAGATGCGGCGCGTGTCATCCGATCGGATGACATGACGTAAATGACGGGAGGACTTTGTCGCGCGAAGCCGCTTCATTGTCGCGTCAATCCGAGTTTTCCGCGTCGCATCCTGAACAAACTGGAGTGTGATTTCTGCATTGGGCTGAAATTGAACCGCGGCGTGCTCTCGGCAGACTATGAACTGCGGACCAATTCGCGTTCCGCGGTGTAGGTCGTCGAGGATCAGATGGGACAGCTCAAGCAAGCCAGCCACGCGGCAGCACTCAAGACGCCGCTGGGGGACGATGTCCTTGGTCCTCAAGAGTTTCTCAGGCAGCGAGGAATTGAGCGAGCCGTTCGACATTCAAATCGAGGCGCTGAGCAAGCAGGAAAACGTCGACTTCGACAAGGCGCTCGGCCAGGCCTGCACGGTCAAGCTCAAGACCTATGAGCAGAAGCAGCGCTTCTTCTGCGGCATCCTGACCCACGCGCAATGGACCGGCAGCGAAGTGGGCGACGACCAGAATTACTTCCGCTATCGCCTGGTGCTGCGTCCGTGGTTCTGGCTGCTCCATCACCGCGCCAACTGCCGGATCTTTCTCGACAAGAACGTCAAGGACATCATCCAGCAGGTGTTCACCGATGCCGGATTTTCGAGCGGAACGGATTTCAAGTTCCGCACCACCGGCAACTACGACAAGATCAAATATTGCGTTCAGTATCGCGAAAGCGATTTTGCCTTCGTGTCCCGGCTGATGGAGCAGTACGGAATCTATTATTATTTCGAGCACGAGGATGGCAAGCACACGATGGTTCTTGCCGACTCGCGTGCTTCACACAGCGCGGTCAAGGACCTCTCGCAGGTCAAATTTCATATCCAGACCGACGCCTATCTCCGGATCGAACAGCAGATCGACTCGTGGATCTCCGACCGGCGTTTCTCGCACCGGCAAGATCGAATTCAACGACTACGACTACCTCAAGCCGCCCAAGCAATTGCGCGCGTCGAAGGAAGCGTCGGAGAACTACACGCGATCGAGATTCGAGGTCTACGACTATCCCGGCAAGTATGACGAGCAGGACAAGGGCAAGCAGTTCGCTCAATTCCGGCTCGAGGCCGAGCAGGCGCTGGACCGCCGGCGCTACGCCGGGGGTGACGCGCCGTCGCTGTTCGCCGGAGGCCTGGTCACGTTGGACAAGCACCCGACCTCGGCCGAGAACAAGGAATATCTGATCGTTCGCGCCAGCCACCACTACGGCGCTCAGCTCTATGGTTCGGGCCAGGCCGGATCGGCCGGCTACAGCGGACAGTACGAATTCCTGCCGAGCGATCGCCCGTTCCGCAGCCTGCCGCTGACGCCGAAGCCGCGCATCTGCGGTATCCAGACCGCGAAAGTCGTCGCCAAGAAAGGCGAAGACGGCGAGGAGATCTCGACCGACGAGCACGGCCACATCTGGGTCCAGTTCTATTGGGATCGCGAGCCGCAAAAGTCCTGCCCGATCCGGGTCTCCCAGTCCTGGGCCAGCAAGCAGTGGGGCGAGCAATTCATTCCGCGGATCGGCATGGAGGTCGTGGTCGAATTCCTCGAAGGCGATCCGGACCGGCCGCTCGTGACCGGATGCGTGTACAACGGCGACAACAAGCATCCCTATACGCTTCCCGATGACAAGACGCAGTCCGGCCTGAAGTCCGACTCGACCAAGGGTCACAACGGCTACAACGAGTTCATGTTCGAGGACAAGAAGGGCGACGAACTGGTCCGCATGCATGCGCAGAAGGATCACGACGTCACGGTACGCAATGCCGAGACATGGTCCATCGGCGAGGCCTTTACGACACCGCAAGGACAGGCGTCCCGTACCACGACGCTGAAGAATGGCGACGACAGCCTGACGGTCGAGAAGGGCAATCGCAGCGTTGAGATTTCGCTCGGAGGTCAGAGCACGCATGCCCTCGCCAAGATAAGCGCGGTCTCCGACCTGGAGGTCGCACATGCCGTCGTATCGGAGAGCGTGACGTCGCAGACATTGAACATGGCGGGAATCTTCATGAAGGCGACCGCGATCATGGAGATCGACGCGCCCATCGTCATCATCAAGGGCAATCTGTGGGTTCAGGGAGGGATTGGAATGGGGCCGGCCTGCATGCCCGTGTCATGAGCCGCATTCGCTTCGCCACCATTCGTGCCTTGTTCGAGAGTTTTCCGGAGGCGCTGCGAAACATTGGCGCAGAGCCGACCGACGAGCCGCCGATCGCGTTTCTCAAGAGGCTCGCCGCCGAGGGAAAGCCGGATCATGCGAATTCGGTCTGCGCTTATCTGTTGCCGCGTCGCGAGGCCGTCTGGTGGGGCTGCGCGAGTGCGCGGAGATTGCTCGGTGATCGATCGCGAAGCGACACCGCGGAGCTCAAGGCAGCGGAAGCTTGGGTGCGGGAACCAACCGAGGAGAACCGGCGGGCCGCGCTCGATATCGGCACCAAGGCGGCCAGCAACGAGCCGCTGACATGGCTGGCGCTGGCGGCCGGATGGAGCAGCGGCACGTTCGCATCGACGCCGTTTCCGGTGCCGGCCCACATGACGGCGCGCGCGGTCGTATGTGGCTTTGCTGATCTGTAGCCGGATCGCGAGCGCGAACGAGCGTATGGCGCGGCTGCAAACCTGTATCGCGGAGGGCATTCGGCTTGCGGAAACCGGATCCTGAGAGCTGTGATTGACGGCGAGATGGCATGACGCTCACGCTGCATATCGAGAATGAGACGAGCCTGCCGGATGGCGGGCCTTTGAGCGTCTCGATCAAGGGTAAGCGCGGCCTCGACATCGGCCGCGATCCCTATCTCGACTGGACGCTGCCGGACCCGAGCCGCTTCATTTCCGGACGGCATTGCGAGGTGCGCTGGCGCGACGGCGGCTATTGGCTCCACGACATCTCGACCAACGGCACCTTCATGAACGGTGCGGAAAGCCGGCTCAAGGCTCCGCATCGATTGCGCAACGGCGATCGATTTGTCATCGGCCAATATGTGATCGCCGCGACGCTGGACGAGGAAATCGCCGAAGCCAGCGAGGACGCGCCGCCGCAAGCTGCCATCCGCGCGACGATGATCTCTGGGACGCGGGGCCGGAGGCCGCCGATCCCATCGACCCGCGGCAGCTGAAGGGGCCGCGCGATGCGGCTCCGGTTCGGCCGGATTTTCTCGATTGGGCGGCCGACGTGCCGGCGCCGATGCCGCAGTCGCGCGCCGCGCGCGGCAGAGCCTGTTTCGCCCGTCCATGAGAGGCCGGTTGCCGCTGAACCCCGGGACGACAGTTGGGCGGAGGGGCCACCGCCGCCGCCCGCGCCGCAGCCCGAGATCATCCCGGTGCCGACGCCGCGGCGTCCCGGCACGCGGCGATGCGAAAGGCGGCCCTCGTCCGTTCCGGAGTTGGACGCTGCATGCGCGCGCAATGCGGACGGCGACGCAAGGGCGAGGATTTGCCCAGCTCGTCGCACGCGGCGCCGGTCTGCCGGAGGATGCCTTTGCCGGACGCGATCCCGGCGAACTGGCCGAGCAACTTGGCCGACTGCTGAGGCTCGCCACCGACAACATGAAGCAACTGCTCGAGGCCCGTCAGCAAGCCAAGCGATTGGCGCGCAGCCCGAACCAGACGACGGTCCAGGCCATCAACAACAATCCGCTCAAGTTCGCGCCGACCGCCGGAAGACGCGCTTCGCATCATGTTTGGCTCCGCAGGGCCAGAGCTATCTCGACGCCGAGAGAGCGTTCGCCCAGGGCTTCGATGATCTGAAGAAGCATCAAATCAAGACCTATGCGGCGATGCAGCAGGCCGTCGTTGCTCCTGATGAAGGACGTGGACCCCGCGGCGATCGAAGCCGCGTCGCCGTCCGATCGGGCCTTGCGGGCATTGATGGGCTCACGCAAGGCGCGGCTGTGGGACATCTATGTGGCTCGCTGGCAGGCGCTCGCGCAGCGGCATGACAACGGGCTGCTCGATACGTTCATGGACTATTTTGCGCGATGCTACGACGGCGGATGAACGTGCGCCGGGTCACTGAAGTCTGGTCTTTACTCTCGGATATTTGCGGAATTCTCACAAGACACGCACGGCGACAATGTCCTGGTACACCAAGGTCGCCTGGTCGGAAGGTCTCTTCCTTCGGCCCCATCATCTGCAGCAGAACGATCGCTATCACGAGCACCTGCTCGAAGCGCGGGTGCGCGCTGTCGACGCCGTATCCGTGGGGCTTCTCCGAGCTCGAGATCGATCGCGATCTGGCCCAGCAGAGCAAATTCGCGTTGCGGCGCGCAGCCGGCATCATGCCGGACGGCACGCCCTTCAGCATCCCGGCCGACAGTCCGCTGCCTCCGGCGATCGTCGTGCCGGAGACGGCGGCCGGCCAGATCGTCTGGCTCTCGATGCCGATCGCCGCCGCCAATACGCGTGAAACGGACGACCGCGAGGCGGAAAGTGCGGCACGCTATGTCATCGGCGCCGAAACCTTCATCGATTCCTCCTCGGCGCTGCGCGTCGAGGAGGAGATCGACCTTGCCTTTCCGCGCCTCGGCTTCGAGCTGCGCAAGACCGCCAAGCCCGGCTATGTCGGCCTTGGCATCGCCAGGATTACCGAGGTGCGCGACAAGACGATCGTCTTCGACGAAAAATACGTGCCTCCGGTGCTGCTGTGCCACGCCCATCCCGTCGTCGAGGGCTGGATCGACCGCGCGATCGGCTGGATCGACAACAAGCTCGAGGAGCTTGCGCGCTACGCGGCCGATCCGACCGCCGGCGGCGGACTGCAGAGCGTCGAGTATCTGGTCCTGCAATTGCTCAATCGGCACATCGCGGTGCTCAGGCATCTCCGGAACTCGAGCTATGTCCATCCCGAGCGGCTGTTCGAGGAGTTTCTGAGGCTGGTCGGCGAACTCGCCACGTTCGCAACGGCCGAGCGGCGGGCGCGCACATATCCTCAATACGATCAGGACGATCTCGAAAACGTCTTCGCGCCGGTCATGCGCGACCTGCAGGATTTCCTGAGCGCGCAGCTCGGCCGTCGTGCGATCCGGCTCGAAATCATCCAGTTGCGGCCCAACGCATTCTCATCGCCGATTCGCGACCGGTCGTTGTTCCGCAACGCGACGCTGGTGCTCGAAGTCGCGGCACGCCGTCCGCTGGTCGAAATCCAGAACGACTTTCCGCACCTGTTCAAGGTCGGGCCCAACACCAAGATGAACGAGATCGTGCATGCCAACCTGCCGGGCGTGCCGCTGGTGCATCTGCCGACGCCGCCGCCTCACATTCGGGCGATCACCGATCACGTCTACTTCTATCTCGATCGTAAGTCGCCGCTGTGGCCGGAGTTCAGCAGGGCCGCATCGATCGGAATGCACTTCTCCGGCGATTGGCCGGATCTCGAACTGCATCTGTGGGCGATTCTGGAAGACCGCCAATGAACGACAAGGACAAGCCGGCAAATCCTTTCGGTCCGGGTCGAGCGGACGATCATACGTCCCAATCCCGGCGGACGGCTGCCGCTGGCTCCTGAGCCCTATCCGGCGGCTGCCGCCGCCGGGCTCGTCTCGCCGCGCGCGCCGTTTTCGCCGACGCCTGCCTCGACAAGTCCGTCTTCGGCCTATTCGCCGCAGGCGCGCCGGCTATGCGCCTCCGCCGACGACTCACGCGCCGGAAGAATGGGCATCGACACCGGCAGCACCGCAGCAGCCGCCCCTCGCGGCGCCGGCCGGGCCGATGCTGCGCGTCGACGACCTGGTCGCGCCCAATGCCAATCCGATCATGCGCGCCGCAGGTCCGCTGCTGCAACTGCTCGGACGCCTGCGGGTTGCTCTGATGCGGGCGTCTTTCGCAAGCCTGATGGAGCAGGTCGCGGATGCGGTGAAGTTCTTCGAGAAGGACATTCGATCGGCCGGCATCTCCGAGCATCAGGCGAACACCGCAAAATACATTCTGTGCGCGACCGCCGACGACATCGTGCAGCACATTCCGACCGAAGACCGTCACGTCTGGACGCAATATTCGATGCTCAGCCGCTTCTTCGGCGAGCGCGTCGGCGGCGTGCGGTTCTTCGAAATGCTCGATCAGCTCAAGGTCGATCCGCTGGTCAACTATCCAGTCCTCGAACTGCAGCACGCATGCCTGGCGCTCGGTTTCCAGGGCATGCACCGCAGCTCGGCGAACGGCCTTGCCAGCCTGCAGCTGATCCAGCGCAACCTCTACGAGACGTTGCGCCGGGTTCGGCCGAAATCCAACGCCGATCTGTCGCCGCACTGGCGCGGTCAGCAGCTGGCGAATCGGCGGCAGAGGGTGCGCGTGCCCGTCTGGATGGTCGCGGCACTCGTCGCGGCGCTGCTGATGGGGGCTTATTTCACGCTGCGGGCGCTGCTGTCGGGCTACGCGGAAGATGCCGCCGAGGTCGCGCTGGCGCTGCATCCGCACGACGCGATCGAATTGAAACGGCAGGCTCATCGGCGCCGCCACCACCGCCTCCGCCACCGCCCGACCGGATCACGCAGTTGCAGCGGATTCGCAGCGCACTTGCGGTCGAAAAGCTCGCATGTGCGATGACCGCGGACCAGACGGGCAGCTTCATCATCATCCGGGTCTGCGATCTCGTCCTGTTTGATCCCGGACAGGCCACCGTCCTCGACGCCTTCAAGCCGGTCGCGGCGCGCGTCGCCGCCACGCTCGACAAGGAGCCGAAGCACATCAGGATCGTGGGGCATACCGACAATACGCCGATCCGGACCGCAAGGTTTCCGTCCAACTTCGAGCTCTCGGTCGAGCGCGCCAAGGCGGTCGCTGCCGTGCTCAAGCCGGGCCTCGCCGATCCGAACCGGGTCGACGTCGAAGGGAAGGGGCCGGACGCGCCGATCGCCAGCAACACGACGCCGGAAGGACGCGCGAGAAACCGGCGCGTCGAAATCTTCATCGAACGAAGCGAATAGCCGGAGCGACCAAGGCAGCATGCTTCCGAAACAAATCATCCGGATCGTTCTCTACGGCATCGGGCTCAGTTCGCTGGCGGCCGTCATCTACATGGCGGGTCCGTTGATCGCGATCGGCAACTGGCATCCGCTCGAAAATGCGATCGTTCGCAACATTGTGATTCTTCTCCTTGCCGCGCTGGCCGCAGGGATCGCCGGCTTCAGCTTCTTCCAGCGCCGCAAGGCTGCGAAGCAGATCGCCGACGGCATCAGCAGTCCGGAGCAGACCGTCAATGACGAGCCGGTGCTCAAGGAGCGCATGAAGGATGCGCTCGCGACGCTGAAGACCGCCAGCGGCAACAAGTCCGGCTATCTCTATGATCTGCCGTGGTACGTCATCATCGGTCCGCCCGGCGCGGGCAAGACCACGGCGCTGGTCAATTCGGGCCTGAAATTTCCGCTGGCGCGGGGCGCGACGCCGGCGGCGGTCGCGGGTGTCGGCGGAACGCGCTACTGCGACTGGTGGTTCACGGAAGACGCCGTCCTGATCGACACGGCCGGGCGCTACACCACGCAGGATTCCGATGCCAGAAGCGACAAGGAAAGCTGGTTCTCCTTCCTCGATCTGCTGAAGAAGAGCCGGCCGCGGCAGCCGATCAACGGCGTCCTGGTCGCCATCAGCATCGAGGATGTCCTGACCTTGTCGCGCCAGGATCTGGCGGCGCATGCCGAAGCCATCCGCATGCGGCTGCTCGAGCTGCATCAGCGGCTCAAGGTCAGTTTTCCGGTCTACGCGCTGTTCACCAAGGCCGATCTGGTCGCGGGCTTCTCCGAATATTTCAGCTATCTCGACGAGGCCGGCCGCCGGCAGGTCTGGGGCGCGACGTTTCAGACCGCCGACAAGGACAAGAATCTGGTCGGCGACATTCCCAATGAATTCGATCATCTGCTGGAGCGTCTCAGCGAGGAAACCCTCGACCGGCTTCAGGACGAGCCCACGCCCCAGCATCGCGTCCAGCTGTTCGGTTTCGCGGCGCAGATGGCGCGGCTGAAGCCGCAGATCCATGATTTCCTCAACCAGATCTTCGAGCCGACCCGCTATCACGTCAACGCCACCCTGCGCGGATTCTATTTCACCTCGGGAACCCAACAGGGCACGCCGATCGATCAATTGATCGGATCGCTGGCGCGGACCTTCGGCGCTGAAGAGGTCGTCCGCCGGCGCCTATCATGGCGCCGGCAAGAGCTTCTTTCTCACGGACCTGATCAAGAAGGTCATCATCGGCGAGGCCGACTGGGTCTCGACGGATCGCGACGCCGTGCGGCGTGCGTTGATCATCAAGAGCGCGGCGCTGGCGCTGATCGGCGCTCGTTGCGATCGGCCTCGGCATCGCCTGGCTCACGAGCTACAAGAGGAATTCGGATCTGATCGAGCAGACCGTCCAGGTCGACAACGATTATGCGGCGGCGGGGACGCAGCAGATCAAGCAGACCCTGATCGCCGATCACGATCTGGAGAAGATCCTGCCGCTGCTGCATCGGCTGCGCAACGCGCCGGCGGGGTATTCCACACGCGCGACAGCCGCGCCGCTATCCGAGCGCTACGGGCTGAGCCAGCGCCCACGGCTGCTGTCGGCATCGAATGCCGCCTATCATGCCGCGCTCGAGCGGATGTTCCGTCCGCGATCTGCTCTACCGGCTCGAGGAGCAACTCAACGCCCGGCTCAGTGATGCCGACCTTCGTCTATGAGGCGTTGAAGGTCTATCTGATGCTCGGCGGCCAGCATCCGCCGGATCGGGGGCTGATCAAATCCTGGATGCAGCGCGACTGGGCCGACAACCTCTATCCGGGCGCGACCAACGCGGAAGGCCGCCGGCTGCTCGAAGAGCATCTCGACGCGATGTTCGATCTGGAAGCCGAGCAGCCGCCGCTCGTCGAGCTCGACGGCCGCCTGATCCAGCAAGCGCAGAATTCGCTGGCCCGTCTGAGCGTGGCGCAACGCGCCTATGAATTCCTGAAATCCGAGGCGCGGGCCTCGGCCACGGGAGACTGGATTGTCACGCGCAGGGGCGGGCCGGACGTCGCGGCCGTCTTCGAGAACGCGTCCGGACAGTCCCTGGACAGCATCCGCGTTCCCGCGTTCTTCACCTACAACGGCTTCCAGCAGCTCTTCTTTGCCAAGCTCGGCGGGCTCTCGGAGCGATTGCAGCGGGACCGCTGGGTGCTCGGCGACCGCCGGACAGCAGGCTGCGATCGGCCAGCAATATGACGCGCTCGCCGGTGATCTCCTGAACATCTATTCCAATGATTTCGTCATCACCTGGCGCACGGCGCTGGGAAACCTGCGTCTGAAGAAGCTGCTGGCGGACAAGCCGAAATATGACGCGCTGCGCGCGGTCTCGGCGCCGACGTCGCCGCTGCGCCAGATCCTGGAATCGATCCGCGACGAAACCACGCTGACCAAGGAGCGGGCAAAGCCCGCGGGAGCAGCGCCGTCGACGGATGCTCTCACCGCGCCCTCGCTGTTCAAGACGCGGATGGCTCGCCGGGCGCTGCGATCGAATCGCAGTTCAAGCCGTTTCATGCGGTGCTGGAGGGCGACAGCACGCGCCGGCCGATCGATTCCGTCATCGCCAATCTGAACGACATTGCGCAGAACCTGACGCTGATCGTCGAGAACCCGCAGATGACCGCCCAGGCGACGACATCGCTGCAGACCCAGGTCGCCGCATTGCGCAACAACGCGTCACGGATGCCGCCGCCGTTCTCCGACATGCTGCGCGGCGCGGCGGCCGAATTCGAAGGCAGCATCGCGGCTTCGACGGCCGGCCAATTGCTGCAATCTCTGCGTGACCAGGTGACGCCGGTCTGTCAGCAGACCATCGCCAATCGATATCCGTTCGTGCGCGGCAGCAATCAGGAGGTTCTGCTCGGCGATTTTGGCAAGTTGTTCAGTCCGAACGGCGTCATGGACAAGTTCTTTACGCAGTTCCTCGCGCCTTACGCGGATACGTCTCGCCCGGAGTGGACGTGGCGGAAGGAAAGTCCGGTCGGACGGTCGCTGTCACCGGAGACGCTGAAGCAGTTTCAGAATGCCGCTTTTATCCGCGACGCCTTTTTCCAGACCGGCGGAAACGTGCCGCAGGTGTCGCTTGCGATCAAGCCGCCGCGCGCGCCTGCTGCGGGCATCGACATCAAGACCGAAATCGGCGGCACCGTCATCGCAAGCCCGACTGCACCGGGGACAACGGCATTGGCTTTCGGCTCGCAGCAATCACAGCCGGCCGCGAGCGCGGTGCCGCCGACCACGGTGCAATGGCCGGGTCCGTCGGCGCGCACCGCCATTTCGGTCAGCAACGACACCGGCCCTCCCGCGGTGCTCGAGCGGATCGGTCCGTGGTCGCTGTTTCGGATGCTGGAGGCGGGAGCGCTGAGCGCAAAGGGCGAAACCGCGAGCGCCACCTTCATCGTCGCCGGCCAGGAGCTGAATTATCAGATCTCGACCGGATCGACCCGCAATCCGCTCAATCTCACGACACTCCGGGACTTCCGCTGTCCCAGTGGAATCTGACGCATGCGCTGCGGCCTGTTTGGAAAGTTGGGTGCCAAGCGCGATTTCATCGCGCTGGCGACGCCGCGCGCCTTTCTCGAAGCCTGGGAGCCGTGGCTGCAGTCTTCGCTCGCGGCCAGCCGTCACCAGATGGGCGAGCGGTGGCAACAGGGGTTTCTGACCGCGCCGGTCTGGCGGTTCTGGCTCGGCGCCGGCATCTGCGGCACGACGGTCGCGGGCGCGATCATGCCGTCGCTGGACGGGATGGGGCGATATTATCCGCTCACGCTGCATGCGATCGCCGATCCAGTTGCTCCGATCCTGCCGCCGGACATCGATGCCCAGGATGAGTGGTTCGGCATGGCCGAGGAGTTTCTGCTTGCGACGCTGAGCGGCAATACGACGTTTCGCGGATATCTCGGCGGCGCTGGACAATTTGGCGGCGCCACGCACCCGATCCAGCGCCGGACCGAGCCCGGCATTCTGTCGCTCGCAGAGAGCATGTCCGGAAAGGTGCTTGCCGGACCGGAATTTTGCAACCGCGCTGACGGCGCTGCGCGTCGCCAGTCCCGAGGTCTATGCGGCCGCGAGCTTCTGGTGGACGGCTGGTGGCGGGGATTTTCCGCCGATCGCGTTGAGTTGCCGCGGCTTGCCGGACCCATATCGCTATTCCGCTCTGCTCACGGGTGATCTCGGCGAGCAGCCCATGTCGGACGCGGCTTGCGCCGAGCCGTGTCTGAAGTCTTGAGGCGGGTGCATGCAGATGGATGTGTCGCCGTTCAGATTTGATGCCAGCAGCGCAACGCATGCCGGCAAGGTGCGCGAGCGCAACGAGGATTCCTGCCTGGTGCGCACCGATATCGGTTTGTGGGCCGTGGCCGACGGCATGGGCGGACACGAGGCGGGCGATGTCGCGAGCAGGACCCTGGTGGAATCGCTCGACGCAATCGAGCAGCCCGAAGCTGCGGCCGACCTGCTGGAGCAATGCGAGGCGCAAATCCGGCACGCCAATCGACGGATCATGGATCTCGGCCGCGCGCGCAATGGCGCCACGATCGGCACGACGACCGCGGTTCTGCTCGTCCGCAACACACACTATGCGTGCGTCTGGGCCGGCGACAGCCGGATCTACCTGATCAACGGCGGCGCGATCAGGCAGCTCTCACGCGATCACACCGAGGTCGAGGAACTGATCGCGACCGGAACGCTATCCCGCGAGCAGGCCAGGAAATGGCCGAGCAATATCATCACGCGGGCGGTCGGCGTCGCCGAGCATCTCGAACTCGACATTGCGACCGGGCAGGCGGCGGCGGGCGATGTCTTTGTGCTCTGCAGCGACGGCCTGACCAAGCATCTGCGTGACGATGAGATCCTTCAATACGCCGCCGGCCGCAACGCGCGGGCGGCTTGCGAGGCGATGCTGGAGCTTGCGCTGAAGCGTGGCGGTCTCGACAACGTCACGGTCGCCGTCGTGCGCCTGCTGTCGGCGGTCGCGCAGTCATCGGAGCCGACAAATTCGCCCGTTACGTATGTTCCGAGGTGGCGGCCGTGAAACCTGCATTGCCATTCGCGCCTTCGTACCGCGGCCTGGCACCGGGAACGCGGCTCAATGGCATCTATGAGATCGATCAGGTCATCGGCGCCGGTGGCATGGGCGAGGTCTACAAATGCCACGAAATCCAGACCGGCGCGGCCGTGGCGATCAAGATGCTGCTGCCGGAGATGGCCGAAAACGATGCCGCATTGGCGCTGTTCCGCAGAGAGGCGGCGGCGCTGCATCATCTGCTGCACGACGCCATCGTTCGCTACTTCGTCTTCACGGTCGAGCCTGCGCTGCGACGTCCCTATCTGGCGATGGAGTTCGTCGAAGGACGGCCGCTGTCGGATATTCTTGGGGAAGGGCCGCTGACATTCGAGGCGCTGCTCAAGTTGATGCGGCGCATCGCCTCCGGCCTTCAGGCGGCTCACGAACGGGGAATCGTTCATCGCGACGTATCGCCCGACAACATCATCGTTCCGCTTGGCGACGTGACGCGGGCCAAGATCATCGATTTCGGCATCGCCCGTTCGACCCAATTCGGCGACAAGACCATCATCGGTTCGGGCTTCGCCGGCAAGGAAAACTATGTATCGCCGGAGCAGGTCGGCCTTTACGGCAATGACGTCACCGCGAAGTCGGATATCTACAGTCTCGGACTGCTGCTGTTCTACGCGCTGACCGGGCAGAAGCTCGACATGGGCGGCAGCCAATTCCAATTGGTCGAGAAGCGCCAGCGGGTGCCTGATCTCGGTGGTGTCGACCTGCGGATCCGCCCGCTGCTCGAACGCATGCTGCAACCTGATCCGGCAAACCGGCCGGCGACAATGGCGGAGATTGCGAACTGGCGCTACACGCCGCCGGCGGCGCGGGGCGCGAGTGCGCCCGATCACATCGAAACCCCTGCGTCCTGGCTAAACCGGGCCAAGGTCTCGACGGGAAAGTCACGCTCGCGCTGGCTGATGTTCGCGGCCCCTGTGACGGCGGCGCTGGTGGGAGCAGCGGGTTATGCGTTCTACAGCCTCGTGTGGTCGGCACCGGCAAGCTTCAAGCCGCCTCCGCTGCCGGCCTTCGGCCAGCAATCACAGCCCGCCGCACCGGAGCCAAAGGCGGTGGCCGAGGTGAGGATACCGACGCCAGCGGCGACCCCCGTGGCCGGCGATGTCGTGTCGCGCGACCGTGTCCGTAACTATGTCGAGCAGTATGATGGCGGCGAGTGTTTCTTCATCCTTCCCGTTGCGATCAGCGCGAACGCGGCGGTCGTCGAGGGATTTGGCGCGTCGACGGCGTCGTTCGATACGTTCGGCAAGGCCATCAGGCGTGACCTCGGCTTTGAAGCCTCAGTCGGCGTCAGGCAGGTCACGCCGGCGCAGTGTCCGGCGGTCAAGTTCCTGAATCAGCTCGCCGCCAACCACGCGCGGGAGCCGCGCATCAGTCTTGATTCCATCGAGGTCAAGAACGGCGACACGCTGAGCGGCACCATCGAGAATGCGGCCAACCGGGTCGTCGAGCTGCTGCTGGTGTCGGATCGCGGAGAGGTGCGCAACCTGTCCTATCTGCTCAAGCCCGGCACCGATTCGCTGTCCTTCTCCATCGGCATGCAGCGCAGTGGCCCTGGCGGCGGATCGCAACTGGTGATGGCCGTCGCCGCGCCGCAGGTTCTCGATGCGTTGCGGCAGTCCAAGCCGATGGCCGCCGATACGTTCTTCCTGGAAGCGATCAGCGAGGCCCAGCGCAACAACGTCACGATGTCCGCAGCCGCCCGTTATTTTCGTCTGAGCAGTTGAGATCAATGTGCATGCGAGCCGTATGGTCCGACATCGGTGCAGAGCTGTTTCGTCGAGGAGCATGACATGCTTCGTAAGATGCGATTGTTGCAGTCACTCATCATCGGAATGGTGGTCGTCTGTACGCAAGGTGCGCTGGCAGCAGACACCGTGGTGCGGCAATTTTCGGCCGGGGCGACGTCGACCACGGTCGGCATCGCCGCCGCCAGCGAAGACGTCGAGTTGCTCGGCCCCCAGGCCCTGACCTCCGACGCGGAGGGCAATCTGTTCGTCCTCGATCAGATCAACGGCCGCATCCTCCGGTTCAATCCGAAGCAACCGTCAGGCAGCGATCCAGGCATCCTGAAAATGCCCGCGGATGTCCAGCCGAACGATTTGATCGTCCGCAAGAGCGATATTCTGGTCTGGGATGGCTCGATCCGCACGCTCAAGGCCAGCAACGAGCAATCGACACGCGGCATCGACGGCGGCGATGTCGTGCAGCTCGAGGAGGTCGTCACACGGGATACCGACGATCCAATCGCCGTCTCGGCGTTCGCGCAGATGGGCTCGCAAGCGCCCGGGAGCGCAGCGGAGCTGCTCGATCAGAACACCCGCGCAGCCGTCATCAAGCAGAAGCGGCAGACCGACCGGCAATATATCGCGTCCCGCGGCAAGGGATCGGTCATTGCCGATGTCATTCCCGCCAACAAAGGTGAAAGCAGCGCGCGTATCGAAATCCAGACCATGGACAGTCAGGAAACGATCGCGCAGCTCAGCCTCCGCGTGCCTCACAAGCTCGGCACCGTCGAGTTCCTGGAAATCGACAATAATGATCGGTTCTACGTCCTCGGCGAGGACGTTCCGGATTCGGGGCAACAATCGTCGACCTTCGTGGCGCGCTACGCTCCGAGCGGCGCGCTCGAGGGCGTTTACGAGCTGCCGCTCGAAAACACGCCGATAACGAGGCGTTTCGTCACGGTATCCGGCACTGGTGACGTCTACTTTCTGCGGACCACGCTGCTCGGCGTCGATGTCGTTGCCGTCGGCTTCCGTCCGCTCAAGAATGCATCGGTCATCGATCGTCGGCTGCCAGGAAAGCCGAGGACGATCATCGAGACGATTTTCGACACCATCGCAGCGGCAGTACGGCCCGCCAATCGCCAGCAGACCATCGAAACCGCCTTTGCCTTCGAAGGGCTGCAATGGAAGCTGACGCCGGCGAATTACGGCGGCGATCCCGATACGGCCTGCACGGGCTTCAGTCGCATTCGCCGTCCCTGGTATCTGCAAGGCAAGGTTAACCAGGAGATCCGCGGCGTGCCCTATTGCTGGGGCTGTCATGGCTCGCTCGCAAACTTCCGCCAACGCGTCGAAGCCGGAACCAAGGCAGGAAACATCTGCACCCACGACGCGCCGCGATTCGATGTTGCCGGGGTCGACTGTTCCGCTTTCGTGAGCGCGGCGTGGGGGCTGTCTGTGCACTACACCACAGCCGCGATTCCGGCGATCGCTAAACCGGTCGAGAACCCCTGGGATTTGAAACCAGGCGATGCACTCAACAAGCCGGGGTCGCACGTCATGTTGTTCCTGCGATTTACGCCCGACCGCAAGGCCGAGGTGATGGAGGCGTCAACCGGCGGCTGCAACGGGCGCGTCTGCCGCAATGTCTATCCATTGGCGTCACTGCTGCAGCGCGGATTCGTTCCGGTGCGATTTCGCGCGCTAGCCGCCGATGAAACGAGCGTTCCCGTAGGCGCCTATCAGGAACCAGAGCCGCCGAGCGGGCGCGCGAAGAAAGCAAGAGCCGCAAAACGCCAAGCCGGCGATCGCGGATAGAGACCAACCTTTGGTGAGATCATGAGCATAATGTCAGGTGTGTGGAAGATCGTTCTAACCCTGCCCGTCATCGCGATGGCAAGCGCTTGTGTTCGACAGCGCTCGCGCGGCGAGCGAGCTCAAGCTCAGCAGCCCCGAGGGCGGCGAAGTGCGGGCCCTGGTGATCGGCATCGATGAGTATCAGCACGTCCGCCAGTTGAAGGGAGCGACGGCGGATGCACGCGATATCGAGTCCAGCTTGAGATCGATGGGCGTTCACGATGTGACGGCTCTCATCAATGAGCAGGCCGAGCGGTCGAGCGTTCTGCAAGAGATCAGCGCGATGGTCGAGCGGACCAGGACCAACGACGTCGTTCTCCTGTCGATCGCCGGCCACGGAACGCAAGAGCCCGAGCGCATCAAGGGATCGCAGCCGGACGGCATGGAGGACGTCTTCCTGCTTCCCGGCTTCGAGCCGACGCCGGCGGGTTCGCAACAGCGTATCCTTGGCAGCGAGTTCAATCACTTCATCAGGCAATTCGAGTTGCGCGGCGCCAGGGTCATCTTCGTCGCCGATACATGCCATGGCGGCGGCATGGTGCGTGATATCGACCCGCGAGCGGCCGAAATGAGTTTTCGGCAGGTCCCCAGCTACACTTTGCTGGTCGATGAACTGAAGCCGGTCTCGGCGCAGGACGATCCCCGCTCCGAGTTCGATCTCGACCACACGGCGTTTCTTGCCGCCGTCGATCGTTATACCAAGGCGCCCGAAGTCCATGTTCCCGGCATCGAGGGATTGCGAGGCGCGCTGAGCTATGCGGTTGCGCGGGCGATCGAGGGCAACGCCGATGCCGACCACGATGGCAAGGTGACGCTCAAGGAGCTCTTCGCCAACATCCGGCAGGTCGTCTACCAGCTCTCCGATCAGCGGCAGAACGTGGTGACCACGAGCTCGCCGAGCCGGTCGCCGGACACCGAGGTGGCGTTCGCCTTCACGCGTGGCATCGCGCTGACCCAAGGGGTCGGGCAAGGGACAGGGCAAGCGACTGCGCAAGCATCCCAACCGCCGATGCTCCGGCCCGCTGCGCCCGAAAACTTCACCAACAACATCGTATCCGCCTTATTGCCCCGCGCGAAGGAACAGAAAGCCGCGCCGGCAAGCGCGCCGATCCGGCTGGCGGCGCTCGACGGCAAGGCGGATTATTTCCGCACCCTGAAGGCCCGCGACGTGACGCTTCAGGCCGTGCAGCCGACGGATAATCCCGACCTGATCTGGGATCCGTCGTCGCATGATGTCATCGCCTGGGGCGACGTCGTCGCCTACGGCGTCGAGCTGGGGGATCTTCCGGCCGTCATCGAGCGGACGACGGCGATGCGCGCGCTCAAGGGCATGGCGACCCAGTCGCCTCAGGTTCTGCGTGTCTCGCCGGACGACCGTGTGCATCACCGCAGTCAGGTGGTCGAGATAGAGTTGTCCGAGGTCAAGGGACGAGCCGTCGTGCTCTTCAACGTATCCGGCGATGGGACCGTTCAGCTGTTGTATCCGAAGGGCTCCGATGCGCCGTCCGCCGTGTCGGCCAGCATGCGGATTTCTCTTCGTGTGGGCGAGCCGTTCGGCGCCGAGCAGATCATTGCCGTGACATCGCAGCAACGCATGGTCGATCTCGAAGACATTCTTCTGCAATTCAATCGCCGGCGCGCATCCGGCCAGATCGTCAAGAGTTCTTGCTCAATACGCGCCGGCCGACGCACGTATCGGTTCGGTCGGGTTCTTTACCGGGCCATGACCGCTCGCAGCGAGAACAAGATGTGGAGATGCAGGTCCACCTTGCTATGCGCTCTCGGCGTGATGCTGGCGCCGGTCGGGGCGATTGCAAGTCCGGCGGCGATCCCTTCAACAGGGACGATCCGTGCCGACACTTCTTTCCAGCGCGCCGTGATTTCGCAATTGCGCTCGATCCAGGCTCAAACAGCCGTCGTAAAAATTGCACAAAACGCATTGGATGGCGCCACTCGCACGGCCAACGTGCCTAACGGCGCAAGCCTTTCGCTGCAGATGAGCCCGGAGCAGTCAGTCGACGTCGGCACGAAAATATCGTTTCGGGTCAGCGCGAAGAAGCCCGGTTATGTCCTGCTGGTCGATATCGATGCCGAAGGCAGAATGTCGCAGATATTTCCAAGTCCGGAGATGATCGCGCAGTCTCCGGAGGCGGCAACCAATTTCATCAAGCCGGGGCAGGAGCTGCTGATCCCGAATGCGGCAGCCAAAACGCACGGGTTCGAATATGTCGTGACACCGCCCTCCGGCACGGCGACCGTCGTGGCAATCCTCAGCGACCGGAGGGTTCAAATCCTGGACTTGCCGGACAACGCGCAGGCGCGGGCATCCGGGCCGGATATCATCACCCATCTCAGCCAATGGGCGAACGAGTTGCGCGTGCCGGACGCCAGCACCGGCAAGCTCCAGCCGAGCAACTGGTCTTTCGACATCAAGACATATTCGATCAGGCAGTAGGGCAGGCGGATCGAACGTTCGTTCAATTGTCAGTTAGCACCTCTCTTCGTCGTCGCCCGGCTTGACCGGGCGACCCAGTATTCCAGAGGCGCCTGGGCTCGAGCCGAGAGGCCGCGGCGTACTGGATGCCCCGCCTGCGCGGGGCATGACAGCCTGGAACGGCGTCCATCGCACTTTTCTAAATCCGCATATGCGTTTCGATCCGCGCCGCGGCGTCGCCATCGACATCGGCGCGGTCGACGATCTCGCCGCGCTTGAAGACGAGATAGCGGCCGGCGATGCCGAGCGCGAAAGGCAAATGCTGCTCGATCACCACCATCGACGTCCCGATCTCGCGCCGGACCTGCGTCAGCACGTTCGACAGGCGATCGACCAGGGACGGCTGCAGGCCCTCGGTGACTTCGTCCAGCAGCAAGACCTCCGGGCGTGCCATCAGCGCCCGCGCGACGATCAGCATCTTCTGCTCGCCGCCCGACAACGTGCCGGCGCGCTGGCGCAGGCGTTGCGTCAGCACCGGAAACCATTGGCCGACCTGATCGAGCGCGGCATCGAAATCGCGATCGGACAAAATGCCGAGCCGGAGATTGTCGCGGATCGAGAGATCCTGAAACAGCGCCTGCTCCTGCGGCACATAGACGAGACCGCGCCGGCGTTTCAGATGCGGCGGCACACGGGTGACGTCCTGGCCCGAGAGCTTGATGGTGCCGCGCCAGGCCGGCAGGAATCCCAGCACCGTCTTCAGGAGCGAGGTCTTGCCCATGCCGTTGCGGCCGACGATCGCCAGCACCTCGGATTTTGCGAGCGCAAAGGACACGTCGCTGACGACCTGCGACGTACCATAGCCGCTCGCCAATCCCTCGACTTCGAGCGCGGCGCGTCATGCAGCGGCCTCCGCGGCGGGCTGACCGGTATAGATCTCGCGCACCAGCGCGCTGTTGACCACCTCGTCAACCGAGCCGTCGAGCGCGATGCGGCCCTGATGCAGCACGATGATGCGAGAGGATATCTCGCAAACGAAATCGAGATCGTGCTCCACCAGCAGGATGCAGAGCCGATCGCGCGCCACCAGCGTGGTCAGGATGTCGGCAAAACCCTGCCGTTCGGCGCGGGTCAGGCCGGCCGTCGGCTCGTCGAGCAGCAGCACCTCCGGCTCCAGCGCAAGCACCATGGCAAGCTCGAGCGCCTGCTTCAGGCCGTGGCTCAGATTGCGCGCTTCCTCGTTCAGGCGTTCGGCAAGGCCGGACCGTTCCAGCACGGCGATGGCCGCGGCGGGTAGTTCGAGGACCGTCGATGTCGAAACCAGCGATGGTGTCGCGTGCTGGGTACGGGCGACTCGCAGGCAGTCGGCAACCGTCAGCGTCTCGAACACCGAGGCGGTCTGGAACTTGCGGCCAAGGCCGAAGCGCACGATGCGGTCCGGCGGCAGATGGTCGATCGGCCGGCCCGCGATCGCGACATCGCCGCTCGAGCGTTCGCGGCCGTCCGACAGACACCGGATCAGCGTCGTCTTGCCGGCCCCGTTCGGTCCGACGAGGCTCAGCAATTCGGCGCGACGTGCAGTGAATTGCACGCCGTCGAGAACGGAGAGGCTGCCGAAATGCTTGCCAAGCCCGTGGACCTCGATTGCGACCTCGCTCTCTTTGTCAGACACGGCGGAGATCGCGAGCGGGCGAAGGTGAATGGACGGGGCTGGCCTGGAACTTGATGAAGCCGCGCACGAGCCTCTTGAACACGCCGACGAGGCCGTCAGGGAAGGCGAGAATGACGGCGATCAGCGCGACGCCGATGATCAGTTCCCAGACGTAAGGCAGGCTGCCGGAGAGATAGGCGCTGGCGACCTCGATGCTGAGCGCGCCGACGATCGCACCGATGACCGTGCCGCGGCCGCCGAGCGCGACCATGATGATCAACCGGGTGCCGAACGTGAAACTCGCGTTCTCCGGCGCAGCGACAGCGCCGAATGCGGCATAGCCGAAGCCGGCGAGCCCCGCGACGAGGGCAGTCAGCACCAGCACGATGATGCGGGTGCGGGAGGTGTCGATGCCGAGATAGGTGCAGCGAGCGTCGTTGTCGCGCAGCGCGGTCAGAAGCCGGCCGGTGTCGCTGCGCATCACGATCAGGGCAACGACGGCGACCGCGATCAGGCTGAGGCCGGCGAGACGAAACCAGGTCTCGAAGTCCAGATCGAAGGACTCGAAACCGACGAGGCCGCTGGACGAGCCCGTGAATGTGCCGCCGGAATAGAGAATCTGCACCAGCACGATCGGAACGACGAGGGACACGATCGAGGCATAAAGCGGCGTCGAACCCGGATAGAACGACAGCCAGCCGGTGAGACCGGCGACGATAGCCGAGACCGCGAGCGTCGCGCCGAGCGCGAGCAGCGCCTGCCAGGTTCCGAAGCCGTATTCGGTGAAGGTGATGGCGAGCGCATAGACGCCGATGCCGAAAAACGCCGACTGGCCGAAGGTCAGCGTGCCGCAATAGCCCCACATGATATCGACGGTGATCGCCGCAATCGCGACGAAGAAGGCGCGGATCAGGATGTTGACCAGATAGGTGTCGAGAAACGATGGCGCGACGACAACGATCCCGGCCATCGCCAAGGCCAGCGCGGCGAGGGTCAGTTTCGCGGAAAGGCCACTGGCCGGCACGGTCGTCGCGGCCGCTTGCTGCACCTCAGGCACGCGCAAAACCCTCCGGCCGGATACGCAGCACGACCGCGGCCAGGATGGCGATGGTCAGACCGCCGAGGATCGGATTGACGAAGGTTGATACGATCACCTGGCATCCACCGAGCACGAGACAGGACACCGCGAGCGCGAGCAGCGATCCGCCCGATACCATCACGAGCATGAAAGCGCTGATCAGCCATGGCAGGCCCATATTCGGATCGACGCTCGACAGCGGCGTGATCAGCGCGCCGGACAGCGCGGCGAGCCCGCTGCCGATCGCGAAGGTGACCAGCCGCACGCGCGCGCTGTTGACGCCGAGTCCCTGCGCCAGCATCTCGTTCATGATGACCGCCCGGGTCGAAAGGCCGAGCCGCGTGCCGCTGAGCAGGCCGGTAAAGATCACCGCGACGATCACGGCGGCGGCGATCATGACGATGCGGTAGGCGGAATAATCGACGCCGGCAAAATCGAGCGTTCCGGTGATCGGCGCCTGGACGAACTGGACCTCGCGTCCGAAGGCCAGCGTGATGAGCTGTCCGATGACGATGCCGAGGCCCCAAGTGGCGAGAATGGCATCGAGCGGACGCTGATAAAGCCGTCGCACGATGATCGCCTCCGTCAACGCGCCGCAAACTGCGCCGGAGACGAACGCGAGCGGCAGGACGAGCACCCAGGGCAACCCGAGCTGCGCGCCGACCAGCGCGGCATAGCCGCCGACGGTGACGAAGGCGGCATGCGCGAAGTTGATGATCTTCATCACGCCGAACACGATGAGAAGTCCGGATGAGATGATGAAGAGCAGCGCCGCCGTCGTGACGGCATCGAGCGCGACGGTCAGCATGAGTAGCTCCAAGTTAGAATGACGCGAGGCCGATTCTATCAGCCTCGCGCTCATGCACGGTCAGGATTTCGGCGGGCACTGGGCGCCGGGATCGACGTTCGGGAAGCTCTGGATCACCTTGACGCCGCCGTCGGCCTGCACCTCGCCCAGATACATCGTGAGCGGCGCGTGACGCTGCTTGTTCATCTGGATCTTGCCGCGCGGCCCATCGACGGAAACCTCTTCCAGCGCCTTCAACACCTTGGCCTCATCCGTGCCGCCCGCCTTCTCGACCGCGGCCTTGTAGGCATAGACGGCCTCATATTCCGGCACCGAGAGGTCGTTCGGCGTCTTCAGGTCCGAGCCGAACTTCTTGCTCATGGCCGCGAGGAACGTCTTGTTCGCGGCGTGTCGATGCCGGTCACGTAGGACGCGGAGATAAAGATGCCGGTGGCGTCCGCGCCCATGCTCTTGGCCGTGCCTTCGTCGACAGCGAGATTGCCGTAAGGCAGGTTGACACCCGCCGCGCGGAGTTGCTTGGTCAGCGTCACATTCGGCGCGCCGCCGGCCGTCGAGGTGATGATCGCGTCAGCACCGGATGCCTTCAGCTTGGAGATGATCGGCGTCCAGTCGGAGCCGTCCATCGGCAGATATTCCTCGCCGAGCGACCTTGCCGCCGGTCTTCTCGATATAGCGCCTTGGTGAAGGCCAGCATGCCGCGGCCGAAAGCGTAGTCCGATCCGATCAGGAAGTATTTCTTCGCCTTCTTCTCCTTGTTGAAATAGTCGACGATCGGCGGCACCTGCTGCTCCGGCACCCAGGCATTCACGTACAGATAGGGGCTGCAGGACTTGCCTTCGTAGAACGACGTGTAAATGAAGGGGGTCTTGCCGCGGGCGACGATCGGCAGGCCGGCGTTGCGAGCGGCGCTCGTCTCCATCGAGATCAGCACATTGACCTTCTTCTGGAAGATCAGCGCGTCGAAGGCTTTCTGCGCGCCGGCCGCACCGGAGCCGTCATCGGCGACATCGAGCGCGAGCGGACGGCCGAGCACGCCGCCCTTGGCGTTGATCTCCTCGACCGCAAGCTCGGCGGACTGCACCACCGAGGGCGCAACCACCGAGTTTGCGCCGGAGAGACCGACCGGCACGCCGATCCGGATCGGATCGGCCGCCATGGCGGGCGTCATCACCGCGACGGCGGCGAGTGAAGTCAAAAACAAACGCGAACGCATGGATTAATCCTCCGTGTGATTGTGTTCGAACAATTGGTCTTCATTTTCGAGCATGATCTCTTTCGGAAGACCGGTGCCCACTTCCCTGGATGATGCTCAGTACCAACCGCGCTTGATGTCGCTGCCGAGCATCTCGTCATAGAGATCGGAACGGCGGTCGCGCAGCACCTGGTTGAAAGCGTTCCAGTTCCGCGCGCGCCGCGCTTCGCCGAGCGCGACGTCCGCAATCACGATCTCTTCCTTGTCGCGGCTTGCAGGCCCTGCGACCGGCCAGCCGGTGTGGCCGACGATCAGGCTCTGGCCCTCGAAGGGCTGGCCGCGTTCGGTGCCGACGCGATCGGCGCAGGCGATGTAGATCGAATTGGAATGCGCGGCGGCCATCGCGAGAATGTTCGCCATCGCCTCGCGGCCCGGCGCCTGGCCGGGGATCGGCACCCAGTTGGTCGGCACGCAAACGATGTCGGCGCCCTGGAGCGCCGCGAGGCGATAGGTCTCGGGAAACCAGCCGTCGTAGCAGATCGCCATGCCGATGCGGCCGATCGCGGTGTGGTACACCGGAAAGCCGAGATCGCCGGGCTCGAAATACAGGTTCTCTTCGTTCCAGAGATGCACCTTGCGGAACGTGCCGATGGTGCCGTTCGGCCCGATCAGCACCGCGCTGTTGAAGAGCTTGCTGCCGTCGCGTTCGCAGATGCCGGCAACGAGATGCAGCTTGTGCCTGGACGCGATCTCGCTCCAGGCCTTGACGGTCGGCCCGTCAGGGATCGGCTCCGACAGCGCGAAGGCTTCCTCGCGCGACTTGAACATGTAGCCGGTGTTCGAAAGCTCCGGCAGCACGACCAGCGCGGCACCTTGCTCGACCGCGCGATTGATCAGGCCGATAGAGTGCGCGACGTTGTCCTCGACCTTTCCGATCACCGGCTGCATCTGGATGCAGGCGATCCGTACCTTCGTGTCATCGTCATTCGACAAGGCAAACAACTCCATTGCGCCACGCGTCTTTTGCGTGCGCCAAATAAAAAGCCCCCGAATGCGCCGGAGTGGCGCAATCCGAGGGCTACACAGCCTTTATGTCACATGGCCGACCGGCCATGACGCGCACGGCATCGGTGCGCGTTGGCCTCAAGTAATTCCCAATGCCTTCCTCAAGTCAACGGCCAACGCTGCAAAAAGATCAGGCCGCGCTTGCTCAAGCGATAAGCTTCGTCAGCGCGGTACCGGTGCATCGATAACGCCAAGCCCGCCAAGCATTTCCTGCGCGTTGATGATCGAGACGGCGATCTCCGCCATGGTCAGCCGCTTCTGCGTCGCCTGCTGCCGGATCAATTCGTAGGCTTCGAACTCGCTGATCTTCTTCAGGCCGACCAGGATCTTGACCGCCTTGTCGACATCGCGGCGCGCCTTGAGCGTCTCTTCGAGCTTCGCAACCTTGCCTTCGAGCCGCCGCGTGTAGCCGCGCAGCGACCGGGCGAGCACGAGCGAGGAAAGGATGCCGAAGGAGCGGATCGGCTTGTTGACGACACCATGGGCGTTGCTGTCGAGCAGCCGCTTCAGGATGGTCGGATTCTCGTAGTCGACGATCGCAAGCAGCGTCGGCGCATGCTCGTTCGAGGTCGTGGGGAATATGCTTTCCTCCGAGCCGTCGACGAACTGAAAGACCGTATCGATATCCTGCGGAATGGTTGCCGGCGGCGGCCAGACGCCGCGGACGTTGCAGCCGATCCGCTTGAGCTGATCGATCAACGCTTCGCCTTCGGTGTCGCGCGGGTGAATGACGAGAACGCGCGCCCCGCGAAGCTCCTCGATCAGACGACGAACGCCGGGTTTCATGCGGTCACCGCTTCTTCGGTCAGCCAGCGTCCGCCGATCGGGGAGACCGACAGATACGGGTCCGGCTTGATCGGGCTCTTGCCCTCCCAGACGATATCGAATTCGCCGTCGGCGCGCACCTGGCCGATCCGCGGCGTCAGCCAGATGTGGTTGTTGTCGGGGTCGATCTGGATCGGCCCTTCCGGCGCCTCGAGGCTGAGGCCGAGCGCCGCATCAACCAGGCGCTGCGTGTCCAGACTGCCGGCCTGGGCCAGCGCCTTTTCGAACAGCTTCACCTGCGCATAGGCGCCGGCGCTCCACATGCTCACGGGCTTGTCGGCGCCGAAAGCCGTGGCGAAGGCTGTCTTGAAGCGGCTGTTGCTGTCGCGCTTCAATGAGCCGAAATAGCCTGATGCCGTGAGATGGCCGGCGCAGAACTCCGGCCCGATCTCGCGGATTTCGCCTTCCGCCATGGTCAGGCTTGCGATCGGCAGGCGCGCCGGATCGAAGCCCATCTCGCGAAACAGCCGGTAGAAACGCTGCGCCGAACGGCCGACAATGGTGGAGAATACGACGTCCGGCGAGCGCATGCGGATGAGCTCGAGCGCCCGCGTCAGCTCGGCATCATCAGCGTCCATCGCGACATATTGCTCGCCGGCGACCTGGCCGGCATAGGACTCGACCAGATCGCGCATGATGCGGTTGGATTCGCGCGGATAGATATAGTCCGAGCCGATCAGATAGACGCGCGGCCCGTATTTCCGAACGATGTATTCGGCCAAGGGAAAACTGTTCTGATTGGGCGCCGCGCCCGTATAGATGACATTGGGCGAGTATTCGAAGCCCTCATAGAGCGACGGATACCATAACAGCCCGTTGCGCCGTTCGATGGCTTGCAGCACGGCCTTGCGCTCGGCCGATGTCGAGCAGCCGAAGATCACCGAGGCGCCGTCTTCGGTCAAAAGCCGATCGGCCATCTTGCGATAGGTCTCGGGGTTCGAGCCGGGATCGTAGGCGACGACCTCGATCTCGCGTCCGAGAATACCGCCGGAATTGTTGATCTCCTGGATCGCGAGCGCGGTGCCGAAGAAATGCTCGGACTCCGAGACCGCCATCAATCCGGTGCGCGAAAACAGCACGCCGACGCGCCAGACATCACGATCGGACTGTTTCGCGGGCCGTCCCGCCGTCATCATTGAACCGTCTCCAGCGCTGGCAGGAAGGGAAGCAAGCCAGCTTGCTCAGCTTTCGATTGCAATAAAGCGGCTCGTGTGCGGCTTGGCAACTGGTCGGCCATTCCGTCATTCCGTGCTGGTCCAAGGGACCCGAACCGGACGCCGGAATGACGGGCACGGAAACAGATACCGCCCCGCGGACAGCGATCAGCGCATGTAACGGATGGAGGCAAACCGGCCGAGACAGGCGCCACGCGACTGCTTGGCAGCTTCCACCGATGCCTGGCTCGACCCGAAATCCGACCGCGGCAGCTTGTCCAGCGGTGTCGGCGTGCGGCTGTCCCGCCGGCTTTCCGACATCTTGTCGACCAGGGCGCGCAGCCGCCGGTTCTCGATCTCGAGCTCGCGCAAATGACGAAGGGCAGGGGAGGTCAGCCCGCCATAGCGTTTGCGCCAACGATAGAAGGTTCGAAGCGAGATGCGGGCCGTGCTGCAAATTTCGGCAATCGAGATGCCGGCATCTGCCTCTTCGAGAAGGAACAAAATTTCGTGCTCTGTGTGCTGAGAGCGGCGCATCGGCGTAGACCCTCATGCGTGGTCGACCTGGATATATCGCACAAAATCCAGTCGTTTGATAGAGGCGCCACGCCTGCGCTGGCGGCAAGAGGCAAGCCGTCCCGCACGTCGGACCAAATGGCAAAAGTGACATCGAGCCTCGACAGGCAAAGTCTTTTGCCGACCGCTTGAGCACGCCTGAATACTATTTGGCGTTGCCTGACCCAAGGCCGTGATCTGAAATCGGACCCGACTTGGCACGGCGACTTGGCGCGGCGGTGCTGACGACGTCGGTTGCGATGCCGGCCATTATCCGTCCGACGCATGAGGCCCATCGAGCCGCTATATCGCCATCTGAAATCACAACAAGGGAGCAAGCCCATGTCGCGCCGTCACGAAATTTCCTCCGCCCCCGAAAACATGGTCTGGGGCTATCTCGACTGCACCACGCCGCCGGTGCTGGAGGTCGCGTCCGGCGACACCGTCACGCTGCATTCCTTCCCCGCGGGCGGCAAGGAGTGCCTGCCGGAGGATCGCAGCATCGTGCCGGCCGATTACCTGCTGGCGCTCGACACGATGATCCAGGGGCCCGGCCCGCATTTCATCACCGGCCCGGTCTATGTGAAGGGCGCGAAGCCCGGCGACGTCCTTCAGGTCGATATCCTGAACGTCAAGGTCCGCCAGGACTGGGGCTTCGTATCGATCATGCCGCTGCTCGGCACTTTGCCGGAAGAGTTCACCGAGTACGAAACCATCCATCCGAAGGTCGATCATGAGCGCAATGTCTGCGTGATGCCCTGGGGCCTGGAAATTCCGCTCGATCCGTTCTTCGGCATCATCGCCACCGCGCCGCCGCCGGCCTGGGGTCGTTGCGGCTCGCCCGTGCCGCGCAGCTTCGGCGGCAACATGGACAACAAGGAGCTTCGTCCGGGCACGACGCTCTATTTGCCGGTCTACAATGAAGGCGCGCTGTTCTTCGCAGGCGACGGGCACGGCGTGCAGGGCGATGGCGAGGTCTGCATCACCGCGCTCGAAACCGGCGTGACCGGCACGTTCCGCCTCACCGTGCGCAAGGACATGGAGCTGTCCTGGCCGTTCGCCGAAAGCGCCACCCATCTGATGTCGATCGGTCTCGATGAGGATCTCGACGACGCCGCCAAGCAGGCGGTGCGCGAAATGGTGAAGCATATCTGCGAACGCACCAATCTGTCGCGCAACCAGGCCTATATGCTCTGCTCGCTCGCCGGCAATCTGCGCGTCACGCAGCTCGTCGACGGCAACAAGGGCATTCATATGCTGCTGCCGAAATCCTATCTGTGAGCATGCACCGAGGTTCCCGGAACCTGACGGCAGGCGCACTCCGGGCTCGTCGTGGCCGGGCCGATGCGCTACCATCGACGCGACATCGTCGCATGGGAGTGGAAGCAGGCTATGGCACGGGTTCGCTGTATTACAGAGATGGGCATGGGCGTCGATGTTCACGGCAAGGACGCCACCAAGGCGGCGAAGCGCGCCGTCTCGGACGCCATCCGGCATTCCAGCCTCGGCTTCTTCCGCTTCGTCGGCAAGACCGCGCACGACATGTTCGTCGACGTCACCATCGGCGTGCCGAACCCGGACGCGGTCGACACCGCGGCGGTGGCAAAAGAGCTGCCCTACGGAACGGTCACCGTCACGGCGGTGAAAGGCGGCCTCGAAATTCCGGCCGAGCAGGGCAGTGACGCCATCATCATCGCCAATGCCGCCGTGCTCGTCAGCCTGGACGACGGCAAGCCGGGTTAGGCGCCGCGACAGGGGCGCTTGTCCGATTCAATTGTCAAACAGCCCTGTAGCGGACACGAGGCCTCGTTCTCGCGGCGCCGATCGCACCCGAGGTCTATTTCGGTCATGTCCCTCGGAAGAAGAGGGCGCAGGGAATGCCGGGTGCAGGCTGCACCCATGGTCCGCGTGCAACAAAAAAGCACGCGGCAGAACCACAGGTTCAGCCGGAGCAGCCGGCATTCCCTGCGCGGTGGTTTTAACGGTGTCCTTCGTGCTCTCCCCGGTGACCAGACTTTGTTGTCACCGTCGGTCGTCGCGACTGCGAAGAGCCCGGCGACACTTAACGCCAGCCTTGGGGCGCCAGGACCACACGACTTCTCCGTCCGCCATTTCGCCAGTCGTCTCGCGCAAAAGCGCCTGACGCGACAGCGTCCACCGCATCCCCGCCTCGCGTGTCGTGACGATCGCGCGTACGCCCCTCTTGCTTGAGGCGGGATGCGATAAGGAAGCCAGCGAATGAAGGGAATGCAAAGCGAAATATTTTTTGCGCGAGGACTGGACGACCCAAATCAGCTTGAAGTTGCACGCAAATTTCGATTTTTGGCGCAGCCGGATTTGAACGTCCCGAGCCCGCGTCGTGCGACTTGATACCAAACAATCGAACTGATTTGCCCGACAGGCGAGGGCGCGTACTCATCACCTGGTTCTGCAACCGCAGCTCATCTGATTTCCGCTTTGTGCCGAGAGCGACCAGATTGCCGCGCAGCAGCGAAATGACGCGATGGGCCATGTGTGGACGGCTCCGGGTTGGCAAGGAGAATCTTCACTTTGCAGCATTGGTCGGAGCAGCCATGTGTTCGGCCTGTTTGTGCGGTTCACATGACCGCTGGCCATAATGCCCTCCGCGGATCAGGTCCCGGTCAAAAGCACGCATTCTATGATGCCGTGGCCCAAATGGGTTGTCCTGATCGCCGGATCGACCGGCGCTGCATTACGTGCTGTTCGCCCTCCCAACCGTTACGTCACACCGGATGTCCGGCGCGATTTCCTTACGCCGCGAGCGCGATCGGTTCCTTGTAGCGCTCACCCCTGGCCATCATGGCCCACGCCATGCGAGCAATCTTGTTGGCGAGCGCGATCGCAGCAACTTTGGTCGGTCGACGCGCCAGCAGCCCCGTGAGCCAGGGCCGATGCTCGGTGCCATGGATCTTGGCATACCGGATCACGGCGAGCGCGCCGGCCGTGAACAGGCTACGCAAATAGCGATCGCCTCGTTTGCTGATACTGCCAAGCTTGTCCTTGCCTCCGCTCGAGTTCTGCTTCGGCACCAGCCCGACCCAGGCGGAGAAGTCTCGTCCCGATCGGAAGGCCTTGGGATCAGCAATGCTGGCGACCAAAGCTGTTGCCAGCGCCGGACCGACGCCGGGGATCACGTCAAGCCGCTTGCTCGTCGCATTTGATCGATGCCAGGCGATGATGCGGCGGTCGAACTCCAGGATCTGGGCCTTCAATGCCCGCAGCTGACTGCCGAGAGCAGCAAGACACGCGCGGGCCACTTCCGGGAGCCGGCGGTCGGCTGCATCGGCGACGACTTCCAGAAGTTGCTCGACACCTCTGCGCCCGACGGGGGCAACGATCCCGAACTCCGCAAGATAGGCGCGGATTGAGTTGATGACAGCCGTCTGCTGGCGAATGAAGAGATGGCGCGCACGATGAAGCATCAGGCAGCTCTGTTGCTCCGACGTCTTGGTCGGCACAAACCGCATATTCGGCCTCGTGACCGCTTCGCAAATCGCCTCCGCATCCGTGGCGTCGTTCTTCTGCCGCTTGACGTAGGGCTTCACATAGGCTGGAGGCATCAATCGTACCGTATGCCCCAGTGCCTGCAGCTCGCGGGACCAATGGTGCGATGAGGCGCACGCCTCGATACCCACCAGGCATGGCGGCAGTTTCTGGAAAAATGCCAAGACCTGCCGGCGCCTCAACTGCCGGCGTAAGACCACCTGGCCAGCCGCATCAACGCCATGCACTTGAAAGACCGACTTGGCGATATCGAGACCGATTGTCGAAATCGACTGCATAGCTAGCTCCTCCGAATCGTGGGAGCCTTAAACAGCGCCCACATCCTTGGCACTCTCGCGCCGGTGGAGGAGCCGTCCACAGCATCAAAAGCACTCATTCTGAAGATGCCGGCGCGTTCAGCTTTCGGGCCATTGAAAAGCGAGCACGTGTTCGGCCTGCGGGGACAGAGAGAAATAGGCTTGGTCCAACGAGGGAGACGTTAGGCGCGGCGCTAGGCGGGAGTTGATGTCCCCTTATCCGAACAGCATAAGGGCAGAGATACTTCCTTGATGACTTGGATCAACGCGAACTCGCGGCGACACTTTATACGCGGTGTGCAGGGAGCGGCTTCCACCAGGAGGAGTTCTCGATGTTGAAAACCGCAGTGGTCGGAAAACTGCACTGTTTGTGCATCCTCAATCGCCAACGCGCAAAGCTCGCAAACAACTTCTACGGCGGCTCCGGAACGCCTAAACGCAGCGGACCGTAACAACCTGACTGACATGAGGATCGATCTGGTGAAGGCCGCGTTGCAGCTGACACCTGACCAGGAAAAACTTTGGCCGCCGGTCGAGAGCGCCATTCGTGCCAGGGCGGAAGATCGGAAAGCACGGGTAGCAAAAATCCAGGAAACAGTAGGCAGACGGGCTGACGAAAGCCGCGTCGAAACCTTGCGCAATCGTGACCCCATAGCGTTTTTGCAACGACGCTCGGAAGCATTGGCGCAACGGTCAGCCGATCTGGATAAACTCGCCGAGGCGTGGCAGCCACTTTACAAAACGCTAAATCCCGAACAGAGGCAGCGCATGGCCGCCGTCGCAATCTTTGTGCTCCGCGATATGAGTGATGTCGCAGAACGGCGAGGGCCACGTCTGATGAGGATGAAGACTAGAAGACTGAGGCGGCGCGCAAACTCGTACGACGCCGCCTGCAGGTGCCGATCCTGGAGTGAACTCACGACATCCCGTCGGAATTATAGGTGCCCCAATCGGCGTTGTTACTCAACAGAACTTTAAGTTGTGAGCCACTCAGGAACTCGAAGCCAAGGAGGCTTACATGAAAAAGATCCTTTGCATCCGCACTGCTCGTGCTCACCACCAGCGCAGCGGATGCCTATGTCAGGCGAACGATTGGCGGCGGCTATGTCGTGCGCGGTGCCGGCGCTATAGTGGGCTATCCTGGCGGCTATTACGGCCGCGGCTACTATGGTCATCCAGTGGCGCGCGGCGCCGCCGTGGCGGCGGGCGCTGCGGCAGTTGCCGCAACCGGATGGGGCTGGAAATCAGCCTTACTACGGCGGCGGTTACTACGGCAATTATGGCTACGGCGACGACGGCGTCTACGCCAACCGCAGCTACGTCACTGGGCGGCCTACGCTTGATCCCGCGCTACTACGGCGGTTATGGCGCCTATGCCGCTTATGGCTCCCCAGGCTATTACGGCGGCTATGGTGCTTATGCCGCTGACGGTTACCAGGGCTATTACGCCAACCGCAGCTACATCACCGGACGGCCGACGCTGTTTCCGCGCTACTACGGCGGCTGCGTGAGGAGTGATCGGCCGTCCGAAAGAGCCGTCGATCTAGTTGTCTGCCCAAATGCGTGAAAACACTTCGTAGCGTGTGAACCCGTGTTGAAGGAGGGACGTCATGAAGAAGCTGACTGTGATTGGAGCAATTCTTCTCGGAGCTGCAACCTTGAGCGTGTCGCCGGTTTCACTCAACTGGTCATCAAACCAGGGTGTATCGGTATCGCAGGATAAAGCCTACGCCGTGATTGGTCGACCGGCCACGCCTGGAAGTGTGGCCGGTGTTGCAAGGCGGCAGACCCGTCGCGCTGTACGGCGCGGGTACGGCTACTGATCGCCAGTTATTATCCGGCGGCCGGTACGGCGTGGTTGCGAGGTCCCTTGTCGCCGATTAGCTATCGGTCGCCGGATAGGAAATTATTGGGGCAGGCGCGCGCCAGATCGCCGCCTCGCCGCGTTCGTCCGCGGTCGCGAGCTGCCCGCCGGTGAGCGCCGGTCCGTTAAGTATCTATCGGTTCGCAGTTCATCTGCGCGCTCGCAAGGTCGGAACAACCTGCCGTCAACAGTGCGACGGCGTTCACCGAGACGGGTCACGATAGTGCGGATGTCGGCGATGAGTTCCGCTCAGTGTCATATGCGACCGACAAGTGACAGGCGAGGGCGCGTGCTCATCACCTGGTTCTGCGACCGCAGCTCATCGGATTTCCGCTTTGCGCCGAGCGCCACCATATCGCCGCGCAGCAGCGATATGACGCGGTAGGCCACAAGCAGAACGCACGCACAAACAGAATAGGACGAGCATGGATGTTCAATGCTCTTCTATAGGCTCTCGAAGACATGGTCTGCCAGCTTCGCATGCGCAGCAGGATTTTGCCGCAGCAACGATAGCTCGCGAAAGTGGTTGGTGTAGATGGCGGCCTCGCCTGCCGAACCGAGCGGGACCTGGTAAGCGGAAATGTCATCGACGAGGTCAAGGATGGCCAGTGCCCGGTCTCCAGTAGGCGGACCCCAACATCACCAGCGTGCCCGTGCTTTGAAGCTGGCCGGCCGCGACCGCATCGATCACCAGCCGTACCTTGGCCTTGAATACGCGACCGGGTATGCCCTTCGAACAAGACCTCGGCCTCATCGCCGGCACGAACGCGCTGCAGAGCATTCTGCTGGAACGCCGCCGCCAAGGCCCGGTCCGTCAGGGTGTCGTTCTGACGAACCCGTGGCTTGGCGGAAGGGTGCCGGGACCACATACACGCCCGGCCGCAGCGCCAGCTCAGTGACAAAGCCGCTAGTAGGGGCCCGAACAACGGTCTGGTCCAAATCGTATTGAGCATCGGCAAGTTCATTGCGCAGACGTACGATCGCCGCGTGTTCGCCGTCGACCATCGCTCCATCGCCCTGTTCGCACGATCTTCGCCAGCGGTGGCCTCGGCGACCGTCTGTTTCGACGCATCGAGATTGCGCGTTGCGGTGTCGAGCGCCGCCTGCGCGACGACGTTTTTCTGGAACAGCGTCGACTGACGGTCATAATTTTCCTGGGCAAGTTGCAGCTCCGCCCTGGCCTTTCCGGCCGTCGCCGAGGCCTGATCGACTGATGCCTTGAGCTGCGCGACATTGGCCTCCGCGTCCGCCAGACCCGCCCGCTTGCTCGACGATATATTGGTAAGGCTGGGATCGATCTTGAAGAGAACTTCTCCAGCTTCGACGTGCTGGTTGGTGCGGTCCTCAATCGGCACTTCGATTCGCGCGGGCCTCGAACGGAAGGCAATATCAGCGTAACGGTGAAGTAAATGCGCACGTCATCAAGAAAACGGGTGGTTGTAGGCCATCGTTATGAACAGCAGCGAAAGGCCAAAGATGCCGCCAAGCGCTGCTGTCGCAAGGGTCCATTAATTCACTTGGAATTCTGAAAATCTTGAAGATGGCATAGCAGATCGCCACGTAGGTCAAGGTCATCAGGATTTCCATGGGTGACCTCCCGTCCTGGCGTTGGAGATAAGTCGACTAACGTTGCGTGTCATCCCGGTTGTCCGCACGTGGCGCTTCGGTAGGAACGTTCTGCTTGACGCCTGGAGGGATGAACTCCGGCGAAACGAGCTTGGGGCGAGCCCGCCCTTGTCCAGACTGGATCGATTGATCTTCGATTTCGAGCTTCGCCTCGACCTGTGTTAGGCGGTGTCTGATTTCTTCCAGCTCAGCGACCGCCTCTTTGGGCGAAGTCGGCTCGCCTGGCTCCTGACTGAAACCCCAACCGCGCTCCGGCTGGTACATCATCGCCGATCCAGAGGAACGGCAGAAACCACGTGCAGCATGAACAGGCTGATCCAGCCCCGCGGCGTGGATGGCGTCTTCGTGGGGGTGATGGCAGATTCTGGCGATTCGCCCGCAGATGTCGTAGATAGCGATAAATGTAGTAGACTAGCACGATCACTACAAAAATAGCAGGCCTAGTGCGAAGTAATTCAGGAATCGATCTCCATGAATTTCCCTCAGGTCAGGCGCAACGAACCAGGCCCAGCTTGCGCGGCGTTCTGGTGACCAAAGATCGCGTTCCGTAAACAGGCTGCTGACTAATCCCAGAGTGAGCTAGATCAAGGCCCCCGCACGTTGATTGATTTCGGGTCTAATTGCTCCATTGGAATGGGTCAGGATTACTGAACGATTTCGGAAGTACGCCGGTCAATTGGCAAAGAGGCGCGCGCAATGACCCTCGACCCGATCCACCAGTTCAATATCAACAACGTCTTCACGATAGGCACGATCGGGGGGCACACGATCGCCTACCCGGTTCGGCCTACATGCTGCTCACGGTAGCGGTGATTTGCCTGTTGGCGGTTCGAGGCTTCCGGAGGCCAGGAGTCGGTGCCCGGTCGTTTCCAATCGGCAGCCGAATTGAGCTACGTGTTCGTGGCGACCACGATCCGCTCCACCGCCGGAGAGGACGGCATGAAGTTCTTCCCGCTGGTGTACTCAATTTTCATGTTCATTTTGGTCGCGAACGTGATCAGCATCATCCCGTTCACTTTCTCGATCACCAGTCACATCATCGTCACGGCCGCGTTCGCGCTGCTCGTGTTTCTCACGGTGCTGATCTGATGGCTTCTACAAAAACGGCCTGAAGTTCTTCAAGATCTTCGTGCCGCCCGGGCATTCCGATCTATATACTGCCGCTGGTCGTCTTTATCACAATGATCTCCTTCCTGTCGCGACCGCTCTCGCACAGCGTGCGTCTGTTCGCAAACATGCTGGCCGGCCATATCACGCTCAAGGTGTTCGCGGGCTTCGTCGCCCTGCTCGGTACCTCGCTGCGTACAATAGGCTGGATCGGCGGTGTGGTGCCGCTCTGGCAATGACCGTTGCGCTGAGCCGCGCTCGAACTGCTCGTGGCCTTTGTGCAAGCCTATGTGTTTGCGATCTTGACCTGTATCTATCTCAACGACGCCATTCATTGCGGACACTGAGAGCGGTATGTAGCGATTGGGCTCGGCTCCCCTAAGGCTGAGCGGGGCCCTAACGCTGCATCGTTCAGTTGGCTGGCAGCGTCCAGGCCGCCCTCTCATAGTCGACCATAAAATGGCGTCTGTGATCAGCGCGCCGCATCACGTTTGACCGACAGCAGCAATTGAAACACCATGTGAGAGCCATGCAAGAATTCGAGTTCGACGGCGGCGAGATAAAATTCCCACATCCGGCAGAACCGTTCGTCATAGATCGCAGCAGCCCCAGGGCCCGATTTTTGGCGAAGCGCTCGCGCCAGTGTTTCACTGTGTAAGCGATCGTGCAGCCGCAGCACTTCCATGTCGTCGCACCACAGACCGCACCGCTCCGTTGCGGCGAACGTCTCGGACAGCGCCGCATCGGCGCCAGGAAAGATGTATTTGCGGATGAAGGGACCGGTGGTGCCGTTCGACATCCGGCCGATGCAGTGGATGAAAACCGTCATCCAGGCGCCAGAAGCTCGCGGATTTTGAGGAAATACTCGTCAAAATGCCCTATGCCGACATCTTCTCCATCATGCCAACCGAGACCCACCCGGTCAAACTGTCCGGTCAGTTGGCGGTAGTCCAACTCGCGAAACACGACGCGATCCGAAACGCCCGCGGCCTCGGCATAAATGCGTGCTGCCTTGATTTGCTCGGGAGAAACATTGACCGCAGTGACATGGGCACCAGTCGCGCGCCAAATGAATGGCGAAGCCGCCCGAGCCAGGAGCCGATCTCCGCGACGGTCATGCCGGGGTTCAATTGGAGCTTGCTGGTGGCGTGGATCAGCTTGTTGCGTTGCGCTTGTTCGAGGGTTTCGTGCTGACGAGATAATCGAAAGTAGGCACAGGAATATTGCATCTGATCGTCGAGGAACAGACGGTAAAGCTCGGTCGAAATGTCGTAGTGGGCCGGCGGCGAGCCCCGATTGGGTTGGCCTGATGCCAGCGGCGCAGGCCACGCCACACCCGCCGCATCAGCTCTGTGAGCCGTCGATTGAGAGCGGCGCGGTTGACCGAGAACAGCAACAGAAAATCATCGATCCTCGCCATTGTCCAGCGTGCAGTTGCCGTCCATATAGGCTTCCGGCAGCGTAGAGCTCTGGATTGATGAACAGCCTGGTGTAAGAGCTTCAATCGTGGAGGCTGATGGCGACATAGACCGGCAGACGTTCGCCGAAACCGTTGAACCTGCCATAGCATCGCGGACCCGCAAGGTTCTCGGCTCAGATAGTGAGCAGCAGATTGGATGATGGATACACGCGGGGGGTCCTCGGCAGTTGCCGCAAGTCTGTACCAATTTGCCCGAAAAGTCACACAGCGCCGGCTTCCAGAACAAGTCCGTTCTTCTTTCTTGCGCTCTTCATCAGGATGGCGATTTGCCGGAAGAAGTCTTCGGTTGAGCAGGGCTTCCCGAGCACTTTGGCGCCCAGGATCCAGATCCAGCATGACTTCCGCCTGTGCCCCGATCCCCGCGCCACGACCAATCCGAAGATGCCCTGCCATCGCTGCCGCCGACGCGGACGAAGTCCTCAAGCACGGTTGAACCGGAAATGCCGACCTGTGCGACGATGACGCAACATCGGCCGAGCGCGACATTGTGGCCGGTACGAGGTTATCGAGGCGTGAGCCAGCGCCGATCAACGTGTCTCGCGATGATCCCCGATCAGATCGTCGTGTGGCACCGCCTTCGACGTCGTCCTAAGAATAACTCGCCCAAGCTGGGGGACGGAGAGAAATCCATCCTTGGTGGAGGCAAAGCCAAACCCTTCCTGTCCGACGCGGGCACCTGGATAGACGTATACGTGTGCTCCAAGCAGCGCGTAGCTCGAACCCGCATGTGCGCCCAATCCGGCAATCTCGACCAACAATCACCCCGCTTCCGATAACTGCGCAGGGTCCAA
>CAWAXO010000026.1:0-158681 GCA_963786015.1 uncultured Alphaproteobacteria bacterium | reverse complement strand
GTTTCCCCAATATCGTACCGCATCACGAGATCTGCGAGCTCATCCTGCTCGGTCGGCTCGCGATTGATGATCACGAGACGCGCGCCGCAATTCTTGGCCATCATCGGAAATCCTGCCGCCGGCCATACCACCAGCGATGATCCGATCGCGAGAAACAAATCCGCAGTGCTGCGTGAGTTCGGTCGCGCGCTGCATGGCATCTTCCGGCATCGCCTGCCCGAACGATATCGTGGCGGTCTTCACCGGCTCATCGCACACCGTGCAATCAGGCGCTGCGCCCTGCTCATCGAAGCGGTGCTTGACCCACGATAGATCGTAGGCCTTTCCACATCCGATACAGCGCGCATAGGTCGTATTGCCGTGGAGCTCGACAATGTGGTCGGACGCGAACCCGGATGCCTGGTGCAGGTCGTCGATGTTCTGCGTGATGATCGCGGGCACCTTGCCCGCGCGGTAGAGCGAGGCGAGCGCGCGATGGCCTCGTCCGGCTTCGCCGCCGCAAAGGTCGGCTCCATCGCAAAGCGCCGCCGCCACGATTCGTCGCGGGCGTCCTCGCTTGCGACGAAATTCGTCGAACGGAATCGGACGGTTGCGGGTCCACAGCCCGCCGGGAGACCGAAAGTCGGGAATTCCGCACTCGGTCGATATGCCGGCGCCCGTAAAGGGAATGATGCTGGAAAATTTGAGCGATCATCTCGCCGAGCAGTTCCACGCCGCTTCGCAAATCCGGTGCAATCATGGACGACGACCCATAAACAAAATGACCGCGCCACTATAGCACGGTCAGTCGGGATTTCGTCCGGACGTCAAGGAATCCGCGAAGATCGAGATGCTTCCTGCCGCCTTCATGCAGATCGACGACAATCCGGGCGATGTTCTCCCAATTCGTGCCTCAATCGCAAACCTCATATGCAGGCAGGATGCGAATCAAAGGGAGGTCTCATCGTGGCCCTGACTGAGCGACAGGAACGCCTTGCGAAGGAACGCGAAGAGATCGCCGCGCGCGTTGCAAGTTTCAAAGCCACACAAGAAAAATTCCAGCGCGAGCGCGACGAGTTCTTTCGGCGCGCTTGGCGAACCGTCGGCCAAGTGCAACCGCCATCGGCCCGGTCGTAAGCAGCGTGCCCAAAACCGCGTGCTCGACAAAAAGCCCGGAGCTTGCGCCCCGGGCTTTTGTTCATCCGCCGATCGTCTGCGACTTACCAGTAGTGACGATAGTAGTGCGGCCGATAATAGTACGGGCCGCCGCCGTAATAGGCGTAACCCGGGCTAGCGTAATATCGCGGCCCATAGCCGTATCCATAGTAGCCGTAGCCAGGACCGTAGTAGGGATGGCTGGCGGCGATCGCACCGGCGGTCAGCGCGCCTGCGGCGAGACCAAATGCGAGGCCCGGTCCAATGCCGCGCGCCTGCGCTGGCGCAGTGGCGGTTGTCGCGGCAAGCGCCGCAACCGTGCCCAGAACTGCCAAAGTCTTTTTCATGCGCAAAGCTCCTCTTCACTCAAGCTTGGCGTAACAACGCGACACGCGGCCAATGGTTGCGCGCGGAACCGGGTCCGGCGGGGCAGCCACAAACGGAAACCGATTTCAATTATCGAAAAAATTGCGTCGACAGCCGGAACAAATCTCAGAGGTCGAGGTTAGCGCCTAGTTGGAGAGGCAAGAGCATGAAACCCCCGTCGGCATCTTCGGACGCCGGCGGGGGTTTTTGTATTCACGCTCGACGCTTGGCTTCACGCGCGGCATGTATGCGCGCTCAAAGGTCCGTCAGCTTTTTCAGAGTTGCGCGAAAGCTCAGACTGCGGTTGCCGCCGACAAGCGTGGTGCCGAACACCTCGGACCCCTCGTCGGTGAAGGTCCCCGAAAATCCGCTGGTCACTTCCTGCTTGCCGAACAGCGGACGAACCGAAGGGTCTGGGAAATCGGTGTGCTGGTTGGTGGCAAGGTGCCCTTTCCAGGTTCCTTTGCCGACAGTGTAGGATCCGATCGACCAGAAATATGGGCCGCCGCTGATCAATTGGCCGTCGCGCAGAATGATCACACCGCTATCGCGACCCCTGACGCCGTCGAGCATGTGGATATGGATTGAATAGAGCCCGTTTCTCATGAAGGATGCCACTGGCCCCCCTTCTGACCCCCTTCGCGTTCCCCGGGGAATTATACCCCGCCACCGGCCTGCGGGAAGCACGGCTGAGGCCGTATTTGACCCCAATCAGTCGATCTGGCTGCCCCCTGACGTGCGGATCGGCTTGAAGATGACACGGCTCTCCGCGGGCTGCGGCCGCAGGAAGGAACTGATGGCTAAGAAGGCCATGCAGAACAGCAGGCCCGCCATCACGATGCGTCGGTAGGTTTGGCGGTCAACCGTGTGAAACGAAGGGACCATAACGGGAAACACCAGGACTCTCACGTCCTCCAGCCCTACCGCACCCGGAATTCCAGGCAACACGGATCCCGTTTTAGCGTAAGCAAACAGGGTGATGAGCTGCCGTGAAAGCATTGTCGAGTTTACTAAAATCCGCATCGACCGGGATGGTGCTACCGGTTCCAGGCTGACCACCCGTGAAATTGGCGGTTTCGGAGCGAGGTCAAATTTCTTCCTCAGCCGCTTTGAACCTTTTTGCGTCCGTGCCGACCTACTGAGGCTGGGGATTTAAGGGCCCAGTAATCAGCGCAGCGCCGCCCGCGAATATATTCCGCGAGGTGGCGCTGTTGCTTTTCCCGGGTTCAACCTGTAGTTTACATGCCGCTGGCGGCGCAGGTGCCCTTAAATCCCCTCACGCCGTCGGCCGAAAAACCCCGCGAAACATTTCGCGGGGTTTTCCTTTTGCGTGCGAGCGCGTGAATCCCTGAGCGCCGATTCAGAGGAAGAAATTGGCCAACTGATAGAGCGCATAAACCACTTCAGCGCCCATGAGGACGAGCGCTGCGATCATCAGATAAAAGCCAAAATGCATTGCCAAGGTGATGCCCAAAAGTTTTTCCTGCAGCCATCGCGCAACGACGCGGGGACCGGTACCGAACTCATGAGTTACTGGAGGGGACGCTTTGCTGAAGTCCCTGTTCTGATCTGCGTCGGAGTTTGCGTCAATAACCTTTGTCAGATTTTATTTTCGACACGCTTCACGCGCTGACCAGCGAGACCTTCAAAGATTTCAAAAATAGCGAAGATCTAAAAAAGGCGAAGGTTTCAAGAGGGCGAAGATTTAAAAATCCGTGTGGACGATCTCTTCCGTCCTGACTGCGACAGATTGTTCCCAATGCAAGGAACGCTTTCGCTCCACGCATGAGACGTGATGATGGGCAGGCCACGCCTGCGGCCGATAGTCCGCCTGAGTGAGAAGGCAGAACATCAGCAAGCTTCACGCGCATGGTCCGCGAGGCCCTGTCTCCAGAGATCACGGCTTCATCGCGGACGAATGCGCACGCATCTGTTCGGCCGCGGTGACTCCACGATCAATCGCATGGATGTTTCGGCGCCATGCCCGCCATGAAGACTGTTCGCTTGATTTGATTTTGCTTGTCCTTGCGAACCTCCGTACCCCAACGGAGGCCATTTCGTTTGAACGCGAGCCGCTATCGGTTCATACGCCGCAATAGATCTTGATCCCCCACAGTACGACAACGATGGCCGAGACGAGCGTGGCCAGCACTAACAAGTTCTCCAGGGAAGCGACCCTCATTTTACCCTCCGCTTCCCCAGCCCCACTAGCGGCGTAGTTGATTCGTTGCCGGGCTTGCAATTACTCGGTCACAATCGGTTGAATATCACCTGCCGGCTGTGCTTTGCGGGGCACAGGTTTCCATCAATATCGCTCGGATCGCGCGACTTACCGCCGCTTTCGGCCGACCGCGGGTTGCAAGACTTGGAAAAGCCCGCATGAGCTCGACGATTTGGATTAGTCCCCAAGGCGCCAAAGACGGATCGAAGACGGCCGAAAACAGCGCGCGACAATCCAAAGATCCGCGAATCCCGGGACCTGCAAATTTCTGGAGCTACATCAGCTTGGTTCGCGTGTCCCGAGCCGAAGGCGCGGCGCTTCCCGCAGTTCCGACGATGTGGGTCGGACGAGAAGTCCCTTGAGCAATTTGAAGACGCCGCGAATCGTGAGGTCAACAATGACCTCATGATGCTTCATGCCCTTGCCGCCCTTGACCGGACCCAAGTCTCGCACAAAACAGTAATGACCATCGCTCATCCGAGCCAGTCGGCAATCCCTGAACATCGGAGCAGCATGCACCGCCAGATGATTTAGTCAAATCTTGACGACGAAGGATTTCAGAGATTTCGCGTGAAGATGGTTCATCGAATCTTACCGGCGCGGTTCGCCCCTTCCCGGCGATGTAACATGCTGATCGTTCGCATCGACGACCCTCATACGTTCGCAGAAATCTCTCGTCCTATCCTCAACTCACGCGTGACGCGAATGCCAGCGCCAAGCGCCGTACCGTGCACCGCTCGGGCCGCGTCTCGATCGCCCCGACTTGCGTGGCAGATCGACTTGGGGTTTTGAGAACGCAAAGGGCACAAAAGGGCCTGGCCGCGCACGCAACCTGCAGGCAGCCCCCTGCCCCTTGCTGCGTTTTGCTGCTATTGACCGGGTCGCCTCACCCAATACGAACCGTAATCTCCAGAGTTCTCAAGGGAGCAAGAAACATGCGTTATCTCCACACCATGCTGCGCGTGCGCAATCTCGATGCCGCGCTGAAATTCTATCAGGATGCGCTGGGGCTGAAGGAGGTCCGCCGCATCGAGAACGACAAGGGCCGCTTTACGCTGGTGTTTCTGTGCGGGCCCGAGGACGAGCACCTGCTCAAGAGCCTTCCGCAGACGCGCGGCGCGCCGCTGGTCGAACTCACCTACAATTGGGACGAGGAGAAATACGGCGAGGACCGCTATTTCGGCCACCTCGCCTATGAGGTCGACGACATCTACGCGACCTGTGACCGGCTGATGAAGCTCGGCGTCACCATCAACCGTCCGCCGCGCGACGGCAACATGGCGTTCGTGCGCTCGCCTGACCTGCATTCGATCGAACTGTTGCAGAAGGGCGAACCCAAGCCACCTGCCGAGCCATGGTCGTCGATGCCGAATACCGGCCACTGGTAACGCATCGCATGAAGTTCTCGTGCATGTCCGCAACTTCTGCTGTTGCCTTTTAAGGGCGCGGCCATCAATTCAGGAACCATCCCCGGCCTCCGGCATTGTCTTCGCGAAAGAGGAATCGAGGAGGCTTGAGGATGGGAAAAGGACTTCTGCTCTGGTTGGTTGGCGTGCCGATCCCGGTGATTATTCTCCTGTGGCTGTTTTTCGGCCACTGAGCGCATAGATCCCGGTACGGCACAAAAGGCTCCGCTTCGCGCGGGGCCTTTTTGCGTTTCGGCGGCGGCCGGATTAGACAGTGCCGATGCAAGCGATCGGGAGCAGCGCGTGTCGAACGAGAATGGACTGACGATCTGGGGCCGGGCCAATTCGGTCAATGTCCAGAAAGTGCTGTGGTGCCTGGCCGAGCTCGATCTTCCCTATCAACGCATCGATGCGGGCATGCAGTTCGGGCACAACACCGAAGATGACTATCTCGCGATAAATCCCAATGGCCGCGTGCCGACACTGGTCGAGGGCGACTTCGTGCTCTGGGAATCCAATTCGATCATGCGCTATCTCTGCATGGCCCATGGCAAGGGATCGCCGATTTATCCCGAGGCGCCCCGGCGGCGCGCCGCGGTCGATCGCTGGCTCGACTGGACACTGTCAACCGTGCAGCCGGTCGATCGTCCGGTGTTCTGGGGCCTGATCCGCACGCCGCCCGAGCAGCGTGACATGATCGCCATTCAGAAGCACGTCGATGCGGAAGCGCTGGTCTGGAAGATCGCAGACAGGCATCTCTCCACCCGCCGCTTCTTCGAGGGCGACGATTTCACGCTCGCCGATATCGCGATCGGCGCCTTTGCGCGGCGCTGGCTCGGCGTCGAGGGCGTCACCAAGCCCAGCCTGCCGCATCTCGACCGCTGGTTCGCGCAATTGGCCGGTCGACCGGGCTTCGATCGATTCATCGCCGTGCCGATGTCGTAGGGAATTTGCCGACCTAGCGCCGGCCGATCGCGCCGCCCACGCCGATGCTGATCGCGCCGCCGATCTGCATGCAGGTATCAGTGCCCTCGACCTTGACGAAGCCCGGGCCATAGGCCGCGCAGGGCGTCGCCGACGACGCTCCCTTCATCGGCAGAGTCCTGGGCGGCGCGGTCTTGATCGGCGAAGTCTTGGACAGCGTCTTGCCGGACGGCGTCGGCTCGGGGAGCTTCGACAGATTGGAGGATTGCGCCATCACTTCAGATGCAATCAACGAGAGGGCGATGACAATGGGAAGGCAGCTTCGCATCATGCCGCCTTCTATCGCGCGCGGCGCGGACGCGCTACCTCACAAACTTGACGCCGGCCCGGTTGCCGCGGCGCCAGACCACCTGGCAATTGTGACCGGTGCGCGCGTCGCGGGCGAAAGCCAAGCGCAACGTGGCGGGCAAGGCGTTCGCGCCGTCGATCACGATCTTGGCGCCTGCCGAAGAGATATCCTGGACCACGCACTGGCGAGCCGCGAAGCCGCCTTCGAGCGTGATCCACGCCGGTTTCCCCAATTGCTTCCGGGGTTCCCTCTTTTTGATCGCTGGCATCTCGTCCCAATCCTGAGCCCCTATCCCTATCGCCCGCCACGCCTTTAGATTCGGTTGATCGGAGCGCGGAATCCCGGGCCAAGGCCCGGGAAAACTACCTACGCCGTGGCTTGCCCGCCCCTTCAAACGCCACTATACGTTCGCCGCGCCGGACGGATCGCGACAATTCCGGCGCGGCGCGCCAGGAACAACGCTTCAAAGCCAGACTTCAAGGCATTGATTTCCTGACGTTTTTCGGCAATAGCGTTGCGGAACCGCAAAGCCACGGATATTTATTTCGTGGCAGCGCGCGTTTTGCTCCCTTCGTCTATCGGTTAGGACGCCACCCTTTCACGGTGGAGAGAGCGGTTCGATTCCGCTAGGGAGCGCCAAGGCGCAAATCCGGTAAAAATATACTATATATTTCAACCGGTTATCAGATCACCCAAAATTGTGCTGGACAGTTTGTTGGACAGGTGAAGGGGCGATTTGTTCACGTCTTGTTTCTCATCGCACAAGCTGCAACGATGAGGAATGTAGTTGAACTCGGTGGCAATGCGATCGATGAAGACTTAGCCGCTTTCAGCGCGCCGTCGCAGAGTTCCATGTGGTGAAACGCGAAGACGCCCATCTGCGCTAAGGCGTCTCCTTGCGGAATCGCGCTGACCGGAATGATCGGCGTCGGATGCACATACTGGAGCGGCGGGGAAACTGAAGGGCACATCCGTCACCAGATCATGGCGATGATCACCGCCGTTGCGGTAGGAGCGGCCCGGCGCGCGATTGACGAGCTTCGCGAGATCGAGAAGGCCGGGCTTCGGCTCTCCGAACACGACGCGCGCAAGCGGCGAAAGCCATCAGCGATCATCAGCGCCGTCAGGATCGTCGCATGAGCGGCGCCAAGCGAATGCCCGGTGACCATCGCTGGCTGACCGAGCATCAGCTTCAGGTCAGACCACATGTGGCTCATGCCTTCGAAGAAACCGATATGGGCATGTCCGACACGAGTAGGTTTCGCGAGCGAACGAAAATCCCTGATCCAGTCGAGATTCGTTTGCGAGCCGCGCAACGCGACAACGTCCGAAGTCTGAAAAATTCTTCACGGCCCAGCAGATGCCGTCATCAACGCCGGCATCGAAGTAATTGAAGTGCCCTGTCATCGCGTCAGGCCGATAGATCTCGCCGCAGAGTTCGACGAGCATGGCATCCGAAGGCATCGTCATGTCAGGCGACCCCCAACGCGTGCTTCCACAGGCTTAACCAGTGCGCCCCATGGCGTAGCCGTTGATCTTGTGAGGGTCGTCAACAAAGTGACCGACGTTGAGCATCGAGGAGACGCCGATGAGTGCGTCCTTCTCGGCGTAAGGCAGACAGCCGCACATCACGAAATCGGCGACGCCGCATTCCAGCGCGGTCTTCGGGTCGAGCAGGATCTCCGGATGATTGAAGACGTCATGGCCTGTAAGCATGGCGAGCGCCTTATAGTTGTCGGCGCCGCTCAATTGTGAGAGGCCCTGCCCTCGGCAATTCCATCCGTCGTCAGAGGGGCGGCGGCCGATTGCCGTTGCGGCCGCCATATGCTGGTCCGCAATTTTCCTCGGATTGCGCTGCAAGGCGATCGCCCGCGCGTGAGTGAAATGTGATGGGAAGACCTGCAGCAGCCGCGCGGCGGAATAGTTCATATCCTCCTGCAGCTCGAGGCCGGCGTTGCACTCCTAGGAGAACTGCCCATCGCGTGACACACGACGAGACTTGAGTTCAGCCCGAATTTCGTGAACACGGTCGGCGCCGCGGCGATCATGCCGGCCCTCAGTCCAGGCACCTTGTCATCGCCACGCGGCCGCAAATGACCCAGCGCCTCGTCAAACCTGTCGACATCGAACATCGATCAACCTCCCTGCATCGGGACTCGTGCTTCAGACAGCAAAAGCCCGCCCGAAGGCGGCTGCGCAGTGCGGAAAAACGGAATGAGGCCGGTTGATCGCCGTGTGGTTGTAGAGTACTAAGGCACCTCTGCCGGGAAGATGCGGAGGGACGGTATTTATGGGCGTAACACTTCAGAGTTTGGCGGACTTGCGCGCGAAAGGTTTGCTCAATAAGCATGCCGCCGTTCTCGATATCGGCTCATCCAACCTGTACTCTGCTAGCCCAACGGAAATTTACAATCTTGCGCTCGCCTATGACGTCAGGATCGATGACGAAACCGTCATGCGGCTCTCGAAAGGCTCGGCCTATGGCCCCGATGGCACGCCAAACGAAAGTTTCATTGGCGAGCTGTTGGAATGCTTTGGCCTGACCTATCACTCGATTGATATCGCCGACGGCTACCGCACCACGATTCTCGACCTCAACACCCAGCCATTGCCGAGGCGTTTCGTCGGGACCTTCGACACAGTCTTCAACCTCGGGACCACCGAGCATATTTTCAATCAGATTGCCTGTTTCCGCGCGATCCACGAGGCAACCAAAGTTGGCGGCCACATCGTGCATCAACTGCCCGCGCTTGGCTGGCTTGACCACTGCTACTTTCTCTACACCGGCCGCTTTTTCTTCGATCTCGCAAACTATAACGACTATGAACTGACTTTCTTCGAGTGGTCGCATCTCGACCAGAAGGAGGACATGTTCGTCGGGCTGCGGTCCTACCGGAAGATGTATCCCGTGCTCGATGCCTACATCGATCGCGCGCCGGACAACGAAGCTCAACGATCCATTCGTTTGGTCACCGCGCCGAGCATCAGCGCGAACGTCATCTTTCGCAAGACGTCCGATCGCCCGTTCATGGCCGCCCTCGAGACGTCGACCTCGATCGGCGCGATCCCTGCCTGGGTCGGCGCTCAATACCGAGCGAGCCTGTTTTCGAGAATCAAGAGCCGCCTGATGCGCAGATAAAACTGTCCGACGGATGCTGCGCGGAACGGAAAACGAATCGATGTCGGTTGATCCCGCCATAGTTGTATGGTAGTGAGCCACCCTCAATTTAGCGGTAACAGCGTAGCGATTTAGAGTTCACTAATGGATGCCGGGGACTGGGTTCTGCTCGTCTACGTTGGTTGCGTCATTTTTGCGGTACGCATGCTCGAACAGATTGAGCGTGCCTACTACACGAAGGAAGAGATCGAGGCGGAAGATGCAGAGACGGATCGTCAATCGACGATCTGGTAAGAACTAAAGACCGGGATTTCGGAGTATTCACCTTCAGAACGTGTTGTTGACGGGGGTGCAATTGACAGTGCCCGGAAACACCGAATTCGGGTTGGTACCCCCAAAAAACGAATTTACCCATTTGCAGCGCGACCCGGCGCGGAAGCCGCTCGATATCCATGGCAATCCCGGCCGAACTACCCGAACGCCGTCATGGGCTCTATCTGAGCAAGAGCGGCGCGACAGAACGCGAGTCAATGAGGCTGCGTTTCTTCATGGACAGCAATACGGCGTGCCTCCGCCAAGGGTTGCGAGGGAAGCGAGTTCGACTTATTCACGGTTTGATAGACTGCTTCTACTCTGAGCGACCAGCCGTTCACCGCTGCGAGCGTCATCGTACCGGACAGTAGCCAGCTTCGGCTTTGGCTTGGCGATGAGCTTTGCGCGTTGCGCCCGGTGTTACGTCGAGGCGAATAAGCTTTTCCGTGTCGGCGCGCCGAGCGAGAAGAAAGTCAGTATTTCCGCGGTGAATTATGCGCGATCAGGACACCGGCATTAACTCGCGCGGGGCCTATCAAGCTTAACTTGCGAACTCGATTGCTACGACATCGCTCGACGCTACGCTCGTCTGCAGCCGCGCGTAGTTCGCGCGTTTGAGTATGGACCGCGCGCGGTTAGGGAGCGGTGGCACGCACACCCATCCAAGTGGCGCCGCTCCCGCCTAAAGGCGAGCGCGCGGTGACGCTGCGCCAGGCGCTGAAGAAGCTGTGCATTCTTGTCCTACACCTCGATAGCCGACCCCTATGCGTGGATTCTGCATCATGCGGAACCGGCAGGCCAGCCGACTCCGTGATTGACTCAGCCCCGGCGAGATTGGTGAAATGGAACAACGTGACTTAATCCCCTTCGCATTTTCTAGTTTAAGACTGGAGTAGCGTTTGTCGGACGATCCCAGACTGGACGGAATTCCGCTATCGGCGCCGGATAAAGATCGAACGAAAGAACGAGATCAACGCCTCGCCGATCTGACTGCTCGGCTACGTGCTGACAATCGGCGCCTCGCACAACGAGCCGTCGCCTCCCCTGCCGATATCGAATTCTCTGGAGCGGACGAAGATCACGCCCAAAAGCGCCGCTCGCGGTTTTGGGAGTTGATCGACATGCTGACCAGCCGCGAGCGGCAGGGCCCGGAACCCGACATTACACATGGATCGTTCCCCTCTAACGACCTCGTAGATGATCCTCGAATTGACGCGAATTCTGTTGTCGAACGTGCCGCATTGGAAGCCATAGCCGAGGCATTGGCAACGCCAGACATATCACGCGATCTCGCTTCGCTTCAAAGTCTCGCAGAGCCACACCCCTACGAACCCACCAAGCGCGCTCAACGTCCGCTGCCTCTCATTGGAGAAGGCCCCGCGTTCGTAACGCCATTCAAAGTCTCTGACAATCTGAATGACGACAGTGATCCCGATTGGCAGGAAGTCAAAGCCGAAGCGCTAAGCTTGCTAGAGGCTCGATCATTAGAACCCGCCTCGTCTCATTTAGCTTACATCCAAGAACGAATTAAGCCGGTATTAGACCATGGTGCCATGGAGGCGCGGAGTCCTGAAAAGATTGGAAAGGCGGCTCAGGAGGTCGCAGACCATCTGACGGTTGTCGAACACATCAAGGCATTACAGCAAGGCCAAAAGCAAATGGCTGACGCGATAGCACTAATCGATATTCGTTTGCGGCAATTCGAAACCGACGTGCCTGCCGCGAAGGCGGAAGCAAAGTTTGAAGCTATAAAGGAAACCGCCCACTTGGTTCAATCGGCTCAAAGTGTATTGCACGATGGGCTAACGCATCTTCCCGTGAACGTCGCACAACTCGAAAACGGAGACGGTGCTAGTAACGCCCTTCCGTCTCCATCGGAAAAGGCCGCTTCAAGACGGCCTTCACGACGGAAGCGGCGACGGAATGATCAATCGGGAACAGGGGGACATAGCGCAGCGGAGTGAGGCATGGGTGGCATCTTCGTCCGTGGCGCGTCTTATAGACGCGGGATTTGACGAGCGCTCATCGGGACACGAAGTAGCGGGCGATGATGGTGGCGAGTTGCCCTCGCGCTGCTTCGATCTCTGCGCTCCTGTACGAGTTTGATTGTGGTGCCGCAGGACTTACAGGAGAGTGTAACCGCGCGAAGCCCATTGCCGATCTTTCAATTTGCGAGCACACCTGCAGAAGGCACACGCGGCCGCCCCGTAGACAAGCTCCATTTCGAATCACCCCCCGGACGAGAATGATGACGCAAATGAGGCGATCGGTGAATCCCACCGGGATGCTGAACGCGAAGCTTGCTTCAGGAGATCTGCGCATACGACAAAGTTGCCACGCCGACAGACCGTCGATCGGGCGCTCTGCTGCCCAATCACGGTCTAAGTAATTGTACGGATCGCACGTTCCACAATATTGCTGCAATCCATGACAACCTTCGCGCGCCATGAGCAACGATGAAAAACACTTGTGTAGCCGGAAGGCAGAGACGGCATTGCAAATGGCTGCCAACGCGCGCGGCTTTGAACGACAGTTGTGGGCTCGGATAGCTTTGCTATGGCAGTCCCTGTACCGCGACGATCGATGGGTAACGGACGAACCTAACGGCTATCGATCCTCATCGCTATCGCCACTCAAGTGAGGCTGTCGGCGACTGTGATCGCTTTCGTCTATGCGAGCGCACGCTTAGACGCTGCCTTACGCTCTAATCTGATTTCGACGTGCCCTTTGAAGGTGATCATTCGATCGGCCAGATAGGTTTCAATGATACCGGCGAAGGGATCAGCCGTCACGGCCGGATGCTCCTCGCCATTGAAGAAGATGCGCACGCGGTAATTATTGACCGTCAGCGCGAGATAATTGTCGAACCCTTTGTCCGCTCGGTTAGTCGAAACCCTGCCGTGGAAGATCGGCTGATGTGCGGGAGGGCGATAAAATGGGTCTGACACAGCGCTACTACCTACCCGGTCATTGAAGGCACCCGGCACGAGTGGCCGCGAGGCGAGCCGCGCCAGGGGCCTTCACACTTCCCACACTAGCGTGGATACAGGAGCAACGTCGCAGTGCCGGGCTCGTTCCTAGAGCACGTTGTTTTTGATCGGAATTTGGATTCCCAGCGGGCGAAGTTTCTGATTCAAGCTTCGTGCTGGGGAACGGAGGCCAGCATGGATGACACGGCCCTTTTCGGAAGATATCCGCGAACGCGCCCTGGCGCGTGCTGATGCGGGCGAGACGGTTCGATCGATCGCGCAGGCGCTGCAGATCAGCCCATCCTGCGTCAGCAAGTGGAAGAGCCTAAGACGGCAAACCGGCGGCGTCACTCCGGGCAAGATCGGCGGTCACAAGCAGAAGACATTGTCGGGCGCTCACGCTGAATGGCTGCGCAAACGCATTCGCTCCGGTCCCTTCACCTTGCGCAAGTTGACAGCTGAGTTGGCTGAGCGCGGTGTAAAAACCGATGTTCGGGCCGTGTGGACCTTCGTTCATGCCGAAGATCTGAGCTTCAAAAAAAACGATGCGGGCGGCCGAGCAAGATCGGCCCGACGTAGCTCGTAAGCGAGCGCGCTGGAAAGCTCATCAAGGCAGGATCAATGCCTCCCGCCTGGTCTTTATTGATGAAACCTGGATCAAGACCAACATGTCCCCGCTACGTGGCTGGGGGCCATGCGGGCATCGGCTCACGGCGTCCGCCCCCTTTGGTCATTGGAAAACGATGACATTCATCGCGGCGCTTCGCTACGATCACATCTCGGCACCCTGGGTCATTGACGGACCTATCAATGGCGAACTCTTTACGCTCTACGTCGAGAAAGAGCTGGCTCCGACCTTGGCCAAGGGAGACATCGTGATCCTCGACAATCTCGGAAGTCACAAAGGCAAGAAAGCCCGTGACGCTATCCGCGCCAGGAAAGCGCACTTGCTCTTCCTGCCTCCCTACAGTCCTGACCTCAATCCAATCGAACAGGTATTCGCTAAGCTCAAGCATCTGATGCGAGCCGCAGAACCCCGCACCATTGAAGCAACCTGGCGCAGGGCCGGAGATCTCCTCGACCTCTTCTCGGAGGAGGAATGCGCGAACTATCTCAGAAACTCAGGCTATGTTTCCGTATAAAAACATCATGCTCTAGCGGAACGAATAAGCCCAGCGTTTAATTTAGCTCCAAGCCTTTCATCTCCGGACGGTAACGCGAGGCACGGCGCTGAGATCAACAACGCAGGCATTCATAGCACGAACGCTCGCGCACTATGACCGGCTCGATCTGGATCTCTGATGCGCCTTTGCACGGAATATTCTCGGGCCCGGCATCTCGCTGGGACCCGCGCGCCACCGTGCTGCGGAGGCGCTGCGGGTCGCTCCATGGTGCACACGCCGCCTGCGAAGGCGGCGTGAGGAGACGAGGAAATCGTCGTGGAAAATTCGATTGAAGCTCAGAGGTGATAATTCACGCCAAAGCGGAACACGTTCGATTGGAAATTAGACGGGACCGAAGCCGGGAGAACAGCGCCCTGCGACAGGCCGAGGTAGAGATATTCGGCCTTGACTGACCAGTTCGAGGCAAGACCGAATGAAGCGAGGCCGAATTCGACACCGGTCCCGATCGCCCAGCCAAGATGTCCGGTGCTATCCGACAGCCCCCCGCTCGCGACCGTTGTCATGCCGACGGCCAGGCCTGCAGTGCCGTAGAAGAAGACATTGTTGACGGCAAACCCGGCCCGCCCGCGCAAAGTTCCGAACCATGGGTTGGAGAACTGATAATCGGCGAACCTGTTGCTGGCGCTCGAGAGGTTGAAATCCGCCTCTACGCCATACACCCATGGACCGCTTTGCCAGTTGTAGCCGCCCTGTATGCCCCCGGTGAACGCGCTCTGCCCGACGCCGCCGGTCTGACTGACGCCGTTAACATTCGAGGTCCACTGGAAGCCGACATTGGTGCCGACATAAGGACCTAACCAGAGACAGGGCAGCACTGGTGGCGCGTAGACTGGCGGGCTATATTGGGGCGGAGGCGCGTATTGGGGCGGAGGCGGCGGGATGTAGGGGATGGGAGCATCGGCCGCATTCGCCGAAGCGATTGCAAGCATCATAGTCAAGACTGTCTCAACCGCCGGCGCCAGAAGGCATCGGCGCCGCAAACTAAAATTCATGGCGACCCCACAGATGTCGCCCACCGAGCCCACCGTGAAAGTAGCGAAGCCCGGTTAACGCGCCGCTAAGGCGCTACCGTCGGTCGCGTGATCACGCGGATCAAATTTAGCGAATAGCCACTGATGCCGAGACGTCGAAAGCGTTTCGATGACCCTCGCGTCACGACCGGGCGTGATGCGCAGGATATGCCAACGCTGCGGCAAGGCACCGAGATCGGCTTCTGATCGATCGACAGGTAACAGACGATTTGCTCCTTGTAATACTACACGTTCATGCCGCTCCTCGCCTTTGTTGACCGACTCCGGTCGCGTTGCGACAACCATGACGAGTCGCGAAAGTCATTCGGCGGACCTGACAACGAGTTCGATCCCCAGTTCGTCGAGCGGGCACGTGCAGCTAGCGAGTTCATGTAGCGACCGTCGCATGCGATCTTGCAGCCGCCGACCCTGCGGGCGCGACGGTCCTCGGATTAACCATATTCCGAAATATAGCGCGATAGAATGTGCCGGCTCCCTCCATTCTCCCAATTGGCGCCTTGTTTGAGATCACTCTCATGGAGAACCAATCCAGGTGCGGGGTTCGCCCCTAATAAAAAGCCTAGGGAGACGTGTCATGTTGCAGAGGTTGCGCAGGATAACCGCCGTGCTCGCAGCGGCCCTCACATTCGCTGCTGCCTCCATTCCCACCACCGTTCATGCACAGGGCTACTATGGTTATGGCTCTGGATACGGCGGTGGGGGCTGGGGTCGCGGTTGGGGTGGCGGCGGTTATTACGGCGGTGGCTATGGCGGTGGCTGGAACAATGCCGGTTGGGGCGGCGGCGGGTGCGGCTGCTGCTGTCGGGTCTATATTCCGCCCCCGCCTCCGCCTCCGCCGCCCTGTTGTTGCTGTGGCGGTGGCTATGGCCGCTGGGGCGGAGGTTATGGCGGCTGGGAGGGCGGCGGCTGGTAATCAAACGCTGGCTGCCGTAGCGATCGGTTTGTAGGCCAAAAGCCAACACGCGAGCGACCTACCTGAGGTGTTCGCTTTCGCGACTGGGCAGCCCTCGGCATTATCACTGATCTCCTTTGGGCCCGGGCGGGCCCATCGGTCCAGGCGGTCCGGCAGGTCCAGGCGGTCCAGCAGGTCCTGGAAGGCCGCAGTTTTCTATCACCACGTCTCTCACATCCGGCCCAGATGTGATCTTGACGATGCAAGTAGATGGAAACTCAGGCCCGATCCAACGAAAACCTCCTGTCGAAGTGCTCTCGACTTGCACTGTTTTGTTGGCACTAATCTTTATCTCCACCTTGGGCTCGCGTGGTCGCCTGATCCTCCCCACGATGACCAACTCGCCCTGCGATATTCTGGCAGTGGTGATGAATATTTCTGCATGTGCGCTCCCACCCCAAATGATCACCAGGGCAGTCAAAGCAGCTATGCTGGCGCCAATAAGCTTTGCGAGCATGGTCAGTCACCCCTGCCGTCTAATACTGAGTGCGAAGCCCCGAGCGATTGAACGGTGATCACCGCCGCCGCGAAGAGGCATAGCGCGGATTGATTCCGCAATGAGAATTGGTGCCCGACGCAGCGGCCAGGCATTGCTGACGGGTAGCGAACTGACAATTGCCCGGAAAGCCCTGGCGGCGACCTTGCAGACAGTATCGATCAGCCGGCGCAGCTTGGGCCGGTACCGACAACGTCATGGCCACAAGGGCAAGCGGTACCAGCATTGGGACGATGCTCCGCATGTCCACCTCCTTTGGTTGGAGGCGAATATACGCGAGGCGCCGGGACGCTACCGCTGGTAAAAGCCCTTACCGGACGCGGGGTCATTTATCGATGCGACCAGGCCTGCAGCTTCTCGGCACCTGCCTTGCATTCCGGATGAAACCCGACCAGACGCTCGCAGCGGCCGAAGTGACCAATCCGAAGCCGGTATCGGGGGCGCTGCGTCGACACGCAGGGAGCGGGCACGCGAGGCGGCGGCGGCTTCGCCAGCTCGGAGTGTTGGCCGGCTGGCTAACCCACCGCCGCGCTCGCGACCATCGCCGGAATGTCCCCGCCCAACGCGTCGGCCAACGGCGTCAAATGCCTGGCATAGCGACGCCAGCCACCCATCGCCGATCGATAGAGCGGCTTGCGGACCTGCATCAGGCTCGCCGTCCGCACGGTTCGCTCCGTGTCATGGAAGTTGAGACAGGCGTCCTCCCAGTCCAGCCCGCAATGCCGCAGTGCCTCTCGTGAAATCCCTTCGAGGTCATCGACGAGGTCCTCATAGCGGACGTCGATCAGCGTGCCCGGCGGCAGCACCTGGTGCCAGTGCTCCATCACCGCCTCGCAGGAGCGATGATAACGGCCGAGCTCTGCGAGATCGTAGGCGAAGGGCTGGTTGCCGGTGAACAGCAGCGAGTAGCAGGAGACGCAGGTGTCGAGCGGGTCGCGCCGTGTATGAATGATCTTGGCATTCGGCAGCGCCATGTGGATGAGCCCGACGAACGCGAAGTTGAGCGGCATCTTGTCCACGATGTGCGCGGCGTCCGGCGCCAATGCGCGGACGCGCGACGTATAGGTCTCTCCGATCTTGCGAATGGTTTCCGGCGACAGCGAACCGACCAGCTCCGGATAGGCCGGAAAAATCGCCTGGCTGTCGACGGCGCCGATCACCATCTCCTTGAATGTTTCCAGCTCTCCGGCGCCGAAGACCTTCGAATGACTTGCCAGCACCTGCTCCATCAAGGTCGTTCCCGAACGCGGCATGCCGACGATGAAGATCGGTGACCAGGATCTGTCCCCGCTTTCGGACCGGGACGAGATCAGCTCCCTGGTGAAGATCGTCGTGATCTTCTCGAGCATCCCGAGGCGCTGGCCTTCGTCATAGTCGATGTGTTTGCGCTTCAGGGCATTTGCCTTGTTCAACTCGGCAAAGGCGTCGTCATAGCGTTTGAGATCCGACAGCGCCTTGCCCATCGCGAAACGCGCCGCGATCTGGCGCTCGTCGTCCAGCGCATCGACTCCGTCGAGCAGCCGGCGCAAGGCCGGCAGACGATTGTCGTCCGGCTTGAAACGGTCCATGTTCGCAAGATTGAGGTGGACGGAGGCTTCTTGCGGCGCCAGCTCGATGGCGCGCCCGAACGCCTCTTTCGCCTCCTCGAAGCGGCCCAGCGCCTGCAGCGCGACGCCGAGATTGTTGTATGATCCGAACCGCAACGGTTTGAGCTCGAGCGCACGACGGTTCTGCGCGATCGACTCCTCCAGGCGATTGAGCTCGAGGAATGCGTTGCCGAGATTGCCGTGGGCGTCGGCGTAAGATGGATTGATCTCGATCGCCGTCTTGTAGTGAGCGATCGCGCGCTCGTGCTGAGCCGTGCTCAGCAGCACATTGCCGAGATTGTTATGCGTCTCCGCATGCCGCGGGCTGAATTGAAGCACCCTGGCATAGCACTGCATCGCCTCGGCATTCTGACCTTGCCCATAGAGCAGGTTGCCGAGCGCGAAATGCGATTCGAGATGATCCGGGCGCTTCGACAAAGCGAGCCTGATCTGCGCGATTGCGTCCGCGCTGCGCCCCAGATCCGCCAGCACCATTGCGAGTGCATAGCGCACGCCGGGATGATCGGGCGCCAGCTTCAGGGCCTTTTCGTAGCATGCGACGGCGGCGGCCGGTTCACCGCAACTGGCGTGAACAGCGCCGAGACTGCCATGCGCGTTAGGAGCATTGCCGTGGACGGCGATCAGTTTCCGGAAGTATCGCTTGGCGTCTTCGTTCCGGTTCGAGTTGGCGCAGATCGTGCCAAGGGCCAGCAGCGCGTCGTAGTCCTTGGGGCGCACGGCGGCCACGAAGCTGAAGAGCTGCTCGGCGATCAGGACATCTCCGTGACCCTGCAGGTGCTTGGCCAGACGAAACGCGCGATCGGCCTGGCGCTCCAGTTCCTTCGCGTTTGTCGCGTTAGTCGTCGCGATACCGCGCTGTGCGCGTGAGACGTACCGCCTTCGAGCGCGTCCAGAAGAGGCGCGAGCCGTGCGCCGTAGAGGCGCGACCGTCCGATCGCACCTTTGTGAATTGGTTTGCGGACCTGGACCAGGCTTGCCGTCTCGACCGGGCGTTTCGTTTCATGGAACGACAGGCACCTCTCGTCCCAGTCAAGACCGCAATGAGCGACGAGCCGGCGGGCCTGCCCTTCGAGGTCGCCGACGAGATCCTCGTAGCGCACCTCCAGCATGGTCCCGGCCGGCAGCACCGAGCGCCAATGCTGCATCAGCGCATCGTAGGCGCGATAGTAGCGCCCGAGTTCAGCGAGGTCATAGGTGAAGGGCTGCCCTTCCGAGAACAGCAGCGAGTAACAGGACAGGCAGTTGTCGAGCGGATCACGTCGCACATGAACGATGCGCGCCCGGGGAAGCGCCAGATGGATCAGCCCCAGTAACAGAAAATTCGAAGGCATCTTGTCGACGAAGCGATCCGTCGAGGAGGCCGCTTCGGAAATCCCTTCGACGATAGGTCTTGCCCAATTCGCCGAGATCGGCGTCGGACATCCCCGCGATGATTTCGGGGTGAGCCCCTCCGCCCCGCGCCGCAGAAGCCGAGGCCGCGATGGCGAAATCGTTGAGCTCGCCCGCGCCAAAGACCCGCGGATGACTGGCGAGGATCTGCTCGACAAGGCTCGTGCCGGAGCGCGGCATGCCGACCACAAAGATCGGCGCGTCGGACGGATCACCGCGGCCGGACCTTGCCCGCAGCAGATCGCCCGAAAACGTCGCGCCGACGCGTTCCATATAGCGCAGCGTCTCGCGCTCATCATAGACCACATGGCCCCGCTTGAGCGCATTGGCGATGCCGAGGTGACGAAACGAGCGCTCGCCATCCCTGAGATCCGCATAGGCCTTTCCCAGCGCAAAATGCAGCGGGATGCGCTGCTCTTCGGAAAGCTCCGCCTCGCGCGCGGCGGACTGCTCCAGCCGAACCAGCCGCAGGTCGCCATCCGTGAACGGCCTGACATTGGCATAGTTGAGCTGGATGCCGATGTCGTTCGGCGTCCGCGCGATCGCGGCTTCGTAGGCCCGGGATGCCTCGTCGATCTCACCCGTCACCAGTAGCGCCGCGGCGAGGCGATTGAACAGAGTTGCATTGTCCGGCTCGATCACGAGCGCTGCCCGATAGCATGCGATTGCCTGCTCGAAACTCTTCTGTGTCTGCAGCGCATCGCCGAGGTTACGGAGCGCATCCGCATAGCGCGGCCTGAGGCGAACCGCTTCCCGGTAGTGCTTGACGGCGTCGTGCTCGCGCCGTTGCCGGCACAGGACATTGGCGAGGTTGTTGTGCGCCTCGGCCGAGGTCGGGTTCAGCTCGATGGCCCGCTCATAGTGAAGAACAGCCGCGTGCAGATTGTCGAGATCGGCATAGACGACGCCCAGATTATAGTGGACGTCCGCAGCGGCCGGATTGATCGCAAGTGCCCGCTGATAGCTGCGGATGGCGTCTTCGCGACGCCCCACCAACTGCAGACTGCCGCCGAGGTTGAGATACACCTCGGCGAGGCTCGGATTGATGGCGAGCGCGCGCTCATATTCGAGGATCGCATCGTCATAGCGGCTTAGCCTGCGATAGGCGTCGCCAAGACCGACATGAGCCATGGCAAGCCGCGGCTCGATGGTGTGTGCGGTTCTGTGGTGCGGGATCGCAGCCTCGAACCGCCCCAGGACTTGAAGCGCCGATCCCAGGCTCTGATGGGCTTCCGCACTGTTCGGATCGATCGCAATCGCCTCTTCGTAACAGCTCACCGCCGCTTCGATCTGGCCGGCCCTGTGCAGGACGTTGGCAAGCTGCAACCGGGCTTCGACATGCTGCCCATCGCGCCTGATCGCTTCTTCGAAGTGCCGCCGGGCGCCGTCCAGATCGTTGATCCGCCCCAACGCCGCGCCAAGCACGACATGATCCCCGACATGTCCATTTGCGGCGGCGGCGGCACGGTCGAGCAGATCGCGCGCCTCATCCGGCGCGCCGAGCTGGCCTCGCACCACGGCGAGCCCGCACAACGCGCGGAAGTGGCGCGGCTGATCGGCCAGCAGCCCGCGATAGGCCCGCTCGGCCGCGTGCAGGACATGGTCTCCCGACTGCGGGATCAGTGAAGCGGCGGGAGTGTAGCCGGCAATTGAGTGCTCGTTCATGATCGCGACCATACTTGATCGGTGACGTTCGATCGGCGCACGCCAGCAGCTGTTTCAATGCAAGGCGGCCATGACGCGATCCGTCGTCGTAACGCCACAGGAACTGTCAGGGACCCAAGCACGGGACTGACGCCTTTCGTCATCAGGCTGAGCCTGCTGTCGCCGCTCGCGAATTCTCGTTCAAACAAAACCCGGCGCAGAGGATGTTTCTGCGCCGGGGTTACTCGTCATCCTTACTCGCCGCGTACGGGCACGACTTTAGTGCCAGATGGTGTGATGGAAGTGCTCCGCACCCGCGCCCAAGTTCGAGCCCAAGTTCGCCAGCTCTGTTGCGCCGCCATTGTGCACGTCATTGTTCAGCGCTGTCATCGCCGTGTTGACCGCGCTGCTGTTGCCGCTCTGCATCGCTTGCAGCAGCGCCATGATGTCGTTGACGACGCTATGGCTTGCATCACCACCGCCATGGCACCCGTCCTGCTGCGACGTGGTCGAACCGCCCGCCGCTCCGGTGCCCGTCGTCGCAGTGCCGGTCCCCGTGGCACCGCCGGCCGCAGCCCCGGTGTCGGTGTGACCCGCATCGCCGGCGCCGGCGGTTGTGGTGCCGGTCGACCCGGTGCTGGTCCCAGTCGTTCCGGTGCCGCCAGCTCCCGTTCCGGTGCCACCTGCAGCGGTCGTGCCGCCCGTTCCGGCACCGGCATCGCCCGCTGCGCCTGCGCCCGCCGCGGCGCCTGCTCCAGCATCGGCCGCGCCACCGCAGCGGCCCCAGCTCCAGCACCACCGGCCGCGCCCGTACCGGCACCGGCTGCCGCGCCCGCATCGGCCTGAGCCACCGCTGTCGACAGCACGTCAGCAACGGTCAAGCCATCGGTATTGTACGTGCCGCCAGTGACAGGAAGGTTGTTGCCGCCGACGTCGGCCGCGTTGGCGTGCATCTCCTCCGCCGCAGCCTGGACCAGCGCTACGTTGCCGGTCTGCAGGCCCTTGATCATCGCCGCCACCTCGGCGCCGAGCGTGCTGGTATCGCCGAGCAGCTCGTTGTCGAAGCGCGCCTCGAAGATGCCGCCCTGCGCCGCGTCGAAGTTGGTGACGGTGGTCTGGAAGGCCTGCAAGTCCGTGATCAGGGTTGCAGTCGCCGCAGCATCGTGAGCCTCGACGGCCGTGACCGCCTGCTGACCCAGCGCATTGGACTGGGCAATGAAGTTGGCCCAGAAATTCGTCTGCGCGTCATTGTCCTGATAGGCCGGCGTCGGGTTCAACGCATCGCCGAACGGCGTGAAGCCGGTGACGCCACCCTGGCTTGCCATGTTGGCGAGATTGGTGTCGCCCTGCACGATATCGATAATGTCGAGCAGGTTGTCGTTGCTGGCGCGTCCGGCATCCGGAGTGACGCCGGCCTGGGTGATGTACTGCTTCTCCAGCTCGAGCTGCCGGACCACCGTATCGGCATGAACGCCGGTCAGCCCGCCGAACAACAGCGGATTGGCCGTCATCAAGGCCTGCATGTCGGTGACGACCGCGTTCACGTCGGCCGTCGCTTGCGCCGAGTTGTTGGCGTTGAAGCCGCCGAGAGAGATGTTGGCGAGATCGTTGAAGATCGTGCCGATCTCCGCGAGGTTGGCGTGTGGCGCATCCGCTGCCGCGGTGCCGGCCGGAAGCGCTGCGGGAGCCGCGAGGAACCCCGTCGCACCATTCGCCGTCGCCAATCCCGTGAGGTTAGCGTCGTTGTTGACGACATTGAGAATGTCGACATGCGCGTCGTGCAGTGCCGTCTCCGCCGCAGCAACCGAGCCGAACGTCCCGCCGCCGCTCACCGAGGCCGTCGCGGCCGACAGCGCGGTCGTGATATCGGCCAGGATCTGATTGACGTGAGTCAGCGTGTCACCGGTGAATTGTCCCGCGGCGACCTCGGCCTGCAGGCCGGTCTGCACGTTGGTCAGATCGGTCGTGTAGCGCCCGATACTGCCAAAGCCCTGGCCGCCTTCTTCGACCGCGTTCTGCCAGAGACCACCTTCAAGCGCACGCGTCGCGTCGTTGAAGGTCAGGCCGAGATCAGAGAACACAGGCGCCGTCGTGCCGCCACCTGCTCCGGTGCCCGTGCCGCCGCCACCGCCAGCTCCACCACCACCTCCATCACCGGCTCCGCCGCCACCGCCGGCCCCCGTACCGCCGCCGGTGCCGGTCCCGCCGCCGCCAGTGCCAGACATTACCGTGCCGCCGGTGCCATTCGCGATGTTGGGAGTCGCCGTCACCGGAATGGTGCCCTGGGCAACGCCGTTGACCGATGTCGCCGTAGCCACGGTCGTCGCCGTGCCGACATAGGTGCCGCCGCCGATCGGGATGTTGTTGCCCGAGACGTCGTTGGCGTCGGCGACGAAGCCCGTGCCGGCCGCCGTGATCATCGCATTGTCCGCCGCCAGCGCCGCGCCGGTATCGCCGTTCAGGATGCCCGTGAGGCCCTTGACCGCGGTGGCGGTGTCGGCCTCCAGGGTGCCGTTGTTCAGTTCGTTGTCGAAACGGCCCTGGAAGATCGCACCCTGCGCCGCATCGAATGATGGCGCCGAAATTCTGGTAGTTCTGGATCTGCGTGATCAGCGCCTGGCTGGCCTGCTCCTGGCCACCGGCGATCGCCGTCAAATGCGCATTGATGGTGTTGGCCTCGGACAGGAACGCGGCCCAGAAATTGGTCTGCGCCTGATTGTCCTGGAACTTCGTGACGGTGCCGGTCAGACCGCCCGGCATTTCGGCGAAGCCGCCGACATGCCCGGCATTGCCGTTGCCGCCCGCCGCCATGTTCAGGTTGGCGTCGTCCTGCACGATATCGATGATGTCGAGCAGATTGTCCGCGGTGCCGCGCAGCGCGGTTGCACTGCCGGTCGTCTCCGCGTCGTCATATTTGTTGAGCTGGAGGTTGATCTGGTTCAGCACCGTCTGCAGGTGGATCGTGGTCAGCGCCGCGGCATTGGCCGTTTCGCCGGTTTCGATCTGCGCCAGCTGCGTCGCATTGTTCAGGATCTTGGTCAGACCCTGCTGAACCGCGGTGAAGTCGGTCGTGATCTCGGTGAGATTCCCCGCATTGATGCCGCCGGCGGCAACGGTCGCGGCTGCGTTGAAGACCTCGCCGACCGCTTTCAGGCTGGTGCCCGCCGTTGCCGCAGCGAGTGCTGCCGGATCATCGGCGCCTGCCGGAACGTTCTGGAACGCGACGTCGTTGGCGCCCGTATTGGCCAGGAACGTGAACGTTGTTGAGCGCGGCCGCGATATGCGGATCGTTGTTGATCTCCTGCAGGATCTCGTTCTGCACGGCATGGATCGTCTGGTCCGCAGCCGTCAGACGTCGCCGCATTGGTGGTCTGCGCCGCGGCCGTCAGCAGCGTGCCGAGCTGCGACTGGACGTTGGTCAAGACCGCGGTGTCGGTGGCGTTGAGCGCAAAGGCCTGACCGCCGACCGTCACGTCGCCGGGAGCGGCGAGCATCGCGGCGATGTCGTTCTGCACCGCATGGATATCGGTCGTGTAGCTGCCCAGGAACGGGTTCTGGTTGCCGCTGCCCGACAGACTGAACAGACCTTGCGAAAAGCGGACCGCATCGTTGAAGACGACGCCGGCCTGCACCAGGTCCGTCGATTGATTGAGCGCATCGGCGCGCACGATCAAATTCGACGTGCCGTTCGCCAGCGCCGTCGGGTTGAACAAGTTGTTAGCTGCATCCGCCATTTATCGGTCTCCCCAAAATTCCCCAATTCATCCTGCCCGGCGCCGTTCGCAGGAAAAATGAAGATGCTTAGAACAGGTACTTCCGCCCTTTAATACCGACGAGTGCCGGCTGGGATTTTTCGTTTTGCGCCACCAAGCATTTGCGAAGTAGTTTTCCAATTGGGCCAAAAGAAGTGCGTGCAAGGCTGCAAATATGTTGATGTGCAGGCAAACTTGGCGCTGTTTTGGTGCAACATTCGCGCGTCCTCAATTCGCCCGACTTTGATCGTCGGTCGGTCGCAGCAGCGCCGCATAGCAAGTCTTTTTTCACGGCTGGATCACGATCTCGGTTGAGATCCGAGGTTCCTGTAGGAATCTTTGATCGTGAAGGGAACTTCAGATGTCGCATCGACAGGCTTTGAAATCAGTGGAAAACCCGCGCGCCTGGCCGCTCGATCGCGCGACGATGCCGGCAATGCATGACACCGTGCGCACGCTGCCGCTGCATCTGAAACGTCTCGAAGCCGAGTCGATCGAGATCATGCGCGAAGTGGCGGCGGAGTTCCGATCGCCAGTCATGCTCTATTCGATCGGCAAGGATTCAAGCGTCATGCTTCACCTTGCGATCAAGGCCTTCTATCCGGCGAAGCTGCCCTTCCCGCTTCTGCATGTCGACACGACATGGAAGTTCCGCGAGATGATCCGCTTTCGCGACGAGACGGCAAAGAGGCTCGGCGTCGAGCTGATCGTGCACGTCAACAAGGAGGGCATCGCGCGCGGAATTAATCCGATCGCATCCGGCTCTTCGCTTCATACGCAGATCATGAAGACCGAAGCGCTGAAGCAGGCGCTCGATCTCCACGGCTTCGATGCAGCCTTCGGCGGCGCGCGCCGCGACGAGGAGAAGAGCCGCGCGAAAGAGCGTGTCTTTTCATTCCGCTCCGCGGGCCACGCCTGGGATCCGCGCAATCAGCGGCCTGAACTATGGAATCTGTACAACACGCGGATTCACCGCGGCGAGACCATGCGCGTGTTCGCGCTCTCCAACTGGACCGAAGCGGACATCTGGGAATACATCCTGCTGGAAAGAATTCCGGTCGTGCCGCTTTATCTTGCCGCCAGGCGCCCCGTCGTGCGCCGCAACGACACCTTGATCATGGTCGACGATGAGCGGCTGCCGCTCGAAGCCGGTGAAACACCGGAACAACTGACCGTCCGTTTCCGCACGCTGGGATGCTATCCCTTGAGCGGCGCCATTGAATCGAGCGCGGCCAGCATCGAAGACATTGTTGCGGAAGTCAGATCCGCACGGATGTCGGAACGACAGGGACGCCTGATCGACGGCGACGACACAGCGTCGATGGAAAAGAAAAAACGGGACGGCTACTTCTGATGCTGGTCGAACATTCGCAAGGCTCGGGCGCGACCGCATCGCGCGATCAACTGCGTTTCCTGACATGCGGATCGGTCGACGACGGCAAGTCGACGCTGATCGGCCGATTGCTGCACGACAGTTCCGCGATCCATGACGATCAGCTCGAGGCGCTTGCGACCGACAGCGCGCGGCACGGCACGACCCAAGGCGAGACGGACCTTGCCTTGCTCGTCGATGGGCTGCAGGCCGAACGCGAGCAAGGCATCACCATCGACGTCGCCTATCGGTTTTTCGCGACGCCGCGGCGCGCCTTTGTGGTCGCCGACACGCCGGGCCACGAACAATATACCCGCAACATGGCGACCGGCGCCTCGACCGCGCAGCTCGCGGTCATTCTGGTCGACGCCCGCAAGGGCGTCCTGGTGCAGACCAGACGTCACTCGCTGATATGCTCGCTGCTTGGCATTCGCCATGTGGTATTGGCGGTGAACAAGATCGATCTCGTCGACGATGGCAAAGAGAGCTTCGATCGGATCGTGGCGGACTACCACCGCTTCGCCTCCGATCTCGGTTTTGCCTCGATCCTGCCGATTCCGATGTCCGCGCGGCATGGCGACAATGTCGTCGAGCAGGTCCGGCAGCACCGATTGGTATCGCGGTCCTTGCCTGCTCGATCATCTCGAACGCATCGACGTCGGTTCGCAGACCGCCGACCAGCCGTTCCGTTTTCCCGTGCAATGGGTGAGCCGGCCTCACCAGGATTTTCGCGGCTATGCCGGGACGGTGGCGTCAGGCAGCATCGCGGTCGGCGACGCCATCGTGGTGACGGTGTCGGAGCGTGCGTCTCGCGTGAAGCGGATCCTGACCTATGACGGCGATCTCGTTCGCGCCGATGCCGGCGACGCCGTGACATTGACGCTCGAGGACGACATCGACGTCGGCCGCGGCGATATGCTCACAACACCCGGCGAACGACCCGAATTGGCCGATCAATTCGCCGCACATCTGATCTGGATGGAGGCCGAACCGCTGGTGCCGGGCCGCTCCTACCTGTTACGCGCCGGGACGCAGACGGTCTCCGCGAGCGTGACCACGATCAAGCACAAGGTCGATGTCGACACCGGCGAGCATCTTGCCGCGACAACGCTCGGGTTGAACGAGATCGGCTTCTGCAATCTCGCGACCAGCCAGCCGCTCGCTTTCGACGCCTACAAGCAGAACCGGCGCACCGGATCGTTCATCCTGATCGATCGCTACAATCATCGGACGGTCGGCGCCGGCATGATCCGGTTTGCCCTGAGGCGCGCGGCCAACATCGCCTGGCAACCGCTTTCGGTCGGCAAGGCGGAGCGCGCGAACCTGAAGAACCAGAAGCCGTGCATCGTCTGGCTCACGGGATTGTCGGGCGCCGGCAAGTCGACGATCGCCAATCTGGTCGAACAGAAGCTGTCCGCGATGGCGCGACACACAATGCTGCTCGACGGGGACAATGTCCGGCACGGTCTCAACCGGGATCTCGGCTTCACCGAGGCCGACCGGGTCGAGAACATCCGGCGCGCGGGAGAGGTCGCGAAGCTGATGGTCGACGCCGGCCTGATCGTGATCTGCTCGTTCATTTCGCCCTACCGTGCCGACCGCCGGATGATCCGCGATCTCCTCGCCGCCGACGAGTTCATCGAGGTCCATGTCGACGCCCCGCTGGAGGAATGCGTCCGGCGCGATCCGAAAGGCCTTTACGCCAAGGCGAAAGACGGCCGGATCAAAAATTTCACCGGCCTGGACGCGCCCTATGAAGTCCCGGAATCGCCCGAGCTTCATCTGGCGACGCTGAACGAGACGGCGGAACGCCTTGCCGATCAGATCATCAAGCTTCTGATCGACCGGGGACATGTCTGACCGCATACGTCTTACCGCAGCGGCGTTCGCCGATGACGGCGCCGGTCCCAATGCGACCGCCAAATGGGATCGCCATCGCGCAAAATCCCGACAATTTATCCGAACCATTTCAGGAAGACTTAAATTGCTTCTGCCATGTTGCGCCCACGAAGTGGTCACCGCGGCGGCAGGCCTGATCCTTCTCTGTGGCGGACCCGGGGGCCCTTCCCGGTGACCGCCCAGCCCCGGCGCCTCTCCTGGGTTGCAGAAGCAACTCATTCGGCTTCGGATTCCATACCAGACGGCAAAGCGAGCGGACGCTGAAAGCATCTTCTCCCGGCTTCCGGACCAGCGCATTCGTCACGGCCCTCACAGGGCCTGCAGGCAGTTGGACCGCGGGGATGAAGCAGAAGGACGCCAGGACTTTGATGATTCAGGAATGGGATCGATGGCTTCAGACCCAATCCATCGCTCCCCGCGAGGCCACCGGCCGGGACTTCGCTGAAATTCTATTTCGAGCTTCAGGACAAATCCTCTCCGCTGCTCGACTTCCAGACCAGGGGACGGGACAAATGGGACGTGATCCATGGCTGGCTGATGGGCCAGCGCCGCGCCTTGAGCTGAGGAATTTGGGCTGAGGAATCCGGGAAATACGGCCGCCCCCACCTGTTGATAACCCTGTACCCCTTGCGTGCCCCTTGCCAACCCGGCGGGGCAACATGGTATCGACGGACGAGATTTCCCCTTAGCGAAGGACGGCCATGCGGATCACCCTTGTCGGCTCCCGCCATTTCGGCGTGGCGACGCTGAAAATGTTTCGGGAGCACGGCGTCAATGTCGTGAGGGTGGTCGTGCATGATGGCGAGGATCGCCTCGCCACGGCGGCACGCGACGCCGGTATCGACGTGGTGGTCCAGGCCGATCCGAAGCACGTTGTGGCGTCCGAGATCGCCCCTGGCACCGACCTCATCGTCACCGCACACAGCCATGCCCGGATCGACAAGGACGCGCTCGCCGCGTCCAAGCTCGGTGGCATCGGCTACCATCCGTCCCTGCTGCCCCGTCATCGCGGCATGGCCGCGGTCGAATGGACCATCAAGGAAGGCGATCCGATCGCGGGCGGCACGATCTATCACCTTGCGGACCGCATGGACGCCGGCGCCATCGCCGCGCAGGAATGGTGCTTTGTCAAGAAAGGCGAGACCGCGCGCGAATTGTGGGAGCGGGCGCTGGCGCCGCTCGGTCTGAAACTGCTGGCCTACGTGATCGATTACGCCAAGACGCACAATAGTTTGCCGGCGAAGCCGCAAGACGAGCAGTTCGCGACCAAGGCGCCGAGCCTCACGCCGCACTGATCGCGTCGGACCACTTGCGCCGGCCCCCGTGCGGCGCCCCAGCCACAGTCACAATTTGTCTACACCTCCGCAGCCGTCCGGTCTTTCCCGCCGGGGGGCGAATCCTGCACATTAACCATTGCCGGGAACACGATTTCGCGTCCGAGAAGGAACTGGGGTCACCCGTATGTGTTTGAGAGTACAGGAACAATCCGGGCTGCTGCATTGCGGCAAATTTTTGACACATTTCCTTCAAATAAGCCGTCCCATCACACACAGTTCAGGGAACTGATTCATGCGCCTCAATCGCATTGGTAAGTTATTGTTTGGTCTTGTTATTGCGGGCTCGGTATCCGCTCCTGCCCTGGCCCAGACGCCGTATGACGGGCTGTGGCACGTCACGATTGTCACGAAGTCGGGAAGCTGCGAGCCAACCGCAAGCTCGACCCTGACCGTCTCCGACGGTAGGATTTCCGCGAGCGGCGCCAATGTCTCGGGCAGCATCGGACATGAGGGACTTGTTCGAGTCTCGATCAACGGTGCATATGCCAACGGTCAATTGAGCGGCAATAGCGGATCGGGAAAGTGGAATGGGGCATCAGGCGGCATACCTTGCAGCGGTCGCTGGGAAGCATCGCGGCAATAACAAGACAGTCGAAATCCTGATCGTCGCCAGGCGGCTGCTGATCGCGGCCGCCATTTTACTTGGTGCCTCCGTTTCCATCTCGCCCGGCCACGCGCAGTCGGGACCGTTCGCTGGGATGGCCGGAAGCTGGCATGGCGGCGGAACCGTCAGCCTCGACGATGGCTCGACCGAGCGCATCCGCTGCCGCGCCACCTACGCGGTCTCCGGCCCCTCGATGGACCTGACGCTGACCTGCGCCAGCGATGCCTACAAGTTCAACCTGCAGGGCAGCGTCGTTTCCGAAGGCGGAGCGATCAGCGGAACCTGGAGCGAAAGCAGCCGGGGCGTCAGCGGCACGCTGCAGGGCCGCGGCGGCGGCGGCAGCTTCCAGGTGCTGGCGAGCTCGGGGGGCTTCAACGCCAACATCTCGCTGTCGACGCGCGGCAACAAGCAGTCTGTCACGATGAGGGCCGACAGCCAGTTCCGTGGCGCCACGATCGCCCTGTCACGCTGACATTATCTGCATGACCTAACGCGGCGTCGGCTTGGCGAGCCGGACCGCGGTGTCGTTCATTGTCTTGGCGATCAGCAGCGCCTGATCCTTGGTGAGCGCGAAGTCCTGCACGCCTTTGTGGGTGGTGAGCGACAGCACCATGATGTGCGGTTCCTGCTCCGGCCAGCCGGTAGCAAAAGCCGTCACGAAATCGGCTGACGTGGCGCGATTGGTCATTGGTTTCTTCTCCTATGCGGCCACCGGCACGAAGGCGGTCACCTCGATCTCGACTTTTGCCCGGAGGTCGACCAGACCGTCGATATGAGCAGTGTCGAGGGCGATCTAGCATCGATCGCGCGGCCAGTCCCACTACCAATTTCGACGCCGGGTGAGCAGGCAGCCCCTGCATTTGCAAGTTGCAACGTGCCGCGGAGGGCGGCATACCGGCCTGCCCACCCCTCGTCTCACCCCCCGTCGCATGCAAAACGTTCCCTCCAAACCGAAGGCTGCGCTGTGGATGTCGGGCTGGCTCGCCCTCATGCTGGTGATGGCGGTCGCGGGCCGCGAGGCGACGCGCGAGCTGAACGTGTTCCAGCTCATGGAGATGCGCTCGGTCCTCGGCTTCTTCCTGCTCTATCCGCTGATCCATCTGAACGGCGGCATCGGCATCGTGAGGACGACGCGGCTGATGCAACACATCGCGCGCAACCTCGTTCACTACGGCGCGCAGCTTGGCTGGTTCTTCGCGCTGACGCTGATCCCGATCGGGCAGGTGGTGGCGATCGAGTTCACGATGCCGATCTGGACCGCGATTCTCGCAGCGAGCTTTCTCGGCGAGCGCATGACGGTCTGGAAGATCGCGGCGATCCTGCTCGGCCTGATCGGCGTGGTCGTCATCGTGCGGCCCGCGACGGGCGAGATCAATCCCGGCCAGTTGATCGCGCTTGCCGCCGCGGTCGGCTTCGGGATTTCGATCGCGATGGTGAAATCGCTGACGCGCACGGAAGGCACGCTGTCGATCATCTTCTGGATGATCGTCGTGCAATCGGTCGCGGGGTTGATCCCCACCCTCCTCGTCTGGACCTGGCCTTCCGCGACGACCTGGGGCTGGATCGTCGTCATCGCGATCTGCGGCACCTTCTCACACTTCTGCATGGTGCGGGCGATGCTGCTATGCGGATGCGACTATCGTGATACCGATGGATTTCCTGCGCGTCCCGCTGACCGCGACCGCCGGCTGGCTGATCTATGGCGAGCGGCTGGATGCACTGACGGTGCTGGGAGCCGCGCTGATCCTGACCGGCAACCTGCTCAATCTGAAACCGGCCAGCGCACGTTCTGCGCGCGAAAGCGTGGCCGAAAGCAGCGCGGCACCGGGACCACAGCCGCGCGGCAATCTGTAGCGCCCTTCCGTCCGCCCATTTTTTGGTGGCGCAGCACCACACGTTTTCGTGTAAAGGTCCGCGCCGCGTTGCCACGCCAAGATATTTTGATTCTGCCTTGAGGATTTCAGATGCGTCGTCTCGCCCTCATTGTTTCCCTGACCTGCCTGGCATTCACCACCGTCACCGCGGCCAAGGCCGACAGGCGTGTCGCCTTCGTGGTCGGCAACGGCGCCTACAAGAATGTCGCGCAGCTTCCAAACCCGCCGATCGACGCCAAGGCGATGGCCGGCGTGCTGCGCAATGTCGGTTTCGATGTCGTCGAGGGAACCAACCTGACCCGCGACACGATGACCCAGAAGCTGCTCGAATTCGGCAAACGCGCGCAGGGCGCCGACGTCGCGCTGTTCTTCTACGCCGGCCACGGCATCGCGATCAGCGGCACGAACTATCTGCTGCCGGTCGACGCCGACATCAAATCCGAAATGGACGTCAAGCTCGGCGCGGCGATCAATATCGACCTCACGCTCGACCAGACCATGAGCGACGCCAAGGTCAAGCTCGTGTTCCTCGATGCCTGCCGCGACAATCCGTTCGCCGCGAAGATCAAGGCGACCGCGACCCGCAGCGTCTCGGTGCAGCAGGGCCTTGCCGAAATGAAATCGGGCGAAGGCACGCTGATCGCCTTTGCGACCGGTCCCGGCCAGACCGCGCTCGACGGCCAGGAAGGCACCAACAGCCCCTTCACCCGCGCGCTGATCGCCCATGTCACGCAGCCCGGCGTCGAGATCCAGCAGGCGATGACCGAGGTTCGCGCCCAGGTCAATGAAGAGACCAGCAAGGGCCAGCTGCCCTGGGGCCACACCAACCTGATCGGCGCGGTCTACCTCAATCCGGCGGCCCCGCCTGCCGCAACCGCCGCCGCGCCGGCCTCACCGGCCGGAGCCCCGCTCACCACCGCATCGACGCCACCCGCCGGCAGCGACGTCGAGCTCGAGTTCTGGCGCTCGGTGAAGGATTCCAACAAGCCGGAAGAGCTGAACGCCTATGTGACCAACTACCCGAACGGCCAGTTCAAGCCGCTGGCCCTGGCGCGGATCGCGGCGCTCGAGAACCCCTCCGACCACGACGCGCAACCTGACGCCCGGCATCGATCCCGCGACCTTCACCGACGACGCCAGCCAGGTGACCGAGGACCAGATCGGAATGAAAGCTGGCCAGCGCCGCGACGTGCAGCGCCGCCTGACCGGTCTCGGCTTCGACACCAAGCAGACCGGCAAGTTCGACGATGAGACCCGCGCCGTGATCAAGCGCTGGCAGGCCGCCCGCGGCTATCCCTCGACCGGCTATTTCAACAAGCTGCAGCACAAGGCCCTGCTGGCCGAAATCGTGCCGAGCACGCAGACGGCCGGCGGCCGGCGAGGACCGGTCCGGCCCGCCGCGCGCGCGCGCGCCGAGCGGCGGAGGCGGCGGCGCCCGCGCTCGGTTCGACGCGGCGGCGATGCGGGCGCGGCCTTCATCGGCGGCATGATGGGCGGCATGATGGGCGGCATGTTCCGCCGCTGAAGAATTCCGTCGAAGCGGACTTCAACCAAAAAGCCCGGCTGCAGGCCGGGCTTTTTTCGATGCAATCGCACGATTTTGAGCGGCAACGTCGGGCGGTTACTTGCCCGCCGCCTTGCGCAGCGCGTCATTGATGCGGTCCTGCCAGCCGGGCCCGCCTCCCTGGAAATATTCCAGAACGTCCTGGTCGATCCGGAGCATCACCTGCTGCTTCACGCCGGGGATCGCATTCGACTTTGGCGGCGCTTCCGCGACCTTGGCGGTGACCTTCTTGAAGGCGGCCTCTGCCTCGGTGCGGGCGTCGTTGAGTGTTCTTGGCCGTCTCGGCGTATCCGACATTCCTAAATTCCTTCAAACAAAGCCGTCGATAGATAACGTTCCGCGAACGACGGCACCACGGCAAGGATGATCTTGCCGGCGTTCTCCGGCCGCTTGCCGATCTCGAGCGCCGCTGCAATCGCAGCACCCGAGGAGATTCCACCGGGAATCCCCTCGTGGCGCGCGAGCGCACGCGACATCTCGATCGCGGTCGTGCTGTTGACCTTGACGATCTCGTCGATCACGGAGCGGTCGAGGATGTCGGGGACGAAGCCGGCGCCGATACCCTGGATCTTGTGCGGCGTATGCTGGCCGCCCGAGAGAACCGGGCTCTCCTCCGGTTCGACCGCGACCACGCGCAGCGAAGGCTTGCGCGGCTTGAGCACCTGCCCGACGCCGGTGATGGTGCCCCCGGTGCCCACGCCCGCGACGAAGATGTCGATGTTGCCGCCGGTGTCGTTCCAGATCTCCTCCGCCGTGGTGCGGCGGTGAATCTCCGGATTGGCGAGATTCTTGAACTGCTGCGGCATCGCGGAATTCGGCGTCGTGCGGATCAACTCCTCGGCGGTCGCGATCGCGCCCTTCATGCCTTGGGCGGCCGGCGTCAGCACGATCTCCGCGCCCAGGAAAGCCAGCATCTTGCGCCGCTCGATCGACATCGATTCCGGCATCACGAGCTTCAGCCGGTAGCCGCGCGACGCCGCGACGAACGCAAGCGCGATCCCTGTGTTGCCCGAGGTCGGCTCGATCAGCACGGTGTCGGCATTGATGATGCCGGCTTTCTCCATCGCGATGATCATCGCCGCTCCGATGCGATCCTTCACGCTTGCAGCCGGATTGAAATATTCCAGCTTGGCGAGGATGGTCGCCTGCGCGCCGTGAGCCTGCGGCAATTTGCGCAGACGGACGATCGGCGTGTCGCCGATGGCATCGACAATGCTGTCGAACACGCGGCCCCGACCCGGACGGTGCACTGCACCCACGGCGCCCTTGGCTGACGATTCATCCATGAACAAGCTCCTGTGATGAAGATGTCGGCTGATTTTCGCGATTACGTTAGTTAGAGACAGCTTGCCGCATTGCGCAAGAAACATCGCAAAGTCAAAACTCGCTGCATTGCAAAACTTTAATCGCGTCGCGTAACGCAAATCCGACGCAATTACGTTGCGGGATCGTCAAACAAGTATGGCTATGGTATAGCCAGAATTGGAAGCAAGGAGGTGACGATGACAGCAGTCGCTGGAGTCCTGTCGACCACCGCAATCGGCGCAGATCCGCGCGGATGTGAACTGCCGACCTGTCCCGTATGCGCCGACTCCATGGTGGCTGCGGAAGCGTCTGCTTATGTATCGGATAACATTATCTCTTATCTCTGGACCTGCGACACCTGCGGTTACGGCTTCGTGACCAAGCACAGGCTGAAAAGGATCGCGTGCAACTGATCCGGGACATCTTGTCAGAGCGGCGCAATGTCGCCCCGAGCCCATTGCGCCCGCGTGCGCTGGTCAAATTCCTCAAAATCTCCCTGTGAAATCGCGTCCCTGATGTCGCTCATCAGGCGCTGGTAGTAGGCGATGTTGATCTCCGACAACAACATCGCGCCCAGCGTCTCGCCCGATTTCACGAGGTGGTGAAGGTAGGCGCGCGACACGTTGCGGGTCGACGGCCACGCGCTTGTCTCGTCAAGCGGCCGCGGATCGTCGGCGTGCCTTGCGTTGCGCAGGTTCACCTGACCGAAGCGGGTGAAGGCGACGCCATGGCGCCCATTGCGCGTCGGCATCACGCAATCGAACATGTCGATGCCGCGCTTGACCGCCTCGAGCAGATCGTCCGGCGTGCCGACGCCCATCAGGTAGCGCGGCCGGTCGGCCGGGAGCACCGGCGCGCTCTCCTCGATCATCCGCAGCATCACCGCCTGCGGCTCGCCGACCGCAAGGCCGCCGATCGCATAGCCGTGAAAGCCGATCTCGACGAGGCCGCGTGCGCTCGCCTGCCGCAGCTCCGGGATGTCGCCGCCCTGCACGATGCCGAACAGCATGTAGCCGTCGGGTGCACTCTCGAACGCACGCTTGGAGCGCTCCGCCCAGCGCAGCGACAGCCGCATCGCCCGCTCGATGTCGTCACGCTCCGCCGGAAGCCGCACGCATTCGTCGAGCTGCATCGCGATGTCGGAGCCGAGCAGCCGCTGCACCTCGATCGAGCGCTCCGGCGACAGCTCGATCTTCATGCCGTCGATGTGCGATCGGAAGGTCACCGCATTCTCGTCGAGCTTGCGCAGCTCGGACAGCGACATCACCTGGAAGCCGCCGGAATCCGTCAGCATCGGGCCGTTCCAGCCCGTGAAGCGCTGCAAGCCCGCCGAGGGCGGCGATGCGCTCGGCGCCCGGCCGCAGCATCAGATGATAGGTGTTGCCGAGCACGATATCGGCGCCGGCCTCACGCACCTCGCGCCAATGCACGCCTTTCATCGCGCCGGCCGTGCCGACCGGCATGAAGGCAGGCGTCCGCACCACGCCATGGGGCGTGGTGAGGCGGCCGGTGCGGGCGCTGAGCGGACGTCGCGAGTAGCTCGAAATGATTGGGAAGGCTCATGACGCCGGCTTATCGCGTAACAAGGCCGTCCTGTTCAACCGGCCTTGCAGCTATTTTCCGCTGGCTAGCCGGTTGACGCCACCCCCGCTCTCGCGCATAAGTTCCGTCCCATGATCACGACCGCGAAATGCACGACCAAAACCAGGGCCTCCGGGGCCTCGGGAGGCGTGCGCGCGTAGTCGATCGACCGCATCGTCCTGATCCGAACGCCCCGTCCGCAAGGCCGGGGCTTTTTTATTGCCTGATGGAGAGCAAAGTGACCCTGAAGTGAAGAACGATCCCGTAGTTGCCATTGCCGGCGTGACCGGCGCGGTCGGCGCCGAATTCATCGCCACCATGGACCGGCGCGGCTTCCGTGTCGGCAGGCTGAAGGCGCTGGCGAGCGCCCGCTCCGCCGGCAAGACGGTCGATTTCCGCGGGACAAAAGTGACGGTCGAGGAGCTCACTGAGACGCTCCTTCGACGGCGTCGACATCGCGCTGTTCTCGGCCGGCAGCGCCGCGTCCCGCAAATTCGCACCGGCCGCGGTGAGGGCCGGCGCGGTCGTGATCGACAATTCCTCGGCATTCCGGATGGACCCGAACGTGCCGCTGGTGATCCCCGAGATCAACGGACACCGTATCAGGGAGCACAAGGGCATCATCGCCGTTCCGAACTGCTCGGCGATCACAGCGCTGATGCCGTTGTGGCCGATCCATCGCGAGAACCGCATCAAGCGCGTGATCCTGTCGACCTACCAGGCCGCCAGCGGCGCAGGCGCGGCGGCGATGCAGGAACTGGTGGACTCGACGCGCGCAAGCCTCAACGGCGAGGTCTTCACGCCGAAGGTGCTGCCGCATCCCTATGCGTTCAACGTCTTCAATCACGACACCAAGATCGATCCCGAGACCGGATACAATGAGGAAGAAACCAAGGTCATCAAGGAGACCCACAAGATCCTCGAAGATGAGCAGATCGCGGTCGGCGTGACCTGCGTGCGCGTGCCGGTCTTGCGCGCGCATAGCCAGGCGATCACCTTCGAATGCGAACGGCCGATCACCGAGGACGAGGTGCGCAGGCTGCTGTCGGCTGCGCCCGGCGTGAAGATCGTCGACGATCGGGTCAGGAACTATTTCCCGATGCCGGTCGATGCCTCGGGCCAGGACGACGTTCTGGTCGGCCGCATCCGCAAGGATCTTTCCGATCCGAGCGGACACTCCATCTCGATGTTCGTCGCCGCCGACCAGTTGTTGAAGGGCGCCGCGCTGAATGCGATCCAGATCGCGGAGCTCTTGCCGGAACGCGTGATGGCGTGACGGCTCTCGCCGTCATTGCGAGCGCGAGCGAAGCAATCCAGATATCTCTCCATGGAAAGACTGGATTGCTTCGTCGCTCACGCTCCTCGCAATGACGGAGTATGCAGCTGGTCGTCACCCGCGAAGGCGGGTGACCCAGTATTCCAGAGACGTTCGTTTTTATCTGAACCACCGCGGCGTACTGGATGCCCCGCCGGAGCCTGTCATCCGGCCGGCCAAAGGCCGGACCGGGTGGCGGGGCATGACAGCCGCGTTCAGAATCGCAAGTGCGCCGCTTACCTGCGCTCACGAAACAGCAGGCACGCATCGCCGTAGGAATAAAAGCGATAACCGCCCGCGATCGCATGCGCGTAGGCCTGCTTCATCGCGTCGAGGCCGGAGAAGGCCGACACCAGCATGAACAGCGTCGAGCGTGGCAAATGGAAATTGGTCATGAGAACATCGACCGCGCGGAAGCGGTAACCCGGCGTGATGAAAATCGACGGTCTCGTCGGTGAACGGCGCAACGACACCGTCCTCCGAGGTCGCGCTTTCGAGCAGCCGCAGCGAGGTGGTGCCGACCGCGACGATACGGCCGCCCTTGGCGCGCGCGGCATTCAGGGCCGCTGCCGTCTCCGCGGTGATGCTGCCCCATTCGGCGTGCATCCTGTGGCCGTCGGTGTCGTCCACCTTGACCGGCAGGAAGGTCCCGGCCCCGACATGCAGCGTGAGCCGCTGCAGCCCGATGCCGCGTTCGCGTAAAGCGCGCTCCAGCGCCGGCGTGAAATGCAGCCCGGCCGTGGGTGCTGCGACCGCACCTTCGCTCGCGGCGAACATGGTCTGATAGTCGTCGAGATCCTGCGCGTCGGTCGCGCGCTTCGAGGCGATGTAGGGCGGCAGCGGCGGGCTGCCGAGATCGGCGATGGCCTGATCGAGCGCCGGACCGTGAAACGTAAACGACAGCGTCACCTCGCCTTCGCCGCCCTTGTGCTCGACGTCAGCGTCGAGATGACCGAGCAGGCAGACCCTGCCCTCGTTGCCGAAGCGGATGGTGTCGCCGACCGCGAGCTTCTTCGCCGGCTTGACCAGCGCCTGCCAGCGCGAGCCGTCGAGCCGCTTGATCAGCGTGGCCTCGATCTTCGGCTCGGTCTCGCGACCGATGCGACGGCCTTTCAGTTGCGCCGAGATCACCTTGGTGTCGTTGACGACGAGCTGGTCGCCGGGCGCGAGCCAGTCCGGCAGATGAGACACGACGTCGTCGCGCAGGCCGCCGTCCGGCTGCACGACGAGCATGCGCGCGGCATCGCGCGGGCTCGCCGGACGCAGCGCGATGCTGCTCGCGGGCAATTCGAAATCGAAGAGATCGGTACGCATGCTTGCTGTTCGCTTCAACCTTTGAAATTGCGCTTCACGATCGGACGCAACCGATCGCGCAGCCAGATCAAGCCCGGGTCCCGGCTTCGTCCGCTGCACCACACCATCGCATGGGGCAACGGCGGAAGCGGAAACGGGACGTCCCTGCTCTCCAGGCTGTAGGCGTGAACCGTCTCGTTCATCGCAACTGCCGGCAAGGTCGCCAACAGATCGGACCCCGCCAGGATCGGTGCAACGGCTGAGAAGTTCGGCACCCATCCGGCAATCGTCCGCTCCAGCCGCGCCGCCGCTGCGGCAATATTGACCGGACTTGCCAGGCTGTCGCCGACCCGCACGACCAGATGCGGCCAATGCGTCCACGCCGCCGGTCCCCAGTCACGGAACGCCGCATGTCCCTTTCGTCCGAAGCAGCGCCATCCCAAGACACCGACAGCTTCGCCCGCCACGCCAGGCGGCCAGCGCAATTCGGCCGGCACGATAGCGATGTCGATCAGGCCTTCGGCCACGTCGAGCAAGGTCGGTTCGCGCGGCGCGGTCCATTCGACCGCGGCCAGTGGCGCATCGGTGCGGAGCTGGGTCAAGAGATCGGCGAACAGGGTCAACATGAAATCCGGCGCGGCCAGCCGGAAAACGCGCTTCGACGTCGCGGGATCGAACATATGCTGCGGCGACAGCACGCGTTGAATTCCGCCAAGCATGGGACGCGCCTGCTCGATCAGCGCAAGCGCGAGCGCCGTGGGCTGCATGCGCACGCCCCCCTTGACCAAAAGAGGATCGCCAAACTGCTCGCGCAGCCGGGACAGGGAATGACTGACGGCGGATTGGGTCCGCCCAAGCCGCTCCGCCGCGCGCGTCACGCTTCGCTCGGTCATCAGGACATCGAAGACAACCAGAAGGTTGAGATCGAAGCGGCGTAAATCGATTTCATTCATGATTGGCCATGATTACTCATTAGATCGATTTTCGGAGCGGGTCCATATTACCGGCGTTCCCGCCGACGCAAATGATCCGAGGGTCTGATGAAGCGAATTGTTGCCTGCTGCGCGCTGCTTGTTGCCGCGCTCTCCACATCCCACGCCCGTGCCGAGATGACCATCGAGGCCGCGCGCGCCAGCGTCGCGCCCTTCTACAAGGCGCTGAATGCCGCCTCCGCCAAAGAGAGCCCCGATCTGATCCGGCAGGCCACCGCGCCCGACTGGGTTTCGTGCCGCGGCAACGACGTCTGCAACAGTCGCGACGAGGTCATCGCCGGCATTGCCGCGCGCCTCAAATCCGTTCCGGATCTCGCATGGCAGATCAAGGATGTGCAGGTTGCGGGCAATCAGGTCACCGTTCGCGGCGAAGCCACGGGGACGCCGGCCGGCGAGTTCATGGGCGCGGCGCATACAGGCAAATCGTTCAAGGTGATGTCGATCGATGTTCACACGATCGAGGGCGGCAAGATGATCCGCTCCTACCATGTCGAGGACTGGGTCGGCGCGATCCGGCAGCTCACGGCGAACTAGGGCCGTGCACTCCCCAGCGCGCCGCGTTCCCGATCATCAATTCAGCGGCGGCCGGAATAGCACGGTGTAGTCGACGATGAACCGAAACTCGCTCTGGGGGTCGCTGACATTGCCTTGCTGCCAGAGACTCGAATACTGCGTCTTCAGTCGAAAGCCTTTCAGGGGGCCCTCCGTCGGTCGATATTGAAGCCACACGTCGAGCTCGCGCCGATCGGGGATCCCCAACTGGGTGGCGGGATTGATGGCGTCCCAACCGCGCGTGTACCACGCGCCGGCGGAAACACCCGAAAGCCCCAATGAATAGCCGAGGTCGTAAGCTACGCTGCCGCCGACGGCCTTCTCTCCCGCGTTGTCGAACGAGGACTGTTGCATGTCGGTGTAGTTCGGCTTGGTACCGAACGGTGAAAATATATTGGACTCGTTTCCAGTGAACGAACCCGCGACGAAGAGGGTCCATCCGCTGTACACCATCTGCAACTTCGCCGAGGCCTGATGGGTCGTGAAGGCGTTGCCCGTCAGCAAGTTTGCGCCGACGCTCTGCTGGGTGATGACGTTCGCCCCGACGATCCAGTTCGGGACCCCCTTCGGTTGCTTGAAATCGTACTCGGCCTGCGCGAAGCCGGAATTGAGATAGTCCTGGATTTGGTAGTCCATGAATACGGTCGAGAGCCCGGAAACCGGCCGCCACCTCACCATCCCGAACGCCGCCCCGTGATTGATGGCGTCGTCGCCTGCGAGCGCATCCGACATCGGGATGAAGTCGTTCGAATCCCGCTGCTTGACGTTCCAGAGGTAGCCCAGCGCGTAGTCGTAGTTGCGATCCTTGTCGGGTAGCGAATCGAGTGTGATGCCGCCGAACGTGTTCGGCACCATGCGGTTGTCCTGCGGATTGATCAGCGGCGTGTCGACCAGCTGATAGCCTCCGCGGAATTCCTGGTCGCCGAACTGCGCCCGGCCATAGATCTGGCCGAGCGTTCCTATCGAGTTCTGGCCCGGCGCCAACAGCCTCGTTCCGCCCTCGTCAGGGGGAGCGAATAGCTTTTGCGATGTGTAATACGCCGCGTGCATGCCGAAAACGTCGTCGATCAAGCCCGAGCGGAATGCCACCCAGCCGCCGGCCGCCCAGGCCTGAGACCTCGTTCCGTCGGCATTGTTGCGCGTCAGGTCGTAGGTCCGAGCCACGAACTGAACGAGGGAATCGCGGAAGAAAGCCGGCGTGTCGTCGGGGACCTGCCAATAGATCTCGTTCATAAACGGTTGCGGCGGGATCTTCTTCACCGTCCAGGAGGAAAGATGCTCCTGATCGGCAATCTCGCGCCGATCCGCCGGCAGAAGCTCCGAAGTCTCTCCCGGTGGACTGGCGTTCGACGTTTGCGCCAACGCGATCGTTGGGAGACTGCTCCAAGTCACGATCGCAACGATGCGTCCCAACTCCAAATGTCGCATGCCTGCCCCCAGACTATCGCGATGACCTCCAACCACGCTCGCGTTCGATGACGGGCCGGTGCAATTTGTCGCACCCACAGCGGCATCAACCCTCATTTTCTACTACAGGTTTTGAGCCGACGCGCCTCCCAAACCTGGGACGCGCAGGGATTGACATCGCCTTTGCCGAACCTCTACATGGTTACCGACGGTTCCCTTCACGGGGATCAAAAGGGAATGCGGTGCGGGGATTTTCCCTCATGCCGCAGCTGCCCCCGCAACTGTAAGCGGCGAATCTTTCGTCAGATGCCACTGGGAATCTCGGTCCTGGGAAGGCGGCGAAGGGTAGCGACCCGCGAGCCAGGAGACCTGCCGTCAACCGTGGTCACACGCGAAGATGTCGGTCGGGGAGTACAGACATTGGCTTCAACCAGGACGCCCTGAAGCGTCGTGGATGAGACCTCGTTCGCTGTGACGTGCCACTGACGTCAGACCGAGGTCTAGCCTAACCATGCCTTCCGTTCCCCAGACCGCGCAGCGCAGCTGCGCGCTCGCGCTTGCTTTCAGCCTTTCCCTGTCATTTGCCCTGTCACTTGCCGGATCATTCGTCGCAACGAGCGTTCAAGCCCAGCAATCGGCCTCGCCGGATCTGCTGCCGCCGATCGAGGTGAGCCCGCCGAAAGGCGACAGGCAACATCCAGCCCCAGGCCGACCGGACGCCGCCCTCGCGCCGGATCGCCCGTGCTCCCGAAGCCGCCAGCCGCCGCACCGGCTGCCGGGCAAGTCCGCCGACGCGCCCGTCGTGGTCAGCCCGACCGGGATCGTCACGCCGTCAGGCCAGACCGCAAGCTCCGTGACGGTCGTGACCGCCAAGGATATCGCCACCCAGCAGTACCGAACCGCGCCCGACATCCTGGCGACCGTGCCGGGATTGAACGTCGTCCAGACCGGCGGCCCCGGCGGCCAGACCTCGGTGTTCATGCGCGGCACCAATTCCAATCACACCAAGGTGCTGATCGACGGGATCGACGTCAGCGATCCATCGACCCCCAATGGCGCCTTCGACTATGCGCATCTGTTGACGGCCGACATCCAGCAGTTCGAAGTGCTGCGTGGTCCGCAGAGCGGCCTCTACGGCTCGGACGCGATCGGCGGCGTCATCTCGATCATCACGACGAAGGGAGACGGCCCTGCCCGCGCGACCGCCTCGATCGAGACCGGCTCATTCAGCACGTTCAACCAGACGGTCGGGCTGAGCGGCTCGCAGGACAACTTCAACTACGCGGTCAATGTCGCGCATCTTCATGCCGGCGACATTCCCGTGACGCCGCTTCAGTTGCTGCCGCCCGGCCAGAAGGCGAACGGCAACAACTACGACAACATGACCTATTCGACCAAGCTCGGCGCCGACATCAACGAGAACTGGTCGGTGAATACGGTCGTGCGCTACACCGATGCGACGCTGCTGTTCACCGGCGATGGCGGCTTTCCGAGTTTCACGCCGAATCCGACGCAGAGCACGCAGGTCGTGCAGCAGCTCTTCAACCGCGACGAAGCCGTGTGGTCGCTGTTCGACGGCCGGATCAAGAACTATTTTGGCGTCAACTACGCCAACAACCGCAGCTCCGACATCGCGCCGGGCGATCCCGCGGCAACGATCACGACAGGCGAACGCATCAGGTATGACTGGCACGGCGTCGCCGAGCTTACGCCCGGCAACAACCTCATTGTCGGTGCCGAGCAGCAGACCGATCGGATCGACACTGCGGGTTTCTCGGCCGAGAACGGCAACAAGGCCGGCTTCGTCGAATTGCAGACCGAGTTCGCCAAGCGTTTCTTCCTGGTCGCGAACATCCGCGACGATGTCAACGACCAGTTCGGCGAGCACGCGACCTACCGGATCGCGCCGGCGGTGATCATTCCGTTCACGGAGACCAAGCTCAAGGCCAGCTACGGCACCGGCTTCAAGGCGCCATCGCTCAGCGAGCTGTTTCAGAATTTTCCCGACTTCAACTTCTTCGCCAATCCGAACCTGAAGCCTGAGGAAAGCTCAGGCTACGACGCGGGCTTCGAGCAGCCGCTCTTCAATGACCGGGTGCGGTTCGGCTCGACCTATTTCCACAACAGCATCACCAACCTGATCACGAGCAACGACACCTTCACCTCCTACGCCAATGTCGGCCTCGCGACCACCGAGGGCACCGAGAGCTTCGTCTCGGCGCGAATCACCGATCGTGTCTCGGTCCGGGCGGATTACACCTTCACCCGCGCGATCGATGCGAGCACCGGCCTGCAATTGCTGCGCCGGCCAAAGGAAAAGTGGAGCGCGACGGCGACCTGGCTGCCGATCGATCCGCTGACATTGTCGGCGACCTTGCTTCACGTCAGCGACTGGCTGGACGTCACTCGCGACGGCTCGGCATCGGGAATCCTGGCGCCGGGCTACACGATCGTGAACTTGCGGGGCGACTATGCGATCAACGATCAGGTCAAGGTGTTCGCCCGAGTCGATAATCTCTTCAACCTGCACTACCAGAACCCGACCGGCTTTCTGGCGCCGGGCCTCGGCGTCTTCGGCGGCATCCGTGTCGCAAGCTATGGCGTGAGGTAGCCCGCATGGTGGTGCCGCAGCAGGACGATTTCATGATGACGACGGATCATCTCATCGACTTCCTTGCCGGTCAGCTTGCTGACATCGAAGCCGGCTGGAGTTTCGGCACCTTCGGCGCCATCGCCGAATTCACCCGCGACGCCGGCGAGCCGGCGTCGCTCGATCACACGCGCGAGGCGGTTTCCGTGGTGACGGCAAAGGGCGGCCTGCGCATCGCGCCCTGCGCCGGGCTGCGTTTGATCGCCTCGGAATCGACGACCAAGGAAAGCTGGAGCCACCGCGTAGCGCTGTGCCTTCCGAGCGAGAGCTGCGCCATGAACCGGCGGACGGTGCTGACGGAAATCGGCACAGACGGAGATGCCCTGCGCATCGAGGATCGCGACGGCGTCCTGTTCGATCTCGGGCTTGGCACCTTGCAGGTCGACATATGCATCCGCAGCCGCGATCCGGCGTTTGTCAGATGCGCTGCGCGGCGTGGTCGGAGCCTCCGTGTTCGCACCGGGCAATGATGCGATGCGGACGATCATGGCCGCAAATCCCCATCGCGTCTTCATCAGCCGCGTCGGCCGGGCCGAGGTGTTCCAGCCGATCCCGCCACCGGGCGGCAAGAGTCCAGATGGGCCGCACACCCACGTCCTGCCGAAACTGCTGGCGCATGGCCGCACCCATGCGGCGACCGAGCCGTTGCCCGAGCACTGGGTGCCCTGCGCGCATCTCTATCCGCCGCATCCGCTGCGCGACCAGCTCGGCCGGACCCGCCCGTTCCGCCGCGACCATCATGAGGCTTTCCAGCTCCTGCTCGCGCGTCATGGCGACCCCGAGCGCCTTGCGCTCAAGCGGCGGGTGATTGAGGCCGTAGCATCCGGCCGCGAGCCGTCGGCGGCTGCGCTGCCGGACGACCGCTTCGCGCGCGCCACGGTGCGCGTCGCGCTGCGCCAGTTGCAGGCGTCCGGTCATTCATCGGATGCGCTCAACACGTGGCTCGCAGCCTGCGACCGGCTTATCCCGCCGGAACTCGACGATCCGATGGAGGGGCTGCATTGAATGCCTGCCCCAGCCAGTGAAAATGCATTAGACTTGAAAGAAGGAGATCGTAAATGACCCCCAGCATCCTGCCCCATTCGAGCCATGGCGTCCGCCTTGCGCCCGTCGAGCGTCGATATGCGCCGCTGTTTTGTTTCGCGCTGTTGAGCGTGTCATGCGCGCTGGCCAGCTTCGCGCTCGCCTGTGCGACGCCATTCGCGGCCTTCGCCGTGATCGCAGCGGCGATGCTGCCGCTCTCGACAGCGCTGCTCGCCGTGACGGGCGCCTGGCTGGTCAATCAGGCGATCGGCTTTGGCTTGCTGCACTACCCGGTCGACACCAATACGATCCTGTGGGGCTTTGCGATCGGCGCCGCCGCGGTGGCTGCGACCGCGATGTCCGCGGCCATCTTGCGGACCCTGCGGCAACATCGCACGCCGCTCGCTTTGGCCGTCGCCTTGATCGGCGCTTACGCTGCCTATGAGCTCGCGCTATTCGCCGTCACGCCGTTCCTGGGCGGCACCGAAGCGTTCACCGCGGCGATCGTCATCCGTCTTGGTTCGATCAGCGCCGTCTGGCTGATCGGACTCGTCGCCACCTGCGAGATTGTCAGGCTGCTCAATCCGATCCGCCGCGGCCAGGCTGTTTCGTAACAGCCCCGTTTCGTAACAACTCCCGTCATTCCGGGGCGATGCCAACGGGTCCGCGCGACGCGCGGCCCGATGACAGGCTCCGCATCGAGCTATGGTGCGCAATTGCGCACCAGAGAATCTCGGGATTCCGGATTGCCGCACGTCGTGCGGCCTCCGGAATGACGGTCAACAATGTCACTCCGCGTCGGCGGCCATATGCGCCTTGACGATCTTGTCGGGGTTCTGCACCGGTTCGCCGCGCTTGATCTTGTCGACGTTCTCCATGCCGTCCGTCACCTTGCCCCAGACGGTGTACTGGCCGTTGAGGAACGACGCATCGTCGAAGCAGATGAAGAACTGGCTGTCGCCGGAATTCGGATCGGAGGCGCGGGCCATCGAGGTGGTGCCGCGCACATGCGGCTCCTTGTTGAATTCGGCCTTCAGCTTCTTGCCGGAGCCCCCCGTGCCGGTGCCATGCGGACAGCCGGTCTGCGCCATGAAGCCGTCGATGACGCGGTGGAATACGATGCCGTCGTAGAAGCCTTCGCGGACCAGCTCCTTGATCCGCGCGACGTGGTTCGGCGCGAGATCGGGACGCATTTCGATGCTGACGGGCCCCTGCGTGGTCTCGAGGATCAAAGTATTTTCGGTGGCAGCCATGCTCTTTTCTCCGTTTGAAATGGAGGTTTCAGGGTGCGGAACCGGACCGTCAAGACGGTCCGCTACGGTGCCGGCCAGTCTCAGTAAATGGCGTCGGCTTGCGGCGTTACAACGTCCGGGACCGCCCTGCGATATGCCGGCCAGTCAATATCCGTCGTATCTGCCGCTCAAAAAGGTAATCCGGCCCGGCCACGGACGGCTCTCTTACACTTCCAAGGCCGGCTCTTTTACTTGATATCGGAGGCGACCTGCACCTTCACCATCTTGTCGGGATCGGTGACGGCGCCGCCGGAGGAACCGGGTGGCGCCTTCTTGAGCTTGTCGACGACGTCCATGCCCTGCACCACCTCGCCGATCACGGTGTACTGGTTGTTGAGAAAGGAGGCGTCGCCGAAGGCGATGAAGAATTGCGAGTTGGCGGAATCGACGCTGTCGCCGCGCCGCGCCATGCCGACGGTGCCGCGCTTGAACGGAGTGCTCGAAAATTCCTGCTTCAGGTTCGGATATTTCGATCCGCCGGTGCCGTTGAAGTTCTGGCCGTCGCCGGTCTGCGCCATGAAGCCGTCCATCACGCGGTGGAATGGGACGTTGTTGTAGAAGCCTTCGCGCGCGAGCTGCTTGATGCGTTCGGCGTGCTGCGGCGCGAGATCGGTGCGCAGCTTGATCACGATGCGGCCCTTGGTGGTATCGATGACGATCGCGTTCTGCTTGTCGAGACTGGCCGGCAGCGGCTGCTGTGCGAACGCGGGCAGCGCGATCAGGAACGCGGCAATGAAGGCGAGAGCTCGGATCATGGAAACTCCGGATCAGATGAACGAACGGGACTGTTTTGTTTGCGTGAACGGCGCGTCAGCCGGACGGCTACGCCTTCAATTTCAGCTTGAATTTGGCCTTGAGGCTTGCGGCGACTGACGGCGGCACGAAGAATGATACGTCGCCGCCCATGGCAGCGATCTGACGGACCAGTGTGGCGGTGATCGGGCGAACCGCGACCGACGCCGGAACGAACACGGTCTGCACGCCGGGCGCCATGGCCGCGTTCATGCCGGCGATCTGCATCTCGTAATCGAGATCGGTGCCGTCGCGCAGGCCGCGGACCATGATGCTTGCTCCGAGCTTTTGCGCCGCCGCAACCGTCAGGTTGTCATAGGTGGTGGCCTCGAAACCGCAAGCAGCCTTGGCGGCCATGGGACCGAACACGTCCTCAACCATTTTCAGCCGTTCGTCGATCGAATACAGCGGCGTCTTGCTGGCCTGAACGCCGACCGCGACGACCAGCTTGTCGCATAGCCCGACGGCCTGCCGGACCACGTCCAGGTGGCCGTTGGTGACGGGATCGAAAGAACCGGGATAGAGCGCGATGCGGGGCATGACGCCTCCTCCCTAGCCTGCCCCGCGAAAGCTCGCAAGCGGCCTTTGGTTCCGTCCCCATGCCGCTGAAAACCAAGCTTTATTTTCACTGGGCCAGTGAACCAGAAGCCGCGCTCAGACGTCATTGAGGGCAGAGAATACCGGCTCTGTTTCGTGGACCGGTCCGGATGAAACAAACAGGCTTTGGATGAAACCATTTTTGGCTTTTGGCGAAGGCGTCGCGAAACCGGTGATGGTTACTAACCGCATCAACAACGACGGGCCGCAAAGGTCCGGAAAGACCAGCAAGCAGGGGACTGTCATGATCAAAGCGCTTACAGCGATCGCCGTAGCGGGGTTTGTCGCCGCTAGCCTCAGCGTTCTTCCCGGATTCGCGCCGCAGGTCGAAGCCAGCGTGCCGCAGCCGCTTCCCAAGGCCGATCGCCTCGATATCCGCCCGGTCGGACGCGACTGTTCGGAGCAGGCCTGGCCGAATTTCGAGGCCTCCTGCCTGCGTGCCGCCGGCACCAAGACTGTGGTTCACCAGGCCCGGCTGGTGACCGCCAACCGCACGCCATAGACCGAGCGCTCCAGACTGGAGCATTTGCCTCCAGCGTCGGCATCAGAGCGAAGAGTTGGTTGAACGGAGACCAAGCGCGAGCGGGTCTCCGTTACGCGTTTCTGGAGCCTTGAACGCGCCTTGCAGCGGCACGCTGGTCGAGGCCCTGCGATGCGCGATACATGCTCCCGATGCAGGCATCGAAAACGCCGCTCACCAAGCGCAGCGCCGCCGCAGACCTTTGCGATCGCCCTTACCTAACGCGAAAGTGACCAGAGCAATTCTCCGGTCGACACCCTTTGATTGTCATCATCCAGTCGCAACGCGGCGTGGAGGTCGCGAGCTGCTATGAAAGTTGCTTATCCAAGACATAGATCGCGCTCTTGCCATTGCTTCAGTTCTCATTGTTCGGACCCTTTTCCCTACAACAGGATGGGCGTGAGATCCGGCTCAAGAACCTGAAGCTGCGGGCCATTCTCGGCCATATCGCTCTCAGCGAGCAGCATGTGGAGACGCGCGCGTGGCTCGTCGGCCTTCGCAACGAACACGCGTGCAGTCGCCAAAGTCATGGGCTTGCGTCAGCACCACTGTCACATCTGATCGCGCATGCGATCTCAGCGTTCAAGCCGAATCCTTTTCAACTTTCGAAAAAGAACCTAGTCTGAAGTCCTTTACGGGATTTCATACTCAATAGGAGCGTACTCATTACTTTGTAAGGAGTGTTCAAAATGGCCAACGGAAAGCCGCGTAGAGCAATCACGCTTGGTGGTGGTGGGCCGGCAGCGGGGCTACACATCGGAGTTCTCGAAGCTCTTGCCGAAGCTGACATAACCTTTGACGTGTGGTCGTTGTCCTGCATCGGCGCTTGGGTCGGCATCGTGTACAACACGTCCGGCAAGGAAACCGAGCAAGCAAAAGTCCAAGCCACATACGAATTTTTCAAGGATGGCGTGTTTCGAGATGACGAGAGCTACAAGCGCTTTCCAATAAACACGGTGTTCGGGCCGGACTGGCGCAGTAACATCGAAGCATTCAACAAATTCGTCAGCGACCCCGACAACTATAAAGATTTTCAATGGCAGCCTTACAGAATGTTCGATTACGTCCAGGACTCGCTGTCGATTGTGTTCAATCAGATACCACGAGGCAAAAATAAACCTTTCAAGAAATTGGACGAAGGCGATCTCAATCGATGGATCCTCAATCAGGTGATGGCTCCCAATCCCTTCATTCGTTATCTGACGTCCCTGATGTATTTGTCCAAGTTCAACGGGCTCTCAAGAATCAACTACCCCGACAGTGAGTTCATGAAGAAAATAAACTTCGGCAAACTCAAGGACGGCGAAAAATTCATCTTCCATAACGCTTGGGATCTCAACCAGCGCGAGCTGTCGTTCTTTGCAAATCATGAGACGAAAAGCTTGGACAAGACAGGCGAAGGAGAAAGGATAAAGAAAAGATACAAGGGGCCGATCTCCGCGGAATCCCTATGTGCGTGTTCGGCTCTTCCCTTCATTGAAGAAACCGTGGAAATCGGCGGAACAACCTACTGTGAAGGTGCTTTGGTCGACACCGTCAATTTCGAAGGCCTGGTCGATCTCAAAGTGCAAGACGAACCTATCGACGAAATCTGGGTCAGCCGGATTGTCGATTCCCAGCAAATCCGCAAACCGACAAATCTCCACGATGCACTCGCAAATCTCTGTCAGTTGTTTGCGGCCAGCGTCGGGGAAGATGACGTCAGGTTGTTCAAATATCATGTCAAGTGCGACGATCCTCGCAGATGGACCGGTACTGTCGTCGAGATCCATGTGCCCGGGCACATCAATTTCAACTGGAATCACAGCAATCTGGACAAGGGGCGAGTATTGGGAAGGCGCTCAGCCGAGCACGCAATCGACAAGTATAAAGAAAAGGAAGGTGAGATCCGAGCACACTACGAAGCGAAGCTCGCAGCCAGGGCAGAAGGGAAAGAGTTACCGGCCCCTAAATTCATAAACGACGCGCCACAAAGAGACGAGGAATTCAAGAAGATCCAAGAGCTTTGTGTTAAGCTGCAGAAAGCAGCGGAACGAGACTCCAGAGACGCGGAGCACACTTAGCTAGCTCCTTGTTTGAGCATGATCTTTCTCGGAAAAACCGGTTCCCACTTTTTCGGATCAAGCTCTAGTTCTACTGAGTCATAACGGACTCTATCCCCTCATCCTGAGGAGCTTGCGCCAGCAAGCGTCTCGAAGGACGAGGCTCGAATTCGCAGACCGGGCTTCATGGTTCGAGACGGCGCTAACGCGCCTCCTCACCATGAGGGAATAATGACGCAGTAGGACTAGGCGTCAGCGTTCCGACATCATACAGCTCACTGCAGCCGATCGAGCAAAGCCTTGGCTTGTTTGAGATCCTGCGTCTCAAAACCTTCGGTGAACCAGCCGTAGACAGGCGCGAGGACCTCGAGCGCTTCTTCGCGCTTCCCCTGCTCCATCCGCAGCGCGGCGAGGTCCGTTGCAAGGCGAAGCTCGAGAGCCTTGGCATGCTGGCTCCTTGCCGTCGCCAGCGCCTTCTGAATGAGTTCAATGCTGGCATCCGTCGAGCCGCGAAGGTTCAGCGTGCGTGCCTTCAGCCGGCACAGTTCGGCCTCGAATATTCGCTCGCTGTTGCGGCTGGTCGTCGTAAGACCCTGCTCGATCAGTGCCAGTGCAGCTCCATCATCTTGGTTCAACAGCAAGACCGGACAGAGCAGGACATAGAGCGCCGTGATGCCGAGCTGATAGCCCGCGCCGCGATATTCATCCATCGCGGCGCGGATCTCCCCGAATGCGCTGGACGAGGTGCCAAGCAGCGTCGCACATATCCCATCGACCGCTTTCGCCAATCCGTGCCATTGTCGGAATCCATGCTCCTCCGACAGCACGCAACAGCGCTGGGCATGGCGGTGCGCGGTCGATATCTCGCCACGAAGCGCGTGGAGGACAGACGCATAATAGCAGGCGTAAGCCTGGGAATGAGGATGGTTGATTGCGTCGGCACGGCGGATCGCGACGTCCATGCGGGTGTTCGCCGCATCAGCATAACCAAGCAGCCAGAGAATCCATGACATCAACGCAAGGTCCGCGACCCCGGCATCCTGGCCCGCCGCGCGGGCGGCCAATTTGTCATCCTCACTGCTTGCGTCAAACTCGGCGACTGCGCGTTCGATGGCTTCGCGCGCATCAGTGAGACGCCCCATGAACAGGCGGATCATGGCCTGACCACGGGTCGCATTGAGCAGCGCGGGTCGATTGCCACGCGCCTCGGCAAGCTGAAGCAGGACGGCGATCGTTTCCTGGGCGACCGGCAGTTCACCGCGAATGACACTGGCAGTGGTCAACCAGAACATGATCTGCAGTTGCTCAGGGGGATTTCCGAGGCGCTCGCAAAGCTCCCGCGCACGCGCGAACGTCGCGGCCGCCCTGTTGGAGGCCGGCCCCTGAGTTGCGATCACACAGGGCCCCAGAGCGACCTGGAAATCCAGCTCCTGCCTGTCCTTTTGCGTGCCGTCGACCGAATGGCTCACGGCCTCGATACCCCGTTCCAGGTGCGCGATGGCTTCGATATTGGCGGAACGCATGGCAGCCTTCCCGCCAGCCCGCAGCCAGAATCCCGCAGCCTTTTCGAACAGTCCCGCCTCGCTGAGATGGTGGGCGACAGTTTCGGGTTGAGCCTCGACGATTTCCGGGAAACGTCGCTCGAAGGCGTCCGCAATCGTGGCATGCAGCGCCGCACGCCGGCTCCTGAGCAGGCCCGAATAGGCGGCATCGCGCACGAGCACATGCTTGAAGGTGTAGACTGCCCGCGGTGTTTCGCCCCGGCAGAATATCAGCTCCGACCGAACCAGTTGCGCAAGCGCCTCGTCAAGCTTCTCCGCGGGCAGTCCGGCAACAATGCTCAGCAGTTCGTAGGAGAACTCGCGACCTACGACGGCGCCGATCTGAGCCACCTCCCTGACCGACGAGAGCCGATCCAACCTCGCCATGAGAGACGCGTGCAAGGTCGTCGGAATTGCCATCAGCGGCAGCGGATGATTGAGAACGTATTGGCCGTCCCGTTCCTGCAACAGACCGGTTTCGAGCACCGTCTTGGTCAGTTCCTCGACAAAAAGGGGTACACCATCGGTACGAGCGAGGATCTGATCCACGACCTCGTGAGGAAGCGGCTTCCCAGCCGTGACACGCTCGATCAATACCGCACCGTTGCGCCGGTTCAGGCGCGTCAGCGAGAGGGTCGTCATATGCGCGTGGCCCGGCCAAGGCGGCTTGAACTCCGGCCTCGCGGTCAGGACCATCATGACCCGAAGTTGCGCTATCCTTTCCAATGTGAGTGAAATCAGTTCCAGCGAAGTCGGATCCGCCCAATGAGCATCCTCGAAAATCACATACACCGGCTGGCGCGCAGCGAGGGCAGTGAGCTGAGTTAAAAATGCCGCCAGCGTCAACTCCTTGTGCTTTTGCGGGCTCAGCTCGGATACGCGATAGCGGTCGCTGGCCGGCAGCGACAGAAGGTTCGCCAACGGTAACACGACCTGCTCCGCATCAGCGCCGGACAGCATGAGCAAAGCCTCGAGCTTGGCGAATTTCGTCCCCGGCGAGTCCGCGCGCTCGAACCGGGCAGCGCGTTCGAGTTGGCGAATGAATGGATAGAGCGCACTGTTGGTATGATGCGCCGAGCAGAAATGACGCACCGTGATGTGGGGCTCGGTTTCTCTCAGCCTCTCCTGGAGCGCGAGGGTAATGTGCGACTTTCCGATACCCGGCTCTCCGGTCAACAGCACGAAGCTGCCCTCACCGCGGGCGGCCTCGTGCCAGCGACGCAACAGCAGATCAATCTCCTCGTCTCGACCGATCGGTGGTGTCACCCTGGTCTTGTGCTGTGCTTCAAAGCGGCTTTCCACGCCGCTCGTCCTCAGCGCCTCCCAAGCCGGTTGCGGTTGCGCCCATCCTTTGAGCATGGCCGGACCGACATTCCGGTATTCGAAATGTCCCTCGGTCAGCCGGCGCGTCTTGTCGCAGATCAGCACAGTACCGGGCATGGCGAGCGCCTGCAGGCGCGCGGCCAGGTTCGGCGTCTCGCCAATGACCGCCTGTTCCTTGGCGGCGCCTTCTCCGGTCAAATCGCCGACCACCACCATTCCGGTCGCGATGCCGACACGAACCTGAAGCCCGGTGCCGATATCAGTCTTGAGGTTGGCCACGGCGTCCACCAGCCGCAGCCCCGAGCGTATTGCCTGCTCGGCATCATCCTCGTGCGCCTGAGGAAAGCCGAAATAAGCGAGTGCCCCGTCTCCCATGTAGCGGGCGATGACCCCACCATCCGCGGTGATGATCTCTGCAATGCAGGCGTGATAAACGCCGATGACCGCGCGCAAGTCCTCTGGATCAAGGCGGGCCGCAAGTGCCGACGACCCCACCAGATCGCAAAACATGACCGTGAGCTGACGCCGCTCGGCGCCCTCCCGTGGGGCCGGCTTGGCTGCCGTTTGAGCCGCCTGACCGGCCTCTCCTCTAAGCTCGGAGGCCGCGCGCAGAATCTTGCGCCGATGACCCAGCAGGACCCCAAGATCCTTCAGGTCCTGCTCCGTAAGATCGCCAAGGACCGAAAGGTCGATGGCGTTCTCAGCGAAACACTCGGCGTACTCGCTCAAGCCGATCGACGCTAGCCATTCCGCAATCGCTGTCATGGCGAACCTTTGGCTCACACCGTGACCATAGCACGTTTGAAAGACGTGCGAAGGTCATCGGTCCACCTGGCCTGCGTCCGTTCGCGGGCAGCGTCCGAGTAAGGTCGGCGTGTTGGCCTCCGCCCAAGCGAAAACGCGGGAGATTAGCCGGCCTTCGCGGCGCATCCTGATCGGTATCGATCATCAAGCCGCTCGCTGGGCTCCGGCTCGGGCGAACGCTCGAGCGGGCTGTCAGGCGGCTCCCGACGATCGCCGGTGCGCGGCCTCAACGCTCCGTGCAGACCTAACCGCCGTTGCCGTTACCGTTGCCGTTCTCGGCATCCTCGCCGATATGCTCGACCGACACGACATGCTCGTCGTCGGCGGTGTTGAACACGATCACGCCCTGCGTCGAGCGCCCGGCGATGCGGATACCGTCGACCGGGCAGCGGATAAGCTGGCCCTTGTCGGTGACCAGCATGATCTGGTCGCTCTCCTCCACCGGGAAGGATGCCACCAGCTTGCCATTGCGGTTGTTGACCGACATCGCAACGATGCCTTTGCCGCCGCGGCCGGTGGTCCGGTACTCGTAGGACGAGGTCCGCTTGCCGTAGCCGTTGACCGACACAGTCAGCACGACCTGCTCCCGGGCCGACATCTCAACATAGCGCTCCTGCGAGATCTGGACTGACCCGCTGGCGGCCTCCTCGCCCTCGGCTTCCGGCGCTTCCTCGGCACCGATCTCGCCCGCCATCGCGCGGCGCATCTTGAGATAGGCCGTGCGCTCTTCCGACGTCGTTTCGACGTGGCGAAGGATACAGAGCGAAATCAGCTTGTCTTCCTTGGGCAGCGCAATGCCGCGCACGCCCATCGAGGTGCGGCCCGTGAACACGCGCACATCGGTGACGGGGAAGCGGATGCACTGGCCGCCGGCGGCGGTCAGAAGCACGTCGTCGCGCTCGGTGCAGATCTGCACGTCGACGATCGCCTCGGACTCATCGAGCTTCATGGCGATGATGCCGGAGCGGCGCACGTCGACGAAATCCGACAGCTTGTTGCGCCGGACATTGCCGCCGGTGGTCGCGAACATCACGTCGAGATTGCCCCAGGAGGATTCATCTTCCGGCAGCGGCATGATGGTGGTGATGCGCTCGCCCTGCTCCAGCGGCAGGATGTTGATCAGCGCCTTGCCGCGCCCGTTCGGGGCTGCGACCGGCAGGCGCCAGACCTTTTCCTTGTAGACCTGGCCGCGCGAGGAGAAGAACAGCACCGGCGTGTGGGTCGAGGCCACGAACAGGCGGCTGACGAAATCCTCTTCCCGCGTCTGCATGCCGGCGCGGCCCTTGCCGCCGCGGCGCTGCGAACGATAGGCCGACAACGGCACCCGCTTGGCGTAGCCGGCGTGCGACACGGTCACCACCATGTCTTCGCGCTGGATCAGGTCCTCGTCCTCGACCTCGCCTTCCTGCTCGATGATCACCGTCCGGCGCGGAGTCGCGAACTCCGCCTTGATGTCGCTGAGCTCGGTCTTGATGATGGTCTGCACGCGTGCGCGCGAGCGCAGGATGTCGAGATAGTCGGCGATCTCCACCGCGAGCTTGTCGAGCTCCTCGGAAATCTCCTCGCGGCCGAGCGCGGTCAGGCGCTGCAGGCGCAGATCGAGAATGGCCTTGGCCTGCTCCATCGACAGCCGCGCGGTGCCGTCCGGATTGATGCGGTGGCGCGGATCGTCGATCAGCGTGATCATGGCGGCGACATCCTGCGCCGGCCAGTCGCGCGACATCAGGATGTCGCGCGCGGTGGTCGGGTCCGGCGAGGTGCGGATCACGCGGATGATCTCGTCGATATTGGCCACCGCGATGGCGAGGCCGACCAGGATGTGGGCGCGGTCGCGGGCCTTGTTGAGCAGGAATTTCGTGCGGCGCGTCACCACCTGTTCGCGGAAGGCGACGAACAGCGTCAAGAAATCCTTGAGGTTCATCGTCTGCGGCCGGCCGCCGTCGAGCGCGACCATGTTGGCGCCGAAATTGGTCTGCAGCGGCGTGAACCTGTAGAGCTGGTTCAGCACCACGTCGGGCACCGCATCGCGCTTCAACTCGACGACGACCCGGAAACCGTCGCGGTCGGATTCGTCGCGCAGGTCGGAAATGCCCTCGATCTTCTTCTCGCGCACCAGTTCGGCGATGCGCTCGACCATGGTGGCCTTGTTCACCTGGTACGGAATTTCCGTGACGATGATGGCCTCGCGATCCTTGCGGATGGTGTCGATCGAGACCTTGCCGCGCATCACGATCGAGCCGCGGCCGAGATGATAGGCCGAACGGATGCCCTGGCGGCCGAGGATGATGCCGCCGGTCGGGAAGTCCGGTCCCGGCACGATGTTGATCAGCTCGTCGATGGAGAGCGAGGGATTGTCGATCAACGCGATGCAGGCGTCGATCACCTCGCCGAGATTGTGCGGCGGGATGTTGGTGGCCATGCCGACCGCGATGCCGCCGGCACCATTGACCAGCAGGTTCGGAAATTTCGCCGGCAGCACCGCCGGCTCTTTTTCCGAATTGTCGTAGTTGGGCTGGAAATCGACGGTGTCCTTGTCGATGTCGTCGAGCAGCGTTTGCGCGACCTTGGTCAGCCGGGATTCGGTGTAGCGCATCGCCGCCGGCATATCGCCGTCTACGGAGCCGAAATTGCCCTGCCCGTCGATCAGCGGCACGCGCATGGAAAAGTCCTGCGCCATGCGCACCAGCGCGTCATAGACCGACTGGTCGCCATGCGGATGATACTTACCGATGACATCGCCGACCGTGCGCGCCGACTTGCGATACGGCTTGTTCCACTCGAAGCCGTTTTCATACATGCCGTAGAGGATGCGCCGATGCACCGGCTTCAATCCGTCGCGCGCGTCCGGCAACGCACGCGCCACGATCACGCTCATGGCGTAATCGAGGTAGGAGCGTTTCATCTCATCGAGGATCGAGACGGGACGGATATCGGAGGGCGCCGGCGGATCGCCAGGCTTGTCATCTTCAGCGTCGGACAAGGAGAATTCCGGTCAGAGTTTAACTGGGAATCATATAGCGCATCGAGGGCACAATCACCACCCTGAAGCCACTTTAGCGAAGGCTTTTTACGCCCGTTTTTCCAGTGACTTAGGGGACCTTTCAGAGGTAGCCCGCGCCGTGATGGAACCGGCCCTGGGAGCGCTGTTTGAGGTGGGTTTTCAGCACAGCCCGTCGGGCCGGAAGACAGCCGCGCCGATCGGCATGCCGTGTCGATTTACGCAGGCTTTCCGTCTTTCCCGCCCTTGCGCTTAAGAGATGCACGCATCTCCAGAAGCGATCTCATCTGTCGTCCCTGCGAACGCAGGACCCGTACCGTGTGATATTTGTTGTCGGAAAGAAAGCAGTCCCACCGTTGCTGCCACAAACTCAAGCCTGTGGTTATGAGTCCCTGTGTTCGCAGGGACGACGGGACGTTTGCGGCTGAACGGGAGCATTTCACGCCCGATGCGGCCGCTCCCGGGTTCGGTTCGACACTGCCCCTGGAGACCGTGGCTATCACGCGGGTTAGAACGGGATGTCGTCGTCCATGTCGTTGCTGCGGCCGCCGGCCGCGACCGCGCGGCGTGGCGGCGCGCTCGACGGGCCGCCGATGCCGAAATCGCTGCCGCCTTCGTCGCCGCCGAAGCTGCCGCCGCCGCCGCCACTGCGGCCATCGAGCATGGTCAGGGTCGAGTTGAAGCCCTGCAGCACCACTTCAGTCGAGTATTTCTCGACGCCGCTCTGATCGGTCCATTTGCGCGTCTGCAGCGCGCCCTCAATGTACACCTTGGCGCCCTTCTTCAGATATTGCTCGGCGACCTTGCACAGCCCCTCGTTGAAGATCACGACGCGGTGCCACTCGGTCTTTTCCTTGCGCTCCCCGGTCCCCTTGTCGCGCCAGGTCTCCGAGGTCGCGATGCTCAGATTGGCGATCGGGCGGCCATCCTGCGTCCGCCGGATTTCCGGATCCTTGCCCAGATTGCCAACCAAAATCACCTTGTTCACGCTTCCCGCCATCACCACTCTCCGCGCTTGAAATCACTGCCGCCGGCGCTCTCGCCTGGCCTGCTAGAGCCCTTCCGGCTTCCTACCTGGGCCTTCGGCCGGCTGCCCTGCCCGTCGCGGCGACCCTATACACTTGATGCACTTGCCGCCGCCTCAACCCGCCCATCTCGCGGGTTTTCCACATATAGCATCGGCCGAGCCATTGTTCCAGTTTTGTTCCATGGGGCCTTGACCCATTCCGGGACGTCCGGCAGCGCGGGCGGCGCTCACACCGCGCGCGGCTCGAATGGAACCGAAAAATCAGCGGTGCTGCCCGAAAAATTCGAGATAAATCATTGCTTTCCAGCCCATCTGGATACCCCGCACTTCTGTCGCGAGTGTTGCATTTGGGCGACTGCCTTTCGGGGTGAATAAGGTATATTGGCGGCCACTTTTAGGATCGCATGGGCGGTTCGCGTTGAGTTTTTTCAAGACGCTTCTGGGGACCAACGGAAGCGGAGGAAGTCCGGAGACGGGGCGATGAAGAGTTTGTTTTTAGGCGTTGTCGGACTGATGGCAGTCGGTGCTGCGGCGCCTGCGGCCGCCGCTGATCTCGCCGCACGCCCCTATACAAAAGCGCCCCCGATGGTCGCCGCGATCTACGACTGGACCGGCTTCTACATCGGCATCAATGGCGGCGGCGCTTCGAGCCGCAATTGCTGGGACATCGTGGGCTTGAGCGAAGGCTGTCACGACGCGACCGGCGGCGTGGTCGGTGGCCAGATCGGCTATCGCTGGCAGAGCGCCAACTTTGTGTTCGGTATCGAAGGTCAGGGCGACTGGGCAGACCTGAAGGGCTCGAACACGAGCGGAGTTGCCGCCCCCCTCGTCAACCAGAGCAAGATCAACGCGGTCGGCCTCGTCACCGGTCAGGTCGGTTATGCCTGGAATAACGTGCTCTGGTACGTGAAGGGCGGCGCGGCCGTGACCGGCAACAAATACAACGGCCTCGTGCTTGGCGCTCAGTTCGACCAGGCGTCCGAGACCCGTTGGGGCGGCGTCGTCGGCACCGGCCTCGAATTCGGCTTCTCGCCGAACTGGTCGGTCGGGGTGGAATACGATCACCTGTTCATGGGCAACCGCAACGTCAGCTTTGCCACGCCCGGCGGCGCGTTCACGCGCACTGACAATATCAAGCAGGACGTCGACATGGGCACCGTCCGCGTGAACTATCGCTGGGGCGGCCCGACGATCGCCAAGTACTGATCCGCGGCTCGCGCATCGTTTCGTTTCCGAAAGGCCGGCCTCGCGCCGGCCTTTCGCTTTTCCAGCTTTCTCTTGTCCAGCTCTCTTTCCCACGCGATCGTGCCGCCGCTCGCCGGTCGTGTCCTGGCGTCGCGTCGGCCCTCCCGCGCTTTTGTCCCCTCCCGGCCGTCTGAGCAAATCTCATTTCCGCCTTATCTGTGTCCTTCAGGTAACGGTATTTCCGGACCGCCTGATTTATAGCGTGCCAACCTGAACGGGTGGTCCTCGTCGCGTGCGAAGAGGATCGGAACAAGAAGTGGGACTGGAGCAAATAATGAAGAAAATTCTGCTGATGACCGTGGGCTTTGCCGCGTTGGGGATGGCTCCCGCCGTCGCCGCGGATCTCGCTGCACGTACTTACACGAAGGCGCCTGCCGCGGCGCCGCTGCCGACCTGGACCGGTTTCTACATCGGCGCGATGGGCGGCTATGCGAGCCAAGACGATGACTTCGGCATGAAGGGCGGCTTCGGCGGTGGCACGGTTGGCTACAACTGGCAGATGGGCAGCCTGGTGCTGGGCGTCGAGGCGGACGCCGCCTGGGGCGACATCAGCTCCACTGTTGGCCTGCCTGGCATTGTCAGCCTCGACAGCAAGATTCAGGATCTCGGCACCGTGCGCGGCCGTCTCGGCTATGCGGTCGACCAAGTGCTGTTCTACGGCACCGCCGGCTTCGCGTGGGCCGACAATAAGGCCAGCGTGAACGTGCTGGGGGCCAGCGTCTCGGACAGCCAAGTCCACACCGGCTGGACCGCCGGCGCCGGCGTCGAGTACATGTTTGCGCCGCATTGGTCGCTCAAGGGCGAATATCTCTATCGCGACCTCGACAGCAAAACCTATTTCTCGGGCATCATCCCCGGCGGCGTGAACAGCGGCGACATCAAGCTGCACTCCGGCCAGGTCGGCGTGAACTATCACTTCTAAAGAATATCCAACGGACCGGCCCCGAATCCGGTTCGTTGAAAATACCGATCCATTCCTGACAACATCGACAAAAGGCCGGCCTCGCGCCGGCCTTTTGCATGTCGCCAGCGCGCGTCCGTCGCTGCAGCAGTTCCCCGTCTGCTGACAGATGCCGCCATCGGAACGCCGCGATCAAACAAACCGTTGATGATTCGGACACGGCACTGGAAAATGTCGCCCGTTCTTCCTACGTTCCGACCTTGATCTCCCCTTTGGCGTCGTGTCGGGCTTTTCCGGCGAAGCGCGCCTGAACGCGCGAGCGACGCGCCCGGAAATTGCCATATGGACGAAATCCTGAAGGCGCGACGCCAACACTCTGCCTCAAGCCAGCGCGCGATCACCATCCGTGGCGCGCGCGAGCACAATCTGAAGAACATCGACGTCGAGATTCCCGCGCGACAGGCTCGTGGTGTTCACCGGGCTCTCCGGCTCCGGCAAATCGTCGCTCGCCTTCGACACCATCTATGCCGAAGGCCAGCGCCGCTACGTCGAGTCGCTGTCGGCCTATGCGCGCCAGTTCCTGGAGATGATGCAGAAGCCGGATGTCGACCAGATCGACGGCCTGTCTCCGGCCATTTCGATCGAGCAGAAGACCACCTCGAAAAACCCGCGCTCCACGGTCGGCACCGTCACCGAAATCTACGACTACATGCGCCTGTTATGGGCGCGCGTCGGCGTGCCCTACTCGCCCGCCACGGGATTGCCGATCGAAAGCCAGACCGTCTCGCAGATGGTCGACCGCGTGCTGGCGCTGCCGGAAGGCACGCGGCTCTATCTGCTCGCGCCCGTGGTGCGCGGCCGCAAGGGCGAGTACAAGAAGGAGCTCGCCGAATATCTCAAGAAGGGCTTTCAACGCGTCAAGATCGACGGCACGTTCCATGAGCTCGCCGAGGCGCCTGTCCTCGACAAGAAATTCCCGCACGACATCGACGTCGTGGTCGACCGCATCGTGGTGCGCGCGGACATCGGCCAGCGGCTCGCGGAAAGTTTCGAGACCGCGCTGAAGCTCGCCGAGGGCCTGGCCGTCATCGAATACGCCGACGCGCCGGTGGCCGCCGAGGAGAAGAAGTCCGACAAGAAGACCGCCAAGATCCACGACAAGAGCGGCCCCGAGCGCATCCTGTTCTCGGAGAAATTCGCCTGCCCCGTCTCCGGCTTCACGATTCCAGAGATCGAGCCGCGGCTGTTCTCCTTCAACAATCCCTATGGCGCCTGCCCGGAATGCGGCGGCCTCGGCGTCGAGCAGCATGTCGACGAGGATCTCGTCATCCCCGACAAGGAGGCGACGCTCCGCAAGGGCGCGATCGCGCCCTGGGCGAAATCTTCCTCGCCTTATTATCTGCAGACGCTGACGGCGCTGGCGAAGTTCTACAAGTTCCCGCTCGACGCCAAGTGGAAGGACCTGCCGAAGAAGACGCAGACCGCGCTGCTGCACGGCTCCGGCGACGACGAGATCAAGTTCACCTATGAGGATGGCGTCCGCTCCTACGACACCAAGAAGCCGTTCGAGGGCGTCATCACCAACATCCAGCGCCGCTACCGCGAGACCGAGAGCGAGTGGGCGCGCGAGGAGATGGCGAAATATTTCTCCGACGTGCCCTGCGCCGGCTGCCACGGTTATCGCCTGAAGCCGGAAGCGCTCTGCGTCAAGGTCGGCGACAAGCACATCGGCGAGATTTCCGAGATGTCGGTCATTCGTGCCAGCGAATGGTTCGAAAGCGTTCCGAAACAATTGAACGCGCAGCAGACCGAGATCGCCACCCGCGTGCTCAAGGAGATCCGCGAGCGGCTCACCTTCCTGATCGACGTCGGCCTGAACTACCTGACGCTGTCGCGCTCGTCCGGCACGCTGTCGGGCGGCGAGAGCCAGCGCATCCGCCTCGCCTCGCAGATCGGCTCGGGGCTCACCGGCGTGCTCTACGTGCTGGACGAGCCGTCGATCGGCCTGCACCAGCGCGACAACGCGCGGCTGTTGGAAACGCTGAAGCGGCTGCGCGACCTCGGCAATACCGTGATCGTGGTCGAGCATGACGAGGACGCGATCCGGCTGGCCGATTACGTGCTCGACATCGGCCCCGGCGCCGGCATGCATGGCGGCCACATCGTAGCCCAAGGCACGCCTGCCGACATCATGCGCAATCCCAAGTCGCTGACCGGCAAATATCTCACCGGCGAATTGTCGGTCGCGATCCCCGAGCGCCGGCCGCCGAACCATCGCCGCACGCTCAAGGTCGTCAACGCGCGCGGCAACAATCTGAAGAACGTCTCGGCGGAGATTCCGCTCGGCCTGTTCACCTGCGTGACCGGCGTCTCCGGCGGCGGCAAGTCGACGCTGCTGATCGACACGCTCTACAAGGCCATCGCGCGCAAGCTCAACGGCGCGAGCGAAGGCGCGGCGCCGCACGACCGCATCGAGGGCCTGGAGCATATCGACAAGATCATCGATATCGACCAGTCGCCGATCGGCCGCACCCCGCGCTCGAACCCCGCGACCTATACCGGCGCCTTCACGCCGATCCGCGAATGGTTCGCAGGTCTCCCGGAGTCGAAAGCGCGCGGCTACGAGCCCGGCCGCTTCTCCTTCAACGTCAAGGGCGGCCGCTGCGAGGCCTGCCAGGGCGACGGCGTCATCAAGATCGAGATGCACTTCTTGCCGGATGTCTACGTCACCTGCGACGTCTGCAAGGGCAAGCGCTACAATCGCGAGACGCTGGAGGTGCTGTTCAAGGGCAAGTCGATCGCCGACGTGCTCGACATGACGGTGGAAGAAGCCGCCGAATTCTTCAAGGCGGTGCCGCGCGTGCGCGACACCTTCCAGACGCTGCATCGCGTCGGCCTCGACTATATCCATGTCGGCCAGCAGGCCACCACGCTGTCCGGCGGCGAAGCCCAGCGCGTCAAGCTCGCCAAGGAACTGTCAAAGCGCGCCACCGGCCGCACGCTCTACATCCTGGACGAGCCGACCACCGGCCTGCACTTCCACGACGTCAAGAAACTCCTCGAAGTGCTGCACGAGCTGGTCTCGCAGGGCAACACGGTGGTGGTGATCGAGCACAATCTCGAAGTCATCAAGACCGCCGACTGGGTCATCGACCTCGGCCCCGAAGGCGGCGACGGCGGCGGCGAGATCGTCGCCTGGGGTCCGCCCGAAGACATCGTCAAGGCGCCGCGGAGCTACACCGGGCAGTTCTTGAAGCCGGTGCTGGCGAAGATGGGCAAGCCGAAGAAGAGCAGCGGCGGCGGAAGTGCGAGCGAGGCGGCGGAGTAAAACCTCGCCGCGTCATTCCGGGGCGACGCGCAAGCGTCGAGCCCGGAATCCATAACCCCGAACTGTGGTTATCGATTCCGGGCCCGCGCCAAGGCGCGTCCCGGAATGACGAAGGATAGAGCGGTGCCGCTGGCTTAAAACCCACCGGCCGCGAGACCGATGGGCTTCGCTTCACTCACCACTGCCGATAGCGTCCGCTCAGGGTGCCGTTGTTGTTGCCGTCGGGGCCGACGTCGCCCTGGCTTGAACTCGGTGTCGGATGGTTGCTGCCGTTGTAGCCACGTCCCCATGGCGCGGGGCCGGGGTAGTACATCGGCCGCGGGGCGAAGGATTCATATCCGGGGCCGACGGGCTGCCAGCCCGCCGTGTTGCCGTAACGATCGTATCCTTGGGCAAACGCGCCGGCCGTTCCGGCGATCAGGGACGCTGCGACCAGCGCCGTCAGTTGGATTTTTCTTTGCATGAGACACGCTCCTTGCTGTTGGTGCGGGACATCAACCATCGCAACGCGAGCGCGTTCCTGCCATGCACGCTCACAAAACGCGGGCGAGTTCGTGATCAACCTGTGATCATCGCTCTCACTTTCGTGGGCCGCGGCAGGCATGGGCGTAAAATGGCCAAGCCATTCCACCTGTTTCGTTGAGCCGCACGGCGCAATCGGCTAACGCTGCTGCGCCCTGCTCGCTCTCCGCAATGCGCTTCCCGCCCGCGCCGGGCCGTCGCGTCTCAAGTTGCCGAATGCCCTACTCTCTTGTCATCTTCGATCTCGACGGCACGCTGGCCGACAGCTTTCCCTGGTTTCAGCGCAATTTGAACGACGTCGCCGACCGCTTCGGCTTTCGCCGGGTCGTCGAAAGCGAGGTCGAGTCGCTGCGGCATGCCTCGACGCGCGAGATCCTGTCGCGGCTCGAGGTGCCGATGTGGAAGTTGCCGTTCATTGCGCGGCACATGCGGCGGCTGAAGACCGAGCAGGCCGCCAGCATTCCGCTGTTCGCAGGCGTCGAGACGATGCTGTGGACGCTCGCATCCCACGGCCTGCGGCTGGCGCTGGTCTCCTCCGACACGGAGGCCAATGCATGCGAGAAGCTTGGTGTTTCCGCCATGCTGTTCGCCGATTTTGCCTGCGCGGCCTCGATCTTCGGCAAGCCGGCCAAATTCCGCCGCGTGCTGCGCCGCGCCCGCGTCGACGCCGCGCAGGCCATCGCGATCGGCGACGAGACGCGTGACATCGAAGCCGCGCGCGCCGTCGGCATCGCCTGCGGCGCAGTGACCTGGGGTTATGCCGCTCGCCAAGCGCTCATCGACCGCAAGCCGGATCTGGTGTTCGAGCGGATGGAGGACATTGCGGCTGCGCTGGTGATGCCACGTTCGTGAACACAAGGGGATGCGCTTATCGTGCCACCCGTCGTGGCCGGGCTTGTCCCGGCCATCCACGTGTCGTCAAAAAAAGAAAGGCGTGGATGCCCGGGTCAAGCCCGGGCATGACGGAGCAGACATCTATCGCCTCAAGAACACCCCGAACGCCCGCGGCCCGTCGCCGACCTTGACCTCGCCCACCACCTTCAGCTTCTCCGCGTCGATGATGCTGAGCGTATTGCTCTCCCAGTTCGCCACGATGATGCGGCGCGCATCGGCGGTCGCCGCGATGCCTTCCGGATAGTCGCCGACAGTGATGCGCTTGATCGGTTGCGAGCGTTGCGAGATCGAACACGCTGACCGTGCCGCCATACTGGTCGGTGACGAAGCCGCGTCCCTGCGCCAGCGCCACCGCGTAGGGCCGCAAGCCCACCTTGACGCGGCCGATCTCGCGCGCGTCCGCCAGATCGATCACGGACACGTCGTCCGAGCCGACATTGGCGGTGTAGGCGCGCGTCCCCTCGGCGTCGATGGTGACGCCGAAGGGACGCGTGCCGACCTTGATGCTGGCCCGCCGCTCGCACGCAGCGATATCGACGACGGAGACGCTGTCGTCATCGCGGTCCGCCGAGAGCAAGAACTTGCCGTCCGGCGTCACCGCGAGGCCCGAGGGCGATGCGCCGACCGCGATGCTCGCAGTGACGCGCTGCGCTTTGGCGTCGATCACGCGCACGGCCGCCGCATACCAGTCGGCCACGAACACGGTCGCGCCATCCGGCGTTACGGCGATCCCGAGCGGGCCACCGCCGACCTCGATCCGGCCGGTGACCTGCCGCGCCGTGGCGTCGACCACGCTGACGGCCTTGCCGTCGGGGCTCGTCACATAGGCGAAGCGCCCGTCCGGCGCGACCGCGACGCCCGCAGGCTTGCCGCCGATCGCGATCGTCGCGACCGGCTGGGCGGTCGCGAGATCAACGACGGTCAGATTATCGCTGAGCTGGTTGGTGACGAACGCCTCCTCGGCCTGCGCACCGCCGATGCCGGCAAGCGCGGCCGCGAGAACGAGACAACGCACGATCAGCTTCCGCTCTCGATCTTCTTCTTCAGGCCCGCGAGGCCGTCGTGATAAAGCCCGGTCACCGCCGTTGACGGCGGCCTCGTCGCTGAGCTCCGGCGGCGGGTCGTTGTTGGGAAAGCCGCGATAGAACGCCCCGGCCCATTCGACCAGGCTGCCCTTGCCGTCCGCGCTCGGCGACACTGTGATCGTCGACGAGTAGTTCGTCACCGGCAGCACCTTCACGTCGACGGCAGTGATCCTGTAGGAATAGCTCATCTTCTCGGCGTCGAATTTGTAGAGTTCTTCATCGACGGTCGCGCCGTTCTTCAGCGTCAGCCGCCGTGTCGCACCGATCTCGTTGCCCTTCTCGCCCTCGGTCTTGGCGACCGGCTCGAGCCAGTTGATGTCCTGGAAATTGCCGATCACGGCCCATACCTTCGCGGGCGGCGCATTGATCTCGGTCGATTCCAGCACCTTCCGGCGCGTCGGCCCGTGCGCCCACGCCGTCCCCACGATAGCCAGCACCATTAGCCCGGCCGCCACCCTCGCGATCGTCATCCTCATCTCGTTTCCTCAAATCGTCTCTTGCGTTTCTTGTCGTCCGCGCGGTGCGCGGCGATGCCATCTTACATGACGGACCATTGTCGCAGCAAAAAAGACCGGTTCGTGGCGACGATCAACCCCCCACCGTCATTCCAGAGTTCTGGTGCCAGCGCACCATTCCCGACGGCAATGTGAGACGCGACGCCGTCGTCCTCGCGCACGCAGGGACGACCGAGGAGAAAGTTTGCATTCAGCTTGATCCATCGCAGTCCGCAAGGATGGCGCAAAGCGCCGTGCTCACCCTACAGATCCACACAGCGCGGCAGAGAGAGCGCAGGCAGCGCATGCATGTCATGCGTAAACTGCCCGTCGTGCCAACATGTCGCATCCCGACGGGCGTTGCCATGTCGGGCAAATCAGAACGATGATCTGCACGTCCCGCCTCCGATAAGAGGGGCGCTTCGCGATCGTCACGAACGTTGGAAGCGGGATGCGATGGACGCGATATCGCAGCAGACGACTGATGATATCGCGGACGGCGAAGTCGTGTGGTCCCGGCGCCCCGATGCAGGTGCTGAGTTTTGCGAGATGACGCAAAGCGGCGGTGACAACAAAGCCCGGTCTCACCGGGGAGAGCACGAAGGAAGCCGTTAAAACCATTGCGCGGGGAAGGCCGGTTGTTCCGGCTGAACCTGTGGTTCTGCCGCGTGCTTTTTGTTGCACGCGGACCATGGGTGTCAGCCGACACCCGGCCTTCCCTGCGCCCTCTGTTTTCGATGAGGGTGGATCGATGGAAAAACTCGGACGCCATGCGCCGCGAGAATGCGGACTTCACATCCTCTCACTCGTCATGCCCGCGAAGGCGGGCATCCGGTACGCCGCGGCTTCTCGGCTCAGGCACAGCCGTCTCTGGAATACTGGATCGCCCGATCAAGTCGGGCGACGACAACGGAGGAAGGGGTGCGAGGACGACAACGGCACGCATCACTCCGCGATCGCGGCTTCCACGAATCCCCTGGGATCGTCGAAGAACTCGCGCAGGGTCTTGTAGTGATCGGTCTGCTCGACGGTCGTGGCTTCGAGGCCGTCTTTCGACAGCCGCAGCAGCGTGGCGTTGGGATAGGCCATCAGGACGGGCGAATGCGTGGCCATGATCACCTGGCAATGCGTGGACTCGTCCATCCGCCGCAAAAGCTTCAGGAACTCGATCTGGCGCGACGGCGACAGCGCGGATTCCGGCTCGTCGAAGATGAAGAAGCCTTGCCTCTGGCAGCGCTCCTCGAAGAAGCGCAGAAAACCCTCGCCGTGCGAATAGGAGAGAAAGTCTGGTTGCGTGCTGCGAGGCAAATCCGGTGTCGGAATGTTGGCCTGCATCCAAATAGCGCGCAACGGAGAAAAAACTCTCGGCACGGAAGAACCAGCCATAGGTGATCTTCGGCAGCCAGCTCGCGCGCAACGCCTGCGACAAGCGCGCCGCCCATCTTTTCCAACGCCAGCGAATGATCGACCGGCATGTAACCCTTGCCGCCGCCGGCCTCGTCATAGCCGGCAAGCGCCGCGATCCCCTCCAGCAGCGTCGACTTCCCGGTGCCGTTCTCGCCGACGATGATGGTGATGGCGCGTTCGAAACGCAGCTCGAAATCATCCCTCAGGAACGGAAGACAACAGGGATAGGCCTCGCGATTGGTGATGCGCGCCGGATCGAGCCAAAGCCGCCGGAGATAAGGTGCAGGCAGGTTGATCGTTCGATGACGTCGCGAACTCATGTGAGGGTCTCACGGACGAAAAGCGCAACTCGAACGTACCAAGAACATCGCCCGCAACCAAGTGGGTCTCGACATCAATGTCGATGTGCGCAAGCGCGCTAAACCGCTTCGAGCACCAGCTCCATCGTCATCAGCACGGGATTGTCGCCGCGCACCAGCCGTCCCTCGGCGATGCCGCCGGTGTAGTCGACCAGCGCGATGTCGAGGCCGGCTTCGAGCGCGCCGCTCGTTCCGGGCGCGATGGTGCCGGAGGTGATCGCAAGCTCGGTCGCAAACGGCTCGACGATACGGCCATCCGTGAATCGGGCGCCGATGGTCGAGCCGACGCCGCCGTGAATTCTTGCGCGCGCAATGCCGCGGTCGCGGCAGAACGTCTCCAGGCTTCCGGCAAAATCCTGGTTCGGCCGCAGCCGCAGCGCAAACGCGCGGCTCGTCGTATCAGCTCCCCTCGCCTCGCTTGCGACCGGCCCGAACAGCTTGAAGCCCGTCTCGGGATCGGGCTCCGCGGCAAACATTGCGCCATCGATGCCGAACGCCTCGACCGCGAAGGGTTCGGCGACGACCGTCTCCTCCGGCAGCATATGCCCGCCATTGACGCGCCCGTCCGCCTCGCGCCACAGGCCGTGGCAATGGAAGAACGGCGCGCCGTCGCGCATGCCGAAGGTCATGGTGGCGAGCTTGAGTTGCGTGACGCCTTGCGGACGGAATGTCTCGCTGTAGAACGCCGCGTAGTCGCTGGTTTTCGACAGCGCCGGCATCACATAGGCGAACGGCCCGAGCGCACCGCCCTTGATGTTCAGGGTGCCGCTGGAAAAGCCTTGCGGCCGCAAAGCCGCGCCGCGCGGCTTCGAGCAGCGGCAGGCCTGCTTCGAGCGTGAAGGAAAAAGCGCGGCCGCGCGCCTCCACCCATTGGATGCGCTCGGGGATAGCCCGACCCGGCTGTTGAATGCGCCGCATCTCCAGCCCCGGTCAACCCGCTTGTTTGGTGGTGAGATCGAGCAACCCGCGCGTTTCGAGCTCGTCCCGCACCAGCCGCTTCGGAATCTTGCCGTAGCCGGATTTCGGCAGCGCATCCCAGAAGAAGAACCGCTTCGGCATCTTGTAGCGCGGCACTTTCGGCGAGAGGAACGCCGCCATCTCCGCTTCCGTCACAGCAGAGCCTTCGCGCGGCACGCAGACGGCCACGCCGACCTCGCCCCAGACCGGATCGGGCACGCCGAGCACGGCGACCTCGCCGATCCCTGGATGAGTGAGGATCTTCTCCTCGACCTCGCGCGGATAGATGTTGGAGCCGCCGGAGATGTACATGTCCGAGGCGCGGCCGGTGATGTAGACGAAGCCCTCCGCATCGACGTGACCGAGATCGCCGGTGCGGAACCAGCCGTCGCGAAACGCCTTCGCGTTGGCTTCGGGATTGTCGTAATAGCCGGCGAACACCGCAGGTCCGATCACGCAGATCTCGCCGGTCTCGAACGGCTTGAGCTCGCGACCCTGATCGTCCTGGATCGAGACCTGCATGCCCGTGCGCTCGAAGCCGCAGGTGCCGATCCGCGCCGCGGGTCCGTCCTCTTCCTCGTGCAGCGCCGCCGGCAGCACGGTGATGTTGCCGGTGACCTCGCCGAGCCCGAAATACTGCACGATGACCTTGCCGAGCTTCTGCAGCGCGGTCTTCTGGTCCTCACGATACATCGGCGCGCCGGCATAGATCACATGGCGCAGCGAGGAGTGATCGAATTTGTCGACCGCGGGATGCTCGACCATCATCTTCAGGATGGTCGGCACGGTGAAGAGATTGCTGACGCGGTGCGTCTCGATCAGCCGGAACGCCTCGGCGATGTCGAACTTCTCGGTCGGCAGCAGCACGGTCTTGGCGCCGCGCGCGGTCTGCATCAGGTGATGCACGCCGGCGCCGTGCGAGAGCGGCGCGACCACCAGTGCCGCATCCTGCTCCGTCGTGCCGGGCGTGAGATCGGCGAGATGATTGGTGATGACGAACGCCATCTGGCCGTGGGTCAGCACCGCCGCCTTGGAGCGGCCGGTGGTGCCGGACGTGAAGAAGAACCAGCAGGGATCGTCATGCTCGACCGCGACATTCGCGACCTCCGCGCCGGCATGCGCCTTGATCGCGTCGCCAAGCGACTGCTCGCCGAAATCGCCCTCGCCGATCCGCCAAATGAAGGCGGCATCGGACACCGCCTTTGCATGCTCGGGAAAATCACCATGGCACAGAAACGCCTTCGCGCCGGACGCCGTGGCGAGATAGGCGACCTCGTCCGGCATCAGGCGGAAATTGGTCGGCACCCAGACCGCGCCGAGCCGGAACGCCGCGAACATCGACCAGAACATCTCCTCGCAATTCTTCGAATGCACGAGGATGCGGTCGCCCTTTCCGATACCGCGCGCCGCGAGCGCTGCCGCAAGCGCGGAGACCGCAGCGTCGATCTCGCGCCAGCTCCAGGATTTCTCGCCCCAGACAAAGCCCGCGCGATCGCCGTGCCGGCGTGCATTCTGCGTCAGGAGGTAAGCGAGATTCATCACGCGGCGCGACATGCGCGCCATGCCGCCGTGCGGCGCGGCCCGGTCGCCGGCCGCGCTCATTTACGGCCCATCCAGACACCGGCAGCGAGCAGGATGATGCCGACCACGCCGGAGGCGATGCCGTGTTTCATATGCACCCGCGTCACGCCGTCCTCATGGCCCGGGAAGAAACTCGGCAACTGGTCGGCCGGAACCACGACATACATGCCCGCGATGATCAGCAGAACGACACCGAGCACGGTCAACACGAGCTTCATGGGGATTTTCCTGATCCAGACGACACACAATGCCCGTCTTGAAACGAGCCTTGTCCTCATGTTTATCGCCATCAGGCAATACCCTGCAAGGGCCAGCCAATGACGCCCGCGTACGGCCAAGGCTTCCTGAAAATCAGCTTGTCGGAGATCCCGTGATGAACGACATCGTCAACAATCATGCGCAGCATCAGTTCGAGCTCAGGAGTGACGGCCATCTTGCGACGGCCCATTACGAGACCGACGGCAAGGTCGTCACCTTCATGCATACTGAAGTCCCGCCGGAGCTCGGCGGCAAAGGCGTCGGCTCGAGAACTCGTTCAGGGCGCACTTGATCAGGTGCGAGCCGATGGAATGAAGGTGATTGCGGAGTGCCCCTTCGTCAAAGGCTGGATCGGCAAGCATCCCGCATATCAGGATCTCCTGAAATCATAGCTGCGATGGTCCGATTTGCACGGCGGCCGATCAACTCCCACATCGATCATGACTTCAGACGCAGAAAGGTTTCGCTCATGACGGCCAGCATCGTTCGCGACAACAAGACGAGAAACCGCTTCGAGCTCGACGTCGAAGGCGGCGTGGCATTTGCCAATTACCGGCTGACACCGCAGGCCGTGATCATCACGCACACGGAAACGCCAGCCGCGCTGCGCGGCCGCGGCATCGCGTCCGAACTGGTCAAGGGTGCGCTGGACCTGATCCGCGCCGACGGACACAAGGTCATCGCCGGCTGCGGTTTCGTGGTGGATTATCTGCGCAAGCATCCGGAGGAAGCGGATCTTGTCGCGTGATGTGACTGTCCGCACACCGTCATTCCGGGGCGTCGATTAGCATCGAACCCGGAATCGCGAGTTCCCCGATGCGCAATTGCGCATCTGAGGTTCGCGCCTCGCGCGCCCCGGAACGACGGTAGCTAAACGATCCTGATCGACATGTCCGGCAACCCCTCCAACTTGCAGAGGAGAACATCCCCCTTCACCACCGGCCCGACATTTTCCGGCGTGCCCGAATAGATGATGTCGCCGGCCTTCAGCTCGAATGCTTCGGAGAGCTTCGCGATCTGCTCGGCGACGCTCCAGATCATCTTGTCGAGGTCGGAGCTTTGCCGCACCGTGCCGTTGATTGCGAGCGAGATCGCGCCCTTGCTCAGATGGCCGACCTTGCCGACGGGATGGATCGGTCCGAGGACTGCGGCATGATCGAAGCTCTTGCCGATCTCCCAGGGCTTCTTCTCGGCGGCCATGCCGTTCTGCAGGTCACGCCGCGTCATGTCGAGGCCGAGCGCGTAGCCATAGACATGATCGAGCGCCGCTTCGACGGGAATGTTCGTGCCGCCCGATTTCAGCGCGGCGACCAGTTCGACCTCGTGGTGATAGTTCTTGGTCAGCGACGGATAGGGATGGTCGGCGACCTGCCCGACCGCGACGTTCTGGATCGCGTCCGTAGGCTTCTGAAAGAAGAACGGCGGCTCGCGGTTCGGATCGGAGCCGCGCTCGATCGCGTGAGCGGCGTAGTTGCGGCCGATGCAGTAGATGCGGCGGACCGGGAACACGTCGGTCTCGCCGACGATCGGGATCGTCGTCGCGGCGACCTGGAAAATCGGTTTCGGACCGGCTTGCGCCTCCGCCCGCACGCTCGCCGCCGCTCCCGTGAGCGCCAGCGCGCCGGTGGCGAGCATCGTTCTGCGGTTGACCGTCATCGTATTTCTCCAACTCTTGACCGTATCCCGGTATTGCGAAGACCTTCAGCAGCCTTCGCCGGCCGTACGATTACGGTGAAATGCCACCTTTTTCCAGAGCACAAACGCCCGTTAACCCGATCGATACGAGCCGCACGCACTAGTTGCGGGGTCAAACTCATCATCTCGGGAGACGGCGGCCATGTTGCTCGCGACTTTGTTCGGAGCGGTTCAGCGCTACCTTCGCTATCGCGCCCAGCTTTTCAGCATCGAAAGCCTCGACGATCACATGCTGCACGATATCGGGCTGAACCGCGGGGAGTTGAGCGCAGCGGCCTGGGCGCAGGTGGAGCGCGCGACAGCGCTCGTGCCGGTCTACACGCGCTGATGCAGAAAGGCCCGCGCGAGGCGGGCCTTTCGCTGTTGCCGTTCGCGACGGAAAAACTAGTGCTTGATCTCCGGCGGCAGCTTGCCGCCGTTGGCCGCGAGCTTGGCCATCACCTGCTTGTGCAACCAGACATTCATGCTCGCGGAATCGTTGGTGTCGCCGGTATAGCCGAGCTCCTTGGCGAGCTCCTTGCGAGCGGCGAGGCTCGAATCGATATCGAGCGCCTTCATCATGTCGACGATCGACGTCCGCCATTCCAGCTTTTCCTTGTGCGCGGCGACCGCCTTGTCGAGGATCGGCGCGACATCCACCGTCTTGGCCGGTGCGCTTGCCGGCGCGGCCGAAGATGCGGTGCCGCTCGGCGCCTTGGTGCCGGCCGGGGCCGAACCGGCAGAAGTCGAGCTGGCTGGAGTCGAACCTGCAGGAGCCGAACCAGTTGGAGTCGAACCGCTGCCTGCCGGCGTGGCGCTGGCCTCATGGCCAAAAATCGCGCCCATGATCTTTCCGAAAATGCTCATCGTTTGCTCCCAATGGACTACGGTTCGTGTGAAAGGCCGGAACGGATCTTATTTATGGCGACGGGCACGGGGGAACTTGGCTGCCCGCTCTCATCGTACCAGCGCTGGTCGACAACTCCTTCAGAGCTTAGCCGAGACGGAGTGACGATGAAATGACGCATCTGTCGCATCCAAGGTTGCACCGCGGCATCGATTTTCACCCAGGCGTGAGTCACGGCGACACGCTTTCGGCGTATGGTGGGCGTTCAGTTCGCGACACGGCCAGCACAGGGTTCGCGTCTGGCCGTGATTGTGATCATTCGGCAGACGGCCGCTTGTGCCTCGCCCGGCGCAGCAGAAGGGCCGCTGCGGCGAGGGAGTGACGGCCATGGCCACAGCATACCAAGACAATGTTCCAGCACAGGTTCAGCCAACGCCGGACGCGGCGGCTGGACCCGTTATCCGCAGCATCGGGCTGTCCGACCTGCGCGCGGCGCTGCGCGCCGGCTGGGAGGATTTCCAGGCCATTCCCAGCCACGCCATCATCCTGTGCGTGATCTATCCGGTACTCGGCCTCGTGCTCGCGCGCGCGGTGTTCGGCTATGCCGTTATACCGCTGTTGTTCCCGCTGGCCGCGGGCTTCGCGCTGCTTGGCCCGTTCGCAGCCCTCGGGCTTTACGAGCTGAGCAGCCGCCGCGAGCGCGGAGAGGAACCGTCCGCCTGGGACACGCTCGACGTGCTGCGATCACCCTCCTTCGGCGCCATGCTCGGTCTGGGCACGCTGCTGTTCGCGCTGTTCGTGACCTGGGTCGCGACAGCTCAGGCGATCTACATTGCGGTGTTCGGGTATCAGGGCCCGGCGAGCGCTTCCGATTTCGTCCAGCGCGTGTTCACGACATCGCAAGGCTGGTGGCTGATCGTGGTCGGCTGCGGCGTCGGCTTCCTGTTCGCATTGGTCGCGCTCTGCATCAGCGTCGTGTCGTTCCCGATGATGCTCGATCGCCATGCCAGCGCCGGCGAAGCCATGGTCACCTCGCTGCGCGTGGCGGCCAAGAACCCGGTCACGATCGCAGCCTGGGGCATGATCGTCGCAGTGCTCCTCGTCGTCGGCTCGCTGCCGTTCTTCCTGGGACTGGCCGTGGTCATCCCGGTGCTCGGACACGCCACCTGGCATCTCTACCGCAAGGTCATCGCCGTCGATCCGAATGCGCGTCCGATCCCGCCGCGCCCACCGCGCGAGCGTAAGCCGGCCGCGGACTTCCCGGCCAACCTGTTCCCATGGCGGCGCCGCGACGACGCTTAGCTACAGCGTGTGACCAGATTGCCGGTCGCCATCGGGCGGCCGGCGATCCGGACGCGATGATACGAAGTGAACGCGAAATCAGTACATACCTTCGGAGCTCCGAGCCTGCGACGCCTCCCGGTAATATTCTCCCGGTGATTGATCGCCATGATGGCCGCCTGCCCGCGGTCCTTGCCATGGCCGGGGTTGACCCCAACATGTCCTGGGCTCACATCCGTCCCAAATTCTTTGCAACCGGTGTTTTCGATGACCTTCGCTCGCCTCGCTCTGGCCGCTGCATTTGGCGGCAGTCTCGCTATCGCCGCGCTGCCTGCGTCTGCGGCCACGTGCGGCAGCGGGAGCTTCGAGGCGTGGCTCGGCGACTTCAAGACCGAGGCGGCCGGCAAAGGGATCTCGCAGGCCGCCATCAACACCGGCTTGAACGGCGTGACGCTCGATCAGAACGTTCTATCCCGCGACAAGTCGCAGAAGGTGTTCAGCTCAGAGTTTCGAGGAATTTTCCGGCCGCATGGTGCCGCCACGCCTGACCCGCGGATCGAACATGATGAAGCAGTATGGCTCGGTGCTGTCGCGCATCGAAGAGACCTATGGCGTGCCGGGCGAGGTGCTGGTTGCGATCTGGGGGCTGGAGACGGATTTCGGTGTCAACACCGGAAAATTCCAGACGCTCCGCTCGCTCGCGACGCTGGCCTTTGATTGTCGGCGCGGCGACGAATTCCGCGCGGAACTGATGGATGCCTTGCGCATCGTCGAAAGGGGCGACCTCGCGCCGTCGGAGATGCGCGGCGCCTGGGCCGGAGAAATCGGCCAGACGCAATTCATGCCGTCGTCATGGATCAAATACGCCGTCGATTTCGACGGCAACGGCCGGCGCGATCTGATGCGCAGCGCACCGGATGTGCTGGCTTCGACCGCGAACTATCTCGCGGGCTATGGCTGGAAGCGCGGCAAGGACTGGCAGCCCGGCAGCCCGAATTTTGCGGTGCTGCAGCAGTGGAACAAGAGCGAGGTCTACGCGCGAACCATCGCCTATTTCGCGACCCAGCTTGCGCATTCGCCATGATTCGGAAAACGCGATCACTGCAAGGGCCGATCGCCCATTGCGACCGGCCCCCTGCCCCTTGAAGCTTATGTGTAGAGCTTAGCTGTGAGTTTCACTTGTGGGTATCACTTGTGGATATCACTTGGCCCCTTCGGCGTGGATCGCCTTGGCGAGATGCGCGCTGCAAGCGCCCCATTTGTTGGCCAGCATGGCTTCCTGCGCAGCGGCCACTTCCTTCTGCGCCGTGAACTTGGCGTCGCCGTCAGGCATGGCCTCCAGGGTCGTTTCGGTCTTTTCGAGATTGGCACTGCTGCAGCCGCCTCCCATCTTCGCGGCCTGCGCAGGAACGACGGCAAACGCAACAGCAGCCACCGCGGCCGCCCCGAGTAACTTCTTGAGCATGTTACTTCCTCTTATTTTTAAGACAGATCCGGCTCCATTGCCGGAATCTGTGAAATAATTCTCTCTCTGATCAACTCGCGGTTACCGAATAAATTTCGCGCGATTTCGACGTGATCGACGCGTGCTGCAGATCCCTCATGCACGCGGTGATGTTTTCATTACATCTCAGTAAGATATTTCGGCGCTGCAGCGCGCGACGCGCGACATGATCGACAGCGAATGCTGCTGCGCTTCGCTTTTGTGTTTGCACGTCATTGTCGAAAACCGCATCGCGGCTCGCGACTCAGTCGCTCGATCAGGCGACGGTCAGTTCCTCTGATCACGCCAAGGAACGCGAGGCCGGAGGTGCGGTGATTCTGGTGGTTGGGGAGCCGCACACAGTCGTTGTCGATAGTCGGCGGTTGCATCAAGGTGCGGAACTATCAGAACGGAACTCTCTTCGCTAAAACGCAGCTAAACTTGGCAGCTTCAAAAAAGAGTGGCTTAAAGTTCATTCATTCGAACGAGGTGCATGCGAATCACGCATGCGTCCGGATGAGCCAAAATCGCCAGCGAACAGACTTTCGCCTTGAATAAGCCCACCTCCGACCCCATTTCAGGGCAGTCACCGGTTGTTTACCATTCTTGTAAAGCCGTGATTTCACGTGGTTTTTATGGGATTCCGACGCGCGACGGCGATTTTAGCACCAGCTATGCCGAAAGCTTAATCGTCCCTTATTTTAGCTATGCGCTAGGGGTTTAGCTGCATCGCACCATCGTGACTTTCGCAATGCACAATTCCAATCTACATTCACTTCAACGATGAAGCTCCCTCAAGAGCTGAATCGAACTACCCAGGAGACTACCAATGCTGCTCTCGCTCATCCGCATGATCCAGGCTTTCCGTGACTATCAGCGTAATGTTGCCGAGCTTTCCCAGCTCAGCGATCGCGAACTGGCCGACATCGGCCTCGACCGTTCTGACATTCCGCGCGTTGCGGCAGGCAGCTATAACGGCTGATTCGCGTTTCAGCCGTCCGAACTGACGGATAACGCCCGCCTCGTGGCGGGCGTTCTCGTCCTCTCTATCTTCTCCCGATCTTTTCTCTCGATTTTTTGTCTCGATCTTTTCTCTCAATCTTTCCTGCCGCCGCAGGTGCGCTGCTGCTGAAAACGCGCTAAAGCCCGCGCCCATGAGCGGCACCACATTGACTTCCGACATCGTTCATATCATCGGCGGCGGGCTCGCAGGCTCCGAAGCCGCCTGGCAGGTCGCGCAAGCCGGTATTCGCGTCGTCCTGCACGAAATGCGCCCGGACCGGATGACGGAGGCGCATCGCACTGACGGACTAGCCGAGCTCGTCTGCTCCAACTCCTTCCGCTCCGACGACGCCGCCAATAACGCGGTCGGGCTGCTGCACGCCGAGATGCGCCGGCTCGGCTCGCTGATCATGCGCGCGGCCGATGCCAACCAGGTGCCGGCCGGCGGCGCGCTTGCGGTCGATCGCGAGGGATTTGCCGCGGCCGTCACCAGGGCGCTGCATGAGCATCCGCGAATCGATATCAGCCGTGGCGAAGTGGCCGGCCTGCCGCCGCCGGACTGGAGCAACGTGATCGTCGCGACCGGGCCCCTCACTTCGGCGCCGCTGGCGGACGCAATCCGCACCCTGACCGACGAGAACGCGCTCGCCTTCTTCGATGCCATCGCGCCGATCGTGCACAGGGACTCGATCGACATGTCGGTGGCGTGGTTCCAATCGCGCTACGACAAGGCCGGACCTGGCGGCACCGGCGCCGACTACATCAATTGCCCGATGAGCAAGGAGCAGTATGACGGCTTCGTCGCCGCGTTGCTCGCGGGCGAAAAGACCGATTTCAAGCAGTGGGAGACCAGCACGCCTTACTTCGACGGCTGCCTGCCGATCGAGGTGATGGCCGAGCGCGGCCATGAGACGCTCCGGCACGGACCGATGAAACCGGTCGGGCTGACCAATCCGCACGATCCGACGACCAAGCCCTACGCTGTCGTGCAGCTCCGCCAGGACAACAAGCTCGGCACGCTCTACAACATGGTCGGATTCCAGACCAAGCTGAAATATGGCGCGCAACAGCAGATCTTCCGGTCTATCCCCGGCCTCGAAAAGGCGGAGTTCGCCCGCCTCGGCGGTCTGCATCGCAACACTTTCCTCAACTCGCCGAAGCTTCTCGACAACCAGCTGCGGCTGCGCGCGGCGCCGCGGCTGCGCTTCGCCGGCCAGATGACCGGCTGCGAGGGCTATGTGGAATCCGCGAGCATCGGCCTGATCGCCGGGCTCTACGCCGCGGCCGACGCGCAGGGCCGGCAGCTCGATCAGCCGCCGCCGACGACCGCACTCGGCGCGCTGCTCGGTCACATCACCGGCGGCCATCTCGAGACCATCGAGCCGGGTAGCCGCTCGTTCCAGCCGATGAACATCAATTTCGGACTGTTCCCACCGCTGGCGCAAGCGCCGACCAAGAAGGCCGACGGCACGCGGCTGCGCGGCAACGAGAAGACGGTGGCGAAGAAGCAGGCGATCAGCGCGCGGGCGCTGTCGGATCTCGACCGCTGGATCGCCGAGAACCTGCGGATCGCAGCGGCGGCGTGAGCGTCTCATGAGTTTGCCCAAGAACGACGCCGAGATTCTGTCGGCGCGCTGGATCGAAGGCGTGCTGCTCAAGCGCGACGTATTCTCGACCGTCGAGCGCGGCCGGTTCCGCAGCGATCGCGGCGAGGTCGATGCGGTGCTGCGCAGGCTCGATCAGGTGCCGTGGTGGTCATTCGTGCTGGCGCGGCATCTGTTTGCGCGTGAACGCAAGGCGCTGACGCTCGCCAAAGGCCTCGATGTCGGTCCGGAGCTGCTGTGGGCGGGCGAGCGCGCGCTGATGCGCGGCTTCATCGACGGCGTCGCACTGCATCTCGCAAAACCGCACGGCGACATCGCCTATTTCCGCTCGGCCAAGACGGCGCTGTATCGGCTGCATCGCGCCGGCATTTGCCACAACGATCTCGCCAAGGAGCAGAACTGGCTGCGCGGCGTCGACGGCCAATGCTATCTCACCGACTTCCAGCTTGCCGCCTGCTTCAGCTCGCGCAGCCGGGTCTTCCGCATCGCAGCCTATGAGGATCTGCGTCACCTCCTGAAGCACAAGCGCACCTACACGCCGCAGGCGCTGACGCCGAAGGAGCGCAAGATCCTCGCCCGAAAATCGCTGGTCGCCCGCGTCTGGCTGATGACCGGCAAGAAGGTCTATCGCGCGATCACCCGCGGCCTGTTCAATTTCACCGATCGCGAGGGCGGCGGGCGGCGGCTGGTCAACGATGCACCGGTGCTGATCGATCTGATCCGAAGGAATCCCGAAGTCCGCGACGCCGCGATCGTCGCCTTTGCCGACCGGCGCACCGGCGTCGGCCTCTATGCCTTTGTCGAGGCCGATCGCACGGCGCTGGAAGCGCAATTGCAGAATGAACTCGCCGCTGCGAAAGGGCCCAAGCCGCCGGAGCACATCCAGGTGGTGCAAGCGCTGCCGCGCGATTCGAGCGGCCGGCCGCGCACCGAGATCCTGCAGCTTGTCGCGATGAATCAGCTCGACCTGATCGAACCGATGATGACGAGCGAGACAGACCGCGCGTTCCTGAAGGATATCCTGGACTCCCGCAAGAACCTGCGCGACCGCTTCAATTTCGAGGCGGCCGATCTCAAGCTGCCGTCGGCCTGATGATCGCAGTCCCGACGGGACGTGGAGAAGCGGACCCACTCCGCTCGAAAACGCTGTGCCTCACGAATGAGGTGTCGGCAGTGGGATCCGGTAGATCTTGAACCCATCGATATCCGGAAACGCTCTCGCCGCATCGGCCGACACAAACGTGAGCACCGCAGCCAGAACTTCTCCCTGGATCAGCCGATCGATCGCGCTCGCCTTGCCGGGATCCACCTGAACATCGATCGCGCCTGCGGCCACCAGGGCGGTCCGAAGACTGTTTGCACTTCCGGAGCGCTCGCCATCGATCGCGACGTATGTGCGGGTCAAATACGATATCGACTTGATCTCAGGACGGGAAATCACCAGCGCGACGCGGGTATCCGCCGGGCTCGCGGCTGCGGCATCGCGCTTGCCCTTGCCGGCTGCCGCAATCGAAAGGCGATCGAAGCGATCACCATTCATGGCCTTCAGTTCGGATGCGGCGCTGACCGTAATCGTCAAATGTTCCGCGACCGCAGCAGCCGTCGCGAGGTGCTCCTTTAAGCTCATCGGGCTGGATTCCGGATGAATATCGGCGCCCTCGCGCGAGTTCTGGGCGTCAGAGCTTTCCGATTGCAAGGCTGCAGTTCTGGTCTGTGGCATTTCATTGCGCGCTGCGGCCACTTTTGCCAAGCGGTCCCGATTCGCAGGCGACGACAAAGCTTCGCGGCCTTTCAGACGATCGTCCGCCAATTTTCGCATCGATAGACCATGCGACCGCGCCAGATAGAACTGGCAAAACCGGTTGCAGGGGGCTCCATCGATGGTGACCACGTCCTGGGACTGCGGTGGCTCAGCCCTCGACGCTGCGAGAAACGCAAGCAGCAACACGCCGATCAGCAGCCCATAACGCTTCACAATCGCCTCTTCATCCCGTCGTTGCTTCCAGAGAACGGCTGCTCAACAGGGCGCGAGCAAGATCGGTCGACCCGGGTTCCTGCAAGGCCCGATAAACCGTCGATTCGTATCGCGGAAATCGGACGAAAGGGCGGCAGAGATCCAGGAAGAATTCTACCGTTGTAACCGTACGCAGATCGTCGCAGTGATGTTGGGTCGCGCGCGTTGGGGCAAGCAGCCTGCAACCTGCTGCACCACTGCGACGCTACCGGCCTCTGAAGACCGCTGACCTCGACGCCCGCCACAACGTCCACAAGATTGACAGCCTCGAGCGGACATAGCGGCTTGAAGGGGTCGATGTCAGGACGTGACATCCGCTCGGACTCGCGGCGCACGACTGCGAGCGGCAGGAAGATCGGCGCAATTTCTCGCGGCATGTCGGAGAGCAAAGCGAGAGATGTTTCGAGATGCTGTCGCGCCTCCGCGATCAACTGGTCGAGCGCGGCGCGGATTCTCGGCGTCGCTTTTCCCGAGAACACCTCTTCCATATTGCCGCCGCGGCTTTCCAGCAACTGCTGCGGCACGAACAATTGACGCCGCGAGGCGTCGCGCGGCAGCGCCGCGATCACGTCGGTCAAGCCCTGAGCCAGGCCGGCGTGCCGCGCCACATGCTCGACCTCCGCGGTCGGCGATCCGGCGATCCGCGCCGCCAGCGCAAACAGCGCCGACGCCGTGTCGGTGAGATAGCCTTCCAACGCAGCCATGGTCGGCATCGGGTCGTTATAGAGATCGAACTGATGCTCCTCGATCAGGCGCGAGAGCGGGCCGACCGGCAGCAGGAACTGATCAATGGCACGTCGTCAGTTCCGCAGCGACCGGGTTGCCCTCGGCGCTGCCCTGCCCCTGGTCCGCCAGCATGTCCGTCCACCATTGCAGCCGGATTTCGCCGGGCAGCGGCTGGCTGACCTGCTCGCGCACACGGGCGATCTCGACATTGAAGGCATAGAGCGCGAGCAGCGCCCGCCGCCGATCGGGAGCAACGAACAGGGTAGAGGCGTAGCGGATGAAGTCGTGGCTGCGGACGAGATCGGCGCAGAATGCAGCGGAATCCTGGTGAGTGTCCTCGCCGCTCATGGCACCGCGATCAGCGCGGCCGCGACACGCCGCCGCTCGCCGATCATGATGTTGTAGGTACGGATCGCGGGTCCTGTTTGCATCGTGTCCAGCACCACGCTGACCGTACGCAGCGCCGCGCGCAGGTCCGGCGGCGGCAGCCAGACCTCGGTTCCGGTTCCGACGATCAGCGTGTCGATCTGATTGGCCGCAGCGAACACGCGTTCCAGCGTGTAGCGATCGATCTCGCCAGGCTTCGTCACCGGCCAGGCCCAGATCGCCTGAGGCAGGCAAAGCAAGGAACCGCGATGCGACATCCCCGCAAAGGCGAACCCGCCCTTGCCGTAAGCGTCGATCGGCGCCGATCTTGGAAGATGCGGGGCGTCTGTCGTGTTCGGCATCGTGATACCCAGGACATAGGCCCTGACCCGGGAGGCTTAAAGCCCTGCGGGCCGGTTTCGCGCCATGCCCGATGCTATTTCTTCGGCGGCGTATCCGGCAAATCGGCCCGATGTTCGCCGACGCCGAGATAGATCAGGATCGGCGCCGCGATGAAGATCGAGGTGTAGGTGCCGACCAGCACCACGCCGAACATCATCACCGCGGTGAAGCTGTGGATGGCCTGGCCGCCGAACAAGAGCAGCGCCAAGAGCGCCAGCGTGACCGTGACGTGAGTGATGATCGAGCGCGACAGGGTCGAATTGATCGACTCGTTCAAGAGCTGCGGCATCGGCATCTTCTTGTAACGACGCAGCATCTCGCGGATACGGTCGTAGATGACGACGGTGTCGTTGAGTGAGTAGCCGAGAATGGTCAGCAGCGCCGCGATGCTGGTGAGGTCGAAATCGACCTGAGAGATCGACATGAAGCCGATGGTCAGCACGATGTCGTGGACGTTGGCGATCATCGCGCCGAGCGCGAACTGCCATTCGAACCGGAACCAGAGATAGATCAGGATCGCGAGGATCGCGAGCATCAGGCCGATCATGCCATAGGCCAGCAACTCGCCGGAGACGCGCGGTCCCACGACTTCGACGCGGCGATATTCGACGGCATCGCCGAGCGCGCCGCGCACCTTGCTGACCGCCTGCTGCTGTGCGGCATCGCCGCCGGGCTGCTCGGCGACGCGGATCAGCACGTTGGCAACCCCGCCGAACTGCTGTAGCTGGACCTCACCGAGCCCCAGCCCGTTCAGCGTCGAGCGCATCGCGGCAATATCGGCCGTGCCGGACTTGGCCTGCACCTCCAGCAGCGTGCCGCCCTTGAAGTCGATGCCGAAATTCAGGCCATGGGTAAAGAACAGCGTGATCGCGATGATCGACAGCGTTGCCGAGATCGGGAAGCTGATACGGCGGAACTGCGTGAAATCGAAATGCGTATTGTCGGGCACGATGCGCAACGCCGGCAACAAGCCGAGCGCGGCGACCACCGTCAGCACCGCGATCAGGATGCCAAGCCCGATGAGAACCCAGTGTGTCACAACAGCTCCTAGATTGGCACGCTTTGCGGCCGCTTCCACCGCACCCACCACGCCACGATCAGGCGGGTCAGGGTGAAGGCGGTGAAGACCGTGGTGATGATGCCGATGCCGAGCGTCACGGCGAAGCCGCGCACCGGTCCGGTGCCGATATAGAACAGCACGGCGGCGGCGATGAAGGTGGTGATGTTGGAGTCGAGGATCGTCGCCAGCGCGCGCTTGAAGCCGGCGTCGATCGCCGAGATCGCGTTGCGGCCGCCGCGCAACTCCTCGCGGATGCGCTCATAGATCAGCACGTTGGAGTCCACCGCGATGCCGACGGTGAGCACGATGCCGGCGATGCCGGGCAGCGTCAGCGTCGCGTTGAGCAGCGACAGCAGGCCGAAGATCATCGCGACGTTGATGGCGACCGCGATGTTGGCGAACACGCCGAACAGCCGGTAGGTCACGAGCATGAAGATGATGACCATGATCGAGCCGACATAGGCCGCGAGTTCGCCCTTCTCGATCGAAGTCCTGGCCGAGGCCCGGACCGACGGTGCGCTCCTCGATCACGGTCAGCGGCGCCGGCAGCGCGCCGGCGCGCAGCAGCACGGCAAGATCGTTGGCGGATTGCACGGTGAAATTGCCGGAGATCTGTCCCGATCCGCCGGTGATCGGCTCGCGGATCACGGGCGCCGAGATCACCTCATTGTCGAGCACGATCGCGAAAGGCTGCCCGACATTCTCGGTGGTCGCCTGCGAGAACTTGCGCGATCCGGCGGTATTGAAGCGGAAATTGACGACCGGCTCGCTGGTGCGCTGATCGAAACCGGGCTGCGCATCGGTCAGATCCCCGCCGGAGACCAGCACCTGCTTCTTGATGACATAGGGCACCTTCGGCGAGGACGTGCTCATCAGGACTTCGGATTCCGGCGGCACCCTGCCCGCCTGCGCCTGATCCGGCGACACGGTGCTGTCGACCATCCGGAATTCCATCTTGGCGGTCTTGCCCAGAAGCTCCTTCAGATGCGTCGGGTCCTGCAGGCCCGGCACCTGCACCAAAATGCGGTCGGTGCCTTGCCTTTGGATGACCGGCTCGACGGTGCCGAGCTCGTTGACGCGTTTCTCGACGATCTGGATCGACTGCTCGATGGTCTGACGGATGCGATCGTTGATCGCGGCTTGCGGGACCACCAGCCGGATCACCCCGCCGCCGGCATCGCTGACCTCGAGACTGCGCTGGCCGTTGGAGCCGAGCAGCCCGCCCAGGGGCTGCGCCAGTTCGCGCAGTTTGGACAACGCCGTCTGCTGGTCGGTGTCCTTGCTGACGCGCACCTCGACCGCATCGTTGCGGACCGCAAGACCGGTATAGCCGATCTTGGCGTCGCGCAGCGTGCGGCGGACGTCGTCGCGCACCTGGTCGAGCTTTTCCTTCTTCACATAGTTGGAATCGACGGCCAGCAGCAGATAGGAGCCGCCCTGCAGGTCGAGGCCGAGCACGAGCCGGCGCTGCGCCCAGAGCGGCCAGCCCTTGACCGTGGCCTCGGGAAAGAAGTTCGGCACGGCGCAGAGACACACCACCAGCGCCGTCAGGATAATGCCCAGCGCCTTCCACCGCGTGAAATACAACATCGGGTTGACCTGTCAGATCCAGGAAAATGCCGCGCGCAAGCGCGCGGAACAACGATCAGCTCGCGGACGTCTCGTCCTTGACGGGCTCGCTCTTTTCCTTCGCCGGCTCGCCCTTGGCGCGCACGCCGGAGATCATCTGCCGCATCTGGCGAACCCGGACGCCGTCGGAGATCTCGAACTCGACCTGATCGTCATCGACCACCTTGGTGACCTTGCCGACAAGGCCGCCGGAGGTCACGATGGTGTCACCACGGCGGATGTTCTTGACGAGATCGGCATGGTCCCGGACCTTCTTCTGCTGCGGCCGCAGGATCAGGAAATACATGATCACGAAAATCAGCGCGAACGGCAGCAGCGACATCAACATGCTGCTGGTGTCGCCACCGGCCGCGGCCTGGGCATACGCAGGGGTGATCAGCATCGGGACAGTCCTCAAGAAATGGAGATGAACCGGCGACGCCTTTGGATCGGGCCGGTTCGGGCAAATTCGCGCGGACTATAGCGGCCGCGGTCCCAATTGCAACGTGGCGCAGCCCCTCATTTCACCCCGCTTGCAGGCTTCCCTCAGGCCCGATATGGCTGCGCCGTCAGGAACTTGAGGCATGCCGAAAAATAACCGCAAAACCCCATCCCGCGCCGCTACCGCGAAGGTCGTGAAAGTCGCGGCAAAACGCCCCGTAAGTCAGCCAAAGGACGATGCACAGATCCGGATCGCGCAAGCGCTCGAGGCCATCGCCGCGCACCTGTCCGCGACCGCGCCGGCGCTCGCGACGACGCAATCCTTTGCCAATGCGGACGCCTTCGTCTGGCACCCCAACGGACGGCTGTCCGAGGTGCCGCGGGTCAGCCGCGTCGATCTCGGGCTGCTCAAGGGCATCGACCGGATGCGCGACATCCTGATCGAGAACACCGAGCGCTTCGCCGACGGCCTGCCTGCCAACAACGCGCTGCTCTGGGGCGCGCGGGGCATGGGCAAGTCCTCCCTCGTCAAGGCTGCGCACGCCAATATCAACGTCGACCGCAAGCCGGCTGACCGGTTGAAGCTGATCGAGATCCACCGCGAGGACATCGAGAGCCTGCCGGCGCTGATGGAGCTCGTGCGGGCGTCGAGCTTCCGGTTCATCGTGTTCTGCGACGACCTGTCGTTCGACGGCAATGACGCCTCCTACAAGTCGCTGAAGGCGGTGCTGGAAGGCGGCATCGAGGGCCGGCCCGACAATGTCATCCTTTATGCCACCTCCAACCGCCGGCACCTGCTGGCGCGCGAGATGATCGAGAATGAGCGATCGACAGCGATCAATCCCGGCGAAGCCGTCGAAGAGAAGGTGTCACTGTCCGACCGCTTCGGCCTGTGGCTCGGCTTCCACCGCTGCAGCCAGGATGAATACCTCGCCATGGTGAAGGGCTACTGCGGCCATTTCGGCATCAAGATCGCGGAGGACGACCTCGAACGCGAGGCGCTGGAATGGTCAACCACCCGCGGCTCACGCTCCGGCCGCGTTGCCTGGCAGTTCACGCAGGAGCTGGCCGGACGGCTGGGTGTGAAGCTGAGCGGGACGTAAGGCGACTGTTTTTCAAACCAATGGCTGTCATTCCCCGCGCATGCGGGGAATCCAGTACGCCGCAGCCTATCGGCCCAGGCTCTAGCGTCTCTGGAATACTGGGTCGCCCGGTCGAGCCGGGCGACGACGGACAGCCGGTGTGACGATCGCCTACGCCCCATTCAGGAATTGAAGCGGGTCAACCGGGTTCGATCCCTTGCGGATCTCGAAATGAAGCTGCGGCGACCCCACCTCGCCCGATTGCCCCGACTTGGCAATCACCTGGCCGCGCTTGATGCTATCGCCGCGCTTGACCATCAGCTCACTCGCATGGGCATAGGCGGTGACATATCCGTTGGAATGCCGCACCAGCACGAGATTGCCGTAGCCCTTCAATTCGTTGCCGGCATAGGCGACCACGCCGTCCTCGGCCGCCTTCACCGGCGTGCCCTCGGGCACCGCGAGGTTGATGCCGTCATTGGACTTGCCGTTGGTCTTGGCGCCGTAAGTCGTGATCACTTTGCCGCGCACCGGCCAGCGGAACGTCGGCAAGGCACCCGTTGCTTCGCTGGCCGCCTTGACCGGGGTGGCCTCAGCCGCGGGCTCGTCGGCGCTGGGGCTCGCCTGGGCCAGACGCGCGCTCTGCGGCGGTCCGGCGGCCGCCACCCTGGTGACGGGAATCGCAGCCGTCGCGACGGCGGGCTGAGCGGCGGCGACCGGCGCCGGCGCGACCGGAGCCGCGCTTGGCCATCTTGGCACCCGGCACGGTGAGCTTCGCGCCCAGCTTGAGCGGAGCAGACGCGCTCAGATTGTTGGCCTTCGCGAGCTCGGCGACGGATATGTGATGGTGGCGGGCGATGCTCATCAGCGTGTCGCCGGGATTGACGACATGAACGCTCGGCGCCGCAGCCGCGATCGTGGCAGGCTTGCTCGCAGGCGGAGCGACGGGCGCGGCCGGCGCGGCCGCAGTCGCCGTTCCGTGCGGGATGATGAGCTGCTGTCCCGGCGACAGCACGCGCGGGCCTTTGTAGCCGTTGGCTGCGAGGATCGCGGCGGGCGTCACATGGTAGCGCTGCGCCAGCACCTCCAGCGTATCGCTGGTGCCGACAATGATGGTTGTGTTGGCGCCGCCACCATGCGGCGGGGCCGCGGGCGCGGGCATGGGCGCAGGTACCGGCGCGGGGGGAAGAGCGACAGCCGCCACCGAGCGCGGAGGCACGGTGCCGGTGGTCTCGAATTTCGGCTGGGCCGGCGGCGGAGCATAGGACGCGAGGCCACGGCCACCCCCGGATACCCCGCCGCTCGCGGCCGGATAGGATTGCGGCGCGGCGACTGCCGGCGGCAACGCCGAGGACTGATAGGGCTGCGGGGAAGACTGATAGGGCTGTGGGGAGGACTGATAGGAGGGCTGCGGGGCGGACTGGTACGGTTGCGGGCGGCCATATTGCGGCACGTCGCGGCGCTCAACCTGCGGTGTAGGCACCGATCCGGTGGCCTCGGAGCGAGACGAAAAGGGATTGGAATACGGGTCTTTACCGGCAAACGGATCTTGGGCAACCCGCGACGACATGTCGGCGCTGCAACCGGCGAACGCGAACGAGATCAGCGCCAGCACCGCGGCCTGAGGCAGGCGGCGCGAGCAAAGCAACTCGACAATTCCGGGCATGGTTACTCACTCGTACGCAACAAAGTACCGATTTGAGTAAACACGTCCCCAGTAAACAAGCGCTTAAGCCGCAAATAAGGCGCTGGACGGACAGCCGATCGCGCGGCTTTCAGAGCTCCCGGGCGATCCCGGGCAGCGCCGGGACGAACCGCACGTCGACCAGCTCCTTGCGGGCCAAACCGGTCGCCGTTTTCGTGAATCGGACGAGCGTCTGCACGCCATGATGCGGACCGACCGGCGCGATCAGGATGCCGTCATCGGCGAGCCGGTCGGTGAGGCTTTCCGGGATCTGCTCCATCGCCGCGGTGACGATGATCCGGTCGAACTGGCCGACATTGTCGGGGATGTTGAAGCCGTCGCCGACCATCACCTCGACATTGTGATAACCGAGCTTCTCGAGCCGGGCGCGCGCCGCATCGGCCAATGTGCGGAAGCGCTCGACGGTCAGAACCTCGGCTGCAAGGCGGGCCAGGACGGCGGCCTGGTAGCCCGAACCGGTCCCGATCTCCAGCACGCGGTGACGCTTCTGCAGCTTCAGCTGCTCGGTCATGTAGGCCACCACGAAGGGCTGGCTGATGGTCTGCCCGCAGGCGATGGCCAGCGCGCTGTCGCGATAGGCGTCGGCGCGATCGGCCTCGGCGACAAAGGCCTCGCGCGGCACGTCCTCCATGGCGCGCAGCACGCCCTGGTCGCTGATGCCCCTCCGCCTCAGCGTGAGCTGAAACATCATCTTTTCCGGGGGGCTGTTCTGGGTAGTCATCTTGGTCTCGTTCGCGCGACCTGCCGCACGGCCGGCCGCGCAATGAGGTGCAATGATGCACCAAGGATTTAAAGGAACAATTTCAACCGGCCCTGTTCCCGCCCCGGAACCCCTGCTTTCGCTTGGCGTTGATGGGCGAAACTACACCATGGCGGTGGAAAGGCGGGATGAATATCTTGACGTTGCGTCTGCGGACGATATTTGCAAACCTCGGTTTCGGGATGGGGCGAGGACTGACGTTATGACTTCGACGCGACCGCCGCGCGGTTCAGTGTTCCTCGTTGAGGACGAGGTCATGATCAGGATGATGGTCGCCGACATGCTGGAGGAGCTCGGCTATACGGTCGCGGCCGAAGCCGGCGAGATCGACGAGGCGATGCGGCTTGCCCAGAGCACCTATTTCGACCTGGCGATCCTGGACGTGAACGTCAACGGCAAGGTGATCTCTCCGGTCGCCGACCTGATCAAGGCGCGCAATCGCCCCTTCATTTTCGCGACCGGCTATGGCTCCGCCGGCCTGCCCGAGGAATATCGCGACCGGCCCGCCCTGCAGAAGCCGTTCCAGCTCGAAACGCTGGGCAAGATGATCGATTCCACGCTGCGCGGCGCCGCCGTATAGATCCACCGGCCTACTTCAAGAGATCCGTCAGCTCTCCGGAGAACGCCTCATCCGTGCGGTCGAGGCGCAGCGGCGTGACCGAGACATAGCGCGCGGCGAGCGCCGCGAGATCGGTGCCCTCCTCCGGCGTGTCGAGCGCGGCAGCCCGTTCGAAGCCAATCCAGAAATACGGATTGCCGCGGCCGTCGCGGCGCTGATCGATCTTCAGAAAACCGAGGTTGCGCTTGCCCTGCCGCGTCACGCGGATGCCGACGACCTCGTCCGGCGCGCAGGCGGGGAAGTTCACATTGATCACGGTGTTCTTGGGTATGCCCGCGTCGATCACCTTGCGCAGGATCGGCGGACCGAACTTCAGCGCGGTGTCCCACAACGGCGCCTCGCGCGTCGCAACCGAGAACTCCTGCGACAGCGCAAATGACGGCAGGCCGAGAATGGTGCCTTCGAGCGCACCGGCGATGGTGCCGGAATAGACGACGTCTTCGGCGACGTTGCGGCCCTTGTTGACACCGGAGAGCACGAGATCTGGCCTGGTGTCGCCGAGGATGTGGCGGGCGCCCATGATGACGCAGTCGGTCGGTGTCCCGCGCACGGCGAAATGGCGCGGACCGACCTCGCGCAATCGCAACGGATCATTCAGCGACAGCGAATGCGACACGCCGGACTGGTCAAGCTCGGGCGCGACGATCCACACGTCGTCGGACAATTCGCGCGCGATCTGCTCGACGACCTTCAGGCCCGGTGCGTGGATGCCGTCGTCATTGGTGCAGAGAATGCGCATTCAGCCCAAGGCCCTTTTCCGTCGATTTCGCCGGATCTCCGGGCCGTCTTATCCGCTGATCGACCGCGACGCAAACTCCGTAAGTTCGCCGGAAAGACCGTGATGCCGACCGGGTCACGTGAGTGACTTGCGGTCACACGGCGCTTGGTCATCAGGCCCGAACGCGCCACTGCGGGAGAAAGTGCGCCAGTCGGCCGCTGGCCTGCAAGGCCGGCATGGCCGTCGGCGGCGGCGATTGGGACGGTTGGGGCTCATCCGGCGGAACGCTCGTCGGCGCCGCCGCTGCCGTCCTCGATGGCTCCGCGCCCGAAGGCTGGATCAATTCCAGGACGCTATCGACGAGCGGAAGCGCCTTGCGCGGCGGCTCCGGAAAGCGCGTCCGCGCGACCGAGAGCGCCTTGTCGAAATCCGCCGCATTGAGCCAGGCGTAGGCTTGCATGCGCTCAGTGAGATTTTCATCCCACACGTGCGTCGTCTCGATGTCGAAGGCGCCCTTCAGGCGCTGATCGATCGCCTGCAGACCGAATCCCGTGACGGCCCACTGCCTGCCAATCCAGAAGATGTCGCGATGCAGGGCCATCGGTCCTCATACTCGCCACCGGCCGAGCAGGAGGATACTAACGCGCGCCGCATTCGCAACATGGAATGCGGGCGCTTGTGGACAGCGGCCGGGCGCTAGGCGTCGGGCTCGATCACCGTAAGGCCGCCCATATAGGGCTGCAGCACGTCGGGCACGGCGATCGAGCCGCCCTGCTGCTGATAGGTTTCCATGACGGCGATCAGCGCGCGGCCGACCGCGGTTCCCGAACCGTTCAGGGTGTGCACGAAGCGCGGCTTGCCGTCGCCGGCGCGGTAGCGCGCGTCCATGCGACGGGCCTGGAAGTCGCCGCACACCGAGCATGAGGAGATTTCGCGGAAGGCGCCGCCTTCTCCTTGTCCGGGCATCCAGACCTCGATGTCGTAGGTCTTCTGCGACGAGAAGCCCATGTCGCCGGCGCACAGCGTCACGACGCGATAATGCAGGTCGAGCTGGCGCAGCACCTCCTCGGCGCAGGCCAGCATCCGCTCATGCTCGTCCTTGCTGGTTTCCGGCGTCGCAATCGACACCAGCTCGACCTTGATGAACTGGTGCTGCCGGATCATGCCGCGGGTGTCGCGGCCGGCCGCACCTGCTTCGGCGCGGAAGCATGGCGTGAGCGCGGTGAGACGCATCGGCAATTCCTTCTCGTCCACGATGGATTCGCGCACGAGATTGGTCAGCGACACTTCGGCGGTCGGGATCAGGCCGAGACGCTCGCTCTTCAAGCTCTCGCCGGGGTTCGCAAGCAGCTCGCCTTTGACGGCCCAGAACTGGTCGTCCTCGAATTTCGGCAACTGGCCGGTGCCGAACATCACCTCGTTGCGCACCAGCAGCGGCGGACTGACCTCGGTATAGCCGTGCTCATTCGTATGCAGATCGAGCATGAACTGACCGATCGCGCGCTCCAGCCGCGCCAGCCCCTTCTTCAGCACGACGAAACGCGCGCCCGACAGTTTTGCCGCGCTCTCGAAATCCATGAAGCCGAGCGCCGTGCCGAGTTCGTCATGCGGCTTCGGTGCGAAACCGTAGTCGCGCGCCTTGCCGAACACATGATGCTGCACATTGCCGTGCTCATCCGCGCCGTCAGGCACCTCGGGCGCAGGCAACGGCAGGTTCGGGATCGCGGCGAGTTCTTTGGCCAGTTCCTCGTCGGCCGCCTTTGCCGCCTGTTCGAGCTGGGGCATGGTGGTCTTCAGCTCGCCGACTTCGGCCATCAGCTTCGCGGCGCGCGCGTCGTCCTTTGCCTTCTTGGCCTCGCCGATTTCCTTCGATGCCGCGTTGCGCCGAGCCTGCGCCTGCTCGGAGGCGAGGATCGCCGCGCGGCGCTTCTCATCGATCGAAAGCAGCGACGCCGACACCGGCGCAAGCCCACGGCGCTTGAGCGCCGCGTCGAAGGCCTCGGGATTATCGCGGATCGATTTGATGTCGTGCATTGTCACGTCCCCGGCATGGCCGGGCTCCTCCCGGGCATCCGTCTTTGCCGCTTTAGAACAAGCCGTGGATGCCCGGGTCAAGCCCGGGCATGACGAACTCATACCCAGTTTCGCGGAATGATAGGTGAAAACGCCCGACGGCCCTATTCCGCGGGCGTCGTCGCCGGGTGGGGTGCCGGAGGCCGCCTGCGTATTCGCCGCCTTCTTCTCGACGATCCGCACCGCGATGATCGACCCCTCGTAGAGAGCGAGGAGCGGAATCGCGAGCGAGGCCTGGCTCAAGACGTCGGGCGGCGTCAGGACGGCGGCGATGATGAAGGCGATGACGATGAAATAGCGCCGCTTCTCGCGCAGCATTTTCGAACTGATGATGCCGACCCGCCCGAGCAGCGTCAGGATCACCGGAAGCTGGAACGCGATGCCGAAGGCGAAGATCAGCGACATCATCAGCGACAGATATTCGCCGACCTTCGGCAACAACTGGATCTGCGCCGTCTCTGCGCCACCGACCTGCTGCATGCCAAGCGAAAATCTCACCAGCATCGGCAGCACGACGAAATAGACCAGCGCAGCGCCCATCACGAAGAACACCGGCGTGGCGATCAGATAAGGCAGAAACGCGTTGCGCTCGTGCTTGTAGAGGCCGGGTGCGACGAATTTGTAGATCTGCGTGGCAACGATCGGAAACGAGATGAAGCCCGCGCCGAACAGAGCGAGCTTCAACTGGGTGATGAAATATTCCAAGAGCGCCGTGTAGATGAATTTCGAGTTCTCCGGACCTGCGACCCAGACGAACGGCCAGACCAGCACGTTGTAGATCTGCTTGGCGAAGAAGAAGCAGAAGATGAAGGCGACGCCGAAGCCGAGCAGCGCCTTGATCAGGCGGGAGCGCAGCTCGATCAGATGATCGAGAAGCGGCGCCTTGCTGGCTTCGATGTCCTCGGCGCTCATGACGCTTTGGCGTCCTTGAGTTCATTGCTGGAGGCCGGAGGCGTGCTGTCCTGCGGCGCGGCGGCCGGCTCGATCTCGCGCGTGACCGCAAGCGGTTCGGCAGCGGCGTGAGTCTCGGCCTCGACGAATGTCTGCGGTGTCGGCGCTTCCGGCGTCGTCGGCGTGACGGGCGGCTCGATCGCGGGCGTTGCCGGCGGCTCGACGGGCTTGTCGATGTCCTCGATGTTCAGCGCGCTGGAAACGTCCTTCTGCAGCGACGTCATCAGGTTATTGCCGGTGAAGCCGCTGGCGGCCTCCTTGACCTCGTCGAAGCTCTTCTTGAGGTCGGCCATTTCGGCCTCGCGCATCGCTTCCTGGAATTGGCCCTGGAATTCCGCGGCCATCCGCCGCGCCTTGCCCATCCATTGGCCAACCGTGCGGAGCACGCCTGGCAACTCTTTCGGACCGATGGCGATCAGCGCCACAACGCCGATGAGGACCAGTTCACTCCAGCCGATATCGAACATGAAACGTTCCGCTCACGCGAAGCCGGTTGACCCATCCCCGGCGAACGGGATGTGGGGACCGCACCCCTCGTCTTCCTTCCCTGTCCGGTTCAGACGGCCTTGCTGCCGACGTCCGATCGCGCGGCCGTGGGCGACGCGGTATTATGATCGATGGACTTGACCGGCTCGGACTTGTCCGCGGGCTTATCGTCGTCCTGCATGCCCTTCTTGAAGGCCTTGATGCCCTGCGCGACGTCACCCATCAGATCGGAGATCTTGCCGCGGCCGAACAGCAGCAGGACCACCGCGATCACCACGATCCAGTGCCAAATGCTAAGCGAACCCATCCTGCAACCCTCCAAACTCAACAGGCCGGCAAGCCGGCCCAACCTTGACGGAAAGTAGGCTCGGAGGTTGTCAAACACAAGGACTTAAGCCCGATTTGAACCTGCGATGACACGTCCCCTTGACGCTATCGTTACCGGACCTGCAGACCGATTTTACCCCTTTGCGGGAATTAAAAAGTTACCGGTTCCTTGCGAGCTTTTCAGCCCTCGCTCCTGGCCCGCTCATACGCGCCGGAAATCCTCCGTCAGGATTATCTGCAGGGATCGTCAGAATGAAGCGATGGACGAAGCGGCTCGGATTGGGAGCCGGAATTCTCCTGATATTCGTCGCCGGACTGGGCTTTCTGATGTTATGGGCCTCGCTGCCGCAGACCACCGGCGATCTGGTGCTGCCCGGTCTCGAGCGTCCGGTCCGCGTGATGCGGGATTCCCATGGCATCCCCTCGATCCAGGCCGCTAATCGGCACGATCTCTACATGGCGCTCGGCTTTGTGCATGCCCAGGACCGGCTGTTCCAGATGGATATGCAGCGCCGGCTCGGCGCGGGCCGGCTCTCCGAAGCGGTGGGAAACACGGCGCTGGCAACCGACAAGTTCATGCGGACACTCGGGCTCTACCGGCATGCCGCCGCGAGTGTGAATGCGGCATCACCTGAATTCAGGGCCGTGCTCGAGGCCTATTCGGCCGGAATCAACGCCTTCCTGCACAGCGGCGGGACGCTGCCGATCGAGTTCACGGTACTTGGTTATCGTCCCGACGATTGGAGCCCGGCCGACAGCCTCGTGCTCGGGAAAGTCCTGGAACTGCAGCACAGCGGCAATTACCGGCGGGAACTTCTGTATGCCCGGATGGCGCAAGTTCTTCCTGCCGATGAGATCGGCAAGCTGTTCCCCGACTATCCCAATGACGCGCCGGTCACGCTGAAAGAGCTGGCGTCGCTGACGGAGGCGCCAGGGATGGATACCTGGCTGGATCCCTGCTGGCCGCGCTTGCGCAGAACGATCGCTCGCCGCAGCGTGCGTCCAACAACTGGGTCGTCGACGGCGCGCACAGCGTCACCGGCAAGCCGCTGCTCGCCAACGATCCGCACCTCGATTTCGGCGCGCCACTGATCTGGTATCTCGCGCGGCTCGAAGCGCCTGATCTCGACGTCGCAGGCGCGACCATTCCCGGCGCTCCGCTGGTCGTGCTCGGCCACAACAGGCGGATCGCGTGGGGCTTCACCACGACCAATGCGGATGTCCAAGATCTGTTTGTCGAACAGATCGATCCCGCGAATTCGCGCCGCTATGCGACACCGCAGGGAACGGCCGCCTTCGATGTTCGCGATGAGCGCATCATGATCAAGGGGCGCGCGCCGGAGACAGTGACCGTGCGCGAGACCCGCCATGGGCCGGTCATTTCCGACATCGTCACCAACATGCCGGCCATGCCGGCCAACACTGCGCTGGCGTTGCAGGCGAGTTTCCTGAATGACGATGACCAGACGCTCGAGGCGATCTGGCGCATCGGACTTGCGCCGGATTGGCCGGGCTGGCTCGATGCGCTGCGCGCTGTTCACCGCGCCGGCGCAGAACATGGTCTACGGGGACCGCGACGGAAACATCGGCTTCATCGTGCCCGGACATATTCCGATCCGCAAAACAGGCGACGGACGAATGCCGGTCGAGGGCGCTTCCGGCGAGCACGACTGGACGGGATTTCATTCCGTTCGAGCAACTGCCGCAGACGTACAATCCGCCGGCCGGACATATCGCCACGGCGAACAACAAGATCGTGCCGGACGATTATCCGTTCCCGATCACGCGCGATTGGGATGCGCCGTACCGGATCGAACGGATCGAAGCCGGACTTGCGGCAACGCCGCAGCAGTCGATCGCGAGTTCGACGCTGCTGCAGCGCGACATCGTGTCACTCGCGGCCAGGGATCTGCTGCCGCTGATGCTGGCGGCCGAGCCGACCGACCCGCGCGAGCGCGCGGCCATCGCGCTGATGCAGCAATGGGACAATCGCATGGATCAGGATCGTCCCGAACCGCTGATTTTCTCGGCATGGGTGCGGGCCATCAACCAGCGCCTGTTTCGAGCCACGGCTCGGCGGCATCTATGGCCGCTATTGGTGGCCGTCGGCGCGCGCCACGCAAAATATCCTGCAGAACAATTCAGCGTGGTGCGGCGACGAAGGCTGCGCACGGTTGACGGCCGCAGCGCTGAGGGATGCGCTGGACGACCTCACCACGCCGCTACGGCGCAGCGATGGAGCGCTGGCGCTGGGGCGAGGCGCACCAAGCGAGCTTCGAGCATCCGGTCTTTTCGCGCATTCCGCTGCTCGGCGCCGTGTTCGACCGGCACCCGCCGGCGGACGGCGCCGCCGACACCGTCAATGCCGGACAGCTTCGACGCCAACAAGGACGAGACGCCGTTCGCCGATCTGCACGGGCCGGGATTGCGTGCGGTCTATGACCTCGCCGATCCCGACAACTCGACGTTTCAGCTAGCGCTTGGCCAGTCCGCCCATGTGCTGTCGCCGCACTACGACGACATGCAGAAGCTGTGGCAGCGCTTCGAAGGCATCCGCATCGTGCGCGAGCCCGCAGGCGACACGTTGACACTCATGCCGTAGGCCGTGAGGATCAGCCGCCCTCGCCCTCCGGCTCCGCGCGCGGCGCCAGCCCAAGGTCGAGATCGCCCGGATCCAACGGATCTTCGTCCTCGCGAAGCGTCGGATCGTCGGACGGATTCGGCACGGTGAACCCGGTCGGCAGGCGCGAATCCAACAGACCCGTGCCCTTGAGTTCCTCGAGCCCGGGCAGATCGCCGAGCATCTCGAGGCTGAACTGCGACAGGAAAGTATCTGTCGTGCCGAAGGTCAGCGGACGGCCCGGCGTCTTGCGACGGCCGCGCGGCCTGATCCAGCCGGTTTCCAGCAGCACGTCGAGCGTGCCCTTGGAGGTGATGACGCCGCGGATCTCCTCGATCTCCGCGCGCGTGACCGGCTGATGATAGGCGATGATCGCAAGCACCTCGATCGCGGCGCGCGACAGCCGCCGCGTCTCGGTGATCTCGCGCGTCATCAGCCACGACAGATCGCCCGCGGTGCGGAATGTCCATTTGTTGGCGACGCGCACGAGATTGACGCCGCGCGGCGCATACTCGGCCTGCAACTGGGCAAGCGCAGCCTTGACGTCGACGCCTTCGGGCACGCGCTTGGCGAGCGCCGCCTGATCGAGCGGCTCGGAGGCGGCAAACAGCAACGCTTCCAGCAGCCGCAATTCCTCGGGTCGCGCCTCTGGCTCGATCGAAGTCACCTCGACAGGCTCCTCCTCGGCTTCCACGCGCTTTTCCGCCAGGCTCGCCATGGCACGCTCTCCTTCTTCCACTTACAATTCCGGTGCCGTCGCGGCACCGGGCATCTGCGCCGGACGCTTCCGGAAATACAGCGGCGCGAACGCCTGTTTCTGGTTCAGCTCCATCCTGCCTTCGCGCACGAGTTCGAGCGCGGCCGCAAAGCTCGAGGCAAAAACCGTCGCGCGTTGCGAGGGGTCGCCGACGTAGCCGAGAAGAAAGTCGTCCAGACAGCCCCAGTCTTCCGACTCGCTCAGCCCGACAAGGCGCTCCAGCGAGGCCCTCGCCTCGGCAAGCGACCAGACCGTGCGTTTCTGCAGATGCACCGTCGTCAGCACGCGTGCCTGGCGCTGCGCGGCATAGGCCGTCAGCAGATCGAACAGCGTCGCCGTGAATTTCGGCCGCCGGATCTCGGCAATTTCCTCGGGCTCCCCCCGTGGAAAGATATCGCGCAGCAATTGCGGCCGGTTCATCAGCCGGTTGGACGCCTCTCGGATCGCCTCGAGGCGCCGCAGCCTGTTGGCGAGCGCGGTGGCCATTTCCTCCGCGCTCGGTCCCTCCGCCGCCGGCGGCTCGGGCAACAGCAGGCGCGACTTCAGATAAGCGAGCCACGCCGCCATCACGAGATAGTCGGCCGCAAGCTCGAGCCGGATCTTCCGCGCTTCCTCGATGAATTCCAGATATTGGTCAGCGAGCGCCAGGATCGAGATCTTGGCGAGATCGACCTTCTGCGTTCGCGCCAGCGCCAGCAGCAGGTCGAGCGGGCCTTCATAGCCCTCGACATCGACCACGAGCGCCGGCTCACCCTCGGCCCGCTCGGTCGGCTGGCCGGTCTCAAACGACAGGATTTCCGCGGTCATGCGCTCGTTCCCAACCGGCCGATCAATGCATCAAGCTCCGACCGCGCCGCAGCCCGATCGAAGGCCTGAGGCGGCTTGCGCGCAGCCAGCGCGCGGTGAGCCCGCTGCAGCGCCGGACCCGCGAGCTCCGGTGTCTCACCGGCGACCTGACGCATCTCGTCGATCTGGCCGTTGCAATGCAGGGCGACGTCGCATCCGGCGGCAAAAACGGCCCGGGTCCGCTCGGCGATCGATCCCGCCAGCGCGTTCATTGATAGGTCATCACTCATCAACAAACCCTGGAACCCGATAAAGCCGCGAATCACCTGCTTGACCATTTTCGCAGATGTCGTCGCCGGATGGATGGCGTCAAAGGCGCTAAACACAACATGTGCGGTCATCGCCATGGGCAGATCCGAAAGCGGTTGGAATGCCGCAAAATCGGTCCGCTCGAGCTCGCTTTCGGTCGTATCGACCACCGGAAGCTTGAAATGGGTATCGGCGGTGGCCCGCCCATGACCTGGAATATGTTTCAGGACCGGTAATATGCCACCCTCAGTGAGGCCATCGGTGACGGCGCGCGCGATCGCCGCGACTTTGGCGACCTCCGTTCCATAAGCCCGGTCGCCAATGACCGCGTCGGCTCCGGCGACGGGCACGTCCGCAAGCGGCAGGCAATCGACGGTGATTCCGACCTTGCTCAGGTCATCCGCGATCAGGCGTGCGCTCAGCCGCGCTGCCTTGAGACCCAGCGCCGAATCGATGTCATAGAGCCGCCCGAAGGCCGCGCCCGGCGGATACACAGGCCAGTTGGGAGGGCCGAGACGCTGCACGCGCCCACCCTCCTGGTCGATCAGGACGGGCGCGTCGGGATCGCCGACGAGCGTCCGCAAGCTGTCCACCAGCGAGGAGACCTGAGCGGGATTGTCGATGTTCCGCTTGAACAGGATGAATCCCCACGGCTGTTCCGCGGCGATGAATTCGCGCTCCTCGGCGCGAAGTTCCGTTCCTGTGACACCCGTGATGAATGCGCGTCGTCCCATGGCGCGCCGATTAGACCCGCCGGTACCGGCGGGTCAAGGAAATGCCTACTGATTTCTTGGGACGAGGCACTGCCCGCCGGCGCTGCGCAGGCTGTTGCAGAACTGCGCGGCCTCGTCGGAGGTGCCGAACGGCCCAACCATGGCGCGGTAGTAGACGCCTTTTTCGCCGAGATCGGCGCGCTTGATGACGGGCGTTTGCGATCCAAGCACAGAGGGGAACTTGCCTTGCAGGGCCTTGAACGATGCCTGGGCATCCGCTTCGTTCCGCTGCGACGAAATCTGCACCAGATAGCCGCCACCACCACTTGCCGCAGGGCTGGCGGCCGGTTCGGTCTGGGCCGGATTGGTCGCTGCGACCCGCGCGCGCGGCTCAGCGGCGGGCGGGGGCACCGAATCCTGGGCCGATTGGGGCGAGATCGGCATCGGCGCATTGGCGCTGGCGTTCGCGTTGGCCGGACTTGGTGAATTACCTGGCGCGTTCGCGCCATCTTGGCGCCAGCCGCAGGCTTCGCCCCCGCGGGCGGTGGCGGTGACGCGGGAGCCTGCGCGGCCGCCGCGGCATCAGGCTGATCGCCGCGAACCGACAGCGTCCTGATCTTGCGCGGTTCGTTGTTCGCCATCGTGCCGTTGCTGGCGCTGGCCGGTGGCAGGCCGTTCGGCGCCACGCTCGACGGCGACGGCGGATTGCTGTTCTGGTTCAGCTGCGGGAACACCACGCGCGGACCACCGCCGCCTCCACCGACGGAGCGCGAATTGACGTCGACCGGCGTTTCTTCGCGAGAGATGAGTTTTTCGGTTCCGTCGCCCATCGCCAGGCGATCCGGCACCTTGGCGCCGCCGCCATCCTGCGGTGTCGGCACGATCTTGGTCGGACTGTTGTCGGCCTTGATGATCGGCGGCTCGCCGGTGCGGGATGAGCCGACATAGGTGCGATAGGCGAACGCAGCGCCCGTCCCGATCACGGCCAGCGCCAGGACCGCAGCGACCGTCATCAACCCGCCGCGGCGCTTCGGCTCCCGTTCCTCCGCCTCTTCATCCTCATACTCTTCCTCCTGGAAAGCGTAGGGATCTTCCGGAAAGGCGTTGTCGTGATGCAAGTCCTCGTGCGCGTCCGTGTTGACCTGGCCGAACAGCGCGTCGTCGTAACGCGAGGGATCTGGCTGCTCGTCGTCCCGTTCCCGGGACGACTCGTCGTCGTGGAAGTTCTGATCAACCGGAGGCGGTTGCGATCCGTAGCGATTGAGCGCGTTGCTCAACGCCTGGAAATGCGACTGGTCCGGCTCGTCGGTCTGGAAATCCCTCTGCTGGTCGCGCGGGATTTCCTTCCGATTCGCACGCTGCATCCACGGCGGCGGCCCTCCGGCGGACCCGTCCTCGTCCGCCGCGGCATGAAACTGGTTCTGTGGCATCGCCGCGTGTGATGGGGGCGGCGTATTGCCGCGCCCCGCCGATTTGTTGTTCTGCCCAATCAACCGTGCGAGTTCAGCAAGCGGGTCGCCATCAGCCCGCTGCTGCTGATCGCCGCCGCGGCTAAAGCCATCTGTGCTGAGAGGTCGGTCCTGATATCGATCAGCCATCGTGACGCTATGATCCCTTCGGGAAAGCAGCCCCCGTCATAGTTACAGGCGCGCCGGCCTCTGCCGGATGCCCCTACGCTCAATGTAGGCGGCAATTAGCTTCCAGACTATCGCATTTCGTCTGGAGCATGTACGCCCAGAATGGCAAGCCCCGATGCCAACACCAAGACAATCCCCTGGACCATCGCCAGCCGCGCCTTGGTTATTGCTGCATCATTATTGATAATGAAGCGTAAATAGGGCAAGTCCCGCCCCCTCGTCCAGAGCGCGTGAAATTCGCTCGCAAGATCATAGAGGTAAAATGCGATCCGATGAGGCTCGTGGGCGCTCGCCGCAGCCTCGATCATGCGTGGGAAAAGCGCCAGTCGCTTGAGCAGCTCTACCTCAGCGGGATCCGTCAGGCGCTCCACATCCGCCTCGGCGAGATAGGCAATGCGTGCATCCGCCTCCTGCGGCAGGTCCGACAGCACATCTTCCCTCGCGTTACGGAAGATCGAGTGGCCCCGCGCGTGCCCGTATTGCACGTAAAAAACCGGGTTATCGCGCGACTGCTCGATCACCTTGGCGAGATCGAAATCCAGCACCGCGTCATTCTTGCGATAGAGCATCATGAAGCGGACGGCGTCGTTGCCGACCTCGTCGACCACCTCGCGCAAGGTGACGAAATCGCCGGAGCGTTTCGACATCTTCACCGGCTCGCCGTTGCGCAACAGCCTAACGAGCTGGACGATCTTCACGTCGAGCGTCGCTTCACCGGCACTGACCGCCTTCACCGCCGCCTGCATCCGCTTGATGTAGCCGCCGTGATCGGCGCCGAACACGTCGATCAGATCGGTGAAGCCGCGCTCGAACTTGTTGCGGTGGTTGGCGATGTCCGAGGCGAAATAAGTGTAGCTGTTGTCCGACTTGATCAGCGGACGATCGACGTCGTCGCCATAGGCGGTGGCGCGGAACAGCGTCTGAATGCGATCCTCGTAATCCTCGACCGGCTTGCCTTTCGGCGGCGGCAGACTGCCCTCGTAGATATCGCCGCGCCCGCGCAGGAAATCGATGGTCTCGGCGACCTTGTTGTTGCCGCTCTCGATCAGCGAACGCTCCGAGAAGAAGACGTCGTGATGGATGTTGAGGGCCGCGAGATCGCCCTTGATCTCGTCCATCATCATCGCGATCGCCTTGTCGCGCACGATCGGCAGCCATTGCGTCTCGGGCATCGCCAGCAGCTTGTCGCCATGCTCGGCTGCGAGCGCCTGCCCGACCGGCTTCAGATAGTCGCCGGGATAAAGCCCTTCCGGGATCGCGCCGATGTCCTCGCCGAGCGCCTCGCGATAGCGCAGGAAGGCCGAGCGCGCCAGCACGTCGACCTGAGCGCCGGCGTCGTTGATGTAATATTCGCGCGTGACGTCGCGCCCGGCGAACTGCAGCAGGCTGCACAGCGCGTCGCCGAACACCGCGCCACGGCAATGGCCGACATGCATCGGCCCGGTCGGATTGGCGGAAACATATTCGACATTGACCCTCGCGGCACTCGCGACCGGCGCAATCCGCCCGTAGGCTTCGCCCTCGCGCAGCACCGTGCGCAGCGCCTCCGCCCAGACCTCTTTCTTCAGCGTCAGATTGATGAAGCCGGGTCCGGCCACATCGACGGAGACAACGAGATCGTCGTTGCGCAAGCGCGCGGCGATCGCCTCGGCGAGGTCGCGCGGCTTGGCCCTGGCCTCCTTGGCGAGCACCATCGCGGCATTCGTCGCCATGTCACCATGCGAGGCATCGCGCGGCGGCTCGACCACGACGCGCGAATAGTCGACGCCGGCGGGCCAGTTGCCTTCGCTCGCGAGGCTCGCGCAGATCGCGTGGACGCGCGCCAGCACATCAGCGAAAAGGTGAAGCGACGGACCTTTCGCGGGGGTTGTCTCGGGCGTTGTCTCGGACATGGCCGCCGCCTAACGCAATTCCGGGGTCGAGTCAAAAAGCCTTTGATGCTCGATCAGCGCGAAACGGTCGGTCATTCCGGCGATGAAATTACCGATCCGACGGGCTCGCGCACTCTCGGTCTCGCTTCCGGCCCCTTCCAGCCATTCCGCCGGCAGATCCGACGGGCTTTTCTGGTAACGCGCGAACAGGTTCATCACGATCTGCTCGGCATCGCCCATCACCCGCATCACCCATTGATGCCGGTACATCCGCAGTTTCAGGAACGCCTTGATCGCGGCCTCGGCTTCGGCGACCTCAGCCGAGAACGCGACCAGCTGATCGCCATAATGGCGGACGTCGTCGGCCGATTTCGGCTGCGCGATCTCAAGCCGCCTGCCCGCCTCCAGAATCACCGAACCGATCAGGCGGGAGATCAGCTCGCGCACCAGCTCGGCGCCGCGTCTTGCCTCATCGAGACGGGGATAGTGCTCGTCGATGCCGGCGATGATCGCGGCAATCAGCGGCACGACCTTGAGATCATCGACCTGGAACAGCCCGGCCCGCAGACCGTCGTCGATGTCATGGGCATCATAGGCGATGTCGTCGGCAATGGCTGCGACCTGCGCCTCCAACGACGCAAAGGTCCAGAGTTCCAGGTCGTAGATTCCGCCGAACTCGGAAATCCCCGGCGGGATGCCGCGCTCACGATAGCGGCCGAGCGGCGTTCCATTGCGCTCCGTCAGCGGACCGTTGTGCTTGACGATGCCCTCCAGCGCTTCCCAGGTCAGATTGAGCCCGTCGAATTCGGGGTAGCGATGCTCCAGCGAGGTGACGACGCGCAGCGTCTGCGCATTGTGGTCGAAGCCGCCATGGCCCCTCAGGCAGGCATCCAGCGCGCGCTCGCCGGCGTGGCCGAACGGCGGGTGGCCGAGATCATGGGCCAGCGCGAGCGTCTCGGTGAGGTCCTCTTCGAGGCCAAGCTGCCGCGCCAACGCGCGCGCGATCTGGGCGACCTCCAGTGAGTGTGTCAGGCGGGTGCGGTAATGGTCGCCTTCATGGAACACGAACACCTGGGTCTTGTGCTTCAGGCGGCGGAAGGCGGTCGAATGGATCACCCGGTCGCAGTCCCGCCGGAAGGGGCTGCGGGTCCGGCTCGGCGGCTCGTCAACCAATCTGCCCCGGCTGCGGTCGGGGTCGCAGGCATAGCGCGCGTGGGGGGCTGCCATTCCGACCGACACGGGTTTACCGAATCCTCACGTTGATTCCGCTTGCGGGCGCACTTAACTATGTCTCAGGCGGTATACCAAATGAATTGGCTATGACGCTATTTGGGCAACAAGGGCTGCCCGGAAGGACAATTCATGACCACAGCCGTCACCATCAGCGAGCGCGCCGCCCGCCGGATTGGCGAAATCCTCAAATCCGAGGGCGATGGCGCCATGCTGCGCATCTCGGTGGAGGGCGGCGGCTGCTCCGGTTTCCAATACAAGTTCGACGTCGAGCGCGCCAAGGCCGATGACGACCTGGTGATCGAGCGCGATAGCGCGGTGGTGGTGGTCGATCCCGCGTCGGTGCCGTTTCTTTCGGGCTCGGAGGTCGATTTCGTCGACGACCTGATCGGCGCGTCGTTCCGCGTGAACAATCCCAACGCCACCGCCTCCTGCGGCTGCGGCACCAGCTTCTCGATCTGAGTTCGTTCCGGACTGTTGGCCTCCATCGCCGGTCTACTGACCTGCGGCATCGGGCTTTGGACGGCGCGGTGGCCGCCCTTGACGGTGACCTCGGCGGCTTGATCTAACAGGCCCAACAGTCACCCGGAAAACTCCGATGCGCATCGCGACCTGGAACGTCAATTCGATCCGGCAACGGCTGGAACATCTCCTCACCTGGCTGAAGGAATGTTCGCCCGACATCGTCTGCCTGCAGGAAATCAAATGCGTCGACGAGGCTTTTCCGCGCCTTGAAATCGAGGCGCTCGGCTACAATGTGGTGACCCACGGCCAGAAGACCTTCAACGGCGTGGCGCTGCTGTCCAAGCTGCCGTTCGACGAGACGAAATCCGGCCTTGCGGGCGACGATGAAGACGCGCATGCGCGTTTTCTGGAAGGCGTCGTGACATTGAAGCGCGGCGTGCTGCGCATTGCCTGCCTTTATCTGCCCAACGGCAATCCCGCCGACAGCGACAAATATCCTTACAAGCTCAAATGGATGTCGCGGCTCCTTGAGTATTCGCGGCAGCGACTTAAGACAGAGGAGCCGCTGGTGCTGGCCGGCGACTTCAACGTCATTCCGAAGCCGGAGGACGTCTATAATCCGGCCGCCTGGGTCAACGACGCGCTGTTTCGTCCAACCACGCGCGAGAGCTTTCAGGCGCTGCTCGGACTTGGCCTCACCGATGCGCTGCGCGCCGTCAACGATGCGCCCGGGCAATACACATTCTGGGACTATCAGGCCGGCGCCTGGCAAAAGAACTGGGGTCTGCGCATCGATCATCTGCTGATGTCGCCGCAGGCCAGCGACCGTCTGGTCGATGTCGGCATCGACAGCTATGTGCGGGCCTGGGAAAAACCGTCCGATCACGTGCCGGTGTGGGCCGACCTCGACCTGGAGACGGCTTGACGCCTCATTGCGCGATCACGCCGAGGATGGAAGCGGTTTTGACATTGGATAGGACGCGCGCGTGCCGAACTTTCCAGCCGGCGGACCGTGATCCCCGTAGCCTCGGGACTGATAGAATCGATGCGCGGTCTCGGTGCTTTGGAGCGTGACGCGCTCCGCGCCGTGCTCCGCTGCTCTCGCCTCGAGCGCCGCCAGAATGGCCGAGCTGACGCCGCGAAACCGGGCGCGAGGTGCGACATAGTTCAACGTGATTTCGCCGGAGTGCCGAACACCGCCAACGGCCAGAATCGCCTCGTCTTCGACAGCAACCAGAAGCGAACTGCTTGGATCGTCTAGCCCAGGCTGCGACATTCGCCGGCGTCTTGTTGGCGAGCCAGCGATTTCAGGATTTCCGGATCGCTGTCATGGTCTGCCGCGCACAGCTCCGAGATCGAGGCTCGAAGCACGTCACACGCCTCCGGCGCATCGGCCGGCGTCGCGTCGCGAATGAGCATGACCTGCTCGTGAAGGCGGACAGAACGCGCAAGCAGCGTTCAGGACCGCTAGTCCTTGCGGCCCTGCACCCAGTGCTCGAGCATCTTCAGCGCCGACGCGCGGTCCTCTTCCGAGGCCTTGGCGATCGCCTTGTTGTAGCTTTCCTTGATCCAGGTTTCGTCCGGACCCGCGCTGTCGCGCGCCAAGGTGAGCCACATCAGGCCGCGGGCGGCCTGCCGTGGCAGCCGCTCGCCATTGAACAGCATCTGGCCGAGCAGCGCCTGCGCCTGGTGCTGGCCCTTCTGGGCGGCAAGCCCAAGCCAGCGCGCGCCATAGGTGAAGTCGTCCCGCGACGCGTCAGGGGTCTTCAGATACAACCGCGCCAGATCGTATTGCGCGTCGGCATTGCCGAAATATGACGCCGCGTATGAGAACATCTCCCGCGCCCGATCGGGATCGGAGGTGACCTTAGAGTTCGGGATGCCGCTCAGATAGTAGCGGCCGAGCGCGACGAAAGCATTCGCCACGATCGAAGCCTGCGGCGCCGACGGGCTGTCCTCCGCATGCGCGTTGGCAATGCGGCTGAAATATTCGAAGGCGCGCAGATCGTCCTGCACGACGCCGTTGCCGTCAGCATACATCCGGCCCAGCTTCCACTGCGCGATCGGATGACCACCCTCGGCGGCGTATTGCAGCGCGGTCAGGGAGGTGGTGGCGTCAGGTGTCGTTGAGCCCGTGGCGCCATTCGTCGGCTTCTTGACCGCACCGGCGAGCGCCGGCTGGCCCGAGACGACCGGAACGGTTGTATCCCGACTGACCGGCGCGCCATCAAAGGCGAACGCCGAGGCAACCGGCAAGCCCCCCAGTATCGACGCGATAATGATACGCTTAAATGTCCGCATAGCACTGCTTCTCGTGCGCACCACCAGGATGAGTTACGGCCCCAGCCACAGCCGGCCCAACCTGTTGGGCATATTTCCACAGAGCGCCCGACGCGTGATTCGTCTCGCGCGGCACCCATTTGGTCTTGCGTTCCGCAAGCTCTTTTTCAGTCAATTTTACGTTAAGGCTACCGGCGACCGCATCGATCTCAATGATGTCGCCGTCCTCCAGGAGCCCGATCGGGCCGCCAATGGCGGCCTCGGGGCCCACATGGCCGATACAGAAGCCGCGAGTCGCACCCGAGAAGCGGCCGTCGGTGATGAGAGCGATCTTGCCGCCCATCCCCTGCCCGGTCAGCGCCGCCGTGGTGGAGAGCATTTCGCGCATCCCAGGACCGCCGCGCGGCCCCTCGTAGCGGATGACGATGACCTCGCCCTCTTTGTAGGTCCGCTTCTGGACCGCTTCGAAGGCGTCCTCTTCCCGGTCGAAGCAGCGGGCGGGCCCGGTAAATTTCAAGTTCGACATGCCCGCAACCTTCACGATTGCACCCTCGGGAGCGAGATTGCCCTTCAAGCCAACTACACCGCCCGTAACGGTGATGGGCTTATCGGCCTGCCGCACCACGTCCTGATGCGGATTCCATTTCACGCTTTTGAGGTTTTCGGCGATCGTCCGCCCAGTGACTGTCAGACAGTCACCGTGCAAAAATCCGTTATCGAGCAGCGTTTTCATCAAAAGCGGTATGCCACCAGCTTCGAACATGTCTTTGGCGACATAACGGCCACCCGGCTTCAAATCCGCGATATACGGTGTCTTTTTGAAGATTTCGGCGACGTCGAACAGATCAAATTTGATGCCGCATTCATGCGCGATCGCCGGCAGATGCAAGGCAGCATTGGTCGAGCCGCCGGAGGCTGCGACCACGGCTGCGGCGTTCTCCAGCGAACGGCGATTGACGATGTCGCGCGGACGGATGTTGGCGGCGATCAGCTCCATGACCTTCTCGCCGGCCGCCATGCAGAACGAATCACGGATCTCGTAGGGCGCCGGCGCGCCAGCCGAATAGGGCAACGCAAGGCCGATCGCCTCCGACACGGTCGCCATCGTGTTGGCGGTGAACTGGGCGCCGCAGGCGCCGGCCGACGGGCACGCCACCCGCTCGATCTCGTCGAGATCGGCGTCGGACATCTCACCGACGGAGTGCTTGCCGACGGCCTCGAACATGTCCTGCACCGTGACCTGCTGGCCACGGAAATTGCCGGGCAGAATCGAGCCGCCATAGATGAAGATCGAAGGCACGTTGAGCCGCACCATCGCCATCATCATGCCCGGCAGCGACTTGTCGCAGCCGGCAAGCCCGACCAGCGCGTCATAGGCATGGCCGCGAACGGTGAGCTCGACCGAATCGGCGATGCACTCGCGCGAAGGTAGAGACGAGCGCATGCCGTCATGGCCCATCGCGATGCCGTCGGTCACGGTGATGGTGCAGAACTCACGGGGGGTGCCGCCCGCGGACGCCACGCCCTTCTTGACCGCCTGGGCCTGGCGCATCAGCGCGATGTTGCAGGGAGCAGCTTCGTTCCAGCACGAGGCGACGCCGACGAACGGTTGGTGGATCTGTTGTGTCGTCAACCCCATCGCATAGAGATACGACCGATGGGGCGCGCGCTCCGGCCCCTCCGTCACGTGACGGCTCGGCAATCTCTTCTTGAGGTTGGTCTTGGCGTCCATTGAGAACCTGCTTCCCGGCCAATGCACTCGAGCACTGGAAACAAGATCCCTCAGAAAGGAATTTTCCTATGCCCTACGCGAATACCATTGACTGTCAACTTTACGCACAAACTATTTCCTAGAGGGGTGTGGCTAAAAAGCGGCGCACGCAAGAGTGGGGAGGCGGGAGGGGAGAAATGTTCTTAAATTGTTGCGACACGGCAACAATCGTGGCAACGCCGCAACCATTCTTAACAAAAGTTGAACAACCCTCGCTCAATCCACCTTGACGTTAGCCGCCTTGATCATCGGCCACCATTTGGCGATCTCGGCCTTCTGCCAATCGCCGAGCGCGTCCGGTGTCAATTTATCGGACGGCGGCATCTGCAACCCAAGGTTTTCCAGCTGCTTGCGGACCTGGATATCGTTGAGCGCTTCGACGGCTGCCGCGTTGAGCTTGGCCACGATCTCCTTCGGCGTCCCCTTCGGCACCCACAGGCCCGACCACAACGTCATGTGGAATCCGGGCAAACCGGCCTCGTCAGTGGTCGGAATATCCGCGCGCCTGCTCGACGCGCTTGTCGTCGGTCACGGCGTAGGCCCGAATCGTGCCGGCCCTGATCTGGTTGATCGAGTTCGAGGTCTGGTCGACGATGAGATCGATCTGGCCGGCCACCAGATCGTTCATCGCAGGTCCCGTGCCGCGATAGGGCACATATTGCAACTTGATGCCGGTGACGTTCTCGAAATAGAGGCCCGCGATGTGACTGCCCGACCCCGCGCCTGCGGTGCCCGCGGCGGCCGGCGCCGGCCGCGCCTTCAGCCATGCCAGAAGCTCGCCGAGCGACTTGGCCGGCACGGCGTTCTTGCTGACGATGACCATCGGATTGCTGGGCAACAGCACCACCGGCTCGAGGTCGGCAACCAGGTCGTAGCCGAGCTTGTAGATCGCACCATTGGCGACATGGGTGCCGAGATGGCCGAAGCCGATCGTGTAGCCGTCCGGCGGCGAGCGCACCGCGCGACCGACGCCGATCGACCCGCCCGCCCCCGTCACGTTCTCGATCAGGATCGCCTCGCCGAGGCTCGTCTTCATGCGCTCGCCGAGAATGCGCATCATCGCATCCGACGGCCCACCCGCCGCGAACGGCACGATCACGGTGATCGGGTGCGAGGGATAGTTGTCGGCGCGCGCCGGACCCGTCGACAGGCCGGCAAGCGCCAGCACCGCGATCAGCGAGGCCACAACTCTACGTCGCATCACACGCTCCCCGCCGAGACCGCCTCGTGGCATTCTCATAGTTTCGCGTAGTCGATCGGCTGATGGCGATCGAGCGTGCGCGTCACCGGCGGCAGCGGGTATTTTAGGCCGGTTGCGCAGTTGAACAGCATCACGCGATCGCTCTTGCTGACGCGGCCGTCGGCGAGGCTCTCCCGATAGGCGGCGTAGGTCGCAGCGCCCTCGGGACACAGCAGCAAGCCCTCTTCGCGCGCGACGTCGTTCAGCGCCGACGTAATCTTGTCGTCATCGACGGCAATGGCAAAACCCTTGCTCTCGCGCACCGCGCGCAGGATCAGGAAATCTCCGATCGCCTGCGGCACGCGGATGCCGGAGGCGATGGTGTGCGCATCCTCCCAGCGCGGCGCATGCTCGGTGCCGTTCTCGAAGGCGCGCACCATCGGCGCGCAACCGGACGCCTGCACCGCGACCATGCGCGGGCGCCTGGAACCGATGAAACCGATCGCCTCGAGCTCGGCGAATGCCTTCCACATGCCGATCAGGCCGGTGCCGCCGCCGGTCGGATAGAAGATCACGTCGGGCACCTCCCAGCCGAGCTGCTCGGCGAGTTCCAGGCCCATCGTCTTCTTGCCCTCGATCCGATACGGCTCTTTCAACGTAGACGTGTCGAACCATCCGGCCTTGGCCTTGCCCTCGCCGACGATCTTGCCGCAATCGTCGATCAGGCCGTTGACGCGATAGACGGTCGCGCCCTGCAGCTCGATCTCGCTGACATTGACCTCGGGCGTGTCGGCCGGACAGAAGATCGTGGTCCTGATGCCGCAGCTCGTCGCATAGGCCGCGAGCGCAGCACCGGCATTGCCGTTGGTCGGCATCGCCATGTGCTTGATGCCGAGCGCCTTGCCCATCGACACCGCCATGACCAGCCCACGCGCCTTGAACGAACCTGTCGGCAGCCGGCCTTCATCCTTGACGATGATCTCGCCGCCGCCGAGCTTCTTTGCGAGCTTCGGCAGACGGATCAGCGGCGTCATGATCTCGCCGAGGCTGACGATGTCGGCGCATTTGCGCACGGGCAACAGCTCGCGGTAGCGCCACATGTCGGCGGGACGCTCGGCCAGCGCGTCCTTGGTCAGCGCCTTTTTCACGCCGGCAAGATCGTAGCGCACCAGCAGCGGCTTCCCGGCCTTGGAGAGGTTATGGATCTGATCGGCGGGATAATGATCGCCCTCCATCGAGCATTCGAGATGGGTCACGAAGGTCGGGCGCTCGATCGTCAGATTCTCGCTGGATTGCACGGCTGCCAGTCTTTCTTGCTTGTTATTGGTGGCTTGCACGGGCCGCCGAGCCAGGGTCCGGCGCGGCGGCCGCAGAGGATGGAACGTCAGATATTCAGCACGCGCCCATAGGCGTCGAGCACCGCTTCCTTCATCATCTCCGAGAGCGTCGGATGCGGGAAGACCGTGTGCATCAGCTCCTCTTCGGTGGTTTCCAGGTTCATCGCGACGACATAGCCCTGGATCAGCTCGGTGACCTCGGCGCCGATCATATGCGCGCCCAGGAGCTGGCCGGTCTTCTTGTCGAAGACCACCTTCACCAGTCCCTGATCCTCGCCGAGCGCAATCGCCTTGCCGTTGCCGACGAAGGGGAAGCGTCCGACGCGGATCTCGCGGCCGCCCTCTTTCGCCCTGGCCTCGGTGAGACCGACGGAGGCAACCTGCGGATTGCAATAGGTGCAGCCGGGAATCAGGTTCTTGTCCATCGGATGCGGGTGCAGCCCCTTGATGGCCTCGACGCAGACCACGCCCTCATGCTCGGCCTTGTGCGCCAGCATCGGCGGCCCTGCGACGTCGCCGATGGCGTAGATGCCGGGCACGTTGGTCTTGCCGTAGCCGTCGATCACGATGCAGCCGCGGTCGGTCTTGACGCCGAGCTTCTCCAGTCCGAGGTTCTCGATATTGCCGACCACGCCGACGGCCGAGATCACCCGCTCGAACTCGACCGTATCGGTCTTGCCCTTGCCGTCATCGATGCTCGCGACCACGCTGTCGCTCTTCTTGTCGAGCTTGGTCACCTTGGCGCCGGTCAGGATCTTGATGCCCTGCTTCTCGAAGCGCTTGCGCGCAAGACCTGCGATCTCGGCATCTTCCACCGGGAGGATCTGCGGCAGCACCTCGACCACCGTCACGTCCGAGCCCATGGTGTGGAAGAACGACGCGAATTCGATGCCGATCGCGCCCGAGCCGACGACGAGCAGCGACTTCGGCATCTTCTCCGGCACCATCGCCTCGAAATAGGTCCAGACCAGCTTCTTGTCGGGCTCCAGGCCCGGCAGCACGCGCGGCCGCGCGCCGGTCGCGACAATGATGTGCTTGGCCTGATAGGCGCCCTCGCCAAGCGCGCCCTTCGGCCCCTCGGCTTGCGATTTCTTCACCGTGATCTTGCCGGGCGCATCGATCGACGCGTCGCCCCAGATCACCGTGACCTTGTTCTTCTTCATCAGGAAGCCGACGCCGTCATTCAGCCGCTTGGAGACGCCGCGCGAGCGCTGCACCACCGCTTTCGGATCGTAGGACGACCTTCTCCGCCGACAGGCCGTAGTCCTTGGCGTGCTGCATGTAGTGGTAGATTTCCGCCGAGCGTAACAGCGCCTTGGTCGGAATGCAGCCCCAGTTCAGGCAGATGCCGCCGAGATAGGACTTCTCGACGATCGCGGTCTTGAAGCCGAGCTGCGCCGCGCGGATCGCGGTGACATAGCCGCCCGGCCCGGAGCCGATGATGATGACGTCAAAGGATGTGTCGGCCATGATTGTTCCCGCTCGCTTACGCAGCCGTCGCGCCGCGCGCACGACGATTGAAAATAACCACTCTCAGCCGCCACTCCAGCAGGATCATGAGAGCCATGACCGCCATGGCAATCAGCACGATCGGACCCCATATGTTTCTGGAGAGGGCTTCACCTGAAAAGAACGCCGCAGAGACCAAGTCAATCCCGAGCGGGTTGATCGCCAGCAGCGTCGCAAGCAGCATCGATATCCAAGGCCACTGCGTCCGAACGATCAAACCCGCCCCCCGACTTGCGCCCGCTCACACCATCATCATCACGGGGTTTTCGATCAGCACCTTGAACGCGCCGATCAGTTCGGCGCCGAGCGCGCCGTCGATCGCGCGGTGATCGCAGGACAAGGTCACGCTCATCATGTGCGCGATCTCGATCTTGCCGCCCCGCACCACCGGCCGTTCCTCGCTGGTGCCGACCGCCAGGATAGTCGCATGCGGCGGATTGATCACCGCGGTGAAGTGATTGATCCCGTACATGCCGAGGTTGGACACCGCCGTGGTGCCGCCCTGGTATTCTTCCGGCTTGAGCTTGCGGGCGCGGGCACGCGCCGCGAAATCCTTCATCTGGTTCGAGATCGCCGACAACGTCTTGGTCTCGGCGTTGCGGATGATCGGCGTGATCAGGCCGCCCGGCATCGCGACCGCGACGCCGACGTCGGAGTGCTTGTGCTTGAGCATTCCGCCGTCGGTCCAGCTCACATTGCAGTTCGGAATCTTCTGCAGCGCGACCGCCATCGCCTTGATGACGAAATCGTTGACCGAGATCTTGTAGAGCGGCTTCTTGTCCTTGTCGGTCGGCGCCTGCTTGTTGATCTCCTCGCGCGCGACCAGCAATTTGCCGATGTCGCAGTCGATGGTGAGGTAGAAGTGCGGAACGTTCTGCACTGAGGCGGTCAGGCGTTGCGCGATGGTGCGCCGCATGCCGTCATGCGGCACGACCTCGTAGGAGCCCTCCTCGAACAGCGCGCGGATCTGCTGGTCCGACATCGACGGCGCGAGCGCGGGGGCACCGGGGGCTGCGGCCGGCGCCTTCAGTCCCTTGCCGGATTTCGCCTGTTCGACGTCGTGCGCGATGACACGGCCATGCGGGCCGGTGCCGGCGATGCGCCCAAGCTCAATGCCGGCCTCCTTGGCCAGCCGCCGCGCGAGCGGCGACGAGAAGATGCGGCCATGACCGTTGGCCTGTGGCGCGGGTCCCGCAGCGGCCTGGGGCGCAGCAGCCGGCGCAGGCTTTGCGGTGGCAGGCGCGGGCGCCGGAGCGGCAGCCGGCTTGGGTGCTTCCGCCGGCTTCTCGGCGGCCTTTTCCGCAGCCTTGGGCGCAGGCTTCGGCGTCGCGGCGCCGGCGGCCTTGACGTCCTCGCCATCAGCGGCGAGCACCGCGATCACGTCGTTGACGGGGACGTCCTGTGTTCCTTCCGGAACCACGATCTTCGCGATCGTCCCCTCGTCGACCGCTTCCACTTCCATCGTCGCCTTGTCGGTCTCGATTTCCGCGATCACGTCGCCGGACTTGACCTTGTCGCCTTCCTTCTTGAGCCATTTGGCGAGATTGCCCTTCTCCATCGTCGGCGAGAGAGCAGGCATCAGGATGTTGATCGGCATGTCAGTGACCTTGTTGCGATCTGGGCGTCGTCGATCCCATGTCGGTGGGCCGAGCGATTTCGGCTTCGAACATTTCGACGATGCGCGCCAGCGCTTCTTCCTCGGTATAATTGGCCTCGCGTGCATAGGCGCGCGCGGCGTGGCGTGCGACATCGACCAGCAGCATGCCCCAGACGTCCGGCTCCTCGAAGGCGCGCGAGAAGGCGATCGACAGGCCGCCGTCGATGACGAAGGCGCGCAACACTTCGTGGGCGTCATCGCGGCCGATGACGTCAGGCGGCAACGGTTGTTCCTTCGGGCCTGCCATGGATCACCGATAGCAGACGGATTTGGCGGCTTCGACCACTTCGGCCACCGAAGGCAATGCGAGCTTCTCCAGGTTCGCCGCATAGGGCATCGGCACGTCCTTGCCCGACACACGCAGCACCGGCGCATCCAGATAGTCGAAGGCGTGCTCCATCAGGCGCGCGGCGATCTCGGCGCCGACGCCATTCTGCTGCCAGCCCTCCTCGACCGCGACCGCGCGGCCGGTCTTCTTGACGGAGGCAACCAGCGTCTCGGTGTCGAGCGGACGCAGCGTGCGCAGGTCGATCACCTCGGCCTCGATGCCTTCCTTGGCGAGTTCGTCCGCCGCCTTGAGCGCATAGGTCATGCCGTTCGACCATGAGATCAGGGTGACATGACTGCCTGACCGGACGACGCGCGCCTTGCCGATCGGGACCACGTAATCGTTGAGCTTCGGCACCTCGCCGGAATGACCGTAGAGCACCTCGTTCTCGAGGAAGATCACCGGATTGGGGTCGCGGATCGCGGCCTTCAGCAGTCCCTTGGCATCGGCGGCCGAGAATGGCGCGACCACCTTCAACCCTGGGATCTGCGAGTACCAGGCGGAATAATCCTGGCTGTGCTGTGCGGCGACACGCGCGGCCGCGCCGTTCGGGCCACGGAACACCACCGAGCAGCCCATCTGTCCGCCGGACATGTAGAGCGTCTTGGCGGCGGAGTTGATGATCTGGTCCATCGCCTGCATGGCGAAGTTGAAGGTCATGAACTCGACGATCGGCTTCAGGCCAGCCATCGCTGCACCGACGCCGATGCCCGCAAAGCCATGCTCGGTGATCGGCGTATCGATGACGCGCCTTGCGCCGAACTCCTGCAACAGCCCCTGCGTCACCTTGTAGGCGCCCTGATATTCGGCGACCTCCTCGCCCATGACAAAGACGTCGGCGTCGCGGCGCATCTCTTCGGCCATGGCGTCGCGCAACGCCTCGCGGATGGTCATGGTGACCATCTCGGTGCCCTCGGGCACATCGGGGTCGGGCTCGGCCACGACATGCGGGGCGGACGGCGCCTTCTTTTCCTCAGCTCCGCCGGATTTCGCCGGTGATGGCGCCTTGGCCTCAGCGGGCGGAGCAGACTCCGCCGCCTTCTCCTGCTTGGCCGGGGCCTGCACCTTGGTGAGGTCGGCAGCACTTTCGCCATCGGCCAGGATGGTCGCGATCGGCGTGTTGACCGCGACGTCAAGGGTGCCTTCGGGAATCAGGATCTGGCCGAGCGTGCCCTCATCGGTCGCCTCGACTTCCATGGTCGCTTTGTCGGTCTCGATCTCGGCGATGACATCGCCGGACTTGATCGACTCGCCTTCCTTTTTCAGCCACTTGGCGAGGTTGCCCTTCTCCATGGTGGGCGACAGCGCGGGCATCAGAACTTGAATTGGCATAGGGGCTCCGAAAGTGGCTCGCGCGCTCAGCGGTAAATGTCGGTGTAAAGTTCGGATGCGGCCGGCTCGGCGTCCTTCTGGGCGAAATCCGCCGCCGCATTGACGATCTCGCGCACCTCGGCGTCGATCGCCTTCAACTCCTGCTCGTCCATCTTGGCCGCCAGCAGGCGGTTACGAACCTGCTCGATCGGATCCTGGTCGTGGCGGATCTTCTCCACCTCCTCGCGGGTACGGTATTTCGCTGGGTCGGACATCGAGTGGCCGCGGTAGCGATAAGTCTGCATCTCCAGGATGAAAGGCCCGTTGCCTTCACGGCACCAGGCGATCGCCTTGTCGCCGGCGGCCTTGACGGCGCGGACGTCCATGCCGTCGACCTGCTCGCCGGGAATGTTGAAGGACGCGCCGCGCTTGGAAAAATCGGTCAGTGCCGAGGAGCGCGTCACCGAGGTACCCATGGCGTAGCGGTTGTTCTCGATCACATAGACCACCGGCAGCTTCCAGAGCTCGGCCATGTTGAAGCTCTCATAGACTTGGCCCTGATTCGACGCGCCGTCGCCGAAATAGGTCACGCTGACGAAGTCGTTGCCCCGATAGCGATTGGCGAAGGCAAGCCCGGTCCCGAGCGAGACCTGCGCGCCGACGATGCCGTGGCCGCCGAAGAAGTTCTCCTCCTTGCTGAACATGTGCATGGAGCCGCCCTTCCCCCTGGAATAGCCGCCCTGCCGTCCCGTCAGCTCCGCCATGACGCCCTTGGGGTCCATCCCGCAGGCCAGCATGTGACCGTGGTCCCGGTAGCCGGTTATGACCTGATCGCCCTTTTTCAAGGCCATCTGCATGCCGACCACGACCGCTTCCTGCCCAATATAGAGATGGCAGAAACCGCCGATCGCGCCCATGCCGTAGAGCTGACCCGCCTTTTCCTCAAAACGCCGGATCAGGAGCATGTCGCGCAGCGCGGCAAGTTCCTGTTCCCTGCTGAATTCCGGGGGCGAGCTGTCTCCCTTTTCGTGCTCAGCTTCCTTTGCGACGCTTTTCTTGGGGGCGGCCATGGCAATTCCGATCAGAGAGTGAACGGCCCTCTCTAGCCCAATCCAATCCGGCGTAAAAGGATTGCTTGGCATGCCGATCGGCGTTGTCATGCCGCATTGCAGTGCGGCACGAAACTTTAGAAATCAATTCGCGGGATTTTTGAAATCGAACCGCCGCTGCGGGTCGAACACACCGCCCGCTGACGCGATTGTCAGAAGCCCGTTAGTTCGGCGTGGTCGTCCGGATCAGGTCGTGCGGATTGGCGTAGTCGAGCTGGTAACGCCCCCGCTCATCGAGCATATCGGGATCGACACGATCGGAGCGGAGCAGCGAGACGCGATGCTCGCTATCGGCCCGCTCGCGCTTCAGCCGCGCGAGCTCCGAGGTCAGCGCGATGATCTCCTGGTCGAGCTCCTGCCGTGCATTCAATCCATACTTGCCGGTATAGGCGTTGATGCCGAAATAGCCGATCAGCGCGGCCGCCATCGCGTAGAGGGCGAGGCCTGTCAGGAAGGATTTAAGTCGCGCGCGGGAGACCATCCGCGAAGGATGCGACCAGGCGGTTAACGGATTACTAACGCCGCCCGTCCGCGCTCAGCATATGTTATCGGTGGAAGCGGTCGACGAAGACAGCGAATGCGTCGAGATATTGCTGCAACACCTTCTGCAGCGCTTCCTTGACCAGTTCGCCCTTATCGTTGAAGGCGTCGCCCACACCAGTCAGATAGGTCTCCGGCTGCCCCATGATCGGCCCGGAAATGCCCGGCAGCATGTTCTGCAGATGCTTGGCCGCGTTGACGCCGCCGAGCGGTCCGGGCGAGTTGGATATGATGCCGATCGGCTTGCCAAGGAACGAGCTCTTGCCATAGGGGCGCGAGCCGACATCGATGGCGTTCTTGAGCACGCCGGGAATGGAGCGATTGTATTCGGGCGTGACGAACAGGACGCCGTTTGATTTCTGCAGCTTCTCGCGGAAAGCGACCCAATCGGCCGGCGGCGCGCCTTCGAGGTCCTGGTTGAAGAAGGAGATGTCATGCGGCGTCGTGACATCGAGCTTCAGCGAGGCAGGCGCGAGCTTGGCCAGCGCATTGGCGATCTTCAGCGTGAAGCTCTCTTTGCGGAGACTGCCGACGATGGTGACGATGGAATGCGGGCTGGTCATGAGATGTCCCTCTGAAACGAAAACGGCTGACCTCAGTTAAACCGCATCGGCAGAAACATGCAAGTGCATGAATTGGCAAATATGGAAACGTAGTGTTTCCGGAGACGCGCTCATGGTGCGCGCGCCCATAGTCAAAATTGTCGTCCTCCGCAAGGCGGAGGACCCAGTATTCCAGACGCAGCACTGATCTACGGAGAAGCCGCGGCGTACTGGATACCCCGCCTGCGCGGGGTATGACGAGCGGAGCGCGTGATGAGATGTACAGTAGCCTGCGCGCCTCTGGACGATGCTACCATCGCGGGAAGAACCCTACCCACTCTTGGCAATGCAGCGCGCGAACTCCGACACTGCCTTGTGCGTGAGCCACATCGACTGTGGCTCGACCGGCTGGGCCTGCGACGAGACCTTCGCGATCACGATTCTGTTCGCGGCATCGACGAACAGGTTCTGGCCGTGGATGCCCATCGCGAACAGGATCTGCGGCGTATCATTGATGACGTACCAGCCGCTCCGATAGGCCATGTTGCGGCTGATCGACGCAAAGCTGTCGCGCCACTGGCCCTCGCGCCAGGCCTCCATGTCGCCATGGGTCGCGATGTCGTCGATCCAGCCTTCCGGCACGATCTCGCGCTCGCCGCGCCGTCCCTTCATCAGCATGAGCTGGCCGAGCCGGGCGAAATCGCGCAGCGTCGCACAGATGCCGCCGGTGCAGCGCGGTGCGCCCTTGCCGTCGGTCGTGATGTAGGTCTCGCCGCTTGCGCCCATCGGCTTCCACAGCAACCCGCTGACGAGATGAGCAAAGCTGCGGCCGGTCGCCCGCTCCATGGCCCAGCCCAACAGATCGGTGTTGGCCGAGACATAGCTGAACGGGCCGCCATGCGGCCTGTGGACCACGGCCAGCCTTTCATAGAAGGCGTGCAAGTCCGGCACCTCGCCGGGCGGGACGGGATCCCAGCCGGTCGCGGCCGAATAGGCCGTCAACGCATGCACATCGAGAACGATGCCGGTGCGCATGTCGAGAAGCTGGCGCAGCGTTGCGCCCTGATAGGCCGTTGTCGCGACTTCCGGCACATAGCTCGTCACCGGTGCATCGACATCGATCTCCCCGCGTTCCCGCAAGATGCCGGCGACGAGACCCACGATCGACTTGGTCGCGGACATCAGGATATGCGAGGTCTGCCGCTCCATGCCGCCATCGTAGAACTCGAAGGCGATCCGTCCGTCATGCAGGATCAGCAATCCGTCGGTCGCGGTGGCCTTGAGAAATCCGGCAAGGTCGAGTGCCGTGCCGTTCGGCAGGCGCAGCGCGAAGGCATCGAACGAGATCAGGCTCTCAGGCAGCGCCCAGGCGCTTCCCGGCGCGCTCTCGATGTCGGCGACACGAAGGATCGACCGGATGTTCTGAAACGCGAAGCGGCTGAACGGCGGCGGTGCGCCAGTTCGAGATATTGGCGTCGGATGGGACAGGATCGGTCGCTGGCGGCATGTCGGGTTCGGTTATTGGCGCGTCGATCACTCCGAGGCCGTCCCAACAACAGGGCGGCCTCGGGATCGGTCAGCGCATGACGAATGGGTTGGCCGGAACGTCCTGCGCGGTCGATATCCACACGCTCTTTGTTTCCAGATATTCGTGGACCGCGTTGATCCCGCTCTCGCGTCCGACACCCGAATGCTTCATGCCGCCGAACGGCATCATGTAGCTGATGGCGCGATAGGTATTCACCCACACGGTTCCGGCGCGCAGCAACTTTGGCACGCGCACGGCGCGGGCGAGGTCGCGGGTCCAGATGCCTGCCGCAAGACCGTAGATCGTGTCGTTCGCGATACGAATGGCTTCTTCCTCGGTGTCGAAACTGATGATCGAGAGAACCGGCCCGAAGACCTCTTCGCGCGCGATCCGCATCGTGTTGTCGACATCGGTGAAGATCGTCGGCTCCACGAACTGGCCGCCAACGATGCCCTCGCCCGAGGCCGGCTTTCCACCAAGGAGGCAACGGGCGCCTTCCGCCTTCGCGACCTCGATATAGTCGAGCACCTTCTTGTACTGCGCCGGCGTCGTGATCGGACCGATATTCGTGTCCGATCGCATCGGATCGCCAATCTTGGCGGACTCGCGCCAGCTCCAGCAGCGCGCGCCACGAACTTGTCCTTGATCGAGCTTTGCACAAGCAGGCGCGACCCCGCGATGCAGGTCTGGCCCGTCGCGGCGAAGATGCCGGAGATTGCGCCAGCCGCGGCAGCGCTCAGATCGGCGTCCTCGAAGACGATATTGGGAGATTTCCCGCCGAGCTCGAGCGAGACCCGCTTCAGGCTCCGCGCGGCCGTCTCATAGACCTTTGCACCCGTCGTATCCGATCCCGTGAAGGTGATCTTGGCGACGCCAGGATGCGCAATCAACTCGCTGCCGATCTCGGGCCCGAAGCCCGTGACCACGTTGAAGATTCCATCCGGAATGCCCGCCTCCTTCGTCAGGGCGGCGAATTCGAGCGTGCTGGCGGAGGTGAATTCCGACGGCTTGACGACGACGGCGCAACCGGCGGCAAGGGCGGCTGCGCATTTCCAGGCGACGAACAGCAGCGGCGAGTTCCAGGCCGTCAGCGCTGCGACCACGCCGACAGGCTCATGCGTCGTGTAGGCGAAGGTCTCCGGCTTGTCGATCGGAACAAGGCCGCCTTCGAGCTTGTCGACGAGGCCGCCGAAATACCACCACCATTCCGGATGGTAGCGAAGCTGGCCCAGCATCTCGGCCATGAGCTTGCCATTGTCGCGCACCTCGATCTCGGCGAGACGCTCCGCGTTCGCAGCAACGAGGTCGCCGAGCTTGCGCATCGCCTTGCCGCGCGCCGACGCCGTCATCTTCGACCAGGGACCACGCCACATCGCCTCGTTGGCGGCCTTCACGGCGGCGTCGGCATCGGCGGCAGATCCGCGCGGAATCTTGGCCCAGGGCTCGCCGCGATAAGGATCGATCGAATCGAACCACTCGCCGTTGGCGGGATCGACATAGCGGCCATTGATATAGAGCTGGTAAGTTTTCACGATACCCTCCCGTCGAGGCATACGATGGTGGCGGCTGGATGGTGGCGGCGGCCAGACGATACACGGCATTCTACGACTTGGCCGAAACGAAGTCGCCAGGGAAGTGCAGCAATTGCATTCCGCCCCATGAGCGTTTGCATGCGAGGGGTATGTTAGGCGGCTGAACGCGAGGCCGTTCCTGTCGCGCGGCAACCGTCGCCTCGTGATGAATGCGCATCTCGACGTCGGCATGCTGCGCAAAAAAGCAGGCCGCCCATCAAGGCGGCCTGCTTCGACGTCCAAAACAAGCGGCGCTCAGATCACCCGGACGTTGCCGTGCTTCCCGCTGCAATCTACGCACGGCTGAACCGATGTCGTGATTACTCCGCAAGAGCGTAACCCGATGAGCGGAACGACGCGTTTTATCCAGCCTTGTTCGGATTGATGAGAAATTTCTCGCCGGTCGAGCGCTTGCCGTAGATCGCGATATTCGCGAGATCCAGCGCCTCCTGCAGCGACACCACTTTCGTATAATGGCTTGCGAAGGTGGTCTTGAGTTCGTCGACCACGCGCTCGCGCAGCCGCTTGCCGTCGACCGGACCGATCTTCATCAGGAACGGAAACAGCAACCAGCCACCGACGCCCCAGGCCATGCCGAATGCCCGGTTGAGCTCGACCGGCCGCGTATCGAGACTGCCATAGATATAAACCTGCTTGTGAACATTCGAGCCGTAGCGGCTGTAGGCCTTGGCGTTCTTGTTGATCGCCACCTCCATGCAGGTGAGAATCTGCCCCGCAAGCTTTCCGCCGCCGATCGCGTCGAAGGCGAGCGTAGCGCCGGTTTCGGTCAGCGCATGGATGAGGTCATCCAGTGAAGGACGGTGCGGTCGAATCCACGACGTGTTTTGCGCCGATCTTGCGCAGGATCGCCGCCTGCTCTTCGTTGCGTACGATGTTCACCAGCGGAATGCCGTCCTTCAGGCAGATCTTGTTGAGCATCTGCCCGAGATTGGAGGCAGCCGCGGTATGCACCAGCGCCTTGTGACCTTCGCGCCGCATGGTCTCGGTCATGCCGAGCGCGGTCAGCGGATTGACGAAGCAGGAGGCGCCCTCTGCCGGCGTCGTTCCCGCCGGCAGCGGCAGGCATTCGTTCACCTTCAGGCAGCGGTACTGCGCGTACATCGCGCCGCCGATCATCGCGACGGTCTTGCCCATCAGCGCCTTCGCGGCGTCCGACGAGCCGGTCCTGATCACGACGCCGGCGCCCTCATTGCCGACCGGCATAGAGCCATCGAGCCGGCCTGCCATCGCGCGCATGGCGGCCTCCGGAACCTTCGCAGTGATGACCGGCTGCTCCTTCGAGCCCCGAGGCTTTGGCCGTGGTCATGTCGGCGGCGCCAAACAGAGTCCCGAGGTCGGACGGATTGATCGGTGTGGCCTCGACCCGCACCACGACCTCGTCTGGCCCGGGTTCGGGCGTGGCGACATTGAGAAGTGAAACCTCGAGCTCGCCGCTTGCCTTGATCAGCGAGCGCAATTGCAGGCCAGTCTTGCCGTCACTCATCGAACCCTCCCGTTATTGTTTTCTTTTTGGTTAGAGCATGATCCGGAAAAGTGTGTAGCGGTTTTCCCTCGCAACAAACGCGGAACGCATTAGCGCCGAGATCGTGCTCAATCGAAGACTTGGTTTCAGGCGAGCGCCTTCAACGCGCCCTTCCCTGCATATTTCGCCTGCTTGCCGAGCTGCTCCTCGATCCGCAGCAACTGATTGTATTTGGCGGTCCGGTCGGAGCGCGCGAGCGAGCCGGTTTTGATCTGGCCGCAATTGGTCGCGACCGCGAGATCGGCGATGGTGGAATCCTCGGTCTCGCCGGAGCGATGCGACATCACGGCGGTGTAGCCGGCCTTGTAGGCCATCTCGACCGCGGACAGCGTCTCCGTCAGCGTGCCGATCTGGTTGACCTTGATCAGGATCGAGTTGGCGCGGCCGTTCTTGATGCCGTCGGCGAGCCGCGTCACATTGGTGACGAAGAGATCGTCGCCGACGAGCTGGCACTTGTTGCCGACGAGGCCGGTCAACTCCTTCCAGCCGTCCATATCGTCCTCGGACATGCCGTCCTCGATGGAGACGATCGGATAGCGCGAGACCAGATCGGCGAGATATTTCGCCTGCTCGGAGCGCGAGCGGGTCTTGTTCTCGCCGCCATAGACGTAATTGCCGTCCTTGAAGAACTCGGTCGCGGCGCAGTCGAGCGCCAGCATCACGTCGCCGCCGGCCTTGTAACCGGCCTTGCCGATCGCGCTCATCACGAAATCGAGGGCGGCTTCGGCCGACGCCGATGTTCGGTGCGAAGCCGCCCTCGTCACCCACATTGGTGTTGTGGCCGGCCTTCTTCAGTTCGCCGCGCAGCGTGTGGAAGATTTCCGATCCGCAGCGCAAGGCCTCGGCGAAGGACTTGGCGCCGACCGGCATGATCATGAATTCCTGGAAGTCGATCGGATTGTCGGCATGCACGCCGCCATTGACGATGTTCATCATCGGCACCGGCAGTGTCCGCGCGGAGGTGCCGCCGACATAACGATAGAGCGGCATGTCGAAGGAGATCGCCGCGGCCTTGGCGCAGGCGAGCGACACGCCGAGGATGGCGTTGGCGCCGAGCCGGCTCTTGTTCGGCGTGCCGTCGAGATCGATCATGGTCTGGTCGATCAGGACCTGGTCCTCGACCGCCATGTCGCTCAGCGCCTCGTAGATTTCGCCGTTGACGGCATCGACCGCCTTGCGCACGCCCTTGCCGAGATAGCGCCCCTTGTCGCCGTCGCGCAGCTCGACCGCCTCATGCGCGCCGGTCGACGCGCCTGATGGCACCGCGGCGCGGCCGACCGAGCCATCCTCCAGCACGACGTCGACTTCGACGGTCGGATTGCCACGGCTGTCGAGAATTTCACGGCCGATGATGTCGACGATGGCGGTCATGTCTACCTCTTTGGGAAATGCGGGGTGAACGGCTTGGCGCCGCTTCTACCGCAACGCAGTGCCAGGGAAAAGGTCGCGTGACGCAGCCAAAATGATTGGTTAAGAGGGCGAAATGGAGAAGGTGATGCCCACAAAGCCAAATAAATCGGCAAGCTCACGCGAGTTGCAGCTCGGCCGCGCCGTCGAATGGCCGCGCACGCCCGAAGAGGCGCAGATCGACCGGGTGCCCAATCCGCAAAAGGACACCAATTATGTCGTACGCTTCGCGGTGCCCGAGTTCACCTCGATCTGTCCGGTCACGGGCCAGCCCGACTTCGCGCATCTGGTGATCGACTATGTGCCGGGGCCATGGCTGCTGGAGTCGAAATCGCTGAAACTCTACGTCGCGAGCTTCCGCAATCACGGCGCGTTCCACGAGGATTGCACGGTGATGATCGGCAAGCGGTTAGCGGCCGAGATCAAGCCGAAATGGATCAGGATCGGCGGCTACTGGTATCCGCGCGGCGGCATCCCGATCGACGTGTTCTGGCAGGCCGGGAAATTGCCGAAGGACATCTGGGTGCCCGATCAGGGCGTCGCGCCCTATCGCGGGCGAGGTTAGGATTTCAGGCTCGGCCTTGCCACGGCATCCGCCGGTGGCCGTTGCCGCAACAGCTTCGCGCAGACGAAGCCGAGTGCGACCATGACGCAGGCCGAGGTGAGCAAGGCCGGCCGCTTGCCGGCATGTTCCAGACCAAAGCCATAGGCGATCGGGCCGACGGTCTGGCCCATGAAAAAGAAGAACGAGTGCAGCGACATTGCCGTCGCCCGGGCCTCGATCGACAGCTCGCTGGCAAAGACCTGCAGGCAGCCATGGATCATGTAGAAGCCCCAGCCCATCAGAAGCAGGCTGGCGAACTGGAGTTTCCAGCCGGGCCCGAAGGCTGTGGCTGCGAGCTGCAATGCGACCAGGCTCGCGCCCGTGATCATCATGCCCTTGACGCCGAGCTGCGGCAGAAAGCGTGACACCGTCATCGTGTAGACGAGCCCGCCGACCGCGAACCCCGCGATCACGATGCCGGCGATCGAGAGCGACTTCTCGCCGAGATCGAACAGGAACGCCGCGATGAACGGAAACAGTCCGAACACGCAGCAGCCCTCGACGAACACGGCAGAATAGCAGACGCGCGTGTTGGGATTGGTGAAGATCGAGCGATAGCCCTTTTTCAGCGCGCTGAAATCCGTCTTCGGCGCCTGCGTGAGCCGCGCGCCGCGAAAGCCCGCCGCGACCGCGGTCGCTGCTATGAGTCCCAGGACACCAAGGACGGCGAGCACGCCGCGCCAGCCCAGGAAATCGCCGATCAGGCCCGAGGCCGACGCGCCCAGAAGATTGCCGGTCATCGAGCCCGCCAAGGTCCGACCGATCGCGACCTGGCGCTTCTCCGGCGCAACGAGATCGCTGGTCAGCCCGAGCGCCACCGGAAACACGCCGCCTGCCGCGATGCCGGCCAGAATGCGGGTCGCGAACAACGCCGAGAAGGTCGTCGCGAACGCGCCGAGGATGCTGGAAACGCCGAGCAGTGCGAGACAGGCGATCATCAGCCGCGCTTTTCCGAACATGTCGGCCGCGGCGCCGATCAAGGGCTGCACGACGGCATAGGTCAGCGCATAGCCCGCGGCAAAGCTTGCCGCCGTCGTGATGCTGACCGCGAAATCGTCGGCGATGTGCGGCAGCACCGGATCGAGCACGCGCGTCGAGAGTGCGGCTGAAAAGCCCGCGAGTGCGATGATGTTGAGTTCCGGCGGCAGACGCTGATCGCGCGGCGCCGACGGCTCAACTCGTTGAGTTTCCCGACGCGAGACGGCCTGATGCATCAGGCCGCTTTGCTCTTCGCAATCGCATCGAACGCCATCAGGCGGCGCAGCAACCCTTCGAATTCGTGCAGCGGCACCATGTTGGGGCCGTCGGAGGGCGCACGATCCGGATCAGGATGCGTCTCGATGAACACGCCGGCGACGCCGACTGCGACCGCCGCGCGCGCGAGCACCGGCACGAACTCGCGCTCGCCGCCGGACGACGTGCCCTTCCCGCCCGGTTGCTGCACCGAATGGGTGGCATCGAAGATCACGGGCGCGCCGGTGGTACGCGCCAAGATCGGCAGCGCGCGCATGTCGGAGACCAGTGTGTTGTAGCCGAAGGATGCGCCGCGCTCGGTGACCAGCACATTGGGGTTGCCGGCGCTCGTGATCTTGGCCACGACATTCGCCATGTCCCAGGGCGCGAGGAACTGTCCTTTCTTGACGTTGACCGCCTTGCCGGTCGCGGCCGCCGCGAGCAGCAGATCGGTCTGACGGCACAGAAAGGCCGGGATCTGCAGCACGTCCACTGCCTGCGCCACCTCGGCGCACTGGCTGGCCTCGTGAACGTCGGTCAGGACAGGCAAGCCGAGCGACGAACGGATTTCGGCAAAGATCGGCAGCGACTGCTTCAACCCGATGCCACGCGCAGCACCGGCGCTGGTGCGGTTGGCCTTGTCGAAGGAGGTCTTGTAGACCAGCCCGATCTTGAGCCTCTGCGCGATCTCCTTCAGCGCAGACGCAACTTCCAGCGCATGCGCCCGGCTCTCGAGCTGGCACGGGCCCGCGATCACGGCCAGCGGCAGGTCATTGCCGAATTGGACCGGGCCGAGCGTGACGACCGGTGCAGCAGCACTGTTGGCATTCAACGGAATGGTCCTTGTTTCAGCGCGACCATGCCGGGCGGCCTCCGCCCGATCAACCCTCTTTCGTGCGCCGGAATATCAGGGTTGCGCGCGGATTAACCCGCAAACGTTCGGCGCGCCGATCAAACACCGGCGCGCCGGGCAATCCTTGTTCACTTCACGGAGGAAAAGCCGGTCGGCACCAGGAGCTGGCTGACGATATTGCCGACGATCTGGCCGTCTTCCTCGGTTTTTGCCCGTGCGGAGATCCAGTCCGGATCGCTCTGGAACGCGGTCCACTTCTTGTCGCGGTCGGCCAGCGAGTCCCAGGCCAGGAAATAGGTCAGTTCCTGGTTGGATTCACCGATCAGCGTGGTGAAGAAGCCGGCCTGCTTGATGCCGTGCTTTTCCCACAGTTTCAGCGTGATCGTCTCGAAGCGCTTCAGAAGCGCCGGCAGCCGGCCCGGCAGACAGCGATAGACACGCATTTCATAGATCATCGACGTTACTCCCTGACATTACTCGTTCGCGCGATGGCGGGAGCGTTTTGTCGCAACAATCGGCGCGTTCGTCAAAGGCGCTTATTGCAGAGAGCCAGAGCGTTTTCGAGCGAAGCCTGCCCCGCACTTGATGCGGGGTGGATGCCGGTTCGCGTAAAGAAAACGCGTCAAAACAATAAGGCTAGAGTTTCGGTTCTGATTCAATCAGAACCGAAACTCTAGACCAGCCGGCTCTGCACCATCGCAGCCTGGATGAACGACGCAAACAACGGATGCGGCTCGAACGGCCGCGACTTCAGCTCGGGGTGGAATTGCACGCCGATGAACCAGGGATGGTCCTCGTATTCGACGATCTCCGGCAGCACGCCATCGGGCGACATGCCCGAGAATTTCAGGCCGTGCTGCTCGAGCCGGTCCTTGTAGGCGGTGTTGACCTCGTAGCGGTGGCGGTGGCGCTCGGAAATCTCGGTCGCGTTGCCATAGACCTCGGACACCCGGCTGCTGCGCTTGAGTGCGGCCGGATAGGCGCCGAGCCGCATGGTGCCGCCGAGATCGCCGTTGTGCGCCCGCTTCTCCAGCTCATTGCCGCGCAGCCATTCCGTCATCAGGCCGACCACCGGCTCCGGCGTCGGGCCGAACTCAGTGGAGTTGGCTTCCTCGATTCCGACCAGATTGCGCGCCGCCTCGATCACGGCCATCTGCATGCCGAAACAGATGCCGAAATACGGCACGTCGCGCTCGCGCGCGAACTGCGCCGCGCGGATCTTGCCCTCCGCGCCGCGCTGGCCGAAGCCGCCGGGCACCAGAATGCCGTTGACATGTTCGAGGAACGGCGCCGGGTCTTCGTTCTCGAACACCTCGCTCTCGATCCAGTCGAGATTGACCTTCACCTTGTTGGCGATGCCGCCATGCGACAGCGCCTCGATCAGCGACTTATAGGCATCCTTCATCCCGGTATACTTGCCGACGATCGCGATGGTGACGTCGCCCTCGGGATTGCGGACGCGCTCGTTGATGGTCTGCCAGCTCTGCAGCGCCGGCGGGATCTTGGGCGCAATCCCGAACGCGGCCAGCACCTCGTCGTCGAGCCCGCGGCATGATAGGCCTCGGGCACCGCATAGATGTTGTCGACGTCGCGCGCCTCGATCACGGCGCTTTCGCGCACGTTGCAGAACAGGCCGAGCTTGCGCCGCTCCTCCTTCGGGATCGTCCGGTCGGTCCGGCACAGCAGGATATCCGGCTGGATGCCGATCGAGCGCAGCTCCTTCACCGAATGCTGCGTCGGCTTGGTCTTCAGTTCGCCGGCGCTCGGAATGTAGGGCAGCAGTGTGAGGTGGATGTAGATCGCATGATCGCGCGGCAGCTCGTTCTTGAGCTGGCGGATCGCCTCGAAGAACGGCAGGCCTTCGATGTCGCCAACCGTGCCGCCGATCTCGACCAGCACGAAATCATATTCGTCATTGCCGGAGACCACGAACTCCTTGATGGCATTGGTGACGTGCGGGATCACCTGAATGGTGGCGCCGAGATAGTCGCCACGCCGTTCCTTGGTCAGGATGTCCTGATAAATGCGTCCCGTGGTGATGTTGTCGGCCTTGGTCGCCGGCCGGCCCGTAAAGCGCTCATAGTGGCCGAGATCGAGATCGGTCTCGGCGCCGTCATCGGTCACGAACACTTCGCCGTGTTGATACGGCGACATCGTGCCGGGATCGAGATTGAGATAGGGATCGAGCTTGCGAAGACGGACTTTGTAGCCTCGGGCCTGCAGCAGAGCGCCGAGCGCCGCTGAAGCCAGACCCTTTCCGAGCGAGGAAACCACGCCGCCGGTGATGAAAATGTACCGCGCCATGGGGCTTCACCTTTAAGGCCACCGGTTCGATTCGCCAAAACGAATCGTGCATCTCCGCAAACATGCTCGCGGGGCTGTGGGTGACGTGAAAACGAAAACTAATTCAGTGCCTTGATCGAATATCCTGATGCGGAAGGCCAAGCCACCCTTCCGCATAGCCGCCCTGCTTTATTGCGACCGTGGCGCCTGCGGCGCGGCCGGCGCCTGATTCTGCTGTTCGTCGGCCTTCTTCAGCGTATCCAAAACGCCGCCGCCGGTCGGCGGAGCCACCGGCGTTGCGCCTCCCGCCGGCTGCGATTGCGAGGGCGGCTGGGCACCGATGATCGACGTCGGCTTGCGCTCGAGACTCGCGAGCCAGGACATCAACAGGCTGGTGGCGAAGAAGCCCGCGGCAAGCACCGCCGTGGTGCGCGTCAGCAGATTGGCAGTGCCGCGGCTGGACATGAAGCCCGCGCCGCCTCCCATGCCAAGGCCGCCACCTTCGGATTTCTGCAGCAAGACTGCGCCGATCATCACGAGGACAATCATGAGATGAATGACGATAACGACAGTCTGCATTTTTACCTTCCGTCGCAAGCCGGCAGCGGCCGGCCGTCGGCATATGCGCTTGCGGGGTTTTCGTGAAGTCGCGCGGTGTTACACGATCGCACCGGCCATTGTCACCCCCGACATAATGGCGGCTGCGCCTCCGGCAAGGCGGTGGAAAGACGGCTCCGACGACCTTGCACAATGCCTCAGAAATTCCACTATAGTTGACGAATGGACACTATAGTAGACGACCTCGGCCAGCGTCTTGCGCAGCGTTTGCGCCTGGAGCGGGACAGCAGGGGCTGGTCGCTCGCCGAGCTGGCCGAACGATCCGGTGTCTCGAAAGGCCACCATCAGCAAGATCGAGCGCGCCGAGGCCAGTCCGACCGCCGTCGTGCTGGTCCGGCTCGCCACCGCATTCGATTTGACCCTGGCGGGCCTCCTGCTGCGGGCCGAGGGCGGGGGCAAGCGGCTGTCGCGCGCCGGCGAACAGCCGGTCTGGCGCGATCCCGAGACCGGCTATGTGCGCCGGCAGGTGTTCGCCCGCCCTGATCATCCCGTCGAGATCGTCGAGGTCGAGTTGCCAGCGCGACAGCAGGTGACACTGCCGGCATCGTCCTACGCCCATATCCGCCAGCTCGTCTGGGTCCGAAGCGGCAACCTCGTCATCACCGAAATGGGCGAACGGCACGTGCTCGGCGCGGGCGACTGCCTCGGCTTTGGGCCGCCGGCGGACACGACCTTCGCCAACGAAACCAATGTGTCCTGCGTTTACGTTGTCGCACTTGCGCGGAGTTGATTGATGTCCGCCATCACCGTCGTCCCGCTGACCGACCTGCCGCAGATCCGCGCGGGCCTGAGCACGCTGCTCGTCGAGACGGTGGCGTACGGCGGCTCGGTCAGCTTCATGCATCCTTTGCCGCTGGAGGCGGCCGATGCCTTCTGGCGGGACGCGCTGGCGTCCGCAGCCCGCGGCGAGCGGATCGTGCTCGGCGCTTTCGACGGCGACGATCTGGTATCGACCGTGACGCTCCTCCTCAACCTTCCGCCGAACCAGCCGCATCGCGCCGAGATAGCCAAGATGATGACGCGCGTCAGTCATCGTCAGCGCGGCATCGCCACCACCCTGATGCGCGCCGCCGAGAGGCTGGCGCGCGAGCTCGGACGCGTGCTGCTGGTGCTCGACACCGCCGTCGATGACGGCGCCTCAACGCTCTACGAGGGATTGGGCTTCAACCTGACGGGCGTGATCCCGGACTATGCGTTCAAGCCGCATGGCGGCCTGACCGGCACCAAGATCTACTGGAAGCGCATCGCGGAAGTGAGCCTAACAACCAGACGCGATCGCCAGGAAATCCGCCGCCTTCAGGCTGGCGCCGCCGACCAGCGCGCCGTTGACGTTGGCGACCGCCATCAGTTCGGCGGCGTTCGATGGCTTGACCGAGCCGCCATAGAGGATGCGGACCTTGGCCCCCTCGCCCTTGAAGCGATCGGTCAAGGTATCGCGGATAAACCGGTGAACCTGCTCGACATCGGCGGTCGTCGGGGTCAGCCCGGTACCGATCGCCCAGACCGGCTCATAGGCGACCACCAGATTGGCCGATGTCGCGCCATCCGGCAGCGATCCATTCAATTGGCCGCCACAGATGTGGAGGGTCTGTCCGCCATCGCGCTGCCCCTGCGTCTCTCCGATACAGACGATCGCGGTGAGACCGGCGCGCCAGGCTGCCTCCGCCTTCCGCCGCACCAGCGCGTCGCTCTCGCCGTGATCGGCGCGGCGCTCGGAATGGCCGACGATGATCGCCTTGGCGCCGGCATCCGCCAGCATTTCCGCCGAGATGTCGCCGGTATGCGCGCCCGAGGCCTTGGGATGGCAATCCTGCGCGCCGACCGCGATCTCTCGTCCCTTCGCCTTGTCCGCAAATGCGGCGACCAGCGTCGCGGGCGGACAGACCAAAAGGTCGGCTTTCCCGGCAAGCGCCTTTGCGCCCGCCAGCATCGCCTCGAACTCGGCCATCGAGGCCTTCAGCCCGTTCATTTTCCAATTGCCGGCGATCAAAGGTCGGATGGTCTCGGTCATGGCACTCGTCCAACAGAGTATCGTTCCCCGATGCGCTAGCAGAGCCGGCCCGTCAGTTCTAGAGACCTGTCCGTAGACTGGCCCCATCCGGACCTGACATTTCGCCGCGTTGGCGAGGTTGCGACCGTGCGGCTGCCACTTTATGATGCATCCCCATCCCGGTGACGGCCCTGCGAAATCCGCTTTGAGCCCGACCCGGTTCCCCCTCCTGCAGACAAGTTGGACCCATGCTTCGAGGATTACGTAAGGCCTCATCAAACTGGCTCGGCAAGACCATCATGGCGGTTGTCATGGGCGTTTTGATCGTCAGTTTCGGCATCTGGGGCATCGCCGACATCTTTAGGGGCTTTGGCCAGTCGACGGTGGCCAAGGTCGGGGGCACCGAGATCTCGGTGAATGAATTCCGCCAGCTCTATACCGACCGGCTGCAGCAGATCGGGCGCCAGTTCGGCCGCCCCCTGACGATGGATCAGGCGCGCGCCTTCGGCTTCGATCGTCAGGTGCTGCAGCAGACCATCGCCGAGGCCGCGATGGACGAGGAAGCAAGGCGGCTCGTGCTCGGAGCATCCGACGCCGACATCATGCGCGCGATCTACGCCGATCCGAATTTCCGTGGCGTCGGTGGCGGCTTCGATCCGCAGCGCTTCCAGGGCATCATCAGGCAGATGGGCTACACCGAACCCCGCTATATCGCGGATCGGCGCAAGATTTCATTGCGGCAGCAGATCGCCGACACCGTGACCGCCGGGCTGCAACCCTCGAAGACCTTGCTTGAGGCGTTGAGCCGTTTCCAGAACGAACAACGCTCGATCGACTTTGTCAGGCTCACGACCGCGCAGGCCGGCACGATCGATCCGCCCTCGCCCGAAAAGCTCGCCAGCTATTTCGACGAGCACAAGGCGCAGTTTCGCGCGCCTGAATATCGTAAGATCTCCTTTGTGCTGATCACTCCCGAAGAGATCGGCAAATGGACCGATATCTCAGACGATGAGGCCAAGAAACTCTTCGAGCAGAACAAGGATCGATACGGCGCGCCGGAGAAGCGCGAAGTCTCGCAGATGGTGTTTCCGAACGTGGAAGAGGCCCAGGCCGCGCGCAATCGCATCCAGTCCGGATTGTCGTTCGACGATCTGGCGAAGGAGCGCAATCTGAAGCCGGCCGACACCGATCTCGGCCTGGTCGCCAAATCCGGCATTCTCGACTCGGCCATCGCCGATGCCGCGTTTTCGCTGCCGTCCGGCGAAGTCAGCCAGCCCGTGCAAGGCAGGTTCGGCGTGGCGCTGGTGAAGGTCGGCACGGTCCAGCCCGGCATCGAACCGTCCTATGACAGCGTCGCGCAGGACCTGAAAAAGGACATCGCCATCCAACGCGCCCGCACCGAGGTCGCAAACCTCCGCGACAAGATGGAAGATGAACGTGGCGGCGGGGCCGGTGTGGCCGAAGCGGCGCAGAAACTGGGATTGAAACCGATCACGGTCGAGGCCGTCGATCGCTCCGGCATGGCGCCGAACGGTCAGCCCGTGAAGGATATCCCGCCGGGGCTCAATGTGGTTGCGCAGGCCTTCAACAGCGACGTCGGCGTCGACAATGATCCGATCCAGTTCAAAGGCGGCTACGTCTGGTATGACGTGATCGGCATCACCCCGCCGCGAGACCGCAGCCTCGACGAGGTCAAGGATCAAGTCGAAGCGCGCTGGCGCGAGGACGAGATCGCCAACCGCTTGCGGACCAAGGCGACCGACATGGTGCAGAAGCTCGGCCAGGGCGGCAATCTCGCCGACGAAGCGGCGAGCATCGGCGCCAAGGTCGAAACCGCCAGCGGATTCAAGCGCCAGGGCGCGGTGCCCGGCGTACCCGAGGCTCTCATCACGGCGGCCTTCCGGACCGCCAAGGATGCCGCCGGGCAGACGCCGGGCACGGGCGGCACCGAATGGTTCGTCTTCCGCGTCACCGATGTCACGGCGCCCGCGGCCGACCTTGCATCGAGCGAGATGAAGAACCTGAAGGACACCCTGCAACGCAGCATGGTCGACGAGCAGCTTGGGCAATATGTCGTCAAGCTGCAAAAGGATATCGGGACGTCGATCAACGAAGTCGCCTTCGCGCAAGTGACCGGCCGCGAGCAATGATTGAGTGATTGTTGAAAGCACGCGATGGACGATTTCAAATCGATTATCGGCAGAGTAGCCACAGGCGCCACATTGTCGCGCGAGGAGGCCGCCTCCGCCTTCGACAGCATGATGTCCGGCGAAGCCACGCCCTCGCAGATGGGTGGATTGTTGATGGCGCTGCGCGTCCGTGGCGAAACCGTCGACGAGATCACCGGCGCGGTCTCGGCGATGCGCGCCAAGATGATGCGCGTGACCGCGCCGCCCGATGCGGTCGATATCGTCGGCACCGGCGGTGACGGCTCGGGCTCGGTCAACGTTTCGACCTGCGCGTCGTTCATCGTCGCAGGCGCGGGCGTACCGATCGCCAAGCACGGCAATCGCGCGCTCTCCTCGCGCTCCGGCGCGGCCGACGTGCTGGCTTCGCTCGGCGTCAAGATCGATCTCGCACCCGAGCAGGTCAGCCGCTGCGTCAAGGAGGCCGGGATCGGCTTCATGTTCGCACCGGCGCATCATCCGGCCATGAAGAACGTCAACCCCACACGGCTGGAGCTTGCGACCCGCACCATCTTCAACCTGCTCGGCCCGCTGTCGAACCCGGCCGGCGTCAAGCGGCAGATGGTCGGCGTCTTCTCCAGGCAATGGGTTCAGCCGCTGGCGCAGGTGCTGAAGAACCTCGGCGCCAACTCCGTCTGGGTCGTGCATGGCTCGGACGGGCTTGACGAGATCACCCTGACCGGACCGAGCTTCGTCGCGGCGCTCGAGAACGGCGAGATTCGCAGCTTCGAGGTGACGCCTGAGGAAGCGGGCCTTGGCCGCGTCGGCGGCGAGGCGTTGAAGGGCGGCGATGCCGACGCCAATGCGGTCTCACTGCGAAGTGTCCTCGACGGCAAGCCGAGCGCCTATCGTGATGTCGCGTTGTTGAATGCCGCGGCAGCGCTGATCGTCGCCGGCCGTGCTAAATCGTTGAAGGACGGCGTGGCGATCGGCGCTCAATCGCTCGACAGCGGTGCTGCGGCAACGCGCCTCAAACATCTGATTGCCGTCTCGAAGTAAGCTAGAAGACAGAAGCAATCACATGTCAGATATCCTGACCAAGATCGAGACTTACAAACGCGAAGAGATCGCCGCCGCCAAGCTCAAGCATCCGCTCGCGAGCGTCGAGGCATTGGCGAGGTCCGCGCCGCCGCCGCGCGGCTTCGTGCATGCGATCCGGGAGACACTTGCCCGCGGCGACTATGCATTGATCGCCGAGGTCAAGAAGGCCTCGCCGTCCAAAGGACTGATCCGCGCCGATTTCGACCCGCCCGCGCTCGCGAAGGCCTACGAGGCCGGAGGAGCCGCCTGCCTTTCGGTGTTGACGGACACGCCATCGTTCCAGGGCCACCTCGATTTCATGGTGGCGGCGCGGGCGGCGGTCAGGTTGCCGGTGCTGCGCAAGGACTTCATGTTCGACACCTACCAGGTGGTCGAAGCCCGCGCACATGGCGCCGACTGCATCCTCATCATCATGGCCGCGCTCGATGACGGCGCAGCAAAGGACATCGAGGACGTCGCGATAACCCACGGGATGGATGTGCTGATCGAGATCCACGACCGCGCCGAGCTCGATCGCGCACTCAAGCTGCGTTCGCCGATGATCGGCGTGAACAACCGAAATCTTCGCACCTTCGAGACCACGCTCGCAACCAGCGAGGCGCTGGCGCCGCTGATTCCGGAGGACCGCCTGATGGTCGGCGAAAGCGGCATCTTCACGTCGGCCGACCTCGCGCGTCTTGCGCGGGTCGGGATCTCGACCTTCCTGGTCGGCGAGAGCCTGATGCGTCAAGCCGACGTCGCGGCGGCAACCCGCGCGCTGCTGGCGCGAGACGGCGCCAGCCCTGCCTCGAGCGCGCGCTGATGGCGCGCAACCCTTCGAAGACCGGCCTTTCAAAGGTCAGTTCTGCCCTCACCCATATCGACGCGGCCGGCGAAGCGCGCATGGTCGACGTGTCGGCGAAGCCTGCGACGGAACGCGTCGCGGTCGCCGAAGGCCAGGTCGTCATGAGCAAGGCGACGCTCGAACTGATCCTCTCAGGTAACGCCAAGAAGGGCGACGTGCTGGGCACCGCGCGGATTGCCGGCATCATGGCGGCGAAACGCACCTCGGAACTGATTCCGCTCTGTCATCCCCTCGCATTGTCGAAGGTGACGGTCGACATCACGCCCGATCGGAAGCTGCCGGGTTGCATCGTACGCGCGACCGTCAAGGTGACCGGGCCGACCGGGGTCGAGATGGAGGCGCTGACGGCGGTGTCGGTTGCATGCCTCACCATCTACGACATGGTGAAAGCGGTGGAGCGCGGCGTGCGCATCGAGGCGCTTCATCTCGTCGAGAAAAAGGGCGGCAAGTCCGGCCACTACCGGGCCTGAGCTTTCGCTTTGTCTCCGCGCCATGACGACACGGATACAATAGATACCCGATATCGTTACCGACCGACGACGCTGCTTGATCTCTTGATCCGACATTGCGCGTCTTCGCGCACGCACGGTGTCTAGTTGCCGTCATAGTGGCATGCGGCCGGATCTTTCACGCCCCTTTAACCGCGATTACTAACGGCGTTTCCACCTCGGCAACGTAGGTTCGGCCTGGGAGTTCACCAACCAGTCGACCATTTTACCTCCGTCGGATCTCGCAATGACAGATGCTGGCGCTTCCATCGGCGTGAAGACGTCCGCACGCGGCGGTCCGATCCGCTGGCTTGTGATTGGCGGCTTGTTCCTGATCGCGGTCATCACGGCCGGAACGACGTTCATGGCCGGTCAGTTCCGGGAACGCGCGCTCAACAGCAGCAAGCGCGAATTCGAAAATACCGTCATGCTACTGGCCCGGCATTTCGATCAGCAGTTTCGCGATTTCGGCGCCATCCAGCAGGATCTCCTCACGTTCATTCAGTCGGCCGGCATCGATAGCAGCGAAAGCTTTCGCCGCCGCATGTCGGGCGCCGACATCAATCTGATGCTGAAGGCAAAGATCGAAGCGCTTGCCCTATGTCGGCGCGGTGAACCTGTTCGATGCCGACGGCATGTTGATCAATTCGTCGAACGTCTGGCCGGTCCCGCTCGTCAATGTCGCGGACCGCGCCTATTTCAGCGGCTTCAAGACTAATCCGAATGGGCCGGACACGATCGTCGAAGCGGTGCATAGCCGGCTCACCGGCGTCTGGACCACCGTGATCGCCCGCAAGATCACAGGGCCGCACGGCGAATTCCTCGGTGCGATCGGGCGCGGCTTCGAGCCGGCCAATTTCGAGAAATTTTTCGCGACCGTCACGCTCGGAGAGGACGCGGCGATTTCGATGATCCACCGCGACGGGACACTGCTTGCGCGTTATCCCCGTACCGAAGTCCTTGCCGCCCGAAAATTCCAAAGCCCCCTGCTGGTCCAGCGCGCGCTTTCGGAGGGCGGCACCGCGAGCGGTACGTTCACCAGCGCCATCACCGGCCAGGAGCGGCTCGGCGCCGCGTCCCTATTGAGTGGCTATCCCATCATCGTGCTGGCAAGCACATCGGTTGAAACGGTGCTGGCCGACTGGCGCCGGCAGATGCGCTTCCTGGTTGGCGTCGGCGCGGTGTCCGTGCTTGCAGTCGCCATTCTGCTGTTTCTCGCCGTTCAACGATTGTCGCGCGAACATCGCCAGTCGCAGGACCGGTTGACGCTGGAAAAACTGCGGCTGGACCGGGCGATCAACAACATGACCCAAGGGCTGTTGCTGTTCGACGCGTCGGAACGTCTCGTCGTCTGCAATCAGCGCTACATTGAAATGTATGGCCTGTCGCCCCGTGTCATCAAGCCTGGCTGCAGCTTTCGGGACATCATCGCTCACCGCAAGGCACGGGGATCCTTCCTGGGTGATGAAAGCGAATACGTCGTCTCGGTGCTGCGCGACATCAACCACAAGAAGGTCAACGTCATCGAGACGCCGGACGGGCGCGCGATTCAGATCGTCAATGAACCGCTTGCGGACGGCGGCTGGGTCGCCACCCACGAGGACATCACCGAGCGCCGGCGCTCCGAGCAGCGCATCACCCACCTTGCCCATTACGACGCGCTGACCGATTTGCCGAACCGCGCTCTGTTCCATGAACGGTTGAAGCAGCACATGACGGAGCTTCGGCCGGGCGACCTGATCGCCGTTCACTACATCGACGTCGACGAATTCAAGAGCGTCAACGATTCGCTCGGCCATCTGATCGGCGACGAATTGCTGAAATCCGTCGCGGTCAGCCTGAACCGCTGCGTCGGCGACATGGGTTTCGTCGCCAGGCTGGGCGGGGACGAATTCGCCATCGTGCAGACCTCGGTGAAAACCCGCAGCGACATCAGTGACCTCGTCTGGCAGACTTTCGAGGCAATCAGAACGCCGCACGAATGTCTCGGCCACCAGTTGACCGCGGACGCCAGCATCGGCGTTGCGATCGTTCCCGAGCACGGCACCGATCTCGAGCAAATCCTGAAGAACGCGGATCTGGCGATGTACGCCGCCAAATCGGCGGGTCGTCATACCTATCGCTTCTTCGAGCCCGAGATGGACGCCAAGATGCGCGCGCGCCGTCAGATGGAGACCGATTTGCGCCTCGCGATCGCGCACGGCAGCCTGGAAGTCCATTACCAGCCCTGTGTCAGCCTTCAGGACAACAGGATCACCGGCTGCGAGGCGCTGGTTCGCTGGCGCCATCCCGAGCGCGGATTTGTCTCCCCCGCCGAATTCATCCCGATCGCCGAGGAGACCGGCCTGATCAACGAGCTTGGCGAGTGGGTGTTGGCAACGGCCTGCACCGAGGCCGCGGCATGGCCTGCCGATATCCGGCTTGCGGTCAACGTGTCGCCGGTCCAGTTCAGGAGCGGCACGCTGGCGTTGAAGATCAGCAAGGCGCTTGCGACATCGGGACTGCCGCCGAGCAGGCTGGAGCTGGAGATCACCGAAGCGGTGCTGATCCGCGACGACGAAACCGCGCTCGCCATCCTGCATCAGCTCCGCGACATCGGGGTCCACATCGCGCTCGACGATTTCGGGACCGGCTATTCATCGCTGAGCTATCTGCAGCGCTTTCCGTTCGACAAGATCAAGATCGACCGCTGCTTCGTCAAGGACATCGGCGAATCCGACAGTTCATCGAGCATCGTCAGCGCCGTCGTGAACATCGCCGCCGTACGCCACATGACGACCACGGCCGAAGGCGTCGAAACCGAGCAGCAGCAGCAATTGCTGCGCACGCTCGGCTGTTCGGAGATGCAGGGCTATCTGTTCAGCGCCGCCAAGCCCGCCCACCAGCTCAGGGAGCTGTTCGCGTCGCACCGCGAGACCGCGGCGGCCTTCGCCGCCGCGTAACGTCCTCAATTCGGCACGGACGCCTTCGGCGGTGTTGCAGGCCCGGGCCGCACATCCGCATTCACGGTGACGCCGCGCAGCAAGTCGTAGGCCGCGTGAAGCGCCTTGTCGTCCTTCTCGTCCGGCGGAACGTAGGATTGCGAGCCGGTCTGCTCGGCGCCGTCGGCCGAGAGATGGCCGCGCATCGACGCCTCGCCGCGGATGTCGGCGCGGCCCTTCAACTCGTCCGGCACGCTCTGCAGGATCTCGATATCGGGCGCGATGCCCTGCGCCTGGATCGACCGGCCCGACGGCGTGTAATAGCGCGCCGTGGTCAGCGCCAGAGCGCCATTGCCGGCGCCGAGCGGAATGATCGTCTGCACCGAGCCCTTGCCGAACGAGCGCGTTCCGATCAGCGTGGCACGCTTGTGATCGTGCAGCGCGCCGGCAACGATTTCGGACGCCGACGCCGAGCCGCCATTGACCAGAACCACCAGCGGCTTGCCCTTGGTCAGGTCGCCGCCGCGCGCGGTGAAGCGCTGGGTTTCCTCGGGATTCCGCCCACGCGTCGAGACGACCTCGCCGCGCGGCATGAACGTGCTCGACACCGAAACGGCCTGATCGAGCAATCCGCCGGGATTGTTGCGGAGGTCCATGACATAGCCCAGGAGCTTGTCCTGCGGGATGTCCTTGGAAATATCGTTGATCGCCTTGCGCAGGCCATCGGTGGTCTGCTCGTTGAACGAGGTGACGCGGATATAGCCGATATCGCCGCCTTCGGTGTGGAAGCGGACCGGCTTGACCCGGATGATCTCGCGCATCAGCGTCACGTCGAGCGGCGCATCCTTGCCCTTGCGCACGATCTTGAGCTTGGTCTTGGTGTTGACCGCGCCCTTCATCTTGTTGACGGCCTGCTCCAGCGACAATCCCTGAACCGCGTCGTCGTCGATCTGGGTGATCAGGTCGCCGGACATGATACCGGCCTTCGCGGCCGGCGTATCGTCGATGGGCGCCACGACCTTGACGAGGCCGTCCTCCATCGTGACCTCGATGCCGAGGCCGCCGAACTCACCGGACGTGGTCTCCTGCATCTCGCGCCAGGCCTTGTCGTTCATGTAGCGCGAATGCGGGTCGAGCGAAGTGACCATGCCATTGATGGCGCCCTCGATCAGCGCGGTATCTTCCGGCTTCTCGACATAGTCGGAGCGCACGCGCTCGAACACCTCGCCAAACAGATTGAGCTGGGAATAGGTATCACCCGCCCCTGCCGCGGCCTTCGCCCTGGCAATGAGATGCTCACCCTCGGGGGCGGTGACGAGAAAGGTCAGGCATGCGCCGGTCAGCGAGCCCAAAATGAATAGGACATTCTTCCGCATAATGTCGGTAGCCTTCCTGCGCTTCGCTTACCCGCGTTCAAGTAAGGTTGAAAGGTTAGGGTCACAATACCTTTCGGGTTTCTTCAAGGCCGACCTGCCACGTTGACGGTTTCGTGCCGAAACCACGTTTCGCCCGGGTGCCGAGCCAGTAGCCGAATTGCGGCGGAACGTTCCGGAACGGCCCGTCGGCGCCTAATTTCAAAGCAGCGTCCATCGGCCAGTTCGGATTATTAAGGATTTCGCGGCCGATCGCGATCAAATCAGCGTGGCCTTCACTTAAAATCTGTTCAGCTTGGTCGCCGTGAATGATCAGGCCAACCGCCATGGTCATGATATCGGCATGGCGGCGGACATAGTCCGACAGCGGCACCTGGTAGTTGTATTTGATTTCATTGCCGAGAATTGGCGCAACGTCGGAAATACCGCCGGATGAGCAGTCGATCACGTCGACGCCCCTGGTCTTGAGGATTTTGGCCAGTCTCGCGCTCTGTTCCGGTCCGAAGCCGGCATTGTCCTCCACGGACAGCCGGACGAACAAAGGCTTATGGTCGGGCCAATGCGCCCGGACCGCCTCTGATATCTCGACCAGGAAGCGCATCCGGTTCGATTCCGAGCCGCCATATTCGTCGGTCCGCTGATTCGCGCGCTCGGACAGGAATTCGTGCACGAGATAGCCATGGGCGCCGTGCAGCTCCAGAACGTCGAAACCGGCCTCATGCGCCCGCCGCGCGGCGTTGCCCCAGGCCTGCACGAGATCCTTGACCTCCTGCCGCTCCAGAGCGCGCGGCACCGGCCATCTCTCGCTATGGGCGATCGCGCTCGGCGCAACCGGCGTCCAGGCATCCCAGTCATCGACCTCGGGCGTTCGCCGAAGAGGGCCATCGCCCTCCCAGGGACGATTGGCGCGTGCCTTGCGGCCGGAATGGCCGAGCTGGATACCGGCCACCGCGTTCTGCTGCTTGATGAACTTGGCGAGCCTGCCGAGCGGCTCGATGAAAGCATCGTCCCAGATGCCGAGATCGCCGATCGTGCCGCAGCCGCGCCGCTCCACCTTGGTCGATTCGACGATCACGAGCCCCGCGCCACCGGCTGCGAACTTGCCCGCGTTCATCAGGTGCCAGTCGGTCGGAAACCCCTTCACCGCCGAATATTGATGCATCGGCGGCACCACGATCCGGTTGCGCAGCTCAATGCCCCGGATCGCAAGCGGCGTGAACAACAGCAGTCCCGGCATACCCGCTTCCTCACTGATTTTCGTTGCGAGCGACGATATCGGGGGCGACCATTGCCGCAAAGCGGGAAAGCGGACGCGCGGTCGCGCGGCTCCGCCAACAAGCCATGCAATTTTGGGATGGCGTGGCGTCTCGGGAAGCGATAGGCGAAAGGATAACAAAACACTGCAGCAGTTCTCCGGGAGGAACACATGAACGAGGCGACCCCGATCCGGCCGACGCGGAACGTGGAGCTCGGCGCCAGCGCCGAGCCGTTCCAGAATCTTCACGAGTTCATCCGGAAGGCGCGCGCCAATCTCAACCAGAACGCCTGGGACTACATCGTCGGCGCCGCCGAGACCGAAACCACCATGCGCCGCAACCGCATGGCGCTGGACGAGATCGCGTTCCGCCCCCGCGTGCTGCGCAACGTTGCCAAGGTCGACGGCTCGGTCGAACGGTTCGGCCGCAAGATGCGGCTGCCCGTCGTCCTGGCGCCGGTCGGCGCGCTTGAGATTTTCGATCCGGACGGCGCGGCCGCCGTGGTGCGCGGCGTCGGCAGGTTCGGCGCGGCGCACATGCTGAGCTCGGTCTCCGAGCCCGGCCTGGAGAACACCGCCGATGCCGCGCCCGACGCGCTGCGCATGTACCAGCTCTATGTCCGCGGCGACGACGCCTTCGTCGAGGACTCTGTCAGCCGGGCCATCGCCAAGAACTACGCGGCGTTCTGCCTGACGGTCGACACCGCCCATTACAGCCGCCGCGAGCGCGACATCGCCAAGCGCTATGTGCGGGAAAGCCGGATGCGCGCCACCGGCGGCGACTTCCAGAAGGGGCTGGAGTGGCGCACCGTCAAGCTGATCAAGGACAAGTACGAGATTCCGCTGATCCTCAAGGGCATCGCCACCGCCGAGGACGCGAAAATCGCGCTCGATCACGGCGTCGAATGGATCTACGTCTCCAACCATGGCGGCCGCCAGCTCGATCATGGCCGCGGCGCCATGCATGTGCTGCCCGAGATCGTCGAGGCCGTGAAGGGCCGCGCCAAGGTGATGGTCGACGGCGGCTTCTGCCGTGGCTCCGACGTGGTCAAGGCGATCGCCTGCGGCGCCGACCTCGTCGGCATCGGCCGCATGCAATGCTGGGCGCTGGCCGCGGGCGGCGAGACCGGCGTGCTGCGCATGCTCGAACTCCTGGAAGACGAGGTGGTCAGGACGCTCGGCCTGCTCGGCGTCACATCGTTTGCCGAGATCGAAAAATCCATGCTGCATCCGGCCACGCCGACCAACGTTCCAAATGTGTTCAGCGCATTTCCCCTGCTGGACATCGAGCCATATCGGTATTGAGCAGGTATTGACGGACGGGCGGGAAGGTTTACACGAACGCGCAATGAACCCTCCCCGTCTTTCTCCCGGCGACGCCGATGCGCTGTTGTTCGACCTCGGCCGGGTCGTGCTGGACATCGACTTCTCGCGGGCGACCGCCTGCTGGGCGGAACACGCCGGCTGCAAACCGTCCGACATCGTTGCCCGCTTCGTGCGGGACGAAGCCTTTGTCGATCACGAGACCGGCAGGATCAGCGACGCCGCGTATTTCGAGAGCCTGCGCAGCTCGCTCGGCGTTGCCATCTCCGACGATCACTTCCTGCAAGGATGGAACGCGATCTTCGCCGGCGAAATGCCCGGCATTGCGGCCCTGCTTTCGCGCGCGGCCGAGCGCATGCCGCTCTATGCATTCTCCAACACCAACCGGCCGCATGTCGAATATTTCTCGATTGCGCACGCCGATCTGCTCGGCCATTTCCGTGAGCTCTATCTGTCGTCGACGATCGGACTGCGGAAACCGGACGCGGCGGCCTATGATCATGTGGTGAAGTCGATCGGCGTGCCGGCGGAGCGCATCGTGTTCTTCGACGATCTCGCCGAGAATGTCGAAGGCGCGCGGGCGCGTGGCCTGAAGGCCGTGCATGTCACCTCGCCCCGCGATGTCGCTGAGGCGCTGACGGCGTTGGGGATCTAGTTTCATCTGGTGTACAGTCTTTGCGTGGCCCATCCTCTCGAGACGCCCGCCTGCAGCGGGCTCCTCGGGATGAGGGTCTGGCGCTCTGCCATGCTCTCTCCGTCGTCATCGCCTGGTTCAACCGGGCGATCCAGTATTCCAGAGGCGACTGTGCGTTGAGCCGAGAGGCCGCGGCGTACTGGATGCCCGCATCCGCGGGCATGACGAGTGAGAGGATGTAGTCCGTATTCTCGCGGCGCATTGCGTCCGAGCTTTTCCAATCAAGTCCCCCTCTTCCAAACAGAGGGCGCAGGGAAGGCCGGGTGCCGTTCGCACCCATGGTCCGCGTGCAACAAAAAAGCACGCGGCAGAACCACAGGTACGAGCCGGAACGCCCGGCCTTCCCTGCGCAATGGTTTTAACGGTTTCCTTCGTGCTCTCCCCGGTGAGACCGGGCTTTGTTGTCACCGTCCGTGCGACGCTGGAAGCGTCGTCACGTCCGCGACAATGCGTGAACGCATTGCGCGGGGGGCACCTGCATCGGGGCGCCAGGACCACACGACTTCTCCGTCCGCGCGGGCGAAAGTCGTCTGCCGTCGCCCACACGTCCATCACAGCCCGCACCAACGTATCGTGACGACGCGTACGCCCCTCTGCATGAGGCGGGATGAGTCAAGCAAGCATCAATTTCGGAAAAAACGAAAGCAGAATCTTTTTGCGCGGAGATCTGGACAATGCGATTCGCATTGAAACCACAGGTGAACTTCGTTTTTTGGCGCACAGCATTTTCGCAGGCCATGGCGGATTATCAGCAGAAAAGGCCGCGCATTTGCGCCGGTGATTTGCCCGACGAGACTGCAAACCAAGTTTGCAGCAAGTCGCAGAATCTGTTTCAGAATGAACGCTAAAGGCTCATGCGTTCGGTCGGTGCCCATGTTCGGCATTGTGACAGGGCTGGGAAGCATGTGTCGGGTTCTAAAATTATTCAAATTTCTCGTAGCGATTCTGCTTCTGGGGATCTTGGGGCTGGGCGGCTGGCTCGCCTTCGTCCGTCCCGCCGCATTTGACAGCGGGCGCGCTAATCCGATCCAGCATGTGGATGGTTCGATAATCGGAGAAGCTCGGGCCGATATGGTGGGTAAGGGTCGTCGTCCGCTGGTACGGCGCAGTATCCAAATTCTTCCCTGATACGCGCAATCTCGGCGACGCGCTCATTGAGACGGTGCAGGTGCTCCTGCGACCTCGCCTTCCAGTAGCGGAACGTCGCGTGCGCGACAGGCAGAAACGCGGTCCCGAAGGGCGTGGGATCAGGCACGACGGTTCGACCGAGAAGAAGGAACCTGTCAGATCCGACGATGACAAGAGTAGCGTAGGCGCGGTTTCCATTCATCCGGATACCGTTGAGCGACCATTCGCAAAGCTTGTCGAAGTATGGCTCCTGTTGCCATCGGTCGGAACAACTGGGATCAACCTGTATATTGATTGCGTCTTGGCTGAAGTGCACCACCATGCCCGCTGTCTGCGGATACCACTCGTCATCGAGATGACCTTGCAGCCAGGCGCAACTGAACGAGCGGCACATCTGAGGGCGGTCGTCGTAGATGGTACATCCCTCGCCGGCCGCCCAATGCTTGCACAACTCATTCACCGGTTTCGCGACTGCTGCCACCTCGAGAACATCGCAGCAGCTATTGCATGATCCGCATTGCCGGACGCGCGGCGCCGACGGCCTTCCAGGCGTTCTGAAGCCCTTGCTGTCTCGAACGAGAAGCTTCTGCTTCTCCAGTGACTGCAATGCGCGTTCGACTTTGAGGCGGGATAATCCAGTTGCGTCGATGACGCTCCTGGTCGTTGTCGCGCCGCTTTCGACGGCGCGAACAACCTTCGACATCGCTTCATCCATTTTCTTGTTTTTCTTCTTCGTCTTGTTTTTCTTGGTGTTGAATCGATGTTGAAGCGCAGGATCGCGAGTTGGCCAATCAACGTCATGTGAGGTCTACCCCCTCTGCTGCGAGCGCATGCCTGATGATCGTCGTCGGTAATTGGATGGCGAGTAATATGCGTTCGTCGACTCAATGTTCCACGCAAGGAGTTGTAGGCCCGTGCATGCGATCGAGGCCGGCCCCGCGAGCCAGTTCCTACGCATCACGCGCAACGATCGAGCGTCAGTTGTCGCGCAACGACGCAGCCTCGGTCGGCGGTATCTTTACGTCCCACCTGGTGTCGCTTGTCGGCCTGTTGCACCTCCGCCAGCGTCGGCTATCGCGCCGCTGTTAGCGGACGAGCGGACACCAACTGTGCCTGACCAAACCGGATTGATGAGCGCACGGTCCAACTCGTGCGCCATCAACGGCAAGTCTGCATGCTCCAAGCTGTGGCTGGTGCAGCGGTGCGGCTGGAGGGGTTGGCCATGGCGCGCAGCTTCGGTTAGAAGGCAATTTCCGTTCTGCTGCCACCCGTTCGCCGAAGGAAAGCTCATGGCCCTGATGCCGGTTGCCGACGCCCTCGCCGCGATCCTTGCCGGCGCCGGGCCGCTCGCGGAGGAAATGGTCGCGCTGGATCAGGCGTTCCATCGCGTCCTCGCGCGCGATGTCGCGGCGCGACGCACCCAGCCGCCGCAGGCGATGTCGGCGATGGACGGCTATGCCGTGCGCGCTGCCGACGCCGCGCAGGCGCAGGCCCGGCTCAAGGTGATCGGCGAGGTCGCCGCCGGCCGGCCGTTCGAGCGGGCTGTCGGTCCAGGTGAAGCCGTGCGGATCTTTACCGGCGGCGTCATTCCCGACGGCGCCGATGCGGTCGTGATCCAGGAGGACACGGTTGCCGACGAGAGCGGCATCACGCTCACGGAAGCCGCGGTCAAAGGCCGGCACATCCGGCCGGCCGGAGTCGACTTCAATCAGGGTGACGTGTTGCTTTCGGCGGGCAGCCGCCTCACCGATCGCGACCTTTCGTTGGCGGCAAGCATGAACTATCCGGAGCTTGCCGTATGCCGCCGGCCCAAGGTCGCCCTGCTCGCGACCGGCGACGAGCTGGTGATGCCGGGCAACGACCCCGGTCCCGGCCAGATCGTCTACTCCAACGGTTACGCCCTGCGCGCGCTGGCGCGTGCCGAAGGCGCCGAGACGGTCGATCTCGGCATTGCCGCCGACACCATCGCGTCCACCACGTCAGGCATTCGCCGGGCGCGCGATTGCGGCGCCGACATCCTGGTGACGACCGGCGGCGCCTCCGTCGGCGACCACGACCTCGTCAAGCAATCGCTGGAGGCCGAGGGCGTCGCGATGGCGTTCTGGCAGATCGCGATGCGGCCGGGCAAGCCGATGATGCACGGACGAACTCGGAGCCATGCGGGTGATCGGCGTCCCCGGCAATCCCGTGTCGTCCTATGTCTGCACGCTGCTGTTCGTGGTGCCGCTGATCCGTGCATTGTCCGGCCGCAAGGCCGTTCACAATGTCCGCGACACCGCGGTGCTCGGACGCGACGTCGCAGCGAACGATCAGCGCGAGGACTATCTGCGTGCGCGCCTCGAGAAACGCGCCGATGGCACGCTCGTCGCGACGCCCGTCAATCACCAGGACAGTTCGCTGCTCGCGAATTCTCTCGGCATCGCAGGCGCTGGTGGTGCGCGCCCCGTTTGCGCCCGCCGCGCAGGCTGGCGCACCCTGCGACATTCTCCGATTACCGCTGTAAGGCATTTTCCGCCGTCGATCGGCAAAACGAAAAGCGTTCACCGGAAATTAACGGGTTGCGGAACACATACCGAACATATAGTGTCCGTTCATGATTTGTTTCGAGAACTAGTAGCAGGATCGCCTGCTTCCACGATCGTAGAGCCGAACGATACCAGCCGAACGACACCAGCCGAACGACACCAGCAACCGGGGGACTTGCTCGAGATGCTCACGCGCAAACAATACGAACTTCTTCGTTTCATCAACGAGCGGCTGAAAGAGGCCGGTGTTCCTCCCTCCTTCGACGAAATGAAGGACGCGCTGGACCTGCGCTCGAAGTCGGGCATCCATCGCCTGATCACCGCTCTCGAAGAACGCGGATTCATTCGTCGCCTGCCCAACCGCGCCCGCGCGATCGAAGTGATCAAGCTGCCTGAACTTTCGGCAGCCGGCAGCAGCCGGCGCGGCTTCACGCCGTCGGTGATTGAGGGCAATCTCGGCAAGCTCCGTACCGGCAGCAGCGCGAGCGCCGATGACGGCGAACGCCCCGTCGCGGTGCCGGTGATGGGACGCATTGCGGCCGGCACGCCGATCGAGGCTCTGCAGACCCGGAGCCACACCATCAGCGTTCCGCCGGACATGCTGGGCTCGGGCGAACATTACGCCCTCGAGGTGCGCGGCGACTCGATGGTCGATGCAGGCATCCTCGATGGCGACATGGCATTGATCCAGCGCAACGATACCGCCGACACCGGCGATATCGTCGTCGCGCTGATCGATGATGAGGAAGCAACCCTGAAGCGCTTCCGCCGCCGCGGCGCGTCGATCGCGCTGGAACCGGCCAACACCGCCTATGAAGTCCGCATCCTGCCACCGAACCGCGTGAAGATTTAAGGCAAGCTGATCGGGCTCTATCGGAAATACTAGAGCGTTTTCGAGCGAAGTGGGTACCGGTTCGCGGAAAGAAAACGCGTCAAAACAAGAATTTAGAGCTTCGGTTCTGATTTAATCAGAACCGAAGCGCTAGATCTTACGTCACGCTCCGCCGCAGAGCGGCATGGCATCACCTCCGCGGGAGCACTCCCGCGGAGGTGATGTTTTTTCTTCGGCGCACGCTAGGAACCGCGTGCGCTCAAACATACTTGTGATTATGCTCGCAGCTGCGGGCCGTACAATTGCCCATAAGCGGGCCGAGGCTCGTTGCTTACTGTCCACTTTGATAGAGGCCTGCGCCTCCCAGAGCACGACAGGAAAAATTGGGAAACCGGTTTTTCTCCGCGTCAGATCGTGAGTCGTCTGCGCGGAGGTCGTGGTCGAACAGAATGTGGAGCCGTGGGTTTGCTATCTCGAATGAGGAGCAATCCGATGTGTGACTATAGCCTGCATGCCATGGCAACCCGCCCCGCTGAAGTCGGCGAGACGGTTGTCACCACGACGTTCCGCGGCACTTCGACCCGCGGCTTTGCATCTGAAAAAGATCTTTCCGTTGCCGTTTGCATGCTTCCCGGGACAGAGCTCGCATTTGCCGATGACGTTAAGTATGACAGCCGCTGGATATGGACGCGGACCATCAATTGCCGGGTCGGAAAGTTCGGCAAGGTCGACCCGCATGTTCCGGATCGCCATCACGACGCGATCGAATTCCCGAACGGCAACTATGTGCTGGTGACGCAGTTGCGCGAAGGCCAGCGCGCCACGGTTCTGCAGTTGCCGGTTACGCAATCGGTCAGCGCGCCCGCAAGAACGTCGACCGCCTCTCCGGCGCCGACGTCGCTTCCGGTCGACTGATCTCCCACGCAGCGATGGTCCCGCCGGCCTTGAGCCGGCGGGCTATCAAGCATGCTGGCGAGGTCGATCCGTGGTCGACAAGATCACCTGGCAGAAGGCTGGCGGGATCACAGAGCCCGGCCGGTACATGTACAGGTTTGGCTGGCTCACGGTGACCGCCGACGATCTCGCGGTCTGGAAGCGGTATCCGCAGGCGATGTTTACGCTCCTCAAGCTGCCGTCCGTCGGCGGGCCCGATGTCGCGGAAGAATTTCATCTGGGCGCATTCGAGCTGCCGACGGACAGGTCGCACAATGATTGATTGCGGAGACTGCATGCCGAAGCTGTGCGCAAGGCGCTCGGTGACCGACTTGGTCTCAATCGGACTTGGTCAATCGTCCGCCTGCAAGTCTGTCTCTGCCGGCGTCGCGTCCTGTGGACGACGCGCCGCCGGTTTCGCGGTCAGCGTCGTTTCATTCTCCAGCTCGCCGGGACTAGCCGGCGACCACGGGCGGTCGAGGCCCTTCGGCTTGATGGCGTCGATCACGAATTCGCTTCCCTTTCGCCGTAACGACAGCCCGCCCTGGCGCCGCAACCGGCTCTGATCGATCACGGCGGCCGCGCAGTCGCTCGGCGCCGGGCGTGCGCTGACGATCAGGACGGCGCGCGTGCAATCGTCCGTCAGAGCGTCAGGCCGTATCGCCTGGGCAACCATTGCGCCGTCCGCCGTTGCGACGACGCAGCCTGCATCGTCGCATGAGACGCCGTCGGCGAGCGAGGGATCGTCGGCGGATCGCGGATCGGCATCGGCCGCGAGCCATTCCTTGACCAGAAAGGCATCCTTGCCGGTGCGCATCAGGTGCAGTCGCCCATCCCCTCCCCGCACCGCGACGTTGCGGCCGTCGCCGGACACCATGATGTCAGGCCGCGTCGCCGCGACCGCCCAGACAACCGAAAGCGCCAACGCGGCCGCGCCCGACCAGCGCAGCGGCGAGCGCAACAATCCCATCAGGATGAGGCCGAGACTGGCCGCGATCAGCGGGCCGATGTTGAAGGCCGCCATGTGCCCGACCGCACCCGGAAGATGCGCGACCCAGCTCGCCGACACGATCATCCAGTCGATTCCCAATCCCATCAGCCACCAGAAGAAGCCGTCGAGGCCGAACGGCATCGCGAGCAGCCCGAGCAGCCCCGCCGGCATGACCAGCGCGGAGACCACGGGCATCGCCGCGAGATTGGCGAGCACGCCATAGGGCGCAATGCGATGGAAATGAAAGGCGGCATAGGGCGTGGTCGCGAACCCCGCGACCAGCGATGCCAGCAGCAGGGTCACGAGTTCACGTCCACCCCAGAGCGCGACTTTGGTGGCGGCTGAACTGTCCGATGCCGCAAACAGGTGCGGCATGCCGATCTGCACCAGCGCCACCAGGCCAAGCGTCGCCGCGAATGACATCTGGAAGGACTGGATGCACAAGCGCTTCCGGCGCAAGCGCGAGCACGACGAGTGCCGCGACCGCAAGCGTCCGAAACGTGATGGCGCGGCGGTCGACGATGACCGCGATCAGCACCACCGCCGTCATGAAGAACGATCTCTGGGTCGCGACTTCCGCGCCCGACAGCAGGAGATAAAAGGCCGCCGCCAGCAGCGCTGCGGCAGCGGCCCATTTCTTGATCGGAAGGCTCGCGGTCAGGCCAGGGATCAACGCCAGCAGCGCACGCACGACGAAGAACACGACGCCGGCAACGACCGCCATGTGATAGCCGGAGATCGACAGAACATGGCCGAGGCCGGAGATGAACATGGCATCGTTCACCGGCTCCGAGATCGCGTCGCGGCGGCCGGTCAGCAGCGCGGTCGCGATCGCCCGCTCGTCGCCATCGAGCCGCGTGCGGATGCGCGCGTCGATCGCATCGCGCAAGCCCTGCATGAATGCCGCGTAACGGAGCGCAAAGCCGCCGCTCGCAGGCGGCTCCACGATTTTGATCGCGCCCATGACAAAGCCGGACGCGGCAATGCCCTGGAAGAACAGATCGCGGGCGAAATCGTAGGCGCCGGGCCGCAGCGGCGCGAGCGGCGGCAGCAGGCGCGCCTTCAAGTCCACGAAGCTGCCGACGTCGGGCGCGGTCCCCTTCTTCACCGACAACCGCACCCGTTCCAGCTTGACCTGGTCGCGCGCAGCTTCCATCCGCGTCACGCGCAGCACAAAGCGGTCGGTGCGCTCGCGGATATCCCGCGTCTCGACGAAGCCCGAGAGCGACACCGAATAAAGCGGCCGTGCCAGCACGGCATGCGCGAGATGCGCGGTGCGCCACGTCGCCGTCGCGAAGCCGCTCGCAACCGCGGCGATCATGACGAGAACGGGAAAGAACCTGCGCCGACGCAGCCAGCACGCGAGCGTGCAGAGCCCGAGGGCTGTCGCTGCAGCAACCGGCAGAACGGGCTCGCGATCGGCGGCAAAATAGAACGCGATGCCGGTGCCGTACGCCACCGGCACCCATGGCAGGAGCCGGCCCGCTCCGGCCTCCGTGCGCGCCCAGGCGCGCAACCGTTCGACGAGAGACGGCCATAGGCCCGCGCCGGCCGGCGCGAAGCCGCCGGCTTGGGTAGTTCCCTGGGCAGCTCCATGCGGCGGCCAAAGCCGCCCCCCGATCGCCCCGGCAACACCCACCGTCCCCCGCGGTGGTACGCCCCGCGCTGCCATTCAGCGACACCCTACGCAACCAAACAGGGCACCGCCAGACGGCGAAGCCCAAGCCACTCACCCAAGCCCCTCACTCGAGTCCCTCATCCAAGCCCCTCAGTGCTCCAGTGTGAGGCCTGACCGAACAGCCGAAGGGCCGTTAAGGACCATTTTACCATAATCAAGCAGGCTGAAATCACACAAGCGAGAAACTGCGCTGGCGGCGTGCGCTGAAGTGGCTAACCGGGCGGCGGCGCAAATCGCACGTCGCGCTTGGGCTGTGAGGCCCCGGGCTGAACCGGGGCGCGAGCCCCCTTCGCGTCGAATTGCCGGCGGCTGGCCACCAACCGTTTCGCCTGGAGACGACGATCCATCGGCGCCGCGGCCGGACTTGCCACAGGCGGGAGGCTAACGGCCTCGGGGATCGTGGCGACGTGTTGCGGGTCGGCGCCCTGCGACGCGGGCTGGCTCTTCGGACCATCGTTGACCGCAGCAGCCTTTCCGGCAGCCGCTTGGCTCTGGGGCGGCTGAGTCTGGGACGGCTGACTCTGCGGCGGCTGGCTCAGCGCGGTCTCTTTCGGCGGCATCGACAGGTCGACCGACACCGGGCCTCGCTCGCGTTCGATGACTTCTCGACATTCCCAGGGAAAGACGAGCTCACCTGCCGCCGTCACCCCGATGGGCATGCAGCTGACGTTTGAAGATTTGGCCTGTGCAAATTGCTGGCCTCGCAGGGCAGCTTCCCCCGCGCCGGCAGGACCGAGCGCAATGGCCGACAGGATCAGCACTAAACCCGGTACTCGCATTGTTTTACTACTGCTCGGGGTTAGTCACACCGGCGATCCGGTCGGCTCGCCGTTAACCATACGGGGACCACAATTATGCCGGCGAGGTGTCTTTTGCGAGCACAAACCGTGACTGAACGGAACCCGGCCACTTATTCACGCCGGATAGTCACTCCTGCGCCACAGTCGTCGGCTCTAGTCTGATTCGAAGCAGCTGTTACGGCACACGCGGCCTCCCGCATCGCGTTGCCGCCCTGCGAAAAACCACATCTCTCGGAACGGAAATCGGGTGAAGAATGGAGCCGGATTCAATGAGCAGGCTTTCGCTCGCCCTTTTGCTTGTCACTGGATTGGCGCTGACCGCCTATTTCGGCACGGCCGCCTGGCGGATATCGGAGGCCGGCGACGCGGACATTGGCAGCAATATGCCGCCCCCTGCCCTCGAGAGCGGGTGGCACGCTCACCCAACCAGCAAGTGATCCCAACGGATTAATCAGCCCTTTCCGACCTCCTTGGCGAAGGTGTCACGCAGGCCGATGGTGCGGCTGAACACCAGGCGATCCGGCGTGGAATCCTTGTCGCGCACGAAATAGCCCTGCCGCTCGAACTGCATCGGCTCGGCCGAATTGGCCTCCGCGACCGCAGGCTCGACGCGCGCATACTTCAGGATCTCGAGCGACTGCGGATTGAGATCGGGCGCGAAGTTCGACGCATCTGGACTGGGCTTTGCGAACAGCTGGTTATAGATGCGGATCTCGGCCGGCTTCGACTGCGCCGCGGGCAGCCAGTGCATGGTCGCCTTCACCTTGCGGCCATCGGGCGCGTTGCCGCCCTTGGTCGCGGGATCATAGGTGCAGCGCAGCTCGACCACCTCGCCCGCCGCGTTCTTGATCGCCTCCCGGCATTTGATGAAATAGGCATAACGCAACCGCACCTCGTTGCCGGGTGACAGGCGGAAGAATTTCTTCGGCGGATTCTCCATGAAGTCGTCCTGCTCGATATAGAGCTCACGGCCAAACGCGATTCTGCGCGTGCCGGCTGCGGGATCGTCGGGATGATTGATCGCTTCGAGCTCCTCGACCTGGCCTTCCGGATAATTCTCGATCACGACCTTCAACGGCCGCAGCACCGCCATGCGCCGCAACGATGTGCGGTTGAGCTCCTCGCGAATGCAGAATTCCAGCATGCCGACATCGACGACGCTGTTGGACTTGGCGACCCCGATACGCTTGACGAATTCGCGGATCGCGGCCGGTGGCACGCCGCGCCGTTTCAAGCCCGCAATCGTCGGCATGCGCGGATCGTCCCAGCCGGCGACGTGGCCGTCGCGCACGAGCTGGGTCAAGACGCGCTTCGACAGGACCGTGTAGGTGAGATTGAGCCGCGCGAATTCGTACTGACGCGGCTTCGACGGCACCGGCAGCTTTTCCAGGAACCAGTCATACAGCGGCCGGTGATCCTCGAATTCCAGCGTGCAGATCGAATGCGTGATGCCTTCGATCGCATCCGACTGACCGTGCGCGTAATCATAGCTCGGATAGATCGACCATTTGTCGCCGGTCCGCGGATGGTGCGCGTGCAGGATCCGATACAGCACGGGATCACGCAGGTTGATGTTGCCCGCTTCCATGTCGATCTTGGCGCGCAGCACGCGCGCGCCGTTCGGAAACTCGCCGGCCTTCATCCGGCGGAACAGGTCGAGATTTTCCTCGACCGGGCGATCGCGGAAAGGGCTGTTCTTGCCCGCCTCGGTGAGCGTGCCGCGGCTATGGCGGATATCCGCCTGCGACTGGTCGTCGACATAGGCGAGCCCGGCGCGGATCAGGCCTTCCGCCCATTCGTAGAGCTGCTCGAAATAGTCCGAGGCATAGAACAGGTTCTTGCCCCAGCCGTAGCCGAGCCAGTGCACGTCGGCCTGAATCGAGTCGATATATTCCTGCTCTTCCTTGGCCGGATTGGTGTCATCGAAGCGCAGATGGCAGCGGCCGGAAAATTCCTGCGCGATGCCGAAATTGAGGGCAATCGACTTTGCATGGCCGATGTGCAGATAGCCGTTCGGCTCCGGCGGGAATCGGGTGACGATCACCTTGTGCTTGCCGCTGTCGAGATCTGCCTGGACGATGTCGCGAACGAAATCGCGGCCCGCATCCGCTGTTACCGGTTCAGTCGTCATGTCCTGTTCCCATCCGGAAAATAGCGGTCCTTCTGCCAAATTCGCACGCCCTCGCCAAGCCCACCGTGAAGCCCGCTTTCGCGACGCGAGGCTTTAGTTATGCACCGTTCCTGCTATACACCAGCGCCCGCAACGTCATAGGACCGTCCGCTCCCGTAATGTCCGATTCCATCGTCACGCGCTTTGCCCCTTCGCCCACCGGCTTCCTCCATATCGGAGGCGCGCGCACCGCGCTGTTCAACTGGCTCTACGCGCGCAAGCATGGCGGCAGGATGCTGCTTCGGATCGAGGACACCGATCGCCAGCGTTCGACCAAGGAGGCGATCGACGCGATCCTGGACGGGTTAAAGTGGCTGGAGCTCGATTGGGACGGCGAGGTGATCTACCAGTTCAGCCGCGCTGCCCGCCACCGCGAAATCGCCGAGCAGTTGCTCGCGAGCGGCATGGCCTATCGCTGCTATGCAAGCCCGGAGGAACTCGCCGCCATGCGCGACAAGGCCCGCGCCGAGGGCCGCACCCGTCTTTATGACGGCAAATGGCGCGACCGCGATTCCGCGACGGCGCCTGCCGGCATCAAGCCGACGATCAGGCTCCGGGCGCCGCTGACGGGCGAGACCGTGATCGACGATCAGGTGCAGGGCCGCGTCGTCTGGCAGAACGAGAACCTCGACGACCTCGTGCTGCTGCGCGGCGACGGTACGCCGACCTATATGCTTGCCGTCGTAGTCGACGACCACGACATGGGCGTCACTCATATCATTCGCGGTGACGATCACTTGATCAACGCCGCCCGGCAGAAGCAGATCTATGACGCGCTGGAATGGAACGTTCCGAGCATGTCACATATTCCTCTGATTCATGGCCCCGACGGCTCCAAGCTGTCGAAACGACATGGCGCGCTCGGCGTCGACGCATACCGCGCCATGGGATATTTGCCGGCGGCGCTGCGCAACTATCTGGTCAGGCTCGGCTGGAGCCACGGCGATCAGGAAATTTTCTCGACGGACGAGATGATCGCAGCTTTCGACCTGTCGGGAATTGGCCGCTCCGCGGCGCGTTTCGATTTTGCCAAGCTGGAAAACCTGAACGGCCACTATATCCGGCACGCCGACGACAAATCCCTCGTGACCATGTTCGAGCGCGTGCTGGATTATGTTCCCAATGGGGCGGCGTTGCAGCCGAAGCTCAATGATACCACCCGCGCGCAATTGCTGAAGGCGATGCCGAGCCTGAAGGAGCGCGCCAAGACGCTCATCGAACTGATCGACGGCGCGTCCTTCATCTTTGCCGACCGGCCGCTGCCAATCGAGCCCAAAGCGCAGGCATTGTTGACGCCGGACGCGCGCGCACTGATCGGACAGCTTCGCGCGGCGTTGGAAGAGGTTTCGCCGTGGAGCGCGGAAACCACCGAGGCAGCGATGCGGGCCTTTGCGGATGCAGGTCAGCTCAAGCTTGGGGCAGTCGCCCAACCGCTGCGCGTCGCTTTGACTGGGCGAACCACCTCACCGGGAATTTTCGAAGTTTTGGACGTGCTTAGGGCGCGAAGAGTGTCTGGCCAGGCTTGCCGACCAGGCCGCATAAAGACGCCGTTACCCCTACCGAGGCGGGCCATCTTGCAGCGCACATGGCAATAAGCTACGGATTTAACCATGCCTATAGACGACCCGGCGCCGCCGCCCTCTCCCGGGCCACTCGGCGCCGTCGGCTCCCGCAACGATCTCATCGGGGACATTCACGATGGACGCACCAAATACAAAAACCGCAACGCTGACCGTCGGCAATAAAACCTACGATTTTCCGATCCTGAGCGGCACTGTCGGGCCTGACGTCATCGACATCGCCAAGCTTTACGCCCAATCGGGCATGTTCACCTACGACCCCGGTTTCACCTCAACCGGGAGTTGCCAGTCGAAGATCACCTATATCGATGGCGATGCCGGCATTCTCGAATATCGGGGATATCCGATCGAGCAGCTCGCCGAGCACGGCGACTTCCTGGAGACCTGCTATCTCCTGCTGTACGGGGAGCTGCCGACCGCGGCCCAGAAGAAGGATTTCGACTTCCGCGTGACCCATCACACGATGATTTACGAGCAGATGGCGCGCTTCTTCCAGGGCTTCCGCCGCGACGCCCATCCGATGGCTGTCATGGTGGGCTGCGTCGGCGCGCTGGCGGCCTTCTACCACGACTCCACCGACATCAACGATCCGCAGCAGCGCATGATCGCCTCGATGCGGATGATCGCGAAGATTCCGACGCTGGCCGCGATGGCCTACAAATACACCATCGGTCAGCCCTTCGTGTATCCGAAGAACTCGCTCTCTTTTGCCGAGAACTTCCTGCACATGTGCTTCGCGGTGCCGTGCGAGGAGTACAAGATCAACCCGGTGCTCGCGGATGCGCTCGACAAGATCTTCATCCTGCACGCCGACCACGAGCAGAACGCCTCGACCTCGACGGTGCGCATCGCCGGCTCCTCCGGCGCCAATCCGTTCGCCTGTATCGCTGCCGGCATCGCCTGCCTGTGGGGACCGGCGCATGGCGGCGCCAACGAGGCCGCGCTCAACATGCTCTACGGCATCGGCAAGGTCGAAAACATTCCGGACTTCATCAAGAAGGTAAAGGACAAGAACAGCGAAGTCCGCCTGATGGGCTTCGGGCATCGCGTCTACAAGAACTACGATCCGCGCGCCCGCATCATGCAGAAGATGTGTCACGCGGTGCTCAAGGAGACCGGCCATGGCGACGATCAGATGCTGAGGGTCGCGATGGAGCTGGAAAAGATCGCGCTGAGCGATGAGTATTTCATCGATCGCAAGCTGTATCCGAATGTCGACTTCTATTCGGGCATCACGCTGAAGGCGATGGGCTTCCCGGTCTCGATGTTCACCGTGCTGTTCGCGGTCGCCCGCACCGTCGGCTGGATCAGCCAGTGGAGCGAGATGATCGAGGATCCGCAGCAGAAGATCGGCCGTCCGCGCCGGCTCTATACCGGCGTCACCCACCGCGACTACATCCAGATGAACCAGCGGAAGTAAGCCCTTCAAATCACGACGTTCGAAACGGCGCCTTCATCGTCGAAGGCGCCGTTTTCATTTGCCGTGCGACCTCGGTCGCAAGCGCGCTATTGTGCGCGA
>CAWAXO010000025.1:0-98822 GCA_963786015.1 uncultured Alphaproteobacteria bacterium | reverse complement strand
TTCCTCAGCGGGGCTAGCTCGTGAACCTTCGTCGTCGCCTCAGCCGCTTGCGTGTGCGGCCAGCCGCTGCCGGTTGCGCTTCCCGAGGGGCGTTTCCTTTGGAGCGAATGAGGCCGGCCTCAAGGACGTTGCAATCGTAACCTCAACTCTCAATTCTGAAATGGTTCCGTAAACAGCACATAGCTAACGCTGTCAGCTCAACGTGTGGCCACCGATACAAGATGCAAGTGGACTTCATTCTCGATTATCGAAGCCCGTACGCGTATCTGGCGAATACGCAAATCATGTCATTGGGCGTCCAGGTCAATTATGAGCCAGTCGAGATTGTTTCCGTCATGAAGCGGGTCAACAATCAGCCTTCGCCCATGTGCCCCCCGAAAGCCAGGTACGCAGGGCTCGACGCGATGCGGTGGGCGAAGCTGTACGGCGTGCCCTTTTCACCCAATAGGCCGCTACTTGACGCGCTACGGACAGGACAAGTTGAGAGCGACCTGCTTTCGCGTGCAGGAATTGCGGCTCAGAAGCTGGGCGTTTTCCAACAAGTTAGCGACGCGCTGTTCGGCGCGGTTTGGGCCAGATCGGCCGAACTAACGAGTGCCGAGGATCGATCGCACTTTCTCACGAGCCGCGCTCTTCCGCAGGAGCTTTGGGACATCGCAAATCCACGGAGATACGAGATCTGCTTGCTGCAAATGGTGAGCGAGCCGTAGCGCGCGGCGTGTTTGGTGTGCCAACCTTTCTTGTCGATGATGAAATGTTCTTCGGCAATGATCGACTAAGTTTCGTCAAAGCCAAGCTGGAGCTCGCAAGGTGCTGAGAGGCAATGATGCGAGATGTAATCATGCCGATGACAGGTCGTGACGGCCCATTCTGGGATATGATTGAGGGCCGCGCTGCTCTTCCGCGTATTTCAGAGTTGTTGGGATTCAAACTTATCGCAGTGGATCCAATTGCAGGAACATTGGATGCAGAGTTTTTGGGCGCACCGCATTTTATGAATGCGGGAGGCAGTATTCAGGGCGGCATTATTACGGCGATGCTTGATGACGTTATGTCGTATGCGGGGACGGCCTTTCTCGATGGGGCCCACATGTTGCCCACGCTGGAGATCAAGACGACTTTTATCCGGCCCGCTCCGGTAGGGCCGTTATTCGGCGCGGGAAGGCTCGTTCACCGCGGACGAGATTTTACTTTTCTCGAGGGAGTATTGAAAGGAGATGGCGACAGATTGCTTGCCAGCGCCACGGCGACAGCACGCATTCATCCCATCCCATCCCATCTCAAAAGCAATAGGGAATTGTGATCCAGGGAAATTGGAAACCCGAACGCATGGTCATCGTCGAATTTCCGGAACGCGAAAAGGCGGAAGCATTTCTGAGCGACCTTGAAATTCCAGACCTGTTCAAGTTGCGCGACCAGTGAGAGGGCGTAGGGACTGCTTGTTTCGGGACCGCTTATATGGAAAAGCGCGGGACCGAAGCCCCGCGCTGATTTCGCCATTTCGACAGAGACTTTCAAAAGAGACTAGTGAGAGCTGATCTCTCGCTTGAGGGCTCTCATCCGCTCCTGTGCCTCATCGGAGGTGTTATGTGCCTCCCGCGGAGCCATCGTGCCGGCGCTGACTTCGCGGACCACGTCTGCCTCCAGCGCTGCCAATTCCGACAAAGACATTTTTTCAATGTCCGCGGCCGGGTCTTCCTTCCGCATGGTGTGGTTCCTTTTGCGTTTCCACACCCGTTCCGCCGATCTTGAAGCCGGCATCAACCGGGCGTTGAGGCACGATCCCAGCCACTTCTGGCGAATTTGTGATCGTCGCCGGAAAGTTCTCGCTTGTCGAAGACATCGGTGAGGACGCTCTGGTGCGGGTCAGACGTGTGGCTTGCTCCTAGTCAATCGCATCGAGAGCACGACGCACTGCGCCGAGGGTGCGCGTTGAACTTACCGGCTTGTCGATCTCTTCGGCAGCCGCGATCACCGCCGGAAAAGAAATGATCTGCCGCGAATGAAAAGCGTGGGACGAAGCCCGCTGCAAAAAAATCCCGCCCTTGGATCGAAATCAAAGGGCGGGTTACCTGAAGTCTTAGAGAGAGGTGGTAAGCGCTCGTCATGACGAGCGCACCGATGCTGCACCGCCAAGCTTACACAGGCCTTACAACGCGATGAATTGCAGCGGGAAATCCTGCCGGTGTGATCTAATTCACGCGCGGACATCTGCTGACGAAGTTACAACACATCACCAGCGCTCGACATGGAGGTTGCGATGGCTGCGATCGCCCGGGCATTTCTCCGCGCATCGAAGATCCTAAGTCAAACGGATACCGAAACGCTGAAGACCCTCGCGATCTTTTGCGGCATCGGTCTTTTGATCTCTCTCCTTTTCGTCATCTACGGCGTCGACCTCGGTCCTGGATTCTTCTGATCGATGCCCGCAAATGGTAAGGCCCTACGGGCCTTACCGCCGGCGCTTGATCGCATTGTGAACTCCGTCCGCGCACGCTACGCCTTCACATAGACCCAGGCGTTCGTTCCCGACTTCAGCACGACCTCGATCCGCTTGTAATCTGACACCTCGTACGCATCGGCGGCCGCCAGTTCGGCCGCGGTGATCGCGAAAAGCGTGCCTGCAACCTCGTCGGCCGGATTGCCGGTCTCGACGACGATCGGGTGGAATTTCAGGCCGCTTGTCGCCACGACATCGGGGTCGGTGATCTCGAGCATGACGCTTTTGTAGCCAGGCAAGGTGTCAGGTCGGCCCGCGAGAAGCCGGCCGAACGATGCCAACTGGACCTCTGCCTGACGAAGCGTTCCGTATGAGAAGAGCGAAACTGTTGCGTCGTCCATGATCCCGTCACCTTTCTTAACCCTTCTTGGGCCGTCTCGTTGGCGAGACGCGTCGACCGTATTGCGTTGCATCTCACAGGCCCGGTCAAGGCCACAACAATCAGGCCGGAGCAACGAACGAATCGATTCGCCGCTTTCAAGTGCCTGAGTCGCCATCGCCCTTCGCTTCGCTGTACCGCTCCGCCGGTATCTGCTTCTCGTCCTGGAGCGGATGTTCCTGTCATTTAAAGGATTTCAGCGGCGATACGGGCAGCGCCCCGCAACAATTAACCGAACATTAACCATACCTAAATCAGGGTGGCATCGGGCACTGGGGGCGCGTTGGCCGGCTTATTTTGCCGGCCCAAAGCGATGGTGTTCATTATGGCATTAGATCCCAACGAAGTGGTGACCCTGACCAACCATGGCACGATGCCGCTGCACCTGGCGGTCGAGAGGGCGATGATGCTGCCTTCCCCGCAGCGCGGCAATGCGTCGATCCTCAGGAACAGCGAGCCTTCACGCCTCGATTTTCAGCTCATCAGGCACCTTGCGACGCGATGGGACGGCAGGCCGCGTCCGCTCGACGACGCGGAAATGGCCACCGGCGCATTCTATCTTAAACAAGCGGGGATGATGATCTCGCTTCCGACAGAGGACCAATCCACGGCTTTGCCCGACTTCGAGAGCGAGCATTCGTCGCCGCATGGAGCAAGACCGCACAACGCTGAAATCGCGGGCGGCGTACCGCACTTTCGCCAGTTTTCGACCTGGACCACCTTGGGCGACGTGTTCTGCTGTTCGCCATGACAAGCGGTGGAGACGACCGGTCGATCGTGAAAGCGCGGACCATCGCGCTCTCACACGAACGAAATCGCCTCGGCGCTTTCCAAGATGCGCTTGAGTTCGAGTAGCGCGTTTTCGAGGATGTCGTCGGTAGCGGGATGACCGAGGCACAGGCGAATGCCGAGCGTGCCTCGGTCGACCTGCTGCAATGCGCCGGGCGGCGCGATGCGTGATGCCGGCTTGCGCCGCTTGCGTCACCAGCGCGATCAGCGTGCGGCCTGCCGGGATCGGCAGCCAGCGGTGAAATCCGGCCGTGCCCGACAGCGGCGTCAGCCAGTTGCCGAGCAGGCGATCGGCGATTGCGTTGCGGCGTGCGGCGGCGGCGCGCTTCAGATGCACCTGGCGCAGGAGGTCACCGCTGTGCAGCAGCCGCGCGATCACCTCGGCCATGATCGGTGAGGCCATCCAGCCTGTCGCGCGCACCGCGTTGATGGAGCGGTCGCGGAATTGCTCCGGCACGATCATCGCGCCGATCCGCAAGCCCGGCGCGAGGCATTTGGCGAAACTGGTGACGTAGAAGCTGCGATCCGGAATCAGCGCCGACACCGGCGTCGGCACTGTCGCGAACAGGAAGGCGTAGACGTCGTCCTCGAGCAGATAGGCGTCGTGCCTGGCGACGACCTCGGCGATCTGCCGCCTTCGTTCCGGCGTCATCACCGTGCCCGTCGGCGTTTGCAGGCTCGGGGTTGCGAACAGCGCGCGTGCACCGGTATCGGAGAATGCGCGGTCGAGCGCGTCGGGCAGCAGGCCTTCCGCGTCGCCATCGACGCCATGAAGCCGGTATCCGTTCTGCGCCGACAGCGCGATCATGCCCGAATAGGTGAAGCGCTCGGTGAGCACCATCGCCTTCGGCTCCGCCACCATGTTCAGCGCGATCGACAGCGCGTGCTGGCCGCCATGGGTGATGAAGAGGTTGGCGACGTCGACCTCGATCCCGAAGGCGCGGAGCCAGTCCGCCATGATCTCGCGATGCGAGGGCAGGCCCTGGTGAGGCAGATAGCCGAGCAGGGGGCTCAACGCGCCATCGGCCAATATCTCCGACAAAACCGACGCGATCAGCTCATCCTCGCCGGTTGCCGGCGGCACGTTGAGCGCGAGATTGATGGTCGATTGCGCGTTGCCGGTCGTGTTGGCGGGCGGGCGCGGGCGCTGCACGAACGTGCCGCGGCCGACCTCGCCCGAGATCAGGCCGCGCGCCTCGGCTTCCGCGTAGGCGCGCGACACGGTGCCGACGCTCAAGCCCAAGCTGATTGGCCATGTCGCGCTGAGGCAGAAGCCGCGTGCCCGGCTTCAGCACGCCGGTCCGCACATCGTTCTCCAGCGCCTGGACGAAGGCGAGATAGCGCGGCCCCTCGGCGTCGGCCAGGAGCGGGAAACCAGTCATCGGAAGCGGAGATCTGCGACACGGTAAGGAGGCTCTTCGGTTGTCTCATCGTCAATTAGTACAATTCGGGAATTGATGCAATGTACGACAGAAAATTACGTCCCTCGTTCGACTAATTTGGTGGCTTGGGCCCAGAACTGATCATGAAATCGCGTAATTCGACCCGCTATGCATAGATTGATACAGTTCATTCCATCATGAGAAGCGAATTGAACTATATTAAGTTTGACATCTGTCATCCTCTGCGTTTTATCGTCGATGCAAGGGAGTGGCACGAGTGATCTACGAAATCCGAATCTACGAAGCCGTCGATGGCAAGGCTGACGCCATGAAGGCGCGGTTCAAGAATGAAGTCGTCAAACGCTTTCCGGCTCATGGCATCGAGCTGTTGGGCGTATTTGAATCGGAGGCCGAGCAGTCGCGGCTGACCTATCTCACGCGCTTCAAGTCCGAGAACGACCGGGGCAAGGCCTGGGCTGCTTTCGGCGCCGATCCGGACTGGCGAGCAGTGAAAGCCGCGACCGAGGTGGACGGGCCGCTGCTGAAGAGCCAGACGGTATCGGTGCTGTCGCCCGCGGTCGCCGGGCTGCTGCTCGGCATAGCGGCCTGAAAGATCAGATATGAAGCCCGCGCCCTTCGACTATGTCAGGCCCGACTCGCTCGCTGAAGCATGCGAAGTGTTGGCCGGCGACGAGGATGCGCGCATCATCGCGGGCGGCCAGACCCTCATTCCGATGCTGGCGATGCGGCTGGCGCGCCCGGCGCGGCTTGTCGACATTCTGCGCCTGACCGAATTGCGCGGTATCCGCTCCGATGATGGTGCGATCGTCATCGGCGCGGTGACCCGACAGGTCGAGGTCGAGCGTAGCGAAGTTGTTCGGCGCACGCTGCCGCTACTGACACAAGGCGCTGCCCTGGGTCGGTCATCCGCCCACGCGCAATCGCGGCACGGTCGGCGGCTCGATCGCGAACGCCGATCCGTCGGCGGAAATTCCGCTGGTTGCGGTGACGCTTGGCGCCGAAATCGAAATCGCCAATTCTGCCGGCCGGATGGGCATGCCGGCCGATGAGTTCTTCATCGGGCCGATGCTGACATCGGTGATGCCCGGCGACTGCGTCGCCGCGATCCGCTTTCCGGTTTGGTCGCATGCGCGCGTTGGAACCGGCTTCCACGAGGTCAGTGCGCGGCAATCCGATTTCGCGTTCGTGGCGGCCGCGGCACAAGTCGCGATCGATGATGCGGGCCGCTGCATCGACGCGACGCTCGGGATCGGCGGCGTCGGCGACCGCGCGCTGAGGATCGATGTCACGGCGCTGGTCGGCGAAGAGGTTGGCAAAGTGTCGATGTCGGACGTCGTTCGCGCCGGGACCACTGATCTCGAGGCTAGCGCCGATCTGCATGCGACCGCGGATTACCGGCGCCGTGTCGCGGCCGTGCTGGGAACGCGTGCGCTGGAAGATGCTTTCGCGGATGCGCGAAGCCGCAACGGGGCCGTCCAATGAAGGTGAAGCTCAACGTCAATGGACGTGTGCGGGAGGCCGACGTCGAGCCGCGCAAGACGCTGCTCGATACGCTGCGTGAGGATTTCCTGCTGGTCGGCAGCCATGCCGGCTGCGAGCATGGCGTGTGTGGCGCCTGCACGGTGCTGATCGACGGTGAGCCCTCGCGCGCCTGTTTGATGTTCGCAGCGCAGGCGGATGGCTATGAGATCACGACCATCGAAGGGTTGGCGCCGGCGCCGGGCGAGCTGAGCATCGTGCAGGACGCGTTCTGCGAAACGCATGGCTTGCAATGCGGCTATTGCACGCCCGGCATGATCCTGACCGCGCATGCCTTGCTGTCACGCAACGATGCGCCCTCGCGCGATGATATCGTCGAGGCGATCTCGGGCAATATCTGCCGTTGCACCGGCTACGGGCAGATCGTCGAGGCGGTCGAATTCGCCGCCGATCGGCTGAGCAAGACCAACGCGCCGCGCGCAGCTCGAGAGAGCGGATGCATCCGAAAAGGGTGTGCAGGAAGGCGTTCACGCCGAACGGACCACGCGGAGGCCGCTCGTGACCTTTACGACGCCCCTGAAATTCGTGTCCGCCAATCGCAGGGTGCGCGAAGACCGCCGCTTTGTCGCGGGCCAGGGCCGCTTCGTCGCCGATATCGCGCTGGAAGACCTGCTGCATGTCGCGCTCGTGCCCTCGCAGCATCCGGCGGCGCGGATCGTTTCGATCAATGCGATCGAGGCGATGAAGATGCCGGGCGTCCATTACGTGCTGACCGGCGAGGAGCTCGTCAACGCGACCGAACCGCTGATGAATGGGCTCGACACGCCGCATGTGCGGCGGTTCCCGCTCGCGGTAGGCCAAGTGCGCTATGCCGGCGAATGGGTGGTCGCGGTCGCCGCCGAAACCCGCGCGCAGGCCGAGGACGCCGCCGAGAAGGTCAAGATCGCATATGAGCCGCTGCCTTACGTGATCGACTCGGAGGAAGCCCTCGACCCGTCGAGCCCGCCGGTCCACGCCGCGCACGGCAGCAACCTGCTGCTCGACAAGACCTTCGTCTGGGGCGAGGTCGAGAAGCACTTTGCCGAAAGCCCGCGGCATCTGTCGTTCCGCGTGGTCTGGGGCCGCAGCTCGACCGTGCCGATCGAGACCTTCGGCGTCGCCGCGAAATGGGACCCATGGCGGGAGATGCTCGACGTCTGGGCCTCGATCCAGATGCCGAAATATTCCGACCAGATCGCCCGCTCGCTGCGCATTCCCCTGAACAATGTCAGGGTGCATCAGGACGTCGACGTCGGCGGCAGCTATGGCGTCAAGCGCGGCATCAAGCAGACCGTGATCGCCTCGCATCTGGCGCGCCTGCTCGGCCGGCCGGTGCGCCTGATCGAGGATCGCCTCGACAATATGCGGGCGGGCGACGCGCACGGGCCGGACCGTATCTTCGACGTCGAGGTCGCCTTCAACGACGACGGCATCGTCAAATCGATGAAGATGCGCGCGCTCGACAATGTCGGCGCCTATGCCGGCCGGTCGCCATTCCAGCTCGGCAAGCCGATCGGCGCCATCGTCGGCCCCTACAAGATCGAGAGCGTGCAATATCGCGCCGTTTCCGTGACCTCGAACAAGGCGGCGCAGGAGGCCGTGCGCGGCTTCGGCCAGGCGCCGACCAATTACGCGATCGAGACCGCGATCGACAAGGTCGCCGCCGCGGTCGGGCTCGACCGTATCGAAGTGCGGCGCCGCAACTTCATCCGCAGCGACGAGTTTCCCTATCTCATCCCGAGCGGCACCCGCTACGACAGCGGCGACTACCACACGGTCGTCGCCAAGGTGCTCAAGCATGCCGACTATGAGGCGCTGCTGCGGGAGCGCGACGCGCTTCGCGCGGCTGGGCAATGCGCCGGCATCGGCATCGCGGCCTGCCTCGAACCGAGCGGCGGCAACTCCTCGTTCGAACCGCTGCTCAACGAGAAGAACACCACCACGACCTGGATGGACTCCTGCCGCATCAATGTCGACGGCATGGGCTATGTGACCGCGACCATCCACACGACGTCGTCGGGGCAGGGCCATGAGACGCTCGCCGCGACCGTGATCGGGGAGGTGCTGCAGATCGATCCGGATCAGATCCGCATCGTTCGCCCGGACACGCTGAGCAGCCTGCCGTCGAACTCGCCGGTCGGCAGCCGCATGGCGATCATGCTGGGCGGCGCCGCCTTCCATGCCGCGCAGAAGCTGAAAGCCAAGATCGTGCGGCTCGCCGCGCATCAGTTCGGCTGCGCCGAGAACGACGTCAGCTACGAGAGCGGCACGGTCTCGCACGCCGCCTCAAAGAAGAAGCTGAGCTGGATCGAGCACGTCACCATCGCGCATCGCAATTTCCATCTCTTGCCCGAAGGCATGGAGCCCGGGCTCGAAGTCACGCATGTGATGCAGGTGCCGACCGGCACCAAGCTGCCTGAGAACGGGCGGGTCCAGATGTATCCGTGCCATTCCTTCGAATTTCATCTGGTGCTGATCTCTTTCGACCCTGAGATCGGCAAGCCGCATATCCGCCGCTACGTGATCGGTCACGACTGCGGCACGGTCATCAACCCGCACATCGTCAAGGGCATGACGCTCGGCGGCATCGCCCACGGCATCGGCGCCGCGCTGTTGGAAGAGTTCGTCTATGACAGCGAAGGCCAGATGCTGACGCAGAGCTTCATGGACTATCTGTTGCCGTCCTCGCACGAAGTGCCGCATGTCGAGATCGTGCATCACTGCACGCCGTCGCCGTTCACGGTGTTCGGCCAGAAGGGATCGGGCGAGAGCGGCTATCTGGGATCGCCGGCGGCGATCTCCGGCGCGATCAATGACGCGGTCTCATCGCTTGGAATTTCCTTTGCAAAGCTTCCGATCCGGATAGCTGCGATCAGCGACGCCATCGCGGCCGCCAAAGAAGCGAAGAAAGCGAAGGAAGAAAGGGTTCAAAAATGATCATCGACTGTCACGCCCATCTCGTTCCGCCCTCGCTTCTCGATGCCATCCGGGCCGCGCAAGCGAATTTTCCGTCCGTGAAGCTGATCGAGGAGGGCGGCAGCCTCGGTTTTGCTTTCGCCGGCAACAAGCCGACACGGCCGGTTTCCAAGCCGCTCAGTGATATCGCCGCGCGCCTGCAGTGGCTGGACACCAACAAGATCGAGCGCCAGGTGGTCGGTGGCTGGCTCGACATGTTCGCCTACGAGATTCCCGCCGAGGAAGGCATTCGCTGGTCGCGGCTGATCAACACCCATCTCGGCAAGATCGCCAAGGAGCAGCCGCGCTTCGTGCCGCTGGCGACCGTTCCACTGCAGGACGGCGCGCGGGCGGCCGAAGTGCTGAAGGAAGCGCACGCCGAGGGTCTCAAGGGCGCGATGATCGGCACCCAGCCCAAAGGCAAAGGCGGCGTGCTCGATGATCCCTCGCTGCTGCCGTTCTGGGAGGCGGCCAACAGCCTCGGATCGATCATCTTCATTCATCCCGTGTTCGAGAGCGGCGACGACCGCGTACATGACTACGGCATGGCGAATGCCGTCGGGCGCATCACCGACACGCTGATCGCGATGTCGCGGCTGATCTATGCCGGCCACGTCACGCGCTTTGGCAACGTCAAGATCGTCGCCGGCATTGGCGGTGCGGCGCTGCCTTATGTGATCGGCCGGCTGCGTCGGAACTATTCGCTCGACAAGGACAAGCTCGGCGATCCCGACGCTGCGCTGGCTGCGATGTATTACGACACGATCGTGCAGGACACCCGCGCGCTGCGCTATCTCGCCGACGTCGTCGGCGCCGACCGGATCATGATGGGATCGGACATGCCGTTCCCGATCGGCGATCTGACGCCGCTCAAGATCGTGCAGGAGACCTCATTCACCGACGCCGAGCGCGCCAGCATCAATGGCGGGCTCGTCCAGAAGCTGTTTGGACTGTGAGGCGCACGTGAAGCTCGATATCGGTGGCACTGAAGCAATCCCGGCCTCCGTCGAGGCCCTCTGGGTCGCGCTCAACGATCCCAAGGTGCTGACGCGCTGCATTCCCGGCTGCAAGACCATGACCGAGATCGGTCCGGACGCGTACAAGGTGGACATGCAACTGCGCGTTGCGGCCGTCGGCGGCTCGTTCGAAGGCGAGATATCGCTGTCGGACAAGCAGGCGCCGAGGACCTGCAATATCAAGGTCTCGGGCGCGGGCACGCTTGGCCATGGCAACGGCACCGCCCGGTTCGAGATCGAGCCCGATGGCGAAAATGGCGCGAAGCTCGTCTATAAGGGGACGGGCGAGATCGGCGGTCTTGTGGCTGGCGTCGGGCAGCGAATTCTGGCCAGCGTCTCGAAACATCTCATCGGGCGCTTCTTTGTGGCGCTGAGAAAGGAATTCGAACAGCCGATCAGCGGCGCGGCGGGATGAAATGACGCATCGCGTTGTTCAGTGCTGCGGGGAATAAGACAGGCACGGCGGACGCGATGATTATTGTACGGGAGGACGTATAGTGAAAAGAGTATCGGTCGGTCTTTGCGCGTTGATGACGGCGATGATGCTCTCGCCGGCGTCCGCGCAAGACCTGAAGAAATTGTCGATCGTGGTTTTCGGCGCGCCCTCGCTTGGCGCCTTCCTGCCCCCGGTCATCAAGGCGCAAAAGCTCGACGAAAAGAACGGCCTGTCGATCACGTTCGAGGAGCGTACGCCGGACGCCTACACGGCGCAGTTCAATTCCGGCGAATTCCAGCTCGGCGGCAGCGCGGCCCTCCTGACGGTCGGGCTGGCCGATGTCCGCGGCGTCAAGGTCACCTATCTCTTCAATCTGTTCGATTTCTGGGGGACGGTCGTGACCTCGCGTCCCGAGGTCACCTCGATCAAGGACATCGAAGGCAAGGACCTCGCCGCGGCCAAGGGCACCACCAATTACGTGATGTTCGACTGGTTCGCGCGCCAACTCGGCGCGGATACTGCCAAGTTCTCCGTGGTGAATACCGCGACGCCCGGTCTCGTCGGCTATGCGCTGGCCGATCGCGCCACCGCGATTCAGCTTTGGGAGCCGGCCTATACGACGCTCCACGCCAAGAAGCCCGGAATCAAGATGCTCGATCTCAAGATCGAGGAGAACTGGCAGAAGGCGACCGGCAGCAAGAACATCCCGTATCTCGGCGTCGCCGCGCATGTCGATTGGGCCGAGAAGAACAAAGACCTGATCCCGAAGCTTTACGCCGCCTACAAGGAGGCCGGCGAGTGGACCGCGGCGCATCCGGAGGAGGCCGCCAAGCTGATCATGACCAAGGGCAACGACGATGATCGCAAGGCTGTTGCCGAATTGATCCGCGCCAACGACCGGCTGGGCATGAACATCCGCAGCGCGGGCGAGATCAGCAAGGAGATCAAGTCGGTGTATGACGCCGGAAAGTCGATCGCCTTCCTGCCGTCGCTGCCAGCCGACGCGACCATTTACAACGGACCGATGCAGTGACCATACCGCAGGCCGAGTCACCGTTGGGGGCGGCGTCCTGGAGCGTGAGCGGTCTCGGCCGGCGCGCGTTCTCCTACGTTCTGCCGTTCGCGGTGGTCGGCAGGCTGCTGGCAGATCGCATCGCAATTCTTTCCGCCATTCCTGTTTCCGTCGCTGGTCGACGTGTTCAAGCGCTGCGTCGACATTCTCTTGAGCTGGAGCCAGTTCAGCGACGTGCTCGCAACCGTCGGGCGCATCCTGGCTGGTCTGGCCGGCGCGTTCATCGTCGGTGCGGCGTTTGCGGTGATGATGGCGCGATCGCGGGCGGTGAACGATTTCCTGTCGCCGATCCTGACGCTGTTTCAGGGCATCCCGGCGCTGTCCTGGGTCGTGTTCGCGATCATCTGGTTTCACGGCATTGAGCCGCGCATCTTCTTCATCATGGTCATGACGACGCTGCCTGCCTTCACGTTCCAGGTCTTGAGCGCGCTGCAGGCGATGTCGCGCGATCTCATGGAGATGGTGATGAGCTTTCGTCCGACCCGGGCGAAGCTGTTTCGCACCATGATCATCCCGGCGATCCTGCCGGACATCCTGACCGCGTGGAAGGTCAATCTGGGCAATGCGTCCCGCGTGGTCGTGGTTGCCGAGCTGGTCGGCGCGACCGGCGGCGTGGGCTACGAACTGCTGCAGCAGCAGCAGGTGTTCGACATGGCGGGCGCGCTGGCCTGGACGTTGCAGCTCGTCTTCTTCGTGCTGATCGCGCAGGCCGTTCTGACCCTGATCGAGAGCATCGCGTTCCGCTATCGCGCGGTCTCGGAGCGCACGTTATGATCGCGACCCCGATCATCAGCCTCGACCAGGTCTCGAAATCGTTCGCCAAGAACCGCGCGGCTCCGGCCTATGTCGCGGTCGATCGGCTCGATCTTCAGGTCGGGCAGGGGCAGTTGCTGGCGCTGCTCGGCAAGACCGGCTGCGGCAAATCGACGATCTTCAACATGATCGCGGGCCTGACCGAGCCGACGTCCGGCACGGTCGTGGTCGACGGCCGCAATCCCTTCAGCGACTTCGATTCCTTCCGCGGCAAGATCGCGATCGTGTTCCAGAACGATCGCCTGCTGCCCTGGCGCACGGCCGTGCAGAATGTCGAGCTTGGGCTTGAAATGCTCGAGGTGCCGGTCAGGCAGCGGAAGGACACCGCGATGCACTGGCTCGGCCGACTCGGCCTGCGCGGCCATGAGAACGATTATCCGCACGCGCTGTCCGGCGGCATGCGCCAGCGCGTGTCGATCGCGCGGGCCTTTGCGACCGACGCCAACATCCTGCTCTGCGACGAACCGTTCTCTGCGCTCGACGAGATGACGGGCCGCACGCTGCGCGCCGAGTTCGTCCGGCTGGTCAAGGAAAACGGCAAGACGGCGGTCTTCGTCACCCATTCGATCAACGAGGCGCTGGAGATCGGCGACCGGATCGTTGTGTTGAAGCGGCCTGCTAACATTGCGGTCGATCTGCCGCTGACGGCAGCAACGGATAGCGCCGAAAAGGAAGCGATCCGACATCAAATTCAAAGCGTGCTCGCGGCATAAGCCTGGGCATCAACGGGAGGGAGTATGATGCGAACCGCACTCTGTGCGGCGCTGGTCGCCTCGTGCGTGCTCGGCGCTAATCCGTCGCGAGCGCAGGACTGGCCGACGCGCGCGCTCACCATGATCAATCCCTTTGCCCCGGGCGGCCCCAACGACGTGCCGGCACGGCTGTTCGCGCAGCGGATGGGCGAAATCCTCGGGCAATCCGTGATCGTCGAGAATGTCGGCGGCGCCGGCGGCATGAATGGCGCCGACCGGGTCGCAAAGGCCCAGCCCGACGGCTACACCTTCCTGCTCGGCACCGTGGGAACGCAGGCCCAGAACCAGACGCTCTACAAGAAGCCGGCCTACGACTCGACCAGGGATTTCGCGCAGCGTCGGCCTGTTCCTGGAAGCACCGCTGGTGCTGGTCGTGCGTAAGGACCTTCCGGTCGGTTCGATGAAGGAGTTCGTTGCCTACGCCAAGGCGAATGCCGGACAAGATGCAGTTTGCCTCGGCCGGAACCGGCTCGGCCATCCATCTCGGCTGCGCGCTGATGAATTCGGTGACGGGGCTAGACATTGTCCACGTCCCGTATCGCGGCTCCAATCCCGCGATGCAGGACCTTGCCAGCGGCCGGGTCGATTATCTCTGCGATATCGTCACGACGGCCAAGCCGCAGATCGACGGCGGAACAGTCAAGGCGATCGCGGTGCTCAACGACGCCCGCTCGGCCGCGCTGCCGGACGTTCCCACCGCAATGGAACAAGGCTTCGACGTAAAGGCCTATACTTGGAATGCCTTCCTGCTGCCCAAGGGCACGCCGGAGCCGGTCGTGGCGAAGCTCAACCACGCCATGGTGGAGTCCATGAGGACGCCCTCCGTCCGGGAAAAGCTCGATGCGGTCGGCCTCAAGCTCGTGTCCGAGGAGCGGGCGACGCCGGCCTATCTCGACCGGTTCGTCCGGAGCGAGATCGACAAATGGGCAGTGCTGATCAAAGCGACCGGCATCAGCATCGAATGAGCGCGGCTTAGGCAGCCGTCACTTCGTTGCATTCCATGCTGGGCGCAATGTTGGGCGGCGCTACCGCGGGCACCGCTGGGATCTCGGCCTTGTCGTCGCGCACCCGCCGCTTGACCGACAGGCTGACCACGCGGGAGCGCTGGGCCAGGCGCTCGGTCGACGCGCAGACCGGACACCGATAGGTGCCGATTTCGTAGCGGTGTGGCGCCGGGGTAACTGCCACCAGTTCACGTCGCACCCCGCATTTCAGGCAGTTCGGTGCCATCATCGATCCCCCAAGACTCAGATGACTCATCAGATGATTCGTTCGCTGAATCTTAAGGTGACGATCCATCAAAATGGTTAATTTCGCGCGGATTTGAAGCCTTCGTGCTCGACTTGCGTCGCGGTTGCTCCCCTTCGAGACATGGAACCAGTTCCCCACGCCTGCGTTGCAGCAAGCAAGGGTGGGTTTTTCATGGATGATGCATTGACGCCGTCGGCGGACGCTCTGACGAAGGCTGCGCTCGGGCTGCGCCGCTCGAGCATCACCGAGGGCAGGCCGTTTCCGCTGGGGGCAACCTGGGACGGCTTGGGCGTCAATTTCGCGCTGTTCTCGGCTCACGCGACCAAGGTCGAACTCTGCCTGTTCGACGACAGCGGCGAAACCGAGACTCGAACGGATCGAACTTCCCGAATATACCGACGAGGTCTGGCACGGCTATCTGCCGATGGCGCGTCCCGGCACCATCTATGGCTATCGCGTTCACGGCCCCTACGAGCCCGACGCCGGCCATCGCTTCAATCACAACAAGCTCCTGATCGATCCCTATGCCAAGCAACTGGTCGGCCAACTGCGCTGGGGGCCGGAGTTGTTCGGCTATCGTCTCGACCATCCCGACAAGGACAAATCCTTCGACGAGCGCGACAGTGCGCCGTTGATGCAGAAATGCCGGGTCATCGATCCCGCCTTCACCTGGGGCACCGCGCGCAAGCCGGAGATCCCCTGGGAGCGCGCGATCATCTACGAGATGCACGTCAAGGGCTTCACCAAGCTGCATCCGCTTGGTCCCGGAAGCCGATCGCGGCACCTTTGCCGGGCTCGCCAATCCGAACATCCCGGCCTATCTGCGCTCGCTCGGCATCACCAGCGCCGAGCTGTTGCCGATCCACGCCTTCGTCGACGACAGCTATCTGGTCGACAAGGGCCTGCGCAACTATTGGGGCTACAACTCGATCGCCTTCTTCGCGCCCGAGCCGCGCTATCTGCGCTCGGCAGTTGCGACCGAGTTCAAGGCCATGGTCAATCAATTCCACGCCCACGGCATCGAGGTCATCCTCGACGTGGTCTACAACCACACCGCCGAGGGCAACGAGCTGGGGCCGACGCTGTCGTTCAAGGGCATCGACAATGCGAGCTACTATCGGCTGCTGCCTGATCAGAAGCGCTACTACATCAACGATACCGGCACCGGAAATACGGTGAACCTGTCGCACCAGCGGGTGCTGCAGATGGTCGCGGACTCGCTTCGCTACTGGGCGACGGAGATGCGGGTCGACGGCTTCCGTTTCGACCTCGCCACCATCCTGGCGCGCGAGCCTTATGGCTTCGATGAGGGCGGCGGCTTCCTCGACGCCTGCCGGCAGGATCCCGTGCTATCGAGCGTGAAGCTGATCGCCGAGCCCTGGGACATCGGGCCGGGCGGCTATCAGGTGGGCCAGTTTCCGCCCGGTTGGGCGGAATGGAACGACAAATTCCGCGACACCGTGCGCAGCTTCTGGAAGGGCGACGCCGGCGTGCTGCCCGATTTCGCAAAACGGATCACCGGTTCAGGCGACCTCTTCAACAAGCGCGGCCGCAAGCCTTGGGCCAGCGTCAATTTCGTCACCGCGCATGACGGCTTCAATCTCAACGACCTCGTCTCCTACAACGACAAGCACAACGAGGCGAACGGCGAGGGCAATCGCGACGGCCACTCCAACAACCATTCCTGGAATCATGGCGCGGAAGGCGCCGACCGACGATGCCGAGATTATCGCGGTCCGCGAGCGACAGAAGCGCAACCTGCTCGCGACGATGCTGTTGTCCCACGGCACGCCGATGCTGCTCGCGGGCGACGAGTTCGGCCACACCCAGAACGGCAACAACAACGCCTATGCGCAGGACAACGAGATCTCCTGGCTGAACTGGCTCGAGATCACCGGCGCAGGGAAGAGGCCTGCGCGAATTCACCCGCAAGCTGATCGCGACCCGCAAGGCCTTTCCAATCCTTTACCGCAGCCGCTTCGTGGTCGGCTCCCAGAACGAGGAGCTCGACGTCAAGGACGTGACCTGGCTCGTCGCCATCCGGCGAGGAAATGACCGTCGAGCAATGGCAGGATGCCAACGCGCGCTGTTTCGGCATGGTCCTGGATGGCCGCGCGCAGGAGAGCGGCATCAAGCGGCGGGGATCGGATGCGACCCTGCTGCTCGTCTACAATGCACATTACGACGTGGTGAATTTCACGCTGCCGGCGGTCCCCGAAGGCAAGACCTGGCTTGGCCTGATCGATACCAACCAGCCGGAGTCGCAGCTTGGTGTCTTTCCGTTCGGCGACGTCTATGCGGTTACCGGCCGCTCATTGCTCGCCTTCGGCCTCTCGACCGAAGAGAACACCGCGCGACGCCTGCGCCATAGCGTCGACACCATCCTGGATGTGACGGAATCGCCGCTTGGCTAAACGAGGCGGCGAACGCCGTCATTTCGGCTCTCTCAGCCCCGGTGACGACAGCCAGCTATCGATCCTGGCCGCCGTTTCATTTTCGAGCGCGCGCTGCGCCAACCGGTCGCGTTCCGCGCCCGGCGGCAGGTGGTTGGCGGCGTCCCGCGCCTGTGCGGCAAACCCTTTCAGGCGATCCTGGAAGGACAGCGCCGGTCGTTTTCGGTTGCGTGTCTGCTTCATTGGCAATCTCCGGAGCCGTGACGCTGGCACCGCTCGGGCCGCGGAGTCCTTAACTTTTGTTGGAACTGGGCGCCGGTGCAGGAGGTTTTTGGAAGGAGGTCTTCCTCGACACGGCATTTGGGCCCGAATCCCGGGAGAGGCCGGCCTGCCAAAGCTCTGGAGACGACGATGTCGAATGCGACCATGGACGCCCTGATACGGCGGCTGCAGACGACATCAGCGATCGATGATGAGGATGTCGAGGCGATCGGCACGCTCCCAATGGACCTCAGGACTCTTGGGCCAAATCAGCATGTCGTCCGGGATGGAGAGAGGTCCACTGCGTGCTGCCTGCTCGCAGAGGGGTTCTGCATCCGCTCGAAGACCACGTGGGAAGGGCGGCGGCAGATCCTCTCGATCCATATTCCCGGAGAAATCCCTGACCTGCAAAGCCTTTATCTGCATGTGATGGACCATGATCTCGTGACGCTGACGGAATCTCGAGTGGGTTACATCCCGCACACGGCGCTGCAGGACATGGTTCGCCGGAGGCCCAACCTCGCGGCGGTGCTCTGGCGGGACACCCTGATCGATGCGGCCATGTTCCGCGAATGGATCGTCAATGTCGGCCAGCGGCCTGCGGCGAGCCGGCTCGCGCATATCGTGGTCGAGCTGCGGGCGCGCCTGAAGGTCATCGGGCGCGGCGAAGGCAGCCGCATCGAGATGCCGTTGACGCAGGAGCAAATAGGCGAAGCAATGGGCATCACGCCGATCCATGCCAATCGGATCATCAAGCAATTGCGTGAAGAGAGCGTGCTCGAGTTTCACCGTGGCTATGTCACCGTCCTGAACGAAGGCAAGCTGGAAGAACTTGCCCACTTCGACGACCGCTATTTGCATTTGAAGCCGTCGCTATAGCGGCATCGTCCCGAAGCAACGATGAAGGCGCGAGGCCGGCCGCCTGCGCGCAAATGTTCTTTCACTCGAATAGGAACCATCTTCACGAGGCCGTGTTGCTCTCCTCACAATCCAACAAGCGGAGCAACCAATGGCCGAGAAAGACCTCAACGATCTGTTTCTCGATACGCTCAAAGACATCTATTACGCCGAAAAGCAGATCTACAAGTCATTGCCGAAGATGGCGAAGGCCGCGAATTCCGATCAGCTTCGCCAGGCCTTCGAGAAACATCACCAGGAGACCGAAGGTCAGATCGAGCGGCTGGAGCAGATCTTCGAGCTGATCGACAAGCCCGCCCGCGGCAAGAAGTGCGATGCGATCGAAGGCATTCTGGACGAAGGCAAGGAGATCATGGACGAATACAAAGGCGCTTCGGCGCTCGATGCGGGTCTGCTCGCCGCGGCGCAGGCGGTCGAGCATTACGAGATCTCCCGCTATGGCACGTTGAAGGCATGGGCCACGAAGCTCGGCAACAAGGAGGCCGCCAAACTTCTGGACGCGACCTTGTCCGAGGAGAAGAAGACGGATGATACGCTGACTAGGATCGCCACGAGTGCCGTCAACGCCGAGGCGGCTTGATCCAAGGACTGCATTCAAGGTCTGCCGCTCGGCTGCGGCACAATATCGGGTGCGGTCGCTTGAAAGGCGCCGACTGATGGACGTCAGTCGGCGTTTGCCGTTGTGCTGCCGCGTCCAACCGCGAATTGACCGACCGGGCCTTCGACGTGAAACTCGAGCCCTGTTACCTTGGCGAACAGATCGATATTGCTGGTCCCGACGGCGCATCCACCGAGGTCCATGTCCGTCGCGGTCAGGTACAGCGTCTGCAGCATCACGCCCACATCGCGCAGGATCAGGGAGTAGGCGATCGCGCTGTATTTCCAGGCGATCCGGTCGAAGCGGGCGGCGATCGTGATCAGGATCTGAGGCGGCGCGGGAGCAGCCATCGCATAAGCGGCGGCGCCGATCATGGCCTCCAATTCCTGCGCGCGGGCCTCGATCGGCACCAGCGCATGGCGGTCGGCATCGTAATGATAGAGGCCCGGCGCAAGGCCGTCGCACCGTGTCACTGCCAGGTAAAGCTCGAGCTCATAGGCGCTTCCGGCCGAAGGATAGGGGCGCGTCGTGTAGTCGATCTCGGGACCAAACGCGCCATCGCCGAAGTCGAGTGGGCTGGTCCATTTCGATCTTACACGCGCTGCGCGGTCGAGGAATTGCGCGAGTTCGGCGAGCGTGATCGGATTCTGGTCGTCGAATTCCCTGATCGACTGGCGCTGGCCCAAAAGCTCGACAAAAGGCGACATCAATTCGTTCGTCGCATCGGTGAACGGCTGCAGGTCGATCGCAGTTCCCGGCCAGGCCGGCCGGACCGCCGGAGGCGGCGGGATGAGGTCGATATAGGGATAGCGTCCGCCGATCGGATTGGCGTGCCGGCCTTCGGTGCTCTGGACGTGAAACAGCAGGTCGTGGAAATCCCACACCACGAGCGCGGCGCCGCCTTCGCTTCCACGCAATCCCTCGTCGCCGGTGGCTTCGACCTTGAACAGGATCTCGCAATCCAGCAGCAGCGCAAGCAGTTCCTCGCCGGGACCGCCGCTCTGCTGCCGCAGCTTGCCGACCCTGTGCGGCGAGGAGAGTGCGGCGAGCGCGGAGGCGATCTTCGGATCGGAGATGCGAAACAGCGCACCGGCGCGCGGCGACTCCAGCACCATCTCGCTGCCGCGCCGGCGCATATAGGCGAAGCGCGACAACACCACGGTGTCGGTCGCGCGGAGCTTTTGCATTTTCGGCCAATAGTCGGCGGACTGCGGCTCGATGATGACGAGGTCCTGATCGCCTCGCGCGCGGAACAGGCGATATTCGACGAGGCCCTGTCGCGCGAGCCGCCGCACCACGAGATCGATCTCGCGGTCGACCGAGCTCCCGTCAGAGGAGAACGAATGGAGCGCGAGCCCGCTTCGGAGCTCGCGCGCCCGCTTGATGGCGCCCGCGCTGAATTTACCGAGTTCGACCGCATAGCCGTCGAACTCGGCCGCGAGACTGCCGTCCGGTCGCGCTTGAACCGTAAAGCGCTCGTTCAACCGGACGGAAAGGACGGGCGGCGCGGTCTTTCGCCGTGTCTTGGTTGAGAGTTTCTTGGGTGACGCGGGCACGCTTGCTTGCCCCGCTCAGGTATGGGGCAGGAATGGCGTCAGCTCTTCCTCCGGCAACGGGCGCTCCAGAAGGCCGAGCTTGACCGGCACGTCGTAGAGGCGGCCCGGCCCAAAGCGCTTGTAGAAATGCCGCATGCCCGGAACGAGCACCCTGACGACCGGCACTTCGACATCGGGCCGCGTCTGATCGAGGACGAGGAAATCCATGCCGGCGCGGCTTGCGATATCGACGCAGGCCTGCACCTGGTCGCGGGTGTTGTCGTGGACCGAGAGGCCCGCGGCCGGCGGCAGCACCGGACTAGCAGCCGGCAGCAGGAACGGGTAGTTCTCGAGCTTCAACGGCGTCATGCCGTCGAGCGTGGGCTTCTCGCCGCTTCCGCCCCCCATCACGCCGATCGCCAGGAATTGGCTGAGCTCGGTCAGCGCGCGCAACAGCGCGATGCGACGATCGAAATGGGAGCCGGAGCCGAACTCGATATTTTCCTGACCGTTCTGCACCCAATGCATGATTGCGACATAAGTGGGAATGCCGATATCGCTGGTGATATCGAGCACCCAGATCTTCCGGCCGGCCTCGGCGAATTGCGACTTGATATCGCGCACATAGGAATCGTCGAACTGGTCGAGATCGAGCTCGGCGCGCTGCGAGCGATTGTACCACCAGATCGCATAGGCATCGCGTTCGACAAGCTCGAGGAAGCCTTGAACGATCGCTTCCTCGCGGGTGTTGCCGGCAGCGCAGCCGTTGGAGTCGGTGGGAAAGCCGCGATAGAAAAAATAGAGCAACCCGGTCGGGAAATATTGAAAGCGCTTGTCGCGCAACGACCAGACCGGAGACCACTCGGTTTTTGCGGAAGGGTCGAACGGTTCCGGAACCTGCTGCGCTCCTTCCGGCTGCGGATCGTGCCTGGCGTCGAATTGCGCCTCGCTGAAGAGCTGAACGTCGTTCGGAAGCATCGCTTCGCCCGGTTCGAAATCGGTGAAGCGCTTTGTGATCCGGATCTCGTCGCCCTGGAAGATGCCGGAGTAACGTTCGATCGCCTCCATCAGCGCGCTGGCCTCGGCCTGCTCGGCGGTCGAGCCTTTGCCATAGCTGCCGCCGCTCAGACCCGAGCGGAGCTGGTCGACGCTATGCGCCGGCGAAGAAAAATTGTGCTGGGCGTAGAAGGCGGTGTTCATCGGCAGGTCGCTTTCGATCCGCTCGAGTCGCGTCAGCACGCCGGTGAGGGGGCTGACATGCTTGCGGAAGCGCGACACGGTCGTTCGCGACGACACCGTGCGATAGCCACCGCTGGTCATGACCAGCTTGTTGCCTTCGGCGAGTTCAATCGGTTGCGGCGTGCGGCGGGGATTGTAGAGCTTCTTGCTGCCGCAGGTCGGACATTGCGGGCGCTTGGCCACATAATGCTTGGCGATGTTCGCGCCCAGCATGTCGAAGCTTGCAATATGATTGTTCAGATCGGTACGAAAGCCCGAGGCGATCGCCTTGGCGATCTCGACGGCAGCGAATTGGATGCCGCCCTGGCCGAGCGTGTTGCGAACAAGCGGAGAGGTCGCCACCCGCTGCGCCGGCCCGCGCTCGAGGAAGCCTTTGATCTCGCGGTTTCGGATCATGCGATCGAACAGGCAGGTCCAGCAAGCGGTCTCGCCGGGCTGAAACACGGGCCCCACCAGCGGAAAAACTCCCGAGGGTTGCACCAGGAGCCATGGCGTTTTGTCGGCGACGCGCTGCTGGTTCAATTCGGCAAGACGCGGTTCGAGATAATCGTTCGCCAGTGTGATGGTGAGGTCCGGCGAGCGCGGCACGATGCGAACGCCGAGCTCGGTCAGCGCAGCCGTGATCTCCTTTGCGCCGGCCACATCGATCGCTTCCACGCGCACCTTGCACTCGCTGAGATTCTTTTCGGCGATCTCTGGTGGCAATCCGAGGCTCGCCCAGTAGCCCGCAACCGTCCCGTCGGTGCCGTACGAAGCTTGTGTGACATAGCGCCGTTCGAGCAGCCGTTTCAGCGCCTCCTCGATCTTGTCGGCGGGATATCGTGGCTGCAGGTCGCGAAGAAGATCTTGTGCGCTCTTGCCGCCCTTCGCGATCGACGATACCAGCGCGCAATAGAGCTCGCCGTGCAGGAAGAACTTCCGATCCTCCGAATACAGGCACACGACGTCGGGTGGCAGCAGATAGGCGGTAAAGTTCGGCGCGAACTGCAAGGTGTCCTTGCTGACAGCTCTCTTGGACACGTTCGTCTTGGACAGAGTCTCTTGGTGGGACTTTCTTGGCGGACTCTTCGTCGAAGCCGCCTCGCGCTGGGCCGTCTTGCGATGAACTTTCATCGTCTTCGCACGCACGTTTCACCTATCCTTTTAGCGGAGTTGCGGCACATGATGTGTCGGCCCCTGGAATGACATCCAGCCCGCGCGCTAGCATTTTCTGAGAGCCCGTGAAACCCTGCTCCGTGCTAAAGCGAGGCAATTCTAGAGCGAGGCAATGACGGGCGCCACAAAGCGGACATGAAATGGCCGGGTCGACTTGGTCGAACCCGGCCATAACGTAGCACATTTCAACGTGGTCAGGATGCGCGCTGCCGTTAGCAGATACGGCAACGGCCCCACTGGAAGCAGCAGCCACAGCCACCGCAGCCACCACAGCCGCCGCAGCCACGCCAAGCGCAGCCACGGCATCCGCCGCAACCACGACAACCACGGCAACCACCGCAACCGCGCCACGCAACTTGCACACCGTTGCCAGCATTTTCCTTGTCGAAAAGATGGAATGTCGCCAAGCTCACATCGGCGATTTCTTCTTCACCGAGCGTCAGCGCCTGAGACGGCGACAAGTTCAATTTCTGCGGAGTGTCCACGGCCGGCACGGCCGATGCTGAAGCGCCGCCCGCCAGCGAAAAAGTCAGACCAGCGGCACCCAAGGCCGGTATTGTGGCTTTGGCCACACTCTTTCGCTTCGAAGCCTGCTTCACCCGTGACATTGTCGCATCCTCCATACCTGTGAGAGTAGTTTCGATTCCAGCCCTTGCGATCCTACGCCGCGCAGGTACATCTCGCAAGCTGCTTACGCTACACTAACGCGTTGTTTCCCATTCAGTTTCTATTCATCTTGATGAATGACATTGATGTCATTTATGCGATGCTTTCGAAGCTGGAATTTGCGTGTTGCGCTTGCATCGCGCAAACAACCTCGACGGGTGCGATGCAAGAGCGGCAGTGCAACAGGAACGGAGCAGCGTAGTCGGAATGGTCGATCGTCAGGGCCGCTTTGCCTGGTATGAGCTGTTGACCACCGACGTGGCTGCAGCGAAGGCGTTCTATCGCGACGTCGTCGGCTGGGACTCGCAGGATGCGACGACAGCAGCGTTTGCCTACAATCTCTTTACGTCGTCGAACGATGCCGTCGCCGGCTTGATGGAGCTGCCTGAGGAAGGCCGGCGAATGGGAGCGACGCCGAGATGGATCGGTTATGTCGCGGTCGACGATATCGACGCAGCGGCCGCTCGGCTGAAGCAACTTGGCGGCGCAATCTACGTTCCGCCGACTGACAGCAATATCGGTCGGGTGTCGATCGTCGCCGATGCGCAGGCAGTGGATTTTGCGCTCGTGGGCGGACTGAAGCTGCAGCGCCGGCCTGCCGTTTCGGATGCGCCGGGGCAGGTTGGCTGGCACGAGCTGGTGGCGGTGGATGGCGCGAAGGCGTTTGCGTTTTACGCCGAGCTGTTCGGTTGGAAAAAAGCTAAAGCCCTGGAGGGCGAGAGTCCTATCTACTGTTCGCCACGGACGGTGTCACGATGGGAGGCACCTTCACCAAGTACCCTCACGAGCGAGTTCCGTTTTGGCTCTACTACTTCAACGTCGCAGATGTCGCGCAAGCGGCTGCACGGGTGAGGGCAGGTGGCGGCCGGATTGCCCAGGGGCCGACCGAGCTGCCAGACGGCAGCTGGATCGTCCGCTGCATCGATCCGCAAGGTGCGATATTCGCACTGCAGGGGAGGTCGAGCCAGCGCGATACAGAAGAGCCAGCCGTCGAGATCGACTGGTCCACGAAATGGGGCGGCTTCGCTTCGCGCGGCAAGATGATCGTCCCGCCGCAGCGGAAGCCGAAGCGCTGAGACCAGCTCATTCGGCCGGAACGGGCTTGGGCGGCGCCTTCGATGCCGGCTTGTCCTGTCGTTTCGACCAGGAAATATAGTAGGCCACCGTGGTCATGATCGCGATGCCCGCGACGCTGACGAGGATCTGCGCCAGCAGCGAGCCCGAGCTCAACAACAGCGTGAAATGCGCAACGAAGGACAGGAAGACGCCGACGCAGAATACGGCGAGCGATTGCTGGCCGCAGACGATGGCGGGATCGAACACTTTCCATTCGAGCCCGGGCCAGGTCTTCGGCAGGAACCTCACCACCAGCATCGCGATGACGATGAAGTGCAGGAAGCGATAGGGCGCCAGGAAAGTCTTGTCGTTCGGATTGAACGTCGCATACAGCCAGTGCGGCAGCGCGTTGCCAAAATCGGGAAACCGGCCGGCCATGGTCATGATCAGCGCAAACAAGAGATAGCCGAAGCCGAGATAGAGCGCCGCGCTGGAATTGATGAACCAGGCCGCCTTCTTCGCCCCGCCCAGCGCGCACCACGACCCGAAGATGAAGAGCACCTGCCAGCAATAGGGATCGAAATACCAGGACCCGGCGGGATACGCACTGAAGTTCCAGCCGAAGGTCCAGGCCAGGAGCCACAGGATGATCGAGGCCAGCATGGTGAGATCAGGCTGGCGCAGCATCAGCCACAACACCGGCGGGAAGAATCCCATCAGCACGATGTAGAGCGGGAGCACGTCGAGATTGACCGGCTTGAACTTGAGCAGCAATCCCTGCCCGAGCGTTTCGGTCGCGTGATCGACGAGGCCGGCCACGTTGAACTCGTTGATGATCTCGGAATCGCCGAAGCGTCGCGCGAGAAAGCTGATGGCGACGATGTAGATCACGAACAGGATGATGTGGGCGACGTAGAGCTGCCAGACGCGCTTGAACAGGCGGGTGGCGCCGACCACGAAGCCGCGCTCGATCATCATGCGCGCATAGACGAAGGAGGCGGTATAGCCCGAGATGAAGACGAACAGGTCCGCGGCGTCGGAAAACCCGTAATTTCGTGTCGTGATCCAATTCACGACGTTGTCGGGGATATGGTCCAGAAAAATCGCCCAGTTCGCGATCCCGCGAAACAGGTCGAGCCGGAGATCGCGTCCTTTTTCGGGGAGCGTTGCGTTGATTTTCATGGGTACCGCTACGAGGTAATGATTTTCGCGATGGGTCGAGCAGAGATGCCTGAGTCGAGCAGAACAGAGCCAGCCACCGGATGTCACAGCGCGGCAATGACGTTGTCACACCGCGGCATAATGACTATACCGGACGGAAAAGGGTAACCTCCAAGACAGGAATCACCAATCGACGTCCTGAAAGATGCCCAGGATTCTGGACGTTTCCGCCACGCGCATCAATATCGCATTTTGCAGGGGATACTGCCATCCATGACCGCCCGTATTTTTAAGCCCGCCAAGAACGCCATGCAGTCGGGCCGGGCCCAGACCAAGGAGTGGCAGCTCGATTACGAGCCGGAGCAGCCGCGTGCGATCGAGCCCCTGATGGGCTGGACCTCCTCCGGCGACATGAAGCAGCAGCTCACCATCCACTTCCACAGCAAGGAAGAGGCCATCGCCTACTGCGAGCGCAAGGGCATCCCCTACCAGGTGATCGAGCCGCAGCAGTCGGCGCACCGCCAGGTGGCCTATGCCGACAATTTCGCGTTCCGGCGTGGCGAGCCTTGGACTCACTGAAGCTCTGGACCCACTAGAAGCTCTGGGGGCTCATCCGAACCCATCGACGCATAGCCCGGCCGGGCCGGGCGCCGAAACGGAGGGTTGCCTAGGGCGGTGGCGCAATGACACCATGGGCGCCATCCAAGCCTCGATTGCGGCGCACCATAGGCCGCAGAAACGCCATGCCGCTTCATTCCAGCATCGACCCGACCTCATCCGAATTCGCGCGCAACGCCGAGGCGATGCGCGGGCTCGTCAAGGAGCTCTACAGCAAGCTTGATCTCGTCGCGGGCGGTGGCGGCGAAGCGTCACGGTCCAGACATCTGTCGCGCGGCAAGATGCTGGCGCGGCAGCGGGTCGATCTGCTGCTGGATCCCGGAACGGCGTTCCTGGAATTGTCGCCGCTGGCCGCCCATGGCCTCTATGGCGGCGATGTGCATTCCGCCAGCATCATCACCGGGGTCGGGCGGATCGCGGGGCGTGAATGCGTCATCGTCGCCAATGACGCGACCATCAAGGGCGGCACCTACTATCCGATGACGGTGAAGAAGCATCTGCGGGCGCAGGACATCGCGCGGCAGAACAATCTCCCCTGCATCTACATGGTGGATTCCGGGGGAGCCTTCCTGCCGATGCAGGACGAGATCTTCCCCGACGAACGGCATTTCGGCCGCATCTTCTATAACCAGGCGCAGATGTCGTCGCTCGGCATTCCCCAGATCGCGATCGTCATGGGCTCCTGCACGGCCGGGGGCGCCTATGTTCCGGCGATGTCGGACGAGAGCATCATCGTCCGCAATCAGGGCACGATCTTCCTCGGCGGCCCGCCGCTGGTGAAGGCGGCGACCGGCGAGGTGGTGACGGCGGAAGAACTCGGCGGCGCCGACGTCCATTCGCGCCAGTCCGGCGTCACCGATCATTATGCCCAAAACGATGCCCATGCGATCGGGATCGCGCGGCGGATTGTCGCGACGTTGAAGCCGCCGGCCGCGCGTAGCGGCTTGAACATGCGCGAGGTCCGCGATCCCTTGTTTGCGGCGGACGATATCTACGGCGTGGTACCGGTCGACGGCAGGAAGCCGTTCGACGTCCGCGACATCATCGCGCGCGTGGTCGATGGCTCGGAATTCGACGAATTCAAGAAGCTCTATGGCCAGACGCTGGTGTGCGGCTTCGCCCATATCTGGGGCTACCCGGTCGGCATCATCGCCAACAACGGCATCCTGTTCAGCGAGAGCTCGCTGAAGGGCGCGCACTTCATCGAATTGTGCTGTCAGCGCAGCATTCCGCTGGTGTTCCTGCAGAACATCACGGGCTTCATGGTCGGCAGGAAATACGAGGCCGGCGGCATCGCGCGCGACGGCGCCAAGCTCGTGACGGCGGTGGCAACGGCGGGCGTGCCGAAATTCACCGTCGTCATCGGCGGCTCCTACGGCGCCGGCAATTACGGCATGTGCGGACGCGCCTATGCGCCGCGGTTCCTGTGGATGTGGCCAAACGCGCGCATCTCGGTGATGGGCGGCGAGCAGGCCTCGATGGTGCTGAGCCAGGTCCGCCGCGACAACATCGAAGCCAGGGGCGAAAGCTGGCCGGCGGAAGAGGAGGAGCAGTTTCGCAAACCCATCCGCGATCAGTACGAAAGCCAGGGCAATCCATATTACGCGACGGCGAGACTTCTGGGATGATGGCGTGATCGATCCGGCGGATACGCGGCTGGTCCTCGGCCTTGGTCTGTCAGCGGCGTCGAATATGCCGATCGAGCCGACGAAGTTCGGCCTGTTCAGGATGTGACGATGGATCGCTCGAGGTACTATCGGCGCTTTCGCACGCTCCTGATCGCCAACCGCGGCGAGATCGCCTGCCGCGTCATCCGCACCGCGCGACGCATGGGGCTACGAACGGTCGCGGTCTATTCCGAAGCCGATCAGAACGCCATGCACGTCGCGATGGCGGACGAGGCGGTGCTGCTGGGGCCGGCGCGGGCGCGCGACAGCTATCTCAACATCGAGCGATTGATCGAGGCCGCGCGCAAGACCGGCGCCGAGGCCGTGCATCCCGGCTATGGCTTCCTCTCGGAAAATGCTGAGTTTGCGACGGCCTGCCTGAAGGCCGGCCTGGTCTTTGTCGGCCCGACCGCCGAGATGATGACCGCGATGGGGTCGAAATCCGGCTCCAAGGCGCTGATGGAGAAAGCCGGCGTGCCGCTGGTGCCCGGCTATCACGGCGAGGCGCAGGACGAGGCGACGCTGGCGAAAGCCGCCGAGCCGATCGGCTTCCCGGTGCTGGTCAAGGCGTCCGCCGGTGGCGGCGGGCGCGGCATGCGTGTGGTGCGCTCGGCCGCCGAACTGTCCGCCGCGATCGTCAGCGCCAAGCGCGAGGCCAAGGCGGCCTTTGGCGACGACAGGATGCTGATCGAGAAATATGTCGACAATCCCCGGCATATCGAGGTGCAGGTGATTGGCGACAGCCACGGCAATCTGCTGTCGCTGTTCGAGCGAGAGTGCACGCTGCAACGGCGGCATCAGAAGGTGATCGAGGAGGCGCCGTCGCCCACGCTCGACGCCGCCCAGCGGGAGACCGTCAGTGCCGCGGCGCGCAAGGCGGCTCAGGCCGTCAACTATGTCGGCGCCGGCACGATCGAATTCGTCTCCGACGGCAAGGACGTGTTCTTCATCGAGATGAACACCCGCCTGCAGGTGGAGCATCCCGTCACGGAGCTGATCGCCGGCATCGACCTGGTCGAGTGGCAGTTGCGGGTCGCGTTCGGAGAGGCGCTGCCGCTCAGTCAGGACCAGATCAGAATGAGCGGTCATGCCATCGAGGCGCGGGTCTATGCCGAGAATCCGCAGAAGAACTTCATGCCTTCCGTCGGCAGGATCCGAACATGGCGGGTCCCGGAGGAAACGGATGGCCTGCGCATCGACGCCGGTTATCGCGCGGGCGACAGCGTCTCGCCCTATTACGACGCGATGCTTGCGAAGGTGATCGCCTGGGCGCCGACCCGCCAAGCGGCGATCGAGCGCCTCGACCGCGGTCTATCGCAAACCGACATCCGCGGCATCGTCACCAACATCCCGTTCCTGTCGGCGCTGCTGACGCATCCGGCCGTCGGCGCGAACGAGATCGATACGGGTTTCATCGAACGCGAGTTGAAGTCGCTGACGGCGGCGCAGGGCGCTGCCGCCGATCTGGAGCTTTGCGCCGCGGTCGCGGCAATTCTCGGCGAGGAACAGCGGGCTGCGCGTGGCGAGGCGCATTCGCCGTGGCAGACCTTCGGCTGGATGCCGGTCGGGCGACGGCAGCGGCTGTTTTCGTTCCGCCAGGCCCACGGCGCCGAGCAGAAGGTCATGCTGACCTACGGCAGCGGGCCTTCGACACTGTCGGTCGGCGAACGTATAATTACCTTCGCTGCATCCGCCACCGATGATAGCGGGTTCGATCTGACGCTCGACGGCGTGAAGTCGCATGTCGTCGCTGTGATCGAGGGCCATGAGCTCTATTTGCGCACGCGCAATGGCCGGTTCGACCTGCATTGGGTCGATCCGTTCGGCGGCGACGACGAGGAGCAGGTTGGAGAGGACAAGATCGTCGCGCCCTTGCCGGGCACGGTCGTCGCGCTGCTCGCGGAGGAGGGCGCAACGCTCGAGAAGGGCGCGCCGATCCTGACGCTCGAAGTCATGAAGATGGAGCAGACACTGCGCGCGCCGTTCGCCGGCGTGCTGAAAGCGATCAAATGCAAGGTGGGCGACATCGTGCAAGAGGGCGTCGAGCTCGCCGAAGTCGAACCCGCCGCAACGTGAGGTGAGCCATGAGCGACACCGTACGTATCGTCGAGATGGGGCCCCGCGATGGGCTGCAGAATGAAAAGACACCGGTCAGCGTCGCCGATCGGATCGCCTTCATCCAGGCGCTGGTCGGGGCCGGCCTGAACACCGTCGAAGTCGGAGCGTTCGTCTCGCCGAAAGCCATCCCGCAGATGGTCGGCTCGGACGAGGTGTTGCGCGGGGTCAACCGTCTTCCGGGTGAGTTTCACGTGCTGGTGCCCAATTTGAAGGGCTACGAGGCGGCGTTTGCCGCGGGTGCCAAGGTGGTTTCGGTTTTTGCCGCGGCGTCCGAGGGATTCTCGCGCGCCAACATCAATTGCTCGATCGCGGAATCGATCGAGCGGTTCAAGCCGGTCGTCGCCCGCGCCAAGGCCGACAAGGTCAGGGTGCGCGGCTATGTATCGTGCGTGCTGGGTTGTCCGTTCGACGGCGAGATCAAGCCGCAGGCCGTGGCCGATGTCGCAAAGAAACTGTGGGATCTCGGCTGCTATGAGATTTCGCTTGGCGACACGATCGGCGTCGGCACGCCCTCAAAGGCGAAGGAGATGCTGCGCGCGGTCGCCGCCGAGGTGCCGCCGGCCCGTCTCGCGATGCATTTTCACGACACCTATGGCCAAGCGCTGGCCAATCTCTACGCCGGCATGGAGGAAGGGGTGCGCGTGATCGATTCCGCGGCCGGTGGCCTTGGCGGCTGTCCGTTCGCGCCCGGCGCCACCGGCAACGTCGCGACCGAGGACGTGATCTACATGCTCGAAGGCATGGGGATCAGAACCGGCGTCGATATGGACAAGCTGCTCGCCGCAACCAATGAGATCACCGGGACTGATCGGGCGCGTGCCGGTGAGCCGGGTCGCGATGGCGCTGAACGCGAAGAAGCGAATGGTGAATAGGGGATAGCGTTTGGGTCCGTAGCGTAGGGTGGGCAAAGCGTAGCGTGCCCACCATCTTGTCGCGCGTTTGATGTGCGATGGTGGGCACGGCGCGTTGCGCCTTTGCCCACCCTACAGAACCATCACCGGCTTCCGTCGACACCCATCACGAGATCGGGCAGCCAGGTCGAAATCCCCGGCACGAAGCACAGCAGCAGCACGGCCAGCATCATCAAGAGCACGAACGGCAGCGTGCCCCAGATCACCTCGCTCAGGGGAATGTCGGGAGCCACGTTACGGATCACGAAGATGTTCAAGCCGACCGGCGGGTGAATCAGGCCCATCTCCATCACGATGGTCATGACAACGCCGAACCAGATGATGTCGAAGTTCGCCGCCCGCAGCGGCGGCAGGATGATCGGCGCGGTCATCAGGATGATCGAGACCGGCGGCAGGAAGAAGCCGAGCACGACGACCATGACGAGAATCGCCGCAAGCAATTCCCATCGCTGCAGATGCATCGCGACGATCGATTCGGCCGCCGACTGCGAGATGTGCAGATAGCTCATCACGTAGGAATAGAGCAGCGACATCCCGATGATCAGCATCAGCATGGTGGATTCGCGGACCGTCGCAGTCAAAATCGGCGAGAGATCGGTGGGACGCCAGACGCTGTAGATCAGCGCGATCAGCACCAGCGCAAGGATGCCGCCGAGCCCGGCCGTCTCGGACGGCGTCGCAAAGCCGCCGTACAGCGCGATCATCACGCCGGTGAGCAGCAGCACAAAGGGAATCACGCGCGGCAGCACGCTGAAACGCTGCGCCATCGTGTACTCATCGCGGGTGAGAATAGCCGAGGCGGGGCCGCCCTTGGCATAGGCCGCGCTTGCCGCCTCGTATTCGCGGCGAAAGCGCAGCACCGCATAGACGCCGAACAGCGTGACCAGCAAGAGGCCCGGTCCGATGCCCGCGAGGAACAGTCGTCCGAGCGATTTTTCGGCGGCGACCGCGAACAGGATCATGGTGATCGAAGGCGGCAGCAGGATGCCGAGCGTTCCGCCGGCCGCGATGATGCCGGCAGCGAACCCGCCGGAGTACCCGCGCTTGCGCATCTCGGGAATTCCGGCCGAGCCGATTGCCGAGCAGGTGGCGGGCGAAGAGCCCGCCATGGCGGCGAACAGCGCGCAGGCAAAGACGTTGGCGACGCCCAGCCCGCCGGGCACGCGATGCAGCCAGGCATGCAACGCAGAGTAGAGATCCTGACCGGCGCGCGACCGTCCTATGGCCGCGCCCTTCAGGATGAAGAGCGGGATCGACAGCAGCGTGATCGAGGCCATTTCCTCATAGACGTTCTGCGTCACGGTATCGAGCGAGGCCGCGGGCATGTAGATGCCCATGAAGACGACCGCGACTGCGCCGAGCGCAAACGCGATCGGCATGCCCGAGAACATCGCAAACAAGGTCGCCAGCCCATAGCTGACGCCGATACCAAACACCGTCATTTGCGCGTAGCCCTGGTCAAAGGAATAATCAGTTGCAGGAGGATCTGCACGCAGAGCAGGGTCATGCCGAAGGCCATCAGGCCATAGGGAATGTCCAGCGGCGGCGACCACATCGAATTCGACACCTGGCCGTCGTCCCAGGCTTCATAGGTCAGCGTCCACGACTTCCAGGCGAAGAAGGCGCAGAACAGCAGGCTCGCGACATCGACGAGCCAAAGCCGGATTCGGTTCGCAAGCGGCGACAGCAATCCGACGAAGGCCTCGATGCCGATATGGCCGCGTTGCTGCTGGACGTAGGCGGCGGTCATGAAGGTCGCGCCGACCAGCAAGAACACGGCGGCTTCGTCCTGCCAGTAATTGGCGGCCTTGAAAAGCGCGCGCCCGATCACGCTGTAGCTGAGGACGCAACAGGCAGCGATCAGCGCAAGCGCTGCGAAGACGACGATGACGTTATTGAGGAAGGCGAGGCCACGTTCGAGCGACGCCACGAGCGGATGGCTCGTGGCGTCGATCGTCAGCTCCTCACGATCCTGGACAGGACCGTGCATCATGCGGCGACGTCTGATGCCAGTTTAAGCAGATTGGCAGCGGTCTTGGTCTTCGCGCCGTAGTCCTTCCAGGCGGTGTCGCGGGCGATGTCACGCCACTTGCCGACGATCTCGACGTCGAGCGCCGCGACCTTGGCGCCGGCCTTCTCGTAGACCTTGGCGACCTCGGCGTCGTCATCCTGCGCACCCTGCTGGCCGAACTTCTCGAGCTCGCTGCCGACCGCCAGGATGATGTCCTGGTGGTTCTTCGGCAGAGCGTCGAACACGGACTTCGACATCATCAGCGGCTCGAGCATGAACCAGTAGGATGCGCCCGCGCCCGAGGTCAGCGCCTTGGAAACTTCCTCGAGGCGGAACGAAATCAGGCTGGTGGAGGAGGTGATGCCGGCGTCGCACGCGCCGGTCTGCATCGCCGTGTAGATTTCGTTCGAGGGGACCGAGAGCACGGATGCGCCGGCGGTCTGCAGCACCATGTCCATCTCGCGGGAGCCGCCGCGGACCTTCATGCCCTTGGCGTCTTCCGGCGTGACGATCGCCTTGGAGCGGCTCGCAACGCCGCCGGCCTGCCAGACCCAGGTGATCAGAACGATGCCCTTCTCGGCGAGAAAATCGGTCAGCGCCTTGCCGACCGGCGCTGTCTTCCATTTCGCGCCCTGCGCGTAGGTTTCAACCAGGCCGGGCATCAGGCCGATATTCGTCTCCGGCAGTTCGCCGCCCGCATAGGGCATCGGATAGAGGCTGAGATCGAGCGCGCCCTTACGCATGGCGGCGAACTGAGCATTGGTCTTGATGAGCGAAGAGTTCGGATAGATTTCCGCCGTGATGTCGCCTTTGGAGCGCTTGTTCACCTCCTCCGCAAACATGCGGCAGAGCCGGTCGCGGAAATCGCCCTTGTCGATCGTGCCGCCCGGAAACTGATGCGAAATCTTCAGCGTGGTTGCGGCCTTAGCCGTTCCCAATCCGAGCCGTAAAAGCGCGGGTGCTGCGAGCGTGGATGCGATGATGTGACGACGTGTAATCATGGATAATCCCCTTGACTCTGGATTGGGTCTTGCCGGCGTTAAGCCCATGCTAGCCGGTTTCACCAGATACTTTCTCTAGTCTGATAGTCGGTCCCGATCTGGTGACGATTGCTGCGACGCACGCCAGGCCCAATCCCTCAGTCGCGCGGCGCGGCACTTACACGCTTTTCACGGGCGAAATTGTGTCCAATTTCTCCACGTAAAACCCCGGGATGGCTGCGATACGCCTCTCGCGCGAAATTTTTTTTCGCGTCCGCCGTAACAACCGGAGGTTTGAGAGCGTCGGATACCAAGGTGGCGGCATCCGTCGCTTCCAACGCCAATTATCGGAGGATTTTCCCGTCATGACCATTCGCAACCGTGTCGCACTTGGAATTTCGGCCGCCGCTGTCGCATTCAGCCTGGCGCTTGCTCCATCAGCCTTTGCCCAGGACAAGATGGGTAAGGACGATGCCATGAAGAAGGACACCATGTCGAAGGACGGCATGAAGAAAGACAGCACGTCGAAGGATTCCATGTCCAAGGATCACATGTCCAAGGATGGCATGAAGAAAGACGATGCCATGACGAAAAAGAACTAAAAAAACCGTCATTCCGGGCCGACACGTCAGCACGAGGCTTTGAAACGCACCGTCGTGCGGGATGCACCGTCGTGCATCGCCTTTCATGCTGCGCGCATTGTCCCGGAATGATACCGGCTTTTACTTCTTCTTTCCTCTCGCCTTGCGCGCGGCATAACGCGCATCGCGTTTGGCCTTTTGGTCGGCCTCGGCAGCGGCGAGCTGAGCTGCAGCCTCTTCCCGCTCGCGTGCGATGCGCGCGGCTTCGGCTGCGGCAGCTTCCTCCTCGCGGCGCTTCTGCTCGGCCTTCGCAGTCTCCCGCTCCAGCCTCGCCTGCTCGCGACGGACCGCAACAGCCTCTCGCTCCGCGCGTCGCTTCGCGACCTCGGGATCGTCCAGGCCGGGTTGAGCGCGAAACTTGTTCAGAAGATCTTTCTTTGCCTGCTGCGCCGCTTTCTGCCGGTCAGCAAAGCCTGGTTCCTTGAATCCACTCATTGAGTGAGCCTGTCGCTTACGTCTCTGGTTTTGTTTGATGTTTTTGCATCCTCGCGTGCGCCGCGATCGGCGCTCGCGCGATTCGGAACGGATGTACAGCGCAGGGGGCCGGGAAGCCACCCCAAAAGTGACGGTTTATTGCGTGAGCGCCGCGAATATTTGCGACCAAAACTTGCGATTTGAAATGAGGTGGTCGGCGGAACTATTTGTCGCACCTTAAGGAAGCTGCATGTGAATGGCTTCACAAGCGGCCCGCGAACCCGGCCCTATTGTCCCGCACACTTAACCGGAGAGACGCCAATGACCATCGGCTGGCGCAAACTATGGGTTTTCGCGATCGCCTCTGGGACAATCGTCTGTGCGGTCTTCTTGCTGTCGATGCTGACTGAACCGGAGGTGGTTACCAATCCGGGGCTCGGCAGCGGTTGGGAATGCCGCAGCAGGCTCTTTGTGACGAGCTGCACGCGCGTTGAGCGCACTACGCTCGCCGCTCAGACTGCGGCCCTGGAGAGGACGTGCCCGCTACGGCTGGACGAAAGTGCTGGGAATGCTAGAAGCGCGCCCTTCACTTGGTCCGTGGTGAGCAACTCTCTCGATGACCGACCCCGAGCAAAGCGATAACCGACGCGGTGCGATCGCAGGCCTGATCATTGCTGTCCTTCTTCTGGCGGTCGGCGTGTGGCTCGCGCGCGATCTCACCGCCGCCAGCAAGATGCAGGACTGCTTGATGTCGGGTAGAACGAACTGCAACGTTATCGAGCCGGCCCAGTAATCCGGCCAATTCTGGTACAATTCTGTCAATCGGGCCGCCGCGGGCCGACCCCAAAATTGTCGCGATTACGCATTTGTAACAAGACAATCGCCGGGGCGCGGGTCAGCAATGTTGTCCGTGTCGCAAATTGGCGTGAAAATGGGCGGAGCGTCTTGTGTCCGCACGACGTCCAAGAGGGGTTTGCAGAATGAACGGATCCAGCCGATTGAGGATCATCCTTCCATTGGTTTCGGTGGCATTTGCCTTCTCGGCTTACGCCGAGGAGCCCAACCATCAGCCGGGCCACCAGCCCGGCCAGAATCATCCGCCTGCTGCGCGAGGTCCGGCACCCGGCGCGCGGCCCGCAGTACAAGGTGTTCACCCGGGGGGGCCTCAAGGAGGTCCTGGTCCTGCTGCCGCGGTGCATGGACCCGGTCCGATGCATGCGCAGGGCGTTCACGCATCGCCCGGTCGCGGACCGGATGCGAGATTTGCGCGCGGGGCGATCGTGGCACGTGACTTCGGCGGACATCACTATCGCGGCCGCCTGGCCTGGGAAGGCGGCCGTTGGCGGCATGAAGTGCACGACGGTCGCGATGGATGGTGGTGGGACGTCGGTGGCGTCTGGTACTACTATCCGCAGCCGATGGACGGCCCGCCTGCCTACATCTCGGAGGATTTCGCCGACGACGTTGTCTATGCGGATGCGCCTCCGGTCGCCGCCGTTGGCTATCCGGCGGCCGATCTGCCGCCGCCGCCGCCCGATCCGGGTGCGAGCGCGGTGGGTGGCGCCATCGTCGGCGGCGTGCTCGGCGGCCTTCTGACGGGGCGGGCGAGCGGCGCCGCAGCCGGTGCCGTCATCGGCGGCGCGACCGGCGCGCTCGCCGGTGCCACCGCCGCAGCGCGTCAGGGCTACTATCTCGCGCAGGGCAACTGCTACTACCGCTATCCGTCGGGAAATTACGTGGTGGCCGATCCGCGCTGGTGCTACTGAGCCGATCGGGTCTCCAGATCTGACGTCTGAAGCCGAAGCGCGGCCATCGCGCTTCGGCTTTTTCGTGTGCGTCGCGCGTCGGGTAAACGGGGCAGGACACGCGCTTCAATTCATCTTGTCGTGATCAGCATGTATGCGTCACGCACGACCCTGGGAACAAGCTCTGCCTCCCGCGATTAGCCTCGCGCCGCTGGTCTCGCGGCACTGCAATCGTTTGTCGAGGTGTTCGCATTGGATGCTCAAACCAGGGCGCGTGACCCGTCCGCTGAACAGCCGCAAATTCCGGAACGCCGGCCGGAACAGCCGCCCGCGCCCGAGCGGGATCGCAAGACGGGTGAGAAGGCGCAACAGGCCGACGACAAGGCATCATCGCCCTCCCTCCGCGATCGGTTGCGGGAACACTGGCTGCTCGCAAGCGTGGCGGCGTGCGTCCTGCTGGTCGTTCTGATCGGCGGCATCGCCTACTGGCTCGACGTTCGCCATTTTGAAACGACGGATGACGCCTTCATTGCCGCACGCAGCTTCTCCGTCGCGCCGAAAGTCGGCGGCTATGTCACCGACGTCCCCGTCACCGACAATCAGCACGTCAATGCCGGCGAGGTGCTGGCGCGGATCGACGACCGCGACTACACCATCGCGGTCGGTCAGGCCAAGGCGCAGGCCGCCGTCGCGCAGGCGAACATCGATAACGTTCAGGCCCAGACCGACAGTCAGCGCGAGCAGATCAAGCAGGCGCAGGCCCAGGTCGATCAGGCCCAGGCGCAGTTGCAATTCTCGCAGGAAGAAGAGGCGAGGGCCCGCGATCTCGTCGAGAAAGGAGCGGGCACCGTGCAGCGCGAGCAGCAGACGCGCTCCGATCTGCAGTCGCAGCAGGCCAATACGACGCGCGCCAAGGCGGCCCTGATCGTAGCTGAACTCGGCATCAAGACGCTCGAGGCCCAGCTCGAAAGCGCCCGCGCGCAGCTCCAGCAGGCCCAGGCGCAGCTCGACCAGGCCAACCTGAACCTGCAATACACCCACGTGGTGGCTGCCCAATCGGGCCGCGTCGTCAAGTTGAGCGGGGCTGTGGGCACGTTTGCGACCGCGGGCCAGAGCCTGATGATGTTCGTCCCGGACGAGGTCTGGGTGGTCGCGAACTACAAGGAAACGCAACTCGCGCGACATGCGGCCCGGCCAACCGGTCGAGGTGCGGATCGACGCCTATCCAGGCCGCAAATTGACCGGTCACGTGGCGTCAGTGCAGCCGGGCTCCGGCACGGCCTTCAGCCTGCTGCCGGCCGAAAACGCCACTGGCAACTACGTCAAGGTCGTCCAGCGCGTGCCGGTGAAGATTACGATCGACAACTGGCCGGATGATCTGCCGGTTGGACCGGGCATGTCGGTCGTGCCCTGGACCAGGGTGCGATGACTGACGTCGCCGATGACGGTGCGGGCGGCTGGTCGCCGGAACGTTCGGCGGCCGGCGGACGCAATCCCTATCTGATCGCCGTCGTCGTCTCGATCGCAACCTTCATGGAGGTGCTCGACACCACCATCGCCAACGTCGCGCTGCGTAATATCGCAGGTGGCCTCGCGGTCGGCATCGACGAGAGCACTTACGTCATCACGAGCTATCTGGTCGCCAATGCGATCGTGCTGTCGATCTCGGGCTGGCTATCGACCGTGATCGGCCGCAAGCGTTTCTACATGATGTGTGTCGCGACGTTTACGGTTGCGTCGCTGTTGTGCGGTTTTGCCTGGAGCCTGCAATCGCTGGTGCTGTTCCGCATCGTGCAGGGCATCGGCGGTGGCGGCATGGCAACCAGCGAGCAAGCGATCCTGGCCGATTCCTTTCCGCCGGCGAAGCGCGGCCAGGCGTTCGCGATCTACGGCATCGCCGTCGTGGTCGCGCCGGTGATCGGGCCGACGCTCGGCGGCTGGATCACCGACACATATTCGTGGCACTGGGTGTTCCTGATCAACGTGCCGATGGGCCTGTTGTCGCTGTTCCTTGTGGGCACGCTGGTCAGCGAGCCCTCCGGCGCGGAGGCGGAACGACGGAAGCTGCTGAGCAAGGGTCTGCGCTTCGACTACCTCGGCTTCGTCTTTGTCGCCGTCGGCCTCGGATCGCTGGAATACGTACTCGACGAGGGCCAGCGCAACGACTGGTTCGGCTCGAACATGATCATCGGCTTTGCGACGCTGTCGGCCTTCTGTCTGCTGGCACTCATCCCGTGGGAGCTGACGCGCGAGGATCCGATCGTCGACATCAGCCTGTTGGGGCGACGGCAGTTCGGCGCCTGTTTCCTGGTCATGCTGGGCACCGGAGCTGTCCTGATCGCGACCACGCAGATGCTGCCGCAACTGCTGCAGACCGAGCTGAACTACACGGCGACGCTGGCGGGCCTTGCGCTCTCGCCGGGCGGGATCGTCACGATGATCATGATGCCGATCGTCGGACGATTGATCAGTGTCGTGCAGCCGAAATATCTCATCGTGGTCGGTGGCGCGATCGTCGCCGTGACGATGTGGCATCTGACCGGCCTGACCGGCGACATCACCTATGGCTACGCCGCCGTCTCCCGCATCATGCTCGGCGCGGGACTGCCGTTCCTGTTCCTACCGGTCACCACGGCGTCCTATGACGGCGTGCCACCCGACCGCACCAACCAGGCGTCCGCGCTGATCAACGTCGCCCGCAACCTCGGTGGCTCCATGGGCGTAGCGCTGTCGCAGACCATGCTGGCCCAACGGCAGCAATTCCATCAGAGCCGCCTGGTCGAGCACATCGCGCCGTCCGATGTCGGCTATCAGCAGACGATCGATACGATGACGCGTTTCTTCCAGGCCCAGGGCTCGAACGCGTCCGACGCAAGCTCCCAGGCGATCGCCTGGGTCGGGCAGACACTGCAGCGGCAAATCGATCTGCTCGCCTATATCGACGTGTTCTGGCTTCTGATGTTTGTCGGCGCGATCCTGATTCCGGTCGCCCTGATCATCAGGCCGATCGATCTGAAGGCGCCGGCGCGGGGACACTGACCCCTGTCAGTCAAAACAAAACCCCGGGCGAATAGCCCAGGGTTGCAGATGATGTGTTCTAACCACAAAGGCGTCGGCTCAGGCCGCAACGTCCTGCTTTTCGGCTTTTTCGGCAGCTGCCGCCCCGGAGCGGCGGGTCAGCCAGCTCGGGATCTCGCGATAGCAGGAGCCCTTTTCATTCATCTCCGCCACCGTCCAGCGGCTCGGGTGCCGCTCCTTGCCGACAAAGAGCCAGTCATCGGCGGCCGCGGGCGGCTCGTTGGGCCGGGTTCGCAACCAGGCCGACCCGGCTCCCTTGGGCAGGCGATCTGGCTTCATCTGATAGAGGTCATAGACCGGAGGACGCATTTTACTTTTCCCACGCAGAACGGAACCCGAGCGTCGTTTGAACTCGCGGCAGAATTATGAACCGAGTGGGACGAGGATGTGCCCGACTTGCAGCGGCGCAGTGGCCGAGCAGGGTACTGTGCAGTGCAGCGAAACGACGCAAGAGGTGCCGCGGGCAGGATCACCGGCGTCACCAGGGCATTTCCGAAACGACTTCAGCGAGGGTGAGGCGCCTTAATAATAGATGCCCGCGAGCGGCAGCACGCGCTGCAAGATCGCGCCAAGGCAGATCAGGACGACGAGCAATTTCAAAAGATTGGCCAGGCGGCGGTCGTTGGCGAATTTGTCGATCGCCCAGAAGCATATCGCTCCGACCACAATGATGACGAGTACGCCGATCAGTGCCGAAATCATCTTGATGTCCCCTGCGCCAGTTCTTCCGCTCTCACCTTCCGCAAGCCGGATGCGAGGTCAAGGCTCATCGCCCGAAGTGGCGGCGGATCTTGGCGAGTGTGACTGACAAGTGTGGCTGACAGGTGTGGCTGAAAGTATTCAGGCTAGCGATGCCGCAACGCGGGGGGCTTGAACGCCGCCTGAACAGGCGTCCGGCTGTGTTAGCTGGATCACAGTCGAATCCCGGGGTTGCCTGTAAAAACGACAGGGTATGGCCGCAAACAAGGTAACGGCGGTACACAGGCGCTGGAAGATCAGTTTCCGAGCGGACCACTCTGGAGCCGGCGGGCGACAAGCCCGACGGCTCCTTTTATTTTCCTCGCGAATGAAGTCAGCAGCTCATCGCCACATGTTGCGCATGCGCGCGCCGACGTCGATTTTCGGCGCCTGACCCGGCGCACGCGCCGAGGCGGCGTGCGTCGCGACCGGCCAGTTCGTACGCTCGAACAGGCCGAGCAGGCGCTCTGGGAATGAACCGCGTGCGCGCGGCGTAGACGTGGCGGTCACCTTGCGACCTCTGTCCATGCGTGAAGAAGCGCTGCGGCACCACGACATGCAGATCGTCTTTTGCGCGTGTCATCGCGACATAGAGCAGGCGGCGCTCTTCCTCGATTTCGGCCGACGTGCCGGCGCCGAGATCGGAGGGCATGCAGCCATCGACGACATTCAGCACATAGACTGATTTCCACTCCTGGCCCTTGGCTGAATGAATGGTCGACAGGATCAGGTAGTCCTCGTCGCGCAGCGGCACGCCGGCCTGGTCGCTGGTCGCGTCGGGCGGGTCGAGCGTGAGCTCGGTCAGGAAACGTTCGCGCGAGGGATAGCCGCTTGCGATCTGCTCGAGCTGGATGAGATCGGCCTCGCGCGTCTCCGCATCCTCGTGGATGCGACGAAGGTGCGGCTCGTACCACAGCCGCGCGCGCTCGATATCGGCGGGCCATTCTGTATAGCGAAGCTCGGCGATTGTCTGGACGAATGTGCTCCAGTTGTCACCGGCGCGGGGCGGCGAGGGCAGTGCGCACAGCGCACCGATCGGATCGGCGGCCTCCGCCAACTGGTCGAGGATGCGCTGGGCGGACGCAGGGCCGACGCCCGGCAAAAGATGAAGGATCCGGAAACCGGCTACGCGGTCGCGCGGGTTTTCCGCAAAGCGCAGCAAGGCCAGCACGTCCTTGACATGGGCGGCATCGAGAAATTTGAGCCCGCCGAATTTCACGAACGGAATATTGCGTCGCGTGAGTTCGACCTCGAGCGGCCCGCTATGCGACGAGGTCCGAAACAGCACGGCCTGCTGCTTCAACAACGCGCCTTCCTCGCGGTTTGCCAAGACGCGATCGACGATGTAGCGCGCCTGATCGGCCTCGTCGCGGACGGCGACGAGCCTCGGTTTTGCGGACGAGGCGCGGTCGGTCCAGAGATTCTTCGTGAAGCGCTCGCGCGACAATTCGATCACGCTGTTCGCCGCCGACAGGATCGGTTGCGTCGAACGGTAGTTGCGGTCGAGCGTGATGATCTCGGCCCGCGGCGTGAACTGATCGGGAAACTCCAGGATGTTGCGAACGGTCGCGGCGCGAAACGAATAGATGGATTGCGCGTCGTCGCCGACCACGGTCAGGCCGTGCCCGCCGGGCTTCAGCGCCAGCAGGATCGAGGACTGCAGGCGATTTGTGTCCTGATACTCGTCGACCAGAACGTGATCGAAGCGCTCGCCGATATCGCCTGCGATGTCGCGATCCGACATCATCTGCGCCCAGTAGAGCAGGAGGTCGTCGTAATCGAGCACGTTCTGCTTCTGCTTGGCCTCGACATAGGCCGCGAACAATCCCGTGAGCTGATCGGCCCAGCCGGAACACCACGGATAGAACTGTCCCACGGCCTGCGCGATGGTCGTCTCCGCGTTGACGCAGCGGGAGTAGATCGCAAGGCAGGTACCCTTCGCCGGAAAGCGGTTCTCGGTCTTCGACAGGCCGAGATCGTGGCGAACGAGATTCATCAGGTCGGCGGAGTCCTCGCGATCGTGAATCGTGAAGGCGGGGTCGACACCGATCTGGCCGGCATATTCGCGCAGCAGCCGCGCGCCGATGCCGTGAAATGTGCCGGCCCAGCTCGAGCGCATCGGTCATCACGCTGGCCTTGGCGCCGAGCACCTTTCGCGCGATGCGTTCGACGCGCTGCGCCATTTCGCTGGCGGCGCGCCGTGAAAACGTCATCAGCAGGATGCGACGCGGATCGGCGCCATTGACGATGAGATGCGCGACGCGATGGGCGAGCGTGTTGGTCTTGCCCGATCCTGCGCCGGCGATGACGAGCAGAGGCGGGCCAACATGGCTGCTCGTGTCCACGCCGTGCTCGACGGCGCGTCGCTGTTCCGCATTTAGCGTGTCCAGATATGACGCGGCCGCCTCTGCCAACACGAATCATCCCCCGCACGTCCGGGACAAGCTGTGGCAGCTCTTCGAGAACGGTTCAAGAACGTTGGCGGCGCTTGCCGACGCACCCATTGAGCATACCGTCTTGGAACCTCGAGATGCGCTCGCCATTGGTTCTGCGTTCTCGCGAGGAAGGCCGACGATGCCGAAGGAAAACGATCTGGAAGGTATGCAGGATCAAGGCGGCAAGCATGGCGGACAGGCCGGCGTGCCGAAGCCGTCGCCGCGACCTGCCGACACGAAGCGCGACAAGGACACGCCGAAACATCCTCCTCTTGATGATCGCTGATCTTGATGATCGCTGACGTCGTTCAAAGACGGCGCGCGACTGTGGTGCCAAAAAAAGCATGCGCGAGTCAAAAAACGAAGGCGGCCTGCTGGCCGCCTTCCCATGAATCCAGACTTCGTTATTCGTTATTGGCAGATGTGCCGCAGTCCGTCCTCGCCGATGAAGGTCGTGCCCGGCTGACAGACAAAGCCGCTGCTGTATCCATAAGGTCCGTCATAACCGTTATAGGCATAACCATCGTGGCGGAATGGCGCGGTGGCTATCCCACCGGCCGTGCCGATCGCGCCGCCAACCACACCGGCCGCGATATCGCCGGGCCAGAAGCCATTGTCGCGCCGAACCTGCGCATCACGCTGAGCTTGTGCGCGTTGCTGCTGAAGTTGAACAGCTTCGAGCGCGCGTGCGGACCCATCGCCAACGCAGGCGATGCGATCGCGGTCGTCAATACTGCGGCTGCGGCCAGGAGTTTTAAGGTCACGCACTTTTCTCCGTTGTCGGGACACAGGGCCAACGGATGGCGCGCGCGTGCGTTTCCGAAACCCGCGAAGTTTCATCTCAAACCGATTGAGTTCCGGCCGGTTGCGGCATTAACTTTCGCTATTAACCAGGCCTGCGCGCATTGCAGGGCTGATGCGCAAAGTGTGAGCAACATCAGAGGGATGGGGGATCGCCCTGCCTTATTCTGACCACATCTCGTGACTTAAAGCCAACCGTCGGACGTTGGTCCGAACACTTCGCGAGTCGCCTGGGCATTTCCGTTTCGCCCCTTCGTTGTGCGGCTTTCCTGATCGCAGAAGCGATCTTCCCTCCCTCAGAAATCCCATCTCTCAGGAACAAGAAGTAATGATGCGTAAACTCGTAACTGCAACGGCTGCGCTTGTGGCTTTTGCATCGAATGCGGAAGCTCATGGACACCACCGGCATTACCACCACGTAAGGGGGCACTATCATCACGTTGGATATGCCGGACGGCCTGCCGCCTGGTGCGGATGGTACATGCGCTCGCAAGTCGGCAGCGATCCCGGCCCGAACTACAATCTCGCCCGGTCATGGGCCCATTACGGATCGAATGCAGGCGGCCCGTCCGTCGGCACGATCGTCGTCTGGCGTCATCATGTCGGTAAGATCGTCGGCCAGCAGAATGGCCAGTGGATCGTCCAGAGCGGCAACGACGGCCATGCCGTGAGAACGCGTCCGCGCTCGCTCGCTGGCGCCATTGCCTTCAGGAATGCCTACGCCTCGTTCTAGTTCCGGCGATCGAGGTCTTCGCTAAGTCGGTCATTGAATCGGAGCGAACTGCGCTGGTCGGCTTTGAGTCCGACTGACGCGGGGAGCTCCGATTTTTTTGGCCGCGCAAGGGAATGCGACAAGGCTATCGAGCCAAGTCGGAGCAGGAACTGAGAGCATATCCGGCAGCCCCGATCGAAGAGTCTCGATGAGAGCGTTGCGTGGGCGTCGTTCTGCGTAGCAGAGCTACATGCCAGGCGCGTCAGCTTCCGCGGAATGAATGTGCTGCTGCGGCGCTGGAGCATTTCCGTCCCAGTCGGCGTAAAGCAGCCTGTCGATTGAGAGATTGATCGTCCAAATCATCAGGCAACCGGCGATCGCGAATGCCAAAACGAACAGCGCCAAATCGCGCCTGGTAAAATTCTCTATCACGCAACTAAATCCCTGCTTCACGCGAGAACGCCAATCGTTCGACTTGGTTCCTGGCAAAAATATCTCTCGGCCGAATTTTTTTTGCTTTCGCCGCTCACAACAACGTCAGCGGATCGTTCGGCCTGTGAATAACGGTAACATGACGCCGATTTCGGGCGCGCGCGACGGCTGATGAAACGCGATCGCACTTACCAACATGCTGTTCATGAGCAGAGCTTTCACCAAGGAAGACGATTTCGTCGACGATCTTCCCGATCGGCCGATCTCATCGCACCCGAATCAAGTGACCGAGCGCGGTCTTCAGATGATCGAGCAGGCCCTCGACGAGACGCGACGCGCCTACGGTGAAGCGCAAGCAGCCGGCGATCGTGACGCGCTCGCAAAGGCCAGCCGTGACGTTCGTTATTGAAGTGCGCGACGACGGCCGCGAGCAGACGTTCCGGATCGTCGGTGAGGACGAAGCGGAATCCCGCGGAGGGATCAATCTCCCACGCGTCGCCGCTGGCGAGGGCGCTGCTCGGCAAGCGTGTCGGCGACATGATTCAAGCGGGAAGGGATGAAGCCGAGATCGCGAGGATCCGATAGTTCATGATCCGGAGAGGAGTGCCGCGATTTTCCTATGAGCGCCTCTTCGCATCGGAGAGGTTCGACACGACGGCAACCAGGATTGTCAAGACGAGGGATTGGCCGGCGATGAACGTTCGCAGCGTCATTCGATCGACTCGTCCGTGTCATAGGATAGTCGCGCCATGAAACCGCATAAGAAAAATTCGCAGACGCGTCCGCCGGCGATGCATCGTGGCGCAACTGCCACAGAAGCAAATGAAGGGTGTCGGCTTGAGTTGGAATTTGACACCCGCAGTTATAACTCCCTCCCGGGGCGGCGGATGGGCCGCCCCAAACCCGCGAGGACACCATGAAAAGAGTCTACCACACGATGCACTTCGTTGTGCACGACGAGAAGGCGCTGCACGAGTATGTGCGCAAGCATGCCGACCCGGAGGAGTTCTCGACGATGGAAAAGGACGACGCCAGCCATGCAGAGGCTGGCGAGCCGGTTGAACACATCTATTCGGACATCGAGTGGATCATCGAAAACGGTCACGTCTTCGATGCCGAGGGTATTGAGCACAGCGGCGGGGAGACAGGTGACAGCGACGAGGAGGACGACGACGCGGAATGATCGACGGAGACGGGGCCCGATGCGGGCCCCGAAGCCGGGGCGCGAAAGCCAATGCGGCCTATCCACATACCGCAGGCGAACCTTTCTCCGACTAAAGCTACAATTGCGTGCTGCAACTGAGTGGTGCAACACTTGAGGCGAGTGTTGAATCAGTTGCGGAGCGCGTTGTGCTTTTTCGTATGGAGAAGGTTCAATGCAATACCAACATCCAACGCCGACATGCGTGCGCATCAAGGACGCTCAGATTCCCTGCGCGCATTGCGGAGCGATCATGGTCCTGAAGGTGCTGGAGCCTCACAAGGCAAAACTGGACATGTTGACCTATCATTGCGTCGCATGCAGTCGCGACGAGACATTTATAACGTCGACCAACTGAACGGTTGCCTCGGTGCCTGACGGCATTCGCTGGTAAGTCCGTTATGAATGGGACCGCGTCTAGCAACTCTCCGGCCTAAATATTTCCGCGCTGCAACTTGAATGACAGGAATCCTGTCGCTTTGCGTGCAACATCGGAGCTTTTTCTTCTACAGAACGTGCCGACAGAGTGAATAATTGCTTCCGACCGATTGTGACGTTTGCTTAACGTATAGGCACAACTGGGGGAGATTCCTGTGTCGAATACCAAAGTGATTTTAACGCCGGACCAAGCTGAAAGTCTTCTTCCACCCGGCGAGCAGGTTCATTGCCTGGTCAACCCGCCGTGGGGTTTTGTTGCGTGCAACAGTCCACGCAAGCACGCGCTGCGGCGCATCCGTGATGCCAAGCTCATCGAACTTGGCGGCGAACGTGCGAAGCGGATGCAGCATGCGCTTATCGTTTACGCTCGCGAAGGAGGCTACACGTTTTTTGCAACGGACATGGAGAAGGTTGAGGCGATGGAGCAGCGATTGCAGGGAGCCGCGACGCTCACGAACTCAAAGGCAAATCAAAAAAGCTTTTAGATTTGGCGATTCCAGTCAGCGGTTTTCGCCTGTGCTGCGTTCTGGCTGCCGGATCGCCGTTACAAATTAAACGCCGGATTGAATCTCGCCCAATGTAACCTTGGAACGAACATCGATCGTCCTCGTTTTTGAAGCAGGGCGCAACCCGGCTTGCCTGGTCATCTTTCTCGCTCGGCAGGCCGTAGTTGCCAATCGAAGAGGCGAGGATGACCCAGTACCGCATTTATCGTCGAGGCGCGAATGGGGGCACGCAAGGGTCACCGTTCCTGATCAGCTGTGATGACGACGCCACTGCACTGGCTCGGGCGCGCCAGCACAATGATGGCAATGGCGTAGCAGTGTGGGACGGCGCACGGCTTGTGGGAGTGATTCTCGTCGGCCTTTGATAGTGGATCATCTCTCGAACCCTTACCGACATCGTCGGGGGCAAGGGCCTGTCGATGATCGATGTCGCCTGCCAGGCAGGCTCATTCTTTCGGCTGAGAGCGATCTCGTGGAGCTTCAAACTTGAACGGGCTGACCCACACAGACATCTTCCCATCCGGCATTTGTTCTACCTCAAAGTCGATCTTTTTCTGCGCCGTCGTATCTTCCACGGTCGCGCTCAACAACCCGCTACAGCTCACTTCGCGCTTGACCTTGCTTTTCGAGTTTGTGCTGATTTGATCACTTATCTTGTACGTCGCACTCCGTTTCGCCGCTTCCAAGGTCGCGGATTTCTCAGCATCGGTGGTCACGTTGTTTAGTCTTGCTTGGACCACGTTCGAGGTTTCCACCGCGTAGCTCACGAGCGGATTGTTCATATCGTCGGAAACGACCTTGATCACCGAAGTACGCGTATCCGCTGAATTGCAATCAGGATCCGCTCCGCCACAGCCACTCAGGAAAAGCAGAACAGGCAGGCTCCAAGGAGCCTTTCGTCTGACCTGACAGGGTTTCATTGAATGCTCACGTTATCGTTCGAGCGACTGGTCATGGCGGAGTTCTCTTCGCTGGGCAAAACGAATGTCGTGCGAGAGTGTTCCCCGCAGATCGCGCATTCATGCCCGCGACGCGCCGTTCGGCGGACGCGCAAGGTGCTCACGATCCGGAGGCCACGGCCGCGCCCGCTGTCTTGCGCTATTTGATGTCCTGCCGCTGAAGATAGCGGCACGGTGCTGCCCGGCTGCAAAGGCGCGCGGGGCCGCTCTCCTAGATCGGCAGAAGCGCGTCGGCCGACGCCTTCCGGCAGCCAAACCCTCCGCTCGCTCGGAACTCTCAGAGCGTTCTAGCGCCTCCTGAACTCGCGGCAGTGCACGAGCGCTTTCGCAGGGCCTAGCACAAGCGGCACGCTCCCCAGGATAGGCAGCAGCCCGCGCAACCCGCGCAAGCAGCGCAACCCACACCGACACCCACGCAGCCACCAAACCAGATGCCACCAATCCCGCAGCCGCCGCAACCTCGGAAGCCGCAACCTCGGCAGCCGCATCCGCCGCCGCAACCTCGGCAGCCAACAAACCCGCCACCGCCGCAACCTCGGAAGCCGCCGCACCCGCACCCGCCGCCGCCACCGCAACCTCGACAGCCGCCGCAACCACCGCATCCACGGGCTAGCTGCACGCCGCTACCAAAGTTTTCCCTATCGAAGAGATGGAACGTGGCGAGACTGACGTCGGCCATTTCCTCTTCGCCAAGAACAAATCGCTGATTGGGCGCGGTGTTGTCGGATTGCGGGATGTCAGCAGTGGGCATCGCGGACGCGGATGCGCTACCGACCAGCGAAAGACCCAACCCGGCGACGCCCAGCACCTTCGCGGCAACGGCTTTGCTTTTGCGTTTCTGCTTCGAAGCTTGCTTGACCCGTGACATGGTCGCATCCTCCGTAAAGTTTTGTGAAAACGCTTGGCAATTGTGAACTCGGCAAAACCGCCGCGCAAGGGGTTACCTGTGCACTGCGAAACGTCCCATCGAGTTCCATTCATCTTCATGAACGAGAGCGACACAACGCATTCCCGCCAAAGAGGTCAGTGTATGAGCTGACGCGCGCCCATGACGGATCTAGTCGAGCTTTAACAGCGGATCGTCTGCTCTCAGATTTTCGCGGCACGGTTTCTTCATGCCGTGCAACGCGCACCTCGTTAAAAGATCTGACCCCAGTCGATGCTGTAGGTGACCGACACGATTAGGCGTGACGAAACAGGCCGGCGCCGATCTCGCTCTGTTCGAGGCTGCCTTGGAAGGTCGCGTGAGGACGCCGATGCCGTCGCTTGGCGGCCACGCCTTGCACGGTGACAGGGGCAGCACGGCATCCTCATCGATTGCGAGAATGTTGAAGGCGTTGAGCTGCAGCCGTGTCGCTCAACACGGAGGCGGTAGCCGTCGTCTTTCACCTCATGAAAACGCTCGGGCCGATCCGGTACCTTGGTGCCGCGAGTGGGAATGCGGAAATCAAACGCCTTCAGCATGCACTTAAAATAGGTGTGAGCTCCGATATTTCGAGTCAGTCCAAAATTTGCTCATGTCTCGCGGTTCAATGGCGCTGCTATCGTTGTCAGGTGTAAACGGTGCCGCGGCACTTCGTCGTCTGTTATCCGACTGCAGATCGGGCATGGTGCTTGCACCACTGCAGTCGCAAGTATGGGCCGGTCCATGGTCGCTTGGGTGGTTCTCACACGCCCAGCCGCAATCTCCGCATCGGAAGCATTCGCTCGTTCATTTCACGAGCGCCGTTTGAAGACCAACGGTCCAACCCGCCGATAAGTCCTCATCGACAGCAATGATCTTGCCAACACCAAAATTGTTCGAGTCACATAATGGAATTCGTTCTTTTCGACGCGCTGGAATCTGCGATTACGCAGCACCCGATCCTTGTCGCCGTAACCCTTGGCACCTTGATCCTTGTTTCCATAAGGAAGGAATAGCGCCTTGGTTGAAGCCGAAAACCAATGATCGACATCAAGGCATCGTCGAAAGCCTCAGCCCGCTCGACGCGGTTCGTGTCATAAAAACATGGTGGATCATTTGCGGCGCGGCAAATAAGCTGCACTCGCCGAGAACAGGTTAGATATAAGCGCGTACCGATGCGTTGATGTCGCGGGCAGAAACCGAAAAAATGAGCGCCGCGTCCATCATCTCGGTTGCGTCCGGTTGTCACCCGGCGGTGCTCCTTATCAACGCCACCGCGCTGATTTGGTTAAATCGGGCTTTTGCGTATGTCGGGAACCGGATCGACTTTTTTGGGGTTGAGTGTGGCGAGCCGCGCAAGCCGCCAACTCTCGCGGATTTTTCTGGCGATCCCAGCAGGACTTCGAACCTGCAACCCGCGGAGTAGAAATCCGCTACTCTATCCAGTTGAGCTATGGGACCGTTGGGGTGACCTATCGCACCATCTCCATAGCACGCTCAATATCAAAAATCCGTTTTCCGGGCATCCGTCCGAACCATTTTCCAGGGGTTGGCGACTAAGCATGGCGGGAGGGCCGTCGTTCGTTCCCGAATCAATTCGTGTGGTCGCCAGCCGTCGTCGGCGACGCCCGAAAGTCCTGGCTGCGCCATGTCGCATGAGACTTTATGCTATCGTCGTTCCGCCGCCATCGGCCCGTCACCATTTCGCACTTCTTTGATTCCAGCGCGGCGCTTGTTCGCGGCCCAGGGAGTTTCCTCATGATCGGTCTGGCTCGCGCCGTCGTGGTTTGCGCAACGCTGGCGCTCGGTTTCGTCTCGGCGCAGGCGGCGGACAAGACTTTCAAGCGTGACGATCTCGCGGACGCCGCGATCAAGCTGGAGGCCCAGATCAAGAGCGAGGCTGGGCCGATTGCAAAATCGCCCGCGATCGCTGCGCAGTGACGCCGATGCCGCCTTCCGTCGCAATGATTTCCGCGCGGGCCTGCAGACCCTGACCCAGCTCGCCGTCATCGCGCCCGACGACAGCGGCAATTGGCTGCGGCTCGCCCGCACCGTCTTCCAGATCAAGCCGTCCAATACCGGCGAGCAGACCTTCTTCCTGGAGCGCGCCTCCACCGCGGCGTATCTCGCCTATCAACGCGCCGGCAATCCACAGGATGAGGCGGATGCCTTGGCGGTGCTGGGCCGCGCGATGTCCGACCGGAAGCTGTGGCGCCCGGCGCTCGACGCACTGCGGATGTCGCTCGATCTGCGCGAGGTCGCGGAGGTCCGCGGGAGTTACGAAAAGCTGCGCGACGAGCACGGCTTCCGCCTGATGGACTACAGCGTCGATTCCGATTCGGCGTCGCCGCGGGTTTGCTTCCAGTTCTCCGAGGAACTAGCGAAGCGCACGGATTTCACGCCCTATGTTGCGCTGGCCGGCGCCGACAAGCCGGCACTGTCGTCGGAGGAGAAGCAGCTTTGCGTCGACGGGTTGAAGCACGGCGAGCACTACAACATCAATCTGCGTGCCGGCCTGCCATCGACGGTGAAGGAGAGCCTGCCGAAATCGGCCGAGTTCAACATCTATGTGCGCGACCGCAAGCCCTTCGTGCATTTCACCGGCCGCGCCTATGTGCTGCCACGCACCGGCCAGCGCGGCATTCCGCTGGTCAGTGTCAACACCAAGGCGCTTTCGATCGACGTGTTCCGGATCGGCGATCGCAACCTGATCAACACGGTGATCGACAGCGACTTCCAGCAGGCGCTCAGCCGCTACCAGTTGTCGACGCTTGGCAACGAGCGCGGCGTCAAGGTCTGGTCCGGCGAGCTTGCGACCGAGACCACGCTGAACCAGGATGTCACGACGGCGTTCCCGGTCGATCAGGCGCTCGGCGACCTGCAGCCCGGCGTCTATGTGATGACGGCGGCCGTCAAGGGACCGGGCAGCGATGACGACAGCCAGCTCGCGACGCAGTGGTTCATCGTCTCCGATCTCGGCGTGGCGGCGTTCTCAGGCAATGACGGCATCCATGTCTTCGTCAACTCGCTCGCCTCGACCGATCCGGTGCCGCGCGCGGACGTGCGGCTGATCGCGCGCAATAACGAGATTCTCGCAACCCGCAAGACCGACGAGTTCGGCCACGTGCTGTTTGAGGCCGGGCTCGCGCGCGGCGAGGGCGGATTGTCCCCGGCGATGCTGACGGTGACCGGCGAGAAAACCGACTATGCCTTCATCAGCCTGAAATCCAATGCGTTCGATCTCACCGACCGTGGCGTCGCGGGACGTGAGGCGCCGGCTGGTGCCGACGCCTTTGTCTATGCCGAGCGCGGCGTCTATCGTTCCAATGAGACCGTCTATCTGACCGCGCTGTTGCGCGACGGACGGGGCAACGCCATCATCGGCGGCCCGCTCACGCTGGTGATCGAGCGGCCCGACGGCGTCGAGTTCCGCCGTGCGGTGCTGGCCGACCAGGGTGCCGGCGGCAGGTCCCTCACGGTGCCACTCAACTCCGCCGTTCCGAGCGGCACCTGGCGCGTGCGTGCGTTCACCGACCCCAAGGGCACGGCCGTCGGCGAAACCACCTTCATGGTGGAGGATTACGTCCCGGAGCGGCTGGAATTCGAGCTGTCATCGAAAGACAAGCTGATCAAGGCCGATGCTCCTGTGGAGCTGAAGGTCGACGGTCATTTCCTCTACGGCGCGCCAGCCTCCAACTTGCAGCTCGAAGGCGACATGCTGGTCGCGCCCGCAGCTGGGCGGCCCGGTTTCCCTGGCTATCAGTTCGGTGTTGCCGACGAGGAGACGACCAGCAACGAACGTACGCCGATCGAGAACCTGCCGGAGTCCGACGCCAATGGCGTTGCGAGCTTCCCGGTCAGCCTGCCGAAGCCCCCGGAGTCCTCGCGTCCGCAGGAGGCGCAGATCTTCATCCGCATGGCGGAAACGGGCGGTCGCGCGGTCGAGCGCAAGCTGGTGCTTCCTGTCGCGGCGCAGGCGGCACAGATCGGCGTCAAGCCGCTGTTCGGCGACAAGAGCGTGGCCGAAGGCGACAAGGCCGAGTTCGAGGTCGTGTTCGCGGCGCCGGACGGCAAGGCGCTGCAGCGCGACGGCCTGCGCTACGAACTCCTGAAGCTGGAATCCCGCTATCAATGGTACCGGCAGAACTCCTATTGGGAATATGAGCCGGTCAAATCGACCAAGCGCGTCGCCGACGGCGATCTCGCCATCGCTGCCGACAAGCCGTCGCGACTGTCCTTCTCGCCGCAGCCCGGCCGTTATCGCCTCGACGTTAAATCGGCTGATATGGATGGTCCGATCACCTCGGTGCAGTTCGATGTCGGCTGGTATTCCGACGGCAGCGCCGACACGCCGGACCTGCTGGAAACCTCGATCGACAAGCCGGACTATCAATCCGGCGACACGATGGTGGTGTCGGTCAATGTGCGCACGGCAGGCAAGCTGACAGTCAACGTGCTGGGCGATCGCTTGCTGACCACCCAGACCGTCGACGTCAAGGAAGGCACCACGCAGGTCAAGATTGCCGTCGGCAAGGATTGGGGCACCGGCGCCTATGTGATGGCGACCCTGCGCCGGCCGCTCGACACGGCGGCGCAGCGCATGCCGGGACGAGCGATCGGGCTGAAATGGTTCGGCATCGACAAGAAGGTGCGGACGCTCGCGGTCAACCTGTCGCCACCTGCGCTGGTGCGGCCGAACTCCACGCTTAAGATCCCCGTGAAGCTCGACGGGCTCAATCCCGGCGAGGATGCCAAGATCGTCGTCGCCGCGGTCGATGTCGGCATTCTCAATCTGACCAACTACAAGCCGCCCGCGCCGGACGACTATTACCTCGGCCAGCGCCGCCTCAGCGCCGAGATCCGCGATCTCTACGGCCAGTTGATCGACGGCATGCAGGGCACGCGCGGCCAAATCAAAACCGGCGGCGATGCCGGCGGCGAGCTGCAAGGCAGCCCGCCGGCACAGAAGCCGCTGGCGCTCTATTCCGGGATCGTCACGGTTGCGGCGAACGGGACGGCGGAGATCAGCTTCGACGTTCCGGATTTTGCCGGGACCGCGCGGGTGATGGCGGTGGCGTGGACCGCCACCAGGCTCGGCCGTGCGACCATTGATGTCACGGTGCGCGACCCCGTCGTGCTGACGGCGACCTTGCCGCGCTTCCTGCTCGATGGCGATCACGGCACGCTCAGCATGGACATCGACAATGTCGAGGGCCAGGCGGGCGATTACACCCTCAGCGTCAAGGCATCGGGCCCCGTCAAGGTGTCGGGCAACCCCGACGTGACGCTGAAGCTGGCGGCCCAGCAACGCAGCTCGACGACGCTGGGGCTCGATGCCGGCAGTGTCGGGACAGCGCAGTTCGACGTCGATATCAAGGGGCCGAACGGGCTGACGCTGGCACGTCATTATGCGCTCGACGTCAAGCCTGCGACGCAAATTCTGGCGCGTCGCTCGGTGCGGACATTGGCGAAGGGCGAGAGCCTGACGCTGACACCGGACATGTTCTCCGATCTCGTGCCGGGCACCGGCACGGTGTCGCTGTCGGCGGGGCTTTCGACCGCGCTCGATGCCGCCACCATCCTGCAGGCGCTCGACCGTTATCCGTACGGCTGCTCCGAGCAGATCACGAGCCGCGCGATGCCGCTGCTCTATGTCAACGAGCTTGCGGCCGGCGCGCATCTGGCGCTCGATGCCGATGTCGACCAGCGGATCAGGGACGCGATCGAGCGGCTGCTGGCGCGGCAGGGCTCGAACGGCTCGTTCGGCCTGTGGTCGTCCGGCGGCGACGATGCGTGGCTCGATGCCTATGTCACAGACTTCCTCACGCGGGCGCGCGAAAAGGGCTTTGTGGTGCCGGACGTGCTGTTCAAGAGCGCGCTCGATCGCGTCCGTAACTCGGTCGTCAATGCGAACGAGCCGGACAAGGATGGAGGGCGCGATCTCGCTTACGGCCTCTACGTGCTCGCACGCAACGGCGCCGCGCCGATCGGCGATCTGCGCTATCTTGCCGACACCAAGCTGAACAATCTGGCGACGCCGATCGCCAAGTCGCAGCTTGCCGCGGCGCTGGCGTTGGTCGGCGACCGCAACAGGGCGGAGCGGGTCTATGCCGCGGCGCTCGACAGCCTGACGCCGAAGCCGGTGCTGGAATTTGGCCGCACCGACTATGGCTCTGCGCTGCGTGATGCGGCTGCGCTGGTCTCGCTCGCGAGCGAAGGCAATGCGCCGCGCGCGACGTTGACCCAGGCCGTGTTGCGGGTCGAAGCGGCACGCGGACTGTCGCCCTACACATCCACGCAGGAGAATGCCTGGATGGTGCTGGCGGCGCGCGCGCTGGCAAAGGAAACGTTGACGCTCGATCTCGACGGCCAGGCGGTCAAGACCGCGCTCTACCGCAATTACAAGGCGGCCGACATTGCTCGGCAAGCCGATCAAGGTCACCAACACCGGCGACGCGCCGGTGCAGGCGGTGGTCTCGGTGTCGGGCTCGCCGGTCACGCCGGAGCCCGCGGCATCGAACGGCTTCAAGATCGAGCGCAGCTACTTCACGCTGGATGGCAAGCCGGCCGATGTCACCAAGGCCAAGCAGAACGACCGCTTCGCCGTGGTGCTGAAGGTCACCGAAGCCAAGCCCGAATTCGGGCATATCATCGTGTCGGATTATCTTCCCGCCGGGCTCGAGATCGACAACCCGCATCTCGTCTCCTCCGGCGACAGCGGCACGTTGGACTGGATCGAAGATGGCCAGGAACCGGTGAATACCGAGTTCCGCGACGATCGCTTCACGGCGGCGCTCGACCGCGCGACCGACAGCAAGTCCGTCTTCACCGTCGCCTATGTCGTGCGCGCGGTGACACCAGGCAAATATGTGCTGCCGCAGGCCTATGTGGAGGATATGTATAATCCGTCCCGATATGGACGCACGGGCACCGGATCGGTCGAGGTCCGCACGGCGAAATGAGTAGAGACAACTACAGATGGTTGCCGTCATGGCCGGGCCTGTCCCGCCTGCGGACGAAGCCCCTTCGGCGCCGGAGGCCCGGCCATCCACGTCCTCCGCGCCGACGGAAAAGAGCGTGGATGCCCGGCACAAGGCCGGGCATGACGGAGTTCTTGGAAAGCGCCGCGCCCGAACCCTCGGCATGGCGTTCGTTGCAATCTGCGCCGTAGGCATCGCCTTCACCACCTGGGTCATCTCCCTCGGTCCGCTGCCGCTTGCAGACGCGAGGAAAGTCTCGACCACCATCATCGACCGCAACGGAAAGCTGCTGCGCGCCTATGCGATGGCGGACGGCCGCTGGCGCCTGCCGGTCGATGCCACGAAAGATGTCGATCCGACCTATCTGAAGCTGCTGCTGGCCTATGAGGATCAGCGTTTCTATTCCCATGGCGGCGTCGATCCGCTGGCGCTGATGCGCGCCGGATTTCAACTGGTCACGCGCGGCCGCATCGTGTCCGGCGGCTCGACCATCACGATGCAGCTCGCGCGGCTGATGGAGCCGCGACGCGAGCGTTCGCTTTACGCCAAGCTGCGGCAGATCGTGCGCGCGATCGAGCTGGAGCGGCGGCTGAGCAAGGATCAGATCCTCAATCTCTATCTGGCGCTCGCGCCCTATGGCGGCAATCTCGAAGGCATTCGCGCGGCCTCCATCGCTTATCTCGGCAAGGAGCCGAAGCGGCTGTCGCTGGCCGAGGCCGCATTGCTGGTGGCGTTGCCGCAGTCGCCGGAACGTCGCAGGCTCGATCGCTATCCCATTGCCGCGCGCGAGGGCCGCGACCGCGTGCTCGATCGCGTGGTGGAAGAAGACGCCATCTCCCCGGATGAGGCCGCGCAGGCAAAGGCAGCGCCGGTGCCGAAGCTGCGCAAGCCGATGCCGATCCTGGCGCCACATGCCTCCGATCAGGCCGTCGTCACGATCAAGGATGCACCGGTCATCAAGCTGACCCTCGACCAGAATCTGCAGAAGGCGCTCGAACCGCTGGCGCGCGACCGCGCGATTGCGCTGGGGCCGAGCATTTCGGTCGCGATCATCGTCGTCGACAATGAGAGCGGCGACGTGCTGGCCCGCGTCGGCTCGGCCGATTATTTCGACGACAGCCGGGCAGGGCAGGTCGATATGACCCGCGCCGTGCGCTCGCCGGGCTCGACACTCAAGCCCTTTATCTATGGGCTCGCCTTCGAGGATGGCTTCATTCATCCGGACAGCCTGATCGACGATCGGCCGATCCGGTTCGGCTCCTATGCGCCGGAAAATTTCGACCAGACCTTTCAGGGCACGGTGCCGGTGCGCCGCGCCTTGCAGCTGTCGTTGAACGTGCCGGCGATCGCGCTGCTCGACCGCGTCGGGTCGAGCCGGCTGTCGTCGCGGCTGCGGCAGGCCGGCGCCAATCTGGTGCTGCCGAAGGACGAAGCGCCGGGGCTTGCGATGGGGCTCGGCGGCGTCGGCGTGACGCTTGCAGGATCTGGCGATGCTCTATGCCGGGCTGCCGCGGCTTGGAACCACGCGTCCGCTGCACGAGATCATGGACATGAAAGATGCCGACCGCGAACCGATGCGGCTTCTGGATCAGGTCGCGGCCTGGCAGGTTGGCAACGTGCTGATGGGCACGCCGCCACCCGAGAACGCGGCCGCCAACCGGATCGCCTTCAAGACGGGAACCAGCTACGGCTATCGCGACGCCTGGTCGGTCGGGTTCGATGGCCGCATCACGATCGCAGTCTGGGTCGGCCGTCCCGATGGCGCGCCGGTACCCGGTCTGGTTGGCCGTACGGCTGCGGCGCCAATCCTGTTTGACGCGTTTGCGCGGACCGGAAAACTGCCTGTAGGCCTGCCGAAGGCGCCCAAGGGTGCGCTGATGGCCAGCAATGCCAAGCTTCCGCTGCCGCTGCGGCGGTTCCGCGCGTTCGGGGAATTGGTGCGGACCGGCGGGGAACAGGCGCCGCATATCCAGTTCCCGCTGAACGGATCGCGCATCGACGTCGACCGCTCGGGCGAGCGAGACGCTGCAGCCATGCCGGTGAAGATCTCGGGTGGGGTGCTGCCGATCACGATGATGGTTAATGGTATCATGGTAGGATCGATTGACGGCCGCCGGCAACGACTGATCGATCCGCCCGGTCCAGGGTTTGCGAGATTGACCGTGATCGACGCGACTGGCGCGGCGGACACAGTTGTGGTCAGAATCCAGTAGTTCCCAGGTAGTTCCCGCGTAAGCGGTTGTCGGAATAGTGGTTTCGGCGTATGCGGAACCAATGGTCGAGACCTATACCCGTCCCCGTTTTGGTGAGTCGCGCGAGCCGAAAAACCTGGTGAATCCAGGCAATCGGCTGGTTCGTGCGATCGATTTCGTGACTGCCGATCACGCGCGCGCGGTCGCCTTTCTGCTGCTGTGCGGTCTGCTTCTGTTCCTGCCTGGCTTCTTCACGATTCCGCCAATCGATCGTGACGAGGCGCGCTTTGCGCAGGCAACCAAGCAGATGGTCGAGACCGGCGACTATGTCGACATCCGCTTCCAGGACGAGGTCCGCTACAAGAAGCCGGTCGGCATCTACTGGATGCAGGCCGCCGCTGTTCACACCGCCTCGATTCTCGGCTTGCCGCGCGCCGAACTGCGCATCTGGGTCTACCGCGTGCCCTCGCTGATCGGTGCGATCGGCGCGGTGCTTCTGACCTACTGGACGGCGCTGGCCTTCGTGACGCGGCGCGCCGCAGTGCTGGCAGGGCTGCTGATGTGCAGCTCGGTGCTGCTCAGCGTCGAAGCGCGCCTCGCCAAGACGGATGCGATGCTGCTGCTCACGGTCGTGGCGGCGATGGGCGCGTTGGCGCGGGTCTATCTGTCCTGGCAGCGCGGCGAGGATCCCGCGCGTCCGCCGTGGAGCTGGCCCATCATCTTCTGGACGGCACTTGCCGGCGGCATCCTGCTCAAGGGACCGCTGATCCTGATGTTCGTCGGGCTGACGATCGTGGTGCTTGCAGCGCTGGATCGCGATGCCTCCTGGCTGTGGCGGATGCGGCCGGTCTGGGGCATGATGTGGACGCTGGTGCTGGTGTTGCCGTGGTTCATCGCAATCTACTGGCGCGCCGGCGACGCCTTCTTCTCGGACTCGCTTGGCGGCGACATGCTGAGCAAGCTGGCCGCGCAGGAATCCCACGGCGCTCCACCCGGGCTTTATCTGCTGCTGTTCTGGATCACGTTCTGGCCGGGCGCGCCGCTTGCGGCCATGGCAGCGCCCGCAGTCTGGCGGGCGCGGCGGGAGCCGGGCGCGCAGTTCCTGCTGGCGTGGCTGATTCCGTCCTGGATCGTGTTCGAGGCGGTGCTGACCAAGCTGCCGCATTACGTGCTGCCGCTTTATCCGGCGATCGCCATCCTCACCGTCGGCGCGCTGGAGCGGCAGATCCTGTCGCGTTCCGCCTGGTTGATGCGAGGCTCCGCCTGGTGGTTCGCCATCCCGGCATGCGCCTCGATCATCGCGGTCATCGCGGCGATCAAGGTGATCCGGCAGCCGGTGTTCTTCGCCTGGCCGTTCGTGGCGGGCGCGCTGATCTTCGGGCTGTTCGCGTGGTGGCTCTATGAGAACAGCCGCGCCGAACGCTCGCTGTTGAACGCGTTCGTCGCATCGATATTCCTGGCCTTTGCCATTTACGGCGTGGTGTTGCCGGCGATGATGCCGCTGTTCCCCAGCGCGGAGATCGCACGCGCGCTGCGCAACGTGGTCTGCGTCGGACCCAAGGCCGCGGCGGCCGGCTTTCTCGAGCCGAGCCTCATCTTCATGACCGACACGTCGACGCTGTTGACCGACGGCTCGCGCGCGGCGGATTTCCTGAGCCAGGGCACATGCCGTTTCGCGCTGGTGGAGCAGCGCTCGGAGCGCGCTTTCGTGCAGCGCGCCGAGGCGATCGGGCTTCGTTACAACGTTGCGACCCGGATCGAGGGCTACAACATCTCGCAGGGCAGATCGATTTCGGTCTCGATCTTCCGCTCCGAAGGCACGGAGTGACGATGTGTCAGTGTTGTCGGATGGCTCTTCGTCGCCCAACTATTTTTCCCGTCTCTTTGCGCTGATCTGGCTATCAGTCGTTCAACTCGTGCGGCCGCCCTCGGCGCCATATCGCGCGGAAGCGTTTCGTCGAATGGGATGGCAGGTCTTGTGGCTGGTCGTGGCCGGCGCACTTGTGACCGTGGTGCTGATGCTGACATTCGACGCGATCGAGATCGGCATGATGCCGCCGCGCGGCACGCCGAGCCTGTGGCCGGCCCGCATCGTGACTGATTTCGGCAAGGACGACTATTGGCTGGGCACACTCGCGGCGATCCTGGCCGTCATCGCGCTTGTCATCCCGCTGCTGACGCGGTCGTCGCGCGTTCGGCTCGCGCGGTACGGCTGGCGTGCGCAATATCTGTTCCTCGCTCTGTTCGTCCCCGTGCTGATGGGCACAGTCATAAAGTGGGTGGTCGGGCGAGGGCGGCCGTTCGTGGGCGGCAAGGCCAACGCCTTCAACTTCGCGCCGTTCAACGGAACCGAGGCCTATGCCAGCCTTCCTTCGTCCCATGCGATCACGGCCTGCGCGCTCGCTTTCGCCGTCGCCGCGATCTGGCCGAGGGCACGTATCGCGATGGCGGTCTATGCGCTGCTGATCATGGCGACCCGGCTCGTTCTGCTCGCACATCATCCGAGTGACGTCGTGGCGGGCGGGCTCCTTGGGGTGATCGGCGCGATGATTGTCCGCTATTGGTTTGCCGCGCGGCGTCTTGGCTTTACCGTTCGTAATAATGGCGAAATTGCCTCCCGATAGGGCGCAGCAAAGGGGTTGCCCGCGAGCCCGTCGCCCCATAAGAAGCGGGCGCCGTCGGCGCCTGGGAGCGCCGATGTTCGTTTGCCAACCCCGTCGATGAGTATCGATTTGCCGTCTTCCGATTCCGCCGTGGCCGTTTCGATCGTCGTTCCCGTGCGGAACGAGGCGGACAATATCGTGCCGCTGATCGATGAGATCACGACCGCGCTCGACGGCCGTTGGCCCTATGAGATCATCTATGTCAACGACGGCTCGACTGACGCGACCGCCGAACGGCTCGCGACCGTCATGAAGGCGCGCAAGAATCTGCGTCAGCTTCGACATGCCGCATCGACCGGCCAGTCGGCCGCGGTACGCAGCGGCGTGCGCGCTGCTCATGGCGCGATCGTGGCGACGCTCGATGGCGACGGGCAGAACAATCCGGCGTTCCTGCCCGACCTGATCGCCGCGATCGAGAAGGGCGGGGAACGGGTCGGGCCTCGTCGCCGGCCAACGCGTCGGACGCAAGGATACCGGCTTCAAGAAGTTCCAGTCGCGCGCTGCCAATGCGATCCGCAACGGCATATCTGCACGATGGCACCCGCGACACCGGCTGCGGGCTGAAAGCCTTTCGCCGCGATGTGTTCCTGATGATGCCCTATTTTGACGGGCTGCATCGCTTTCTGCCGGCGCTGATGCGCCGCGAAGGTTACGACATCGCCTATGTCGATGTGATCGACCGTCCGCGGCGATCGGGCGTGTCGAATTACGGCTTCTTCGACCGGCTGTGGATCGGGATCATGGATCTCGCCGGCGTCTGGTGGCTGATCCGCCGCAAGAAGCCGACGCCTGTTGTGACCGAGGTGACGTCTCATGACTGACCTGATGAACTATCTCCACGACGTCTTCGTCATCAAGTTCGATGCCTGGGTCGCTGCTCGGATTCATTGCCCAGGGCTTTTTCACCATGCGCTTCGTGGTGCAGTGGATCGCCTCGGAACGGGCGCGCGCAAGCGTGATCCCGGTTGCGTTCTGGTTCTTCTCGATCGGCGGCGGCGCGCTGCTGTTGGTCTACGCGCTCTATCGCAGGGACCCGGTCTTCATCGCGGGCCAGGCGCTCGGACTGGTCGTCTATATCCGCAACCTCTATTTCATCCTGCTCACCGGACGGCAGGCCTCGGCGGAGAACTGACGAACTTCGGCTCGCCGGCCCGCATTGGCGACGAACAAGCCGGCCCTGTGCTCGAGGGCCGGCTCGCATTTTTCAGAAGGCTATCGGCCCGACCGATCCGACCCAGCGGCCGACCTTCGCGGGATTCGAGTTCGTCCATGTAGAAGAAATGCGTCATGACGGGTTTGACCGCCGGCCGGCTCTTGTCGTCCGGCGTCATCGTGACGATGCCGCGGAAGATCTTGAGCTGGCCGCCATCCCAATATTCGGTCACCTCGTGAAGCGCAGTAAAACCGGTATCGATGAAGGCGCGCAGGTTTTCGCGGATGGTGTCGCGGCCGTGCCAATCGGCGACGCCAAGGTTGCAGGTCGCATCTTCCGCGAAACAGTCGAAACCCTTGCCGAACGTCTTGTCGTCGATCTCTTTCCAGAACGCCAATAGCCAGTCGGGTGCTTGCTTCTTTGTGAAAGTCAGCGTGGTTGGGGTATTGGTCATCATTCATCTCCTCAATGCATGCGACATCGGGCGAGCGACGGTCCTGCTCCGGAGAGGACCCCGTGATCGCTGATTTCATGTCGACGGGGCTGATGTAGTTCAGGAGGTTTGCTTGCGAGCGCCAATTATCCCTCGTTCCCCGCCAAATCGGCCCCGCGAGATCGAGGTGCTCGCGTTCCCGTCGGTGCAGTTGCTCGATGTAACCGGACCGGTTCAAGTTTTCGCATCTGCCAACGATTTCGCGATCGAAGCGGGCGGGGAGCCGCCTTACGCCATCAGGGTGGTGGCAGCGTCCGGCGATAGCGTGACCGCATCAGCCGGTGTCGCGCTTGCCGTCACGCCGCTTCCGCCTGCGAACGCGCCTTTGGACACGCTGATCATTGCCGGCGGGCAAGGCGTCGACGCCGCGGCCGAAGATGGAGTCGCTCGTCGATTGGATCCGCGCCCGAGCCGATCACACGCGCCGTATCGCCTCCGTCTGCACCGGCGCATTTCTGCTTGCGGCCACAGGCTTGCTGGACGGCAAGCGTGCGGCGACGCATTGGTCGGTGTGCGCTGAGCTTGCCAGTCGCTTTCCTGCCGTGCGGGTCGAATCCGAACCGATTTTTGTCCGCGATGGCTCGATCTGGACCTCCGCTGGCGTGACCTCCGGCATCGATCTCGCGCTCGCGCTCGTCGAGGAGGATCTGGGACGGGCAGCGGCGCTCGCCGTGGCGCGCTATCTCGTTGTCTTCCTCAAGCGTCCCGGCGGGCAAGCGCAATTCAGCACCATGCTGTCGCTGCAGGCGGCGGAAGACGAGTTCGGCGCGCTGCACGACTGGATCAGTGATCATCTTGCCGAAAACATCTCGCTGGCCGTCATGGCGCGCCGAGCCGGCATGAGCGAGCGCAGCTTCAGCCGGCGCTATGCCGAGACGACCGGAATGACGCCCGGCCGCGCCGTCGAACAGCTTCGGGTCGAAGCAGCCCGAAGACTGCTCCTGGAGTCGCGTCTGCCGCTCAAGCGCATCTCGAGACGCTGCGGCTTTGGCTCCGAGGAAACCATGCGCCGCAGCTTCATGCGATTGCTGGAGGTCTCGCCGCAAGACTACCGCTCACGGTTCGGCTCCTGACCCGTGCGTGCGCGATGATTAACGTGACAACGGCTGGATTGCCGACGCCGCGGGCATACTTTCAATGCTGCGGTCAGCGGCGACTTCCCCGGCCGCGTCAAGCACGGGATAGGCCACCGAGCAGATGTGCGAGTGAATCCGCCGCAGATCGCGCAGCACGTCGAGATGGAGCGAGGTCGTCTCGAGCGTCTCCGGCCGGCCCTCGCGCAGCCGGTCGAGATGCCGTTCGGTGGCGGCCAGTTCGGCGTTGCGCAGCGCGGCCTTCTCGGCGATCAGCTTGCGTGCCTCGTTGACGTCGCCGGACATGAAGACGCCGAAGGCGATCCTGAGCTGTTCCATGATCCGCTTGTGGAACGCGGAGAGCTCCTCGGCGCCCTCGGCCGAAAACTGGAAGCGCCGCTTGATCTTCTTGGTCGCGAGCTCGCTCAAATTCTTGTCGATGATGTCGCCGATATGTTCGAGGTTGATGGCGAAGGAGATGATCTCCATCGCCCGCTTGCCCTCGCGCTCGTCCAGGCTGCCGCGCGTCAGCTTGGTGATGTAGAGCTTGATCGCCTCGTCGAGCCCGTCGACCATGTTGTCGGTCTTGCGACACCTGATCGACCAGCGCGCGGTCGTCGGTCATCATCGCCGTCATCACCTTGCGCAGCATGGTCTCGACGGCATCGCCCATGCGCAACGTTTCGCGCGCGGCATCGGCGAGCGCCAGCGACGGTGTCTCCAGCGCGGTCTCGTCGAGATAGCGCGGCCGCGACGGGATCGGCCTCCTGTACGCGATCCGGCAGCAGTCGGTTCAGGAGCCGCGCCATGGCGTCGAGCAGGCCGATGAAGACGATCGCGGTCGCGACATTGAAGGCGATGTGAAATTCGGCGGTCGAGCTTCGCGAGGTCGGGCTGCCAGCGCCTGCAGCTGGTCGGCGAGCGGCCGCAGGAACGGCATGCACCAGCAGCACGCCGACCAGCCGGTTGAAGAGATTGCCGAGCGGCAGGCGATAGCTTGCGGGATTGTCGCGGCGCGCGCCTTCGAACACCGGATTGATGGCGCTGCCGAGATTGGCGCCCGAGCACCAGCGCCAGCGACGCATAGGGCGAGATGAAGTGCGCATAGGCGAGCGACATGATCAGCAGCACGCTCGCGACGCTGGAATGCACCGACCCAGGTGACGATGGCGCCGATCACGATGCAGAGCACGGGATCGCCGGTGATCGCGGACATGAAGACGCGCGACGCCGGGCGCATTCTCGGCCGGCGCCAGCGTGTCGAGCAGGATGTGCAGCGACAGCAGCATCAGGCCGAGACCGATCAAGACGCGGCCGAGATCCTTGATCCGCGAGCGAGGGCCGCTGCGGAAGGCGACGAGGCCGAGCACGAACAGGACGGGGGCGACCGCCGCGATATTGAACGACAGCGAGCTGCACGATCAGCGTCGTGCCGACATTGGCGCCGAGCATGATGGCAAGCGCAGGCACGAGGCCGACCAGGCCTTCCGCGGCGAACGAGCTCGTGATCAGCGCCGTCGCCGTGCTGCTCTGCAGGATCGCCGTCAGGCCGAGGCCGGCGGCAAAGGCGCTCAGGCGGTTGTTCAGTGCCTTCGCCAGCAATCGCCGCAGATCGGGGCCGAAGGCGCGCAGGATGCCGCTGTGGACCATATGCAGTCCCCACAGCAGCAGCGCCACACCACCCATCAGGTCGAGCAAGACCAAGCTTCCCATGATCTCAAGGTCCGGAGTTCGAGTTGAACGATCAGGCTACCGCCAAACGACCGCGGATCAATCCTTTTGTTCCGGGATCGCTTGCAAATGTGACGCCAGCGGGCGGAGCGTCGACCGCCGGCTCAGGCCGCGTTGAAGACCGCGAATCCGCGATCGAGATCGGCCTTCAGGTCGTCGACATTCTCGAGCCCGATATGCAGCCGCAGAGTCGGTCCTCCCGGCGCCCAGGTGGTCGCCGTCCGATAGTCCGCGCAGTCGAACGGGATCGCCAGGCTTTCGAAGCCGCCCCACGAAAAGCCCATGCCGAACAATTTCAGGGTGTCGAGCATGGCGTCGACGGCGCTTCTGCGGCCTCGGTTTGAGCACGATGCTGAACAGGCCGGAGGCGCCGGTGAAGTCCCGCTTCCAGATCGCGTGGCCCGGATCGTCTTCGAGCGCCGGATGCAGCACCTTGACGACCTCCGGCCGCGCTCGCGAGCCAGCGCGCCATCTCGAGGCCGGAGCGATAATGCTGCGCGAGGCGGACGGCGAGCGTGCGCGTGCCGCGCAGGGCGAGGAAGACGTCATCCGGGCCGGCGCACACGCCGAGCAGGCGGATCGTCTCCGCGACGAGCGGCCAGGCGCTCGCGTTGGCCGAGATCGTGCCGAACATGATGTCGGAATGGCCGCCGATATATTTGGTGGCCGCCTGCATGCTGATGTCGACGCCGAGCTCCAGCGAACGATGAAAGAGCGGGGTGGCCCAGGTGTTGTCGTCGATGACGAGCGCGCCGCGTCGCATGGGCGACCGCGGCGATGGCGGGAATGTCGGGCATCTCGAAGGATTGCGAGCCCGGCGCTTCGACCAGCACGGCGCGCGTATTCGGCTTGAACAGCTTCTCGATGCCGCGCGCCGATCAGAGGATCGAAATAGGTGGTCTCGACGCCATAGCGGGCCAGCAGGCCGTTGCAGAAATTGCGCGTGGGCCGGTACACATTGTCGCAGACCAGGATGTGGTCGCCCGCCTTGCACACCGCGAGCAGGGTGGTCGAGATCGCCGCAAGTCCGGAGGGCGCAAGGCCGACGCCGGCGCATTGCGGCCCTTCCAGCGCCATCAGCGTGTCCTGCAGCGCGCGGGTGGTCGGCGTACCGTGGCGGCCATACTGGTATTCGCCCCGATGGGCGTGGAGATCCTCGGCGGTCGGATAAAGCACCGTGGAACCGTGCACCACCGGCGGATTGACGAACCCCTTTTGCGCCTTGGTGTCGCGGCCTGCCGTCACCAGTCTGGTTTCGGGCTTTTGCGTGTTTGCCTCTCCGGGGCCGTCGGCGGAATCCATGCGTTTCCCGTTCTCGAAAGTTCTTTGCAAGTCCCAACGACCGGCCGGGCAGCGGAGCCAAGCCAAGTCAAGTCAGCAAGCCAAGTCAAAGCGGTGGCCATTAAGCACAATCGTTAATAACAGACGACAGAACAGGGCCGTCAACCCCTTGACCCGGTTCGCCAGTCGTTCTGTGATGTCTCCGAACTATTCCATCGCCGCACGTTGAGGGGCTTGCCGCGACCGTCGATCACCGCTTTTCGGGGCTGTTGCCGCCTTTTTTGGCGGCAAGTGCACGGCGGTCGTGCTCGATGAGGTCTTGCCTATTCAGCGTTGCGCGATCAAAAAGCAACCGTTCCCAGGACGACCTCGAAAGGCCTTAGCCCATGAAACGCGTATCCCTAGTTTTCAGCCTTGCTCTCGCCGTCTCGCTCCCGGCCCAACTCGCCCAGGCTGAGACGCTCAAGACAGTCAAGGACCGGGGCATGCTGTCCTGCGGCGTGAGCCCGGGCCTGCCGGGCTTTGCCACGCCGGACGACAAGGGTAACTGGACCGGAATCGACGTTGACATCTGCCGGGCGATTGCGGCGGCGATCTTCAATGATCCCACCAAGGTCAAGTTCGTGCCGCTGTCGGCCAAGGACCGCTTCACCGCGCTGCAGTCCGGTGAAATCGACGTGCTGTCGCGCAACACAACCTGGACATTATCCCGCGACACCTCGCTCGGCGCCAACTTCACCGGCGTGACCTATTATGACGGCCAGGGCTTCCTGGTGAAGAAGTCCCTGAAAGTGAATTCGGCGCTCGAGCTGAACAGCGCGTCGGTCTGCGTGCAGACCGGTACCACCACCGAACAGAACCTCGCCGACTACTTCAAGGGCAACAACATGAAGTATGAGGTGATCGCGTTCGCCGGCGCCGACGAGACCGTCAAGGCCTACGAATCCGGGCGTTGCGACGTCTTCACCTCCGACGTGTCCCAGCTCTATGCAGAACGTCTGAAGCTCGCCAATCCCGCCGATCACGTCGTGCTGCCGGAGGTGATCTCGAAGGAGCCGCTTGGGCCGATGGTGCGCCATGGCGACGACCAATGGTTCGACATCGTCAAATGGACGCTGTTTGCGATGGTCAACGCCGAGGAAATGGGCGTGACCCAGAAGAACGTCGACGAGATGGCGAAATCGGACAAGCCCGATCTGAAACGGGCCTTCGGCACCGACGGCAATCTGGGTGAGCAGCTCGGCCTGACCAAGGACTGGTTCTATCGGATCATCAAGGCGGTCGGCAATTACGGCGAATTCTTCGATCGCAACGTCGGCTCAGGCTCCAAGCTGCAGATTGCCCGCGGGCTGAACCAGCTCTGGAACAAGGGTGGAATCCAGTACGCGCCGCCGATCCGCTGATATCAGCCCAAATCGAGGCTGCGGCGATGAGTATCGAAACCAGGTCACCCCCGCCGCAATACGCGCTTCGGCTGAAGCGCGCACTCGGCGGGCGCGCGGGCTGGGGCGGCTTCGCTCTGCAGATCCTGTTCGTCGCGGCGCTCGTGTGGCTTGGCTACGAGATCGTAGCCAACGCCCGCGCCAATCTCGAAGCCCAGCGGATCACGTCGGGCTTCGGCTTTCTCAGGAACAATGCCGGTTTCGACGTCAGCCAGAGCCTTGTTCCTTATTCGGGGTCGGACACCTACGCCTGGGTCTTCCTGGTCGGCCTGCTCAACACGCTTCTGGTCTCGATCATCGGCATCGTATGCGCGACCGTGATCGGCTTCATCGTCGCGCTCGGCCGGTTGTCGCCGAACTTGCTGCTGTCTCGCGTCGCAGGCGCCTATGTCGAGCTCATCCGTAACCTGCCGCTGCTGTTCCAGATCCTGTTCTGGTATCTCGCGGTGCTCGCCGCGCTGCCCGGTCCGCGGCAGAGCATCTCGCTGTTTTCGAGCTTCTTTCTCAGCAACCGCGGCCTGGTGGTTCCGAGGCCGATCGCAGAACCGGGCCTGACGCCGTTCCTGGTCGCATCGATCGTCGGCATCCTGGCGGCGGTTGCGCTCAGTCATTATGCGCGGCGTCAACTGTTCGAGAAGGGCAGGTCGATCAGAATCTGGCCCTACGTGCTCGCGCTCCTCATCGGCCTGCCGGGTCTTGCCATGCTTCTGTTCGGCGCGCCCGTCATGTTCGAGGTACCGGAGCTGAAAGGCTTCAATTTCGCGGGCGGCTCGCGCATCATTCCCGAATTGGTGGCCCTGACGGTGGCGCTGTCGATGTACACCGCAGCCTTCATCGCGGAGGTCGTGCGCGCCGGCATCCTGTCGGTCCACAAGGGCCAGATGGAAGCGGGGATGTCACTGGGATTGACGCGCGGCACGGTGCTTGCGCCTGATCGTGGTGCCGCAGGCCATGCGCGTCATTCTGCCGCCGCTGACCAACCAGTATCTCAATCTGACCAAAAACTCGTCGCTCGCGGTTGCCATCGGTTATCCGGATCTGGTCTCGGTGTTCGCCGGAACGACGCTGAGCCAGACCGGGCAGGCGATCGAGATCATCGCGATCACGATGGGTGTCTATCTCCTGCTCTCACTCGTAACCAGCGCAATCATGAGCCTCTATGGGTGGCGACTCGGCCGGAGTCTTCGAACATGAGTCTTCGAACATGAGTCTTGGAACATGAGTTTTGGCGCATGAGCGATATTGCTGCTTCGAACTATATCCGGCAGGATCTGGTCGCCGAGCGTCCGGCGCCGATCAAGACCACCGGAGTCGTCGGCTTCCTGCGGAAGCTGTTCAATTCGCCGGCCAATATCCTGTTCACGCTGCTGGGCGGCCTGCTGATCTGGTTCACCGTCATACCGGCGCTGCGATTCCTGCTCGTCGATGCGGTCTGGCAAGGCAGTGACCGCGAGGCGTGTTTGGCGCAGAACGCCGGGCATCCGGTCGGCGCCTGCTGGCCCTACATCAATGCGAAGCTCACGCAGTTCATCTACGGCTTCTATCCCGAACCCGATCGCTGGCGGGTCAATCTCACATTCACCATTGCGGCCGTGCTGCTGCTGCCGCTTCTCATTCCGCGTCTGCCGGCCAAGAGACTGAATGCTGGACTGTTCTTTTTGGCCTTTCCCGTGGTCGCGTTCTTTCTGCTGCATGGCGGCGGTCTCGGCGGCCTCGGCGTGAGTTGGACGGCGGGTCTGCTGTCCGCTTTTGCCGACAGCACCGCGAACGCGGGCGAGGCATTGTTGCGGACGGGCGCAAATGTGCCGGTCATCGGCGTGCTGTTCTGGCTGCTGGGCAAGCTGGTCGTTCTGCTCGGCATGGCCGTTTCGCTGGTCATCTCGCCGCTGGTCTGGCTGCGAGACCAGATTCAGGCGTCAGGCCAGCCGGTATGGTTCGATTTCGCCGCCAGCGCGGCGATCGTTTCGGCGCTCGTCTTCTTCCTGAGCGGCGGTGTCCGCGCCGGAATGCGGCCGGTGCTCGCCACACTCGCAACATTTGCCGGCATCGGTCTCGTCATTGCGGTCATGGGGCTCGACCGCGGTGGGCTGACGATTGTCGACACGCGGCTGTGGGGCGGTCTGTTGGTCACGCTGGTCGTGTCGGTGACCGGCATCGTCGCCTCGATGCCGATCGGAATTGCGCTCGCGCTCGGACGACGATCGACGATTCCCCTGATCAGGATCTTCTCGATCGCCTTCATCGAGTTCTGGCGCGGCGTGCCGCTGATTACCGTGCTGTTCTTCGCCACCTACATGCTGCCCTTGTTCCTGCCGGGCAATTTCACCGTCGATGGTCTGGTGCGCGCCTTGATCGGCATCGCACTCTTTGCCGGCGCCTATCAGGCGGAGGTGGTCCGCGGCGGCCTTGCGGCCATCCCGCGCGGCCAGGAAGAGGCTGCGAGCGCGCTCGGGCTGTCCTGGTGGAAGACGACGGCCCTGATCGTGTTGCCGCAGGCGCTGCGCCATGTCATTCCCGGACTGGTCAACTCCTTCATCGCGCTGTTCAAGGATACCTCGCTGGTCTCGATCGTCGCGCTGTTCGACCTGCTCGGCAGCCTGCGCGCCTCGTTCTCCGATCCGGCATGGGCGACGCCAACCACGGCCTTCACGGGTTTCGCCTTCGCCGGAATGATCTATTTCGCCTTCTGTTTCGGCATGTCGCGCTATTCGCTGTTCGTCGAGCACCGGCTGAACGCGCATCGGCGCAATTGAATGGGAGCATCATGAGCGACAAAGCGATCGTCAGCCTGAGCCACCTGAACAAATGGTATGGCGACTTCCACGTGCTGCGCGACATCAATCTCGACGTCGCGAAGGGCGAGCGAATCGTGATCTGCGGCCCGTCCGGTTCGGGCAAGTCGACGTTGATCCGCTGCATCAACGCGCTGGAGGAATTTCAGGAAGGCGAGATCATCGTCGACGGCATCGAACTCGGGCCCAACCTGCGGCGCGTCGACGAGGTTCGCCGTGAAGTCGGCATGGTTTTCCAGAGCTTCAACCTGTTTCCGCATTTGACCGTGCTGGAGAACTGCACGCTGGCGCCGATCTGGGTGCGCAATATCCCGCAGAAGGAAGCGGAAGCCGCCGCGATGAAATATCTGGAGCGGGTCAAGATCCCGCATCAGGCGAGTAAATATCCGGGCCAGATGTCAGGCGGCCAGCAGCAGCGCGTCGCGATTGCCCGCGCGCTCACCATGAATCCGAAGGTCATGCTGTTCGACGAGCCGACCTCGGCGCTCGATCCCGAGATGGTCAAGGAAGTGCTCGACACCATGGTCGACCTCGCCAAGGAAGGCATGACCATGCTGGTCGTGACCCACGAAATGGGATTTGCCCGGGAGGTCGCGAACCGCGTCGTGTTCATGGACGCCGGCCAGATCATCGAATCCAACACGCCGGTCGAGTTCTTTGCCAACCCGCAGCACGCGCGCAGCAAGCTGTTTTTGAGTCAGATCCTGAGATAGGCGAATGGCGAATAGGGAGTAGCGAATGGGTGACTTCTATTCGCTACTCACCATTCGCCCTCACACGAACGGCGGCTTGATCTTCGTCCGCTTCTCCAGCCATTCCGGCACCGGCAGCTTCTTCGATCGCATGAAGTCCGGATTGAACAGTTTGGACTGATAGCGGTTGCCGGAGTCGCAGAGGATGGTCACGATCGTCTTGCCGGGTCCGAGCTTTTTGGCGAGTTGGATCGCGCCTGCGACATTGATGCCGGTCGAGCCACCCAGGCAAAGGCCCTCGTGCTCGAGCAGGTCGTAGATGACGTGGACGGCGTCCTCGTCCGAGATCAGGAAGGCATCGTCGACCTTTGCGGTCTCGATGACCCGCGTCACGCGGCCAATTCCGATGCCTTCCGTGATCGAGTCGCCAGGCGTGGATTTGACTTCGCCGTGCTTGAACCATTGATACATCGCAAAGCCGTGCGGATCGGCACAGGCCGTGACGACGTCCTTGCTCTTCTCCTTCAGATAGCGGCTGGTGCCGGCGAGCGTTCCGCCGGTGCCGACCGAGCAGATGAAGCCGTCGACCTTGCCGCCGGTCTGCTGCCAGATCTCCGGGCCCGTCGACTCGTAGTGCGCCTTGGCATTGTCGAGGTTGTTCCACTGGTCGGCGAACAGAACGCCGTTCGGCTCGCTCTTGCGTAACTCGTCTGCGAGCCTTCGTCCGACATGCTGATAGTTGTTCGGGTTGGCAAACGGCAGCACCGGCACCTCGACCAGCTCGGCCCCGCAGAGCCGCAGCATGTCCTTCTTTTCCTGGCTCTGGGTGTCCGGAATGACGATCAGCGTCCGGTAGCCCCGCGCGCTGGCAACCACCGCAAGCCCGATGCCGGTATTGCCGGCGGTCGCTTCCACCACGAGGCCGCCGGGCTTGAGCTCGCCGCGTTTCTCGGCTTCCAGGATCATCCATTTTCCGGCGCGGTCCTTCACCGACTGGCCGGGATTTATGAATTCGGCTTTGCCCAAAATCGTGCAGCCGGTCGCCTCCGATGCACGCTTCAGCTTGATGAGCGGCGTGTTGCCGATCGCTTCGACGACGTCTTTATTGAAAGTCATGTGAGGCCTACCCGGGTTCCCTCAGATTTCCGGTGAACCTAGTCGAGCGGGGCCGGCTGCACAAGGCGAGGGCAGCAGAAGCTCTCACCTCTGCTTTGCGAATACCACCTGGCGCACGTCGATATTGCCGGAGAGAAAGCCCGCCTCGCAGTAGGCGAGATAGTATTCCCACAGCCGCCGGAAGCGGTCGTCGAAGCCGAGCGGCTTCAGGGTTCGGCCAGGCGTCACGGAAATTGTCACGCCAGATCGCGAGCGTCTTGGCATAATCTTGCCCGAAAATGCGCTCGCGGATGACAGGTACGCCGAACCGCTCGCCGAGGTTCTTCAGGATCTGCGGCGAGGGCAGCATGCCGCCGGGAAAGACGTAGCGCTGGATGAAATCGACTTCCCGGCGATAACTCTGGAAAATATTGTCCTGGATGGTGATGGCCTGAATGCCGGCGAAGCCGCCGGGCAGCAGCCGATCACGCAATTGGGAAAAATACTTCGGCCAGAACTGCTCGCCGACCGCCTCGATCATCTCGATCGAAGCAATGCGGTCATAGCGGTCGCGCTCGTCGCGATAATCCTGCAGCCGGATTTCGACCTTGTCGTTGAGGCCCGCGTCGTGGATGCGCTTCTGCGCGAAATCGCGCTGCTCCTTGCTGATGGTGAGGCCGACGACCTTGGCGCCGAATGTCTTGGCGACATATTCGGCAAAGCCGCCCCAGCCGCATCCGATCTCGAGCAGCTTCTGGCCGGGCTGCAGATCGATCCCTTCGGCGAGCCGGCGATACTTGTTGGTCTGCGCCGCGGTCAGGTCTTCCGTATCCTCCTCATACAGGGCCGAGGAATAGGTCATGCTCGGATCGAGCCATGCCGAATAGAACGCGTTGCCGATATCGTAATGCGCCAGGATGTTGCGCCGCGCCTGGCGCTTGGTGTTGCGGTTCAACCAGTGCCGCACGACCTGCAGGAATCGCATCAGCGGCTTGTCGCCGAGCATCGCCTGGATCAGATCGTGGTTGACGCAGAACAGATACAGGAATTGCGTCAGATCGGGCGTGTCCCAATCGCCGTTCAGATAGGCTTCGGCGATGCCGATATCGCCGCCATTGATCAGCCGCGATGCGAAGTCATAGCTATGAAGCCTCATGACGGCTGCAGGGCCGGGCTCCAGACCGCCGAGCCGGACCACGCGGCCGTCGGGCAGCGTCACGTCAAGCGTGCCGCGTCTCAGCCGTGCGGCGAAACCGAGGGCCAGGCGCGCCAGGCGCGGCAGATCGGCGAGCACGGAGTGGATATTGTCAGGCGTTACTGAAATCACCTGAGACATGAAAGTTCTACCAATGCGACAGCTCTCGGTCCAACCACCGGTGACTGTCCACGCTATCGTGGACGTCACCAGACCGGGGGCCACGCCGCCACTAGCGGTCGACGCTGGCGCTAATATAAGCGCGCCTTTCGCGGCTCGCCAAGTCGATATTGTTGGCATGGGGTTCCGCGTCGAGGCGTGGCACGTGCCGTGCGCCCTTGAGCCAGAGCCGGAGCGCCTCCCAGTGGATCGCCGCAGCGATCTTGAAGGTGACGAAGGGCAGCGAAATCAGCGAGAAAAGCAGCGCCAAGGTAGTGAGCGGCTTTCGCCTGCCGCTGAAGGTCGCAGAGAGCGGTGGCCCATCGCAATCCGTTTCGAGAATGCGGAGCTTGACGTGGTCGCCGGGCGGCGAGAGGCGGAAGTGATAACGCATCGCCATCCCGACAAATGGCGAAACATAGAACTCCTTGTCCTGCACCTGTCTCAAGCCGGCTTCGCTGAGCTCGCCCGGCCGCACCGGCAGCACATAGGGGTGGATCTCGCCGAAGGTGTTGCGAACCTCGTAGACGACGAGGCCGAGCGCGCCGTCGGCGCGATGGCAGAAATAGACCGAGAGCGGATTGAAGGTATAACCGAGCAGTCGCGGGTAACAGAGAAGCACGACCCGACCGCCGGTGAGGTCGATGCCGTGTTGTGCGGCGCAGCGCTGCACGTAGGCGCGCAGGCTCGATCCGTCGCGTTCGCCGTGATCGCGTTCGTGGAAGCTGTAGAGCGCCGCGCGGTTGACCCCGAACAGGGCCGATTGCCGGTCAGCCGCATCGAGGCGGTCGAGATCGATCAGGAGACTCATGACACGATAGCGGAAGCGATGACTCATAGGCTTCAGCCGCGCATGCATCACCTCGCCGACATAGAGCGATGCGGCGTCCATCATGTCGTGCGTCTCGGTGCGCCGAGCGGACATCGCTACTCCGCGGCTTCCGCCAGTCCAGGCGGCGGCTGGCGCCAGGGCGCCACCGCGCCGAGCGCTTCGGCGACCGCAAGTCCCGAACGCAATCCGTCTTCGTGAAAACCATATCCTGTCCAGGCACCGCAGAACCAGGTGTGCCGCCGTCCCTGGATGTCGGCGAGGCGCTTCTGCGCGGCGAAGGCTGCGGCGGTATATCGCGGATGATCGCAGAGATATTTGCCGAAAGTCAGCTCCGGCTGCCGGCGCAAACGGCGGATTGAGGCTGACGAACAGCGGCTTGTCGTGATCGATGCCCTGCAGATTGTTCATCCAATAGGTCACGGCGACGTCGTTCTCCATCACGGCCTGGCGCTGCCAGCGCAGGAAATTCCAGGATGCCCAGGCGCGCCGGCGCTTCGGCATCAATCTCGTGTCGCGATGCAGGTAGACCGTGTTGGGCGAGTAGCCGATGGCGCCGAGAATGGCGCGCTCCCGATCGTCGGCGTCGGACAGCATCGCCAGCGCCTGGTCGCTGTGGGAGGCGATCACGACGTGATCGTAGATGTCGCTGCGGCCGTGGCTGTCGTGGACGACGACGCCATGCGAGGTGCGCTCGATCGACGTCACCGCGCAACCAAGCCGCAGGCGGTCGCGAAAGGTCGCGGCGAGCTTCTCGACATAGCGGTGGCTTCCGCCCTTGACCGTGCGCCAGACCGGCCGATCGTTTTGCAGCAGCCGGTGATTGCTGAAGAAGGCGACGAAATTCTCGGCGGGAAAGTCGAGCATCTCGGCAGCCGGAGCCGACCAGATCGCGGCACCCATCGGGGCGAGATAATCGGTCAGAAGCCGTGGCGCGAAATGACGTTGACGGAAATAGTCGCCGAGCGTCAATCCTGCCAGCCGGCCGGCTTTGTAGTCCTCGACGCTCTGATTGTTGAAGGTCAGGATGTCGCGCAGCATCCAGAGATAGGAGGTCGACAGCAGGTTTCGCCGCTGCGCGAACAGTCCCTTCGCGGTCTCGAACCAGTTGTCGCCGCCGCCTTTCCACTCGAAGCGGCCGCCGTCGGCCGTGACCGAAAAGCTCATGCAGCTTTCGACCGTCTCGACGTCGAGATGGTCGAACAGCGCGGTGAGCTCGGGATAGTTCAGCTCATTGTAGACGATGAAGCCGATATCGACGGCGATCGGCTCGCCGTCATAGTCGATCGTGACGGTATGGCTGTGTCCGCCGGGGCGGAGTTCGCGGTCATAGACCGTCACCGGGTAACGTCTTGAAAGTGTCCAGGCCGCGGCGTTGCCTGCAATTCCCGTCCCAATCACCGCGACTTGCATATCAAGATCCCTGTCCCATGAATTCGATGGGCGAGATACGTCCGTGGGCCGCCCCGGGTTTCAACGTGGCAGGGAGGACGCAGTGGCGCGAAAACAGGGGAGAACGAATGAAATCTTGGTAAGATTGCCGGGCCGCGACCGATCGCCTCGCGACGCGGAAAACCCTATGAAAACCGGCATAGGCCTGCGATTCCTTCATTCGCTCTGATCATCCGGGACCGCCATCGGCGCGCCGGACGCGCGCGGGAACAGGACTGTCCGCGCCCCCGGGCCCCCGCTAGAATACCGGCCGGGCAGAAAGCATCACGACGTGAAGAACTTACGGGCAATCCCTCCGAACGCCGCTTGCGAATCGATCGCCGCGATTCGCGGCGCGTTTTGTGCCGGGCAAGGCTGCCGGCGGAGGGTGGATGTGAGGCCGCAAGTCTTGCGGCGCGCTGGCCTTTCGCGGCGGCGCGTCGTCATGTCCCGTCTGGTGCGCGCGGCGCGATGGTGCGCTGCGCTGGGTCTGATCGCGAGTTCCGTCGGCTGCGTTCTGACCCAGGACATTCCCGATCCCGCGCTCGATGTCCCCGAGGGCTACAAGCACGCCGGCAGGGTCGATCCGGACAAAGCTGCCCACGCTCGACTGGTGGCGCGGCTTCGGCTCGCCGGAATTGACCGCGCTGATGGAGGAAGCCCAGCGGGTCAATCTCGACATCGCCGCCGCGGTCGCGCGCTTCAAACAGGCCGATGCGCTGGCGCGCCAGGCCGGCGCGGCGCTGCTGCCGACGCCTCCAGGGCGACGGGCAGGAGACCTATTCCCGCACCTCGGGCTCGAGCGCCAGCGGGCTGAGCATCGGCGGGCGCGAGGTGGTGAACTATTCGGCTTCGCTCAGCGCCAGCTACCAGCTCGACTTCTGGGGCCAGAACCGCGACGCGCTGCAGGCCGCGGAAGAGACCGCGACCGCCGACCGCTTCGATCGCGACGTCACGGCGCTCACCACGCTGACCAGCGTCGCCAACGCCTATTTCCAGGTGCTCGGCTCGCAGGACCGGATCCGGACCGCCGAGCGCAACATCGCCAGTGCCTCGCGCATCCTCGATGCGATCAAGGAGCGGCGCAAGGCCGGCACCGGGCACCGATCTCGACGTCGCGCAGCAGGAGAGCGTTGTCGCCAACCAGAAGGCGCTGGTGCCGCCGCTGCGGCAGACGCTCGACCAGAACATCAACGCGCTGGCGGTGCTGGTGTCGCGGCCGCCGGAGAGCATGCGCGTCACCGGCGGCTCGCTGCGTCAATTGTCCTCGCCGCGGGTGACGCCCGGCCTGCCCTCGGAACTGCTGACGCAGCGGCCCGACATCCGCCGCCAGGAGGCGCAGCTTGCGTCCGCCACCGCCAATATCGGCAGTGCCCGCGCGCAGTTCTTTCCGAGCATCCAGCTGACCGGGCAGGGCGGCTATCAAAGCTCCGCCCTGGTCTCGCTGTTCCAGCCGCATGCGGCCTTCTTCAGCCTGGTCGGCTCCGCGACCCAGCCGATCTTCGACGGCGGCAAGTATTCTCGGCAATTTCGAGCAGACCCAGGCGCGGCAGGACGAACTGCTGCAGACCTATCGCAAGACCGTCGTCCAGGCCTTCGCCGACGTCGACAACGCGCTGTTTTCGATCAAGCAGACCACGATCAAGCTGCGCCTGCAGCGCGAGGTCGTGGCGTCCTCGCGGCGCGCCTTTCAACTTGCCGAGCAACAGCTTCGCGCCGGAACAGCCGACATCGTAACTGTGCTAAATACGCAGCAGACATTGTTCCAGGCCGAAGACGCGCTGTGGCAGGCGGAACTCGCCCGGCTGCTCGCGATCGTCAGCCTGTACCAGGCGCTGGGAGGCGGCTGGGAGCCGAGGATGGAGAAGCCGGTCAATGCTCTTTAAGCCGAACGAGACCGGCAAGGTCACGGGCGAGCCGCGTCGCGCGCAAGGGCCGCGCGCGCGGCCGCAGGTTCGTCTCGATCGTCATCACGCTCCTGATCCTCGGCGGCCTCGGCTATGTCGGCTGGATCGCGCTTGCAGCAGAAGCAGGCCACCAAGGGCGGCAACGGGCGTCCGGATCTGCCGGTGCCGGTGCTGGCGGCGACGCCGCGCAGTCCAGGACGTGCCGGTCTATCTCGACGGCGTCGGCACGGTCCGCGCGCTCAACACCGTGACGGTGCGCTCGCAGGTCGACGGCAAGCTGATCGCGGTCAACTTCACCGAAGGTCAGGACGTCAAGAAGGGCGACGTTCTCGGCGAGATCGATCCTGCGATCTATCAGGCGCAATACGATCAGGCGGTGGCCAAGAAGGCGCAGGACGAAGCGCTGCTCGCCAACCAGCGTCTCGACCTGATCCGCTATCAGCAGCTTGCCGCCAGCAATGCCGGCTCCAAGCAGCAGGCCGACACGCAGCGCGCGACTGGTCGCCCAGCAGGAGGCGCTGATCAAGGCCGATCAGGCCGCGATCGACAACGCGCAGGCGACGCTTGGCTACACCAAGATCATTGCGCCGCTCTCGGGCCGCGCCGGCCTGCGCCAGGTCGACCAGGGCAACATCATCCACGCCGCCGACGCCACCGGCCTCGTCATCATCACCCAGTTGCAGCCGATCGCGGTGCAGTTCAGCCTGCCGCAGCAGCAGATCATGCGCGTCAACGCGGCCGCCGCCAAGGGCGCGCTCGCGGTCGATGTGTTCGGCAATGACGGCGTCACCGTGGTCGACACCGGCACCTTGAAAGGCATCGACAACCAGGTCGATCCGACCACCGGCACGCTGAAGCTCAAGGCGCGAATTCCCGAACGGCAATTTCCAGCTCTGGCCCGGGCCAGTTCGTCAATGTGCGCCTCAAGGTCGAGACGCTCTCGAAGGCGCTGGTGGTGCCGACCTCGGCGGTGCAGCGCGGGCCGATCGGGAACGTTCAGCTATGTCATCGGCGAGGACAACACCGTGACCGCGAAGCCGGTCGCGGTGACGCAGCAGAACGAGACGCAGGCCGTGATCGCGAGCGGCCTGTCGCCGATCGGACCGCGTGGTGACGACCGGCTTTGCCAACCTGTCCGATGGCGCCAAGGTCGATCATCGGCAGCAACGACGAGACGCCGTCGGCCGACCTCGCGCCGCGCAAGAGGGCAGCCGCGGTCAAGGCAAGGATGGCCAGGCCAAAGACGGACAAGCCAGGGACGGTCAAGCCAAGGACGGACAGGGCCACAAAGAGTGGCAGGGCAAGAAGGATTGGCAGGGCAAGGACGGCGAGCGCCGGCACCGCCGTGACGATGCTTCCCAAGGCGAGGGCGATCAGAAGGGGCGGACCGGACCGGCGCCCGCACCGGGGGCCAGCCGGGGGGCCAGCATCGGGGGACAATGCGTCAGGCGGCGGGACAAAGGCGCAGCCATGACCCGAAAATTCCGCCTTGAGGCTGCAGGGAGCACGGGAGCGATGAGCGTCTCCGAACCCTTCATCCGCCGTCCGATCGCGACCTCGCTGCTCGGGATCGCGCTCCTGATCGGCGGCGTGCTCGGCTATTTCGCGCTGCCGGTGTCGGCGCTGCCGCAGGTCGATTTCCCGACCGTGCAGGTGACGACGCAATTGCCGGGCGCGAGCCCCGACGTGATCGCCTCGCTGATCACGGCGCCGCTCGAGCGTCAGCTCGGCCAGATTCCGTCGCTGTCGTCGATGAACTCGACCAGCTCGTTCGGCGTCAGCCAGATCTCGCTGCAGTTCGACCTCAACCGCGACATCGACGGCGCGACCCAGGACGTGCAGGCGGCGATCAACGCGGCGGCCGGCGTGCTGCCGAAGACCCTGCCGTACCCGCCGGTCTACGCCAAGGTGAACCCCGCCGACGCGCCGGTCCTGACGCTGGCGCTGACCTCGGAGACGATTTCGCTGCGCGCGATGAGCGACATCGCCGACACCATCCTGGCGCAGCGCCTGAGCCAGATTTCCGGCGTCGGGCGCGTCACGGTGCTGGGCGGGCTGAAGCCCGCGGTGCGCGTGCAGGCCGATCTCGCCCGCCTTGCCGCCTATGGCATCGCGATGGAGGATCTGCGCAACGCGATTGCCGGCGCCAACGTCTCCGGCCCCAAGGGCTCGCTCGACGGCGCGCAGCAGTCCTACACCATCGCCGCCAACGACCAGATCGCCGCAGCGGACGCCTACAAGCCGATCATCATCGCCTACCGCAACGGCGCGCCGGTCACGATCGGCGACGTCGCCGTCATCGTCGACGGGCTGGAAAACGACCGCACCGGCGGCTGGTACCAGGGCACGCCGGCGGTCATCATCGACATCCAGCGCCAGCCCGGCGCCAATGTCATCGAGGTCGTCAGGCAAATCCGGGCCGAGATCCCGAGATTGCAGCGCGCAATTCCGGCCGGCGTCAATCTCACCATCGTCAGCGACCGCACCGTGACCATCCGTGCCTCGGTCCACGACGTGCAGTTCACGCTGGTCCTGGCCGTCGTGCTGGTCACGCTCGTGGTGCTGCTGTTCCTGCGTTCGCTGCGCGCCACCATCATCGCGGGCGTCGCGCTGCCGCTGTCGCTGATCACGAGCCTTCGGCGTGATGTATTTCGCGGGCTTCAGCCTCGACAATCTGTCGCTGATGGCGCTGACGATCGGCACCGGTTTCGTGGTCGACGACGCCATCGTGATGATCGAGAACATCGTTCGTCACATGGAGAACGGCGAATCCGCGATGAGCGCCTCGCTGCGCGGCGCCAGCGAAATCGGCTTCACCGTGATCTCGCTGACGGTGTCGCTGATCGCGGTGTTCATTCCGCTGCTGTTCATGTCCGGGCTGGTCGGCCGCATGTTCCGCGAGTTCGCGCTGACACTGACGATCGCGGTCGTGACTTCGGCGGTGGTCTCGCTGACGCTGACGCCGATGATGTGCTCGCGCCTCCTGAAGCATGCGGGCGAGGAGATGTCCGTTCCCGGCCTCGACGCGATCAGCCGGCTGATCGACCGCATGGTCGATGTCTACCATCGCACGCTGCTCTGGGTGCTGGAGCGCCAGCGCGCGACCATGCTGGTCACCTTTGCGACGCTGGCCGCGACGATGATCCTCTATGTCGTCGCGCCGAAGGGCTTCCTGCCGCTGCAGGACACCGCCTCGATCACCGCGGTGACCCAGGCGGGTCCGGACGTCTCCTTTGCCGAGATGCAGAACCGGCAGACCGAGGCTGCCGATGCGATCAGGAGCCGATCCGGATGTGATCGGTGTCGTCTCCGTGATCGGCGCCGGCTCGGTCAATCCGACCACCAATGTCGGCCGTCTCGTGATGACGCTGAAACCGCGCGGCGAACGACGCGATGACGTCGGCGTCGTGGTGGAACGGCTGAAGCAGAAGGTCGCCGTCGATCCCCGGCATGACGATCTACTTCCAGCCGGTGCAGGACGTGCAGATCTCGACCCAGTCGAGCCGCTCGCAATACCAGTACACGCTGACCGGCACCGACGCGGCGCTGGTGACGGAATGGGGCAACCGCTGGTGGCGGAGATGCGGAGCGATCCGCTGTTCCGCGACGTCTCGTCGGAATCGCAGGAAGGCGGCCTGCGCGCCCAGCTCAATATCGACCGGCAGCGCGCGGGCCAGCTCGGCGTCAGCCTGCAGACCATCACCGACACGCTGAACGACGCATTCGCGCAGCGGCAGATCTCGACCATCTACGGGCAGGCCAACCAGTACCGCGTCGTGCTGGAGGCGTTGCCGATGTATCAGCGCGATCCCTCGATTCTGTCCAAGCTCTATGTGCCGGGTGTCGCCGCGGCGGTCGGAAGTCCCGCCGGGCAGGTGCCGATCTCCACGGTCGCGACGCTGGTTCGCACCACCGCGCCGCTCGTGATCTCGCACCAGGCGCAATTCCCGGCGGTTTCGCTCAGCTTCAACCTGGCGCCGGGCGCTGCGCTCGGCGAGGCCGTGGATGCGGTCAAGGCGATCGAAACGCGCATCGGCATGCCCGGCAGCATCGTCGGCATCTACGCGGGCGATGCCGCCGAGTTCTCGAAATCGCTGGCCGGCCAGCCCTGGCTGATCCTGGCCGCAGTCGTCACCATCTACATCGTGCTCGGCGTGCTCTATGAGAGCTATATCCACCCGATCACCATCCTCTCGACGCTGCCGTCGGCCGGCGTCGGCGCCATCCTGGCGCTGATGCTGTTCGGACAGGACCTCTCGGTCATCGGCCTGATCGGCATCATCCTGCTGATGGGCATCGTCAAGAAGAACGCGATCATGATGATCGATTTCGCGCTCGAAGCCGAAAGGCATCAGGGCATGTCCGCAGCCGAGGCGATCGTGCAGGCCTGTCTGCTGCGTTTCCGTCCGATCATGATGACGACGCTGGCGGCGCTGTTCGGCGCGCTGCCGCTTGCGATCGAAAGCGGCACCGGTGCGGAGCTGCGCTTTCCGCTGGGCATCTCGATCATCGGCGGCCTGCTGCTGAGCCAGCTCCTGACGCTCTACACCACGCCGGTGATCTATCTCGCGCTCGACCGCGTCAACCGCAGGCTGGAGCGGGCGCTGCCGCCGGCCGGTCCCGACGTGGCCTCTCCGCCGGTCGCGGGGGCGACCGAGGGCATGCAATGAGCGGGGCCAGACGATAATGGCCTCGATCTCCGAGCCGTTCATCCGCCGGCCGGTCGGCACCACGCTGCTCTCGATCGGGCTGTTCCTGGTCGGCGTCGTGGCCTACGAATTTCTGCCGGTCGCGCCGGTTCCCAATGTCGATTTTCCCTCGATCCGCGTGTCGGCGAGCCGCCCGGGCGCAGATCCGTCGGTGATGGCGGCGACGGTGGCCGCGCCGCTGGAGCGGCGGCTCGGCGAAATCGCGGGCATCGAGCAGATCACCTCGACCAGCTCGCTCGGCAACACCAACATCCAGCTCCAATTCTGCGATCGGCCGCGACATCGATCGCGCCGCGCGCGACGTGCAGGCCGCGATCAATGCCTCGCTCGCCGATCTGCCGAGCGATCTGCCGACCCTGCCGCGCTTCCGCAAGGCCAATTCGGCCGCCGCACCCGTGTTCGTGCTGGCGCTGACGTCGAAGACGATCTCGACCAGCGCGATCTACGACGTCGCCGATACCGTGCTCGCCCAGCGCCTGTCGCAGGTGCCCGGCGTCGGCGACGTGACCGTGAGCGGCGCCGACCAGCCCGCGGTGCGGATCGCGCTCAATCCCGTCGCGCTGTCGAATGCCGGCATCGCGACCGACGACGTCAGGACCGCGATCATCAACGCCAATCCGCTCGGCCCGGTCGGAATCTTCAACGGCGGCCGCCAGAGCGAAACGATCGCGATCAACAAGCAGATGCGGACCGCGGCCGAGTTCCGCGACATCGTGATCAAGAGCGCGAACGGCAACTTCGTCCGGCTCTCCGATGTCGCCGACGTCGAGGATTCCGTCCGCAACGTCCGTTCGATCGCCTGGTTCAACAAGCAGCCGGCGGTGCTGATCCAGATCACCAAGCAGGGCGATGCCAACGTGATCGACACCGTCGACCGGGTCAAGGCGCTGATCCCGGAGTTGAAGCAATGGATTCCCGCGGGGGTCGAGATCTCCACCCTGGTCGATCGCACCGGCACCATCCGCGCCAGCGTGCTCGACATGCAGTTGACGCTGCTGGCGACCGCGTTCCTGGTGATGGTCGTGGTGTTCGCCTTCCTGCGCCGGTTGACGCCGACGATCGCGGCGGGGGTTTCAGTGCCGCTGGCGCTGGCCGGAACCTGCGCCGGCATGTGGCTCGCGGGATTCTCGATCGACAATCTGTCGCTGATGGCGCTCGCGATCTCGGTCGGCTTCGTCGTCGACGACGCCATCGTCATGATCGAGAACATGTACCGCAATCTCGAGCAGGGCATGCGGCCCTTCCAGGCGGCGCAGGAGGGCGCGAAGCAGATCGGCTTCACCGTGCTGTCGATCAGCCTGTCGCTGATCGCAGCCTTCACGCCGCTGATCTTCATGGACGGCATCGTCGGCAGGCTGCTGCGCGAGTTCTCGCTGACGCTGACCTTCGCGATCGTGGTCTCGACGCTGGTGTCGCTCACGATCACGCCGATGATCTGCGCACACTATATCCACGAGGCGACCTCGGACCGGGCGACCTGGTTCGACCGCATCGTCGAAGGCTCGCTGTCGCGCATCGTGGCTTTCTATGCGTACACGCTGCGTGGCGTGCTGGGTTTTCCGCTGCTGACGCTTCTCGTGTTCTTTGCCACCATCGCGCTCACGGTGACGCTCTACATCAAGACCCCGAAGGGCTATTTCCCGGTCGACGATTCCGGCTTCGTGATCGGCTCGACGCGGGCCTCGCCCGACATTTCGTTCCAGTCGATGCTGGGCTTGCAGCAGCAGCTCGCCGATATCGTGATGGCCGATCCGGCGGTCGCCGGCATCGGCTCGGTGCTTGGCGGCGGCGGCGGCACGTCTCAATCGCGGCAGCATGTTCATCAGCCTGAAGCCGCCGGAGGAGCGGGGAGGGGTCTCGACGGCACTGGTGATCGACCGTCTGCGCCGCAATCTCTTCATGGTCCCGGGCATCCGCCTGTTCATGTTTGCCGCGCAGGACGTTCGCGCCGGCGGCCGGCAAAGCGATTCCGATTATCAATATACGCTGTCGTCGACCGATCTCGACCTGCTGCAGAAATGGGCGCCGATCGTCGCCAAGCGGATGGAGACGGTGGAAGGCATCACCGACGTCTCCTCCGACCGCGATCCCGGCGGCCTGCAGCTCACGCTGTCGATCGACCGCCAGAAGGCCTCGACGCTCGGCGTTCGCGTGCAGGACATCGACAATGCGCTGAACAACGCGTTTTCGCAGCGGCAGATCTCGATCATCTACACGCAGCGCAATCAGTACATGGTCGTGCTCGAGACCGATCCGCAATTCCAGAGCGATCCGTCCAATCTCGACCGTATCTATGTCGCGGGCGCGGGCGGCGTGCAGGTGCCGCTCTCGGGCGTCGTGCATCTGCAGCGCGGATTGTCGCCGCTGGCGGTGTTTCACTCGCAGTCGTTTCCGTCGACCACGGTGTCGTTCAACCTGCTGCCGGACGTGCCGCTCGAGGTCGCGACCGCGAACATCCAGCGCGCCGTCGATGAGCTGCACATGCCCGAAGGCATTCGCGGCAGTTTCGACGGCAATGCCGGCGATTTCAGCAAGACCAGCGGGCGGCAGCCGCTTCTGATCCTCGCCGCGCTGGTCGCGATGTATATCGTGCTCGGCGTGCTCTATGAGAGCCTCGCCCATCCGCTGACGATCATTTCGACCCTGCCGTCCGCGGGACTAGGCGCGCTGCTGGCGCTTCAGGTCACCGGCACGCCGCTGACCGTGATCGCCTTTGTCGGGATCATCCTCCTGATCGGCATCGTCAAGAAGAACGGCATCATGATGGTGGATTTCGCGCTGGAAGCCGAGCGCGAGCGCGGCCTGTCGTCGGCGGACGCGATCTTCGAGGCGTGCCTTGCCCGTTTCCGGCCGATCCTGATGACGACCATGGCCGCGCTGTTCGCCGGGCATTCCCTTGGCGATCGCGACCGGCCCGGGCACGGAGCTGCGGCGGCCGCTCGGCATCACCATCATCGGCGGGCTGTTCGTCTCGCAGATCCTCACGCTCTACACGACGCCCGTGATCTATCTCTTGATCGATCGGTTGCGGCGCCGATCCGATCCGGCCGCCGTCGCCGCGCCCGCGGAATAGGGCATAGCCTCGGTTGTAGCCGGCCGCGGCGAAGCGTATAGCCGCGCCAGATCGGATAAATCTTATGTCGGACACATCTGAGGAGGCTCGCGGGCCGCGGATGAAGTGGCGGATTGCCCGCGCTGCCTCAAGCCGTTGCCGCTGTGCATCTGCGACAGCGTCACGCCGGTCCAGAACCGCATCTCCCTGTTGATCCTGCAGCATCCGCAGGAGCAGGACAGGGCGCTCGGCACCGCGCGGCTCGCGGCGCTGCACTTTGCCAATGCGACCGTTCAAGATCGGGCTGTCGTGGCCGAGCCTTGCCAAGGCGCTGGGCCGGCCGGTGGCCGATCCCGCGCGCTGGGCGGTGCTGTATCTTGGCTCGTCCAAGGTCGCCGATCTCGACACCGATGCCGAGATCGTGGCGATCAACCGCAAGGGTGAGATAGCGGAGAGGCAGCGCGCGATCCTCGATCGCATCGAAGGCGTGGTGCTGCTCGACGGCACCTGGAGCCAGGCCAAGGCGCTGTGGTGGCGCAATCCCTGGATGCTGAAATGCCAGCGCGTGATTCTCGGCCCGCAGCGGCCCTCGCGCTACGGCCAGTTGCGCCGCGAGCCGCGCCGCGACGGGCTGTCGACGATCGAGGCGGCTGCGATGCTGATTGCCGGGCTGGAAAAGCGGCCGGAGATTTCCGCTACCCTCAATGCCAGTTTCGAGCGCATGCTCGCCCGATACCGCGAGGTCCAGGCCGCCACGCCCGAACTCGCGCCTCGTCCGGCGCCGCGCCACAGGCGCGATTTCCGGCGCCGGAAGGCGAAATCGAAAGCCAAGTAGAAGACCAATCAGTCAGGCGCGATCGACCCGCGGCGGGCCGATCGCGTCGTGCAGGACCGCTACTGCGGAACGGGCATCGGCGGACGCGGCGCCGACGTCATCTGCACCTGGTCCTCCGAGGGCTGGACGATCGGGGCGGGCAGCGGCGCGGGAGCCAGCGGCTGGGCCGCCGCCTGCGGCGGCGGAGCAAGCGGTCGCGGCATCCCTGCTGGCATCGTTGCTGCTACGGGACGTAGCGTAGGAGGGTTCGCAACCGGCCGGCGCGGCGCAGCCGGCGGCTTCGGCCGCAACGCCTGCGCGTAGACTTTCGTGCCAGATGGGGTCGGCTCAGGCGGCTTGGCTTCCGAAATCTTCGGCTCCGGCGACTTGGCCAGCAGGCGGGCGACCTGATCCTGGGCCGTCTTGAGTTGCGCGGCGGTTGCCGCGTTGTCGCGGGCGAGTTGCTGCTCGACTCGTCTCGAGTTCCGCGATCTTCTGCCGCGCGGCGGCGAGATCGCGTGCCATGGTCTGCAGAAGCTGGCCTTGATCCGGAGGCGAAGACGAAGCTGCCGCCGTCGCGGCATCCTGCACCGCGGCTTGGGCTGCAGCCGGCGAAGCTGTCTGAGCCGGAATTGCTGGTTGCTGCTGCGGCGCTGCCGCCGGTTGCGATGCATTCGCATCCGATGCATCCGTCGCAGGCTGGGCGGCGTCCGCGGTAGCCGCCTGAGCGGTCGCAGAGCCGGGCTGCGCTTCGGGCTCGGACTTGCTTCCGGGGAGCAGCGAACTCGGGATGAGCTGCGGCGCCAATTCGGCCACGATCTGCCTTGCGGCGTGTCCGTAGGAAGACTGCCAGGCGAAAGCCCCGGAGCCAATAAGGCCGACTAGAAACGCGCCGAAGATCCCGCGAATCGCCGTCCTGATCCCGGATGATCCGCCCGTGGCGTTGGGACGGAAGGACGTGACCTGCGGGTCCAGGGAAATGGACGCGGTATCCGGGGGCGCGTTCGAAGGCCGTTCATGCACGCGCGCGAGCGCCTCGCGCACGGTCTGCTCATCGTTGACGAGCCTCTCGTCGCCGGGGGCGAGGGAAATCACGCTCGGATCGACCTGCTCAGAGTTCGGCGTGGAATGCATTGGCGCTCCTTGTTCCGTCCAATATCGCCCAATTGGGGCGGGGTTCGGATCTACGCTGGGTCCACGATCCGCCCCACACGCAATGTCGTTTTGGCCAAAGCAAGGCCATACAGTGGAAATCCTGGGGCTATCGTGGTGATCCCTTCTTGCGACACGCTAAACGTGCGCAACTCACACCATGTTGAGCCGCGGGCCTCAATCCAGGAGAGCCGACTTCATGCTATAAAACAACCACAAGGCAGATCAGAGGCGATCGAATGGACCCGATTTATTTCATCGTTTCGATAGGCTCAATAGCACTTGCCGGCCACATGGCGCGCGCCCGTAACAGATCGTTCCAGGCCTGGCTTTGGACGGCGGTGTTGATTGGGCCGTTAGCGCCTCTGGCGCTCGTCTTTCTCGGCAAGCTTGATGGCTCGGGGGTGGATACGGAGAACCCCGACCGAAAGCCTGGAACGGATCGAGCACCGGAGTTTCAGAATTCCAACGGAATTGAATTTCGGAAATTGCCGGAAGCGCAGCCGTGGGCAGTTGCCTAAGCCCTTGATCGTCTGTATTGATCCGCCCCGTTGGGGCCACGTGGCGGAGTGGTTACGCAGCGGTCTGCAAAACCGTTTACTCCGGTTCAATTCCGGACGTGGCCTCCAATAAAATCAACATCTTGCAGTCGAGCCCTCATTTTCTCACGTCAGCGCTTGGTAAGCAGCCCAAGAGGGCGGCAACGTGCGAACGCTGTATTTCCTTGCCAAGGTCCACGCTTGAGCCGAAGAGCAAGATGATAAGCCCGGTCGTTCCGAGGCCATCTGCCGCCTCGTCGAACTGGGGCTGAAAGCGAAAGCGAAATGACCGCTGGCCTGATGCCCACCATTTTCACGATCGATATCGGTGATAAGCCGACGGTGACATTCGAGGCTCAGAATCTCCGCGAAGCCCGCGAGCTATGCCACGAGCATTGGCTGAAGGATGATTTGACCGAGGCCAGGTCAGGTGGCGTTCCGCTGTGGGATGGGAAAGCCAAATTGCGAGCCCGGTTCGCGCTACCTGAGGAGACAGTTCTGTTTGCCGAGGCTAAAAGCAATGGTCGGCCGTCAGACGGCCTGATGTTCGTCTACCTCGTCGATCTGGACGGCGGCGCGACGGCTTAAAATTCGAGCTCCATTGTGATGGATGTCGCCGGCGCAAGCTCCGATGTCCGCTGCGACAATAACCGCGCCGGCCGCAGCAATCGGGCTCGAGAGTGGTGGTTTGCGCTTTTTGCGCGCGCATGACAAACGGCCGGGCGGACGCCCGGCCTCTCGCTCGAGAGCGTGGCAATAACGACGCTCGCCTCTTAGAAGGCGGCGCTCCAACCTTCCGGAAACGGGATCAACGGCCAGGCGTGAGCATTGTCGTTGGCCGCTCTCGGCGCCAGGCTTGGTGACGTATTGTAGATCGGCAGGTGAGCCCGCATGCAGTCCTCCCCGGGAATCGGCGCAACGGCGCTGCGCACAACGTCCAGCAAACACTCGAACTCAACTTCACTCATCGCGTCCTCCTCATCGGGGGCGCACGGTCGCAAATTTCTTTTGGTTCCGGATTGAGCGGGTCGCTCAAATTTTACAGATCCGGCGATCGCGGCTTGAATGGTTACTGGATTCTTCCATTCCCCGCGCAGGAACCTATGCACGGCCTTCGGCGCCAAGGTGTGAGAAATATCACGGTTTCAAGGAGAAATTTAGCCTATCTGGCCCAGATCCGACCACGCGCCACTGAGTCGTGGCGAAAACAAGGGCAAACAAGTGATGAAAACAAGATTTCGTCGTCTCGCGGCCCGAAGCAGCCGGGCCGCGATGACCAGCCGAGCCAGGAGGGCTTCCACCCTCGGACTGTTCCTCTCCCTGTTCGCGGCCGCCTCCGCTTCCGCCCAGGGGACGCCGGAGCAACGCAGGGCCTGCACGCCCGATGTCTATCGTTTGTGCGCCGGCGAGATCCCCAATGTTCGGGCTATCACCGCCTGCCTCAGGCGACAGAAGGCGAGCTTGAGCGAGGCCTGCCGGATGGCGTTTGATAGCTGATCACTGATATCCACTGGTGTGGATTTGTGCGCGGTAACTCGTTGAAATCCTGCAGGCATCGCGACGGGATGCCGTGTGAATATGCTGCGAAGATGCTGTGCATAAATCCATCCGCGCCAGCGCGCCGAAGCATGCCGTCTCGCAGAATTGCTGCGCAACAAATCAAGGGCGAACGCTCGGTCCCGCAGGCCACTCCCCGATTCGAGAGGGCGGACTTGTCACGGCATTCACCAGCTCGATCAGTTCGACCGGCTTGAAAGGCTTCGGAAGCTGATGGAGCCCGCCGATGTGCGACGGCAGGCCGATGATACTGTCATCATCGACACCAACCAGAACGCCGGACATCACGACCATCGGCAGCGCCGGCTCCGCCTCGCGAATTGCTTCGATCACGTGACGTTGTTCCACCGGCTCCAGGCCAAGGTCGATCAACGCTCCCGCGAAATCATGGTCGGGGAGAATGTCGAGCGCTGCTCGTCCGTCGGCGCACAGCACGACCGCGTACCCCGCTCTCTCGAGCAAGAGCTTGATGACGCTACGCACCGCGGGCTCGTCGTCGATGACAAGAATTGTAGCCATGGCCACCTCCGTTTCAGTCAGACTGAAGCACGGACATCCCGCTAACACGGGCGCGACCGCAGGCGACGCAAACATCTGCCGCGGCCGATCGAACAAAAATCGTGGCGAACGTTGCCGAGTTATTCAATCGGGAGTTTTACGGGCGTCGCGATCAAATGGGCGACGGCCGGCTGCGCGGTGCCGCGGAACCTCGCAAAGAAACCGCGAAGGAAACCGTGAAGGCGCGCGACGCGCGGCCGCAGACCGCGTCAGCCATTTCGGAGCAGCCCGACGAGTTCTCGATGCTCGCGGCAACCGGCGAGACCGGGTAAAGTGACGAGTGCGATGGAAAGCGGTTTGCCCGCAGCGGTGCGCAGATCGAAGCGGTCGACATGGAGGCCCGGCGGCGACTGCTGATTTGGCCGGAGCAGGGCATCGATTGTCCCGTCGATGACGTCTTTCAGGTCATCGGTGATGACGAGCTTCGCAAACAGCCGGTCCCGGTTTTGCCGAAGCGTATCGATCGCCTTGAGCCCTGGTTTCGAGAGAGCGGGCGAGACGCCGAGACGCAGTCGGCGTCCGCGGAGCGCGGGGGCGGCCTGCTCGGTCGCAACCGAAATCGCACGGAACGCATCGCTGATCGGCGCCAGATAGCCTTCGCCCGCATCAGTCAGCAGCAGCCCACGCGGCAATCGCCGAAACAGTGGGACACCAAGGCTTGCTTCCAGCGCCTTGACCTGTTGGCTGATCGCGCCCGCGGTGACGCAGAGCTCGTCGGCCGCGCGCTTGAAACTGAGGTGGCGCGCGGCCGCTTCGAAGGCGCGCAGGCCATTGAGGGACGGCAGACGGTAGCTCATCGCGCGATGCCTTTCGGTGGGAGAGCCTCATTCTCATGGCATAGAAAACCTATGTCAAACGTCGAGAAATACTGGTTTGATGCAGAGCATCCGAGGATGCGATCAAGAGCCCTCAGCAACTCTTGGTGCAGCCATGACCGACATTCAGGATACCCCGATCAGCCATCTCCAGCGCCGCAAAATCGAGGGGCGGGCGCTCATTCCATTCATCGAGGCCTTGAGCGAAAAGTTCGGTGAGGACGCGATGCGCGACGTTCTCGCCGCGACCATTCGCAAGATGGCGGTGCGAGACGGCGCCCAGTGGGCGGAGACTTATGGTCGCAATATCGAGGGACTGAAATCGGTCGTGAACAACGTCTGGTCCGGCGGCGGCGGCATGGATGTCGAGATCATCGAGCAGTCCGAGGCGCATTTCGATTTCAACGTGACGCGGTGCGGCTACGCCGAGTTCTTCAAGTCACTGGGGTTGGCCGAGCTCGGTGCACGCATCCAATGCAGCCGCGATCACGCGATGGTCGAAAGCTTCAACGACGAATTCGAACTGCAACGAAGTCAGACCATCATGCAGGGCGCCGCCTGCTGCGATTTCAGATTCCGGAAGAAGGGAGCCTGATTTCGGCCGGCGGCCGTGACTGGCTTGCATGATGCAGGAGCCTTCCTGTTTTTCTGCGTTTTTGTTTCTCAGCTCTTTCTCTTCAGTTCTTCCTTCTCAGTTCTTGGGGGCAGAGTTCCGCCGCCCAAGGTCGGCTCGCCGCCGATTGCCGGCAGCTCGATGCTCGGATTGGGGGTGGTGCGGATCGGCGCGATCGAGCGTTCGCAGTAACGACATCAGCGAGTGACGGCGCTGCTGCAGACGCGGCGTGTCGGGCTCGCTCTCGTCCCTTTCGAAGGTAAGGGGGAGACGAGGGCCGCGCCTGATGGCACAGAACCCGCTGATCAGGTTTTCGCTGGAAAATCTGAGAAAATAACCGCGTCCGCCGAGCGGCTTTCCACGCAACAGAATGCCAACGGCTCCGCCGTTCCAGAGCGCGATGCCCTGGCCGGTCAGGCCGAGCCGATATCCCCATTCCCTGGCGAGATTCATGCGGCCGCTCGGCCAGACATCGAGGCAGCCACCGATCGTCAGCCAGCGGCCGGCGATCGATATCCGGTCGTGACGTCGCGGCGCTGGCCACGGCGGAAGTTGCGAAGGTTTCGGAGGCGGCGGCGGTACGTCGTCGTCGACGAACCGGTGTCCGCGACAATTCGTGCAAATGGCAAAAGCCGATGCACCGTTCTGACGCCGGTAAGAGAAACCACCTTGGCCATGACACTGAGTACAGGCAGACATGGCAACCTTCCGCGTGGCAGGTTGACGACAGCAGCATCCGCCCAGCATCGAACCACAAATTGCAACGCTTTCAACTCATATTTGGCCACGCTCATCGTCACTGCACAGAGGATACGTCAGCCGCTTGATGCGGCGAGGGCCGCAGGATCAGCCTGGTCCTGTGCTTGCGCGCGCGGGTCAGGCTGAGCGCATCACGGGAACCTCTCCAGACTTCAGCGATTTAGCACTTGGGACCGCGACCGTTGTTTAAGGAATTTGACCCATGGCGACTGCCGATCGAATGCTGATGTCTTGCCCGCGCTGTCACTCCTGGCCGATGGCGGCAAAGAGTTCACGGGGACGGCCTGAAACGGAAATGCTCTTCAAATGCCCGCGTTGCGGTGCGCAAGAAAGACTTGGATCGCTGTTGAAGAGGGCGGACGAATCGTCGCACGGACGCGACCGCACCGAGCAGCAGCCCGGGCGTACGCAGATGGGGCTGCCGCGATGACGACGATCGACAGGCTTCACGCTCAAAAGCAGCAGGTGCTTGATCGGCTGCAAGATGATGACCTCGGCGCCAATGAGCGTGCAGAGCTCGAGGCCGTTCTGGCGAAGGTCAATACCGCTTTGAGCTTGCTTGCAGATGACAGGGGCAGCGAACCGTAGTTCGGAACCGTAGTTCGGATCTGGCGCGATCGGAGAAACGCAGGACTTTAGTTGCCGGATCTTACCGGCGTCCTCGCTCGGAGCGTCGAGCCTTGCGTCGAGCCTTGCGACTGATGGCCGCGGGAGAGGGACGAGACCGTAGTGCTACGGGACGGCGTGTACCACCGTGCCGCTCCAGGCGTCTGTTACGGTCGCATAATGAGCTCGGAAGACTACTGCGACTGTCAAAAGGAAGCGGAGACCGCCATGAGGAGGGCGGCCGCGACGAGTGGAGCTGAGCGCGACCAGTGGGTGCAGGTGGCTCGTGCTTGGCAAGTTCTCGGCCGCACGAGCAAGACTCCCGAGTCGACTTCCGTCACGAAAGATAGCTGATTCGAACCTGCCCAAGTCTTGATTGTCGAACATGGTGTGCGCGCCCCGGTATCGTGAGTAAGCAGCGGTCTGCCCGACCGCGATTCCTGGGACCATACATTCCGATAGAAGAGAATGCGTTTTGCCCGGCCAAGTGTGGCCGGAAGCGGGCGACTTCTCTGTCGTTAATATTTCCTTAACCATTGCCCCGCAGCCTTGAGCCCAGCGATTCGGATGGCGCGTCACTCGCCATAACAGCTTGTCCGAAAAGCCAGTTTTTTGATCGTTCATCCTTGGGCGACGGGGCAGCTCGTCGGGGGCTCAATGGAGCAACGTCATGTCTAGTCGTGAATTGCGAGCTGAAGACAATTTGCTTTCTGCATTTGCGTTGATGATCGGCGGAGCCCTTTGCGTTGGCGGTCCTTTGACGCTGATCATCATTTGGCTCTGTTCCTGAGCGGCGTAGGCCGAGCGGGTTTTGCTTATCCTGCGTGACGGCGAGATCATCGCCGCCGCGGTTGCGCGATCGACGATAGGAACTAGACAGGCCGGGAACGACAGGCCCGGCTTGTCGTCATTTTCCGCACCAAAGGCTCATGAAGCGCTGTTTTGCCGCGACAGGCGAGATATCCCCAAGATCAGAAGTATTTCTTGCCGGCTTCTTTTCGTGCCAGCCGGCTGGTAGGGTTGCTCGGCGATTGTCGCGAGCACCCTCGCATGAACGATGGAGCAATACCGAATGAGATTGAAACTGGCGATCGTCTGCCTCGTTGCCTGCGGCGGTGCGGCACAAGCACAATCCGGCGTCAACACGCAGCGCGACGCGCAGGGGAACCTCGTGCGCGATAACGGCAACTATGCGCAGCGAGGGATCAATCAGGGGCCGGTCAACAATGGCCAGATTAGAAACGCGCCCGCACAGCCCCCGGTCTCCAATGCAAACCAGCACAACGGCACTGGCCGCTAGCGTTTTTCAGGCATCTCAGTAGATGTACCGACCGGAACATTAAACGTTCCTTGCGGCTTCCAACGCCAGAATGGCGCTTGGCGCGCTTCGGTTCGCTTCAGACCGGCAACAAAAGATGTCCCAGGTTCGCTATTCAGCGAACGCGGAGGACGCGGCGACAACGTCAAATAAGAGCACAAAGGATCCGGTTCGGTTGGAAGTCATCCGCCGCTTGGAATTTGCCGATGCAAAAATCCACGGCGGTCGTCCTCGATACCTCTCGGAGAAAGATTGATGTTCAGCCGCAAGTCGGGTCAAGGAGACGCTCAGGCGCTCCTCGCGGCCCTTGGTCGCTCGCATGCAGTCATTGAATTTGGCCTCGACGGCACGATTGTCACCGCAAACAAGAATTTCCTGGATGTGCTGGGCTACCGCCTTGAAGAGATCCAGGGCAAGCACCACGCGATGTTCGTGACGCCGGAGCAGCGCGGCAGCGTCGAATATCGCGACTTCTGGGCTGCGCTCAATCGGGGCGAATTTCAGGCGGCCGAGTTTAAACGGGTCGGCAAAGGGGGACGCGAGATCTGGATTGAGGCCTCATACGATCCGGTTCTCGACGCGAACGGCAGGCCGGTGAAAGTCGTCAAATTCGCTACCGACATCACGCAGAAAAAAATGCGCGGTTTGGCCGACACTTCGAAGATGGCAGCGATCGGTCGCGCGCAGGCAACGATCGAGTTCCAGCTCGACGGTACCATCGTGACCGCAAACGACAACTTCCTGCAGGCAGTCGGCTATGCGCTCAGCGACATCCAGGGCAAACACCACAGCATGTTCATAAGTCCGGCCGAGCGAGACAGCGCGGCCTATCGTGAGTTCTGGGCCGCGCTCAATCGGGGCGAATACAAGACCGGCGAATACAAGCGGTTCGGCAAGAACGGCAAGGAAGTCTGGATTCTAGCATCCTATAATCCGCTGCTCGACGAAAACGGCAGGCCGTTCGGCGTCGTAAAGTTCGCCACTGACGTCACGACGCAAAAACTGAACGGCGCGGACCTTGCCGGTCAGATCGAAGCCATCGGCAAGTCGCAAGCCGTGATCGAGTTCAACATGGACGGCACGATCATCACCGCCAACGACAACTTTCTGAAGGCACTCGGCTATTCCCTGAGCGAAATTCGGGGCAAGCATCACAGCCTTTTCGTTGAACCATCGGAACGCGATGGTGCAGGCTATCGAGAGTTTTGGGCCGACCTCAACCGCGGCCGATATCAGGCCGGCGAATACAAGCGGATCGGAAAGAACGGCAGGGACGTCTATATCCAGGCCTCCTACAATCCGATCCTCGATCTGAACGGAAAGCCGTTCAAGGTCGTAAAATATGCCACCGACACGACACGGCAGGTGTTGGTCCGCCTCGGCAACGAGCGTGTCCGAGCCATGATGGAGCAGGTTGCAGCCGGCGCCGAAGAGTTGAACGCATCGGTTCGCGAAATTTCCGAAACCATGACCAAATCGCGAGAAACCGCACTCGGCGCGGTGCAACGGGTGACCGCGGCCGACGCGCAGGCGCAGCGTCTCAACGAGGCGGCGCAGTCGATGAGCGGCATCGTCGAAATGATCAACAGCATCACCGGCCAGATCAATCTGCTCGCGCTCAACGCCACGATCGAATCAGCCCGGGCTGGCGAAGCCGGCCGCGGATTTGCGGTGGTTGCATCCGAGGTCAAAAGTCTTGCCAACCAGGCCAAGCAAGCGACCGACAAGATCGGTCACGAGATCGGCAGCCTGAATGGGATTTCCGGCGATGTCGTCGCGGCTCTCAATATCATCAAGCAGGCGATCAGCGATGTGAGCGAGTACGTGACGTCTACGGCGGCGGCCGTGGAGGAGCAAAGCACCGTGACGAACGAAATGTCCGATAGCATGCAACGCGCCGCCGCCGAGGCGGCCAAGATCGCGGCAGGCTGAGCCGAATCCGACCGATAGGGAGGCGTGGTACGACGAAGTGTGCTGTGCTGTTTAGTCGGAATTGGAAATCGAGGCTGATGAATCTCTACCCTGCGCGCTGATCTCCCCGAGAGAGCGCCGCCCGTCGTAACAGCTCATTCCGCAATTCGGCTTCGGTATATTCTGAAAGCGTTTTCCGCATGGGAAGCCTGACGGGATAGTCCCAGGAAAGGCCGCACTTGCAGCCAGCGGTGGTTTGGCATTCTGGTCGAAAGCAGGTCGTCATATAGCCTCGCCATGAGCGTCATTTGCGACGGCCCCGTCTGTGGCGTTTTCCGAGACGGTGCATCTGGATGCTGCACTTGCCGCAACCTATCGCCCTTGCCGCGATTCGGAGCGGTACCTTTGTGACTGCATTTGGTTCTTCCTCTGGTTCAGCTGTGAATCTGCCTCCTTTATCGTAAGGCTGTGTGAAATCCGCCACACAATCAGTCAGCGAGTTGGACTATCTTAGGGGCGTTCTCCCTAGACTTGGACCCGTCGCGAATGGCGGGTTCTTTTAACGTCGCGCAGGGCGGCATGCCGATCTGGCGTGCCCGTTCGGCCTTGCGCGCTTGGATCGGGTTGACGACCGCCTGCTGGGGGCACCTTGAACCAGCTCCCGCCCGGTTAGTTCGGCACATGCAGGGAGGGCGGATAGCCAAATTGGGACTTGAAGGCACGCGTGAGATGCGCCTGGTCGGCAAAACCGCAGCGTGCAGCGACCTCGCTCATCGACAGCGTTCGAAGCGTCAACCACTCGACAGCCCGCGCGAGGCGTCGCTGCAACACGAACGCATGCGGCGCCATGCCGACCGAGTTGCGAAACGCCCGGGCGAAGTGCGAGCGGCTGATCCCGGCCACCGAGCTGAGTTCGACCAGCCTGAGATCGCATGCCAAATTGTCTTCGATGTAGTCAATGACACGGCAGACTTTCACAGGGACGAGCACCTCCGAAAGCCTGGGCTTCATTGGACGGGAAGCGTGACGAAGAACGATGCGGTTGAACATCGCCTGTCTTATGGTGTCGAAATAGAGTTGCGTGACGCAGATGCCCCGCGCCGAAATGGCTTCATATGCTTGCGCCAGGCGCGCCAGCCCGACATCGTCGGTCGACGGCACGTCGCGCAGCTCGACGACGTCAGGGTTCACGGACACCGATTTCGAGGTGCCTCGCCAGGAACTCCGGCTTGAAGCTCACCGAGAGGAATTTGATCGACCCGCGTCCCGTGCCCTGCATTTCCGCGTCGGGAGGCACGAAGTGAATCGTGTTTGCCGGGACAAAGCCGCTATGGCGGATACGCCCATTGTATCTCGCTGTGAGACGGCAATCTATTGCGTGGATAGCGACATGATAAAGGCCGGCCGGCTCCGGTTCACGCGATTCCCAAGGGCCGGAATCAATCCGCTGCCGCTGTATGAATGCGAGGCCGCTCTCCGTTTCCCAGAGCGCTCTGATGCGCTCCTTCGGAAGGTACGAGCGAAATCGTCCTTCGATGCTTGCACAACGCCTCGTCGATTCCATGCCTTAGCTCTGCTTGCGGTTATGCGGCCCCCGAGCCCACTCTCGCCCTGGCAGGACGACCGCGAACAATGTCAATGATTGTCAAGCTGTGCGTATATGCAGGGTCGTCGAAGAGCATGTCCAGACAATGCCCGCTTTGCGGGAAAAACCGGTCGGTGGAGTGATCCTGCCGGTCGTCCAATGATAAGTCATTTCGAGATTGCAGCGATCGATGGCGCGGCCGTCATTGTAATCTTATGACATCGATTTGACGAAGTATCGCGCGCCGCGCCTCTCATGGAGACCAAGCCAGAAAGCGCGGCGCGCCCGTTCGCAACACCATGTTGGGCACAGTACTGCAACGGAATGACTTGAATGTCAGTCCTTTGATGACGAGTTATTTCGGGATCGAAGATGGGCGCTACAACTGAAATATTTTAAGCTCGCGCACGCACGAGATTCGCACGATTGTCCAAATCCGGAATGAAAATCAGCGGATGTTGCGGCAATCTAAAACGGAGCGGTTCTTGGTGCGGCATCTCGAACGGTTGTCATCAGATCTCGCGGCGGCTGGGACTTGATCAGCAGCTAAC
>CAWAXO010000024.1:0-94479 GCA_963786015.1 uncultured Alphaproteobacteria bacterium | reverse complement strand
CATCAGGTTTTCCAGCGCGGTCATGCCGGGAAAAAGCCGGATGTTCTGGAACGTGCGGGCGACTTTGGCCTGCTTGGCGATCCGGAAATCGTTCAGCTTCTCCAGCGCGATCGCGTCAGCGCCGTCGCGCATCAGGCGGATCGTGCCGCCGGTCGGCTTGTAGAAGCCGGTGATGCAGTTGAACACGGTGGTCTTGCCGGCGCCGTTCGGGCCGATCAGCGCGGTGATCTTGCGTTGCTCCGCGGTGAACGACAGCTCGTTGACGGCGACGATGCCGCCGAAGCGCATCGCCAGACGGTCGACCGCAAGAATCTGTTCGCCGATCCGATCGCCGCTCATCCCTTGGCCGCTCATCCCTTGCCTTCCTTGACGAGGTCGGCGGAGATGGCCTTCGCCTTTCTCAGGAAGACGGTCGGCGCGCGATGCCCGATCAATCCACGCGGCCGCCAGATCATCAAGAGCACCATGGCCATGCCGAACACCAGCATGCGATACTGATCGAGGCCGCGGAACAGCTCGAAGCCGCCGATCATGGCGAGAGCCGCCAGCGCGACGCCGAGCTGCGAGCCCATGCCGCCGAGCACGACGATCGCAAGCACCAGCGCCGATTCCTGGAAAGTGAAGGATTCCGGGCTGATGAAGCCCTGGCGCGTCGCGAAGAAGGCGCCGGCGAACCCGCCGAACATGGCGCCGGTCGCAAAGGCCGTGAGCTTGGTGGTCGTGGTGTTGATGCCGAGCGCGCGGCAGGCGACCTCGTCCTCGCGGAGCGCTTCCCAGGCGCGGCCGATCGGCAGCCGCCGCAGCCGGATCGTGACCCAGTTGGTCAGCAGCGCCAGCGCCAGGATCAGGTAGAACAGGAACACGATGCGGTGCGTCGGCGAGAACTCGATGCCGAGCAGCGCGGCAAGTCCGTCGTCGCCGGGGGTCAAGGGAATGCCGAACAAGGTCGGGCGCGGAATGCCGGAGATGCCGTTCGGGCCGCCGGTCAGGCTCTGCCAGTTGATGATGACGAGGCGGATGATCTCGCCAAAGGCGAGCGTGACGATGGCGAGATAATCGCCGCGCAGCCGCAGCACCGGAAAGCCGAGCATCACGCCCCAGAGCGAGGCCAGAATGCCGGCGAGCGGCAGGCAGACCCAGAACGACAGGCCGAAGGTGGTGGCGAGCAGCGCGTAGGAATAGGCGCCGACCGCGTAGAAGGCGACATAGCCGAGATCGAGCAGGCCGGCGAGGCCGACCACGACGTTCAGCCCCCATCCGAGCATCACATAGGTGAGGACGAGGATCCCGAGATCGAGAATGTAGCGCTGATTGTAGAAGATCACCGGCACGAGGAAGGTGAAGATCAGGAGCGCCGGAGCGATCAGGCGGCCCGCGCCGGAAAGCCGTCCCTGCACGAACGGCGGAATGATGTTGGCGGCGCCGGAGGGACCAAGCCATCGCCGGATCAGCTCGATCGCGATGCTGCCGACGAACACCGCCGCAACCATGCTTGCGAGATCACCGAAGCGTGTCCAGTAGATCAACTGTCCGGTGGGACCGGCCTCGGTGCGGATGCCGATCATCAGCGAGAACAGCACCAGCGCGACGAATGCGCTCGTAAAGGCTTTTTGCAGGATGGAGCCGAAACCGGGCGCGCCTGTCTCCGGCCTGTGCTCGGACGTCGATCCGCTCACGCCGGTCAAACTTTCTCAACCTCGGGCCGGCCGAGCAGCCCCGTTGGCATGAAGATCAGGACCACGATCAGGATCGAGAACGCCGCGACATCCTTGTATTCAACCGAGAAATAGGCCGACCAAAAAGTCTCGATCAGCCCGATCGCGAGTCCGCCCAGCATGGCGCCGGGCAGCGAGCCGATGCCGCCGAGAACGGCGGCCGTGAACGCCTTGATGCCGGCAACGAAGCCCATGAAGAAATCCACCAGGCCGTAATAGAGCAGGTACATCATGCCGGCGACGGCAGCCAGCGCAGCGCCGATCACGAAGGTCATGGAGATGGTGCGGTCGACATCGACGCCGAGCAGCGCCGCCATGGTCTGGTCCTGCTCGCAGGCGCGCATGTCGCGGCCGAGCCGCGTGCGCGCCACCAGCCAAGTGAAGAGCAGCAACAGCACGACGGTCGTCACGACGACGATGATCTGGACGTTGGAGAGCTGCACCACGAAGCCACGGCTGCCTTCATGCAGCGTGTAGCCGCCGGGGATGATGGGCGGCACCGGCTTGACGCGGGCGCCTTGCGCGATCTGCGAGTAGTTCGTCAGCACGAACGACATCCCGATCGCCGACAGCATCGGCGCCAGCTTGAACGAATGCCTCAGCGGCCGATAGGCGATGCGTTCGACCGTCCAGCCATAGAGCGCGGTGATCGCCATCGATACCAGCAGCACGATCAGCAGGACGACGGGAACGGCGGTCAGCCCGAACGAGACCAGCACGAGGAAGGTGATCAGCGCGATGAAGCCGCCGATCATGAAAATGTCCCCATGGGCGAAATTGATCATGCCGACAATGCCATAGACCATCGTGTAGCCGATGGCGATCAACCCGTAGATCGAGCCGAGCACGAGACCGTTGATGAGCTGTTGCGCGAAATAGTCCATTGGCTGCCGGTTCGAGATGACACGGCGAGGGCCCCCAGGCAGCCTTGCTCGACGCGTCGCGTCAATCTCTAACAGTGGGAACCGGAGGCGGCAACTGCGGCCGATCGGCCATCTTGGCGTTGCACAGAGGTTTGTTCCTCTCGTGTGTTCCGGCCGCCCGGACGTCGTCCAAGACAGCAAAGGCTGCCAAAATCACGACAGATTATCGCCACATGCCGAATGACGAGCGCCTGGAACCGCTGTTCCTCCGCAACCAATCCTTTCCGGGGTCGTTGGTCCTCTACTCCGAACAAGGAAAGGGAGAACTCTGAATGAGCCAGAACCAGAACCCGGGCCAGCAGAACCAGAATCCTGGACAGCAGAACCAGAACCCGGGGCAGAAGCCCGGCCAACAGCAGGGTGGCGGCCAGCAGAAGCCCGGCCAGCAGCAACAGCACCCGGGCCAGCAGAACCCCGGCCAGCAGGGCCGCTAGTTCGCGTAGCAGATGAATTCACAAGGAGGTCCCGCCGTAAGGCAGGACTTTTCTTTTGTGGCCTCACCTTTGAGCCCGGAGGTAGCCGGGGGCCGGCGACGTTAAGGTAAACGAAGGGTTTAAATTGCCGCTTCAATTCGAGGCGCGTTACCTCGGTAGCGAAGCCATCGCGCAATCGACCTGCGCGGGCGGAGCGAATGGGAAGCGACATGTCCACGAATTGGCGGATCAGTTCTTTTAGCGGCGCGCTGCTTGCAGCCTATTTCATCCCGACCTGGACCATCATCGCCTTCAACATGATGGTGTCGCCGATCCACGCCTTCTTCGATCGGCCGAATGTCTCGGTCGCCTTCTTCATCAGCGATCACCTGCACCTTGCCGCGGGCGGCATGATCCGCGCCGCGTGGCTGCTGGCGCTCGGCCGGCTCACGGTGGTGCTGTTCTTCACGGTCTTCCTGGTGCTGCTGTCGCGGCCGGCGATCCGTAGAGCCGGCGGGGCCAATGAGGCGCTCGGCATGGCGCTCGGCATCGGCAGCGTGATCAGCTTCACGGCGATGCTGATGGCCTCGCAGGTCGGCGAGGTCGCGGCGCGGCAGATGCACGCGACCGAGCTCCTGATGATGCTCGGCACCGTGATCGTGCTGCTGGTCGAACGACCGGCGCGGCCGCAGGCAGATGAGAGCGCGGCCGCAGAGGGCCTAGCGCTTGAGAAGCGCTAACTCCTCCACAATCGCGGACGCTTCCTTGACGGCGTGATTGGCGGCGGGCACGCCGCAATAGATCGCCTGCTGAAGCAGGATTTCCTTGATGTCATCAGGCGTGAAGCCGCCTTCGGCGAGCGCTGCGCGCACATGCAGGCGGAATTCATCCCACTGGCCGAGCGCCACCATGGTGCCGATGACCAGCACGCGGCGGGTGCGCTCGTCGAAATGCGGCCGGGTCCAGATCTCGCCCCATGCATAGCGCGTGATCAGGTCCTGGAAATCGGTGTTGAAGGCATTGCGGTTCTTGATCGACTTGTCGACCCAGGCATTGCCGAGGATCTTGCGGCGCTGGCCCATGCCGCCGTCGCGGCGTTGTTGGTCGTCCATGGTGCATACTCCCGCTGTTTTTTACGCCGTCATTCCGGGGCGCCTCGAAGAGGCGAAACCCGGAATCTCGAGATTCCGGGCTCGATGCTTCGCATCGCCCCGGAATGACGGGTATCTGTCGCATCACTCGCAATGACGGCTAAGAGCGTCACCGCTGCGTCAAAAATCCGATCACCGCATCAGTAAATGCATGCGGCTGCTCGACATTGGAAATATGCGCGGCGTCCAGCAGCGTCATGCTAGCGCCCGGGATCTTGCTGCGGATTAACTCGCCGGCGGCGACCGGCGTCGCCATGTCGTGGCGGCCGGCGATGACGAGCGTCGGGCTCTTGATCTTCGGCAGCAGTTCGCGCTGATCGAGCGTGGAGAGCGCTTCGCAGCAGGCGATGTAGCCTTCGACCGGCGAGGCAAGCAGCATCGCCTTCATGTTCGCGGTGGTCTGCGGCTCGCGCTCCCTGAAGTCGGCCGTCAGCCAGCCTGCGATGACGGTGTCGGCGACGGCGGCGAGGCCACCTTCCTTCACCGCCTTGATTCGATTGAGCCAGTTGGTCGGATCGGGATAGTAGCAGGAGGTGTTGGAGAGGATCAGCTTGCCGAAGCGCTCCGGCGCATTCGCGCCCAGCCATTGCCCGACCATGCCGCCCATCGACAGGCCGCACCAATGCACCTTGTCGATGTTGAGGTCGTCGAGGATCGAGAGCACGTCGCGGCCGAAGCGTTCCATCGAATAGGGGCCGGGAGCAACCTGCGATTTGCCATGGCCGCGGCGGTCGTAGCGGACGACGCGGAACTGATCCGCTAGCGCCTTCATCTGCGGCTCCCACATCTTCATGGTGCAGCCCAGCGAGTTCGACAGCATCAGCGTCGGTCCGGTGTTGCGGCCCTCGACGGACACGTTGAGCAGGCAACCGTCGGCATCGATCATCGGCATGGGTTTCAAACTCCGCTGTCATGCGCGGGCTCGACCCGCGCATCCATCAACAAGAAGTCTATTCAAGCGGATGGGTGGCTGGGTCAAGCCCGGCAACGACAATTCGATACCTGTCAGTTTCCGTCGAGCGAGGCGAGCAGGCGGTCGATCAGGGCCTGGGACGCGCCCTGATAGGCCATCGGCTCGAACAACTCGGCGATCCGCTGCGCGCCGAGCTGTGCTGTGATCTTCGAATCGGCGGCCAGCACGTCGCGCAGGTGCTTTTTCCCGGCAACCGCTTTTTTGCTGGCGGCCTCGACCAGATGATGCGCGTCGCTCTTGCCGATCTTTTCAGCCAGCGCCATCGCGACCGCTTCGGCCATGATCAGGCCGGAGGTGGCATCGAGATTGGCGCGCATCCGCGCGGTATCGATCTCGAGGCCTTCGGCGATGTCGACGGTCGCGGCAAGCGCGCCGGAGGTGACGAGCAGAAGCGCCGGCAACGTCGGCCATTCCGCGTGCCAGGGACCGGCGCTGCGCTCATGCTCCTGCACCTGCGCGGCCAGGATCGTGGCGGCGAGACCAGGCGCCATGGTGGCGGCGGCGAGCGCGCTCGCGGCCGCGACCGGGTTGCGCTTGTGCGGCATGGTGGACGAGCCGCCGCGGCCGGTGCCCGCGGGCTCGAAGGCTTCGGCGACATCGGTCTGCATCATCAGCGAGACGTCGCGGGCAATCTTGCCGCAGCTTCCGGTCAGGATCGCGAGCGCGGATGCGGCGTCCGCAATGCGGTCGCGATGGGTGTGCCAGGGCGCATCCGGCAGCGGCAGATCAAGTTCCTCGGCCAGCCGCTCGGCGACGGCCAGTCCGTTGTCGCCGAGTGCGGCCAGCGTGCCGGCGGCGCCGCCGAACTGCAACGCGAGGCTCTCCTTGCGGATTCGATTGAGCCGCGTCTTCGCGCGATGCAGCGCTGCGGCGTATTCGGCGAGCTTGAGGCCGAACGGCATCGGCAGCGCATGCTGCAGCCAGGTCCGCGCCACCACCGCCGTCTGGCGATGCTTGCGGGCAAGGTTGGCGAAGCCCGCGATGGCGCGATCCAGATCCGCAAGCAGCGCATCGATGCCGGCGCGCAGGCTCAGCATCGTGGCGGTATCGATCACGTCCTGGCTGGTCGCGCCCCAATGCACATAGCGCGCGGCGTCTTGATCGCTCTCGGCGACGCGCGCGGTCAGCGCCTTCACCAGGGGAATGGCGAGGTTGCCGGAGCGCGTCGCGGCCTCCGCGAGCGCGGCGCGATCGAAGCCGTCTGCCTTGCAGGCCGCGGCGATCGGGCCGGCGGCGGTTTCGGGAATCACGCCGGTCACGGCCTCGGCGCGCGCCAGCGCCGATTCGAAGTCGAGCATGTGCTGGAGCGTTGTCGCGTCGTCGCAGACGGCGCGCATCGCAGCGCTCGACAGCATCGGGGCCAGTAGAGGCGAAAGGGCGGTGCTCATGAAGGCGACCTAATCATTTACCGCCCGGCTGTGCCAATCCAAAAGCGTGGCCGCAAGGCATTTCCGCTTGCTAAATCCGCATCGCACACCATCCTAAGGCGGTCTTTCCTTTGCACCGCGCGTGCGTTACTGGGGCGGAAGACCAGGCGATCCGGGAGGGCTTAATCCATGGCGATGACGATGAACGGCGAAGTCCAGCTGCCGGCGCCGCGCGAGGCGGTGTGGGCCAAGCTGAACGATCCCGAGGTGCTGAAGGCCTGCATCCCCGGCTGCGAGGAATTGGAAAAGACCGACGAGCACGGCTTTCGTGCGGTCGCCAAGATGAAGGTCGGGCCGGTATCGGCGCGGTTCAAGGGCAAGGTCACGCTGAGCGACCTCGATCCGCCCAACGGCTACAAGATCACGGGCGAAGGCGAGGGCGGCGTTGCCGGCTTCGCCAAGGGCGGTGCGACGGTTGGTCTCGCCGACAAGGATGGCGGCACGCTGCTGACCTATAATGTCGAAGCGCAGATCGGCGGCAAGCTCGCCCAGCTCGGCCAGCGCCTGATCAACGGCTCGGCCAAGAAGCTTGCCGACGAGTTCTTTGCAAATTTCGCAAAGGCGGTCGAGGGCACCGCCTGATCCCACGGGAACTGGACCAGCGGTTCCAGGCGAGGTTGCTCCTGGCCCCCTTGGCCCATATGATGGGTTTTCGACCGATTTTGATGGCTGTGTTGCCGTGCAACGCGGGTGACGCAGGTAATAGAGAGTGCCGATGGCCAAAATTTCGCTGATCGTGAATGGTAATCCCGTAACAGCCAATGTCAATTCCCGCACGCTGCTGGTGCAGTACCTGCGCGAGAATCTGCGGCTGACCGGCACCCATGTCGGCTGCGACACGTCGCAGTGCGGCGCATGCGTGGTGCATCTCGACGGCAAGGCGGTAAAGGCATGCACTACGCTGGCGGTGATGGCCGACGGGCACGAGGTGCGCACCATCGAGGGCCTGTCGGCCGATGGCGCGCCGCTGCATCCGATGCAGGAGGCATTCCGCGAGCATCATGGCCTGCAGTGCGGCTTCTGCACGCCCGGCATGATCATGACCGCCGTCGACCTGGTGCACCGCAAGGGGCATGATTTGTCCGAGCACACCATCCGCGAGGAGCTCGAAGGCAATCTCTGCCGCTGCACCGGTTACCAGAACATCGTCGCGTCGATCGCCGCAGGCGCCAGGGCGATGGCGAAATCCGACCTCGCATAAACCATTTGCCGCGAACGCGGCCAGGGCCTCGTTAAAGGCATCCTCCGGGATCATCGCAAGGCATTCTTATGTACGAATTCAAATATCATCGTCCGGCGACCGTGCGGCAGGCCGCCAATCTCATGGTCAAGAACGAGGAAGCCAAGCTGATCGCCGGCGGTCACACGCTCGTGCCGGTCATGAAGCAGCGCCTTGCGAGCCCGCCGCATCTGGTCGATCTCTCCCACATCGAGGGGCTCGGCACGATCGAGATGAAGGGCCGTGCGCTCGCCATCGGCGCGACCGCCAAGCATGCCGAAGTCGCGACGTCGGCGGTGGTGGGCGAGGCGATCCCGGCGCTTGCCCATCTTGCCGGCATGATCGGCGATCCCGCGGTGCGCCACAAAGGCACGATCGGCGGTTCGATCGCCAACAACGATCCGACCGCCGACTATCCGGCGGCCTGCCTCGCGCTCGGCGCCACCATCGTGACCAACAAGCGCCGGCTCAAGGCGGAAGAGTTCTTCCAGGGGCTGTTCACCACCGCGCTGGAAGCCGACGAGATCATCACCAGGGTGATGTTCCCGCTGCCGAAGAAGGCGGCCTACGAGAAGTTCCGCAACCAGGCCTCGCGCTATGCGCTGGTCGGCGTGTTCGTTGCCCGGCGTCCATCCGATGTGCGCGTCGCGGTCACCGGTGCGGGCTCCGACGGGGTGTTCCGCGTTACCGCGTTCGAGGAAGCCCTGCAGAAGCGCTTCTCGTCCAAGGTGCTGGAAGGGCTGACGGTGCCGGCCGACGGGCTGAACAGCGACCTGCACGGCAGCGCCGAATATCGCGCCCATCTGATAGGGGTGCTGGCGCGGCGCGCGGTCGAAGCCGCGAACGTCAAAGAGTGACATTGCCTTATCCTGGCGTGTCCGGATCGGACCTTTCATGACTGCATCGGCGTTGCCTGCATCGGTCGATGCGCTGCTCGAACTTCTGACCTCGCGCGGCTATCTCGCAGAGCGGGCGCTTGCGACCGTAACCTACCTGTCGCTGAAGATGGGCCGGCCGCTGTTTCTCGAAGGCGAGGCCGGCGTCGGCAAGACCGAGATCGCGAAGGTGCTGTCGGCGGCCTTGGGACGGAAGCTGATCCGCCTGCAATGCTACGAGGGCCTCGACGTCGCCTCCGCGGTGTATGAGTGGAACAGCGCGGCGCAGATGATCGCGATCCGCCTTGCGGAAGCCTCGGGCGACCGCGACCGCGATCAGCTCTCGTCGGACATTTTCGCCGACCGTTTTCTGATCAAGCGGCCGCTCTTGCAGGCGCTTGAGCCCGACGTGGCCGGTGCGCCGGTGCTGTTGATCGACGAGCTCGATCGTGCCGACGAAGCGTTCGAGGCGTATCTCTTGGAAATTCTCTCCGACTTCCAGATTACGATTCCCGAATTCGGCACCGTGAAGGCGCCGCAGCCGCCGATCGTCATCATCACCTCGAACCGCACCCGCGAGATCCACGACGCGCTGAAGCGGCGCTGTCTCTACCACTGGGTGGATTATCCCAGCTGCCGAGCGCGAGCTTGCGATCGTCAAGTCGCGGGTGCCCGGGATCTCCGCGAAACTGTCGCAGCAGGTGGTGCGCTTCGTGCAGGCCTTGCGCGACCAGGATTTCTACAAGTCGCCGGGCGTCGCCGAGACCATCGACTGGGCCACCGCGCTGACCGAGCTCGACGCCCGCTCGCTGACCCCGCAGGTGGTCGGCGACACGCTGGGCGCGCTGCTGAAGTACCAGGACGACATCGTGCGGATGCAGGGAGACGGCCTGCAGAAGGCGGTAAAGGACGCGACGAGCGAGAATTGAAGTTGGGCTGAAACGCGCCACGACCACGCTCGTCATTCCGGGATGCGCCGCAAGGCGCAGGCCCGGAATCCATAACCACGATCGTGAGTATGGATTCCGGGCTCGCGCCAAGAGGCGCGCCCCGGAATGACGAGTTGAGATCGGAGCACGCGTCGCCCCGAAATGACGGCCAGAGACAGTAACGGGTCACGCGATGCCCATCGATCACCTCAACCCCGAGACCGGCAACATCGCCGACAATGTGATCGGCTTTGCCCGTGCGTTGCGCGCGGCCGGCTTGCCGGTCGGGCCGGGCGCCGTCATCGACGCGATGGGCGCGCTGCAGCTCATCGAGATCGGCAACCGCGCCGACGTTTTCACGACGCTGGAATCGATCTTCGTCAAGCGGCACGAGCATGCGCTGATCTTCGCCCAGGCCTTCGACCTGTTCTTCCGCGCAGCCGAGGACTGGAAGCAGATGCTCGATTCGGTGCCGCTGCCCGATCATGCGCGCAAGAAGCCGCCGCCGGCCTCGCGGCGCGTGCAGGAGGCGCTGACGCAGCCGTCGATGACCGAGCAGCCGCAGGCCCAGGAGCAGGACCTGACGCTGTCCGTGTCGGACAAGGAGATCCTGCAGAAGAAGGATTTCGCGCAGATGAGCGCGGCCGAGATCGCGGAAGTCACCCGCGCCATCGCCTATATGCGGCTGCCGCAGGCCGAGCTGGAGACCCGCCGCTATCAGCCGGACCCGCACGGGCTTCGCCTCGACATGCGCCGGACGCTGCGTGCCTCCTTGCGTACCGGCGGTGAGATCGTCGACATCAGAAAGCTCGGGCGGATCGAGAAGCCGGCGCCGATCGTGGCGCTATTGGATATCTCGGGCTCGATGAGCGAATATACCCGCCTGTTCCTGCACTTCCTGCATGCGATTACCGACGCCCGCAAGCGCGTCTCGGTGTTCCTGTTTGGCACGCGGCTGACCAACGTCACGCGGGCCTTGCGGCAGCGCGATCCCGACGAGGCGCTGGCGAGCTGCTCGTCCTCGGTGCAGGACTGGGCCGGCGGCACCCGGATCGCGACCTCGCTGCATACCTTCAACAAGCTGTGGGCCCGGCGGGTGCTCGGGCAGGGCGCGATCGTGCTCCTGATCTCGGACGGGCTGGAGCGCGAGGCCGACGCCAAGCTGGCGTTCGAGATGGACCGGCTGCACCGCTCCTGCCGCCGCCTGATCTGGCTCAACCCGCTCTTGCGTTTCTCCGGCTTCGAGGCCAAGGCGCAGGGCATCAAAATGATGCTGCCCCACGTTGACGAATTCCGCCCGGTGCATAATTTGAGTTCGATCGAGGGGTTGATCAAAGCCCTGTCGTCGGCGATCCCGCCGCATCACCGCAGCCTGATCCGCTCCGCAGCTTGAACGAGGTTGTCATGCTCAATCGCGACGAGGACATTCTGAGGGCCGCCGAGGACTGGCAGAAGGCCGGCCATGGCGTTGCCCTGGCGACGGTGGTGGAGACCTGGGGCTCGGCGCCGCGCCCGGCCGGCTCCAGCCTCGTCATCAACGACGACGGCACCTTCTTAGGGTCCGTCTCCGGCGGCTGTGTCGAGGGCGCGGTCGTCACCGAGGCGCTCGACGTGATCTCCTCCGGCCAGCCCAGGATGCTGGAGTTCGGCGTCGCCGACGAGACCGCCTGGAATGTCGGCCTGTCCTGCGGCGGCACCATCCGCGTCTTCGTCGAGAAGGTCGGCTAGCCGTGAAGCTTCAGACACTGACAGAACTCAATGCCGAACGCGCCGCGCGGCGCCCCGCGATCGTCATCACCGATATCGCCAATGGCGAGCAGCGGCTGGTGAGGGCGAAAGACTTCGCGACCGATCCGCTCGGTGGTGAACTGGCTAGGCAATTGCGCACGGGCAAGAGCGGCATGGTCGAGGTCGGCGGCAAACGGCTGTTCCTGAATGTCTATGCGCCGACCGCGCGGCTCGTCATCATCGGCGCGGTCCATATCAGCCAGGCGCTGGCGCCGATGGCGCAGTCGCTCGGGTATGACGTCACCGTCGTCGATCCGCGCACGGCTTTCGCCAGCCCGGAGCGCTTTCCCGACGTGCCGCTGATCGCGGAATGGCCGGATGTCGCGCTGCCGCCGCTCAATATCGATCACTATACGGCTTTCGTGGCGCTGACGCATGATCCCAAGATCGACGATCCGGCGCTGCTGCACGCCTTCAAATGCGACTGCTTCTATATCGGTGCGCTCGGCTCACGGAAGACGCATGGCAAGCGCGGCGAACGGCTGAAGGGGCAGGGCGCAAGAGATTCCGACATCGCGCGCATCCACGCGCCGATAGGCTTGCCGATCGGCGCGGTCTCGCCGTCGGAGATCGCGGTGTCGATCATGGCGGAGATCACCGCGCAGTTGCGGTTGTCTCCCAAGGAAAAAGAAGAAGCGGCATGAAATTCGGCCCTGCCAGTCCGGCTGAGGCGGTTGGCGGGGTGACCGTGCACACCCTGCGCCAGGGATCGCTGGTCCTGAAGAAAGGCACCACGATCGGTCCTGCCGAGGTCGAGGCGCTCGCCAAGGCCGGCGTGAAAGAGATCGTCGTGGTGCGGCTGGAAGAGGGCGACGTCTCCGAGGACGTCGCGGCTGCCTCGATCGCGCAGGCCGTCACCGGCGAGGGCATCCATGTCGAGCGTGCCTTTACCGGCCGCGCCAACCTGTTTGCCGCGCGCGCGGGCGTGCTGGTGATCGACCGCGAGGCGGTCGACCGCATCAACAATATCGACGAGGCGATTACCTTCGCAACGCTGCCGGCCTTCAAGCCGGTGGTCGAAGGCGAGATGATCGCGACCGTGAAGCTGATCCCGTTCGGCGTCGAGGCCCGAGCTGCGTGACGCGGCGGTGAAAGCGGCAGGCACGGGTGCGCTGCGCGTCGCGCCTTACGCGATCAAGCGCGTCGGGATCGTCTCCACGCTGCTGCCGGGGCTTTCCTCGAAGGTGGTCGACAAGACCCTGCGCGTGACGGCGGAACGGCTGACGCCGGCCGGCGCCACCATCATCGGCGAACGCCGCGTGCCGCACGAGGAGGCCGCGCTCGCGCCGGCGATCAAGGAATTGCTCGGGCTCGGCGCCGAACTCGTCATCGTGTTCGGGGCGTCGGCGATCGCCGACCGGCGCGATGTCATTCCGGCCGCGATCACCGACATCGGCGGCGCCATCGAGCATTTCGGCATGCCGGTCGATCCCGGCAATCTGCTCCTGATCGGCAGCGCCGGCGGCGTGCCTGTGCTGGGCGCACCGGGTTGTGCGCGCTCGCCGGTCGAGAACGGTTTCGACTGGGTGCTGATGCGCCTGCTCGCGGGCATCAAGGTCACGCGCTCCGAACTGATGGGCATGGGCGTCGGCGGGTTGCTGATGGAGATCGTCACCCGGCCGCAGCCGCGCACCAAGCCCGAGACCGAGGGCAACCGCAACGTCGCCGCGATCATTCTCGCCGCGGGCCGCTCCACCCGGATGGGCGGGCCGAACAAGCTGCTCGCCGAACTGTCGGGCAAGAAGCTGGTGCGGATCGTGACCGAGCAGGCGCTGGCCTCGAAAGCCTCCGAGGTGATCGTCGTCACCGGCCATCAGGCCGAACTGGTCGAGAAGGCGCTGCAGCGGGCTGAAGGTGAAGTTCGTCCGCAATCCTGATTTTGCTGGTGGCCTCGCAAGCTCGGTCAAGGCCGGCATCTCCGCGGTGTCCGCGGAGGTCGATGGCGCGGTGGTCTGCCTCGGCGACATGCCGCTGATCGATGCCGGCCTGATCGACCGGCTGATCGATGCCTTCGCGCCCGACCGCGGCCATCTGATCGCGGTGCCGGTCGCAGAAGGCCGGCGCGGCAATCCCGTGCTGTGGTCACGGCGCTTCTTCAAGGAATTGATGACGCTCGACGGCGACATCGGCGCACGCCACCTGATCGCCAGGCACGCCGAAGCCGTGGCGGAAGTGCCGGTCGAAGGCGATGGCGCCTTCCTCGACATCGACACGCCGCAGGCGCTGGAGGCGGCGCGGCGGGGCTGAGGGCCAACCTCCGTTCGCGGACGCCGTCGCCACGTTTCCACCACCCATTCACCAAGTGGAAAGTCCCTTCCGCTAGCTTTGCACGCGGGTCTTGGGGGAGGGGACTTGGGTGCTGCACGCGCCGCGCGACGTTTCGCGCTGTTCATTTTTGCCTTGACGGTCCTGGTGGCCACCACGCGTTTCGTGACGCAGGATTTCGTGGCACCGGCGCATGCGGCCGGCGCGTTTGCGATCGGCAAATGCGGCGCCTACGGACAGGCCTACGACTATCCCGCCGAAGGCGCGGCGCGCGCCGCGGCGCTCAAGCAGTGCCACGGCGGCGATTGCAAGGCGGTCACCATGAAGCGCGCCTGCGCGGCGCTCTCGGTCGACATGGCCAATCCCTGCGGTCCCCACGGCTACGCGGTGCGGCCGAAGATTTCGAGCACGCTGAACGAGGCGACGCGCGAATGCTACAAGTTCGGCGGCAAGGAATGCGTGATCCGCGCCTGGGCCTGCGACGCCAAGGGGTGATTTTTGCTTCCGTCATTCCGGGTGCGATGCGTAGCATCGAGCTATGGTGCGCAATTGCGCCCCTGAGAATCTCCGAGATTCCGGGTTCAGCGCCTTTGGCGCTGCCCCGGAATGACGGTGGGAATAACTCATGCAATTCGACACCAAGATCGCCGTCGTCATCAGGACCGACCTGGAGGCGTGGCAGAAGCTCAACGTCGCCTCGTTCCTCGCTGGCGGCATCGCCGCCGCGTTCCCGGAATGCGTCGGCGAGCCCTACGAAGACGGCTCCGCCACGCAATATCTGTCGCTGATCGGCCAGCCGATCCTGATCTACGGCGCCGACCGCGCCGCACTGTCGCGCGCGCTCGAACGGGCGCTGGCGCGCAACGTCAAGCCCGCGCTCTACACCGAAGACATGTTCAAGACCACGCATGACGAAGCCAACCGTGCGGCGGTGAAGGCGGTTGCCCGCGCCGACCTCAATCTGGTCGGGCTCGCCCTGCGCGCCGAGCGCAAGGTGGTCGACAAGATCATGGACGGGCTGAAGTTCCATAGCTAGGCCCGCGTCCCCGCTTTCAGTTTCCGGCGCTTGAAGAGCCCGAAGCGCGGCCGCGATTGATCCGCATCATCGCGGGCGTGGCTGCTCCGTGACCCAATCTGTTTGCCGGTGCGGCCGATCGGCGGCATCCGAATGAGGGCCTGAACAGGCTCGGTCGTCCAATGGCAGAGAAGCTCTTGACAATGACTGACCAGTCAGTCATATATGAGGCCATGGCAAAAGCACCGAACAAGTCAGGGAAGGGCAACGTGCCGAACGAGGGCGCCGGGCGCCGGCTCTTCCGTCCACGCGCATCCAACCGCGCCGAGCGCACAGCCGAGCGGCGCGCGGCCATTGTCGAGGCGGCGTTCGATGAGTTCGTTGCGCGCGGCTTCACCGCGACGCGGATCGACGACATCGCCAAGCGCGCCGGCGTCGCCAAGGGCACGATCTACCTGCACTTCAAGGACAAGGAATCGATGTTCGAGGAGCTGGTGCGGACCGCGATCGTGCCGCTGGTCACAAGGCTCGCAGCACCGCCGGCGCCGGGCGGGACGGTGCGCGAGGCGGTCGAGCGGCTCGCCGACACCTTCATCCGCGAGGTCGCGAGCACGCGGCGCGGCGACATTATTCGTTTGATCGTGTCGGAGGGGCCGCGCTTTCCTGCGATCGCCGACTTCTACTACCGCGAAGTGATCTCGCGCGGCCTGGCCGGCATTCGCGCGCTGATCGAACTCGGCATCGCCAGCGGCGAGATCCGCGAGACCGAGCTGGCGCGGTTTCCGCAGATCTTGATCGCGCCCGCGATCGTCGCCGTGATCTGGAAGAGCCTGTTCGAGCGGCATTCGCCGCTCGATGCCCACGAGATGCTGCGGGTCCACCTCGATCTGATTTTTGGCCAACGGAGCAAGTCATGACTCCTGCGCGAATGACATTGCGATTGCTGATGGCGCTTGTGATGGCCGCGATGCTCGCCGGCTGCAACGAGAAGCGCGATCCCGGCTATCAGGGCTGGGTCGAAGCCGACATGATCTTCGTCAGCCCCGACGAGATCGGGCGGGTGACGGAGCTCAATGTCCGCGAAGGTGACGAGGTCAAGAAGGGCGAGCAGCTCTATTCCGTCGACGACGATCTGCAGCAGGCGGATTTGAACCAGAACAAGGCGATGCTCGCTAATGCGCAGCAGACCTACGACCGGGCCGCCCAATTGAGCAAGACGGGCTCGGGGACGCAGGCGACGCTCGACGCCGCGGTGTCGTCGCTGCGCGTCGCCGAAGCCCGGGTCAATACGTCGGAAACGCGGCTGGCGCGGCGCAAGGGCTTTGCGCCGGTCGCGCGGCACCGTGCAGCAGATCTATTTCCGGGTCGGCGAGATGGTGCCGGCGCAGCGGCCGGTGCTCTCGATCATGCCGCCCGGCAACATGAAGCTGCGCTTCTTCGTGCCGGAAACCGATCTCGCCAAGCTTTCGATCGGCGACGAGGTGCGCGTCGCCTGCGATGCCTGCGCGGCCGATCTCACCGCGAAGATCTATTTCATCGCGACCACGGCTGAATATACGCCGCCGGTGATCTACAGCCTCGAGGAGCGCAACAAGCTCGTCTATCTGATCCAGGCGCGGCCGTCGCGGCCGGATGCGCTGCGCGTCGGCCAGCCGATCGACGTTTATCTCAACCCCAAGATCCCCGTGGCGGACAAGCGATGACCGGCCAGCCCGCCTCGACGATTGCGATCGATGTCAAGGGCCTCTCGAAATCCTTCGAAGGCCGCGAGGTGGTGCATGACCTGTCGATGCAGGTGAAGCGCGGCTCGATCTACGGCTTTCTCGGCCCCAACGGCTCCGGCAAGACCACGACCATTCGCATGCTCTGCGGACTGCTGACGCCCGACAGCGGCGAGGGCACCTGCCTCGGCTACGACATCCGCCGCGACGCCGACAAGATCAAGCGCCTGGTCGGCTACATGACCCAGCGCTTCAGCCTCTATCAGGACCTGTCGGTGCGGGAAAATCTGGAATTCGTCGCACGGCTCTATGGCGTGCGCTGACGCACGCGGCACCGCGCGCGAGATGATCAAGCGGCTGGGCTTGAACGGCCGCGAGGAGCAGCTTGCGGGCGCGCTGTCCGGCGGCTGGAAGCAGCGGCTCGCGCTCGGCGCCTGCACACTTGCCCAATCCGCAGCTTCTTCTGCTCGACGAGCCGACCGCCGGCGTCGATCCCAAGGCGCGGCGCGATTTCTGGAATGAGATTCATGCGCTGGCTGCGTCGGGGCTGACGGTGCTGGTCTCGACCCACTACATGGACGAGGCCGAGCGCTGTCACGAGATCGCCTATATCGCCTATGGCCATCTGCTGACCCACGGCAGCGTGGAGGAGGTGATCGCGAAATCCGCGCTCACCACCTACACCGTGACCGGCGACGATCTGCAAAAGCTGGCAGAGGAACTGTCAGGCAAGCCCGGCGTCGACATGGTGGCGCCGTTCGGCACCAGCCTGCACGTCTCCGGCCGCGACAAGGCCGCGCTGGAGGCGACGATCGCGCCCTGGCGCGGATAAAGCGCGGGCTGCACTGGCAGCATTCCGCGCCGTCGCTGGAAGACGTCTTCATCGAACTGATGGGCCGTTCCAAGGATAATTTCCAAGGATAATTTTCAAGGATAGCTTCCAATGGGTGTCGTCGCCATTCCCGCCGAGCAGAGCGAAATCCGCGCAGCCGTCCTTCGGCTTCTGGCGGCGCTGCTATGCGATGGTGGTCAAGGAGTTCATCCAGCTCCGCCGCGACCGGGTGTCGTTCGCGATGATCGTGATGATCCCGATCATGCAGCTTCTGCTGTTCGGCTACGCCATCAACACCACCCCGCGCCATCTGCCGACGGCGGTGCTGCTGCAGGAGGACACCGATCTCGGGCGGTCGATCCTGAAGGCGCTGGAAAACACCGCCTATTTCCAGTTCGTCCGCGAGGTGCATGACGTCGACGGAGTTCGACAATCTCCTGCTGTCGGGCAAGGTGCTGTTCGGCGTCGAGATTCCCCGCGGCTTCGAGCGCGCGGTGCGGCGCGGCGATCATCCGGCGCTGCTGGTTGCGGCCGATGCGACCGATCCGGTCGCGGCGTCATCCGCGTTGTCGGCGCTCAGCGTGATCACCCAGACCGCGCTGGAGCATGACCTGTTCGCGGGCGATCCGCCATCGCTGCCGTTCGAGATCCGCGCGCATGCGCGCTACAATCCGGCCGCGTCCTCGCGGCTCAACATCGTGCCGGGCCTGGTCGGCACCATCCTGACCATGACCATGCTGATCTTCACCGCGCTCTCCGTCACGCGCGAGATCGAGCGCGGCACCATGGAGAGCCTGTTGTCGATGCCGATCAAGCCGGTCGAGGTGATGTTCGGCAAGATCGTTCCCTACGTGCTGGTCGGCTTCGTCCAGGCTACGCTGATCCTGGGTATCGGCGTGCTGCTGTTCGGCGTGCCCGTGTTCGGCAGCCTCACGCTGCTCGCGATATTGTCGACCCTGTTCATCACCACAAATCTCTCGATCGGTTACACGTTTTCGACCCTGGCGCAGAACCAGCTCCAGGCCATGCAGCTTTCGATCATGTTCTTCCTGCCGAGCATCCTGCTGTCAGGCTTCATGTTTCCGTTCCTGGGCATGCCGGTCTGGGCGCAATATGTCGGCGAGTGCCTGCCGCTGACGCATTATTTGCGCATCGTCCGCGCCATCATGCTGAAGGGCTCGACGCTGCAGAACATCCAGTATGACGCGTTCGCGCTGATTGCGCTGACGCTTTTTGCGATGACGATCGCCGTGACGCGCTTCCGCCGCACGCTCGACTGAGGCACAATGCCCCGGATGCGGATTGGATGCGGGGCGATGACAAATCACTGGTGGAAACGGACAAATGCGGCGCGGCCGGCGGTGTCGGCCGACTTCCATCATGCGTTGATGCAGGAGGTGCTTCGCACCGAACTGGTCCGCGTCAAGGTGATCCTGATCACCCTGACCCTGCTGCTGGCAGCCCTGACCGCGGCCCTGCTGATCTGGCCTTCAGGCGTCGAACGGATCTGGCATGATCAGTTTCCCGTCGCGCCGTTCTATGGGGCCTTCGTCTTTCTTCGTCCTGTTCGAACTGTCGGTCATGCGCATGATCGGCCAGCGGCTGAAGCAGGGACGCGACGTGCCCTATGCCCGCCGCTATCTCGGCGCGCTGATCGAGACCAGCCTGCCGACATGTGCGCTCTATCTGCAGATCAATGCGATGGGGCCGGCGCAGGCGCTGGGCTTCATCGTGCCGCTGATGTACACGCTCTTCATCATTCTCTCGACGTTGCGGCTCGATTTCTGGCTCTCGACATTCACCGGCTTCGTCGCAGGCGCGCAATTACTTGCCATGGCGGTGTTCTATCGTCCCGTCCGGTTCGCCGGCGAACCGGACCCGGGCCTCGGCTATCACATCGTCCGCAGCCTCGTGTTGCTGGTTTGCGGCATGCTGGCGGGGCTCGTCGGCATGCAATTGCGGCGGCAGTTCGAGACCAGCATCGCGGCGGCGACCGCGCGCGACCGCATCACCAATCTGTTCGGCCAGCACGTCTCGCCGCAGGTGGTCGAGCGGCTGATGACGGAAGGCACCAGCACCGGCAGCGACATCCGCCGCGTCGCCGTGATGTTCGTCGATTTCCGCAGCTTTACCGCGGCTGCGCGCGCGCGGCCGCCGCAGGAGGTGGTCGACCGGCTCGACGGCGCGTTCGCCGTGCTGGTCGAAATCCTCGACCGCCACGGCGGCATCGTGAACAAGTTTCTGGGCGACGGCTTTCTGGCCCTGTTCGGCGCGCCGTTCGAAGCGGCCGACGCCGCGGAGCAGGCGGTGGCGGCGGCGCGCGACATGCTGCTCGCGATGGAGCGCATCAACGCGGCCTCCGACTGGCCGCTGCGCATCGGCATCGGCATTCATGTCGGCGAGGTGGTCGCCGGCAATATCGGTTCGCCGCGCCGCAAGGAATACACCGTGATCGGCGACACCGTGAATTTCGCCTCGCGGCTGGAGGCGCTCAACAAGGACTTCAACTCGCAGCTCCTGATCTCCGCCGCCGTTCGCGACGCGCTCGGCAAGGACGGCGGCGATGCGGTGCCGCTCGGTGACGTGCCGGTGAGGGGCTATGACCGGCCGATCGGCGTCTGGCAGTTGGGGTAGCGATGGAGGTAGGGAATGTAGCCGCATCCGACGCTCGTCATTCCGGGCTCAGCCCTTCGGGCTGCCCCGGAATGACGGATAGAGCGAGACTTACACCTGCGCCGCCGCCAGATTCTCCACTTTCACCCTCTCGCGTTCCTCGATGATCTCGGCGATCCATTGCCGGTGGCAGTGGGTGTGGTCGCGCTCGTAGCAGAGAATGCAGACGGGACCGGCCTTCTTGACCAGTGCCGACAATTCGTCGAGCTCTTCCTTGGCCTGCGCCGTCTTCAGATGCGCGGCGTAGATCTTGTGCAGCAGGCCGTATTTGCCGCTGCGCGCGGCCTCGCGGCCGCTCTTCGGCGTACCGAGGCCGCGCAGATGCAGATAGGAGATGCCGCGCTCGTCGAGCCCGGCCGCAAGCTGGCTCTTGGAAAATCCCGGCCGCCGCGAGGAGGCGACCGCGCGCACATCGACCAGCAGCTTGACGCCGGCCTGTTCGAGCTCGTCGAGCACGGCTTTCGCCGGTGTCTGTTCATAGCCGATCGTGAAGAGCTTTTTCGCCTTCGCCATGATCACGCCACCCGTTCGATCAACTCCATCGCGCCGGCCGGGGCGCGCACCTTGCCCTCGTGGATCACATAGGCGAACACGTCGCGCGGGGCTTTCTTCGCGTGGTTCTTCCCGACCCGCGGCAGATCGTCGGGCTCGCCGCCATCGGCCCAAAGCTGCAGGCGCTTGGCCCAGGCGTCGAGCTGCTTCGGCGGATAGCAGGTCTTGATGTCGTCATTGCCTTTCTGCAGCCGCGCATAGACGAAATCGCCGGCGACGTCGGCGATCGCCGGATAGGTCTCGTGCTCGGCGAACACGACCGGCGTCTCGAACTGTTTCAGGAGCGCGACGAAGTCCGGCACGCAGAAACTGGGATGCCGGACCTCGACGACGTGACGCAGCCTGCGGCCGTCCATCTCGCGCGGCAGCAGTTCCAGGAACTTGCCGAAATCGGCGCCGTCGAATTTCTTGGTCGGCGCGAACTGCCAGAGCACGGGGCCTAAGCGGTCGCCGAGCTCCAGCACGCCGGTGTTGTAGAAATGCTTGATGGAATTGCCGGCCTCGGCCAGGACGCGGCGGTTGGTGGTGAAGCGCGGGCCCTTGAGCGAGAACACGAATCCGTCCGGCACCTCGCGCGCCCATTTGCGGAAGCTCTCGGGCTTCTGCGAGCCGTAATAGGTGCCGTTGATCTCGATCGAGGTCAGTTTCGAGCTGGCGTATTGCAGCTCCTTCGCCTGCGTGAGTTTCTCCGGATAGAACACGCCGCGCCACGGCGCAAAGGTCCAGCCGCCGACGCCGATATAGATGTGGCCGGATTTTTTCGATGCGGAGGTCGGGGCTTTTGTCACGGCAATGTCTCGTTCCGAAAAAGGGCACTCTCGGATCGAGACTAGTCAAAGCAGCCGCGATTAGCCAGTCGCCGGTAAATGGAGACGGACGGCTTTTTAGCCGTGATGGTGGTGGCGAGTGCGGTGATGCCAGGCATGCACGTGCATCGGGCCATAGCCGGTGTGCTGGCCCTGGTACGACGCCTTGGTATGAGCCTTGGTTGCTGTAGGCCGGGTTGCCGGGGCCGTAGTTCTGGCAGTTCGCGTTCGGATAGAACTGGGCGCACCAGCCCGGATCCTCGACCACAGCCTGCGCCAGTGCTGGACTGGTAAGCGATGCCGCGAGCATCGCCGCGCCCAACAATGTCCATTTGGTCATGATGCGACCTCCTTGTTATATTGAGCTGAACACCGCGCCTGCGCGTCTGTTCCAGATACCCGCCGGGGCTCGCCTCGGTTTGACGTTCACGCTGGCGCACCGGACTTTTTTGAATTGAGCATGATCCTTTGGGAAAGCCGCTGCACTCTTTCTCGGATCATGCCCTAGAATGCCGCTAAAGGAGAACAAGAATGCGGATGATGATTGCCCTCGCTTTCGCCTGCATGGCCTCGAGCGCGCTGGCGGACGACGTCGAGGACGCGCACAAGGAGGCGCTGCGCGGACGAGATAGCTACTGGAACTGTCTCGCGCGGGAATATTCGCCCGAGCACGTCAAGACCATGTCGATCCCGGACTTCACCGCGGACATCGCGGCGGCGTGTCGGTCCGAGCGGCAGAATTTCCGGGTCTCGCTGATCGACTATCTATCCATGCAACATCCCGATGCGGAATCCGGCTCGCATCTGTCGACGGCCAACCGCGCCATCGAGCTTGCGCAGAAGGACATCGTCACGGCCTTTGTGCGCCGCAAGGGTGTGGCGAACTAGTCCGCCGCGCAAGCCGGGGCGTGTTATTCTATTCCCGCCGCCGGATTTTCCGTGATAGTGATCGCCCCGACAATCAACAAGTGCGGGTAACGAATATGGCGTCGCAGTCGGTGGCCAATATCCTGGGTTGGATCGTGGCGGCGGCCGTGCTCGTGGCTGCGGTCTATTACGGGCCGCTCGGGCAGCTAGGCAAGCCGCCGAAGCCGGCCGTCGCACAGCAACCGGCTCCCGCGCTGCCGGCCGCACCGGCCGTGCGCGGCCCGGTGATTCGGGAAGTGCCGAACTAGCCCCCAAAGACGAACCAGCCTCCGAGTAAGAGCCGCCGGGGGAGCTTCGCGGCCCTTGCGGAACGGCTGAACCGTTCCCATTTAGGTTCTAACGGCGACGTTGACGCTTCGAAAAAGCTCCGGCGCCGGGACGACCACGGAATAGCAAGGCTGTCGCCGGATGTACGCGCGCCTGTTGTTCGTGGTCGTTGGCATTTTTGCGGGTCATTTGGCGTTGTTTTTACGGTGCGTTGGCGGGAGAGGGGCGCTTGGCAGCGCCTGACTCGGCGGATATACGCTTCCGCATGAACGAAGCCATCAGACCGGTCCCCGAAAGCCCACGGCAAGACACGGCTCAGCCGATGCAAGAGCCGTCGCAAGACGCGGCTCAGCCGGTTCTTTCGGTCGTGGTCCCCACCTTCAACGAGCGTGACAACGTCACCGCGTTGTACGGCAAGCTGGAGGCGGCGCTGACGGGCGTCGCCTGGGAGGTGGTGTTCGTCGACGACAATTCGCCCGATGGCACCTGGGATGTCGTGCGCGCGCTGGCGCGGCGCGACGGCCGCGTGCGCTGCATCCGCCGGATCGGACGGCGTGGCCTGTCCGGGGCGTGCATCGAGGGCATTCTGGCCTCGAGCGCGCCGTTCGCGGCCGTGATGGACGCCGATCTGCAGCACGACGAGACACAGCTTCCCAAGATGCTGTCGCTGTTGCAGGGGGGCGAGGCGGAACTCGTGATCGGCAGCCGCTATATCGAGGGTGGCAGCGCCGACAGTTTCAACCGTCAGCGCGCCGGCGCCAGCGCGCTCGCCACCGAGGTGGCCAAGCGCGTGCTGGGCGTGGAGGTCGCCGATCCCATGAGCGGCTTCTTCATGATCCGGCGCGACCGCTTCGAGCAGCTCGCGCCGGAGCTCTCGACCCAGGGCTTCAAGATCCTGCTCGACGTCATCGCGACCGCTCGTGGCGAGCTGCGCACGGTCGAGGTTCCCTACACCTTCGGCTCGCGGCTGCATGGCGAAAGCAAGCTCGATTCCATGGTGGCGCTGGATTTCCTCGGCCTGGTGCTGGCGAAATTCACCCACGACGTGATCTCGCTGCGCTTCCTTTTGTTCGCGATGGTCGGCGGCACCGGTTTGCTGGTGCATCTCGGCACGCTGTTCGTGGCGCTGCAGGTGCTGGAGTTTCCGTTTCCGGAAGCGCAGGCGGCCGGCGCCTTCGTCGCCATGAGCACGAACTTCATCCTGAACAATTTTCTCACCTACCGCGACCAGCGGCTGAAGGGCTTTGCGATCCTGCGCGGCCTGCTTGCCTTCTACCTCGTCTGCAGCGTCGGCCTGTTCGCCAATGTCGGCGTGGCGTTCTCGGTCTACGACCAGGAGCCGATCTGGTGGCTCGCGGGCGCGGCGGGCGCGCTGATGGGTGTGGTGTGGAACTACGCGATGTCCGGACTGTTCGTCTGGCGCAAGCGATGACGTGACGATGAGTGCTGGCGACGGTCGGCTTGCCCGCAACACGTCACTCGCGATCCTGGCGCTGGTGGCGTTGCGGCTGATCGCCGCCGCCGTGACGCCGATCACCTTCGATGAAGCCTATTACTGGATGTGGTCGAAGCATCTGGCCGGCGGCTATTACGACCACCCGCCGATGGTCGCGTTCGTGATCCGCGCCGGCACCATGATCGCGGGCGATACCGAGTTCGGCGTCCGCCTGGTGTCGATCCTGCTCGCACTGCCGATGAGTTATGCGGTCTGGCGCGCGGCCGAAATCCTGTTCGGCGGCGAGCGCGTTGCGGCAACCGCTGCGATCCTGCTCAATGTCACGCTGCTGGCGGCGGTCGGCACGCTGATCGTGACGCCTGATGCGCCGCTGCTCGTGGCGTCGAGCTTCGTGCTGTTCTTTCTCGCGAAGGTTCTGGAGACCGGGCGAGGAGCGTGGTGGCTCGCGGTCGGCGCAGCGGTCGGCGCCGCGCTGTTGTCGAAATATACCGCGCTGTTCTTTGGCCTCGCGATCCTGATCTGGCTCGTGACCGTGCCGAGCCAGCGGCGCTGGCTGATCACGCCTTGGCCCTATCTCGGCGGGCTGGTGGCGCTTGCGATCTTCGCGCCCGTCATCATCTGGAACGCGGATCATCAGTGGGTCTCGTTCATCAAGCAGATGGGGCGCGCGCGGATCGAGGATTTCCGCCCGGCCTTCATCGCCGAGCTGGCGCCGACCCAGGTCGCCTTCGCGACGCCGCTCGTGTTCATCCTGGGGGCGATGGGACTTCACGCGCTGGCCTTCCGCAAGGCGGGCGCGCTGCCGGCCCGTGTGCTGGTCAACGCGATGTTCTGGACCATCACGGTCTATTTCGTCTGGCATTCGCTGCACGCGCGCGTCGAGGCGAACTGGTTCGCGCCGGTCTATCCGGCATTCGCCGTCGCAGCCGCCGTGGCCGCGCATCGCGTCACCTGGGAGTCGCGCCTTGCGCGCACGGTCGATGTCTGCCTGCGCTGGGCGCAGCCGGTCGGCATCGTGATGTTCGTGGCGCTGATCGTCCAGGCCAATACCGGGATTCTCTCCGGCTTTCGGCGTGACGCGACCGTGCGCAGCGTCGGCGTCGGCTGGCGTGAACTGGCCGATGAGATTGAGGCGGTTCGTGCGCGCACCGGCGCAACCTGCGTGCTGGCGCCGGACTACGGCACGACCGGCTGGCTCGCCTTTTATCTGCCCCGTGGCACCTGCGTGATCCAGCCGACGCAACGCATCCGCTGGGTCAATATGGGCGAGCCCGAGCCCGCGCAGCTTGCCGGCCCCTTGCTCTATGTCGACGAGGTCTTTCCCTCGCCGCGTCCCTATGTGAAGGAAACGTTCGGACGCGTCGAGAGGGTTGCAGAACTGCAGCGCAAGCGCGGCCCGCTGGTGATCGAGACCTATGCGATCGATCTGCTGCAAGCGCCGAAGCGCGATGTGCTCGACCGCTCGCCGCCGCCGGAATTGCAGCCGTGACCGTCGTCAGGGGGATCGTTACCCCGCCATCTCCGGCTGCGGCCTGATCTCCGAGAGCGTCCTGTCGCTGGAGTGGACGGCCAGGAGATTGATGCCGGCCTCGATGACTTCGTAGCCCTTCGCTTGCAGCAGGCGGGTCAGCTGCGTCGCGTCGGTCTTGATCTTCTCGATCAGCATGATGGGACGGCTCGAATTCGATCATCCGGCTTGCGCCCTCGATCGCTTCCAGCTCCATGCCCTCGATGTCGATCTTGATCAGATCGACGCGCGCCAGGCCGAACTCGTCCAGCGTCAGCTTCCGCACGTTGACCGTGTTCTGATAGTCGATCGGCTGACCGATGAACTCGTTGCCCTGGCGTTGCCGCAGCTCCAGGCTGCCGAAGCTCGACGGCACGAAATAGTTCGGGTTGGGGATTTGCAGCACGCCGCTTTCCGACGACACGGCGCCATGCACCGCGATGGCGTTGAAGCAGTTGTTGACCGCGATGTTGCCGGCGAGCGCATAATAGATCCGCTCCTGGGCTTCGATCGCCAGCACCGAGCCCCATCCGGTCATGAGCTTGGCCCATTCGACGGTGTGGACACCGATATTGGCGCCGCAATCGATCGCGACGACGCCGTCACCATGATGCTTGCGGCGAAGCACGAGCAAGTCGGTCATCAGCTTGACCTCGGTGGGATCGAAGCAGGCCTGTTCCAGGATCTGGAAGCCCACGCCGTAGCCGCGATTGGCGTCGACCATGCGATAGTCGAAACGGTTGACGATCATGGTCCCGTGATCGGATGAAGCCAGCACGAAGGCCAGTTTGCGCGCTGCTTTCTGCATAGGTCGATGTCTCCAAGGGATTCTAATAAGGGCTTCGGAAAGGCGACCCCAACCATCGTCCCGATGGACCGCAACGCGAATCGCTGCTGCGAGCTTACTGTGAGTTCCCACGGCGAACCATGCGTTATCGTTCGCATTTGCGAAGGCGCGGCTTCCGGAAGCGGCAATTTTTCGCGAAACTCTGTCGGATCGCATCGGTCCCGGACGTCTTTCAACTGGAACTCCGCGAGAAACGAGGTCATGCCATGAACAGTTCAAGCCCGAAGCCCGCCATCGAGCTCGCCCGCGACAATACGGCCCGTTTTCCCAATGAGAGCGCCGAATATCGCCGCGCCCGCCAGGCGCTGCTGGCGGAGGAAATCGAGCTGCGCCGTCACATCGAGCGTGTCGCCGAGCAGCGCCGTCAATTGCCACCGGGCGGCGAGGTGACGAAGGCCTATGTGTTTGAAGGCGAGGGCGGTCCGGCGTCGTTCGCGGACCTGTTCGGGAACAAGCCGACGCTCGTCGTCTACAGCTACATGTTCGGGCCGCAGCGCGACAAGCCGTGCCCGATGTGCACCTCGTTCATGTCGACATGGCAGAGCAAGCTGCCCGACATCGAGCAGCGCATTGCCTTCGTCTTTGTCGCGCGCTCGCCGATCGCGCGGCTTATCGCTGCCAAGAGGGAGCGCGGCTGGACCCAGCACAGGATCTACTCGGACGTCTCCGGCGACTACACGCGCGACTATGTCAGCAAGGACGACGCCGATGTGCCGGCCTATAACGTGTTCACGCGCCGTGACGGCACCATCCGCCACTTCTGGGCGTCAGAGATGGGAGCTGCAACCGCCGACCCCGGCCAGGATCCCCGGGGTGCTCCGGATATCGACTCGCTCTGGACCATTCTAGACACCACGCCGGAAGGCCGCGGCAAGAACTGGTATCCGAGTCTGAGCTACTGAGGCGTGCAGATAAACCCCGGAAATGACTGAGATTTTGTCTCGAAATGGGGCAAAATCTACGAGTGCCCAAGTTCCGCCAGGAGTTAATCCGCATTTAACTAAATGTCGCCTTAATGACGCTCTGCGCCTCTGCGAGATGCTCGGCCGGGGATTTCGATCCACGGAAGCATCAAGAGGAAATAGTGGAACCGTCCTGGGCGCTTAGTGGATGAGTATGAGTCAAGCTTCGCTGGCGGGGCGGAACCGGAAGCCGTCTCAAAATTCAGCTTTGATCCGCCGATTGAGCGGAGCCGCTTTGGCGGCGCTGGTGCTTGCCTGCGGCTGGATTGTCTACACCAACATATTCGCAGCGAACGTCTATCCGACGCTGGGCGGCAACGATGACGACGCCCCGGTCGTCCGTACGTCGCCAGCGAGGATCTCCACGCGCAACGCCTCGCAGGCGATCAGCGAGGCCTTCGCCGCGTTGCCGGCACAGTCGTCGGTGGTCGCAAAGCCCGTGCCTGTCGCGTCGATGTCGCCATCGATGTTCAATGACCGCTTCGCGGCGGCCCAGCCGCAGGGCGTCGAGTTCAAATCCAAAGCTTCCGAAGTTGCCGTCGCGCCCATGCCCGCGGCCCCCAGGCTCGCCGAAGCACCAAAGACCGTGAACGCGCCGAAGCTTGCGGATGCATCCAAGGAAACGTCGAAGGAAACACCAAGGAAGCTTCCAAGTCGAAGGACGCCGCGCCCACCAAGGTCGCGATGAACGTGCCGCCGCCGGCAATCGCGCCTGAGGCCAAGCCGAAGTCGCAGGGCATGTTCGGCGACATGGCGCAGCGCGCCAAGGCCGCGGTGATGTCGATCACCGGCGAGCGCCAATCGATCACCGACAAGCTATGGGGCAAGCCGACGCCGTCGGGTACGATGCTCGCCTATGCCTCCGCCGACGCCGGCAGCGTGACTGGCAGTATCGGCAATCCGAGTCCCGCGCTTGGCGGCTCGCCGCCCTATGAGCGCGACACCGCCGTCTACGACATCTCCGCGCATATGGTTTATCTGCCTGACGGTACCAAGCTGGAAGCGCATTCCGGCCTCGGCGACAAGCTCGATGATCCGAGCTCGGCCCGGATCAAGATGCATGGCGTGACGCCGCCGCACATCTACGAGCTGAAGCCGCGCGAAGCGCTGTTCCATGGCGTGCCGGCGCTGCGGCTCAATCCGATCGGCGGCGAGGACGCGATCTATGGCCGCGCCGGCCTGCTCGCGCATACCTTCATGCTTGGCCCGAACGGCGATTCCAACGGCTGCGTGTCGTTCCGCGACTACAACGCTTTCCTCGATGCCTACCGCAACAAGGGCATCCGCAAGCTCGCTGTCCTCGCGAAGGTCTAGAAAACATATCTTCCGACGCCATTTGCAAGCTCGACGGGCGATCCGCGTCGCCAATCGGCTATGGCAACACGCCCCGCAAAGCCTTATTCTTCTGCCCGGGTGATCCCGACCCGTTCATTTTCGGCGAAAGGGGCAATCACGATGACTTCAGTCCTGAGTTCGCGCACCGACCGGTACAAGCAGGGTAAGGCCCTTCGCGCCGAGACGCCGCGTGAAGCGCACGCGGATTTGTCGGCAAAGCTGTCGCGCAACGCCGTCGCCATCCTGGCGGAAAGCGACAAGGATCGCGTGCCGGAACTGGTGCCGGAGCGCTACAGACGCATGTCGGCCGATCCCTTCGCCTTCCTGCGCGGCGCCGCGGCCGTCATGGCGGCCGATCTTGCCGGTGAGCCGATGGCCCGACTTCCGGTGCAGGCCGGCGGCGACAGCCATTTGATGAACTTCGGCGCGTTCGTGACGCCCGAAGACAACATCCTGTTCGACGCCAACGATTTTGACGAGACGCTGCCGGGAGTCGATTTCACGGTCGACGTGAAGCGCCTCGCGGCCAGCGTCGCTGTCGCCGCGCTGGTTTCGGGGGCGCCGAAAAAGCAGGCCCGGGCGATCGCGATGGCCACGGTCAAAGCCTACCGGTCGCACATGGCTGCGCTGGCCAAGCTGTCTCCGCTGGAGATATGGCACAGTCGGATAGACCTCGAAGAGGAGATCGATCGGCTCGGCCAGGGTGGCCTGAAGCGCAAGCTGGCCGACGTGATCGCCAAGGCGCGCAGCGAAGGTCTTTCGCGGGACGACAACTTTCCGCATCTTGTCAGTGCGGACGACATGAGGATCCTCGACAAGCCGCCGATTATCTTCCATTTCGACCCCAAGGCCGGCGCCGAGCACACGCTGAGCTATGAAAGGGTCGTTGCCGCGTATCGGAGAAATCTCACGCCGGATCGATTGCGGCTGCTCGACCGCTTCACGAGGAAGGACCTCGTGTTCAAGGCGGTCGGTGTCGGCTCCGTCGGCACATTCTGCTGCGTCGCGCTGCTCGTGACCGGAGACAACGAGCCGTTTTTTCTGCAGCTCAAGCAGGCGATGCACTCCGCGCTGGAGCGGCTTGGCGGCAAGTTGACATATGACGGCCATCAGGGGCGCCGCGTCGTCGAAGGCCAGCGGATGATGCAGGCCGCCAGCGACATCTTTCTCGGCTACACCGAGGACGAAGCCACGGGCCGGCAGTTCTACGTTCGCACGTTGAAGAATTGCAGGCTGGGCAGCATCAGTGAAATCAGCGAGGAGGGGGCGCTTGCCAACTACGCTCAACTCTGTGGCAAGACGCTGGCCCGCGCGCACGCACGATCGGGCGACCCCGCCGCCATCGCCGGCTACATGGGCAAGAGCGAGGTCTTCGACGACGCGATCGCGGCGTTCGCCATGCTCTATGCGGCCCAGACGATGCGTGATCACGCGGCTCTCGTGGCAGCGATGCCGGCCAAACAACCGGCGAAGGCTGCATCGGCCAAGGCTGCAAAGGCCGCCTAGAGTCTTTCACGCCCGAACGGCTTCACTGTTCTGATGTGCGGCATCGCGCGTGACAGCGAAGCCACGACGCAGGCGATGATCGGGGCCTCGACGCGCGGCTCATGCGCCTGGTGCGTCGGAAGGCGCCGGGCGCGGCATGACGAGAAGGGTTGCCCGCGGGCGGCCTTTCGCATGTTTCGGTTTTCAGTTTTTCTCCACGACGCTACATTGCCCGCATGTCCCAGCCTGATTTTCAGCCGACGCTTGTCGGCCCCACCATCACCGCCAGACCCATCACCGCCGACGACTGGACGGACCTGTTCGCCGCCGGCTCCGATCCCAAAATCTGGGAAGTGCATCCGGTGCCGGATCGCTACACGGAGGCGGGCTTCCGGAAATTCTTCGACGGCGCGGTCAATTCGAAAACGGGTTTTGCATTCGTCGATCGTGCGAGCGGCCGGCTGATCGGCTCGAGCCGTTACTACGGCTACGAGCCTGAAAGCGGCGAGATCGAGATCGGCTGGACCTTTCTCGCTCGCAGCCACTGGGGCGGCGCCGCGAACCGCGAGGTCAAGCGGCTGATGCTCGACCACGCCTTCACCTTCGCAGACACCGTGGTGTTCTGGGTCGGCGAGCGCAACTGGCGCTCGCAGGGCGCGATGACCAAGATCGGCGGCCTCAAGCGCGAGGGCGTGTTCACCCGCGCGCTCTCCGGCGAAACTCCGTATTTCATCTTCGAGATCACGAAGGCCCGTTACGAAGGCGGCGGTCGAGCGTTGCTGGCGTGAGAGCCTTTTGCAGGGCGGCGCACCCATGAAGATCACGAAGATCCATACGCATGTGCTCCAGGCGGCGCTTTCGCAGCCTTTCGCCTATTCGCGCGCCTGGTACGATACGCGGACGGCGATGCTGGTGGAGATCGAGACCGACGCGGGAGTGATCGGCTGGGGCGAATGCTACGGACCGGCGCGCATGACCGCCGCCGTGGTCGACAGCGTTGCGCCGTGGCTGATCGGCGAAGATCCGTTGCGCACCGACGTCCTCTGGCAGATGGTCTACAGCCGGCTGCGCGACCACGGACAGAAGGGCGTCGTCATCCAGGGTCTGAGCGGGATCGACATTGCGCTCTGGGATATCAAGGGCAAGCACTTCGGCGTTCCCGTGCACCGGCTGCTGGGCGGCGCGCAGCGCACCGAGGTGCAGGCTTATGCGACGGGTCTGTACCGGCGGAAATCGGGTGATCCGCTTCGCTATCTGGCGGAGGAGGCCGCGGGTTACGCCGCGGAGGGTTTTGCGGCCGTAAAGCTCAAGGTCGGCTTCGGTGTCGCGGAGGATGCTGAGGTGACACGATCGGTGCGCGAGGCGATCGGGCCTGATGTCGCGCTGATGGTCGATGCGAACCATGCCTATGATGCTGTCGCTGCAATCAGCCTCGGACGGAGAATCGAAAAATACGAGATCGGCTGGTTCGAGGAGCCGGTGCCGCCCGAGGACGTGGCGGGATATCGGTCGGTGAAAGCCGCGCTGTCGATACCGATCGCCGGTGGAGAATGCGAATTTACCCGGTTCGGCTTCCGTGACCTGCTGACGTCGCACGCGCTGGATATCGTTCAGCCGGACACATGCGCGGCTGGCGGCCTGTCCGAATGCAAAAAGATCGCCGACATGGCCGAGGCCTTCGGCATCCGCTACAATCCGCATGTCTGGGGCACGGGCATCGCGATCGCGGCATCGCTCCAGCTCCTTGCCGCGCTGCCGCCGCATACGCCGCTGTCGCTCGAGCCGGCCGAACCGCTGCTCGAGTTCGATCGCACCGAGCACCCGATACGTCAGGCGATTCTCACAAGCCCGATCGAGCATAGAGGCGGCGTGGTGCAGGTCCCGGATGGTCCGGGACTTGGCATCGAGGTGGATCGGAAGGCGTTGAGCCGGTTTGCAGTGGGGGCGTGAACGACTTCGACGATGCTGTGTGCTGTGGATCGGCGTCGGCGATGACGAAAGGGTGTTTCAGGCCGCGTCGCGAGGCATGATTTTCTTGTAGCTGTGCGTCTTCTCCGCCTTGGAGAGATCGTGAGCGGCCTGCAGGTTCATCCAGAAACGGGGATCGGTGCCGAAATAGCGGCCGAGTCGGATGGCCGTATCCGCGGTGACGTCGCGGGTGCCGCGCATGATTTCGGTGAGGCGATTGGGTGGAACGTCCAGCAGTTTCGCCAAAGCGCGTGCCGACAGACCGAGAGGAATGAGAAATTCCTCACGGAGCACTTCGCCGGGATGCGTGCGCAAGCGAGCCATTGTCGTCTCCTCAGTGATAGTCCACGATCTCAACGGCCTCCGGGCCTTCAGCTGTCCAGCGGAAGCAGATCCGCCATTGCTGATTGATCCGAGAATGTTGTCCGCGTCGGTCGCCCTTCAACGCTTCGAGCCGGTTGCCGGGAGGAGAGCGCAGATCGTCCAAACGGGTCGCGGCATCCACCATATCGAGCTTCCGCAGAGCAATAGCTTCAAAACTCCGCCACTGGGCCAGGCAAACGCCATTTCGAAACAGCCGTTCGGTGGCCCTGTCGGCGAAGCTGCGGATCATGAATTATGTATGCGATACGTATCGCGTAACAGTGAAGACGTTCGCCGGGCAGCAAAAAGGGCGCGGTTTGCACCGCGCCCTTCGCATTCAATGCCGGACGGCCGGACCTCAGAAGTCCATGCCGCCCATGCCGCCGCCCGGAGGCATTGCGGGGCCGGCACCGCTCTTCTTCGGCAGCTCGGCGACCATGGCTTCGGTCGTGATCAGGAGCGCGGCCACCGAGGCTGCGTTCTGGATCGCGGCGCGGACCACCTTGGTCGGATCGATGATGCCCTTCGAGACCAGGTTGCCGTACTCGCCGTTCTGCGAGTCGAAGCCGTAGGCATACTGCTCCTTCTCCAGGATCTTGCCGACGATCACCGAGCCGTCTTCACCGGCGTTGATCGCGATCTGGCGGGCCGGGTAGGACAACGCCTTGCGCACGATTTCGACGCCGGTCTTCTGGTCGTCGTTCTTGGTGCGGATGCCCTTGAGCGCCTCGGAGGCACGGAGCAGGGCGACGCCGCCGCCCGGAACGATGCCTTCCTCGACGGCTGCACGGGTCGCATGCATCGCGTCATCAACGCGGTCCTTGCGCTCCTTCACCTCGACCTCGGTCGCGCCGCCGACGCGGATCACCGCGACGCCGCCCGCGAGCTTGGCCAGACGCTCCTGCAGCTTCTCACGATCGTAGTCCGAGGTGGTCTCCTCGATCTGCGCCTTGATCTGCTGAACGCGCGCCTCGATGTCGGCCTTCTTGCCGGCGCCGTTGACGATCGTGGTGTTCTCCTTGTCGATCATCACCTTCTTGGCGCGGCCAAGCATGTTGAGGGTGACGTTCTCGAGCTTGATGCCGAGGTCTTCCGAGATCGCCTGGCCGCCGGTCAGGATCGCGATGTCCTGCAGCATGGCCTTGCGGCGGTCGCCGAAGCCCGGCGCCTTGACGGCGGCGACCTTCAGACCGCCACGCAGGCGGTTGACCACCAGCGTCGCCAGCGCTTCGCCTTCGACGTCCTCGGCGACGATGACCAGCGGCTTGCCGGTCTGCACCACGGCTTCGAGCAGCGGCAGCAGCTCGTTGAGCGAGGAGAGCTTCTTCTCGTTGATGAGGATGTAAGCGTCCTCCATCTCAACGCGCATCTTGTCGGCGTTGGTGACGAAGTAGGGCGAGATGTAGCCGCGGTCGAACTGCATGCCCTCGACGACGTCGAGCTCGGTCTCGAGCGACTTGGCTTCTTCGACCGTGATCACGCCCTCGTTGCCGACCTTCTTCATGGCGTCGGCGAGGAACTTGCCGATCTCCGCGTCGCCGTTGGCCGAGATGGTGCCGACCTGGGCGATCTCCTCGTTCGAGGTGACCTTCTTGGAGTTCTTCACGAGGTCCGCAACGACGGCTTCGACCGCGAGGTCGATGCCGCGCTTCAGGTCCATCGGGTTCATGCCGGCCGCAACCGCCTTGGCGCCTTCACGGACGATCGCAGCCGCGAGCACGGTCGCGGTGGTGGTGCCGTCGCCGGCCGCATCGGCGGACTTGGAAGCGACTTCGCGCACCATCTGCGCGCCCATGTTCTCGTACTTGTCCTCGAGCTCGATCTCCTTGGCGACGGTGACGCCGTCCTTGGTGATGCGGGGTGCGCCGAACGACTTGTCGAGAACGACGTTGCGGCCCTTGGGGCCGAGCGTCACCTTGACGGCGTTGTTGAGGATGTCCACGCCGCGCAGCATGCGGTCGCGGGCTTCGACGCCGAATTTGACATCTTTGGCTGACATATTTCTGGTTTCCCTGAGTTTTGACTTTGTCTCTCACCCTTGCGGCGGCGCCAGCGGCGCTCCTCAGGGGTGAGCGTGCGCTGTTTGAATTAGGCGGCCTTCTTCTTCGAAGAGGGGACGTCGAGAACGCCCATGATGTCGCTCTCCTTCATGATCAGCAGGTCCTGGCCGTCGATCTTGACCTCGGTGCCCGACCACTTGCCGAACAGCACGCGGTCGCCGACAGCAATGTCGATCGGGATCAGCTTGCCGCTCTCGTCGCGGCCGCCGGGGCCCACGGCGATGACTTCGCCCTGCGAGGGCTTTTCCTTGGCCGTGTCTGGAATGATGATGCCGCCAGCCGTCTTCTCTTCGGCGTCGATGCGCTTGACCACGACGCGGTCGTGGAGCGGACGGAATTTCATGCAGTCCTCCTAAGATACTGAAAGTGTTGTCGAGTTTTGTGCGATTGGCAATCGAGGCTGGCGAGTGCCAGCATGCCATGCTCGAAATAGTCGAGACTTTCGCGGGGGACAAGGGCCTTAGCAGAAAAATTAGCACTCAGATGAGAAGCTTGCCAGAAATCTTCGATTATTCTTAATGCCGCGGAACAGACCGTGAAACTTCGTACTAGCACGTGCCGTAAGTTGCTGCTAGCGCTGGAAATTTCAACAGACCGTTAAACATTTGGGCTTGTGATGGGTTGGTAGCGTGCGTCACATTTGTCTCATGTGAGCGCATCTTCAGCCGGGTGGCTCCGGCAGGCGGCCACCACGTGAAATGCGCTCCAGCAATGGAGGTTGGCATGGGTTCGCGGGTTGGGGTGGTTTCCGATGATTTCCGGAAACAGCTTCTGGGTTACGGGCTGACGACGGCACAGATCCTCTATCGGATGCCGGATCATCCATCATTGCTACAGACCTATGTCTGGCAGAACTACGATCTATTCCCGAAATTCCCGGCGCTGCAGGACTTCCTCCAGTTCTGGCAGGACAAGCTCGAAGGTCCCCTGTTCTCCGTGACGGTGGCGCATTCCAAGCTGATCAAGCCTGCCGAATTGCGCGCCGTCGGCGGCGAGTTCAGGCTGCATTGAAAAGCCGATGACTCGGTAGGTTCGGTAGCGTGGGCAAAGCGCCGCGCGCCCACCGTTCATCAGCACATTCCCCTGGAATGGTGGGCACGCTACGCTTTGCCCACCCTACGCAACGTCCCATGTGATAGGCTCTCCCAAGGGAAACGAAAGGAGAGCATCATGGCCCGTAAGAAGCCGGCATCGCGCGCCGCCGCCAAAACCGCCGCGCGCAAGACGACGGCCGCACGCAAGACATCAACCGCACGCAAGGCCGCCGGCAAATCCAGCGCGCGAAAGAAAATCGCGAGCAAGGCCGCCACGCCTGCGCGGCGCAAGCAGCGCATCGCGATCAGCCATCATCGCGAGGAGGATTTCAAGGCTGACGGCCTGCGCGCCTATGCCCACTATCGCGACCTCGGTATCAGGGACGCGACTGGTGGTCTCGCACAGGCCCATGTGATCCGGCTGATCGGTCCGTGCAATCCGGAAGAGGTTTCGAAACTGCACTTCCACGACATCGACTTCCAGATGGTCTATGTGCTGAAGGGATGGGTGAAGACCTACCTGGAGGGGCAGGGCGAGACGCTGATGCGCGAGGGCAGCGCCTGGACCCAGCCGCCGAAGATCCGTCACATGATCCTCGACTATTCCGACGACGTCGAACTGCTGGAAGTGATCCTGCCCGCCGAATTCAAGACGGTCGAACTCTCCGCGTGATCGGGACGTGAGAATCGCGAATGCTTGGCTGCGCGCGACGGTTTCGGCCATGTTGCACGCGGCAAGGCATTTGAGTAAGTGTGCGGCCGGAAAATCCGTTGGTGATATGCGATGGGCGGCAGCCTTCGCCGCGGTCCTCGCTACCGAGCGACTTTGTGAGTGATGAGTAATTCGTCGTTCGGTTGACCGCGCTGGGGAAGGGGCGCCGTTCCAAATTGATGACATCGGGCTACCGTGAAGACATCGACTGGCTGCGAGCCATCGCCGTGCTGTCGGTGGTCGCTTTCCATTTCGAAACGAAGGGCATCTACGGCGGCTTTGTCGGTGTCGACATCTTCTTCGTCATTTCGGGTTACCTGATCACCGGCATCATCCAGGCGGAGGTCGCGAGAGGCGATTTCTCGTTTGCGCGCTTCTATGAGCGGCGTGTGCGCCGTCTCCTGCCCGCGCTCTATGTGATGGTGGCGGCGACCGCGATCCCGACCTTCCATTATCTGCTGGCCTCCGAACGCGCCGAATTTTTCCGCTCGGTCGCAGCCGTCGTGACGTTCACTTCGAATGTCTTCTTCTGGCTGCAGAGCGGATATTTCGACCATGCCGCGGTGGAAAAGCCGCTGCTGCACACCTGGTCGCTCGCGGTCGAAGAGCAGTTCTATCTCGCGCTGCCGCTCGTCATATGGGGCCTGCTGCGAGTTGCGCGCGGCAGCCGCGTCGCGCTGGCTGTGACGCTCGGCGCGCTCGCGCTCGCCTCGTTCGCGCTCAGCATCGTCTTGATGCGGAACGGCGCTTCCGCCAACGCCTTTTTCATGAGCCCGCCGCGGGCCTGGGAATTCCTGGTCGGCAGCATCGTCGCGCTGGAGGGCTTCCCGACGCTGCGCCATCCGCCGGCACAGCGGCTCGCGCGCAGCGCGGCACTGGTTCTGATGGCGATCCCGATCCTCTCGCTGCGGCCCGGCCCGGGATTCCCGGGTCTCAACGCGCTGCTTCCATGCATCGGCGCGGCCATGTTCCTCTGGAGCGGCATCGGCGTACCCAACCAGAAGCGCGCGCGCTATTCGCCGCTGCATGCCGTGCGGTTCTTCGGCCGGATCTCCTATTCGCTGTATTTGTGGCACTGGCCGCTGTTCACGTTTGCCCGCTTCTCGACGAGCAGCCTGGCGCTGACCGGCACGGAGACGGCCGGGCTGTTCGTGCTGACGGTTGCGATTTCCTATCTCTCCTGGCGCTTTGTCGAACAGCCGTTCAGGGATCGGACGCTCGCGCCGACGCGCGGCGCGGCGTTCCGTCTCGCCGCGGCAGGCACGATCGCGTTGCTGGCCGTGAGCGCCGGCGGCCTCGGGCTCGATCGAATGCTCCCCGATCGCGATCCTCTCGCGGAAAAACTGGATGCCTATAATGACTACGACACGACAACGGTCTATCGCGACGGCACCTGCTTTTCACCGGCTGACGGCGTGTTCGGCGACGCCTGCCTCGGCATCGCGGCCGGCAAGACCAACGTCCTGCTATGGGGTGACAGCTTTGCCGCGCATTATTTCTATGGCCTGAGCAAGCTCGCCGATCCCGGCACCACGAACATCATGCAGGCGACGCGGGCGGCCTGCATGCCGAGCTTCGACGCCGCCGCGCAGTTCCATCCAACGTGCCGGCAGTTCGCGGCCGAGATCCAGGCGTTCCTTGCCGATCACAAGCCGGACCTCGTCGTGATGTCGGCGGACTGGCTCGAATATGCCCGGCCGCCGCGGTTCGCCGGCATGATCGCCGACATCAGGAAGACGATTGCGCAGCTCAACACGGCCGGCCTGCGGGTTGTCCTGCTGGGGCCCTCCGTCCAGTTTCGCGCGAGGCTGCCGTCGATGCTGATCCGTGCGCGGCTGCGCGGCGTCGACGCGCGTGCCGACGATGTCGTGCTGCCCGACATCTTCACGGTTGACCAGGCCATGCACGCCGCGCTGCCCGCAACCGAAAGCTTCTCCTATGTCTCCGTGGTCGATGCGGTGTGTCCGGACCGGCAATGTCCGCTGACGGTCGGCGAGGGCGTACCGCTCGCCATGGATCACGCGCATCTGACGGCGGAGGGCTCGGTCTATGTGATGGAACGGCTGCTGCCGATGTTGGAGATCGGGAAGTAGTCCGCCGTCATTCCGGGGCACGCGAAGCGTGAGCCCGGAATCTCGAGATTCCGGGTCTGGTCCTTCGGACCATCCCGGAATGACGTGCCATTAAACGACGGCGGGCCCCATCACGTCATCACGCCGACCATCGCGCCCATCAGGCATGTCGTCAGCGTGCCCGACGCGATCGACTTCAGCCCCAGCGAATTGATCTCCTCGCGCCGCTCGGGCGCCATCGTGCCGAGGCCGGCGATCATGATGCCGAGGCTGCCGAAATTGGCGAAGCCGCACATCGCATAGAGCATGATCAGCTTCGAGCGCGGATCGAGCGCGTCGGGCGCGAGTTTCGACAGATCGACATAGGCGATCAGCTCGTTCAGCACGGTCTTGGTGCCCATCAGGCTTCCGGCGGTGACAGCCTGCGGCCAGGGCAGGCCGATCAGCCAGCACACCGGCGCCATCACATAGCCGAGCAGGCGTTGCAGCGAGATCGGCGCACTGCCGATGTTCGGCAGCAGTGCGAGAATGGAATTGGCGAGATGAACCAGTGCCACCAGCACGATCAGCATCGCGACGATATTGAGCAGCAGTTCGAGACCGGCCGAGGTGCCCTTGACGATCGCATCCATCGTGCTTGCGGCATGCATGTCCGGATCTTCCAGCGCGCCGCCGGTGAGCTTGCCTCCCGTCTCGGGCACCATGATCAGGCTGATCAGGATCGCAGCGGGTGCGCCGAGCACGGAGGCGATCACGAAATGCGCCGCGGCATCCGGAATCAACGGCGCAAGCAGCGTGGCGTAGAGCACGAGCACGGTGCCCGCGATCCCCGCCATGCCGCCGGTCATCACCAGAAACAATTCACTGCGCGTCATCTGCGACAGATACGGCCGCACGAACAGCGGCGCCTCGACCATGCCGAGGAAGATGTTCGCGGCGGTCGACAGCCCGACCGCGCCGCCGACGCCGAGCGTGCGTTCCAGCAACCATGCCATGCCGCGCACGATCGGCGGCAGCACGCGCCAATAGAACAGCAGCGTCGTCAGCACGCTCATCACCAGCACGATCGGCAGCGCCTGGAAGGCGAGGACGAAATCCGCGCCGGGTGTCTTGGGATCGAACGGCGGCGGACCGCCGCCGAGATAGCCGAACACGAACGAGGTGCCGGCGCGCGTGGCCGACGCGATCGCGCCGACCGCGTCGTTGATCGCGCCGAAAGCGTGCGCGACGAACGGCAGCTTGATCAGCACGATCGCGGTGAGAAGCGTGACGGCGAGCCCGATAGCGGCTTGCCTGATCGATACCGCACGGCGGTTCTCGCCAAGCGCCCAGGCAATCGCGAGCAATGCGAAGATCCCGAACCCCGATTGCAGTTGCAGCATGAGTCCCCCAACGAAGGCCATTATGACGGGGCTGTGTGGCAGAGCGCAATCCCATGCGCGGCGGACAGGGCTGCCATTGACAAGAACGGGACCGTCGGCCACGCCGGTACGACGACAAAATGATCGAAGCGGGAATCTGCCGAAACATGTCCACCGTGATGCCGGTCAGCGCCGGCGCGCTGCTCAGCCAAAGACCGTTCGTGCTGTTCCTGCTGTCGCGGAGCCTGTCGCGCTTTTCCAGCCAGATCGGGGCGGTGGCGATCGGCTGGCAGGTCTACGATCTCACCGGACGCGCGTTCGATCTCGGCATGGTCGGGCTCGTGCAGTTTCTGCCCACTGCGCTTCTGGTATTCGTTGCGGGGCATGCTGCGGATCGCTACGAGCGCAAGAAGGTGATGCAGGCCTGCCAGCTCGCCGAAGCGTTGACGGCGCTGTTTCTCGGCTGGGGCTCCTATGCCGGCTGGCTCACCGAGCTGCATATCTTCATCGCGACATTCGTGATCGGAACGGCGGGTGCGTTCGAAAGCCCGGCGACCGCGGCGCTGTTGCCGCTGATCACGCCCGCAGGCTCGCTGCAGCGTGCGACCGCGATATCCTCAGGCTCGGCGCAGGTCGCAACCATCACCGGTCCCGCACTCGGCGGGCTCGCCTATGCGGTGTCGCCAGCGCTCGCTTACGGCATCATGCTGGTGTTCTGGCTGCTCGGCATGGCTATTCGCGGGCGCCATCCAACTCACGCAACCGGCCGAGCCGAAAGCAAAGGATGCAGATACGTCGGACGATCTGTTCGCGGGCGTGCGTTTCATCCGCGGTAATCCCGCGATCCTCGGCACCATCTCGCTCGATCTGTTCGCGGTGCTGTTCGGCGGCGTGACGGCGCTGCTGCCGATCTATGCGCGCGACATTCTTCAGGCCGGGCCGCTCGGTCTCGGCGTGCTGCGCGCCGCGCCCGCGGTCGGCGCGCTTCTGATGACCGCAATGCTCGCGCGGCATGCGATCAGCCGTCGCGTGGGATTACGGATGTTCCAGGCCGTGATCGTGTTCGGCGTGGCGACATTGGTGTTCGCGCTCTCGCATTGGATGTGGCTCTCGGTGCTGGCGCTCGCGATCCTCGGCGCTGCCGATACGGTCAGCGTGGTGATCCGCTTCTCGCTGGTTCAGCTTGCAACCCCGAACGAAATGCGCGGCCGCGTCGGCGCGGTGAACTTTCCTCTTCATCAACGCGTCGAACCAGCTCGGCCAGTTCGAAAGCGGCGTGACCGCGGCGCTGTTCGGCGCGATCCCGGCGGCGGCGCTCGGTGGCGTCGCCACGGTCGCGATTGCGCTGCTATGGATGAAGCTGTTTCCGACGCTGCGCGACGTCGAGCGGTTGGAATGACCTTTTACACGTAGACCGGGCTGCGCACCCGGCCGGCATCGCCGAACACGCGCAAGTATCGCTGGATCTCGGCGGGGTCGCCGGTGGCCTTTTCCGGATTGTCCGACAGCTTCACGGCGGGCCGGCCGTCGACCGACGTGACCTTGCAGACGATCGAGATCGGATCGAGATTGACCGAGCCATCCGGCGGGCAGCCGACGAAATCATTGGTCAGGTTGGTGCCCCAGCCGAAGCTGATGCGCACGCGGCCCGAGAAGCGATGATAGGTCTCCTCGATCGAGCCGACATCCATCGCGTCGGAGAACACCAGAAGCTTCTCCTTGGGGTTGCGGCCCTTCTGCTTCCACCACTCGATGATCTCTTCGCCGGCTTCGATCGGCGGCGCGCTGTCGGGGCGAAATCCGGTCCAGTCCGCCACCCAGTCCGGCGCGTCGCGCAGGAAGGCCTTGGTGCCGAAGGCGTCGGGCAGGGCGATCAGCAGGTTGCCGCCATAGGTGTGCCGCCACTGGTCGAGGATGCGATAGGGCGCCCAGCGCAGCTCGTCGTCGTCCTTCGCCAGCGCCGCCGCCACCATCGGCATCTCATGCGCATTGGTTCCGATCGCTTCGAGATCATTGTCCATCGCGAGCAGCACGTTCGAGGTGCCGGTGAAGGACGACCCGAGCCCTTCCTTGACCGCTTCGACGCACCAGCGCTGCCACAAGAAGCCATGCCGCCGCCGCGTGCCGAAGTCGGACAGCCGCAGGCCGTCGAGCTTGCGCAGGTGCTCGACCTTGGTCCAGAGCTTGGCCTTGGCGCGCGCATAGAGCACGTCGAGCGCGAAGCGGCCCTGGCCCTTCATGACCGCGCGCGAGCGCAGCTCGTTGAGGATCGCGAGCGCCGGGATTTCCCACATGGTGGTGTGGGTCCATGGGCCGTGGAAATGCAGCTCATATTGGCCCTGCACCTTGCGCAGCTCATATTCGGGCAGGCGGAAGGTCGAGAGCCAGTTGATGTGGTCCGGCGAGAACATGTGGGTCTTGCCGTAGAAGGTGTTGCCGGCGAGCCAGATCAGCTCCTTCTTGGTGAAGCGGATGCTGCGGGCGTGGTCGAGCTGGGCGCGCAGCTCGCCCTCGTCGATGATCTCGGCCAGACGCACATGGCGGCTGCGGTTGATGACCGAAAAGGTCACCCGCTGGTTCGGGTAGCATTCCCGAATCATCTGCTGCATCAAAAGCTTATAGAAATCAGTGTCGAGCAGGCTGCGCACGATCGGGTCGAGCCGCCAGCCGTGATTGTAGGTCCTGCTCGCGATGTCAGTCACTGTCATGTGAGCACTCTAGCGCGCCGGCCATGGTGCAGCCAGTGGCTTTGGGCGCGGGGCAGGGGTGCCCCGCGCAGCTCCGAGGCGCAGGCCCGTCAGCCCCGCCCGACGAACGGCATCTTGGAGGCCATGACGGTCATGAACAGCACGTTGGCGTCGAGCGGCAGGGTGGCCATATAGGCCACCGCATCGCCCACGGCCTTGGCGTCCATGCGCGGCTCCGGCATCTTGCGTCCCGTCGGGCTGCAGCACGCCCTCGACCATGCGGTCGGTCATCGGGGTTGCCGCATTGCCGATGTCGACCTGGCCGACCGCGATGTCATAGGCGCGGCCGTCGAGGTTGGAGGCCTTGGTCAGGCCGGTGATGGCATGCTTGGTCGAGGTGTAGGCGGCGGAGAACGGCCGCGGCGCATGGGCGGAGATCGAGCCGTTGTTGATGATGCGGCCGCCGCGCGGGGTCTGGTCCTTCATGATGCGGAACGCATGCTGCGTGCACAGGAACGGCCCGGTGAGGTTGGTGTTCACCACCGCCTGCCATTGCGCAAGGCTCAGATCCTCGAACGGCACGGGCGGGGCGCCCATGCCGGCATTGTTGAACAGCACGTCGAGCCGGCCATAGGTCTGCATCACCTTGGCGAACAGCGCGTCGATCGAGCCGGGGTCGGTCATGTCGGCTGAAACCGGCAGGCTCTTACCGGCATTGTCGCCGAGCTTCTGTGTCTCCTCCAGCTTGTCCAAGCGCCGTCCGGCCAGCACCACCGTGAAGCCGACCTTCATCAGCGCATGCGCTGCCGCGCGTCCGACACCGGTGCCGGCGCCGGTCACCACCGCGATCTTGTCTGTTGCTTCGGCCATTTTCCTCGCCTTCCTTCGTTATGGTTTGCCGTCTTTTTGCGTCTTGTACGGCGGTCGTGGGATGTTCTGATGTGCCGCGCGCAGCGCAGCCGACCAGCGCGAGCGCAGGTCGTGGAAATAGGGCTCGCCCGCCTCGATGCGGTGATTGAGATCGGCGTCGCAGGTGTCGGAGCGCACCACCAGCACGTCGAGCGGCAGGCCGACGCCGAGATTGGAGCGCATGGTCGAATCCATCGAGATCAGGCCGGTCTTCAGCGCCTCATAGAGCTCGACATCGTAATGGATGGCGCGGTCGAGCACCGGCTTGCCATATTTGTGCTCGCCGATCTGCAGATATGGCGTGTCGGTGGTGCATTCGATGAAATTGCCGGCGGTATAGACCATGAACAGGCGCATCCGCGCGCCCTTGATCTGGCCGCCGAACAGGAACGATACGTCGAAGCTGACATCCTCCGATTTCAGCGCGGGGCCTTCGGTCGCATGCACCGCACGGATCGCGCGGCCGATGCGCTGCGCGGCCTGGAACATGGTCGGCGCGTTCATCAGCGTTTCGACCTCGCCCGTGTCGGGGTCTTCCATGCCCTCGGTCAGGGTCGACAGCACGGACTGGCTGATCGCGAGGTTGCCGGCGCTGGCGATCGCCAGGATGCGCTCGCCGGGATTGGCGAAGATGTGCAGCTTGCGGAAGGTCGAGACGTTGTCGAGGCCGGCATTGGTGCGGGTGTCCGCGATCATGACGAGCCCCTCTCGTACCAAGATCCCGCAACAATAGGTCATTCCCGAACCTCGCAACCGTCCGAACTACCGGAAACGAAACTAGTAACGAATTTCGCAGGTTGATCCAACCCCGTTTCCGCACCGGGAGGCGGGCCGAGAGGCTGTCGGGCCCGCTAGATGTCCTGCCTTTGATGCTGCGATTGATCGACCAGGAATGCGTCGTCGACGGGCACGCCGAGCGCGGTGACGAGCCGGTTGGTTTCCGCGGCCATGCCGACGATCGCGATCATCTCGGCATATTCCGCCTCGGTCATGCCCTTGGCGCGTGCGCTGGCGGTGTGCGAGTGGATGCAGTAGCTGCAGCCATGGGCGACCGAAACCGCGACATAGAGCATTTCCTTGACTTTCGGCTCAAGCGCGCCAGGCGCCATCACCTCCTTGACGCTTTCCCAGGTCCGGCGAAGCGTTTTGGGGTCGTGCGCCAGCGCGCGCCAGAAGTTGTTGACGAAATCGGACTGCCGCGTTCTGCGAATGTCGTCGAAGACGGCGCGCGCCTCGGCAGAGAGTTCTTCGTCGGAAAGCAGCTTCACGGTCGCCATGGTCTGTCTCGCTGGTTGCTGGAATGCGGCCTGTATCATAGCACGGCTCGGTCAGGCCGCTCGGCAGGGCGATCATCTCTATGGCGACAATGAGGGGGAATACTGGGCTGTGGCGTTTTGCCAGCGAGTGCTGAATAATCGTGATCGCCTATTGAATAAGCGGCAAGGCTCCGGCACGTTCGCGCTCCAAGAACAAGAAAATCGGGAGGCGAAATATGCAGGCCAGCTCGCTGCGGAGCGCGTTCGTTCTATCCGCTGCATTGTTGGGGATTGCGCTTCTGTCCGCGACGGACGCGTCCGCGCAGAAGAAGGGCGGCACGCTCAAGCTCTATCACAACGACACGCCGCCGAGCACGTCGCTGCTCGAGGAATCGACCATCGCCTCCGTGACGCCGTTCGCGGCGATCTTCAACAATCTCGTCGTGTTCGATCCGGCCAAGCCGCATGAGAGCCTGGAGACGGTGATCCCGGATCTCGCCGAAAGCTGGTCATGGGACGCGACCAACACCAAGCTGACGTTCAAGCTGCGGCAGGGCGTCAAATGGCATGACGGCCAACCTTTCACCGCCAAGGACGTGCAGTGCACCTGGCGCATGCTGATCGGCAAGAGCGAGACGCAGGACTTTCACCGCAACCCGCGCAAGGTCTGGTACACGAAGCTTCAGGACGTCTCGATCAATGGCGACTACGAGGCGACGTTCGAACTGAGCGAACCGCAGCCCAGCCTGCCGGTGCTGCTCGCCAGCGCCTTCTCGCCGGTCTATCCCTGTCACGTGCCGCAACAGGCGATGCGCACGCGGCCGGTCGGCACCGGGCCGTTCAAGCTCGCCGAGTTCAAGCGCGGCGATACGATCCGGCTCGTCCGCAATCCCGACTACTTCAAGAAGGACCGGCCCTATCTGGACGAGATCAACTTCCGCGTCATCGACAGTCGCGCCACGCGGATGCTGGCTTTCTCGACCGGCGACTTCGACATCACCTTTCCCTCCGACGTCACCGATACCCCTGGTCAAGGACATCAAGGCGCGTGCGCCGAATGCGATCTGCGAGATCGTTCCGTCGGGAACGCAAGTCAACCTGATGGTCAATCGCGTCAATCCGCCATTCGACAATCCGGATATCCGCAAGGCCATGTCGCTCGCGCTCGACCGCAAGCCGTTCAACACCATCCTGATGGAGGGGCAGGGTCTGCTCGGCGGCGCCATGCTGCCAAAGCCGGTCGGCGAATGGGGCATGCCGCCGGAGATGGTCTCGCAGCTCACCGGCTATGGTCCGGACAGCGAGAAGAACATCGCGGATGCGCAGGCGATCATGCAGAAGCTCGGCTACAGCGACGCCAAGCCGCTGCCGATCAAGATCCAGACCCGCAACCTGCCGACCTATCGCGATCCCGCCGTTATCGTCACCGATCAGCTCAAGAAGATCTACATCAATGCCGAGCTGGATATCCTCGACACGCCGCGCTGGTATGCGCGGCTGCAGAAAAAGGACTACACGATCGGCCTCAACGTCACCGGCGTGTCGGTCGACGATCCCGACGGCAATCTCGTCGAGAATTATTCCTGCAAATCCGAGCGCAACTATACGCAATATTGCAACGCCGAGGTCGACAAGCTCTTGGTGGCGCAGTCGCGCGAGCTCGACAAGGACAAGCGGATGAAGACGGTGTGGGACATCGAAAAGCTGCTGGTCGACGACGCCGCGCGTCCGAGCATCGTGTGGCAGACCGCCGCCAATTGCTGGCAGCCCTACGTGAAGGGCTACAAGCCGCACGACAACAGCCAATACAACAACCTGCGCTTCGAGGACGTGTGGCTGGATAAATAACGCCCGAAAACGCCGTCATTCCGGGGCGCTCCGTTTCCTCGCCGTCATTCCGGGCAGCGCGCAGCGCTGATCCCGAACCAGTTGTGATCGACTCACCCACGCTGACGGGCGGCTCATCCGGTCGAGCACGGCATGCGACGCGATTCCGGGTTCGCGCTGACGCGCGCCCGGAATGACGAGTCAAACTGAGATGACGCACCGAAACCAAGACGACGAGTTAGACAACCAGGACTAAGACTGCGACTGGCTCTGCCACTGGCCGGTCCGGCCGGCCTGCTCGACCTTGACCGCGACCGTCAGTGTCTCCATGCCGCCGCCATAGCGGGTGCCGCGGACGGGTGCGGCGCCGAGATAATCGAGGCCGATGGCGACGCGGGCGTGGGCATCGGTGGTGCAGATGCAGTTCGCGGCGTCGAAGCCGATCCAGCCGAGATCGGGCACATAGGCCTCCGCCCAGGCGTGGCCTGCCTCCTGGCTCGACTTGCCGTCGGAGCGCAGGAAATGCCCGGAGACGAAGCGCGCCGGCACTCCGCCGGAGCGCGCGCAGGCGATGAAGATATGCGCATAGTCCTGGCACACGCCGCGCTTCAGCGCGAAGGCTTCGACCGCCGACGTTCCGCTGGTGGTCGGGTCCTCGTCGAAAGTCATGTGCTCGTTGATCTGCGTCATCAGCGCATGCAGGAAGCCGAGCGTGTCGCTCTCGGATTCCGCGCGCAGCTCGCGCACGAACGCCGCCATCGCCGGATTGACCGCGGTGAGCGGCGTCGAGCGCAGGAACAAGCCCGGTGGAAAACGTTCGTCGCTGCCGCGCAGCACACCGCCGGTGTCATGGGTCTCGATCAGGCCTTCGGCCGTGATCGTCAGCTCGGCGATCGGGCCGTGGGTGATGACATGGGTGACGTTGCCGAACGCATCGTCATGCACGTCGAGCCGGGAGTCGGTCGAGACGTCGATCTGCCATTGGGCGACGTATTGGCCGTCATGGCTGCCGGGCGTCATTCGCAGGATCTGGATGACGCCGGTCGCCGCCGGCTCATAGCGGTAGGTGGTGGAGTGGGAAATTCGCAGGCGCATGGCAGTGTCCGATCAGCACGTTCGGCCAAGTCTAGCCTAGATCAAATACTGCTTGGTGATGATTTCGCCGAGCCGCGAATTGTCGGCTATGAATTCCTGAATGAATTCATGCACGCCATGCTGGAAAATGTCATCCATGTGGCTGTGTTCCAGCCGGTTGCGGATGCCGCGGGCGTGGCGTTGCGCCGGGCCCTGGCGGCCATAGGCGACGCCGATCTGGTCGAGATTGCGCACGAGATTGCCGTAGCAGCTCGCCAGCGACCGCGGCAGCGTGTCGTTGAGGATCAGCAGATCCGCGATCAGCCATGGTTTGAGCGTCTCGCGATAGACCCAGTGATAGGCGGTCAGCGCCGACACCGAGCGCAGGATCGAGGTCCATTGGTAGAAGTCGAGCGGGCCGCCGACATGCTCCTCCTCGGGCAGGAGGACGTGATACTTCACGTCGAGAATGCGCGCGGTGTTGTCGGCGCGCTCGAGATGCACGCCGAGCCGCGAGAACCAGTAGGCGTCGTTGCGCAGCATGGTGCGGTAGGCCGAGCCGTCGAAGCGCAGCGAGATCTCCTGCACGAAGCGCAGGAATTTCGCCAGATCCTCGCGGGTGTTCGTGCCCTTGCTCCAGGCCTCCTGCAGCTCGATCCAGGAGCTGTTGATGGTGTCCCACATCTCGCTGGTCAGCGCGGTGCGGACCGAGCGCGCGTTCAGCCGCGCATTCTCGATGCAGTTCCGGATCGAGGAGGAGTTTTCCGGCGCAAAGGACAGATAATCGACGACGTTGCGCTCGTTGGCTTCCGCGTAGGTCGCGTAGAAGCTCTGGCTGACGCCGGCGGTCAGCAGCGCGGACTCCCACTCATTGGTCTTGCCGATATAGGCGGCGGGGAGCGCCGTGACCCGCAAGGTCGCATCGATCGTGCGCGCAATATATTCGGCCCGTTCGACATAGCGGGCCAGCCAATAGAGGTTCTCGGCGGTTCGCGACAGCATGCGAGGGGTTCGCTCTCTATTCGTCCAATATCCAGGTGTCCTTGGTGCCGCCGCCCTGGCTGGAATTGACGACGAGCGAGCCTTCCTTCAGCGCCACCCGGGTCAATCCGCCGGGCACGATGGTGACGCGTTCGCTGCCGGTCAGCACGAAGGGACGGAGATCGACATGGCGCGGGGCGAGGCCGGACGCCGTGCAGGTCGGGCAGGTCGACAGCGCCAGCGTCGGCTGGGCGATGAAGCCTTCCGGCTCGCGCTTGAGCTTGTCGCGGAACGCCTCGATGGTGGCCTTTGTGGCGGCCGGGCCGATCAGCATGCCGTAGCCGCCGGAGCCGTGAACTTCCTTGACGACGAGGTCGGCGAGATTGTCGAGCACATACGACAGATCTTTCGCTTCGCGGCAGCGCCAGGTCGGCACGTTCTTCAGGATCGGCTCCTCGCCGAGATAGAATTTCACGACGTCCGGCATGTAGGAATAGATCGCCTTGTCGTCGGCGATGCCGGTGCCGACGGCGTTGGCGAGCGTGATGTTGCCGGCCGCATAGGCCGACATCAGCCCGGGCACGCCGAGCACGGAATCGGGGCGGAAGGTCAGGGGATCGAGGAAGTCGTCGTCGACCCGGCGGTAGATCACGTCGACGCGTTTCAGCCCCTCGGTGGTGCGCATGAAGACCTCGTCGTTCTTGACGATGAGGTCGCGGCCTTCGACGAGGTCGATGCCGAGCTTGTCGGCGAGGAATGAGTGCTCGTAATAGGCGGAGTTGAAGACGCCGGGGGTCAGCAGGGCGACCGTCGGCTCGGCCGAGGCACTCAGAGGCGCGACCGAGCGCAGCGCCGACAAGAGTTCGTCCGGATAGCGCTCCACCGGCGCGACGCGATGGCGGGCGAACAGGTCCGGAAACAGCCGCATCATGATTTCGCGGTTTTCCAGCATGTAGGACACGCCGGACGGCGTCCGTGCGTTGTCCTCCAGCACGATGAAGTTCTCGGCGTCCACCCGCACGATGTCGATGCCGGCGATGTGGACATAGACGTCGTGCGGCACGCTCTGGCCGTTCATCTCGGGGCGGAACACCGGGTTCTGGAAGATCAGGTCATCCGGAATGATCCCGGCGCGGAGGATGTCGCGGCCGTGATAGATGTCGCGAAGGAACATGTTCAGCGCGCGCACGCGCTGCTTCAGGCCCTTTTCCAGGATGCCCCATTCCTTGCCGGACAGGATTCGCGGGATCACGTCGAAGGGGATCAGCCGTTCCTGGGCGTCGGAGTCGCCATAGACCGCGAAGGTGATGCCGATCCGGCGGAACAGCAGCTCGGCTTCCTGCCGGCGATATTCGAGCGCGTCCGGCGGCGTCTCTTTCAGCCAGCGGGAGAGTTCGTAGTAGGCCGGGCGGAGATCGCCGCCGGGGCCGTTCATCTCATCGAACGCAGCTGCCATAAATCCGGCGGTCTCCGAAATCAGCTGAGGGACAGTGCATGACTTGATGGGGTGGTAGCAAGGGCCGGGCCAGCGCGATATGCATGAGCGGCGGCGTTTGGCGGGGGCATTTTCCGCCATTGCCCGAAAAAGCGGCGGATGACTGGCTAAAACGGTGGCAAAACCCCGTGACTTCAAAGGCTTGATTGAGCAAGGTGAGGAACATCGTGAAGCGGGGCAGGAAGGACGAGGATAAGTCATGAGCGAGATCGTCACCGCGGGGATTCTGGTGATCGGCGACGAGATCCTGTCCGGGCGGACCAAGGACAAGAACATCGGCTTCATCGCCGAGTACCTGACCAATATCGGAATCGACTTGAAGGAAGTGCGTGTCGTCGCCGACGACGAGGCCGACATCATCGCGGCGCTGAACGCGCTCCGTACCCGCTACACCTACGTGTTTACCACCGGCGGCATCGGCCCGACCCATGACGACATCACCGCCGACAGCATCGCCAAGGCGTTCGGCGTCGGCATCGACCATCACCCGGAGGTGGTCGCGCGCTTTCGTGAGCGCTGGAACGAGCAGGATCTCAATGAAGCGCGGCTGCGCATGGCGCGGATTCCCGACGGCGCCGAGCTGATCCAGAGCGCGACCATACTGGCGCCGGGTTTCAAGATCGGCAATGTCATCGTGATGGCGGGCGTGCCCTCGATCATGCAGGCGATGATGGACATCGTCTCGCCGAAACTGAAATCCGGCGTGCGGATGCTGTCGGAGTCCGTCCGCGCCAATTCGCGCGAGGGCGACATCGGCGGCCCGCTGCGGGGGATCGCCGAGGCGCATCCCGACACCATCATCGGCAGTTATCCGTTTCTCGACGAGAACCAGCAACCGAACACCAATCTGGTGGTCCGTTCGCGCGATCCCGAGAAGCTCAGCGCCGCGATGAGCGCGGTCAAGGAGATGCTGGCGCAATTGAATGGCGGCCCGTTAGAGCGGGGCGACGAGAGAGACGATCTGAAGACTGAGGAGATTTCTGATGCCTGGAGAGACGCCCGAACTGAGCGCGCAGGAACGCGCGGGCAAGGCCTTTCCGGTCTCGTGGGACCAGTTTCACCGGGATTGCCGGGCGCTGACCTGGCGGCTCAACGAGGTCGGGCCGTTCCATGCCGTGATCGCCATTACACGTGGTGGCCTGGTGCCGGCGGCGATCGTGGCGCGCGAGCTCGGCGTGCGCATCATCGACACCGTCTGCATCGCAAGCTACGACCACGACAAGCAGGGCGACCTGAAGGTGTCTGAAGGGCATTTCCGAGAACACCGCCGAGCTCGGCGGCGGCACCGGCAAGGGGCTTCTGATCGTCGACGACCTCGTCGACACCGGCAAGACCGGCGCCTTGGTGCGCCAGATGCTGCCCGATGCGCATTTCGCCACGGTCTACGCCAAGCCGAAGGGCCGGCCGCTGGTCGACACGTACATCACGGAAGTGTCGCAGGACACCTGGATCTTCTTCCCCTGGGACACCGCGCTGTCATTCCAGCCGCCGATCCGCGACGGCGCGGCGTGAGGCGTCATTCCGGGGCGATGCGACAGCATCGAGCTATGGTGCGCAATTGCGCACCTGGCATCTCGATATTCGCGATTCGCTACTTCGCCATTCCGGAATGACGGCGGTGAGAGCGGAGAGCTGACATTGCCACTGCAGAACCGCGTCACGCCGACAGGCGACATCATCGCAACTCCGCATCGCGGGCTGTTCACCGGCAACCGCGGCATCATCCACGACCCCGCCACCAAGACTCTCCTCAGAAAGCGCTGGTCGACGCCAGCCTGGATCACCTGCCTCTGCGAATTCCGCGGCCGCTGGCGCGAGGTGATGGGCGGACGAAGCTGGACCGAGCTGTTCTTCCTCGATGAAGCGACCGCATTCGCGGCCGGCCATCGCCCGTGCTTCTACTGCCGGCGCGACGACGCCAAGCGCTTCCGCGCCGCGTGGGAGCAGGGCAACCGCGTCAGCAATGTCCGCGCGAAAGAGATGGATGCGCGTGCTGCACCGCGAACGGCTCGATCGCGGCAGGAAGCGGCTGCATCCGTTGCCGGCGCCGCTGGAGGAATTGCCCGACGGCGCGATGGTGCAGCAGGGCGAGGACAGCTTTCTGATCGCGCAGGGCAAGGCGCTGAAATGGTCGCCGGCGGGCTACAGTGAAGCGGAGACGGCGCCTGCGGACGCGAAGCTGCTCACACCGCCTTCGACGCTACGTGCATTCGGCGCGGGATATGGTCCGGTGCTGCATCAGAGTGCTATGAAGCCGTCATTCCGGGATGGTGTGTAGCACCAGACCACAGATGCGCAATTGCGCATCGGGGAATTTCGAATTCCGGGTTCGATGCTGGCGCATCGCACCGGAATGACAACCTCATCCCAATCTCTCCCGCGCCAGCTTCGCGCCTTCGCCCAGCGCCATCAGCTTGGCCTCGGCGATGTCGCGGCGCATCGGGGCCATGCCGCAATTGGTGGTGGCGATGATATTGCTCTTGGGCACGAACTTCGAGACGGCGTCGATCACGTTGACGACGTCTTCCGCGGTCTCGACCTCGTCGCTTGCGACGTCGATCACGCCGGCCTGCACGATCTTGCCCTTGAGCAGCGCGAGCAGTTCCAGCGGCACCTTGGAATTGCGGCATTCGATCGCGACCTGCTGGATCGCGCTGTCGTCGATGGCTGGAAAGATCTGCTCATATTGCCGCCACTGGTTGCCGAGCGTTTCCTTCCAGTCGGTATTGGCCTTGATGCCGTAGCCGTAGCAGATGTGCACGGCGGTCGCGCAGGTCAGGCCTTCGGCGGCGCGTTCGAGCGCCTTGATGCCCCAGTCGTTGACCTCGTCCATGTAGACGTTGAAGGCGGGCTCGTCGAACTGGATCAGATCGATGCCGTCGGCCTGCAATGCCTTGGCTTCCTCGTTCAGCAGTTCGGCGAACGCAAACGCCATCTTGACGCGATCGCCGTAATACTGATCGGCAATCGTGTCGATGATCGTCATCGGGCCGGGCAGGGTGAATTTCAGCTTGCGCGCGGTGTGCGTGCGGGCGACGCGGGCCTCGTCGGCATGCACGCGCCCCTTCAGCCGCAGCGGCGCGACCACCTGCGGCACCATTGCCTTGTAGCGGTCTTTCCGGATGCCCATCTCGACCTTGTGGGCGAAATCGATGCCCTCGATCTTCTCCAGAAAGCCATGGACGAAATGCTGGCGCGACTGCTCGCCCTCGGTGAGGATGTCGATGCCGGCGTCCTCCTGAAGCTTGACGACCAGCATCGTCGCGTCGCGCTTGGCGCGCGCGAGCTCGGCGCCTTGCGACTTCCAGGGCGCCCAGAGGATGTTCGGCTCGGCAAGCCATTCCGGCTTCGGCAGCGAGCCTGCGATGGTGGTTGGAAACAGCATGGGGCCCTCCCGGTCGATGCTGGTTGAGCGCCTCTCTGCCATGTCTTATGGTCGAGGTACAGAGCCACCGAAAGTCGTCTTTTGGGGTAGAGGTGGAGAAGCCGTACCCCGACCATCGTCATTGCGAGAAGCGAAGCGACGAGCAATCCAGACCGCGTCCGCAGCGCGATTTCTGGATTGCTTCGTGGACCTGGCGTCTGGCGGCCGGACTCTTGGCTCGCAATGACGGCGGAATCAACGAGAACAACAGGAAACGCCATGATCGAATTCTTCTTCGACTGCTCCAGCCCCTGGACCTATCTCGCCTTCCACAACATCCAGCCGCTGGCGAAGGAGTTCGGCGAGGAGATGTCCTGGCGGCCGATCCTGGTCGGCGGCATCTTCAACACCATCAATCCGAGCGTCTATGCGTCGCGTGAGCATCCGGTCGAGGCCAAGCTCGCCTACCAGAAAAAGGACATGGCGGACTGGGCGCGCTCGGCCGGGCTCGCCATCAAGATGCGGCCGACGGTGTTTCCCGTGAACAGCGTCAAGGCGATGCGCGGCTGCATCCTGCTGGGAAAGGAGATGGTGCCGTTCGCGCGCGCGGTGTTCGAGATCTATTGGGGCGAGGACCAGGACATCTCGCAGGACGCGGTGCTGACCGAGGTCTGCCGGCGCGTCGGCGTCGATCCGCAAAAATTCCTCGCAGGCATCGGCCAGCAGGCGATCAAGGACCAGCTCAAGGCCAACACGGATGAAGTGATGGCGCGGGGCGGCTTCGGCTCGCCGACCATCTTCCTCGACAAGACCGACATGTATTTCGGCAATGACCGCCTGCCGCTGGTGCGCGAGGCGCTGGCGCGCCGCAAGGCGAGCGCGGCCTGATGCCGAAGGCCGTCGTCTGCCGCGAACTCGGTCCGCCCGAGAGCCTGCGGCTGGAAAGCTTTGCGTCGCAGCCGCTCGCGCCGGGACAGGTGCGTGTCGCGATCCGCGCGGCCGGGATCAATTTCCCCGACATTCTGATGGCGGCGGGCGAGTATCAGCTCAAGCCGGATCTGCCGTTCACGCCGGGCGTTGAAGCCGCGGGCGATGTGGTCGAGGTCGATGCCGCGGTGAAGGGCGTCGCGGTCGGCGACAAGGTCATCGTCAAGATGCGCCACGGCGCCTACACCGACGAGGCCGTGGTGGCGCCGTCGCAACTGACGCCGCTGCCCTCAACATTCGACTATGCGGAGGGTGCGACCTTTCTCGCCGCGCATGGCACCGCCTATCACGGCCTGATCGATCGCGCCGTGCTCAAGCCGGGCGAGGTGCTGCTGGTGCACGGCGCGGGCGGCGGCGTCGGGCTCGCGGCCGTCGAGATGGGCAAGATGCTGGGCGCGACCGTGATCGCGGCGGCCTCATCCGAGGAGAAGCTCGACGTGGCGCGGGCGAGGGGCGCCGATCATCTCGTGCTCTATTCCCGCGAGCCGTTCCGCGATGCGGTCAAGCGCATCACCGAGCGGGCGCGGCGCTGATGTCGTGTTCGATCCCGTGGGCGGCGCGATCTTCGAGGACAGCGTGCGCTGCATCGCATGGGGCGCGCGGCTGCTCGTGATCGGCTTCACCGGCGGTGTCGGATTGGCGCGCACCAATCTCTTGCTGATCAAGGGCGCCAGCGTGCTCGGCGTGCGCGCCGGCGAGGCCGTGCGCAAAAATCCCGCGCTCGGCGAGACGCGGCTGAAGGCGCTGCTGGAATGGGCGGAAGCCGGGAAGATCCGTCCCAACGTCTCGCACCGTCTGCCGCTGGAAGATTATGCGACGGCGATGCGGCTATTGATCGACCGCAAGGCGATCGGGCGCGTGGCGCTGGTGATGGATGAGTGATGTCGCCACGTCATCCCGGCGAACGCGGGACCCGTACGCGCGGACTTGCGTCGTGGCACTCGACAGGCCGGCGTTTCTCGACACGCATTCGCGGATGGGTCCCGCTTCGCAGTGACGATGCCGAAAGACTGCTATTCATAGCCCCGCTCGTCCCACCACGGAAAATAATCCGGCATGTCGCTCGACACCTTGTTCTTGAACACGGCCGGGCGCTTCTCCAGGAATGACACCACGCCTTCCTTGACGTCGTCTGAGCGGCCTCGCGCGTAGATGCCGCGGCTGTCGACCTTGTGCGCTTCCATCGGATCGTCGGCGCCGAGCATGCGCCACATCATCTGCCGGATCAGCGCGATCGACACCGGCGCCGTCTTGGAGGCGATCTCCTTGGCGAGCGCGCGGGCCGCCGGTAGCAGTTCGTCCGGCGGCACCACCTTGCTGACCAGGCGGCCGGCGAGCGCTTCCTGCGCCGGAAACACGCGGCCGGTGTAGCACCACTCGAGCGCCTGCGAGATGCCGACGAGGCGCGGCAGGAACCAGCTCGAGGCCGCTTCCGGCACGATGCCGCGCTGGGAGAACACGAAGCCGAAGCGGGCGGCTTCGGAGGCGATGCGGATGTCCATCGCGAGCTGCATGGTGACGCCGATGCCGACCGCCGGGCCGTTGACCGCCGCGATCACCGGCTTCAGGCATTTGAAGATGCGCAAGGTGACCTGGCCGCCGCCGTCGCGCACATTGGGATCGCTGTAATCGACCTTGCCGTCGGCGTTCCGCTTCACCGGCCCGCGCCGCGCGTCGCGGTCGAACGTGTCGGCGCCGGAGGAGAGGTCCGCGCCCGCGCAGAAGCCGCGGCCCGCGCCGGTGACGATGATGGCGCGGATGTCGTCGTCCTTGTCGGCGCGATCGAACGCCTCGATCATCTCCTTCTGCATCGTCGCGTTGAAGGCGTTGAGCTTGTCGGGCCGGTTCAGCGTGATGGTGAGGATCTGCTCGGAGACGTCGTAGAGGATGGTCTCGTAGGCCATGGGTGTTTCCTTGGGTGTTTCCTCGGATTTTGTTCTATTTTTTGCCGTCATTCCGGGGCGTGACGTGAGCGCGAACCCGAATCTCGAGATTCCGGGTTCGATGCTTCGCATCGCCCCGGAATGACGGAGAGTGAGTTCACTTACTGCTTCGGCGGGCTCGGCCACGGCCGCTGTGGCGCCGCGCAGGCTTTCAAAGGTCTTCGCCATCGCCAGCACGCCGTGATCGTCGAAGCGGCGGCCGATGATCTGCACGCCGATCGGGAAGCCCGCTTCGTCATAGCCGCCATTGATCGAAACCGCGGGATTTTCCGCCATGTTCCACGGCACCGTGTAGGCGATGTGCTCGAACGGCTTTGCCGGATCGTTGATGGGCGAGGCAAGCTCGGCGCCGAACTTGACCACCGGCGATACCGGCGAGATGACGTAGTCGAGATCGCAGAACAGTTTTGCCGCCGCAGCGCGGATCGCCATGGTCATGTTGAAGCCGCGGATCACATCGACTCCCGAAAGCGTCGCGCCTTTTTCGGCCCACTGATAGATGTAGGGCAAGGTCTTCCTGCGTTCGTCGGACGAGAGCTTTTCAAGCTCCTCCCACATCCGCGCGCGCCAGAAATTGTCGAGCCCGTCGAGCATCTCGCGCGTCAGGATGCCGTCAACCTCGGTGACGACGCCACCGGCGGACTCGAACGCCTTCGCGGCCTTGACCACGACCTCGCGCACTGGCCGCTCCAGCGCCTGTCCGACGCCCGGATTGAGCATCAGGCCGAGACGCAGCTTGCGCGGGGACTTCTCCAGCGCCTTCCAGTTCATGCTGTCGGGGGGCAGGCTCATGCCGTCGCGCCGATCGGGCTTCGACAACACGCTCATCATCAATGCCGTGTCATCGACCGTGCGGGTCATCGGCCCGGCGACGCGGCCGACATAAGGCGGATCGATCGGAACGCGCCCGAGGCTCGGCTTCAGCGCGACAAGGCCGCACCAGCACGCGGGCAGCCGCACCGAGCCGCCGATATCGGTTCCGAGATGCAGCGGGCCATAGCCCGCGGCACCGGCGGCGCCGGCGCCCGCGCTCGAGCCGCCGGGGTTCTTGCTGAGGTCCCAGGGATTGCGCGTGAGCGGATGATAGCTCGACAGTCCCGACGACAGCATGCCGTAATCCGGCATGGTGGTCTTGGAGAAGATCACGGCGCCGGCTTCGCGCAGCCGCGCCGCGGGCGGCGCGTCGACCGGTGAGGGCACGTGCTTGACGCTCGCCGCGCCAAGCGGCACCGGCTGGCCCTTGGTCGCGACATTGTCCTTGATCGTCACCGGCACGCCGTCGAGCGCGCCGACGGCTTCGCCCTTCTGCCAGCGCTCGGTCGAGGCCTTCGCGACGGCGCGCGCGCCGTCGGCATCGAGCAGATACAGCGCCTTGATGTGCGGCTCCCAGGCCGCGACATGGGTCAGCACCTCTTCCAGAACTTCGGAAGGCGAGAACTGCTTGGCGCGGTAGCCGGCGATCAGGTCGACGGCGGACAGATCGTGAAGGGAGGTAATCGCTTCTTGCGGCGCTGTCTCATGCATGGGAGCCTGCCGGGAGCCGGGTTTCGATGATGCGTGCGAACATGCTGGCGCCGACGGGCAGAATTTTGTCGTCCAGCATGTAGCCCGGATTATGCACCGGCACCGAGCCGTCATGCCCCACCCAGAAATAGGCACCTGGGATGTTCTGCAGCATGTCGGCAAAATCCTCGCTGCCCATCTTCGGCGTCGAGCGGGTGAACACCTTGGACGGATCGACCACGGTGCGGGCGACGTCTTCGACCACCTTGGACTGCTCTTCCTGGTTCACCAGCACGCTGAACGTATCGCGGATGTCGGCGTTGATCTCGCACTGGAAGGCGGCGGCCATGCCGGCGCAGAGCGTGCGCATCCGCTGGCGGATCAGCGCGCGGACTTCATCGGAGAACGCGCGCACGGTGCCGCACAGCCAGGCGTCGCCCGGGATGACGTTATAGGCGGAGCCGGCGTGGATCTGGGTGATCGAGACCACCGCGGCCTGCGACGGATCGACATTGCGGCTGACGATGGTCTGGATCGACTGCGCCGAGCGAGGTCGCGATCACGACCGCGTCCTTTGAGCGTTCCGGCATCGCGCCATGCGCGCCATAGCCGGAGATGCGGATGTCGAAGAAGTCCGCGCCGGCCATTGCGGGGCCGGGCAGGATGGCGATCTCGCCGTGGTTCAGGTCGGGGGCGTTGTGCAGGCCGTAGAGCTCGTCGCAGGGGAATTTCTCGAACAGGCCGTCCTTGATCATCGCGCGCGCGCCGCCGAGACCTTCCTCGGCCGGCTGGAAGATGAAATGCACGGTGCCGTCGAAATTACGTGTTTCGGCGAGATAGCGCGCGGTGCCGAGCAGCATCGTGGTGTGGCCGTCATGACCGCAGCCATGGAAGCGGCCGGGAATGGTCGAGCGCCATTTCAGGTTGGTGTTCTCTTCCATCGGCAGCGCGTCCATGTCGGCGCGCAGGCCGATACGCTTGCCGCCTGCTGCCCTTGCCCTTGAGCACGCCGACCACGCCGGTGCCGCCGAGCCCGCGATGCACTTCGATGCCCCATTGCGTCAGCTTGTCGGCGACGATGCCGGACGTCCGCACCTCCTCGAAGCCGATCTCGGGATGCGCGTGCAGGTCGCGCCGGATCGCGGTGAGCTCGTCGGCGAAGCCTTCAATGCGGTCAATCAAGGGCATGTTTGTAATGTTCCAATCGTCAGGTTACGGGAATGAAAGCGGGGCCGTTCGGCTTGACGCGGATGCCCGGACGCAGGCGCGTCCAGGGCAGCGTGCCGGGATCCGCCGGCATCGCGCCGGGCGCGGCGCAGATCAGCAGCTTTTCGGCGATCGGCTCGAAATCGGCGCGGAAATGCACCGAGCTCTTGTTGACCAGAATGGCCTGCGCGGTCGGTTCGATGCCGACATAGCGATACATCGATTGATCGGCGAGTTGCGCCTTGTGCGAGGCCACGACGACGCGCACATCGCCGATCCGCAAGCACGCCGACGGTCCCATGTCCATGTCGCGGCCGCCGTAATAGGGGCCGGGCGCGACGAACTTTCCGTCGGAGAGTTTTTCGACGACGAAGGTCTCGCGGTAGGGCGCGTCGCCGGGAATGCCCGACTTGCCGCCGAGCGACAGCGTCACCGTCGCGCCGACGCCGGCCTCATGCGCGGCCTTGGCCGATTGCGGATCGTAGATCACGCCCGTCGCGGCGCTCGCCTTGTTGCGCACCAGCGCGCGCAGCATGCCCGTGGTGTCGGAATCGCCGCCGGCGCCGGGATTGTCCTGGGTGTCGGCGATGATGATCGGCTTCTTGGCCGACTTCGCCAGTTCCATCGCATGGCGCACGCCGTCGTCGGGCGAATAGATGCGGCCGTCGAAATCGTCCTCGTGGCTTTCGACGAGCGAGGCGATCGCATCCGCCGCGGCATCGGCATCGGCCTGCGTCTTGCCATAGGCGAACACGCTCGGGCCGCAGCCCGCGAAATCCGCGGCAGGAAACCCCGACGCGAATGACAGCGTCGGCACGGCGTCGCTCTCCAGCGCCGCGAGCTTGTGATAGATGTCTTTGCCCGGCTGATCGTTGGTGCATTGCCAGCTGATCGGAATCAGGAACGGCAGTTGCCGGAACGCTTTTGCAAAGCGCTGCCTGGTCTTCAGCAGGAGCGCGAGATGTTTCGCGCAAGCGCGACCGGTTGCGGCCATGTCGACATGAGGATAGGTGCGGTAGGCGATCAGCGCATCGGCATGCTCGACCATCTCGGGCGTGACGTTGGCGTGCAAATCGAGGCTCGCGACCAGCGGCACGTCCTTGCCGATCGCCTTGCGCACCCGCGCGAGAATTTCGCCTTCGCCATCGTCGAGATGCTCGGTCACCATGGCGCCGTGCAGGTCGAGATAGACGGCATCGAGCGGACCCGCGGCAGCGATGCCGTCGACCATGACCTTCACGATGCGCTCGAAGGCATCCCGGGTCACATGCGCCGACGGGCTCGCGCCGCAGGCAATGGTGGGCACCAGCTCCCAGCCGTTGTCTTCCGCGGCATCGACGAAGCCGGCCAGGGCGATATTGACACCTGCGCATGACCTTCAACAGCGTCGTTGCCGGTCGTCATCGACGGCCAGCCTCCGCCATGGACGAAGTCATCGTAAGTCGCCTTCGTCGGCGCGAAGGTGTTGGTCTCGTGCAGGAAGCCGCCAACGGCGATGCGGGTCATTAACGATGTCTCAGCGTGGTGTTCGCGCGAGACGTTAGACTAGGGCTTGCGAAAAGTGCAAGCTGCCAAGCGACCCTGTTTTGCATGGGTTTTTCGGTTTCTGTCGTTGCGCGAAACGCAGCGTACAATGTGACGCCGTCATTCGGGAGGTCCGCAAGTACCAGACCCGGATTCTCGAGATTCAGGTGCGCGATTGCTTCGTCGCTCCGCTCGCTCGCCCCGGAATGACGGCGAAGTGGCGCTATGCGCTGCGGCCCTACCGCCACCGGCCTGAAATTCGCGAAATCCCAGCCGCGGCCGGGTGCGGCGTCGAGCAGGGCGCGGGTGTAGGCCTGCTGCGGATGGGTCAGGACCTCCGCCGCCGGGCCTTGTTCGACCACACGGCCGTGCTGCATCACGGCAACGTCATCGCAGATCTGCGCCGCAACGCGAAGATCGTGAGTGATGAACAGCAGCGCGATACCGAGCCGCTTCTGGATCTCGTCGAGCAGCTCCAGCACCTGCGCCTGCACCGAGACGTCGAGCGCGGAGACGGCCTCGTCGGCGACCAGCACGTCGGGATCGAGCGCCAGCGCACGCGCAATCGCGATGCGCTGGCGCTGACCGCCGGAGAACTGGTGCGGATAGCGCGAGACGGCATCAGGCGGAAGGTCGACGAGTTCCAGGAGCTCGCGCGCCTTCTCCAGCGCCTGCGCGCGCGGCATGCCGTAATTGATCGGGCCTTCCGCGATGCTCTCGCCCACGGTGATGCGCGGGTTGAGCGAGCGATACGGATCCTGGAAGATGATCTGGATGCGTTTCCGATGCGGCTGCAGCAGGCGGCGCGACAGTTCGGAGATTTCGCGGCCGACGACGCGGATGCCGCCGGACGTCGGATCGATCAGCCGCACGATGCAGCGCGCCACCGTCGATTTGCCGGAGCCGCTCTCGCCGACGATGCCGAGCGTGCGGCCCTTGCGCAAGGTGAGGGTGACGTCTGTTGCCGCCGCCACCTCGCGCGGTTTGCCGAACAACGAGCGCTCGCGATAAACCTTGCCGAGCTCGTTGGCCTCCAGCACCACCGGCTCCCTGGTCTCGGGGCGTGGCGGTCGCGGCACCAGGCTCGGCACGGAAGCGAGCAGGTTGCGGGTATATTCCATCGTCGGCTGCCGCAGGATCTGGTCGAGCGAACCGGTCTCCACGAGGCGGCCATGGCGCATCACCGCGACGCGATCGGCGATCTCGGCGACGACGCCCATGTCGTGGGTGATGAACAGCACGGCCGTGCCGTGATCACGCTGCAGATCGCGGATCAGGGTGAGGATCTGCTTCTGCGTGGTGACGTCGAGCGCGGTGGTCGGCTCGTCGGCGATCAGGAGCTTCGGCTCCAGCACCAGCGCCATCGCGATCATGATGCGCTGCCGCTGGCCGCCGGACAGCCGGTGCGGGTGGGACGCGAAGATGCGCTCGACGTCGGGCAGCCGCACATGCTCCATCATCTCAAGGATGCGCCTGCGCCGGGCGCGGGCGTCGAGATTGGTGTGCGCGCGCAGCACCTCGTCGATCTGCCGGCCGACGGGCACCACCGGGTTGAGCGCCGTCATCGGCTCCTGGAAGATCATCGCCATGGTCGTGGCGCGCAATTGCCTCAAGCGCCGGTCGCTCGCGGTGAGCAGCTCTTCGCCGACCAGCTTGACGCTGCCGCCGGCCGGCACCAGCGAACCCTTCTGCAAGAGGCCCATCACGGTCAGCGAGGTGACGGACTTGCCCGAGCCGCTTTCGCCGACCAGGCACAGCGTTTCGCTCTCGCGCACCTGCAGCGACACGCCGTCGATGATGCGCGGGGCCTGTGCGGTCTTGCCGAGAGAGACGACGAGATTGTCGATGTCGAGGATGGTGTTGGTCATGTCAGCGCGCGCTCTCTTTCACCGTCATTCCGGGCTCGATGCTTCGCATCGCCCCGGAATGACGGGGGCAATTCGTATCGTCGGTGTACCGAGCCGTCACTTCGCGCCCTCCCGCTGCTTCATGCGCGGATCGAGCGCGTCGCGGGCGGCGTCGCCGATCAGGTTGACGCTGAGGATCGCGATCGAGAGCAGAAGGCCCGGCCAGAAGATCAAAGACGGCTTGATCTGAAAATAGGTGCGGCCCTCGGCCATGATGTTGCCCCAGGTCGGCGTCTCCGGGCTGATGCCGGCGCCGAGGAAGGACAGGATGGCTTCGGTCAGAATGGCGGAGGCGCAGACATAGGTGCCCTGAACGATCAGCGGAGCGATCGTGTTCGGCATCAGATGCCGCCACATGATCTTGGGCAGGCTGGAGCCGAGCGAGATCGCGGCCTCGACATAGGGCTCCTCGCGCGCCGAGAGCACGACCGCGCGCACCAGCCGCGCGACGCGGGGAATCTCGGGGATCGTGATCGCGACCAGCACTGTCGTGATGCTCGCGCCGGAGAGCGAGACGACCGCGATCGCGAGCAGGATGCTCGGGATCGCCATCAACCCGTCCATCACCCGCATCATCACGGCGTCGACCCATTTGAAGAAGCCGGAGACGAGGCCGATGAAAAGTCCGATCGCGATCGAGAACACGGCTGCGCCGAGCCCGATCACCAGCGAGATCCGCGCGCCATAGATGACCCGGGACAGCACGTCGCGGCCGTAAGCGTCGGTGCCGAGCAGGAACTGCGCGCTCGCGGGCTTCAGCCGCTGCGCGGGCGTGAGCAGCAGGGGATCGTGCGGCGCAAGCCACGGCGCGAGGATCGCCATCGCCACGATCAGCAGCAGGCAGACGGTCGCGACCGCGATGATGGGCGTCGACGTCAGGAAACCCAAGCGCGGCCGCAGCGGCGCGGTGATCGGTATCGACGGCTCGGGAAGGGTTTCGATCGCCATCGGTGAAGCGGCCTCAATAGCGGATGCGGGGATCAAGCAGGGTGTAGGCGACGTCGATCAGGAGATTGACGACGACATAGATCAGCGAGGTCAGAAGGATCATCGCCTGGATCACGGGATAGTCGCGCGCCAGCACGGCGTCGACCGTGAGCCGCCCGATGCCCGGCAGGTTGAACACGCTCTCGGTGACGACGACGCCGGAGATCAGGAACGCAAAGCCGGTGCCGATCACGGTGATGACGGGGACTGCGGCATTGCGCAGCGCATGCTTCAATAGCACGGCGACCTCGTTGATCCCCTTGGCGCGCGCCGTGCGCACGTAATCCTCGCCCAGCACGTCGAGCATCGCCGCGCGTGTCATGCGCGCGATCAGCGCGACATAGATGAAGGACAGCGTGCAGGTCGGCAGGATGATGCGCTCGAAGAACGGGCCGAAGCCGGCCGTGATGCTCCTGAAACCCTGCACCGGCACCCAGCGCAGATCGATCGCGAAGAGCTGGATCAGCACGTAGCCGATCACGAACACCGGCACCGAGAAGCCGAGCACCGACAGTCCCATCACGAAGCGGTCGATCCAGGTGCCGTGCTTCCAGGCTGCGATCACGCCAAGCGGCACCGCGACCAGGATCGAGAGGACGATCGTCGTCAGCGCGATCGATATCGAGGGCTCGACGCGCTGACCGATCATCTTCAACACCGGTACGTTGGAAATCAGCGAGGTGCCGAGATCGCCATGCAGCAGCTTGTCGATCCAGGTGATGAACTGGACATAGATCGGTTCGTTGAGCCCGAGCGATGTACGGATGCGCTCGAGCTGGGCGGGCGTTGCGTTGTCACCGGCAAGAAGCGCGGCCGGATCGCCGGGCGTCAGCCGCAACAACAGGAAGACGAACAGCGCAACCACGCCCATGACGGGAATGGCGGCCAGCACGCGGCGAACGAGATAACCGAGCATGGAACGTCTTTCGATTCAGCGACCGCCGTCAACGGCCGGCAAGGGACTTCGCACAGGGCGGTGCAGACAGGCGCTGCAAGAGAAACTGAATGTCCTTGCATGGTCCGGATATTCGACATTTTACGCATTCTCGCACCTTTTTTGGCCGCCCGTCATAGATCCCTAGTTCCGCCCTTCGGGACTGCAATCCGCGTGCCATGCGACATGAACCATCATGCCGCATGGTTCTCGCCGACCGACAGCGCGCAGATGCGGGACAGATGCGCATAGGGTAATCCGGTCTCCTCGGCCCAGGCGTTGAACTGCGCCTGCACCTTGGCGAGATCGCCCTTGGATTTCACTTCCTCCGCGATATCGAGACCGGCCTCGCGCAGGCAGGCCACGACGTCCTGCGACGTCACGAAGCCGTCCCAGCCGACGAAGCGCAGGAACATCTGTCCGGTGTTACCGCCGAGCCGGCTGCCGCGTTTATGAAGCAGGTCGAGCAGCCCGATCTCGTCGGAGGAGGGCCATTTGGCGAGGAACTTGCCGAAGCTGCCATGCTCCCTGGCAATCTCCTGCAGGAAGGCGGCGTTCTGCCGCACCGAGAGAATCTTCGCGCCGTTGCGCACGATGCGCGTGTCGGAGGACAGGCTCTCCCAGAAATCGTCGGGCTGAAACGTCAGCTTGGCAGGAGCGAAACCGAGGAACGCGTCCTCGAAGCCTGGCCATTTCGATTCAATCACGCTCCAGGCGAAACCAGCCGAGAACACCCGTTTGGTCATCTCCGCCAGAGCGCGATCGTCGGCGAGCTTGGCGAGCGCGCTTACATTCGGCTTTTTCGGGAGCAGCTTTTCGAGCTCGTTCGCGCCGCCCTTGCGCTTCTCCGCACGGGCGCGAATTGTCTTGAAAGGAACTGCGCTTGCTTTGGCCGGCGTTTTCGCCATGGGTACCCTTGGTTTGTCCCTTGGGATTTTGGGTCTACTCCAGCGTCGCCAATAGTCCTGCCATCAGCCGGCCGCGTTCGGCAAGGCTTTCGACGATGATGTGCTCGTTCAACGTATGCGGATCGGCGCCGCGCACGCCCAGGCCATCGAGGGTCGGGATGCCCATCGCGCCGGTGAAATTGCCGTCCGAGCCGCCTCCGGCCGAGGCGTGCGGCAGGTCCATGCCGATATCCTTGGCGAGCGCACGCGCCTTCTCATAGAGCGCCATGGTGCCGGCATCCGGCTCCCAGACCGGCCGCGTCACGCCGCGCGTGACGGTGAAGCTCACATCGTCGCTCGTGGTCGACAGCGCCAGCATGCGCGCGACGCCGCGGTCGAGATCGTCCTGGCGCTTGGCCATGCTGAGCGCCTCGCCGGTCGCGGTGGTCGCGACGCAATTGACCCACTGGCCGCCATGCACGATGCCGACGGAGAAGGTGCAATCCTCCGTGGTCATGCCGTCGATCTCGATGATGCGCCGCGCCATCTCGCGGATCGCCGAGCGTCCCGACGAGAGATTGGCGCCGGCGTGGCTCGGCCGTCCCGTGGCTTCGAGATTGAAGCGCGCGATCGCATAGCGGCCGGTGACGACGCCGTTGTTGGCGCGGCCGGGCTCGGGCACCAGCACGTATTTGTTGCGCGCGGCCTCCGCCTCGATGATGTCGCGCGTCGAGGGCGTGCCGACTTCCTCGTCGGGGGTGAACAGCACGGTGATCGGCAGCGGCGTGGTGAAGGCCGCGCGCGCGAGCTGGCGGATCGCTTCGAGCGACAGATAGCTGCCGCCCTTCATGTCGTAGATGCCGGGGCCGAAGCATTTGTCGCCCTCGCGGCGGAAGGGCAGCTTCTCCAGCGTTCCGACGGGATGAACGGTATCGAAATGCCCCGCGATCAGAATGCCGGGCTCGCCTTGCCTGGGATGCGGGAAGCGGGCGCGGACGCAGCCGGCAAAACCCTGGCGGCCCGCAATGCGCTCGATGCTCGCACCCATGATCGCCATGTCGCGCGCCGCGATGTCGAGCATGCGCTCGACCGCAGCGGCATCCCAGGTGGGGCTTTCGCATTCGACCCAGGTGCGCAAACCCTGCAGCATGGCTTCGGAGTCGAAGGGAAGATTGGCTGGGTTCATGGCATGATCTCGCTTCTTGCAACTCGTCGTCTTGTGGTCGTCTTGCAGTACGTCTTGGAAAGCGTCGGATGGGACGCATACGAGCATGATAGGCGAGGGGTTTGTAAAGCGCCGCGTGCGCAGAGGTCGCACCGGCCAAATCGCGATTGACGCGCGAAGCGCTTGGTGCAAGTCTCAAATGCTCAGGATTTACAGCGTGTTAGTCCGCCCAAATAACGGCCTTCATGCATAATCGGTCATCATCGGTCATCGCGCTTTGACCAGTTTCGCGTCAGGAGACGAAGGAATGTTTCAGATCTCGCGTCGGAAGCTCACTGGGATGGCGTCGGGCATCGCGCTGTCGGCATTGGCGCTTTCGGCCCTCGCGCCGTCGCAGGCGATCGCGGCCGGCAAGACCCTCACGGCGGTGATGCATTCGGACCTGCGGCTGCTCGACCCGATCATCACCACGGCCTACATCCAGCGCGACTACGGCTACATGGTCTACGACACGCTGCTCGCGACCGATGCGAACTTCAAGGTCCAGCCGCAGATGGCGGACTGGAAGATCTCCGACGACAAGCTCACCTACACCTTCACGCTGCGCGACGGACTGAAATGGCACGACGGCACGCCGGTCACCGCGGAAGATTGCGTCGCCTCGCTGAAGCGCTGGGGCAAGCGCGACGGCATGGGCCAGAAGCTGATGGACTTCACGGCGAGCATCGAGGCGACCGACGCCAAGACCATCACGCTGAAGCTGAAGGAGCCCTACGGCCTCGTGCTGGAGACGATCGGCAAGCCGTCATCGGTGGTGCCGTTCATGATGCCCAAGCGCGTCGCGGAGACGCCGGCCGATCAGCAGATCACGGACCAGACCGGCTCGGGGCCGTTCAAATTCGTCAAGTCGGAATTCCAGCCCGGCGTGAAGGCCGTGTTCGAGAAGAACACCGATTATGTGCCGCGCAAGGAGCCGGCGAGCTGGACGTCCGGCGGCAAGGTCGTGAAGGTCGATCGCGTCGAATGGATCACGATGCCCGACGCGCAGACCGCGGTGAACGCCCTGCAGTCGGGCGACATCGACTTCATGGAAAACCCGCCGTTCGAGATGCTGCCGGTGATCGAGGCCAATCCGGAGCTGAAGACCGAGGTGCTGAACAAGCTCGGCTACCAGACGCTCGGGCGCATGAACTTTCTCTATCCGCCCTTCAACAACGTGAAGGTCCGTCGCGCCGCATTCCTCGCGCTGAACCAGAAGGACGTGCTCGACGCGCTGGTCGGCAATCCCAAATACCAGAAGATCTGCGGCGCCGTCTTCGTCTGCGGCACGCCGCTGGAGACCGATGCCGGCAGCGAGACGCTGGTGAAGGGCAACGGCATGGCGGAAGCCAAGAAGCTGCTTGCCGAGTCCGGCTATGACGGCACGCCTGTCGTGATCATGGCGCCGGGCGACGTGACGACGCTGAAGGCGCAGCCTGTGGTCGCCGCGCAGCTTGTTGCGCGAGGCCGGCTTCAAGGTCGACCTGCAGGCCACCGACTGGCAGACCGTGGTCACGCGCCGCGCCAGCCAGAAGCCGCCGGCAGAGGGCGGCTGGAACATGTTCTTCACCAACTGGGCCGGCGCCGACGTCTCTAATCCGGTCGTCAACGCCTCGATCAGCGGCCGCGGCAAGAACGGCGGCTGGTTCGGCTGGGCGGAGGATGCCAAGATCGAGCAGTTGCGCGATGCGTTCTCACGCGCGCAGACGCCGGAAGATCAGAAGAAGCTCGCCGCCGAAGCCCAGAAGGAGGCCTATGAGCAGGTGCTCTATATCCCGCTCGGGCAATACCTCATTCCGAGCGCCTGGCGGAAATCGCTGACCGGCGTGCTCGACGGACCGGCGACGCCGATCTTCTGGAACATCGACAAGAGCGAGTAGGCGATCCGGCGATCGGACCACATCAAGCGGAATCAGAAGCGGCGTCAGTTCGGCGCCGCTTTCTTTTTGCGTGTGCTCGGGAGCGCAGCTTGACAGTATGGTAAGTCCGGGCTTACGGTTAGCGATGGCTTACGGAAATGCATTGGCGGTTCTGGCTGACCCGACGCGACGTCAGGTGTTTGAGCGGTTGCGCGATGGGCCGCGGCCGGTGAATCTGCTCGCGGCGGGGTTGCCGGTGTCGCGTCCCGCGGTGTCGCAGCATCTGAAGGTGTTGAAGGACGCAGGGTTGGTCGAGGAGCGCAGCGAGGGCGCGAGGCGGATCTATTCGGTGCGGCGCGAAGGCCTTGCGGACTTGCGCGAATGGCTCGACAGTTTCTGGGGCGATGCCCTGGACGCGTTCAAGCTCGAAGCCGAACGATCCTACAAACGCGGGAAGAAAAGCAAATGAGCGAGCGGATCGCCATCGCGCCGGTGCGCAAGACCATTCGCGTCAATGCGCCGATCGAGCACGCCTTCGAGGTCTTCACCAGCGGCTTGACGCGATGGTGGCCGCATGATCACGGCGTCGGCAAGAAGCCGATCGCGAAAGTCCTGATGCAGCCGAGGCTCGGCGGACATTGGCTGGAGATCGCCGAGGACGGCACCGAGACGAGCGTCGCCACGATCGCGTTGTGGGAGCCGCCGCATCGGTTCGTGATGATCTGGCAGGTCAATGCGCAATGGAAGCCGGACCTTGCGATGAAATCCGAGGTCGACGTCCGGTTCTCCGCTGATGGACCCGAGGCGACCAATGTCGAGCTCGTGCACCACAAGTTCGAGACCATGGGCGCGGAGGCGGGAGCCTCCATGCGCAAGGATGTCGACGGCGGTTGGCCCGGCCTGCTCGAACGCTTCGCGCAGGAAGCCGCGCGACGTTCATAGAGCGTTTTCGAGCGAAGTGGACAACGGTTCGCGTGAAGAAAATGCGTCAAAACAATAAAGCTGGAGCTTCGGTTCTGATTCAATCAGAACCGAATCTCCAGTCCTCGATTCCCACAATCACAATGAAACGGGAGGGAGAACGTCATGTCGGAGTTCACGGTTCACTCGGTGCCGGGCAGTCCGTTCGGACGCGCAGTGCTGGCCACGCTGGAAGAGAAGGGCGCATCCTACCGGCTCGCGCCGCTGGCGCCGGGCGCCTCGAAATCGCCCGAGCATCTCGCGCGCCATCCGTTCGGGCGCGTCCCGACGATGGAGCATGACGGTTTTCTGATTTATGAGACGCAGGCGATCCTGCGCCATCTCGATCGCGTCCTGCCTGAGCCCGCATTGACGCCGGCCGATCCGAGGCGCGCGGCACGGATGGACCAGGTCATGAACATCAACGACTGGTACCTGTTCCAGGGCGTCGGCAATGTCATTGGCTTTCAGCGTATCGTCGGCCCGAAATTCCTAGGATTGACGCCGGATGAAGCGGCGATTGACGCGGCAATGCCGCGCGCCCACACCGTGTTCGCGGAGCTCGCGCGTCTCCTCGGCGAACAGCCCTATATGGCAGGCGACACGCTCTCGCTTGCCGACCTGCACGTCGCGCCACAGGCAAGCTTCCTGTCGATGACGCCGGAATGGGCGAAGCTCACCGCACCTCACGCCAATATCACAGCCTGGATCGCGCGCCTGGAGGCGCGGCCGAGCTTCCAGGCGACGACGGTGGAGCGTCTCATGACGCGCGCGCAGGCGGCGTAGCATCTCGTCTCGACTGAGTCCCTAGGGTGGGCAAAGGCGCATCGCGCTGTGCCCACCATCTTGTCTGCGACGTTCAACAAGGGCGGTGGGCGCGCTTCCGTCTTCGCTCTCCGAGCTACGCCGGACAAGTCGCTTTGCCTACCCTACGTGGCTGCCCATCAACGATTTGGCGTCGCGTTGACGGCGGGAGCGTCAGGGCGATAGCCGTCGTTCAGCGCGCCCAGGAACGCGATGATGTCGGCGATCTCGGACTCATTCAGCGCAGGCGTTTCGCCGGGCTTGCGGTCGTAAGGCGCGTCGACCATGTCGACATTGCCGCGATATTGCACCGGCAGGTCGTCATAGGGGTCGATCTCGCCGCTCGGCAATTTCGGGTACCATTTCGCCGGATCGGTCTCACGCTCGACATAGAAGTGCAGCACCTGCTCGAGCGAGCGGAACACGCCGTTGTGGAAGAAGACTTTCCGGGTCGCCACGTTGCGCAGCGTCGGGGTCTTGAACAAGCCGCAATAGGCCGCCGCGTCGGTGTAATCCGTGCGCATCGGGCCGCACAGGCCAAGATCGTGGAAGCTCGGATCGCTGTTGACGGGCAGATCGCGATTGCGCGGCACGGCGAGCGCCTCGAACTGGTAGTCGGTGAAAGCCGGACGGTAGAGGCCGTCTCGCGATATCCGATCGAGATGGCAGGACGAGCAGTTGCCCTTCAGCGGATCCTCGAACAGCTTGAGACCGCGTTGTTCTGCCGGGCTCAGCTCGGCCTTGCCGGTCAGATAGGCGTCATATTTGCTGTCATAGGGATGAAAGCTCGAGTCCTCGGTCTGGAAGCGCGACAGTGCGAACATCGCCTCGTCCAGTGCGAGCGCCGGCTGCTTGAAGATATTCGCTCCGAACAGCTTCTTCAGATCGTCGGCATAGGGCGCGCGCTCGAGACGCTGCATCAGCTCCTCGACGTCATGATTGTCCATCTCGTTCGGATCGAGCAGTGGACCGAGCGCCTGGGTCTGGAAGGTGTCGGCACGACCGTCGCGGTCGAGGCCGCCTTGCGGGACGTTCGCTTCCGCGGCCGCGCGTGCGGCGGCATCGGTCGTGGCCTTGGCGATGGATGCGACCTTGACGCCGCTTGCCGGCATCGCGGGTGTGGCGGGCGCGCCGGTGTCGAGCGGGACCGGGTCGTTGTCGGCCATTTCCGGATTGGGGCCGATCGAGAAATTCGGCGTGTGTTCGAGATAGCGCAGCGATGGGACGGCGCGGAAGCCCTGATGTTTCATGTCGGCGCCGCCGAACTGGACGGCGAGGTCGTTCGGAGGCGCGTAGGCCGCGTCGGGACTGTGGCATGTGGCGCACGACATCTTGCCGGAGCTCGACAGCGACGGATCGAAGAACATCTTGCGCCCAAGCTGCGCGACAGCGGAAAGCTCGGCCACCGCCTCGGCGCCGTTATCGGTCGCGGCGGATTGCGGCGCGGGATCGGCGATGGCAAGCGGCATTGCAAACAGGATCATCGCGACCGCGGACGCGGCGGAGGCTCGGAATGAGACGGGACAGAGTTTCGAGAAGCGTTTCACCGGTCGGTCCGTGCGGGTTAGAAGACAAAATCATGAATGAGGCGGGCGAGGGATTCGCCCGCCTCATCTGTTCAGGCGCTGAGGTCGCGCATCAGGACTTCGGCAAGCCCGTGGTCGGATTGAGGATCAGCTTCGCGGTCGGCTTCTGCGTGAAGTCGAACATGCTGTTGATCGTGCCGGCGATCGCATCGAACGATCCCTGGATGCGCTGGCCGTTCAGCCAGTTGTCCTCGATGAAGCGCAGGATCGACGACTGGTCGGTCAAAGTGTGATCGACGAAGTTCGCCTTGGCGAAGGGCGAGATCACGAGCAGCGGCTGACGCGGACCGTAGCCGCAGCGGCCCTGCACCGGCTGGCCGTTGACGCCGGGGAGCGGCGTCGCGAGTGCGCCTGGGGTGCCCGGCAGCGGGGTGCAGCTCTGCGATCCGCTGAACTTGTCCTGCGCGCTTTGCGACGGGTTGATGACGTTTTGGACATGGTCGTACCAGCCGTCGGAGTCGTCATAGGCGAGAATCACCGCCGTGCTGCTCCATTCCGGGCTCTGCTGCAGCAGGTTGATGATGTTGACGACGAAGGTCTGCTCGTCGAGCGGATCGGAGTTGCTGGGGTGCGCGTCCTGGATGGCCGGAGCCTTCAGGAAGCTCACCGACGGCAGGTTGCCGGCCTGAACGGCCGCAACGAAGTCGTTGGTGTCATACTGATGGTTCGCGCCGCCGTCGGCGGACGTGCCGATCGAGGCAACCGAGAGCGGACGCGTATGGCCGGGATTGCGTGTCGAGGGATAGTACTGGAACGGTTGATGGTGCGGAACATAGTCCCTCTGGGCGCCGCCGACGGTCACGGACGACGTGCTGCGGTTGCAGCCGGTCGTGCCGTTGGCGTTGATGGCGGTGAGATCGAAGCCTCCGTTGAACCAGCCCCAGCTGACGTTCTTGGCGTTCAGGAGATCGCCGACGTTCTTGCCGGTCATCTCGGTGGTCGCGTTCGAGGTCGTCGAGCAGATATCGCTGTGCGGATCGCTGTCGCCGAACATCGTGAAGCCGCCCTGGCCGTCGGCGATGATGTTGTTGATCGTGGTAGGATTGGAGCCATTGCTGGCCGCGAAGCCGACCGCGCCGTTGGTCTGGCCCGAGATCAGATTGACCGCGCCGGGCGTGGAGGGACCGAAGGTCGAGCTATAGGAATTGTCGCTCATCGCGAAATGCTGAGCGTAATTCCACATGGCCGTGACGGTGTTGCCGTCGTAATAGCCCATCACCAGGCCCTTGGTGTTGAACACACCGGTGCCGCCGGTGCCGGCCGCGCCGGTGTTTTTGGGGAACAGATCCATCTTGCCGTTGTCGAAGGCGGCCTGTTCGGGGCCGTACGAGTGGCTCATGCTGGGAGTATGAGCCTGCGAGCGGTCGAGCCGGAACGGATTGGTCGCACCGGCGCCGGCGGTCACATTGTTGGCCGGGTTGAGATTCGGATTGTTGTTCAGCAGCTCCGGCGTGAAGCCGTTGACGGCAGGCGTGTTCGGGGCGGCGGTGAAAGCCGGCTCGCCCTGCGGATTGGTCGCGTGGGGATAAGTGCCAAAGTAATGATCGAAGGATTCGTTCTCGCCGAAGATGATAACGATGTGCTTGATCGGGGTCGCGGTGGGAAGCGCGTCCTGGGGCGATGCTGCGAATGCCGGCATTGCGCCGTTCGAGGCAAGCATCATCGACAAGCAAAGGGCGGTCGACGCCCTGCTAGTGGTGCGTGGCATGAGATTCTCTTGTTGTGTCGAGACGGAACGCCTCTGCCCGAAAGACAGAAGCGGCCTTTATCGGGCGGTAGCTTTGTAGGTTTCGCGAATGACACAGAAATGACGCGCCAAAGTCGGATTCATATCGCTTCTGTGAAATGTCAGGCATCGCGTCGCGCAACGCGCGGCGCACGGCGTCGTCGTTGCGATGACGCGCGCAATTCAGTGCAATTGAGGTCTGACGATTAGCTCATGTCACCTACGGCGCCGCGGCACCCGCGCGGATCGGGTTCGATCAGCTCACGCGGCCTGGAACGTGACACGCGTTACAGCGCAGTTGAAAAATCATGTGCACAGCGCGCGGCCGCGCAAAATAAACAAAACCCTATGTCCGCACGGCCGCGCATCTCAGTTATGGCGCAGCCGGCGTGTCGAAAAACGATCAGCAGTGGCTGCCGCGGACCTGTTCGATGCCGTCGCTCAAAAAAGGCGCGGTGACTGGCTGCGAAGGTCCGGTTGACGAAGACGGCTCGCGACGGGTCTCGCGCTTGCCTTGCTTGAGTTGGGTCTCGGAGGTCTCGGTGGACATGTCGTCATGCTCCTCATGCTGCAGGACAACATTTTTGCGTCCATGAAGTTCCTTTGTCAGGCCGGATGGTTTCTGATGTGTTCGAGCATCAGCTCGCTGACGCGATCAGGCGCCTGGTCGGCGGCAAAGTGGCCGACGCCGGGCAGAACTTCGAAGCGATAGGGTGCGGCAACGAAATCGACGGTGCCTTCCGCAGCGACGCGGCCGACGGTGTCATCGGCATCGCCCCAGATATAAAGGGTGGGCACGCGGATCGGACCGAGCGGCGAGCGGATCGCGCCACGCGCGCGATACCAGGCAAGGGCGCCTTCCATCGCGGTCTTGTTACCGAGCACTGCGAGGTGCTCCTCTATTGCCGCCGCCGGCACGCCGTTTGCGGTGAGCCGCTCGCGCAGCCATTTGGCGTCCTTCGCCAGGACGATGTCGGCAGCATCAGGCTCGAGGAAGGCCTTGTGATGCCGCGAGCGGTGCGCCTGGTCGCCGTCTTCCATCGCAAGCGCGCGGTTGAAGGCGTTCGGATGCGGCCGCGACAGGATCGTCAGTGACGCGATCCGCTCCGCGTGGCGATCCGCCAGCGCCCAGGCGATGCTGCCGCCCCAATCATGACCGGCGAGGTGAAAGCGTGCTTTGGCATAGCCCGCTGCGGCCACGATCGCCATCGCGTCATCCATCAGGCGGTCGATGTGGTAATGCGAGGCGTCGCGCGGATCGGGCCGCGCGCCCTTCGAATAGCCGCGCTGGCTAGGTGCGATGGCGCGATAGCCCATGTCGGCAAGTGCTGCGACCTGCGCCCGCCAGCAGTTCATCGATTCCGCGAAGCCGTGCAGCAGCAGCACCAGCGGCGCGCCGGGCTCGCCATCGACCAGCGCATCGAAAGTGAGGTCAGGGGAGGTCGTGATCTGGGCGAGCGAGGGCATCTGATGTCCTTCGTCATTTGCGTGACAGGTCGCGGCTAGCGTGGCTGTCGCAATCGAAGCCTCGTTACGAATGTAATGCAATATCGGAGAGTGAAATCGATGTGAAATTGCGCGCAGCCTACCCTCGGCCTCGAAAGATTGAGCGCAGAGCTCAATCGTTTGTCGAGCAAGGAAACCGTGCGATGGACACAGATATGAGTGCGAAAAGGGTTCCCGATGCGCCTGTCGGTGCACAACCCCCGACGATGACCCTGGCGGAGCTTGAGGCCGACGCTCACGGCACCTTCCGACGGTATCGCAGAGAATCATTCCGTCGTCCTGCACGAGACGGGCGGGTATTTCGTGCTGCGTTTCGCCGATGTCGAGCGGTTGAGCAAGGACTCACGGCTCCGCAGCACCGAAACGGCGTTCCCCAGGAAGTTGGGCCTCGAACACGGGGCGATCTTCGACCTGTTCGACCAAAGCATGCTGACGGCCGACGGCGATACGCATCGACGCCGGCGCGCGCCGTTCACGAAACTGTTCGCCGCGCGTGCGATCTCCGAGATGCGTCGGCACATTCGGCGCACGATCGAGGACGTCATCGATGGATTTTATGACGATGGCGAAATGGAGTTCGTCGATTCGTTCGCCGCACCAATTCCGGCTCGCGTCATCGCCGATCTGTTCGGTCTGCCGAGAGACGATATTCCGGATTTTGCCCGAGATTCCTACGAAGTGACGCAAATCCTCAGTTTCGGATTGAGCCCTGAGCGGATTGCCGACATCGACAAGGCCGGGGAACGGTTGCGCGACTATATCGACAAGATCCTCGACGAGCGGCGCCGGAGTCCGCGCAACGACTTCCTGTCCGCGTACCTGGCTGCAGCGACCGAAGTCGGCGAGATGTCGCCAGAGGAAATTCTGAATCAGATATTCCTGCTGGTCGCCGCCGCCGTCGACACCACGCGTATGTCGATCGCGGCACAAACGTCTCTTCTGCTGCAGAACCGCCAGCAATGGACGGAGGTTTGTCGTGATCCGTCGCTCGTTCCCGCCGCCGTGGCCGAAACCTTGCGCCTCGAGCCGAGCGGTTCGGCCGCCACGAGATTGGCGAGCGAGGATATCGAGATAGATGGAACGGTTATTCCGGCCGGCGAGCTTGTGACCTTCTCGACGATGTCGGCGATGCGTGACGAGCGGGTCTACGACCACCCCGATGCCTTCAATATCCATCGGACCGACATACCGCGGTTGCATCCGGTCTTTGGCTACGGCGTGCATCGCTGCATCGGCGAGGCGCTGACGCGGGTGGAACTGGAGGAAAGCCTGGCTGCGCTCACCGCGCGCATCCCGCAGATGCAGATGGACGTGCCACCGGCGATCATCGGGCATTACGGGGTCCGCCGCGTCGGCGAAATGCGGGTCTTCTGGAAGACGTGAGGGCGGTCCAGCGCGTCGCGTATCATCGAGCGAGGCGTTGAGCGTCGGCGGCTGCGTCAGGAGTGGCCGTGCCTGCTGCGTCCGTCCGCCGCCGCGCTTTTGCCATCTGTCTTCGAAAATTCGCAAATGTGTGGTCCGAATCGTCAGCGGTTCGGCTCGAAGTGACGTTATTGTCAGGTGAGCGGCCATGCCGACATCGCCTGTTCGGGCCGGACCATTCAGTCCGGCCTGACGTCCCCCAAGAGCCGAGGTCTCCCGTGCTTTCGCAGCAGCATATTTCCGAGCAGACGCCGGTCGGCGCGACGATGCTGGCGGATGGCGCCACCTTCAAGGTCTGGGCGCCGTTGGCCCAGGCAGTCTATCTGCACGGCGTGTTCGGCGGGCAGAGTTTCGATCAACGGATCGACGACCGTCTGTTGCAGAGGGACGCGCGCGGCTATTGGACCGGCTTTCAGACCGGCGTGCGTGACGGCGACCGCTATCGGTTCTGGGTCGAGGGCAAGGGATCACGCGGCTACAAGCGCGATCCGGTCGCCCGCGAGCTCGACCCCGAAGGTTTTCCGAACTGCTTTGGCATCGTGCGCGCAGCCGCGGGCTTTCCCTGGCACGACGAGGATTTCGTCACGCCGGATTTTTCCGACATGGTCATCTATCAACTGCATATAGGCACCTACGCGATCCAAAGGCCGGGTACCGCGTCGACTTTTCTCGATGTCGCGCTCAAGATCCCCTATCTTGCGGAGCTTGGCATCAACGTGCTGCAGCCGCTGCCGATCGACGAGCAGGAGAGCAACCCCAACATGGGGTATGGCGGCGCGGATCTGTTCTCGCCGGATTTTCCCTATGTCGCGGTTGACGATCTGCCGACCTATCTGTGGGCGATCAATGCGCTCTACGCCGCCAGGGGAAAGCCGGCCGTAGCACTCGCCGACATCCAGTCCGGGCCCTCGCAGCTCAAGCTGCTGATCGATCTTTGCCACGTCTACGGCATCGGCGTGATGCTGGACGTGGTCTATAATCATGCCGGCGGCTTTTCGGTCGACGGGAGGCTCGACGACAACTGCCTCTACTACATGGATCGCCGCGCCAACGGCGGCGACAACAATGACAGCCTGTACTTCACCGATCAGGACCGCGGCACCGGCGGGCTTGCCTTCGCGCTGTGGAATGACGATGTCGCGCAATTCCTGATTGCCAATGCGCGCTATTATCTCGAAGAGTTTCACGTCGATGGCTTCCGCTATGACGAGATCAGCACGCTGATCTCGACCGGGCAGGGCAGTGGCTGGGAATTCTGCCGGGCGCTGACATCGAACCTCAGGGGCTTCCGCAATCGCATCCTGCAGAACGCCGAGTTCTGGCCCGGACGCTTCCCTGACATCCCCTCTTCGAGCCTTCCGGTGCTGGCTCCGGCCTCTGCGGGCGGCATGGGGTTCGACGTGGTGCAGCACGATTATCTCCGCGGAGTGTTGCGCGGCGCGGTCAGTGCGGCCTCGGGTGGCGCAAGCGCGGCCATGTCGATGGGACGCATCGCGGACGCGCTCTATCCGCCGACTTTCGATCACGCCTGGCGCGCCGTGACCTGCATCGAGAACCATGATCTCGTGCTCGCCGGCCGCGAGCCGCGACTTGCCACGCTCGCCGATCCCTCCAATCCGCGCACCTGGTACGCGCGAAGCCGCAGCCGCGTCGCGACCGCCGTCCTCCTCACGGCGCCCGGCATTCCCCAGCTCTTCATGGGGCAGGAATTCCTGGAAGCCAGGCCCTGGGACGTCAATCCGAGCGGGCCCTATCTCCTGTCGTGGAGCGGTCTTGATGCCGCCTCCGACAGCAGCATGCGGGACTACCTGCGCTTCACCCGCGACCTGATCCATCTGCGGCGTGAGCTTCCCGCGTTGCGCAGCGACAATGTTCACGCGTTCTATTGCTCGGACGCCGACCGCGTGCTGGCCTATCACCGTTGGCGGGAAGGCAGTGGCGACGACGTCATCGTCGTGGTCTCATTCGCGGAGACGACCTACCGCCGATATGAGATCGGATTTCCATTCGCCGGTCCCTGGACGGAGCATTTCAACAGCGATGCCTACGACCATTGGACCAATCCCTGGATCGCCGGCAATTGCGGCGGCGTGCTGGCAATGGGACCACCGATGCACGGCTTCACCGCTTCCGCGGCGATCGTGATTCCCGCAAACAGTGTCGTGGTGTTCGCGAGGGGATGAGGGGCGGGGATGCGATGATCAGGAGCATCATCTTTGATGTCGGTAACGTCTTCGTACGGTGGTCACCGCCCGAGATCGTGGAGCGATGCTTCGATCTCCAAAAGGATTCCGACGAAAACCTGCGGCGGGCCGAGGCTTTGTTTCGTGGTCCTCTCTGGCGGCGCCTCAACCTCGGTGAACTATCCCAGGCGGAAGCCGAATTGGCTTATCAGGCCGAATTCGGTCTCTCGAAAGACGAAGCCGAGAGGCTCTTCTTTCATGTGACGGACCACCAGGACCTGATCGATGGCACGGAAGACATCGCGCACCGGCTCAAACAGGCCGGTTATCGGGTTTTCGCGCTGACCGACAACGTCCACGAGATCGTCGCTCACCTCAAGTCACGCCATCAATTCTGGAGTTTGTTCGAGGGCGCGGTTGTTTCGGCCGAGATTGGTTTGTTGAAGCCAGATGCCGCCATCTTCCGCCATGCCATAGAGACGTTCGGCCTGATCGCCGCGGAAACGGTCTTCTTCGATGACATCCAGGCCAATGTCGATGGCGCGCGCGGAATCGGAATGGAAGCGAGACTGTTCACGACACCGAGCCGCTGCGAGGAGGACTTGCGGACACTCGGGCTGTCGTTTTGAGGGCTTTCAAATCCTCCGCTTCAATATTTGAAGCTCATGCTATTCATTGTGCTGGTACGTCTTCCCAAGCTGCGACAGGAACATCGACGCCCGATAGCTCCCGCGAGGGGATGCGGCCGCACGGAGTAAGGGATGCCTGGAATGGTAGGACTGCCTGCAGATCAGCGAACAATTCTTCTCGCCGGTGCAACCGGCCTTGTCGGGACACGGATCCTGAAAGCGCTACTGGTCGATCATACCGTGTCGAAGGTTGATGTGCTGAGCCGCCGCGCTTTCGAGATGACGCACCCGAAGCTTCGGGGCCACGTCGTCGACTTCCGGCGGTTGCCGCCGCTTGAGGCGGTGGATGAGGTCTATCTGTCGCTCGGGACCACGATCCGCGTGGCCGGAAGCCGGGAGGCTTTCCGCGCTGTTGATCTGGATGCGAATCTTGCCGTGGCCATGGCCGGGATCGCGGCCGGCGCCAAGCGTGTGGCGGTGGTCAGTTCGATCGGAGCCAATGCGCGTTCCTCGGCGTTCTACCTTCGCGTCAAGGGTGAGCTGGAGGACGCGCTCGAGCGCCTCGATCTCGAAGCGCTGGTTATTGCCCGGCCGTCGCTGCTGCTTGGCGATCGGGAAGCCCTGAAGCAACCGTTTCGGCTGGCCGAAGCGATTGGGGCGCCGGTCACAAAGCTCCTCGCTCCCGTGCTTCCGCGGCGTTACCGACCCATTGAGGGCCGTGACGTCGCACAATCACTTGTGAAAACCCTCCCGACCGCGCGCGGGACGGTGGTGCTGTATGCGGAGGATATGGTGCGGGCAGCCGCGTCATTTGCACCGAGTGCATAGCCTCGCTCCGGTGTAAGCGGGCTTGATGTGTCACGACCGTGCCTGGCGTATCTTGCGGGTTGAGGCGTCGATCCGCTCATCTATATTCTGCTGGATCGCGATCGCGGCTTGCATCGAACGTATGTTTCAGTTCCTCGCTCGCTTGACCACGTCAAATTCGAATCTGTGAGTTTCAGGGTGATATGGGCTCGCCAGAAATCTCCTTCAGCGGTGCATATGGCGGCGATGCGCCACCGATTTGCAGCCTTTCGGGCGACGGACCCCGAAATCACATTCGCCGTTGGCCGTCTTCGCCGCGTGAGAGTTGATGACGAGCGGCGCCTTCCGGCCGGTTCGGCACCCGCCGATATCGTCGCTCCAGCCTCCGATAAAACTGGGCTCGGCGCTCACGCTCGGCGGAGCGGGCACATCACGTAGCTGACCATTGGCAAGCCGAGAGTCGCGAGGCGGATGCAACAATGGCGGACCCCAAACGTCGGTGAATACTCCCTGCGTGTCCACCTCGACCCCGTGTTGTTGGATGCTAAGCGCAACGGGCCGCCCGGCGGTCCGAGCCGCCGAGCGATCTGTCGCTGGTGGCTCTGGGGCCGTCGCGCCATTCGAATCGGTGAGTGCCGAGTTTCCCGTACCCGAGCGGCTCTCGGGCGATCGCGCCTCGCGCGTCGCTTCGGCAACGTCGGATAAATGCCGTGGCTGTTCGAGCGATGATTTGACCGACGGCTCCGAGGATGGGATCGATACGGACGCATAACGTTTGGGCGCGGGCAAATTCTGCGGCTGAGTAAGAGGAAGGCCGCCGAATGCGATCAGGGCTATGGTCGCCAGGACCGTGCCACCCCCTAACAATTCGGACGCCGAGAAAAACTTAATCCCGCTCATAATACGTTGGACCGAACGTTTCAGGGTGACGCGAAATCTGCGAGCTGGGCTCAGAAGCGTGGCGTTCCTCGACACGGAAAGCGCGAAGAAGACGCCGAGGCCGACGAATACGAGATAGTCCAGCATGTGGAACAGGCCATAAGTTGCGACACCGTACCCGTAGAGCACGATGATCCCGGCGCCTGCAGCCGCCACGATGTCAGGAAAAACGTTCGTTCTAATGGCAAATGCTGGTCCGCAAGACGGATTTTTCGCTTCGCAAATTTGCCAGAGCCTAAGCGGATGTGCCGTTCGACGACATCAACAGACGAGTTGAAGAACATGCCAAGCGAGTGAAGCTGAGCGATCATTGCAGAAACAGGCGTAAGAATAACGCTGTGGAGTGCAGGGCGGCTGACTCAATTTAGGGGTGTGTGACGCCGTAGAATTAGCGCCCTCTTGCGCTCGGCGGATAGCTCATTGCGACGAGATTTGGGGCCAAGACCGTCATTATCAAAACTGCCATGATCAAGACCCCGCGATCGAGACCGAATGACGAGGCGGCACGATCGAATGGCGCGCCGGATCTCGACTACAACGAGCCGACCGTTCGAAGGCTCAGGCACTTCGGAGGTGCCCGAGCGTCGATGGCACCCCTGGTGCGGGCGGTGGACTCGAACCCACACGACGTTGCCATCGAGGGGGGCGCCGCACAAAGCCTCAATTGTTTTTTCGGGCCAGATTTAGATGATAGCGCGTATAGCGAAGCTCGCCCGTCTTCGTGAGTGCGCCCATCGTGACAAGATCCTGCAGGTCCCTTGTCGCGGTAGCGCGTGAGGTTTTCGTGATGGTGATGTAGTTTTCCGCGCTGAGGCCGCCCCTGAACCCGTCGATTCCTTCCCGGAACATGCGAGCAATGACTTTGTCTTGGCGCTCGTTGAGCTTGCCGCGCAATAGTTCGTAAAGCTTGGCTTTCGCGATATAGAAATCCACCCGCTTGATGGTGTTACCCTGCGCCTGATTGATGGTATCCCCGAAATAGACGAGCCAGTCAGTGATCTCGATATCTTTGTTGTTGCCTCCGAGCGCGCTGTAATAAGCCTTCCGCGTCCGCTCGATGGTGTAGGCAAGCGCGATCAAGCTCGGATGGCCGAGGTTCTGTGCGAGCGATTTTTCCGCGAGCGCGCGCGCAATGCGGCCGTTGCCATCTTCGAACGGGTGAATGCTCACGAAATGGAGATGTGCAATGCCGGCGCGCGTCAGCGCGGGCAGGGCGCGGTTGCTGTTAGGGCCGGTCTCGTTGAACCAGGTGATGAAGTCATCCATTTCTGCATTCATCTTCGAGGACGGTGGGGCCTCGAAATGCACTTCGGGGTCATGAAGGCTGCTGGACACCACACGCATCGGGGCTGCGTGGGTTCGATACCCGCCGAGGACTTCGATGCGCCGTTCGCCGCTCATCAGCATCTTGTGCCACTCGAACATCGTCTCGTGCGTCAGCGGCGCGGCGAATGTCTCGTAGAGATTGACCATCATTTCCGCGATGCCGCGTTCGGCGGGCGGTATCTTGCGCTGGTCGCCCCCCAGGCCGAATTGCTGGCGCAAGGATGATTGCACGCTCTCGCGGTTCAGCACTTCCCCTTCGATTTCGGAAGTCTTCAGGGCTTCGTCGCCGATGAGCTCGACCCTGAGGCTGTTCTGGTCGTCGGGGCCGATGTGCTTGAAAGCGCCGATAAACTCCCCTGAACGCAGCAGAAACTGCTTCTCCAGTTCCGTTAAGGAAGTGGAGTCGTAGGTAAAATACGGCCAGTCAGGATGTTCCCAGTTCCAGGTCATGAGTTATAGATTTCCCTTCTATAGCTCATATTATGAGATTTTATGAGCTATAACAATCCTAGCTATGCCTCACGGCATTAGCGCCCTTACGAGGGCGGCTTCCCGGCAAAAATCCATCAGAAAATGTCTAAGAAACAGGCGCTTATCGGAGTTATCGCCATTGTGAACCGTCTTTTTCCTTGACGCTTCGCGGTTAATTCATATATCTCACTAGTAAGAGGTGAGATAAATGAGATATGCGACGATCCAAATGCTCCAGCTTGCCGGTCAGGACGTATTGTCCAGTTCCACTGATGGGAAGGTTGCTTTCTTCGCGATGCTGGAAAAGACGAAAACCGAACCTCCCGAGCCGTCTCCGCTGCTGATCGACTTTGATGGTATCCAGGTCGCCACGGCTAGCTACCTCCGGGAAGCGGTATTTGCTTTGAAAACCTATCTCCGCACCCGCAATTCCAAATTCTATCCCGTCGCCGCCAACGCAAACCCGGCGGTCCGCGACGAACTCGCTGTAATAGCCGAGGCAAAGAAAGAATACCTGTTGGTTGTCGTGATTTCTTCTGCCGGCGATGTGACAAATCAGGAGATAATTGGCCAGCTTGATCCGAAGCAGGCATCGACGTTTGATCGCGTGAAGCGCCTGGGCCGCACCAGCGCTGGTGAAATGAAGGACAAATTCGGTGCGGAGGAAGACGTTTCGTCTCCGACTGCTTGGAACAACCGATTGGCGTCACTTGCCGCCCAGGGCCTGATCCTCGAATACACTCAGGGCCGCGCGAAATTTTACAAACCCTTGTTCACGGAGGCCAATTAATGGGAGCCGAGGAACTCAAAAAGCGCCGGCCTTCGCACGACAAGTACATTGATAGGCAGCGCGTCGCGCTCGCGACCCCCGACCTCTTCACCCGCATGCCGGAAGATCAGCCGCGCTCGTTCATCGCGGTGATGGAAAAGGGCGTCACGCCTATTGTCGGCGGCGATCACATTTTGCAGGCGAACAAGGGCAAGCTGATGGGGTGCGTCGGCAATTCCGTACAGTTTTCGGCCACAAGCGCGCCGCCCGACATTCTGCAAGCCATTAACGGCGGCGCCGGCATTGCAGTCGGGGAGATTATCCGCATCAACTCGATTTCAAACACGGTCGAGGTCAAGATTAAATGATTTCAACTCCTTTCGACACCCGCAGCGATGAAGCCGTTATCAACGCACTGACCCACGATCCGAAAGCCTACCCCGTCGCTCTCGGTTGCCACGGCTGCCATCACTTTGCAGCCTGCGGCGGATTGTGTGTAAAGAGTCTCTTCGACTGTCTCGATCTTTGCTGCAACGATCCGGACAACTGCACGCGGGTCTGCAGAAAAGGGCCAAGCGTCCGCTTCGCCGATCAGCTTCGCGAGATTGACGGCTTCGATTTCGCAAACGTACCGCGCGCGCCGCTCGTCAAGCACAAGATCCGCGAGGACATAGTGCCGCTGGTGTATCATGGAAGCAGCCGTATCGGGCAGCTGGCCGGTTCGGCGTTCGCGCTCCGCCTGCCGGACATCGTCAATTTCCGTGAAAGAGCTCTGAAATTCGGCGACCGCGCCTCGCTTTGCGCCGCATACCGCATTCCTGAGGAGGCTCAGATCATTCTGAGCGGTGTGCACCAAGATCACCGGATCGAGCCTTGGTGGACCTTGAGTACGGACCGCATCGGCATCATCGAGGGTATGCGCTGCATCGGTATCGACATGGTCACGACACCGAACTTCAGCGTGGTGCTGGATCAGCCGCGCACAGACGACATGCACGCGATGAAACGCATCCTTATCGCCTTCGAAGAATTCGCCAGAGGTGGCATCCCCTGCGCACTGCATGCTCATGGACGGACCGAGCGCGATTTCGAGCGTTGGGCCGCCGAGATCGCCGCGCGCACCGAGATCGAGACTTTGTCCTATGAGTTTACGACCGGGCCAGGACGCCGCGCTCGCCGCAATTGGCACCTTAATCAACTCGCCGGCCTCGCCGCAGCAGCAGGGCGCGATCTCAACATCGTTGTGCGAGGCGATCCCGAGGTGGTCGAGTTCCTGCGCGGACATTTCCGCAAGGTGATTTATCTTGAAACGAGCGCCTTTATGAAGACGCTGAAACGTCAGCGCGCCGAGCGCGACGGCAACGACGCGCTGCGTTGGGTGCGCAGCCCCACTAAACCGGGTGACGCGCTGGACGATCTGTTCCTTCACAATCTGCGGGAACGAATGACGCTGCTGCGCGCGCTTCACTACGCCGGGGAGGCGGGGTGAGGCCGCGTGATCCACGAACTGTCATTCGATCTTGCTAACGATATCGCTCTGGCGCTCGCCGGTGGGATGGATTTCGCCACTGCGGATTTGCAGGTCAACGCTTGCGATCTTGGGCCGTTAGCCGAACTTCATCATGCGGGGATCGCATTCGGCCAGCATACCTGGTTAAAGCCAGGAAGGCACGGAGAACTTCTGCGGGCCATGGCCACCGGCAAAAAATGGTTTTCTGCTTCCAGCATGCAGGGCTTCGTTACGATGTCGGAGATCTTGGCGCAGTACTGCGACTGGACCGACTTCGCGATGCGAGGAAGGAAGGCAGCAGTGGCGGCTGGGTTTGCTCCTGATATGGCAGGCCAACTGTTCGGCGCAATCGGGGAGCTGCGCGGAAACATCGAAGAGCATAGCGAGCATGCTGGCACTGGCTACATCGCTTATGACGCCACGCCCGGACATTTTGAGTTTGTCGTCGCCGACTCCGGTATTGGCGCTCTGAAGAGCCTGCGCACTCATCCGCATTATATTTTCGTCACCGACGCCGGCACGGCGCTTAACCTCGCGCTGACTGAAGGTGTATCCCGCCATTATGACGATAAAGGTCGCGGCAAAGGCTTCAGACCGATTTTTATCGGACTGGCGAACGCAAGCGAACATGTCCGGTTTTGCTCCGGCGACCACACAAGAGAATTTAAGCGAACGCCAGAGCGAAGAGTTATCGCGGAGACGAGGCAAAAGGCGGCTTTGCCGGGATTTTTTTGCTCAGTGCGTTGTGCTGCTTAGAACTATCAGGAAAAACTCTCAAGAAGAGCTAGGTATTCGTCAACAATGTGTAGAACTGAGACGTGGCGTCCATGGGGGCGGTCATATCCGCACTTGCATTCGTTCGCGTAGGAAATGCGTTGCCATTGTCCATCTGTATTGATCCTATAAAGCCAACCTTGTTTGATCCCAGCTCGATGCAGGGTGTTGAACGACCGGTTCGCCAAATTCGATCAGATTTGGCTCGTGAGCGCAGACGTTGAAAGGGATTGCGCAGCGGGCTCGGATCACCTTCCACCCAAACGAGATAGTGACGGTTGCCAGCCTTGACCTGCAGGGTCAAAGCCGTGGTCGCGCCTCCGGTCAATCGGGCAATGATATCAACCGGAATTGAACCGAAGGCCGCTCTGAAGGCTGACTGCAAGATCTCGCGCGTCACGCCCGAATGCCCCTCCAGGAGATTCTCGTTCATCATCGGAGGCACTTCACGATCATTCGCGACTGTCGCTTAGCCCGGATGCTTCGGCGGAGACGCGTTCGCGCTTCCAAATCGGAGGAGGCGCGGTGATGCCGATAGCACCTCTGGTGCGGGCGGTGGGACTCGAACCCACACGACGTTGCCATCGAGGGATTTTAAGTCCCTTGCGTCTACCAGTTCCGCCACGTCCGCTTTGGTCAGGGGATCAGATACTTAGCGTGTTTTTTGGCCAAGTGGAATGAGGTTAGTTGTGGCGTTTTGCCAAGACCTTCCTTAAGAGACCTTCCTTAAAGCGTGACATCACGCAAGGCAAAGCCTCAATCCGGACAAGAGCGGCTGCTTTAGCCAATCTCAATCTTCTCGGGTCTATCAACACGTTATGATCATTCGCGCATTCATCGTTCAAGGCTCGATTGTCCAAGCCTCGATCCGGGATTTGATCGAAGGCTTGTCGCACCGAGTCTTGCAGCACCGGGTCTTGCCGCAAGCGCTCGCGACGCTGGCGTTCTGCTCGCTCGGACTTACGCTGTCCGGTTGCACCACCGACATGAGCGACAGCGTCAGCCCGGCTTTTGCCGATCCTGCCAGATACGAGCTCTATGATTGCAAGCAGCTCGAGACGGAGCGGAAGACTCTCGCGAACCGGTCTGCGGAATTGCAGGGGCTGATGGAAAAGGCGAAGACCGGTGTCGGCGGCTCCGTCGTGGCCGAGCTTGCCTATCGCAACGACTATATCGCCGTGCGCGGCCAGTCGAAGTTTGCGGAGGAGGCCTGGCAGAAGAACAGATGCCGCGAGTCGCCGCCCGCACCCCCTGCAGTATCGCCGGCGGATGCCATCAAGGCGAAGCTCAAATCGAAAGCCAAATCGAAGCAGGCGAGCGGCGGCACCTATTAAGCGCCGCGGCGTCGCTCACGCCTGCCAGTCGTAGATCCAATTCTGCCGCGCCAGCATGCGCTGTGGGCCCAAGGCCCGGATCGTGAGGTCGCGCGCCAGCGCGAACGGCCCGGCCAGATGGTAGATGCGTCCCGAGCGGCGCGCGGTCCGCTGCATCCGCGCCACGCGCGCGCGGCGCAGCCGGGCATAGCGCTTCAGCGCGGCCGCGATCTGCGCGGTGGTTTCCACCGGCCCTTCGCCCAGGGTTTTCGCCAGCACCGCAGCATCCTCGATCGCCATGCCCGCGCCTTGTGCCGCGAAGGGCAGCATTGCATGTGCGGCATCGCCGAGCAGGGCGATTGCGCCTTGCGTCCATTCGCAGCCCTCGGGCACCGTGAACAGGGCCCATTTGCGCCAGCCATCGACCGCGCCGATCATCATCCGCGCGGGCCCCGGCCAGCGCGCCGCATCGAACGCGCCCTTCAGCTCCATGCCGTCGCCCGGCGCGCTCCAGCCCGGTCGGTTCCACGTTCCGGGCACGATCGCAACGACATTGATCTGGCGCGCGCCCGAGATCGGATAGGCGACGAGATGGGCGTCCGGGCCCATCCAGAGCTGCACCCGTCGGGAGGTATATTCCCGGGGCAATTGCCGCGCGTCGAGCGTGCCGCGCCAGGCGATCAGCCCGGAAAAGCGCGGCTGCACCTCCGGGAACAGATGATGCCGCACCGAGGACCAGATCCCGTCCGCGCCGATCAGCGCCAGCGCCAGATCCTGCCGCCGCGTGTTGCCGCTGCGCTGAACGACGGTGAGCCCCTTGGCGTGGGACGTGACATCCTCGAACTGGCAGCCGAGCCGCAATTCGATGTCGGGATGGTCGTTGACCTCGGCCTGCAGCGCTGCCTGCAGATCGGCGCGATGCATCACCCAGTAGGGCGCTCCGGCACGGTCGCTCGCGGCCTCGCCAAGCGGCAGGCGGGCGATTTCACGGCCCGCACGCGCGCTGGTGATGCTGATGGCTTCCGGTGTGACGGCAAGCGGCTTGAGCCGGGCCTCGAGCCCGAGCCCGACCAGCACGCGGCTGGCATTGGGGGAAAGCTGCAGGCCGGCGCCGGCTTCCTCCAGCCGTTCCGCCTTTTCCAGCACGACGACGCGAAAGCCGCGCGCTGCCAGCGCCAGCGACGCCGTCAGTCCCCCGATTCCGGCACCTGCGATGAAAATCGTACGCGACGCAGCCACTACTGCCCTAAATCAGGCGACGTCCTTCAGCACGCATTCCGGCGGGCGGGCCTCGCCTGCGCCCAGATCGGAGGCAAAGCGATAGAGCGTCGAGCAATAGGGACAGATGATCTCGTTGTCGTTGCCGAGATCCAGAAAAACATGCGGGTGGTCGAACGGCGGATTGGCGCCCACGCACATGAATTCCTGCGAGCCGATTTCGATGACGGGAACGCCGGCATCATTGTGGAAGTGCGGAACGACATTGTCGGCCATCGTATTCACCTTGGGTGGCAAAAAGTTCAATCGCAATCGACACAGGAGGGCGCCTTGGAAGGCCGCGCACAATACCGGTGGAAAGCCTTGATTCCTATAGCTCTTGCCGCTGATTTGCTCAGGTAAATTCGACACAATCTTGTCGTTCCAGGAAAGCCCTTCTTTCGTCGGGGCCGTTGTGTCGCAATTCAGGCACACTATTTTTGGGTTAGACGAAAGATGTGTCTTTTACGCAGGCGATAGTGTCAGGTCTTGGATGAAACGAGGACGGATCAGCTCGGCCATCGCGGCCCTTGCGGCGAGCGTAGCCATCTGCGCAGCGCTATGGCCGCATGCACGCGACGCCGGTGCCGTGGTCCTCGCCCAGGACGATCCCGCGGCGCTCGCTGACGTCCAGGTCGCCTCCGCATTGCAGAAAAATCGATCCCTGGTCGCAGAGCAGATCGACGCTGCGCTCGCCGCCGGTGATGCCGATCTCGCCGGCAGCTTTGTCGCGCTCGCGGCTGAGAAGAATATTCCACTCGCCGACGAGCAGTCGCGCCGCGTGGCCGATGCCGTCGCGGAACAGAACTCGTCGTCGCATTTCGCCAAGCGTTTTGCGACCGGGCTGTTCACGGGCACTGCCGATGATGCCGCAAGCCTGTCGGGAACGGTTGCCGGCGATCTCTTCGTGTTCGGCGACATTCGCGACGTGGTGCGCGAGGGCAAGCACCTTGCGATGGGCGAAAACACCGATCGTCTCGTGCTCGGCCTTGCGGCCGCAGGCCTTGCGGTGACGGCGGCGACTTATGCCTCGGCCGGTGGCGCGGTTCCGGTGCGTGCCGGGCTGACGCTGGTCAAGGATGCGCGAAAGGTCGGCCGGCTCGGCGAGGGCCTCGCCGAATGGGCCGGACGCTCGGCGCGCGAGGTCGTCGACGCGCCGGTGCTGCAGCGTGCGGTGGCATCGAGCTCGGTGCTGCGGCCGGGCGAGGCCGCAACCGCAATCAAGGCTGCGTTCCGCGCTGAGAAAGCCGGCGGCCTGGTGCGTCTCGCCAAGGATGTCGGACGCGTGACCGAGAAGGCAGGCACCCGCGGCGCGCTCGATACGCTCAAGATCGCCGAGGGCCCGAAGGACGTGACCCGCGCGGCGCGGCTGGCCGCGGCCAAGGGCGGACAGACCCGCGCGATCCTGAAAATCCTCGGTCGCGGCGCGCTGCTGCTCGCGGCCGGCACCTTCAACCTGACGCTGTGGCTGTTCAGTGCGCTCATGGCGCTGTTCGGCTTTCTGTGCTCGATCAAGGCCACCACGGAGCGGGCGACCCAGGCCTGGCTCGACCGCAAGAAGGCCCGGCGGCAGCGCAAACAGATGGCAGAAGCGCGCGAGCCGGCAATGGCCACCGCAGCCGCCTGTGGCTAGGGTTCCGCAAAACAATCCGCAAAACGCCCGATCCGTTTTTTGACCTGAACATGGGATGACCGATGCCGAGCTTCCACAACGGCGATGTTGAAATCGCCTATCTCGACGAAGGCGAAGGCGATCCGATTCTGCTGGTACACGGCTTTGCCTCGAGCAAGAACGTCAACTGGGTCTATCCGACCTGGGTCTCGGATCTGCGCAAGGACGGACGGCGCGTGATCGCGCTCGACAATCGCGGCCATGGCGAATCCGAGAAGCTCTATGATCCCGCGAAGTATTCGATTCCGACGATGGCGAGCGACACCATCGCGCTGATGGATCATCTCGACATCCCCTGCGCCGACATCATGGGCTATTCGCTCGGCGGGCGAATCGCAGGCTGGCTTGGCCTGAAGCAGCCGGCGCGGCTTCGCTCGGCGATCCTGGGCGGGATCGGTATCGGCATGGTCAAAGGCGGCGGACCCGGCGAGAATGTCGCCGCGGCGCTGGAGGTCCCGTCGCTGGACGATGTCACCGATCCGGTTGGTCGCACGTTTCGCGCCTTTGCCGACCAGACCCGCTCAGACAGGCGGGCGCTCGCTGCCTGCCTGCGCGGATCGCGCGGATTGATGACGCGGGACGAGGCGGCCGCGATCGCTGTCCCCGTGCTGATCGCGGTCGGCACGGCCGACGAGGTCGCGGGCTCCGCGGGCGAACTCGGGGACATCATTCCGGGCTCGGAAGTCCTCGACATCCCCAACCGCGATCACATGCGCGCCGTCGGCGACAAGGTCTACAAGGCCGGCGTGACTGACTTTCTGTCACGTCGGCCATGATATCCGCTCATGTGGTCCGCGCGGCTTGATTTTACGGGAGGCGCTGACCACGTTTTGGTCCGGGGCGTCAGCAACGGGCGTCCCGTCGTGGGAATATCTTGATGGGCATCGTTGAGGGACATCCGGTCATTCACCGTCACGCGAGGCGGTTGGCACTCTGTCTCGCCATCGTGTTATAAGGGACGGCCAGAACTTCCGGGAGCAGCTCATGGCAGTGCATCAGGTCAATCCGCAGCAGGGCAGTAAGCTCGCCACGCTCGATCCGATTTGGGATCGCATCCGCGGCGAGGCGGAGGACATCATTCGCCGCGAGCCCGAGCTCGCCACCTTCATCTTCTCGAGCGTATTGCACCATGATCGTCTGGAGCATGCGGTGGTGTATCGTCTTGCCGATCGGCTCGATCATTCGGCGCTGTCAGGCGATCTGATCCGCCAGACCTTTGACGAGGCACTGCGCGACGATCCCGATATCGGCAATGCTTTCCGGGCCGATCTCGTCGCCGTCTTCGACCGCGATCCCGCGACCTCGCGCTTCATCGATCCCTTGCTCTACTTCAAGGGCTTTCACGCCATCCAGACCCATCGGCTGGCGCATTGGCTGTTCCTGAAGGGCCGCAAGGATTTCGCGTTCTATCTGCAGAGCCGTTCCTCGGCGGTGTTTCAGACCGACATCAATCCAGCGGCGAAGATCGGCCGCGGCATCTTCCTCGACCATGCCACCGGCTTCGTCTGCGGCGAGACCGCGGTGATCGACGATGACGTTTCGATCCTGCATGGCGTGACGCTCGGCGGCACCGGCAAGGAGAACGAGGATCGTCATCCAAAAATCCGTCATGGCGTGATGATCGGCGCGGGCGCGAAGATCCTCGGCAATATCGAAGTCGGCCATTGCGCACGCATCGCGGCCGGCTCGGTCGTCGTGAAACCCGTACCGCATAATGTGACGGTCGCGGGCGTTCCCGCCAAGATCGTCGGCGAGGCCGGCTGCGCCGAGCCCTCGCGCACCATGGATCAGATGATCAACGCGATCGGTCTCTAAAGCGTTTTCGAGCGAAGTGGATGCCGGTTCGCGGGAAGAAACGCGTCAAAACAAGAATCCAGAGCTGCGGTTCTGATTCAATCAGAACCGAAGCTCTGACGCCGAAAGCGCCACAATTCCGGTAAGCCGTAGGCCCAGCGTTCAGCGCGCCGGTCTGCGGTTGCGGAAACTGTGGAGAGCGCCCGAATCCGAAAATCGCACTGGAATCATTTGCTTGGTGGCATTTGCTGAGTTTCGGCATCGAGCATGGAACAAGCCATCGCGCCATCTCCCGCATATGTGAAAGGGGCCACTAGCCCTGCGCGCCGTCTCGTCCTACAAACGCGCGGCAAAGTTTGAAGAATTCATCGGAGATAGCCGTGGACGTTCAGGAAGTCAGGAAGCTCGACGCGTATCTGAAGCGCGTGTTCGGCAATCCCAAGATCCGCGTAGTGCCGCGGCCGAAGAAGGACAACTCGGCCGAGGTCTATATCGGCGAGGAGTTCATCGGCGTGCTGTTCGTCGACGACGAAGACGACGACCGCTCGTTTCAATTCCAGATGGCGATCCTCGAGGACGATCTGGTCGAGTAGCGCAGATCAAGGCAGCGGGGTCGCATCGTGCCGATCCTGCGGCCCGCGCCCGCAGGCGCGGGTACGACGTGAGCACGCTCGCGCGCCTAACCCCTCGATCCATGGAGCAGCACCGTCAATCGCTCCATCGCGTTCGCGACCTCGCGCCATTGCGTGAGCCAACTCCTCGGAAAGCGGAAGATCAGATCGGCGCCGTCGATGCGGCGCTCGCTCAGGCACATTCCGGGCGTCGCGGCATCGCGGGTGCAGCGCGCGGTCAGATCGGGGCCTTCGGCAAGGAACAGATCCTCGCCGGTGTAAGGCGTGCCATCGCGGAATGAGCGCATGGTCAGTCCATCCGCGACTGACGTCGGGATCTGATCGAGATAGCGCGGATAGATCGTGCGCAGCCGCGCGTCCGGGGCCAACGCGTCGTGATGTGCAGCGATCGACAGGAATAATATCCGGTCGATCGGCTGATCGACCTCGGCCGCCGTTTCCGCCGTCACATGCCGGGGCGCGTCCGGCGCATTGAGCGAGGGAAAGTCGAAGGCCAGGTCGACGCGCTCCTGTGGTCCGGAGTGCCGCTGGATCTTCATGCGGACCGCCCCTGTCGGGACATTGAACACGGCGCCGCCAACGCTGACGGGCAGCCGTCCGGGCGTGCTCGAACCGGTCGCGCTCCAGGTCGGCCACAACAGATAGACGACCAGCGTGACCGCGGTTGCGGCGATGGTGCAGGCGACGAGCAGGGCGGTCATGTGGCCGCGGATATGCCAGTCGCGGGCACCGAGGCGGGCCGTCGAGAACATCGTAAGGAGCGAGGAGGGCTGCCGAATCATTTGCACGGCAATATGCCATGCTGCGGCAACTTCCCGCAGGGCTTCGCGCCGCAGGATGATGGCCAGGCCATACGCGAAGCACGGCGTCCGGCCCGCTTTGTTAACCTTTCTTTAAGGATGATCTGGCGGTAGGCCGCCGATTTTGCGACAGAAGAGGGATGTTGTTGAGGACGGGAGATGTCCGTGTCGCCCGAGGCGTTTAATTCGTTCTTTTCGTTGTTCATCGGCTTTGCGCTGGCAGGCGCCCTGGCGAGCGGGTACCAGTATATGGCTGAGCGCCCCGCCGGTTTCGGGCTGCTGCAGGAAGGGGTCGCGCCGCATCGCTTCGCGGCCGTGCCGTTCCTGGTCTTCGCCGCGCCGTTCATCATCATGCGCAACACGCTGCGCGGCATCCAGATCGAACGCCGCCGTTTCGAATACGTGATGCTTGCGACCGTGATCGCCGGTTTCTGGAGCCTGATGTCCGGCACGTTCTTCCTGATGACGCTGCGCGCCGCAGGCGTGCTGGCCTGACCTCCACTCCCTCTGCGACGACCGGAACCGGTCACGCGTCGCTGCGGTCCGATTGCTTGATAACGCGCCTGCCATCATGCCAAGGTCTGCTTGAGACCAGGAGATTTCGATGGCGATTTTTGAGCTGGACGGGCAGGGACCCGAACTTCCCGACGACGGTAGCTATTTCATCGCCGACACCGCAACCGTGATCGGCAAGGTGCGCCTGAAGGCTGCTGCGAGCGTCTGGTTTGGCGCGGTGCTGCGCGGCGACAATGAATGGATCGAGATCGGCGAAGGCTCGAACGTGCAGGACAATTGCACCTGCCACACCGATCCCGGCTTTCCCCTCGTGATCGGAACGAACTGCACCGTGGGCCACAACGTCATCCTGCATGGCTGCACGATCGAGGATGGCGCGCTGATCGGCATGGGCGCGATCGTCATGAACGGCGCGCGGATCGGGCGCGGCAGCGTGGTCGGTGCGGGCTCGGTCGTTCCGGAAGGAAAGCAGTTTCCGGAAAACTCCCTGATCATCGGCGCGCCGGCGCGCGTGATCCGCACACTCGATCCCGAGCAGGCCGCGAAAATGACACGGCCGGCCCAATCCTACATGCGCAACGGACCGCGCTACAAAAAGGGTCTGAAGAAGATCGGCTGACGGCGAAAGCGCTTCGGCTCAACGATCATGCCCTATCCGCCTTCCTGCTCGTCCGCTTCCATGTCGCCCGCGATCTGTTCGTGGCCGGCGGCCGAGAGCGCGTGCTGCTCGCTTCCGTCGGCGTAGGGATTGGCCTCGGCCGGAATGTTGTCGCGCGCGGCGCGCTGGCCCTGTTCAAACGGATCAGGATCGGTGCTCATGACGGCTTTTTCCTCGACTTTGCGGCGATCGTCTTCGTTGCCGATTGCCCGCGCTTGTCGAACGTGTCGTCGTCGAAGGCAATCGATTTGCGCAAGC
>CAWAXO010000023.1:0-274459 GCA_963786015.1 uncultured Alphaproteobacteria bacterium | reverse complement strand
GAGCGTGACTGCCGAGACTATGACCGAGACGTTGCCGCATATTGCCGTCATTGCGAGGAGCGAAGCGACGAAGCAATCCAGGGTGTCTCCGCATGGAGAGTGCCTGGATTGCTTCGCTTCGCTCGCAATGACGGGGATGGAGCAACGCGCGTGACAGCCGAGACCATCATCCAGAGCCTCGCCAGCGGCCTCCTGATGGGCCTGCTCTATGGCCTGATCGCCGTGGGACTTGCGCTCATCTTCGGCCTGATGGACGTGGTGAACTTCGCCCATGGCGAGTTCCTGATGATCGCGATGTACGCGACCTTCTTCCTGTTCGCGTTCTTCGCGGTCGATCCGCTGCTGGCCGCGCCGCTGGTCGCGGCTGCGCTGTTCGTGTTCGGAGCGGTGGTCTATCTCCTGATCGTGCGCTTTGCGATGCGGGCGAAGGCCAATGCCGGCATGGTGCAGATCTTCTCGACCTTTGGTCTGGCGATCGTCATGCGCGGGCTGGCGCAGTTCTTCTTCACGCCCGACTATCGCAGCATCACGCATTCCTGGCTCGGCGGTAAAACGATCTCCGTCGGCGGCATCTTCCTGCCGCAACCGCAATTGATGGGCGCGCTGGTCTCGATCGTGGCCTTCGTCGCGCTCTATTTCTTCATCAATCGCACTGACTTCGGCCGCGCCCTTGAAGCGACGCGCGAGGACAACGGCGCGGTCGCTCTGGTCGGCATCGACAAGAACCGGGTGTTCGCGCTCGGCTGGGGCCTTGGCGCGGCGCTGGTCGGGCTTGCCGGCGCCATCATGGCGATGTTCTTCTACGTCTATCCGGATGTCGGCGCGTCCTTTGCGCTGATCGCCTATGTCACGGTCGCGCTCGGCGGTTTCGGCAGCGTGTTCGGCGCCTTTGCCGGCGGCATCGTCGTCGGTCTCGTCGAGGCGGTGACCGCCCTGGTGCTGCCGCCGTCGCTGAAATCGGTCGGCATCTACGCCGTCTATCTGCTCGTGGTCTTCATCCGCCCCCGCGGCCTGTTCGGGTCGATGTGATGGACAAGAATTTCACCGCGCGCCGCCGGCGCGAACTCGTGCTCGCGGCCTTCCTGGCCGTGGTCGCGGCGATCGTTCCGCTGTTCGTCAAGGACGTCTACGCGCAGAACATCATGGTGCTGACCCTGATGTATGCGGCGCTGTCGCAGAGCTGGAACATCCTGTCCGGCTATTGCGGGCAGATATCGCTCGGACATGCGCTTTATTTCGGCCTCGGCGCCTACACCACCGCGCTGCTGTTCACCAAGTTCGGCGTGCTGCCCTGGTTCGGCATGCTCGGCGGCGGCGTCATCTCGGCGCTGATCGCGATGGGGCTGGGCTATCCCTGCTTCCGGCTGCGCGGGCACTATTTCGTCATCGCCACCATCGTGATCGCCGAGATCGCGCTGCTTCTGTTCCAGAACTGGAATTGGGCCGGCGCCGCGTTGGGCATCGACATCCCCGTGCGCGGCGATAGCTGGCTCAAATTCCAGTTCACCCGCTCCAAGCTGCCATACTTCTATTTCGCGCTGGCGCTCGCCTGCGTCGCCTGGTTCGTCACCTGGTGGCTGGAGGATTCCAAATGGGGCTATTGGTGGCGCGCGGTGAAGGACAATCCGGAAGCTGCCGAAAGCCTCGGCGTCGTCGTGTTCAATTCCAAGATGGGCGCGGCCGCCGTGTCGGCCTTCCTGGTCGCGGTCGGCGGCAGCTTCTATGCGCAGTTCGTCTCCTATATCGACCCGGAAAGCGTGATGGGCTTTCAGTTCTCACTGCTGATGGCGCTGCCGGCCGTGCTCGGCGGCATCGGCACGCTGTGGGGGCCGATGCTCGGCGCGGTGATCCTGATTCCGCTCACTGAACTGACGCGCTCCTTCATCGGCGGCTCCGGCCGCGGCGTCGATCTCATCGTCTATGGCAGCCTGATCGTGCTGATCTCGCTGGCGCGGCCGCAGGGCCTGGTCGGGCTGTTCTCCCGCCAGCGCAAGGCGGTGTCGCCATGACCGCGCTGCTGGAAACCCGCGGCGTCACGCAGCGCTTCTCGGGCCTGGTCGCCAACAGCGACGTCTCGATCTCGGTCGGGCGCGGCGAGATCGTCGGCCTGATCGGTCCCAACGGCGCCGGCAAGTCGACGATGTTCAACCTGATCGCCGGCGTGATGCGGCCGACCGAAGGCTCGATCTGGTTCGACGGCGCAGACGTCACGCGCCTGCCGGCCGCCGAGCGCTGCCAGCGCGGCATCGGCCGCACCTTCCAGGTGGTCAAGAGTTTCGAGACCATGACGGTCATCGACAATGTCATCGTCGGCGCGCTGGTACGAAACACCGTGATGCGCGAGGCGCGCCGCAAGGCGCATGAGGTGCTGGAGTTCTGCGGTCTCGGTCACCGCGCCGACGTGCCGGCGAGCGACCTCGTGCCGTCGGAGAAGCGCAGGCTGGAGGTCGCGCGCGCGCTCGCGACCGAGCCGAAGCTGTTGCTGCTCGACGAGGTGCTGACCGGGCTCACGCCGGTCGAGGCGCAGACCGGTGTCGAGCTGGTGCGGCGCGTCCGCGACACCGGCGTCACCGTGCTGATGGTCGAGCATGTCATGGAGATCGTGATGCCGCTGGTCGACCGCGCCATCGTGCTCGATCTCGGCAAGGTGCTGGTCGAGGGCAAGCCTGCCGACGTCGTCCGCAATCCGAAAGTCATCACCGCCTATCTCGGGGACCGCCATGCTGTCAGTGCGTGAGGTCACCACGGCCTATCAGGGGCTGGTCGCGATCTCCGCCGTCTCGATCGAGGTCGAGAAGGGCGAGATCGTCTGCGTCGCTGGCGCCAATGGCGCTGGCAAATCCACGCTCTTGAAATCGATCGCAGGCGCGGAGCGTCCGCGCAGCGGCTCCGTCACGCTCGACGGCGCGCGCATCGACGGCATGGCGCAGCACTTGATCACGGCGCGCGGCATCGCCTATGTGCCGGAGAATCGCCGGCTGTTTCCGCGCCTCTCGGTACGGGACAATCTGCGGCTCGGCAGCTATCTCTTTCGCGGAAAGACGGATCGCGAGCAGCCATTGGAATTGGTCTTCACGCTGTTTCCGCGGCTTGCGGAGCGGCTGGAGCAGCGCGCCGAGACGCTGTCCGGCGGCGAGCAGCAGATGCTCGCGATCGGCCGCGCGCTGATGACGCGGCCCAGGCTGTTGATGCTCGACGAGCCGTCGCAGGGCATCATGCCGAAGCTGGTCGACGAGATCTTCCAGGCGGTCAAGCGCATCCGCGACGCCGGCATGACCGTGCTGATCGTCGAGCAGCGCATGGCCGAGTGCCTCGAAATCGCCGACCGCGCCTACATCCTGCAGACCGGCCGCGTGTTGATGAACGGCAAGGCCAGCGAGATCGCGGTCAATCCCGACGTGCGCAAGGCCTATCTCGGGTTGTAGCGCGCTTTTGCGGCGTAGATTGGGCCAAGCGGGAGCGTGCCCATCCGGTAGGGTCCTCGAACACTGGAGGCGTCGGATGCGCATCGAGCAGGCACGCCCACCATTGTGGCACGATTGTTCCGGTGCCCTCCGACCGGGATCGCTTGCGCCACGAGTCGAGGGCGGCGATGGTACGGGTCTGCTGGCTTTGATTGAGAAGCGCCCGCGCGCGGACGGTTGAGGACCGGATCGCCGCGCGTGGTGTTGCCTGAGGCCGGTTATGACGGGTTTGCAGCGACGGCTGCTGGCGGCAAATTGAGACCTGTTCGATGCGCCAGCATTGCGGTGGAGCACGCGCAGGCGCCGGCAAAGACGCGACCGGATCGACGGCGAGCTGTTGTTGCGGACCGCTGCATGGCCCATTTGCGGGGAGAGCCGCGGGTGGTTCGGATCGTTCGGGTGCCGAGCGTGGAGGAGGAGGACGCCCGGCGCGCCAGCCGCGAACGCGACCGGCTGATCATGGAGCAGACGGCGCATGCCAACCGCATCAAGGCGCTGCTGCGTCTTTTGGGGGTTGCGGTCGGCAACCCCCGGCGACGGGACTGGCTCGGCTTTCTGGCGCGGCAGCGCGATTGGCAGGCGCATGCCGGTGCCGGCGCATCTTCGGGCGGAGGTCACGCGCGATCGCATAGCGCGAGATAAGGCGTCAGAGGCGTGAGCAATTGATTGTGCGCCGGGCCATGACGCAGAAGTTCAAGAGTGATCGTATGCATCGATGCCTCAGGCTTTCGTCATGTCTCGTTGGGAGGACTCGAACCAGTTCAAGTCTGCCGCTCACCGTTTTCCAGTGCAGAAGTTCGCCGCGTGTTTCCGCGGGACCTGCCCTCACGGCCGCGACAGTGCAGCGCTGCGCCACCAGGCCGGGAAAGTTATCGAGCGCATCCATGGTCCCGGCCGCGAGTGCACCATAAACCTTGTTGAATTCGGCCTGATCCGCCAGCATGTCCCGCTTGAGTTGAATCAGGCGAGCCCAGGTCCCGGTGTTGAAATAGAACCCACCGCGCTTGCGTCGTGGCAGCGCGCGCTCCAGATGGGTATGTCCCGCCAGGACGAAGTTAACATCCGGTGCGACCATATCGTCGAGTTGACGAAATGTGTCGTCCTCGAGTGACCAATCGAAACTGCGGTCCTTCGACAAGTCGTCGAGCGCAATGCGGAGAGTTTCGCGCACGTCCCTGCCACGTACCCAGCTGACGATAGCCTCGCGTCGACCTAGTTGCTGTGTACGTTCGATATCGGGAACGAGCGTAATGGGTTCGACGCCGCGTAGCAGGCGCTCGTCCGCTAGCGCCAGCAGCGCGTCGCGATCAACCAGTTGCCGTCGCATCAAGCCATCCTCTGCGCTTGACAGTTCCTCTCTCTGATCGCCGGCACCCAGCAGGCCAGTCGCCCGGCGTAACTTGTCCACCACAAGACGCTTGAGGACAGGGAAGGCGCCGCTGATCCGGTCATGCTTGTCTGGTGCCACCGCCAGCAACACCGGGATCACCGCCTGCAACTCGGGCTTGAGCAAATCGACAAATGGATACCCCTTCTTGATATCGTTCATCACTTCAATGACGAGATGCGTACCGGCATTCGGAATCCAGGGATCGACCGAACGCCCCAGCTGAAGGTCGCGTCCGCAGCGGCGAATGGCCTCAAAGTCGGTGATATTCCAGTCATCGACCTCGTTGCCGTGAAGACACAGCACGGTGGCGTTGCCGACCCGGCAGCGAAATCCAGTGCCGTCGAATGCCAGCACGACGCGTCCACGAGCTGCATCGTCATCCCCGGCAATGAGATCAAGAAGATGTTCGCGGACCCATGGCAGCGCCAGTTCGAGATCGTGATTGCCCAGCGTAATGATCAGGCGCCGCCCCTTGGTGCGGACGAATTTCTTGAGGGCTTTCCAAACGGGAGCGAACGCGATGTCGCCTGCGATACGATCGAGCTTTTGGATCGCGCCATCAGGATCGAACGCCTTCGCTCCGGGCTCTGCCAGGAAGTCAACCATGTCGCCATTGATCACCAGGGCGACCTTGCCGGGCTTTGTTTGCAGAAATTCGATCAGCTTGGCGAGTTCAGGGCCCGATTTGAAAATCTGTGCGCCAGGGCCGGCGCCGCCCATGTGGAGGTCCGACACCGAATAGAGTTCGTCGAACTGCTGAATGTTTTGGGACCAGGCGGGCACCAGACCCTCCCATAAAAAAATCAATCAAAATTTGACAATGCGAAAGACGCGCATGGTGCGTCTGTTTCAACCTCTAGTCAAGGTTGCTGTTCATGTCGTCAATCCAGCGCTAGATCCCGGATTGCTTTGTGGCCTCGCTGTTCGCGATGGGCTATTGAGGCGGCGCTCCGACAGCGTCAATCCAAACACTTCGACAAAGCCGCCACTTGCGCGGGCGACAGATAGCGTGGGTTGAGCCACGCAGGTTTTGCTCTTCCCGCTCCTTCGCCCGATACCGCCGGGCCCGCCATTGGCAAGCAGGGCACAAGCGCGATCTGCGGCATTTCATCGCTTCCGCCCTTGCTCTTCAAGCTACGGCGGACGAGCGGCTCAGCGCATCCAGCGAGACTGCGGCCCATGGCGGTCTGCTAGGCGAACCCATCGCTCGCGCAGGAATGGATTTCACAAGCCGCTGACCACCCTACGTTCGACCCTTCCGGGTTTCTCTGAAACGATCGTGCATACGAAGAGCTGCGTGCTCAACAAATCGCGATTGGCCACGCCGGTCGCAAATCGGTTAGCCCTCGGTGCCCAATCGGGGAGAGCTGCCCTTGCCTTTCCGCTTGGTGAAGGAGATGAAGCGTGGTTGATCTCAGTGCTCTTGCCCCGTCTGCAGATGGCCGGCATGCTTGGCAAGCCGGAGGGTGAGGTCGGCCGCGCCGTCGGCGAGATGCTCAACCGCGTCAATGCCAACATCACGTCCGCGGTCTACCAGCGGCTGATGCTGCGGGATAACGACCGCATCCTCGAAATCGGATTCGGCAATGGCCGGCTGTTGCCCGCATTGATGGCGTTGGCGGACGACATGACCTATGTCGGGCTCGATCGCGCGAAGACGATGGTCACCGAGGCGACCGCACACAATGCCGAGCTGGTCGCGGCCGCTCGCGCCTCGTTCCGCCTCGGCTCGGCGGAATCGATCCCGTGCAAGGACGAAAGCTTCGACCGGGTGTTCGCGGTCAATGTCATCTATTTCTGGCCGGAACCCGTGCGCGCGCTCGCCGAGATGCGCCGCGTGCTGCGCCCGGGTGGCCTGAGCATCGTCGCCTCCGCCATCATGTTGCCGGGCGAGGAGCCACCGCCTTTTGCCAAGCCGGAATATGGCTTTCACCGGCGCAGCCGCGAGGCACTGTTGGCGCTGCATCGCGATGCCGGTTTCAGCAACGTGCTGGCCGACGACTACAATGAAATGGCGCCGTTGCCGGACGGGTCCATCCGCAAGCGGAGCTATGCGATCATCCTGGCGCGGCCCTGATTAGTCGTGATCGTGTTCCGGCAGCGTCAGGCCGAAGGTCTTGACGAGGTCGGCGACCTGCGCGGGCGACAAATGACGCGGGTTGAGCCCGCGCAACAGCAGATAGAGTTTCGCCGTTTCTTCCAGCTCCTCGGTCGCGAACACCGCCGCCTCCAGCGTATCGCCTGACACGACCGGGCCGTGATTGGCGAGCAGCACGGATGAATATTTCCCGGCCAGCCCCTTGATCGCATCGGCGACGGCGGGATCGCCCGGCCGGTAGTAGGGCACGAGCGCGGTCGCGCCGCATTTCATCACATAATAGGCCGTCATCGGCGGCAGCGCCGCGCGCGGATCGATCTCCGGCAGCATGGAGAGCGCGACCGAATGGGTCGAATGCAGATGCACCACGGCGCGCGCGGCCTCGCGGGTCTGGTAGAGCGCGCTATGCAGCGGCACCTCCTTGGTCGGCGCGTCGCCGGACATGAGCCGCCCGTCGGGCGCAAGCCGCGACAGCTTCGCCGGATCGAGGAAGCCGAGCGAGGCATTGGTCGGCGTCACCAGCCAGCCGCCGTCGTCGAGCCTCACGCTGATGTTGCCGGAGGAGCCCGGCGTCAGCCCGCGCTCGAACAGCGAGCGGCCGAGCCGGCAGATGTCCTCGCGGATCCTGGTTTCGCTCATGAGACGCCCCCTTTTCACTCCCTTTTTCGCCTTGTCTCACGCTTTGGCAGCGCGGCCAAGGCGTGATAGGCAGGGAGCCAAGCCGCGACGGAATATGCGGCCCGTCAAGAATGTTTCGAGGAACCGCCCGATGCCTGCTTCCGCAAAACCTGGGATGGCCGTGATCGGCCTCGGCTCGATGGGCTATGGCATGGCCACATCGCTCAAGCGCGCGGGTTTTGAGGTCACGGGCTGCGATGTCGCACCCGATAGCGTGGCGCGGTTCGAGAAGGACGGCGGCAAGGGCGCCAGGACGCCTGCGGAGGCCGCGAAAGCGGCGGATATCGTCGTCAGCGTCGTCGTCAATGCCGCGCAGACCGAAGCCATCCTGTTCGGCAAGGACGGCGTCGCCGAGACGCTGGCGAAGGACGCGGTATTCATATCTTCCGCGACCATGGACCCCGATGTCGCGCGCAGGCTCGCAAAACAGCTGGAAGCGACCGGACGGCATTACCTGGATGCGCCGATCTCCGGCGGCGCACAGCGCGCGGCAGAGGGCGAATTGACGATCCTCGCGTCCGGCAGCAAGGCCGCGTTCGCCAGGGCGCGGCCCGCGCTCGACGCGATGGCGGCCAAGCTCTATGAGCTTGGCGATGCGCCGGGCCAGGGCGCGGCCTTCAAGATGATCAACCAGCTCCTTGCCGGCGTCCACATCGCCGCCGCCTCCGAGGCGATCGCGTTTGCCGCCAGACAGGGGCTCGACATCCGCAAGGTCTATGAGGTGATCACGGCGTCGGCCGGCAATTCCTGGATGTTCGAGAACCGCATCCCGCATGTGCTCGACGGCGACTACACGCCGCGCAGCGCGGTCGAGATCTTCGTCAAAGACCTCGGCATCATCCAGGACATGGCGCGTTCGGCGAAATTTCCGGTGCCGGTCTCGGCCGCCGCGCTGCAGATGTTCCTGATGACGGCAGCCGCCGGCATGGGCCGCGATGACGATGCCTCGGTGGCACGAATGTATGCACGCGTCACTGGAACGTCCCTGCCGGGAGAGCCGAAGTAACATAGCGAAGGGCGAGTAGCGAATAGCGAATAGAACAACGAGCGGCTACCTCCTATTCGCTATTCGCTATTCGCCCTATGAGAGGATCGCCAATGCCCCGTTTCGCCGCCAATCTCTCCATGATGTTCACCGAGGTCCCGTTCCTCGACCGCTTCGAGGCGGCGGCGAAGGCCGGATTCACCGCGGTCGAATTCCTGTTCCCCTATGATCATCCACCCGAAGAGGTCGGCAGGCGCTTGAAAGGCAACGGCCTGACGCAGGCGCTGTTCAACCTGCCGCCCGGCAATTGGGATGCGGGCGAGAAGGGATTTGCGGCGCTGCCGGAGCGCTTCGGCGATCTGCAGAAGAGCCTGCAGACGGCCTTGCCTTACGCGCAGGCGACCGGCGTCAAGCGGCTGCATCTGATGGCGGGCATCGCCGACCGGAAGAGCCCCAAGGCGGTCGAGGCGTTCTACAAATCGGTCGCCTGGGCGGCCGAGTTCTTCGCGCCGCACGGCCTCGACGTCGTGCTCGAGCCGATCAACCCGCGCAACGTGCCCGGCTATTTTCTCAACGATTTCGGCTTCGCGGCCGACCTGATCAAGGAAGTGAAAATCCCGAACCTGAAGCTGCAATTCGACATCTATCACTGCCAGATCATCCATGGCGACGTCACGATGCGGCTGCGCGAGATGATGCCGATCATCGGCCATGTCCAGATCGCGAGCATTCCCTCGCGCAACGAGCCGGACGGCGAGGAGCTGAACTATCCGTTCCTGTTCGCCGAGCTCGACCGGCTCGGCTATGGCGGCTTCGTCGGCTGCGAATACAATCCGCGCGGCAAGACCACCGATGGCCTCGCCTGGTTCAAGCCTTATGCAGGAGTGAAGCCGTGACCCTGAAACTCGGCTGCATCGCCGACGATTATACCGGCGCCTCCGACCTCGCCAACACGCTGACCCGCGCCGGGCTTCGCACCGTGCAGACCATCGGCGTGCCGGCCGATGATCTTAAGCTGCCGGAGGTCGATGCGGTGGTGGTGTCGCTGAAAAGCCGCTCGATCGAGGCGCAGCTTGCGGTCAGCCGCTCGCGCGCCGCGGAGACATGGCTGCGCGGCCGCGGCGCCGGTCATGTCCTGTTCAAGATCTGCTCGACCTTCAATTCCACCGACGCCGGCAATATCGGCCCGGTGATGGACGCGCTGCGCGCCAATTCCGGTGACGCCATCGTGCTGGTCACGCCAGCGTTCCCGGAGACCGGCCGCACGATCTATCAGGGCAATCTGTTCGTCGGCTCCGTGCCGCTGAACGAGAGCCCGCTGAAGGATCATCCGCTCAACCCGATGCATGATTCCAATCTGGTGCGGGTGCTGGCGCGGCAAAGCCGCACCAGGATCGGCCTGGTCGATCTCGCCGTCGTCGTGCGCGGACCTTCCGCGGTCCGCGCGCGGCTGTCGGATCTGGCCGGCCAGGGCGCGGGTGCGGCGATCATCGACGCGGTGTTCGATCGCGACCTCGAGACCATCGGCGCCGTGGCGCTGGATCACCGCGTCTCGGTCGGCGCGTCCGGCATCGGGCTTGGGCTCGCGCGGGCGCTGGTCGCCGCGGCCGGCGGCAAGGCGGGTTCAGCCGGCGCAGATGCCGGCGCACCGGTCGGCGGAGCGGCCGCGTGTCTCGCCGGTAGCTGTTCGCAGGCAACGCTTGGCCAGATCGCAAGCGCCGAGAAGGTCATGCCGGTGCTGCATCTCGATCCCGATCGCATCGTTGCGGGCCGGGAAGAAGCCCAGCGCGCGCTCGCCTGGGCCAAGGAGCGTCTGGAGAAGGGGCCGCTCCTGATCGTCTCCAGTGCAAGCCCGGACAAGGTCACGGCGCTGCAGGCGCGTCACGGCCGCGATGCCGTGGGGCATGCGATCGAGCAGGCGATGGCCGACATCGCGGAAGGATTGGTGCATTCAGGCGTTCGCCGGCTGGTTGTGGCCGGAGGCGAGACCTCGGGCGCGGTGGTCGATCGCCTCGGGATTCCCGGCTTCCTGGTCGGCGAGGAAATCGCGGCCGGCGTCCCGGTGTTGCGCGCGGTTGGCGGCAAAGGGAACGACAAGGCCGGCGCGATGCTGCTTGCCTTGAAGTCAGGCAATTTCGGCGGTCCGGAATTCTTCTCCGATGCGCTTCGCCTGATGCGCTGAACCCAACCGATCAGGTCAAGCTGTCCTGCTTGCGAAAGCCGGCGTTAACTTCATCTCTTATCAATTTTTTTCCGTAATTGTACGGACCTCAGGCCGCGGGCGCGCGGAGCGGCTTGGCGTGATCCGTCCACCGTCGATGCGGTTGATGCCGGTCGCGACGCGCGCCGACATGCGCTCGAACGAGAGACACATCATGCTTGCCAAATACTCGATCCGCTCGAAGATCATCATGGTCATCGCGTTTCTGCTGGTTGCGATGACCGTCATGGGGCTGCTCGCGGTCCGCAACATGCAGGCGATCAACGCCAACATGGTCGACATCTCGACGAGCTGGCTGCCAAGCGTGCGCGTGCTGGGCGATCTGCGCTATTCGGTCGTGCTCAATCGCACCATCGTTCGCGAGCACATCCTGGCGGAATCGCTGGAGGACAAGCTGAAGGTCGAGAAAGCCTTCGCCGCCAACCTCGAGGTCGTCGCCAAGATCCGCAGGACCTACGAGCCGCTCATCACCTCTGCGGAAGAGCGCGCGCTGTATGACGAATGGTCGCGAAGCTGGGATGAATTCCAGAAGGGCAATGTGGATGTCATGGAGCTGTCGCGCAAGGAGGCAGGCCAGGTTGCGCATCAGGCCCATGAGCTGAACAGCAAGAAGGTCAGCCGGATCGCGGTCGACGGCGACGCCGTCCTGCAGAAGGATGTCGATCTGAACAACAAGGGTGCGGACAAGGCGGCGGCCGAGGCCTCCGACAACTACGCCTCCGCGATCATCGTGCTCGCGGTCATCCTCGGTGCGTCCCTGATCGGCGGCATCGGCGTCAGCGTGCTGATGGTCCGCGATGTCAGCCACGGCATCGCCTCCATCGTCAAGCCGATGCAGGCGCTGGGCGAGGGCGATCTCACCGCCGTCGTGCCGCATCAGGGCGAGACAACCGAGATCGGCGCGATGGCCGACACGCTTCAGGTGTTCAAGCAGGCGCTGATCGCCAAGAAGGCGGCCGACGAGGCCGCGGCGCGCGATGCCGAAACCAAGATCGAGCGCGGGCGGCGGGTCGATGGCGTCACCCGCGATTTCGAGGCGATGATCGGCGAGATCGTCGACACCGTGTCATCCGCGTCGTCCCAGCTCGAATCGTCGGCCGATTCGCTGTCGAACACCGCCCAGCGTTCGAAGGAACTGGCGACCGCCGTCTCGATGGCGTCCGAGGAAGCCTCCGCCAACGTGCAGTCGGTCGCGTCCTCGACCGAGGAGATGGCGTCCTCCATCACCGAGATCAGCCGCCAGGTGCAGGAATCGGCCCGGATGGCCGGCGACGCGGTCGGCCAGGCGCGTTCGACCACCGATCGTGTCAGTGAGCTGTCGAAGGCCGCCACCCGGATCGGCGATGTGGTCGAATTGATCAACACCATCGCCGGCCAGACCAATCTGCTCGCCTTGAATGCCACCATCGAGGCCGCACGCGCGGGCGAAGCGGGCCGCGGCTTCGCGGTGGTCGCCTCCGAGGTCAAGGCGCTCGCCGAGCAGACCGCGAAAGCCACCGGCGAGATCGGCCAGCAGATCACCGGCATCCAGGCGGCAACCCAGGAGTCGGTCAACGCGATCAAGGAGATCTCGGGCACGATCGAGAAGCTCTCCGAGATCTCCTCGACGATCGCGGCAGCGGTCGAGGAGCAGGGCGCTGCGACGCAGGAGATTTCCCGCAATGTGCAGAGGGCGGCGCAGGGCACCCACGAGGTCTCCTCCAACATCGCCCATGTCGAGCGCGGCGCCACCGAGACCGGCACGGCGTCCGCGCAGGTGCTGTCGGCGGCGAAGTCGCTGTCCGGCAACAGCGCCCGCCTCAGGGCCGAGGTCAAGAAGTTCCTCGGCTCGGTCCGCGCTGCCTGACGGCCAACGACCGATCGCCGGCCAACGCTCAAACACATTCTGCGTCGGACGACACGTCGCGGCGCGGGTCCGATGCATCGGCGCCGAGGCGCTGATGCCGGCTCACTGATTTTTGGTTATTCATTTCCTTGCTGCTCCGTAGTTGTACGGTGGGCTTCGTTAACGCTACCTGAGGACGCACCGCGTTTGATGCGGCGGGACAGGCGCGCGTCATTCTGTCCCAATTCTTGCCTCCCCGATTTTTGCGGTCAAGCGCCGACGTCCCAGACCCGAGAGAACTACCTCATGCTCGCCAATATCTCGATCCGCGCCAAGATCATCACGGTCGTCGCGTTCCTTCTCGTTGCCCTGACCGGCATGGGTCTGCTCGCCGTGAAGTACATGCGGTCGATCAACGCCAGCACCGTGGACATCTCAACCACCTGGTTGCCGAGCGTGCGCGTGCTGGGCGACCTTCGCGCCGGCGTCATCACCTATCGCAACGTGATCCGGGAGCACATGCTGGCCGAGACACTGGACGAGAAGCTTGCCAACGAGAAGACCTTGGCGGGAGTCGCGGAAAGCAACATGAAGCTTCGCGCGGCCTATGAAAAGCTGATTTCTGCCCCCGAGGAGCGGGCACTTCAGAATGAATGGTCAAAACTCTGGGACGAGTACAAGAAGGGCACCGAAGAAGTCATGGCGCTCTCGCGCAAGGCTGCCGGTCAGTTTCCCCACGAGGCGCATGAACTGAACACCAAGACTGTCAACAAGGTCGCCCTGCAGGCTGATGAGGTTCTCAAGAAAGCCATCGATCTCAACAACAATGGCGCCGAGAAAGCGTCTGCTGCCGCCGCCGACAATTACAATTCGGCGTTCTGGATGGTGCTCGCCATCCTCGGCATCGCGGTCATCGCCGGTGTCGCCGTCAGTCTGTACATGGTGCGCGACATCTCGAACGGGATAGCGTCCATCGTCAAGCCGATGCAGGCGCTCGGGCAGGGCGATCTCTCGGCCGACGTGCCGCATCGCGGCGAGACGACCGAGATGGGCGCCATGGCCGACGCGCTTCAAGTCTTCAAGGAGGCGCTGATCGCCAAGAAGGCGGCCGACGAAGCCGCGGCGCGCGATGCCGAAACCAAGATCGAGCGCGGGCGGCGCGTCGACAACATCACCCGCGATTTCGAGACCATGATCGGCGAGATCGTCAACACCGTGTCATCGGCGTCGTCGCAGCTCGAAGCCTCCGCCGGCACGCTGTCGAACACGGCGGCGCGTGCGCAGGAGCTGGCCACCACCGTCGCCTCGGCTTCGGAAGAGGCCACCGCCAACGTACAGTCGGTCGCATCCGCGACCGAAGAGCTGACGTCGTCGGTCACGGAGATCAGCCGTCAGGTGCAGGAATCGGCGCGCATGGCCGGTGACGCCGTCGGCCAGGCCCGCACCACCACCGAGCGCGTCAGCGAGCTGTCGAAGGCCGCCACCCGGATCGGCGACGTGGTCGAGCTGATCAACACCATCGCCGGCCAGACCAATCTGCTCGCCTTGAACGCCACCATCGAAGCCGCGCGCGCGGGCGAAGCGGGCCGCGGTTTCGCGGTGGTCGCCTCCGAGGTGAAGGCGCTCGCCGAGCAGACCGCGAAAGCGACCGGCGAGATCGGCCAGCAGATCAACGGCATCCAGGCCGCGACCAACAACTCGGTGAACGCGATCAAGGACATCTCGGGCACGATCGAGAAGCTCTCCGAAATCTCCTCGACGATCGCAGCCGCGGTCGAGGAGCAGGGCGCGGCGACGCAGGAGATCTCGCGCAACGTCCAGCAGGCGGCGCAGGGCACGCAGCAGGTATCGTCCAACATCACCGACGTGCAGCGCGGCGCCACCGAGACCGGCTCGGCCTCCTCGCAGGTGCTCTCGGCGGCGAAGTCGCTGTCGGGCGACAGCGGCCGTCTCAAGACCGAGGTCTCCAAATTCCTGACCTCGGTGCGCGCCGCCTGACAGGCCGCACAACCCGAGCTGAATACCGACGCTGCTATCGGCGCCGGTATGTTCAGGCCTGATCATCGCCGTTCGGCAAGATGGTGGTTCCTGCTGATGCGGAGCGTCCTCATGCAAGCAGGGCAGATATCACGGAAGTGAATACGGCCATTGCAGTGGAATATTGGCTAATTAACCGGTGTTCGGGTAAACGTGAGTCAGGAGCGGTTTTCACGCGCAGGCGCGCCGTTTCGCCTGACGCTTTTGCCTGACCCGGGAATGCCTGTTTTATGGTCGCACTGGTCCGTATCGCCCTCAGCCGGCCGTACACTTTCGTTGTGCTCGCGCTGCTGCTCCTGATCATCGGACCGCTCGCGGCGCTGCGCACGCCGACCGACATCTTCCCCGATATCCGCATCCCCGTGATCGGCGTGGTTTGGCAGTATACTGGCCTTCCGCCGGACCAGATGTCCGGCCGCATCACGACGCCGTTCGAGCGGGCGTTGACGACGACCGTCAACGACATCGAGCATATCGTCGCCAATTCCTATAACGGCTTCGGCATCATCAAGATCTTCTTCCAGCCGAATGTCGATATCCGCACCGCCAACGCCCAGGTCACGGCGATCTCGCAGACCCTGCTCAAGCAGATGCCGCCGGGCGCCACGCCGCCCCTGATCCTGAACTACAGCGCGTCCACGGTGCCCATCATCCAGGTCGCGCTGTCGGGCGAGGGGCTCACCGAGCAGAACCTCGCCGACATCGGTATCAACCAGTTGCGCACGCCGCTGGTCACGGTACCCGGTGCGGCCATTCCGTATCCGTTCGGCGGCAAGCAGCGCCAGGTGCAGATCGATCTCGATCCGACCGCGCTGCAGGCGCGGGGCCTGTCCGGGCAGGACGTCGCCAATGCGCTCGCGGCCCAGAACCTGATCACGCCGGTCGGGACGCAGAAGATCGGCGCGTTCGAGTACAACATCCAGCTCAACAACTCGCCGTTGAAGATGGAGGAGCTGGGCAACCTGCCGATCAAGATCGTCAACGGCGCCATGGTCTATGTCCGCGACGTGGCGAGCGTGCGCGACGGCAACCCGCCGCAGACCAATATCGTCCACGTCGACGGCAACCGCTCCGTGCTGATGATGGTGCTGAAGGCGGGCGCGATCTCCACCCTCGACATCATCGCCGGCATCAAGCAGAAGGTGATCGACGTCAAGGACACGCTGCCGGACGCGCTCAGGATCTCCTTCATCGGCGACCAGTCGCTGTTCGTGCGCGGCGCCATCGGCGGCGTCGCCAATGAGGGCGTGATCGCCGCACTTCTCACCAGCGTCATGATCCTGCTGTTCCTGGGGAGCTGGCGCTCGACCGTCATCATCGCGGTGTCGATCCCGCTGTCGGTGCTCGGCGCCATCATCATGCTGTCGGCGATCGGCGAGACGCTCAACATCATGACGCTGGGCGGCCTTGCGCTCGCGGTCGGCATCCTGGTCGACGACGCCACCGTCACCATCGAGAACATCAATTACCATCTGGAGCAGGGCAAGCCGGTCGAGCAGTCGATCCTGGACGGCGCCAACCAGATCGTGACCCCGGCCTTCGTCTCGCTGCTCTGCATCTGCATCGTGTTCGTGCCGATGTTCTTCTTGACCGGCGTGGCGCGCTTTCTGTTCGTGCCGATGGCCGAAGCCGTGATGTTCGCGATGATCTGGTCGTTCATCCTGTCGCGCACGCTGGTGCCGACCATGGCGAACTATCTGTTGCAGGCGCATGTCCATCACGAGGGCGAGGCACCGCGATCCCGCAATCCGCTCAAGCGCTTCCAGCAAGGTTTCGAGGCGCGGTTCGAACGCGTTCGCGGCGGCTATCGCGGGCTGCTCGCGCTGGCGCTGGCCCACCGGCCGAGCTTCGTGATCGGCTTCCTCGGCATTGTGGCGGTCTCGTTCCTGCTGGTGCCGTTCCTCGGGCGCAATTTCTTCCCGGCGGTCGATGCCGGCAACATCCTGATGCATGTCCGCACGCAGGTCGGCACGCGCGTCGAGGAGACCGCCGGCCAGCTTGCCGAAGTGCAGAAGGCGATCCGCAAGATCATCCCGCCGAAGGAGATCGATACCGTCGCCGACAATATCGGCATGCCGATCTCCGGCATCAACATGACCTACAACAACACCGGCGTGATCGGTCCGCAGGACGGCGACATCCAGATCAAGCTGAAGGAAGATCACCGGCCGACCGCCGAGCATGTCCAGGCGCTGCGCGAGCAGTTGCCGCGGATGTTCCCGGGCATGAGCTTCGCGTTCCTGCCGGCCGACATCGTCAGCCAGATTCTCAATTTCGGTGCGCCGGCGCCGATCGACCTGCAGATCCGCGGCGCGAATCTGGATGCGAACTTCGCCTATGCCAGCAAGCTGCTCAGCCGCATCCGCCGGATTCCCGGCATTGCGGATGCGCGCATCCAGCAGTCGCCGAACAACCCGACCTTCAACATCGATGTCGACCGCACGCGCGCGCAATATGTCGGCCTGACCGAGCGCGACGTCACCAACGCGCTGGTGGTCAATCTCGCCGGCTCTTCGCAGGTGGCGCCGACCTACTACCTCAACCCGGACAACGGCGTGTCCTATTCCATCGTGATGCAGACGCCGCAATACCAGATCGATTCGCTGAGCGCGTTGCAGACGCTGCCGATCACGGCGCCGGGCATGCCGCAGGCGCCGATCCTCGGCGGCGTTGCCGACATCAAGCGCAGCACCTCCAGCGCCGTCGTCTCGCAATATGACATCCAGTCGATGGTGCAGATCTTCGCCACTCCCCAGGGCCGCGACCTCGGCTCGGTCGCGAACGACATCAGGACCGCGATATCAGACACCGCCAAGGAGGTGCCGAAGGGCACCTCGGTCGTGCTGCTCGGCCAGGTGCAGACCATGAACAGCGCCTTCTCCGGCCTGCTGTTCGGGCTGCTCGCCGCGGTCGTGCTGATCTATCTCCTGATTGTCGTGAACTTCCAATCCTGGTCCGACCCGTTCGTGATCATCACCGCGCTGCCGGCGGCGCTTGCCGGCATCGTCTGGATGCTGTTCACGACCCACACGACGCTGTCGGTGCCGGCGCTGACCGGCGCGATCATGTGCATGGGGGTCGCCACCGCCAACAGCGTGCTGGTGATCAGCTTCGCCCGCGAGCGCTACGAGGCCCTGGGCGATCCCGTCCAGGCGGCGCTCGAGGCCGGCTTCGTCCGGTTCCGCCCCGTGCTGATGACGGCGCTCGCCATGATCATCGGCATGGCGCCGATGGCGCTGGGCCTGGGCGAGGGCGGCGAGCAGAACGCGCCGCTCGGCCGTGCCGTGATCGGCGGCCTGATCTTTGCAACGGCTGCGACACTGATGTTTGTCCCCGTGGTTTTCAGTATGGTACACAAGAAGCAAGGCGCCAAAGCCGCCGCCTCACCGGAGATGCAGCATGCCCACTGAGAAACGCCCGCAATCGCGCCGCGGACTGGGCATTTTCGGCATGCTGGCGGTCATCGTCCTGATCGTCGTCGTCATCACCGGTATCCGCTCGCGCGAGGAGGCGAGCGCCAAGCTGCGCGAATGGACCGACGACCAGGCCGTTCCGACGGTCGCGGTCGCCTTGCCCGACGCCAAGGCCGGCAGTCCCACGATCGACCTGCCGGGCCGGATGGAGGCCTATTCCCGCGCTCCGATCTTTGCCCGTGTCAGCGGCTATCTGAAGAGCTGGAGCGCCGATATCGGCGCCCGCGTCAAGGCCGGTCAGGTGATCGCCGAGATCGAGGCGCCCGACCTCGACCAGCAACTGCTGCAGGCCCGCGCCGATCTCGCCAGCCAGAAGGCCAGCGCGAAACTGTCGGAGGCGACCCTCAACCGCCGCAAGACGCTGATCGCCTCGAACTTCGTCTCGATGCAGGAAATCGACGAGCGCACCGCCGACCTCTCCAACAAGGAGGCGAATGTCAAGGCGGGGCAGGCCAATGTCGAGCGGCTCGAAGCGCTCGCCGGCTACAAGCAGATCAGTGCGCCGTTCGACGGCGTCGTCACCTCGCGCGACACCGACGTCGGCGCGCTGATCAATGCCGGCGGCGGCTCGGGGCCCGCGATGTTCACCATCTCGGACATCGGCAAGCTGCGCGTCTATGTCAACGTGCCGCAGAACTATGTGCCCGCCGTCAAGATCGGCGCAAAGGCTGTGATCGTCGTGCCGGAATATCCGAACCGCACCTTCCTGGCGACGGTGGAAGCCTCCGCGCAGGCCGTGGACGTCTCGTCCGGCACCACGCGGATGCAGCTCGGACTCGACAATTCCAAGGGCGAGTTGATGCCGGGCGGCTATGCGAGCGTGAAGCTCAACCTGCAGCGCGACAGCATCCCGCTGCAGATCCCGTCGAGCGCGCTGATCTTCAACCAGAGCGGCCTGCGGGTCGCCACCGTCGGGCCGGACGACAAGGTGCTGTTCAAGACCGTGACCATCGCGCGCGACCTCGGCCGCACCATCGAGCTCGCCTCCGGCCTCGCGCCGGAAGACCGCGTCATCACCGCGCCGCCGGACGGCATCGCCGACGGCGACCAGGTCCGCATCGCCGGCGCCAAGGGCAGCAGCAAGCCCGAAAAGGTCTCCGCAAAGCAGGACGTGAAGGGCTAGGCGGGCGCGCAACGCGCTTTGCCGTCATTGCCGGACTTCTGGTCGCCTCGCCTCGCGGCGCGAGGCGCACACTCGACAGGCAAACTCATCTGTCGTCCCTGCGAACGCAGGGACCCATACCGCGTGAAACTCGTTGTCGGAGGGAAAGCCGTCCCGCCGTAGTGCCACAAACTCAAACCTGTGGTTATGGGTCCCTGCGTTCGCAGGGACGACAGCGAGTTTGGGGCCCGACGCGAACATCTCACGTCCGATGTCGGCGGTGAGAGGACCTGGCACGATCATCGCCGTCTACGGCAAGACTACCTTCTCCTGCGCGAGCACGCGTTGCACGGCTGGTCGCTGTGAGGTTCGATCGGTCAAGCGACGCCACGCCGGGTAGCTGTCCTTCATGTCCAGACCGACGCGTCCGCCCCACTGGTAGAAAACGAGAAGGTAGGGGTCGACGACGGAATAGCCGCTGGGAAGCGCCCAGTCCCGTCCATCAGCGAGCAAGTGCTCGATATACGCATACTGCTCGCGCAGGTTTTGCTGCCCTTTGGCCTGGACAACCGCAAAGTCGCGCTCGTCGGCTACAAACCGGCTTGCCCGCCAGATCTGGCCGTAGGCCATCGCGTGAACATTGCTGGCAAGCCAGTTCATCCATTCGATTGCGCGCGCTTCACCGGCGGGATCGGCCGGCAGTAACCGTGCTTGTGGATGTGTTCGCGCAAGATAAAACAAGATGGCGTGCAGTTCCGTCAGCAGGTTGTCCGAACCGCCGATCCGGCCGGGCACACCAGAGAGAGCCGGAACCCGTCCTTTGGGGTTCTGCGCGATCCAGGCGGGACTTGTCGTACCCTCTCCGCCAATCTGGCCACGCGAGGAGACCAGTTCGAGGTCGTAGGGCTCGCCAATCTCCTCCAGCACGATATGCGCCGCCATCGAGCAGGCGCCCGGCGAATAATAAAGCGATGATGCATTGAAAAGTCCTCAGTCAGCTCCTTTGCAGCATAAATTCATAAAGCTTGGTTATGCGGTCATTGGCTGCTCAGATCTCCGCGCCTCGCATGCCATGCGGCAAGCACGTCCTTCTCTTCCTCGATCGTTAGTCCGTCGACTGGACCGTTGCTGGCACGTAACCAGCCAAGAGTATCACGCGTCGTCTCCGAGAGGTCCCGCAATTTGAGTCCGGCGTTGCGCGCTGGAGTCGTGTCGCGCGTGGCGAAACCAGCAAAGTCCGGCAAAGGCAGCCACAACGGAAGCGATCGCGGACCGGCCCAACGTCTGACGTCGTGCTCCTCGAGGAATGCGCGATCGACCCAGGTAAACGTGCAGGACGAGCCCAGCGCTGCCGCGCACTCAGCCAGCAATTGGCCGCGGGTGAGCACTGGCCCGATTCCGTCGTAAGTGCCGGTAAGACGCGCCCGCGCAGCATGAACGATCCATTGGGCGAGGTCGCGCACGTCGACCAACTGAACAGGGTCATCCGGCGTTCCAGGCGCAAGCACTTCGCCTCCGCGTGCAATCCGTGCCGGCCAATAGGTGAATCGCCCCGTCGGATCCTCGGGTCCTGCAATGAGACCAGCCCTGCAAATAAAGGCGCTCTCACCCACAGCCTGTTCGCACGCGACCTTGGCAGCACCATAGATTTCCTCAGCGCTACACTCGATGTCAGGTGCGGTGGGTGCCCGCAATGGCGCCGTGTCCGCCCGTTGCCCGGGAGTCCGATTGTCCGCATAAACACTTACTGTCGAGACCAATGTCCAATGCCCGGTCTGCTGTTTGAGTGCGGCGACCGCCCGGCGCACCTGGCCGGGATGACGTGATACGTCCACGACGGCGTCGAACTCCTGGCGCGCAAGTGGCTCAAGTCCATTCGAGACGTCGCGATCAACGCGCACAAATCGGGCACCAGATGCAATCGGACCCGCGAGCCCCCGGGCGGCACAGGTCACGTCATATCCTGCAGCGCAGGCATGGGCAGCAATGGCGCGGCCAAGAAATTGGGTGCCGCCGAGAATTAACAACCGCATGATGACTTGTCTCTCGATCGAGCCCAAGGAAATGGGAAGCAAGTGGGAAGGAAGTGGTCGGAATTCGAACGTTACGGCATCGGATTTCGTGATTCGAGGCGGAATTTCAATCGGGGACGATTTGCCATATTCCCGACAATCGTATCTTGGTGCCTCTGCTCGCATCAAGACATCGCGGCGGACGTGAGGCGGCACCGTGTGACATTGTGCGGCTGTTGCATCGGGGCGCTGCTGGATACAAGCTGAGCCGCAGGCTGATCCGCAACGAATTCGAAGCACATTGTAATGAGCCTATCCACCCCCTTTCATCCGCCGTCCGGTCGCCACCACGCTGCTGTCGCTCGGGCTTGTCGTGGCCGGCACCATTGCATTTTTCAAGCTGCCGGTCTCGCCGCTGCCCGATGTCGACATTCCGACCATTTCGGTGCAGGCGACGCTGCCCGGCGCCAGTCCCGAGGACGTGGCGACCACGGTCGCAAGCCCGCTCGAGCGTCACCTTGGCCAGATCGCCGATGTCACCGAAATGACGTCGGCGAGCTCGCTCGGTTCCGCTCGCATCAATCTGCAATTCGGCATCGGTCGCGACATCAACGGCGCCGCGCGCGACGTGCAGGCGGCGATCAATGCCGCGCGCGCCGACCTGCCGACCAATCTGCGGAGCAATCCCAGCTATCGCAAGTTCAATCCGGCCTCGGCGCCGATCCTGATCTACACCTTGACGTCGGATACGTTGACGCCTGCCGAACTCTATGACGCTGCCTCGACCATGCTGGCCCAGAAGCTGTCGCAGGTCGAAGGGGTCGGCGAAGTCGCCGTCAGCGGGGGATCGCTGCCCGCCGTGCGCGTCGAGCTGATCCCTCCGGCGCTCTACAAATACGGCATCGGCCTGGAAGACGTTCGCGCCGCGCTCGGCAGCGCCAACGCGCACAGCCCGAAGGGCGGCATCGACGTCGAGAGCCAGCGCTACCAGATCTATTCCAACGATCAGGCCAAAAAGGCGGAGGACTACAAGTCGCTGATCGTTGCCTACCGCAACGGCGCGGCGGTGCGCCTCACCGATGTCGGCGACGTCATCGATTCCGTGGAAAACGTGCGCACGCTCGGCCTTGCCAACGGCAAGCCGGCGGTCATGATGATCGTGTACCGGCAACCGGGCGCGAACATCATCCAGATGGTCGACCGCGTGAAGGCGCTGATGCCGCAATTGCGCGCCTCGGTCTCGCCCGCCATCGACCTCAGTCTCGCGGTCGACCGCTCGAAAACGATCCGGGTGTCGCTGCGGGACGTCGAGATCACGCTCGTCATCGCCGTCGCTCTGGTGATCCTCGTGGTGTTCGCATTCCTGCGCAACGCGCGCGCGACGCTGGTGCCGGTCGTGGCCGTATCGGTGTCGCTGATTGCGACCTTCGCCGTCATGTATCTGCTGGGATACAGCCTCGACATCTTCTCCCTGATGGCGCTGACGGTCGCGACCGGGTTCGTGGTGGACGACGCCATCGTCGTGCTGGAAAACATCACCCGCCACATGGATGCGGGCAAGTCGCGGCTGGAGGCCACGCTGCTCGGCGCCCGCGAAGTCGGCTTTACCGTGCTGTCGATGAGCATCTCATTGATCGCGGTCTTCGTCCCGATCCTGCTGATGGGCGGCCTGGTCGGTCGGCTGTTCCGCGAATTCGCCATGACGATCACGATCGCCATCGTGATCTCGCTCGTGGTCTCGCTGACGACGACGCCGATGATGTGTGCGGTGTTGCTGCAGGGCGATCGCGGCCGGCCGCATGGCCGGATCTATCGGGCCAGCGAGCGCGTCTTCGAGACTCATGCTGAACTTCTATCGGTGGACGCTCGCCGTCGCGCTGCGTCACCCGCGCTCGGTGATGCTGATCCTGGTCGCGACCCTCGGCCTGAACTTCTATCTCTACGGGGTCGTTCCAAAGGGCTTCGTCCCGCAGCAGGATACCGGGCTGCTGATCGGGTCGATCCAGGCCGATCAGCATATCTCGTTTCAACTGATGCAGCAGAAGCTCGACGCAGTTCATCGATATCGTCAAAAGCGATCCGGCGGTCGACACCGCCGTCGGCTTCACCGGCGGCGGCGGCCCGGGCCCGGGCGGCTCGACCAACACCGGCACGGTGTTCGCATCGCTGAAACCGCTCGGCGAACGCAAATTGGCGGCCGATAAGGTGATCGAGCGGCTGCGGGGTGAACTGGCGACCGTGGCGGGCGCCACGCTGTTCCTGCAGTCGATCGGCGATCTCGGCGCCGGAGGACGTTCGGGCAATGCGGCGTATCAGTACACGCTGCAGGGCTCGACGTCGGAGGAGCTGAATGAATGGATTCCAAAGGTCGTGGCAGCGCTGCAAAGCCAGCCGATTTTTGCCGACGTCAGCAGCGATCAGCAGAACAAGGCGTTGCAATCCAATCTGATCATCGATCGCGATGCCGCCTCCCGGCTCGGAATCACGGTCAGTCAGATCGACAACACGCTCTATGATGCCTTCGGGCAGCGGCAGGTCTCGACGATCTATGTCGCGCGCAACCAGTATCACGTCATCATGGAGGTGGCGCCGCCCTACTGGCAGAATCCCGAGACGTTGAAGGAGGTCTATGTCAGCACCTCGGGCGGACCCGCGAGCGGTTCACAAACGACCAATGCGGTGGCCGGAACGGTCGCCTCGTCGTCGCAGAAGACCTCGATCAATTCGGTCGCGGCAAATGCGGTCCGAAATCTCGCGACCAACTCGATCGGCGCCACCGGCAAAGTGGGCTCGTCGACCGGAACGGCCGTCAGCACCAGCCGGGAGACGATGATTCCGCTGTCCAGCGTTGCCCGGTTCGCGCAGGGCGAGACGCCGCTCGTCGTCAACCATCAGGATCTTCTGGTCGCCGGCACCGTCTCGTTCAATCTCCCGCCGGGTGTCGCGCTGAGCACGGCGGTTGCGGCGATCGAGACCACCATGAGCCGGATCGGCGTGCCGCCGAGCATTCGTGGCGGGTTTGCGGGAGCCGCCAAGATCTTTCAGCAATCGCTCGCGAGCGAGCCGTTTCTGATCCTCGCGGCGTTCGCGACCATCTACATCTCGCTCGGCATGCTCTACGAGAGCTACATTCATCCGCTCACGATCCTGTCCACACTGCCATCGGCCGGCGTCGGCGCGGTGCTGGCGCTGATGCTGTTTCACACCGAATTCGACATCATCGCGATGATCGGGGTCATTCTCCTGATCGGCATCGTGAAGAAAAACGCCATCATGATGATCGACTTCGCGCTCGACGCCGAGCGTCAGCGCGGGCTGTCGTCGACCGACGCCATCTTTGAGGCCTGCATGATGCGCTTCCGGCCGATCATGATGACCACCATGGCCGCCCTGTTCGGCGCGGTGCCGCTGATGATCGGCATGGGCGAGGGCAGCGAATTCCGCCAGCCGCTCGGCATCGCCATCTTCGGCGGCCTGATCCTGAGCCAGATCCTGACGCTCTACACCACGCCGGTCGTCTATCTCTATCTCGATCGCGCCAGGCGCTGGAGCCAGAGACGAAGGCTGCGCCGGGCGTAGCGTTCGTTGCCGGGTTACACGGCCCTAGCTATCCAGCAGATCGTCCACCGCACTCAGAATGGCCGACTTGTTCTCAGCCCGCTGATTGGCCCATCCGTGAAGGTTATGCGGCGCGCCCGGCAGCGTGAGCAGCCTGAACTGTCCTTCCTTCTGAAGCTCCTTCCCATAGATCTCGACGACCCGCGGCGGAATGATGCGGTCGTCCTCGCCGATGAGCAGGAGTGACTTTCCGGCATAACCCGCCAGGTCGCGCCGCAGAGAGGAGTGCTCGAAGCTTGATGGCTTCCTGATCGCCGCCGTGAACTGCTCGTCGAACGGCAGATCGGTGCTCTCGTCGCCGTAGAGTGCAGGACAGAACAGCACGAGAAAGTCCGGCGCCGTGGCTGTGAGGACGCTGGTTGCGACGTGGCCGCCCATGCTCGTTCCGATCAGCACTGTCGGCCGCTGTTGCATCACGCGCAGCGCGGCCGCGGCCTGGTACGAGCGTCTCGAAAGGCTCAATTCCGTAAGCTGACCCGTGCTCTCGCCGTGGCCGGCGAAATCGAAGCAGAACAGGCTCGATCCGGTGGAAGCGAGATGCTCGGCCAGGTAGCTGATCCGCTCGCGCCCCGCAGGGCCCGCGCCGTGCAGTGAAAGCGCGACTTCGCGCGGTTCGTGCGGGGGTACATAGTGGGAGTAGGCGAGGGTCTCGCCGTCGGCTTGAAAAGTCCCGGATAACATTTGACAACGCGATGGTTCGACTGGAGGCCTTCGGTGGGGACAGCGATGATATCAAGACATCATCCGGCTCGCCACTCCGGCACGCCGTCTTCCGCCATCGCGATCTCGCCGGCCGATCCGACCGGCGTGCGCGCCATGTTCTGCAGATGCGCGAGCGTCGCGCTGTCTCGCGCCGGCACCCGCGCGAGTGTGCGGCGGCCGTCGGCGGTGCGCAGCATCACGACGCCATGCTCGACATCGCCGTTGCCGGCCATAGAGCGCGGTGAAGCTTTCGACCGTGCCCTTGCCGGTCGCCTCCGTCACGAAATCGGGCACGGCGCGCTTGTTGCGGTCGGCGACTGCCTGCACGCTGGTATCCTGCGCCAGCGCTTCGCGCGGCGGCTGGCGCGACAGCACGAGGCCATGATGCTTGGTGACGAAGCCGCCCTGGCCGTAGAGCAGGCCGAGCTTCGCGCCGCCGCGCATTCGCCGCACCATCGCGCAGGCCGCATGCGTCATGTAGGTGTTGAGCGGCGCGCCGAAGAAGGTGAGCCCGCCGGTCACCGTCGGCTCGACGTCGGAGCCCAGGCCCAGCGTGCGGCGGGCCATCTTCGGCACACAGGGAAAGCAGCTGTAGAGTTCGATCGCGTCGAACGCCTTGCCGTCGCCGCCCGCGAGATCCATCACCGCACGCAGCACGGCGTTCTGCGGATGGCTCTCGCAGAACTGGTCGCGCAAGAGATAGTCGCGCGGCTCCTCCGCCGATGCGCCGCCGAGCGGATAGATCAGGCGGTCTTCGCTGATGCCTGCGGCGCGCGCTCTCGCAAGGCTCGTCATCAGCAGCGCAGCGCCCATGTTCACCGTGGGGTTGGCGACCATCAGCTTGGTGTAGGGCCACGCGATCAGCCGGTTGTCCGGCGTGGGCGTCGTGATCTCGTCCGGCTCGAAATGCTGCTTCAGCCAGGCATTCGGATTGTAGGCGGCGGCCTCCGAATAACGCGACCAGAGTTCGCCGGATTCCGCCATCGCCTCGCGCGGCGTCTGGCCCCAATGCGCCGCGCTCGCGGCTTCATAGAAGGGATAGACGGTCACGGGCCGGAACACGCCGAGCTTCACCGCAAGCGGCTTCTGGAACGCCGCGCCGCGTTTCGGCTCCTCCACATCATGCGCGAACGGCGTCCAGGGCAGCGCCACGCCCGCGCGCTCGGCCTTGGTCGCAGTGGATTGGGCTTCCGCGCCGCAGACCGCGGCGACGCTGCATTCGCCGCGCGCGATGCGCTGCGCGGCCTCGTGCAGATAGCGGATCGGGCTCTCGCCGCCGACCGGGCCGTAATAGAGATGCGCGGGCGTGATGCCGAGGCGCTTGGCAAGCTGCCGCTCAGGGTCGCGGTAGCGCCAGCTCAGGAAATTGACGACATCGAGCGACTGAATTTCGCCGAGCAGTTTCACCCCGCTGTCGGCCTCGGCGCGCTTCAGCGCCTCCTCGAGAAGCGTGAGCGGCTCGAGCCCGGCCGTGATCTCCTTCGGCCGGTCGACGATTTCGCCGACGCCGACGATGACGGGGATGCGATCTTCGGGGAGGGAGCTGGTCATGGGCACGTTTCGAAATCTTCGTTCTTGGTCTTGTTGTGTCAGCTATTTCCGTCATTGCCAGGATGGTCCGAAGCAATCCAGACCCGGAATCTGAGATTCCGGGTTCGATGCGTCGCATCGCCCCGGAATGACGGCGGACTATTTCGCCACCAGCGCATTCCAGTGGTGTCGTTCCGCCGACGCTAGCGCAGGAGCGTGCTCCGAGCCAAGCGCGTTCGCTGCGCTTCAACTTGCGTGCAGGCGCTACGACGTCGTGCGTGCGCTCATTTCGTCGCGCAAAATAGCGCTGCGGAAATGCCTCTTGCGCTTTCGATGCTCCGGTTGAATGCTTGAGCCCAACAAAGAAAATCCCGGGGAACCCAGGGAATGTCCGCCGTGCAACCGGTTTCAGGCAAACGCCAATCCGCGACACAGCAATCCTACGATGTCGTCGTGGTCGGCGCGGGATTCGCCGGGATGTACATGCTGTACCGGCTGCGTGGTCTTGGACTGATCGCGCGGGTCTACGAGCAGGGCGACGGTGTCGGCGGTACCTGGTACTGGAACCGCTATCCCGGCGCGCGCTGCGACGTCGAGAGCATGCAATACTCCTAGTCCCTCGGTGCTGTCGAACATGATCGTGTCGATCGAGCAGCATGTCGACTGGATCGCCGACTGTCTCGGCTACATGCGCGGCCACGGCCTCGACGCCATGGAGGCGACGCGGGACGCTGAAGAAAAATGGGTCGTCCATGTCAACGAGGTCGCCTACACCACGCTCTATCCGCAGGCCAATTCCTGGTACATGGGCGCCAACATCCCCGGCAAGCTGCGTATCTTCATGCCCTATATCGGCGGCGTCGGCGTCTACCGGCAGATCTGCAACGACGTCGCCGCTAAGGGCTATGACGGATTTGCGATGGGGCGCACGGAGCAGCCTCGCCAGATGGCTGCATCGTAATTTTGTGCGGACTCCGCAGGGTGGGCAAAGCGCCGCGTGCCCACCATCTTTCAACACGAAGATCTGAACGGCGGGCATGGCGCAAATGTGCCTTTTGCCCACCCTAAGGACTGTCGCATTGTTATAACCACCGTCATTCCGGGCTCGATGCTTTGCATCGCCCCGGAATGACGGCATCTCAATTTGGAGATCAACGTGACCGACACGCCCGCCTACGAGCCGCCGAAAGTCTGGACCTGGAACAAGGAAAGCGGCGGCCGCTTCGCCAGTATCAACCGGCCGATCTCAGGCGCCACGCATGAGAAGGAATTGCCAATCGGCCGCCATCCGCTGCAGCTTTATTCTCTGGCGACGCCGAACGGCGTGAAGGTCACGGTGATGCTGGAAGAGCTGCTCGCGCTCGGCCACTCCGGTGCGGAATACGACGCGTGGCTGATCAGGATCGACGGCAACCAGTTCGGCAGCGGCTTCGTCGCGGTCAATCCCAATTCCAAGATCCCGGCGTTGATGGACCACAGCGAACCGGAGCCGATCCGCATCTTCGAGTCCGGCTCGATCCTGGTCTATCTCGCGGAAAAATTCGGCGCGTTGCTGCCGACCGACCGCAAGACGCGCGCCGAATGCATGTCATGGCTGTTCTGGCAGATGGGCGCTGCGCCCTATCTCGGCGGCGGCTTCGGCCATTTCTATGCCTATGCGCCGACCAAGATCGAATACGCGATCGACCGTTTCGCCATGGAGGTCAAGCGCCAGCTCGATGTGCTCGACCGGCGGCTCGCCGACAACGAATATCTCTCCGGCCGTGACTATTCGATCGCCGACATCGCGGTGTGGCCGTGGTACGGCGCGCTGGCGAAGGGCCTGCTCTATGGCGGCGGCGAGTTCCTGTCGGTGCATGAATACAAGAACGTGCTGCGCTGGACCGACGCGATCGCCAGACGTCCGGCGGTGAGGCGGGGGCGCATGGTCAACCGCATCTCGGGCGATCCCGCGAGCCAGCTCCATGAACGGCACGAGGCCAGCGATTTCGACACCAAGACTCAGGACAAGATCGGCGATCCGGCGCCAGCGTGACGACGGATTGAGCAGTTTGCCACTGCGCTAGCCGATTCGCCGAAATATCCTGCAAGCCACGGATACCTCAGTCATTTCCGGCCGGGCTGCCATTCCCGATCGGCGCTTGTGCAATGCAGCATGATGCCTGACAAGTTACGTCAACTCGCTTTTTGGAGTCGACGTGTCCGACATCAATGCCCCCGCCTTAGTGTCCTCGGGCCACCGCCCGATGGGTTTTCCCGAATTCGTCATCGTCATCGCCTCGATCATGGCGCTCAACCCGTTCGCCATGGACATGATGCTGCCGGCGCTGCCCGATATCCGCGCGGCGTTCCACATCGCGGACGCCAACCGTCCGCAGATGGTGCTGTCGACCTTCCTGATCGGCTTCGGCGTCGGCCAGTTCGTCATGGGACCGTTGTCCGACCGGTTCGGCCGCCGGCCGGTGCTGCTCGGCGGCATGACGGTCTACGCCATTGCCAGCCTGCTCGCGATTGCGGCGCCGACCTTCGAGACCTTGCTGCTGGCGCGGGCGCTGCAGGGGCTCGGCACATCGGCAACCCGCGTGATCGCGACCTCGGTCGTGCGCGACTGCTACGCCGGCCGCCGCATGGCGAGCGTGATGTCGCTGGCGATGATGGTGTTCATCGCCGTGCCCGTCATCGCGCCGTCGTTCGGCCAGGCCGTGATGATGCTGACGCAGTGGCGCGGCATCTTCATCGTGCTGATGGCTGTATGGCCTGCTCGCGCTGCTCTGGAGCGCGCTGCGGATGCCGGAGACGCTGGCGCCCTCGGCGCGCAAGTCGCTGGCGCTCCGCCAGGTGTTCGGCGCCTACCGGCAGACCGTCACCAACCGCCAGACGCTCGGCTATGCGCTCGCGGCCGCGCGGCGTGCAGGGCTCGCTGTTCGCCTTCGTGTTCTGCTCGCAGCAGGTGTTCACCGGAATTTACGGGCTCGGTCATTATTTCCCGCTGGCGTTCGCCGCCGTGGCCGTCGGTGTCGCGGTCGCCGGCTTCCTCAATGCGCGGCTGGTCGGCCGTCTCGGCATGCGCGTGATGTCGCATGCTGCGCTGATCGGTTTCGTCGCCATCGCGGCCGTCATGCTCGGCGCGGCGGAGCTGCAGATGCTGCCGCTGCCGCTGTTCATGGCGCTGTCGGCGCTGATGATGTTCGCCTTCGGGCTGATCTTCGCGAACTTCACGGCGCTGGCGATGGAGCCGCAGGGCCACATCGCCGGGACCGCGTCGTCGCTCTACGGATCGATCACGACGCTGCTCGGCATCGGCATCGGCATCACGATCGGCCAGGCCTATGACGGCACGCTGCTGCCGTTTGCGACCGGCTTCTTCCTCTGCACGCTGGCGGCGCTCGCCGTCGTGCTGGTGGTCGAGAAGGGCCGGCTGTTCAAGTCGCACAAGCCGGTCGCGAACGTGGAATAGCGATTAGTAACCACCGTTTCATGTTGGTCGGCATCGGGCGCGAGTAACGCGAGGGCCCAGCAGGCTGCGGTTTGTGGCACCAACGGCGGGACGGCTTTCTCTGCCAACAACGAATATCACGCGGTATGGGTCCCTGCGTTCGCGGGACGACGGACGAGGGGGCTACGGATTCGCGCCGCGGGCGCGGGCGCCGATAGAGGGCTAGCCTTGCGCCGCGGCCCCTCCGCCGCGGGGAACGTCACACGGTCGTCGGTGCGGCAATAGCGGTCGGCGAACATGCGGCCGATCGGGTGATAGCGGTCCATGTGCACGCGCATGGCATCGCGGTCCCACAATTCGTCGCGGATGTAGAAGTTGATGCCTTCGCCCATGATGAGCCGCCGGTCGCCATTGACGTCGATGGTCTTCCAGGTCTTGCACTCCATCGCCCAGGGCGTGTCGGCAAGCCGGGGCGTCGCGATCTTGCTCGAGGGCGCGAGCTTCAGTCCGAGATAATTGGGCTCGCCGATCTCGGGCGGAAAGTCGCCGCTGGTCTCGTGCATCGCCAGCGCCAGCGCCTCGTCGGCGATGTTGACCACGAACTCTCCCGTTCGCTCGATGTTGACGAGCGTATCCTTGGTCCGGCCGTCGGGCCTCAGGTTCACCGCGAACATGCAGAGCGGCGGATCCTCGCAGAACACGTTGAAGAAGCTGAATGGCGCCGCGTTGACGACGTCCTCCGGGTCCCAGGCTGGTGACCCATGCGATCGGCCGCGGCAGCACGAACGAGGTGAGCACCTTGTAGCGCTCGCGGGGGGAGAGATCGCTGGGGACGTATTCCATTGTGCAGTCCTTGTTCGATGGGGTGCGGTGACTTGTCGCAAGGCTAGCGAACCCTTGGGACCGCGTCACCCTGCGAATGCGCGTGACCCTTATTCCGTCCCTGCGAACCGGTGGCTGCAGGACACGCGGCATCTATCCATCGTTGCATGTGCCGTGCCACGTCACCGTATGCGTTACTTCTTCAAGTGGTTCTAATTGCCTCGGGAGTTGCGGGAGGGCAAATAGGCCTGCCGGCTTGCGCCGATGGCCTGCGGGCAGGGGACGTGACGCACATTTATCATCGTATCTTCGATCAGTTTCGGATCGTCGACGCCCAGGACGTTTCGCGGTCGGACGCTTTTGCTGCTGCTGCTCAATGGCTGGAGGCGCCGGGATGTGTGTTCCAGCGCAACAACTTCATTCTCGACAGCGAGATCCGCACCGAGGGCATCGTCAAGGCCGGGCTGTTCGTCGCCATCGTGCTGCGCGGATCGGGAGACGGCGGTCCGAGCCACGGCGCCAAGCGGTTTCGCTATGCCGAGAACACGATGGTGGTGATGGCGCTGCGCAGGGCGGTAGCCTGCGACGGCCAGGCGCCGCGCGGCGCGAATATGTTTGCCGCGGGGCTCGCGTTTCCCGAGGCGTCGCTGGAGCGGCTCGGCCTGCGCGAGGATTTTCTCGATCTATTTTCGGAAAGCGAGTGCGACGCGTTCGTGGTCACGCTGAAGGCGCCGCCGCGCATGCTGGCGATGGCGACGGAAATGCTGTCTCCGACGCTGAGAGGGCCTGCCGAGGAACTGCTGCTGAGCGCGCACGCGATGGAGATCCTGGCTAGGGTGATATCGATCGCCGGCGAACGTGCCGACATGGAGATGGCGGGCGACCAGCGGCTGCAAAGATTGCAAGCCGTCCGCGACGCCATAGATGCCGATCTGCGCCGCCCCTGGACCATCCTGCAGTTGGCACGCGAGGCGGGCATCAGCCGCCGCGCCTTTAACGCGCATTTCCGTCGCGCCTTCGGCATGAGCGCGCCGGACTATTTGCGGACGCGTCGCCTCGAAGTGGCGCGGGACGCGATCATGCACCAGGGCCTGTCCATCAACGAGGCGGCCTCTCTTGCCGGCTACGGCAACCCCGCCAACTTCGCCACCGCCTTTCGCAGGCATTTTGGCCATGCGCCGAGCCGCAGCCGTCGCCAAGGATTGAGACGCGGTGCGCCCGGATCAGCAATTGACGGCTGCGACAAGATCCCTCCGGCGCTGGGGCCTCGTCCATACCTGGACGAGCCTCGTCTGCACGGCCTTCATGCTGCTGCTTTGCGTGACCGGCCTGCCGCTGATCTTTCACGACGAGATCGACGATCTGCTGCATGAGGAGGTGAGGGCTGCCGATATGCCGGCGGGGACGCCGCTGGCCAGCATCGACGCGGCGATCGACAATGTGATGCTCAAGCATCCAGGCCAGGTCGTGCACTTCTTCGTCTGGAATCGCGACGATCCGAACGCCTATTCGCTCTTCATCAATCGTTCCTACGATGTCGACCCCTCGACCAATCGCGTGGTCCGGGTAGACGCGCACACCGCGGCCTATCTCGACTCGCCAGACGTGACGCGCCGCTTCACCTACCTCATGCTCAAGCTGCACACCGATATGTTTGCGGGATTGCCCGGAAAACTGTTCCTGGGCCTGATGGGCATCCTGTTCTGCATCGCGATCGTGTCCGGGATCGTGGTCTATGCGCCATCGATGCGCAAATTGAAGTTCGGAACCTACAGGTCGGCGCGTCCGCGCGTCGTGCGCTGGCTGGACGTGCACAATCTCGGCGGCATCGTGCTCGTGATCTGGATGCTGGTGGTGGGCTTCACCGGCGTCATCAACACCTGGGCCGATCTCGTTATCAAGATCTGGCAGTTCGGCCAGCTTGCGCAGATGACCGCGCAGTACAAGGACAGTCCTGCGCCCGCGAGATATGCGTCGGTCGACGCGGCGGTTACCACGGCAAAGCACGCCGAGCCGGGCATGACGCCCGCCTTCATCGCATTTCCGGGATCGAGCTTTTCCAGCAAGAACCACTATGCGATCTTCATGCGCGGCAATTCGCCGTTGACGTCGCGGCTGTTGAAGCCGGCGCTGATCGACGTCGAGACCGGTAAGCTGACCGACAGCCGCGAACTGCCATGGTATGTCGCGGCGCTCCTGCTGTCGCAGCCGCTGCACTTCGGCGACTATGGCGGCATGCTCCTGAAGATCGTCTGGGCGGCGCTCGATCTCATCACCATCGCCGTGCTCGGCACCGGCCTCTATCTCTGGCTCCGCCGCCGCAGGTCACGCATCAGCGTCGCGCGCATGATCGCGGCCTCGCCGCACGACCCGGAATTTGCGGCAGGCCCGACATGAGCCGCGCACCACGACAGTCGCTCGCGCAGATTTTCGCCGTCCCCGCACTGATCGCGCTGGCAAGCGCGATGGGGCTCGCGGGCGCGCTGGTCGGCGAGGGCGTCTGGGACACACGTTTCGTCGCTGTGCCTCGCCGTCCCTGCAGCCATCTTCTGCGCCTGCGTGATGTGGAAGAAGATCGCCAAGTAATGCACCGTCATTCCGGGGCAGCCCGCCAGGGCTGAACCCGGAATCTCGAAATTCCGGGTTCACGCTTTGCGTCGCCCCGAAATGACGGAGTACGTGGCATGCGCCCGCGCCCTCCGCCCGTCATTGCGAGGAGCGACAGCGACGAAGCAATCCAGACTGTTTCCGCGGAGGTAGTCTGGATTGCTTCGCTGCGCTCGCAATGACGACGAAGGATCAAAACGCCGTATAGCCGCCGTCGATCACGAAGCAATCGGCCGTATGATAGGACGACGCCTGGCTCATCAGATACACCGCGATGCCGCCGAAATCGGAGGGCTCGCCGAAGCGGCGCACGGGAATGCGCGGCAGCACGGCGCCGACGAATTTCTCGTCCGCCAGCACGCGTGCGGTCATGTCGCTCTTGATCCAGCCGGGCAGGATGGCGTTGGCGGTGACGCCGTGGCGGGCCAGCTCGACGGCAAGTGCACGGCACAGTGCATTGATGGCGGCCTTGGTCGCGGCGTAATGCTCGTTGCGCGCGGTGCCGAACAGCGAGGCGAGACTCGATGTCGCGACCAGCCGGCCGAAACCGTCGCCCGCGATGGAACGTTCGGTCATGTGTTTCGCCGCGGCCTGGAAGACATGGAACACGCCGTCCAGATTGGTCGCGAACATCTTGCGCCATTCCTCCTCGGTTCGTTCGACGAACGGCTTCCGCCCACCGCCGCCGATGCCGGCATTGGCGAAGCAGCCGTCGACCCGGCCGAACTTGTCGAGCGTGGCCCTCATCGCGTCGTGCACGGAAGCGGGATCGGCGACGTCGCAGATGCGGCTGTCCACCTTGCCGGGGCCCTTGGCCATGGTCGCGGCGGCGGCCTTGTTCTTCTCCGCATTGCGGCCCCAGATCGAGACGTTGCAGCCACTCAACGCAAGTGCCTGGGCGATGCCAAGCCCGATGCCGCCATTACCGCCTGTGATGACGGCCACGCGGCCGGAAAGGTCGAAAATGTTCATGGGGCGTTTCCATTTGTTGGCATGACGCGCATCAGCTACGCGGTCAATGATTATGCGCCATGGACAAGCCGGGTGCAAAAATCAAATATGGGGCTTGAAAGCCAAAAACCGGATCAAGCCGCGGCGGTGCTGCGCGGTCCCCAGCGGAAGAGGAAACAATGCAGTTCAAGCACGTCACGCTCGATTTCGAGGGACCGGTCGCGGTCCTCAAGCTCGACCATCAGGAGGTCATGAACGCGGTCTCGATGGAGATGCTGGGCGGCCTCGGCGAGGCGCTCGATGAGATCGGAGACAGAAAGGACGAGGTCCGCTGCCTCGTCATCACCGGCGCGGGCAGGGCGTTCTGCACCGGCGCCAATCTGCAGGGCCGCGGCGCGCAATCCAAGCCCGGCCGCAGCAATGCGGGCGCGGCGCTGGAGACCGCGTTCCATCCGTTCCTGCGCCGCCTGCGCAACCTGCATTGCCCGATCGTCACGGCCGTGAACGGTCCGGCTGCGGGCGCCGGCATGAGCTTCGCGATGATGGGCGACATGATCCTGTGCGCGCGCTCGTCCTATTTCCTGCAGGCGTTCCGCCGCATCGGCCTGGTGCCGGATTGCGGCTCGACATGGCTGCTGCCACGGCTGGTCGGCAAGGCGCGCGCGATCGAATTGTCGTTGATGGGCGAGCGGCTGCCGGCGGAGAAGGCGCTGGAATGGGGGCTCGTCAACCGCGTCCATGACGATGCGGCGCTGATGGAGGAAGCGATGAAGCTCGCGCATGAGCTTGCCAACGGCCCGACGGTCGCGCTGGCGGGAATCCGCAGGCTCTATTGGGACAGCCCGGAGAACTCGTTCGAGGATCAGCTCAATCTTGAATATCAATTGCAGCGCGTCGCCGGCGCGACGGAAGATTTCAAGGAAGGCGTCACCGCATTTCTTGAGAAGCGGCCGGCGAAGTTCAGGGGCAAATGACCGAGGCCGAGCTCTCGCGCTGTGTCGCGTCCTTCTATCCCGGTGCGAGCGGAGTCACGGGCGTCGCGAAACTGTCCGGCGGTGCCAGCCAGGAGACCTGGTCGTTCGACATCGTGCATCCGGATGGCAAGGTCGGCGCGATCCTGCGCCGCGCGCCGCAGGGCTATGGCGCCGCGCCGACGCGGGCGGCCGGGCTCGATGCCGAGGCGCGGCTGATGCAGCTCGCGCACGACGCCGGCGTGCCGTCGCCGCGCGTGATGCATGTGCTGAGGCCCGAGGATGGTCTCGGTGCCGGTTTCATCATGGCACGCATCGAGGGCGAGACCATCGCGCGCAAGATCCTGCGCGATGACATATTCGCCAAGGCGCGTCCGCTGCTGGCGCGTCAGCTCGGGAAGGTTGCCGCCGGTATCCATGATCTGCCGCGGGCACAGCTTCCAAAGCTTCGAGAGATGTCGGCGACCAAGGAGATCGGCGAGCTCGAACGCGAATATCGCGGCTTCGACTGGCCGCGGCCGGTGTTCGAGCTGGCGCTGCGCTGGCTGCGTGACCAAGACCCCGGCCCGTCGGACGAGGTCACGCTGGTCCATGGTGATTTCCGTCACGGCAATCTCATCATCGGGCCCGATGGCGTGCGCGCGGTGCTCGACTGGGAGCTCGCGCATCTCGGCGACCCCATGGAGGATCTCGGCTGGATCTGCGTCAATTCCTGGCGCTTCGGCGAGATCGACAAGCCTGTCGGCGGTTTCGGCTCGCGCGAGGATCTGTTCGCGGGCTATGAAGCCGCCGGCCGTAAGGCCGATCCTGCGCGCGTGAAATTCTGGGAAGTAATGGGCACGCTGCGCTGGGGCGTGATGTGCTGCGGCATGATGCAGCGCTTCCGCATCGGCCCCGACCATTCGATGGAACGCGCCATGATCGGACGACGGGCGTCCGAGACAGAGATCGATTTGCTGCGGCTGTTGGCTCCGCGGGAGGATTGACATGCAGGATGAACCGACACCGACCGAACTGACCAAGGCTGTCGCCGACTTCCTGCGCAACGACATCACGCCGCTGATCTCGGGCCACCAGGCATTCAAGCTGCGCGTCGCGATCAACGGGCTCGATCTCGTCGTGCGGCAATTGGCGCTGGCTGAAAATAGCAACGCAGCGGAGGCGGCGCGGCTGACGCAACTGCTCGGTATTGACGGCGCACTGATCGACCAGAACCGCGAACTTGCGGCCAAGATCGCCAGCGGTGAGATCGATCTGAAAACACCGGGTCTCGCCACGCATCTCTGGCAGACCACGATGGACAAGCTCGCCGTCGATCAACCGAACTACGCGTCGTACAAGAGAGAGCTGGGGAGAGAGAGACCGTGAAAACTCTCTCCGCCGTCATTCCGGGGCGCGCCGACAGGCGCGAACCCGGAATCTCGAGGTTCCGGGTTCGATGCTGCGCATCGCCCCGGAACGACGGAGGGAGTCGTTCACTTTCCCAGCCATTTCGGCGGGCGCTTCTCGGAAAACGCCTTCGGGCCCTCGATGTAATCCTGCGAGGCCGCCATCGCCTTCACGGCCGGATATTCGCGCTGCTCGGTCATCGCCTGTTCGAGCGAGACCTCCATGCCTTTCTGGATCGCCTGCTTGGAGGCGCGGATCGACATCGGCGAGTTCTTGCAGATCGTCTCGGCCCAGCGCTCCGCGGCGGCGAGCGCCTCGCCCTGCGAAACCACCTCGTTGACGAAGCCGAGTTCGAGACCCTCCTTGGCCGAGACATGACGCGCGGTCAGGATCATGCCCATGGCGCGCTTCAACCCGATCTGGCGCGGCAAACGCTGCAGGCCGCCCGCGAGCGCTGCGAGGCCGACGCGGGGCTCGGGCAGCGCGAAGGTCGCATTCTCCGCGGCGATGATGAGGTCGCAGGCGAGCGCGACCTCGAACCCGCCGCCCATGGCGACGCCGTTGACGGCCGCGATGATCGGCTTGTCGCAGTCGAAGCGCGTGGTGAGCCCGGCGAAGCCGCCCTTGTCCCAGCCGCGCTTGCCGCCCGCCGCCTGCCATTTCAAATCATTGCCGGCACAGAACGCCTTGTCGCCCGCGCCCGTGACGATCGCGACCCACTGCTCGGGGTCAGTGGCAAAATCGTCGAACACGCGGTTGAGCTCGAAATGCGCGTCGATATGCAGCGCGTTGTAGACCTCGGGCCGCGACAGCGTCACGATCGTGACCGGGCCCTTGCGTGTGACTTTGGAAAACTTCAGCTCCATGGAGGCTCCCTTCGCAATTTCTGTGTTGCGGAATGTTCGCCGGCCAGATTAGCGCGAGCGCCGCGTCGGCGGCCACCCAATTCCACGGACGAGGGGCGCGCTGCACGCGCATGGCCGTTGACTTGGGCGTTGACTTGGCGGCTTGACTCAAAACGCGCGCCGTCACCCTAATTCGGATAACGACAACGAACAGCTTCCGGGAGATACGCCTTTGGATTTCGCATTGCCCGCCGACCTCGTCGCCTATCTCGACGAACTCGACCGCTTCATCGCGCGCGAGATCAAGCCGCTGGAACAGGCCGATGACAACATCCGCTTCTTCGACCATCGCCGCGAATGGGCGCGCACCGACTTCGACAAGGACGGACTGCCGCGGCATGAATGGGAGATGCTGCTGCGCAAGGCGAAGAACCTTGCCGACGCGGCCGGCCATCTGCGCTTCGCGATCCCGAAGCGCTATGGCGGCAAGGACGGCTCCAATCTCTGGATGGCGGTGATCCGCGAGCACTTTGCGTCACAGGGGCTCGGTCTGCACAACGATCTGCAGAACGAGCATTCGATCGTCGGCAATCTGCCGATCGTCACCATGCTCGACCGCTATGGGACCGATGCGCAGAAGGCGATGATCGATGGCTCGATCACCGGAAAATACCGCATTACTTTCGGCCTGACCGAGCCCGAGCACGGCTCGGATGCGACCCACATGGAGACCAGGGCGGAGCCGGCTACCCGCGACAACGTCAAGGGCTGGCTGATCCGTGGCGAGAAGATGTGGACCACCGGCATGCATGTCGCGACCCACTGCGCGCTGTTCGCCCGCACCTCCGGCAATGACGGCGACGCGCGCGGCATCACCTGCTTCCTGGTGCCGGCGAAGAGCGAGGGCGTGAAGGTCGAGCAATATATGTGGACCTTCAACATGCCGACGGATCATCCGCGCGTCAGCTTCACCGACGTGTTCGTGCCGGAAGACGCGCTGTTCGGCGAGGTCGGCCGCGGGCTGTCGCTTGCGCAGTGCTTCGTGCACGAGAACCGCATCCGGCAGGCCGCGAGCTCGCTCGGCGCCGCCGTCTACTGCATCAATGAGAGCGTCAAATATGCGCGCGAGCGAAAGCCGTTCGGCAAGGCGCTCGCGGAGAACCAGGCGATCCAGTGGCCGCTTGTCGAGCTTGCGACACAGGCCGAGATGCTGCGGCTTCTGATCCGCAAGACCGCCTGGGAGATGGACCAGCTCACGCAGGCGCAGGTCGAGCACACGCTGTCCGATAAAGTGTCGATGTGCAACTACTGGGCCAACCGGCTCTGCTGCGAGGCCGCCGACCGCGCCATGCAGGTGCATGGCGGCATGGGCTATTCACGCCACAAGCCGTTCGAGCACATCTATCGCCACCACCGCCGCTATCGCATCACCGAAGGCAGCGAGGAGATCCAGAAGCGCAAGGTCGCGGGCTTCCTGTTCGGCTACATGGGAGCCGGAAAGCATTGAGCGCGAACCGGATGCCGCCTGTGAGCCTCAGGCCACTTTCTTGGATACGGCCGGCTGCGGCTGCACCTGAGCGCCGTCGCTGGAAAAGATCTTCTCATAGGGTTGCGGCCGGCCGAGCAGATAGCCCTGCGCCTCATCGCAGCCCTCGCGGCGAAGGATCTCGAGCTGATCCTTGGTCTCGACGCCTTCGGCGAGAATGGGCACGTCCAGGCTCTTGCCGAGCGCGAGCACGGCGCGGATGATGGCTTTCGATTGCGGGTTGCTTTCGACCTCGTTCATGAAGAGCCGGTCGAGCTTGATCTTGTCGAACGGGAAGGAACGCAGCGTGTCGAGCGAGGAATAGCCGGTGCCGAAATCGTCGAGCGCGATGGTGACGCCGAGCGCCTTGATCTGCCGCAGGCTGTGCAACGCGCGCGTCTTGTCGGCGATGATCGTGGATTCCGTGATCTCGAGTTCGAGACGCGCCGGGCGGCAGGCCGGTCTCGATCAGGATCCGATGGACGACCTGGGGCAGTTCGGGCTGGCGCAACTGGACCGGGGACAGGTTGACCGCGATCTTGTGCGGCTCCTTCCACGATGCCGCGCGCCGGCAGGCCTCGTGCAGCACCCATTCGCCGATCTCGATGATGGCGCCGCTCTCCTCGGCGATCGGGATGAAGTCCATCGGCGGCACAGGCCGCGCTCCGGATGATTCCAGCGCAGCAGCACCTCGTAGCCGCAGATGGCCTGGTCGGTGACGGAGACCTGGACCTGGAAATGCAGTTCGAACTGCTTCAGCTCGATGGCGCGGCGCAGCTCGCGCGCGAGAACCTGCCGCTGGCGCGCCGCCTCGTCGAGTTCGCTCTCGTAGAAGCAGACGGCCGTGGTCGGATCGGCCTTGGCGCGGTACATCGCGAAATCCGCGTTGCCGAGCAGCTCGCGCGCCGTGGCGCCGTCCTCCGGATAGATGGCGACGCCGATGCTGGCGCCGGCGCGGGTCGTGAAATCCTCGATATGAACTGGTTCAAACAAAGCCTGCTCGAGCCTGCCGACGAAATTGTCGAGCTCGAGACGATCGCGGAAAGTCTTCACCGCGGCGAATTCGTCGCCGCCGATCCGTGCGACGAACTCGTTGCTTCGGCTGCACTGCCTCAGCCGCTGCGCGATGGCCTGGAGCGCGTGATCGCCGGCAATGTGTCCGCGGAGGTCGTTGATCTCCTTGAAACGATTGAGATCGATGCCGATGACCGCGAGCTTGTGGCCGTCCTTCGCGGCCTTCGTCAATTCGTCGTCGAGGTGGTCGCCGAAATTCGCCCGGTTGGGCAGGCCGGTGAGGGGATCGTTGAGCGCCATGTAACGAAGCCGGCGCGTATTCTCGGTTCGGGTCTGCGAGTTGATCATGTGGCTTGCGATGCCGGTCCCGACGATGAACAGCGAGACGCCTGCGATGGCGACGGCCATCGCCTGAAAGACCAGGCCGTTCACGACGTCGGACTCCAGTGGCAACACGCTGACCGCCGCCATGCCGGTGAAATGCAGCGATATGATTGCCAGAACCAGCCCGACGGTCCCGGCACGAGTCGCATACGAACGCTCCATCCGGGCCATGGCGAGTGCCGCGATCGAGAGCGCGACCGCGCAGGCGACCGATGCCGCGATATAGGGGACGTTCCATTCGACGATGCCGCTGACATGATAGGCGGCCATGCCGACATAATGCATGGCCGAAATCGTCAATCCGATCACGGCGCCGCCGCCGATCACAGCCTTGCGGCGCGTCCTGTTCGCGGCAATGACGAAGCCGACGACGAAGCCGCAGATGGCGATCGCAAGCGAGCCGATCGTCAACAGCGGGTCGAAGGTGACGGGGGTGCCGGGATCATAGGCGAGGATCGCCACGAAATGCGTGCACCACACCGAGGAGCCGGCGGCGGATGCGGTCTGGAATATCCAGCCCGACCGCTGCGCGCCTTCGGTGCGCAATGCGCGCTCGAACAGCCGCATGGTGACGAAACTGCCGGCGATGCAAACGATGGCGGCGAGAAGCACGAGCCACAGATCGTGCTCCGTGACGATGCAAGATATGACACGCATTTCCGACAGTCCCAGTAATTCCGGCTATGCGGATACGGGCTGTATGCGAATAAGACGTTACCGTCATGCTGCGACGCGTCGCGCAGCCCATGATGATACCTCGCGAGATTGCGCCGCATGCGTGGATAGTTAAGCGATGGTCTCCGTTGTCGTGGAACTTCGAAGATTGTGGAACTCAATTCACCTGCCGCTCCCGGCCGGCCCAATAGGGGTCGCGCAGGTGACGGCGCAGGATTTTCCCGGACGGATTGCGCGGCAGCGCCTCGATGAAATCGACGCTCTTCGGTGTCTTGAAGCCGGCGATGCGCTCGCGGAGGAAGTTGATGATGTCGGTCGCGCTCGCCGTCTTTCCGGGCTTCATCACCACGACCGCCTTCACCGCTTCGCCCCATCTGTCATCGGGAACGCCGATGACGGCGGCTTCGGCGACGTCGGGATGGTCGCACAATGCGCTTTCGACCTCGGCCGGGTAGATGTTCTCGCCGCCCGAGATGATCATGTCCTTGATGCGGTCGTGGATGTAGAGATAGCCGTCCTTGTCCATGTAGCCGGCATCGCCCGTGCGCAACCAGCCATCCTGGCCGAGGGTCCGCGCGGTTGCCTCGGGCATATTCCAATAGCCGGCCATGTTGGAGCCGGAACGGGTGGCGATCTCGCCGACTTCGCCTGGTGGCAAGGGGTTGCCGTCGGGATCGAGGATCGCAAGCTCGACACCGGGCAGCGCCTTGCCGGCCGAACGCATGCGATCCAGTCCCTCGACATGGTCTTCCGGCGGCAGCGCAACGATGGTGCCCGTCGTCTCGGTCATGCCGTACATCTGCACGAAGCCGCATTTGAAGACCTCGATGCATTCCTTCAACAGCGCGGCCGGTATCGGCGAGGCGCCATAGAGCATGTATTTCAGCCGCGAGAAGTCGACCTGCCGCGCGCGGGGCTGGCGCACCACGAATTGCATTGCGGCCGGCACCATGAACAGCTTGGTGATGCCGTCCTGCTCGAAGAAGTCGAGCACCTTGGTCGGATCGAACTCGCGCGCGATCACGCCCCTGGCGCCGTGATAGAAGGTCATCACGCCCCAGCCGGAGCCGCCGATATGGAAGATCGGCATGGCGACCAGCGAGACGTCGTCGGTGGTCCATCTGTTCCAGTCGGGTTTCTCGGCGTCCGAGCCGGCCTGCACCAGGTTGAGAAAGTTCGCATGCGAGAGCATCGCGCCTTTCGGCTTGCCGGTGGTGCCGGAGGTGTAGAGCTGGATTGCGATGTCTTTCGGCGTGATCTCGACGTTCGGATCATCGGCGCTTTGCGCGTCGCGCCAGGCCGCAAAATCCTGCCATTCCGGCGCGCCACCCTCGGTCGTGATGACGGTGCGAACGCTCGGCAGCTTGTCACGGATGTTGCGGACGAGCGTGATGAATTCGGGGCCGACGAACAACAGCGGCGCCTTGCAGTCCTCGACGATGAAGGCGACCTCGGGTCCGGCGAGCCGCCAGTTCACCGGCGCCATCACCACATTGGCCTTCATCGCGCCAAGCAGCAGCTCGAAATAGATGTCGCTGTTCTTGCCGAGATAGGCGATGCGCTCGCGCGGCTTGACGCCGAGCGCCTTCAGGCCGTTGGCAACGCGATTGGTGTTGAGGTCGAAGGCGGCGAAGGTCGTCGCGCGTCCCTCGAATTCAAAGGCGATCGCATCGCCGCGGCTTGCCGCGCGGTCGCGGACTCATCTCGACAAGCGTGGCCGGGCCCGTTGAGGCTGACATGTGTTTTCCCCCGTACTGTCTGTTTTTGGCCGAGTGTGTCGTCATCCCGGCCGAAAGACAATACGGGGGAAACCGTCAGGTCAGGGACATGTCGAGCGGCGGCGAGACATCGCCCGGCAGCGGGCTGACATAGGGCGTGCGCGCGGTGCGTTTCGTCAGATCGGCCTTGGCGGCCTCGATCAGGCCATGCTCCGCGAGCGCGTTGACACCGAGCCGGGCCATGGCCTTGGCGGCCTGCACCATGGCCTTGTGAGCGGCCGGGGTCTTGCCCTGCGCCACCACCTGCCAGGTGTGGAACGGCGTGCCGATCGCGACCGTCGGGGCATGAACCTGAACGGTCGGCACGACCCAGCTCACATCGCCAACATCGGTCGAGCCGACCTGCGGGTTGCGCTCGGCGTCCAGCGGCACCAGGAAGTCGGCAAGCGGCCGATCGCTCGGGTCCATGCCGATGGAATGATAGACGGAGGCGATATCCTTGTCCGTCAAGGTGGTCTGGATCTTTGCGGCGAAATCCTTGTCGGCCTCGTCGAAATGCGGCGGCCCGAGTTCCTCCATGATCCGATGCAGGGCTTGCTCGAGCGGCGTGTTGCGCAAGATGTTGGAGACGGCGGAAACGATCCGCATCTCCATCTTGGTTTCGGTCATCAGCGCAGCGCCCTGCGCGATCTTACGGACGCGCTCCACCAGTTCGTTCATGCCGGGCAGGTCGCGGGCACGGATCGAATAGCGGACGCGGGCGTGCGCCTGCACGACATTGGGGGCGATGCCGCCGGTGTCGAGCAGCGCGTAGTGAACGCGGGCGTCGCTCGGCATGTGCTCGCGCATATAGTTGACGCCGACATTCATCAATTCGACCGCGTCGAGCGCGCTGCGGCCGAGATGCGGCGAGGCGGCGGCATGCGCGGTGCGCCCGGTAAAGACGAAATCGGCGCGGGTGTTGGCGAGCGACGGCGTCACCGTCACTTCCCAGAAGCTGGAGGGATGCCAGGTGATGGCGACATCGACGTCAGCGAAGGCCCCGGAGCGCACCATGAAGGCTTTTGCCGCGCCGCCTTCCTCCGCCGGGCAGCCATAATAGCGGACGCGTCCAGGCACTTTGTGTGCGGCGAGCCAATCCTTCACCGCCGTGGCGGCGAGCAGAGCGGCCGAGCCGAGCAGATTGTGGCCGCAGCCATGGCCGTGGCCGCCGGTCTCGACCGGACGATGTTCCGCCACGCCGGCTTCCTGGCTGAGGCCGGGCAGGGCGTCGTATTCGCCGAGGAACGCGATGACCGGGCCGCCTTCGCCCCATTCGCCCATCAGGGCGGTGGGAATGCCCGCGACGTTCTCCGTAATGCGAAAACCTTGATGGCGCAGCTCGGCGAGATGTTCGGCGGAGGAGCGCGCCTCGGTGTAGCATACTTCCGGCATCGCCCAGACCCGGTCGCTCAGGTCGATGAAGCGCGCCTTGATCGTGTCGATGCCACGCCAGATGTCACTGCGATTGTCCATCACTGGTCCCCGATCTCACGCCAGCGTGAGAGTAGCGACATCGATATCAGCTCCGACAGACGCCGCCTAGCGCCGTGCAGATGCATCAGCCATGCCAGCCGGGTATCGGTCTGCGCGGGCGCAACCAAGGATAGAATACGGAGGCAGCTCGCTTGATCTGTCCGATCTTGCCGGAGGCGCTCGCGTACGCCGGACGATGGCCGTGCCGCTCAACCTCGCGACGCGCGGTCCTTTTCGTTCTGCGCTTTGATGGACTCGCGCGCGTTGGTCCAGTCGTCGTCGCTCCAGTCGCGCAACTGATAGAAGTTGCCGCCCATCGCCAGCGCCTGAGCGCCGTCCATCGCGATGGTCTCGCCGTTGATCCAGTCGCAGCCGCCGGAGATCAGGAACACCGCGAGGTTCTGCAGCTCTTCCATGGTGCCGACCCGGTTCATCGGATTCATCGCCTTGGTGCGCGCGCCGGCCTCGTCGCCGGGCTTGATGCGCTTGCTCATGCCCTCGGTCGGGATTTCGCCGGGCGCGATCGTGTTCAGCCGGATGCCGTATCTGCCCCATTCGGTTGCAAGCGACATGGTCATGGCGTGCACCGCCGATTTGCTCATCGCCGAGGGCACGACGTAGGGCGAGCCGTTGCGCACCCAGGTCACGGTGATCGACACGACATTGCCGCGCTGCTTGGCGGCGATCCAGCGCCGCCCGACCGCGTGCGTCACATAGAACGTGCCGTGCATGACGATGTTGGCGACGGCGTCGAAGCCGCGCGGGCTCAGCTCTTCCGTGCGCGAGATGAAATTGCCGGCGGCATTGTTGATGAGATCGGTGAGAGGACCCTCGCGGAAGATGTTTTCGACCATCTCGTCGACGGCGAGCGGATTTCTGATGTCGACGCCGTGGCTGGTCACCCGGCCGCCATGCAGGTCCATCAGCTCCGTCGCCGTCTCGTCGCAGACGATCTTGCGGCGGCCGCAGATGTGGATGTCCGCGCCGAGTTGCAGGAAGCGCGCGGCCATCGATTTGCCGAGCCCGGTGCCGCCGCCGGTCACAAGAATTCGTCGACCGGTCAGGAGATTTGGAGTGAACATGACGTTTCCGCCCGTTAGGGATTGCCTCTTAATTGGTTGATTGACTAAATCCGCACGGAGGCCTTCTGTAAAGGCAAGATATAAAAAGAGCTAAGGAGAACCTTCATGGAACAGCGCGTCGCGATCGACATGTCGGACGGCGTGGCCGACGTCCGGCTGGTCCGGGCGGACAAGATGAATGCGCTGGATGCCGCGATGTTCGAGGCCCTGGTCGCCGCGACCGAGCGGCTTTCGCGCGAGAAAGGCCTGCGCGCGGTGGTGTTGTCAGGCGAAGGGCGGGCGTTCTGCGCCGGCCTCGACATGGGACGTTTCGCCGCAATGAAGGAGAGCGGCGGCAACGGAATTCCGGGAGGCGAAAAACGCGATCTGACCGTGCGCACCCACGGGCTCGCCAACTTCGCGCAGCAGGCGGTCTGGGGCTGGCGGCAATTGCCGGTGCCGGTCATTGCCGCGGTCCATGGCGTCGCGTTTGGCGGCGGCTTCCAGCTCGCGCTCGGCGCCGACATGCGCTTTCTCGCCGCTGATGCGCGGATGTCGATCATGGAAATCAAATGGGGCTTGGTGCCTGATATGGCCGGCACGCCGATCCTGGCGACACTGGTGCGCGACGATATCCTGCGCGATCTGACCTATACGGGGCGGATCTTCTCCGCGCAGGAAGCCCAGGCTTATGGTCTCGCGACGCGGGTGTGCGACGATCCGCGCGCCGCGGCGCTCGAGGTCGCCCGCGAGATCGCGAACAAGAGCCCTGATGCGATCCGCGCCGCCAAGCGCATGCTGAACAAATTGTCGGTCGATCCCGGTCCCGCGCTGCTTGCCGAAGTCGGTCGAGCAGCAGAAGCTGATCGGGAGCCCGAACCAGACCGAAGCGGTCCGCGCCAATATCGAGAAGCGCGTCGCCGCGTTTTGCGGATGGCTAGCAATTGGCGCCGTCATTCCGGGATGGTCCGAAGGACCAGACCCGGAATCTCGAGATTCTCAGGTGCGCAATTGCGCACCATAGTTCGATGCTGTCGCACGCCCCGGAATGACGAACAACCCGACGAAGATCGGAAACCGACAAAAGTGACAATGAACGAAACGTCCTCCCTTTTCCTCGGCCTCGTCAGCGGCAAGCACAGGCGAACCCACGATGAGGTCGCCGACCGCGCCGCGCGCATCGCAAGCGGATTGCACAAGCTCGGCATCAGGCCGGGCGACAGCGTCTGCATCCTGATGCGCAACGACATCGCGTTCATCGAGGCCGCGTATGCGGCGATGCGGCTCGGCGCTTATGGCGTGCCGGTCAACTGGCACTTCAAGCCGGAAGAGATCGGCTACATCCTGAAGGATTCAGGAACCTCGGTGCTGATCGGCCATGCCGACATGCTGCATCAGCTTCGGGGCGCCATTCCGCCCGGTGTCACCGTGCTCAGCGTTCCGACGCCGCCGGAAATCCTTGCGACCTACAAGATCGATCATGCGCATCTGGCCAAGCCAGATTTCGCGATCGAATTCGAATCCTGGCTCGTCCAGCACCAGCCCTATGACGGGCCGGCGGTGCCGCAGCCGCAGAACATGATCTACACCTCGGGCACGACCGGTCATCCCAAGGGCGTCCGGCGCGACGCGCCGACGCCTGAGCAGTCGGCCGCCGCCGAGGGGATGCGGGCGATGATCTATGGCTTGCGGCCCGGGGCCCGGGCGCTGCTGCCGGGACCGCTCTATCATTCCGCGCCAAACTCGTTTGGCATCCGCTCCGGCCGGCTCGGCGGTGCGCTGGTGCTGATGCCGCGCTTTGACCCCGAGGAATTTTTGCGGCTGGTCGAAGCCGAGCGCATCGACACCATCTTCATGGTCCCGACCATGTTCATCCGGCTGATGAAACTGCCGGCGGACGTTCGCGGGAAATATGACGTCTCCTCGCTGCGCCACATCATCCACGCCGCCGCCCCATGTCCGGCGGACGTCAAGCGCGCCATGATCGAATGGTGGGGGCCGGTGATCTACGAGTTCTACGGCTCGACCGAGTCCGGCGCGGTCACCTTTGCCAATTCGGAGGATGCGCTGAAGAAGCCCGGCACGGTGGGCAAGATTTCGCCCGGCGCCGAATTGCGGTTTGTCGGTGACGACGGACGGGTGCTGCGGCAGGGCGAGATCGGCGAGATCTATTCGCGCATCGCGGCCAATCCGGATTTCACCTACCACAACAAGCCGGAGAAGCGCTCCGAGATCGATCTCGATGGCTTCATCACCTCAGGCGACGTCGGCTACATCGATGCCGACGGCTATGTGTTTCTCTGCGACCGCAAGCGCGACATGGTGATCTCGGGCGGCGTCAACATCTATCCGGCTGAGATCGAGGCGGTGCTGCACGCGGTTCCCGGCGTGCATGATTGTGCGGTGTTCGGCATCCCCGACGCGGAGTTCGGCGAGGCCTTGATGGCGGTGGTGGAACCGCAAGGCGGCGTCACGCTCGACATCGCCGACATTCGTGCGCGGCTGAAGAGCACTCTCGCCGACTATAAAGTGCCGAAGCACATCGAGATCCAGGCCAATCTGCCGCGCGAGGACTCCGGCAAGATCTTCAAGCGCCGCCTGCGCGATCCCTATTGGGATAAGGCGGGGCGGAGGATTTGATGCTCAAAGTCCCTCATGGTGAGGAGCGCGTTTCGCGCGTCTCGAACCATGAGGCCCCGATCGTGGCCTCGCCCTTCGAGACGCGGCCCGTGGCCGCTCCTCAGGGCGAGGGTCTTCCTGCTTTCTTCCGGCGCAGAGGGTGGGCAAAGCGGAGCGTGCCCACCATCCGTCCGCGTGCCGTGCAAGTCGGTGGGCACGCTCCGCTTTGCCCACCCTACGGATTGAGCGACCTTGTACAAGGCGTTCGTTCTTGCTTTCGACAAAATGACGTGGATCGCTGGGAGGCGCGTGACGAAAACGTAGCTGCAGGCCGCCTCTTTCTTCATCTTGCGAAGTGGCAAGAAACTTGCAGACTTGAATAATGAGATTGCCGGGCAGCCTCTGGAGAGAAGAGCCATGTCGTCCCCCCAGACCATGCCTTCCAACGCCGACATCAGGTCTAATCGCGCCGATGACGCGCAGGCGCTGGAAGCAGACGCGAGGCTGCGCGAGGACATCAGGCTGCTCGGGCGAATCCTCGGCGACACAGTGCGCGACCAGGAGGGCGAGGACGTCTTCGACCTGGTCGAGCGCATTCGCCAGACCTCGATCCGTTTCCATCGCGACGAGGACCGCGGCGCGCGGCGCGAGCTCGAATCCATCCTCGACAGCATATCGATCGCCGAGACCGTGCGCATCGTGCGCGCCTTCAGCTATTTCTCCCATCTTGCCAATATCGCGGAGGACCACAACAACATCCGCCAGATGCGGTCGCGCAACGCGGCCAAGGGCGCGCCGCGGGCCGGCGCGCTGGCCGAGACGCTGGCGCTTGCGCAAGCCGCCGGCATCACGCCGGCCGATTTGCGCGCTTCTTCAAGGACGCGCTTGTCAGCCCCGTGCTGACCGCGCATCCGACCGAGGTGCGGCGCAAGAGCACGATGGACCGCGAGATGGAGATCGCCGCGCTGCTCGACCGGCGCGAGCGCGTTCAGCTGACGCCGGAAGAGGCCGAGGCGAGCGACGAGCAGTTGCGTCGCGAGATCCTGACCCTGTGGCAGACCAATCTGTTGCGCCGGACCAAGCTCACCGTGCTCGACGAGGTCGAGAACGGTCTCTCATTCTATGACTATACCTTCCTGCACGAGCTGCCGCGGCTGATCAGCGCGCTGGAGGACCGCCTCAATGTCGGCGACGAGACCGCGTCCGAACTGGCCTCGTTCCTGAAGATGGGAAGCTGGATCGGCGGCGACCGCGACGGCAATCCCTTCGTCACGGCCGACGTGATGCGGGGAACGCTGCAAGCTGCAATCGAGCCGCGTGCTGCAATTCTATCTGGAAGAATTGCACGTGCTCGGCGGGGAACTGTCGATTGCCGCGCATCTCGCCGACGTCTCCGAGGAGTTGCGCGCGCTGGCCGAACGCTCGCCGGACACGTCGCCTCATCGGCAAGGCGAGCCCTATCGGCTGGCGGTGTCCGGCATCTACGCGCGGCTGACCGCGACCGCCGAGCGGCTCGATGTCGAGATCACGCGGCGGCCGGTCGCCGAAGGCGAGCCTTATCTGAGCGTCGAGGAATTGCAGGCCGATCTCGATGTGCTGAATCGCTCGCTGATCGCCAACAATGCGCAGGTGATCGCGCGCGGCCGTTTGCGGCTGTTGCGCCGGGCGGTGGACTGCTTCGGCTTCCATCTTGCACGGCTCGACATCCGTCAGAACTCCGCCGTGCACGAGCGCACTGTTGCCGATTTGCTGGACGCGGCAATACCCGGCATGTCCTATCTCGCACTCGGCGAGGAGGCACGGGTGGCGCTGCTCGCGAGCGAATTGCGTAACACGCGACCGCTGGCGTCGAACTTCGTCAAATACAGCGAGGAGACGCGCGGCGAGCTTGCGGTGTTCCATGCCGCCGCCGAGGCGCATGCCAAATTCGGTCCCGACGCGATCCCGCAATGCATCATCTCGATGTGCAAGGGCATGTCCGACATGCTGGAGGTCGCGCTGCTGTTGAAGGAGGTCGGCCTCGTCAATCCGTCCGGCAAGAGCGCGATCAACATCGTGCCGCTGTTCGAGACGATCGAGGATCTGCAGGCTTCCAGCGGCATCATGGACCGCATGCTGTCGCTGCACGACTACCGCAAGCTGGTCGACAGCCGCGGCGCCGTGCAGGAGGTGATGCTGGGCTATTCCGACAGCAACAAGGATGGCGGCTTCGTCACCTCGGGCTGGGAACTCTACAAGGCCGAGATCGGGCTGGTGGAGATCTTCGAGCGCCACGGCGTTCGCCTGCGGCTGTTTCACGGCCGCGGCGGTTCGGTCGGCCGCGGCGGCGGACCGAGCTATGACGCGATCGTCGCGCAGCCGGGCGGGGCGGTGAACGGCCAGATCCGCATCACCGAGCAGGGCGAGATCATCTCAAGCAAATATTCCAACGCCGAGGTCGGCCGCAACAATCTGGAGATCCTCGCTGCGGCGACGCTGGAAGCAAGCCTTCTGCACCCAAGACAGCCGGCGCCGAAGCGCGAGTACCTCACGGCAATGGACCAACTATCCGCGCTGGCCTTCAAAGCCTATCGCGGGCTGGTCTACGAGACCGAAGGCTTTGCCGAATATTTCTGGGCCTCCACGGTCATCACCGAGATCGCGACCCTGAACATCGGCAGCCGCCCGGCCTCGCGCAAGAGAACGCGCGAGATCGAGGACCTGCGCGCGATCCCCTGGGTGTTCTCCTGGGCGCAATGCCGCCTGATGCTGCCGGGCTGGTATGGTTTCGGCAGCGCGGTGGAGACGTGGATTGGCGAGCATCCGGAGCAGGGCATGCCGTTCCTGAAGGAGCTGTACCGGGAATGGCCGTTCTTCCGCATGCTGCTGTCGAACATGGACATGGTGCTCGCCAAGAGCTCGATCGCGATCGCCTCGCGCTATGCCGAGCTCGTGCCGGACGCTGCCTTGCGCGAGAAGATCTTTGGCCGCATTCGGCGCGAATGGCATCTGGCGATCGAGACGCTGCTCGACATCATGGGGCAGGACCGGCTGCTGCAGGGCAACCCGCTGCTGGAACGCTCGGTTCGCAACCGCTTTCCCTATCTCGACCCGCTGAACCATGTACAGGTGGAGCTGCTCAAGGAGCATCGCGCGCAGAACCCGGACGAGCAGGTCCTGCGCGGTATTCAGCTCACGATCAACGGCATCTCGGCGGGATTGAGGAATACGGGGTAGAAGCGAATAGGGAGTGGCGAATGGCGAATAGGGCTTTGCTTTCCCTACTCGCTACTCCCCATTCGCCACTCGCTAACTGGTCACGGCTTCATGGCGCCCTGCACACTCGTGTAGACCGCATAGAGCGACGACGAGCCGCAGATATAAAGTCTGTTTCGTTGCTGGCCGCCGAAACACAGGTTGGCGACGGTTTCCGGGATGTGGATCTTGCCGAGCAGATCGCCGTCTGCCGTATAGCAGCGCACGCCGTCTTCTTTCGGATCGCCCCAACCGACGGAGCACCAGACACGCCCGTCGCGGTCGGTGCGCACGCCATCGGTAATGCTGGGCTTGGGCATCTCCGCGAAGACCTTGCTGTTCGACAGCTTTCCGGCCGCAAGATCCACGTCGAACACACGGATATGCGACGGATTGTCCGGCCCGTCCGTAAAGCCGGTGTCGAGGATATAGACCTTCTTCTCGTCGGGCGAGAAGGCGATGCCGTTGGGCTCTACGAAGTCATCGACGACGATCTTGACGTCGCCGGACTTCGGATCGACCCGGTAGACACCGTGCTTTTCCTGCTCAGGATCGGCTTTGACGCCCTCATAAAATCCGCCGATGCCGTAGGCCGGATCGGTGAACCAGATCGAGCCGTCGGATGCGACGACCACGTCGTTCGGCGAGTTCAGCTTCTTGCCGTTATACTTGTCGGCGACGATGGTGATGGAGCCGTCGAGCTCGGTCCGGGTGACCCGTCGGCCGCTGTGTTCGCAAGTCAGCAGGCGTCCTTCCCGATCGATGGTGTTGCCGTTCGAGTTCATCGACGGCTGGCGATAGACGCTCAGGTGACCGTCATCCTCCGAGAAGCGCATGATGCGGTTGTTGGGAATGTCGCTGAACAGCACGTAGCGTCCAGCCGGAAAATAGACCGGGCCTTCGGCCCAGCGGAAACCGGTTGCGACGCGCTCGACCGCCATCGTGCCGGCGAACGCAGGGAAACCGGAAGGCCCGAATGACGTCTTGGGATGCGCAGACTTCGAGGTGGGAATCCGGATAACGGCTTCCGGGAAGTGGGCCCAAGGGCAGTGGGTCGCTGGCCCTGCTTGGAGTGCCGGTTTGCCCAAACGGCGGAACGGTTGCCGCAGACGCCGCTTGCGTCGTCACGGCCGTCGCCGCCAGTGCCGCCGCGCCCTTCATCAGCTTGCGGCGGTCGAAGGCCTGTGTAGGAAAGGTCAGTGGCGTTGTCATGATTTCCTCCCTGATTTTTTGTTGGGAGGAAATCCTGTGCCCGCAATCCGGCATAATGCTGGCGATTTAGGCAGAACAACTCCAGATAGTTCGAATTTTGCCGCGTTAGATCGCGTCCCAGCTGAAAACGTCGGCCGAACGGTCGAGCTCGTAGAACGAGGGCTTGAGCGCGGGCATCGCGTGCTCGGCAATCGTCTGCGGCGTCCAGCCTTCGCCGCGGTGCACTGAGCGCAGCGGACGAGATTGACTTATCAGGAAAATCTCGTTCATGCGCACTGCAAAAATCTGCCCGGTGACGTCTTTGGAGGCGTCGGCGAGCAGGTAGGCCGCGACCGGCGCGATCTTCTCCGGACCCATCTGCTGGATCTTGGCGACGCGCGCCTTCTCCGCCTCGGTCTCGGTCGGAATGGTGCCGATCAGCCGGCTCCACGCGAACGGCGAGATGCAGTTGGAGCGCACATTGAAGCGGTTCATGTCGAGCGCGATCGATTTCGACAGGCCGACGATGCCGAGCTTGGCCGCGGCATAGTTCGCCTGGCCGAAATTGCCGACCAGGCCCGAGGTCGAGGTGAAGTGCACGAAGGAGCCGCTCTCCTGCTCGCGGAACAGCCGCGCCGCGGCATGGGCGACATAGAACGAGCCCATCAGATGGACCTTGATGACGGACTCGAAGGCTTCCACGCTCATGCGGTGGAAGATCATGTCGCGCAGGATGCCGGCATTGTTGACGACGCCGTCGAGCTTGCCGAAATGATCGGTCGCGGCCTTCACGATGCGGCTCGCCGGGATCGCTTCCGCCACCGTCTCGAAATTCGCGATCGCGGTGCCGCCGCGCTTCTTGATCTCCTCGACCACTTCCTCGGCCGGAGCAGCGCTGGTGCCCGAGCCATCGGCCGCGACGCCGGGATCGTTGACCACGACCTTGGCGCCTTCGGCGGCGCAGACCAGCGCGATCTCGCGCCCGATGCCCCGGCCCGCGCCGGTGACGATGATGGATTTTCCGTCGAGTGATTTGGCCATGGTGGGTTCTCCCTGTTTGATCTGTTTCATTACCTCGCGCCGCCCCGTTTGCGAGGAGAGGTCGGATCGCATCGTGAGATGCGATCCGGGTGAGGGGACTCTCCGCGAGTCCGAATCTGCCGAGAGAGCCCCTCACCCCAACCCTCTCCCCGTAAGAACGGGGAGAGGGAGAGGAGGGAGCGCGCCTCGAAAACTCAACGCTCGTTCGTAAAAATGATCGTGCCCGACGCGGCGAACATGCCGCCGACGCCGTGGCAGACCGAGATCTTGGCATTCGGCACCTGCGCCGGCGCGATGCCGCGCATCTGGCGCACGCTTTCCTGCAGCGCATACATGCCGTACATGCCCGAATGCATGTAGGAGAGCCCGCCGCCGTTGGTGTTGAGCGGCAGCTTGCCGCCCGGCCGGGTGTTGCCGTCGGCGATGAACTTGCCGGTTTCCTCGTGCGGCATGAAGCCGAGATCGCCGAGCCCGTAGAGCGGCAGATGCGCGAACGCGTCGTAGATCATCAGATGATCGACATCCTTGTGGGTGATGCCGGCTTCCTTGAAGGCGAGGGGCCCTGCGACCTTGAAGGCGCGCGAGGAGTTGAACGTCTCCATCTGGCTGACCATCGGCGTCTCCACGCTCTCGCCGGTGCCGAGGATGTAGACCGGCTTGCGCGGGAAATCCTTGGCGCGATCAGCCGAGGTCAGGATCAGCGCACCGCCGCCGTCGGTGACGAGGCAGCATTGCAGCAGCCGCAGCGGATAGGCGATCATCCGCGAGTTCAATACGTCGGCGACCGTGATCGGGTCCTTCATCGTCGCGCGCGGATTCTTCGCGGCCCATTCGCGCTGCACGACGGCGACCATCGCGAGCTGCTCATGGGTGATGCCGTAGGTCTTCATGAAGCGCAGCACCGGAATCGGGAACATGCTCGGCGGGCCGTAGACGCCGAACGGCGCTTCGAATTGCCCCTGCAGGCTGTCCGCGGGTATCGAGCGCGGCGCCCTGCCGATCATCGATTTGCCGCTCTCGGCATGGGTGATCAGCACGGTCTTGCACAGCCCGGCCTCGATCGCGGCCGCGGCATGGCGGACATGCAGCATGAAGGAGCAGCCGCCGACAGAGGTGCCGTCCACCCAGGTCGGCTTGATGCCGAGATAATGGCAGATCTGCTGCGGCGTCTCGACCGCGGTGGCGAAGCCGTCGATGTCGGAGAGTTTCAGTCCGGCGTCGGCAATCGCATTCAGCGCCGCATCCGCATGGAGCTGGATCTGCGACATGGTGGGGATGACGCCGAGCTCGGTGGTTTCCGCAGCTCCCACGACGGCGACTTGATTCCTGCGCATGATGCTTATCCCTTCGCCGGCCTGAACATCGGAAGGGTGATCTTGTCGTCGAGCTTCTCGAACGCGACCTCCAGCTTCATGTCGAGCTCGAGCGCTTCCGGCGTCTGCGGACAATCGATGATGTTGCTCATCATGTGCGGGCCCTCGTCGAGCGCGACGACCGCGATCGCGTAGGGCGGGGTGAAGCCGGGCGCCGCGGGGCGGTGATTGATCACGTAGCTGTAGAGCTTGCCGTTGCCGCTCGCCTTGAACACCGAGACCTTGCGCGAGGCACAGGACGGGCAGAACGGACGCGGCGGGAAGTAGACATGCGCGCAGGCATCGCAGCGCTGCAGCCGCAATTCGCCGGCCTTGGTGCCGTCCCAGAAATGCTGGGTCTCGGGCGTCGGTTTGGGTTTCGCGCGCGCTGCTTCGGCCATGTCGGCAAGTCCTCCCTTTTTGAGGGGTCGGGCCGCGTGGCCCGCCTGTTCCGATCTTGATGCGACCTGGAGCGGCCGCCGTCAACGGTCCAGCCGGACGCGCATGTCGCGTATTCCGGCGGAGACTGAGTATTTCCGGCCGGCGCAAATAGACGCAAACGAGCACGGCGCGAAGGAAGCCGCCGCGCCACGTCCGGGAGAAAGAGATGACCGGCAGTGAGCTTGCAGCGACGAGACGACAACGCTGTTTGCACGATGCCGTGCGCGCTCCTTAATCGGTGCCCAAACGACCAATCGAGAGTTGCAGCCGACCGGCAAAACTCTCGCGCGCGCAGCGATTTGCGTGATCCGAACGGTTAATGCCGGCCGGGTTGATTTGTACCGGAAGAAGGGCCAAAAGGAGCCTCCGGAGGGGAAGAGAGGAAACGCAATGATCAGAAATACCTTTGTCGCGCTCGCTGTCGCTGCGACGCTTGCGGGACCGGCAATCGCCGCCGATGCTCCTTCGGAAATCAAGATCGGCACGCTCTATGCGTCATCCGGACGCTACGCCTCGATCTCGATGCCGGTTTATAGCGCGCTGAAGCTCTGGGTCGACCAGAAGAATGCCGACGGCGGCGTCTATGTGAAGGCGTTCGACAAGAAGCTTCCGGTCAAGCTCGTGTCCTATGACGACCAGAGCAACACCGCGACCGCTTCCACGCTCTACAATCAGCTCATCACGCAGGACAAGGTCGATCTGCTGGTCGCCGATTCCGGCTCGGTCTTGACCGCGCCGGCAGTTGCGATCGCGCGCGATCACAAGATGTTCCTGTTCGACCAGACCGGCACCGGCGCGAGCTTCTTCTCCAAGGACAATCCCTATATCGCGCTGATGGCCGACCCCGTCTCCACCGTCTGGCCGAAGCCGGTCGCCGATTTCGTCAGCCATGACGGGCCGGCGCTCGGCATCAAGAAGGTCGCGATCCTCTATTCGACCAACGAGTTCACGGGCACGCAGGCCAACGCCTTCCGCAAATTCGTCAAGGAGTCCGGCGCGCCGATCGAGATCGTCTATGACCAGGGCATCCCGACCGAGACCACGAACTACACCGTCATCATCAACAACATCAACAACACCAATCCGGACGCGGTGATTCATTTCGGCTACGCGCCGAACGACATCGCCTTCCTGCGCAACGTCCAGGACGTCGGCATCAAGTTCAAGATGCTGTTCTCGATCTATGCCGGTCTCGAGACCGAGCTTCTCGAAAAGAACGTCGGCGCGAAGGGGCTCGAGCACGTCTGGACCTATGTGCCGCCGTCCGAGCTCGACTATCCCGTCAATTTCGGGATGCCGATGAAGGAGTACAAAGCCGCCTGGGACAAGAAATATTCCGACGGCAAGATCGAGTTCGGCTTCAACGCGGTCGCGGGCTACACCACCGCGCTGGTGATCGAGAAGACGCTGTCGGTCGCAACCTCGCTCGACCAGATGGAGTTGCGGCGGGCGGTGTTCTCGCTGTCCGGCCAGCTCAAGACGCTCGACGGCACCTTCGCGCTGGACGAGACGGGCGGCCAGATCGGCGAGCTGACGCCGCTCGGGCAGCTCACGATCGACGAGCATGAGCACATCAAGTTCGTCTCGATCTATCCGCACGAAACCGCTACCGGAAAGCCGGTCTATCCGGCTCCATGAGGGCGGGTGACGGAAATCAAGAACGCGCCGGGGGCACTACGCTAAAATGTTGATCTATGCGCTGGTCGCCGGCGTTCTGTTCGGGCTGTATTTCAGCCTGGTCGGAATCGGTCTCAATCTCGTGTTCGGCGTCATGCGCATCGTCAACCTTGCGCATGGCGACATCCTGATGCTCGGCGCCTTCATCGCGCTCGGCGTGGTGACGCTCGCCGGCATCGATCCGCTGTTCGCGGTGCCGCTCGCCTTTGTGGTGTTCCTGCTCGTCGGCCTGCTGCTCTATTGGGTGCTGGTGCCGCGGTTGCAGGGTTCGGCGAACCCGGAAATGCTCTCGATCATCCTGTTCTTCGGCCTGTCGCAGGTGATCGAGGCCATCACCACGATCTTTGCCGGCACCAGCGAGCGCTCGATCCAGAGCCGCCTGCTCGGCACGGTGTTCACGACGATCAAGGTGAAGTGGTTCGGCGGCAAGGCTGGCGGGGCAGGGCCGATCCAGATTCTGGGGCAGGGATTTCCCGCGCCCTGGGTGATCGCGGGCTGCACCAGCCTGATCGTGATCGCGTTCGTCTATGTCTATCTCTATCGCACCCGGCTCGGCACCTTGACGCGCGCGGTGATGTCGCGACGCGACGAGGCGCTCGCGACCGGCATCGACGTCGATCGCGTCTCGGCGGCGGCCTTCGGCATCGGGCTGGGCTTGGCCGCGATCGCCGGTGTGTTCGCGCCGTTCATGTTCGGCTCGGTGACGCCGGCCTTCGGTGCGGACGCGACGGTGACGTCGTTTGCGATCGTCGTGCTGGGCTCGCTCGGCAACCCTCTCGGCACCGCGCTCGGCGGCATCGTCTATGGCATCTGCTACATGCTGGTGCAGACCTATCTCTCCTCCTGGGCGGACCTTCTGCCCTACGTGCTCTTGATCCTGATCCTCTTGCTGCGTCCGAGCGGCCTGCTCGGAAGGCAGGTGCGCGTTGCCTAATTCGCTCCGACACACGCTGTTCATTCTGGTGCCGCTGGTGGCCGTGTTCGCGGTGCTGCCAGGCGTCTACCAGAACCATCTGCTGCTGTTCAATTTCGTGATCTTCCTGATATTGGCGCAGGGCGTGAACATCATCTACGGCTTCACCGGCTATCTGCCGTTCGGCTATGTCGGCTTCTTCGGTGCGGGCGCCTATGGCTTCGCGATCATGGTGATGCACTTCCAGTCGCCGGCGCTGCTTGCGGTGCTTGTCGGAGGTCTTGTCGGCGTCGCGCTGGGACTGCTGCTGACGCCGCTGCTGCGGCTCTCCGGCGCCTATTTCGCGATTGCCAATCTCGCGGCCTCGCTCGCTGTGCTGCATCTCGTCGCCAATCCGGCGCTCGAAAGCATCACGAAGGGACCTTACGGCGTCTCGCTCACCGGCGTCTTCAATCCGACCTTTGCCTATTTCACCGCGCTCGCCGTGCTCGCCTTCACGCTCGGCGGCGTGGTGTACTTGCGCAATTCAGGCTTCGGCCTTGCGCTGCAGGCGGTGCGCGAAGACTCGGTCTCCGCCGCGATGGCGGGCGTCAATGTCGTCAAGATGCGCGTGATCGCCTGGCTCGTCTCCGCGCTGATCGCGGGGCTCGCAGGCGGCATCTATGCCTGGTACGTCTCGGTGTTCTATCCCGACAACGTGTTCTCGGGCGAGTTCTCGATCTTCGCCATCGTGTTCGCGCTGTTCGGCGGGGTCGCGACCATCGTCGGCCCGATCGTCGGCGTCCTCATCCTCTATGGCGTCTACAATGTGATCGGCTTCACCACGCCGCAATATTTCCAGCTGATCTATGGCCTCCTGATCATGGGGCTGGTGCTGTTCCTGCCCGCAGGGCTGGTGTCGCTCGCAACGCGCAGGGGGTGGAATGTCCCCTGAACCGAAACCCATTCTCAACGTCACCAGGCTCGTGAAGCGCTTCGGCGGCTTCCACGCGCTCGATGGCCTGAGCTTCCATGTCGCCTCCGGCGAAATCCTCGGCCTCGTCGGTCCGAACGGCTCCGGCAAGACCACGGCGATCAACGTCGTCTCCGGCCTTTATGCGCCCGATGACGGCGAGGTGACGCTGGACGGCGCGCCGATCGGCGGCGTCGCCTCGCATCGGCTCGTGCATCAGGGCATCAACCGCACGTTCCAGGTGCCGAAGCCGTTTCTGTCGTTGACCGTGCGCGAGAACGTCCGGGTGGCGCTGGCCTATGGCGGCGGCGCCTCGCCGCCTTCGATCGACGCGCTGCTCGACGAGTACCGGCTGAAGGAGGTCGCCGACCGGCCGGCGGCCGATCTGAACAGCGCGCAGCAGAAGATGCTCGATCTCGTGCGCGCGCTTGCGACGGGTCCGCGGCTGCTGCTGCTCGACGAACTCGCCGCCGGCCTCAACCCGGCCGAGCTGGACTGGATCGCCGGCAAGATCAAGGCGCTGGCGGCAGGCGGCATGGCGATCATCGTGGTCGAGCACCTGATGGGCTTCATCGAGCACATCACCGATCGCGTCATCGTGCTCAATGCCGGCAAGGAAATCTTCGAAGGCAAGCTTGCGGCCGCGGTCAAGCAGCCGCAGGTGATCGAGGTGTTCCTGGGAGGCGAGCATGCCGCCTGATGCCGCAAATCTTCTGGACGCGACGGGCATCGATGCCGGCTATGGCACGATGCAGGTGTTGTGGGGCGTCGATCTCGACGTCCGCGCCGGCGAGACCGTGCTGCTGCTCGGCGCCAATGGCGCCGGCAAGACCACCTTCCTGAAATCCCTCGTCGGCCTGATCGACGCGCGTCACGGCGCAATCAGGCTCGGCGGCGACGACATCACGAAGATGCGCTCCAGCGACCGGATGCGGCGCGGCATGACCTACATGTCGGAGCTCGCCGTGTTTCCCGATCTGTCGATCGAGGAGAATATCCGCGTCGGCGCGCAGGCCCTCGGCCACGCCGATCCCGGCGCGCGGCTCGAGGAGCTCTACGGCCTGTTCCCGGTCTTGCGCGAAAAGCGCAAGAACCCGGCGTCGAGCCTGTCCGGCGGCCAGCGCAAGATGCTCGGCATTGCGAAGGCACTCGCCGCCGAGCCGAAGCTGCTGGTGATGGACGAGCCCTCGGCCGGGCTGTCGCCGCTGTTCGTCAAGGAGGTGATCCGCGTCCTCACGGGCTTGCGGGGGCGGGGGCTGGCGCTCCTGATCGCCGAGCAGAATATCAGTTTCCTTGAGGTCGCAACCCGCGTATTCGTACTGGAGGGCGGGCGTATCCGTTTCTCCGGCACGGTCGCCGAGATGAGCAACAACGAAGCTCTGCACCGCGCCTATTTCGGGCTGAAGTGATGCGGACCATCAGGATCGGTTCCGGCGCGGGTTATTCGGGCGATCGCATCGAACCCGCAGTCGAACTCGCCGAGAAGGGCGAGATTGATTATCTCGTGTTCGAGTGCCTCGGCGAGCGCACGGTGGCGCTGGCGCAGCAGGCGCGCATGAAGAACCCCGAGGCCGGCTACGATCCTCTGCTTGAAGAGCGGATGCGCGCGGTGCTGCCGCTCTGTGCCGCCAAGGGCATCAAGATCGTCACCAATATGGGCGCGGCGAACCCGGAAGCCGCGGCGAGGAAAACCGCCGAGATCGCCCGCTCGCTCGGCCTGTCCGCGCTGAAGATCGCGGCGATCGTCGGCGACGACGTGCTGGACGCCTGCAAGACGGCCGACTTCCCGATCATGGAGTTTGACGGCACCGTCCGGCAGCTCGGCAACCGGCTGCTCTCCGCCAACGCCTATCTCGGCGCCGAGCCGATGGCGCAGGCGCTCAATGCCGGCGCCGATGTCGTGATCACCGGGCGCGCCTCCGATCCCGCGCTCTTCCTCGCGCCGATGATCCATGCCTTCGGCTGGGCGATGGACGACTGGAACCTCTTGGGGCAGGGCACCGTCGCCGGTCATCTGCTGGAATGCGCGGGGCAGATCACCGGCGGCTACTTCGCCGACCCCGGCTACAAGGACGTTCCCGATCTCGCGCGGCTCGGTTTTCCCATCGGCGAGGTCGGCGAAGATGGCTCGCTCGTCATCACCAAGGTCGCGGGCTCGGGTGGCGCGGTGAGCGCGCGGACCTGCAAGGAGCAGTTGCTCTACGAGGTTCACGATCCCAAGGCGTATTTCCAGCCTGACGTGGTCGCGGATTTCTCGCAGGTGCGGGTGGAGGAGATCGCCAAGGATCGCGTGCGCGTCAGTGGTGGGCGCGGCGCGAAGCGGACCGACACGTTGAAAGTCTCGGTCGGCTATGTCGACAGCTTCATCGGCGAGGGACAGATTTCCTATGCCGGCCCCGGCGCGCTCGCGCGCGGCAGGCTTGCGCTCGACATCGTCCGCGAGCGGCTGAAGCTGACGGGCGTCGCGACCAGTGAATTGCGCTTCGACCTGATCGGCGTCGATTCCCTGCATGGACCGCAGGTCTCCGCCCACGCCAACGAGCCCTATGAGGTGCGCATCCGCGTCACCGGCCGCACCGAAACCTTGCGCGAGGCGGTGAGGATCGGCAACGAGGTCGAAACGCTCTATACCAACGGCCCGGCCGGCGGCGGTGGCGCCTGGAAATCGGCGCGCGATGTCGTCGCCGTCGCCTCTGTGCTGCTGCCGCGCGAGCTTGCAAAGCCGCAAGTCCATTTCGTGGAGGCGTAAGTCCGTGAAGCTGCGCGAGATCGCCCATTCCCGCACCGGCGATAAGGGCAATACGTCCAACATTTCCGTGATCGCCTATGACGAGACGCATTATCCGCTGCTCTTGGAGCAGGTGACGGCCGCGCGGGTGAAGGCGCATTTTGCCGGCGTTGTCGAAGGCGAGGTGGTCCGCTATGAGTTGCCGAACATCGCGGCGCTGAATTTCGTGATGAGCCAGACGCTTGGTGGCGGGGTGACGCGGTCGCTGGCGCTGGACGCGCACGGCAAATCGCTGAGCTCGGCGCTGCTCGATCTTGAGATCGACGTCCCCAAGGACGTCCCATAATCAGGCGGATCAAAATCATGCCGAACGCGACACTTGCCAAACTCGCCGACGACCTTGAAGCCGGCCGCACATCGTCCCGCAAGCTGGTCGAGCAATGCATCGCCAGGATCGCCGATCCCAACGGCGAAGGTCAGCGCGCCTTCATTCATGTCGACAAGGACGCAAGCCTTGCGGCGGCGGACGCAATGGACGGCCTGCGCAAGGCCCATGCCGCGCCGTCGCGCTTCGCCGGCATCCCGGTCTCGATCAAGGATCTCTTCGACATCAAGGGGCAGGTGACCCGCGCGGGCTCGCGCGCGCTGGAGGATTCAGCTCCGGCGGAGGCCGATGCGATCGTGGTGGCGCGGCTGCGTCGCGCGGGCTTCATCGTGATCGGCCGCACCAACATGACCGAGTTCGCCTATTCCGGCATCGGCATCAATCCGCATTACGGCACGCCGAAGAGCGCCTGGCAGCGCAGCGTCGGCCATGTGCCCGGCGGCTCGTCCTCGGGCGCCGCGGTGTCGATCGCCGACGGCATGGCCTATGGCGCGCTGGGCACCGACACCGGCGGCTCCTGCCGGATTCCCGCGGCCTATAACGGCATCGTCGGCTACAAGCCGACGCAGCGGCGGGTTCCGCTCGACGGCGGCGTGCCGCTCTCCTTCACACTCGACAGTTTCGGGCCGCTGGCGAATTCGACGCAATGTTGCGCGACGCTGGACGCCGTGCTCGCGGACGAGCCGATCCCGGCGCTGCAGCCGCGCCCGATCAAGGGCATGCGCCTGGCGGTTCCGACCACGGTTGCGCTCGACGAACTCGACGAGGCGGTGGCGAAGACCTTCGAGCGCGCGCTGGCGACGCTGTCCCGCGCGGGCGCCCTGATCGAACATATCGAGATGCCGGAATTCCTCGACGTCGGCGTCATCAACGCCAAGGGCGGCTTCTCGGCGGCCGAGAGCTATGCCTGGCATCGCTATCTCCTGACCAGCAAGGGCGACGTCTACGATCCCCGCGTCTCCGCGCGCATCCTGCGCGGCGAAGACATCAGCGCGGCGGACTACATCGATCTCATCAACGCCCGCCGCTCGCTCATCACACGCGCTGCGGCGCGCGTCGCGCCCTATGATGCGCTGGTCATGCCGACCACCGCCAACACGCCGCCCCGCATTGCCGATCTCGCCGATGACAAGGCGTTTACGGTGGAAAACCTGCGGGCGCTGCGCAACTGCACGCTGATCAACACGATCGACGGCTGCGCGATCTCGCTGCCCGCGCATCGCGAGGGCGAGGTGCCGGTCGGCCTGATGCTGGCCTCGTCGGGCGGAGCTGACCGCCGCATCTTCGAACTTGCCGCCGGCATGGAGGGCGCCATCCGTGTTTGATCTGACCTTTACCATCGACGCGCAGGACACCACGACGCCGCTGACATTGGCGATCGACCAGGCCGTGATCGCCGGCTGGACCGGCCGCGATCCCGTTGCGCGCGACAAGCATATCGCGGAGCTGGAAGCGATCGGCATCGCGCGCCCTGCGACGACGCCGATCTATTATCGCTGCTCGGCCCGGCGTCTGACGACGGAAGATGCCATCGAGGTCTGCGGCGGCAACTCCAGCGGCGAGGTCGAGTTCGTGCTGATCGGCTGGCAGGGCCGCACCTTCGTCGGCCTCGGCTCCGATCACACCGACCGCAAGGTCGAGACCTACAGCGTCACCGTCTCCAAGCAGATGTGCGACAAGCCGATCGCATCGGTGCTGTGGGAAATCGAGGACGTCATCGGTCATTGGGACCGGTTGATCCTGCGCTCCTATGCCTGGATCGACGGCAAGCGCGAGCTCTATCAGGAGGGCACGCTGGATGCGATGCTGCCTGTGGACGAACTGCTCAAGCGTGGTTTCGAAGACGGCAAATTGCCCGACGGCTGCGCGATGTTCGGCGGCACCTTCGCCGCCAAGGGCGGCATCCGTCCGGCCGACCGCTTCGAATACGAGCTTGAAGACCCCGTGCTGAAGCGGACCATCCGTCACGCCTATGACGTGATCGTGCTGCCTGTGCGGGGGTAGCCTGAGGTCCATCTGCCGTCATTCCGGGGTGATGCGAAGCACCGAGCCCGGAATCTCGAGAGTTCCGGGTTCGCACTTCGCTGCGTCCCGGAATGACGGAGTAATTCGCGCCAGAAATCGGGTGGCCCAAGCCGACCGCCTCTGCGAGACTGCGGCCATGAAGACCACCGCAAAAACCGTCACTCGCGAGGTTCCGTCCCCCGGACATCGCCGCACGCGTCGATGCGATCGATTGGGTGCGGGCTGCGTCCGATCTCGACGCGCAGGGCTGCGCCGTGCTGCAGGGCCTGCTTGCGCCGGACGAATGCCGCGCGATCGCCGCGCTCTATCCGGACGACACGCATTTCCGCAGCAGGATCGTCATGAGCCGCCATGGCTTCGGGCGCGGCGAATACAAATACTTCTCCTACCCGCTGCCCGACCTGATTGCGGCATTGCGCCCGGCGCTCTATGCGCATCTTTCCGGTGTCGCAAACCGCTGGAACGAGGCGATGGGCATCGATATCCGTTACCCTGACCGCCATGACGCGTTCCTCAAGCGATGCCACGATGCAGGCCAGAGCCGGCCGACGCCGTTGCTGCTGCAATACGAGACCGGCGACTACAACTGCCTGCATCAGGATCTCTATGGCGAGCATGTGTTCCCGCTGCAGGTCGCGATCCTGCTGTCGGAACCGGGGCGCGACTTCGAGGGCGGCGAGTTCGTGCTGACCGAGCAGCGGCCGCGCATGCAGTCGCGTGCCGAGGTCGTGCCGCTCCGGCAGGGCGATGCGGTGGCGTTTGCCGTGCATCACCGTCCGGTGCAGGGGACGCGCGGCACCTATCGCGTCAATCTGCGCCACGGCGTCAGCCGTCTCCGTTCCGGCCGGCGGCACACGGTCGGCGTGATCTTCCACGATGCGAAGTGAGTGCGAACGGTTTGACCGCGGACCTGTTTGACAGCATTGGCGATCGTGCTCCGTCGCAGGAAGCCATGGCCGAAGGCGCCGTGCTGCTGCGCGGCTCCGCACGCCTGCGCGATATCGAGCTGATCGCGGCACTGCGGTTCATCACGGAGCAGGCGCCGTTCCGCCATATGCAGACGCCCGGCGGCCATGAGATGTCGGTGGCGATGACCAATTGCGGTGCGCTCGGCTGGGTCACCGACCGCACCGGCTATCGCTACGATGCGATCGATCCCCAGTCGGGACGGAACTGGCCCGCAATGCCGCCGGTCTTTCTCGACCTGGCGACGCAGGCTGCCGAAGCCGCAGGCTTTGCCGGCTTCACGCCCGACGCCTGCCTGATCAATCGCTACGAGCCCGGCGCGCGCATGTCGCTGCACCAGGACCGGGACGAGCAGGATTTCAATAATCCCATCGTGTCGGTGTCGCTCGGACTACCCGCGATCTTTCTGTTCGGCGGTTCAAAGCGCAGCGACAAGCCCGGCCGCTATCGGCTCGAACATGGTGATGTCGTTGTGTGGGGCGGCCCGTCGCGTCTCTTCTTTCACGGCGTCGCCCCGCTCGCCGACGGCGAGCACGCGCTGCTGGGACGGGCGCGGATCAATCTGACCTTCCGCCGCGCGCGGTGAGGCTTCGACGGGCAGGCAATCCCGGGTCTAGACCCTCGTCCTGAGGAGCTCGCGTAGCAGCGTCTCGAAGGATGAGGCCACCGGCCGGGCCTCATGGTTCGAGACGGCGCTTGCGCGCCTCCTCACCATGAGGGAGAGATCAACCCCTCGACGGATGGATGAACGTCCACGGCGTCGTCTCCGAATCCTTCGGCACCTCGATCGCAATGAGATACGGCCCGCCATGCGCCAGCGCCTTCTCCAGCGCGGGGCGGAAGTGATCCGGCGAGGTCACGCGGCTCGCCGCCACGCCAAAGGATTCCGCGAGCTTGACGAAATCCGGATTGACGAGATCGGACGCCACCACGCGGCCGTCGAAGCGCGTGCGCTGGTCGCGCCGCACATTGCCATATGAGTTGTTGTTGAACACCAGCGTCACCACGCCGATGTTGAATTGCACGGCGGTCGATAGCTCCTGCACGCCGAACATGAAGCCGCCGTCGCCGGTGATGGCGACGACGGGCCTGTCGGGATTGGCGACCTTGGCGCCGAGCGCGGTCGGAAAGCCGGAGCCGAGCGTGCCCTGATAGCCCGAGGTGATGAAGGTGCGCGGCTCGTAGACCGGAAAGCCGTACCAGGAGGCGAATCCGACCTGGGACAGCTCGTCGGTGACGATGGCGTTGCGCGGCAGCACCTCGCGCAGGATATTGAGGTAAGCCATCTGCGGCTGCACCTTCTGGATCTCCTGCAGCGTCGCCGCAGTGGTATCGCGGATCGCAGCACGGCGGCCGGCGGTCTTGCGATACCCGGCCTTGCTGACCGCCGCGAGCAGATCGCGTGCGCCAGCCTTCGCATCGGACACCACGGCGACATCCGGCGTCATCCGCCGCATCTCGACGGGATCGATGTCGATGCGGACCGACTTCACGGTGCGCGACGGCCAGCGGAACATGGTCGGCAGCTCCATGCGGGTGCCGATGCCGATCATCAAGTCCGTCTGCGGCCAGAGCTTGTAGGCCGCCGCCATGGTGAGGCCGAGCTCATGCGCGTTGGAGACGATGCCGCGGCCACTCCTGAATGCGACGACCGGCGCGTCGATCATCTCGGCAAGCTCGAGGATCTCCTCGCGCGCGCCGATCGCGCCGCTGCCGACGAAGATCATCGGCGTCTTGCTCGCTGTCACGAGCGCGGCGGCGTTCTTGATCAGATCGGCATCGGGCTTGGGCGCGGGGAAGGGATCGAACACCTTCGCCGCGCCGGTGTCCGCGCGCTGGGTGAAGACGTCCCAGGGCATTTCGAGCGAGGCCGGACCGCGGCGGCCGGACAGCATCTCCTGAAACGCGCGCGACACCGCGGTCGGCGCGCCGGCCGGATATTCGACCCGGTCGGCCCATTTCACGAAGGTCTTCAGGGTCGCGAGCTGATCCGGCATTTCGTGCAAATGGCCGCGGCCCTTGCCGAGGAATGCCATCGGCACCTGGCCGGTCAGGCACAGCACCGGCTCGTTCGATCCGAACGCGGTGAGCATCGCCGCGCCTGCGTTGAGCACGCCGGGACCGGGAACGACGCTGAACACGCCCACCTTGCCGCTCGACCGCGCATAGCCATAGGCCATGTAGCCGCAGGCCTGCTCGTGGCGCGCGCCGATCACCCTCAACTGCGCCTGATGGAAGGCGTCGAACAGGCCGTAGATCTGCGCGCCGGGCAGCCCGAACACCGTGTCGATGCCGTGCGCGACAAGGCCGCTGACGATCGCTTCGCCGCCGGTCATGGAAGTCATGTCAGGTCCTTAAACTTTCAGTTTGCTTCATCGACGACGGCGTTGCGGAGCACGCCGACGCCCTCGGCTTCGACCTCGACGACGTCGCCGGGCTTCAGATAGCGCGGCGGATCGAACCGCGCCCCCGCGCCGGTCGGCGTTCCCGTCACGATGACGTCACCGGGGACGAGCGTGGTGAAGGTCGAGATGTAGTTGATGAGATAGCGGAAGCCGAAGATCAGCCGTGAGGTGCGGTCGTCCTGCCGTGTCTCGCCGTTGACGCGCGTGGTCAGCCTGATGTCGGCGATCTGCCTGTCGTCGGTGTAGGGCACGAGCCAGGGACCGAGGCTGCCGGTGGAATCGAAATTCTTGCCCTGGGTGACATTGAACTTCGCGTGCCGCACCCAGTCGCGGATGGTGCCTTCGTTGCAGAGCGTCAGCGCCGCGATGTGATCGAGCGCGTCGCTCTCGGCGATGTGCCGGCCGGCCTTGCCGATGACGATGACGAGCTCGCCCTCATAGTCGAGCTGTGGCGAGGCGCGCGGGCGGACCAGCGGCGTTTCGTGGCCGACAAAGGAGCGCGGCGTGCGCATGAACATGCTCGGATATTTCGGCGCATCCGAGTTGTCTTTGTATTCGGCGTTGCGGTCCGGATAGTTTACGCCGATGCAGATGATCTTTTCCGGTGCCGGGATCGGCGGCAGCCAGGTGATTGCGTCGAGCGCATGGTCCGGAGCATGCCGCGCCGCGTCATCTCCGAGCCGCATCAACGCTCCGGCGGTAATCACCTCACGCAGCGTCGGATAATCTTTGCCGAAGCGCGTGGAGAGATCGACGATACCGCGATCGGTCACGGCGCCGTACCGGGTCGATCCATCAACGGAATAGGTGGCGAGGCGAGGGTGCGTCATTGTCGTTTTCTCCCGTCGTCCCTGCGAACGCAGGGACCCATACCGCGTAATATTTGTTGTTGGATAAGAAAGCCGTCCCACCGTTGCTGCCACAAACTCCAGCCTGTGGTTATGGGTCCCTGCGTTCGCAGGGACGACGGAGGAGAGAGCCTGGCATCCATATCGTTTTTAATCCGCCACCGTGACATCCGCGACGAACTTTGGCTCGCGCACCTCTTGCCCGGTGAACGGCGAGCCCTGCTCGAACCAGGAGCGCGGGGCGGGGGCGCCCCACAGTGTCTGGCGGCGCGGGTCCTTGAGTGACCAGCGCAGCGGTTCGTGGTCGTGGTCGCCGGTGAAATAGTCGCTGGTGTAGAGTTCGAGCCGGTGGCCGTCGGGATCGCGAACGTAAAGGAAGAACGCATTGGAGATACCGTGACGGCCGGGGCCACGCTCCATGTTTTTCAAATAGCCGCTCGAAGCCATCACGTCGCACAGATGCAGGATGTTCATCGCGGTCGGCACCCAATAAGCGAAATGGTGCAGGCGAGGGCCGCGTCCGTTGGTGATCGCGAAGTCGTGCACATTGCCCTTGCGATGCAGCCAGGCCGCCGCAATGCGCCCGTTCGGCCCGTCCTCTTCGGCATATTCGGTCAGCCGGAAGCCCAGTCGCGCGTAGAAATCCATGGTGTCCTGCACCTCGGCGGCGAACACGTTGAAATGGTCGAGCCGCTGCGGATGGCAACCCTTGTAGAGGTCGTAGCGCCGCAGATGGTGTGGGCGCTTGTCCATCGCGGCATACAGCTCGATCTGGAATCCGAAGGGATCGGTGAATTGCAACGTGCGGCCCTGGAACGGCTGCTCGGCGAAGGCGTAGACGATGCCGTTCCCCGAGAAGAAGGCGGCGGCCTTGTCGAGATCGCCGTCGTTGCCGACCTTGAAGCCGAGCCGGTTGCAGGCGGCCGTTTTCGCCTTCCGCAGCACCAGCGAGTGATGCTGGTGCTCCTCGCTGCCGCGCAGGTAGACGGCATCGCTGTCGCTGTCCTCGACATGAAGGCCGACCGCGTTCTCATAGAATGCGCGGCTCGCGTTCAGATCGGTGACGTCGAGCACCGCATGGCTGGAGCGGATGATGTTGAACGGCGGATCGAAAACGTGCTGCGGAACGGGCATGGGGTTTCCTCGATGTCTCCTCCGTCATTCCGGGATGGTCCGAAGGACCAGACCCGGAATCTCGAGATTCTCAGGTGCGCAATTGCGCACCATAGCTCGCGACTTCGTCGCGCCCCGGAATGACGGTGGCTTCAAATTCCCAGTCTCTGGATCTTGTGCGTGCCTCGCGCCAGCGAGACGTGCTTGGTTTCCATGTAGAAGTCGAACGAATAATCGCCGCCGTCGCGGCCGATGCCGGACGCCTTCATGCCGCCGAACGGCGTCGGCAGATGGCGGACGTTCTCCGAATTGAGCCAGATCATGCCGGCTTCGAGCGCGTCCGCAACCCGCAGCGCGCGGCCCATGTCATTGGTCCAGACGTAGCCGGTGAGGCCATAGTTCACGTCGTTGGCGATCTCGATCGCGTCGCTCTCGTCGCGGAACGGGATCACGGTCAGGAACGGACCGAACACCTCTTCCTGCGCCACGCGCATCCTGCGGTTCGCGCCGGTGACGAGCGTCGGCTGCACGTAATGCCCTCCGCCGGGCCCGTCATGCCGCTTGCCGCCGGCCACGATCGTTGCGCCGTCCTTTGTCGCGACGTCGAAGTAAGCGCAGACCTTTGCGAGGTGCCGCTCGTGGATCAGCGGCCCGATCTCGGTCGCGGGATCGAGGGGATGGCCGACCTTGAGCGCCTTCACGCGCGCGGTGAGCTTCTCGATGAACTTGTCCGCGATGCTCTGCTGGATCAGCAGGCGGCTGGAGGAGGTGCAGCGCTCGCCGTTCAGCGAGTAGATCATGAACACGACCGCATCGAGCGCGCGGTCGAGATCGGCGTCGTCGAACACGATCACCGGGTTCTTGCCGCCGAGCTCGAAATGCACGCGCTTCAAGGTCGGCGCGCCCTGCGCCATGATCGCCGAGCCCGTCGCGCTCTCGCCGACAAAGCCGATCGCCTTGATCGCGGGATGCTCGGTCAGCGCCTTGCCGGCTTCTTCGCCGATGCCGTGCACGGTGTTGAGCACGCCGTCGGGCACGCCGGCCTCCTTCACGAGCTTCGCCAGAAGATCGGCCGTCACCGGCGACCATTCCGCCGGCTTGTGCACGACCGTGCAGCCGGCTGCCAGGGCAGGGGCAATCTTCCAGGTCGAGAGCATGAACGGCGTATTCCACGGCGTGATCACGCCGACCGGGCCGATCGGCACGCGGGTGGAGATGTTCCAGTGCTCCTCGCTCGGCGTGTTGAGGCCGTCGCGCGCATCGGCGCATTTGTCGGCGAAGAAGCGGAAATTCTCCGCCGCCCGGATCGCGGCCTTCGCCATGAATCGATGCGCCTGTCCGGTGTCGATGCATTCGAGCACGGCGATATCGTCGGCGCGGTTCTCGATCGCGTCGGCCACGCGATGCAGCAGCTTCCGGCGCATCGCGGCCGACATGTCGCGCCAGGACTTGAAGGCGAGCGCCGCCGCGGTCGCCGCGCGGTCGATATCCTCGGCATTGCCGCGCGCCACATTCGCGAGCACCGCGCCGTCGATTGGCGAACGTGGTCTCGAACGTCGCGCCCGAAATCGACGGCACACGCTTGCCGTCGATCATGTGGCCGATGCCTTCCTCCTTCAGCTTGGCGAGCAGGGGAGCGGCGCGGTCGCGATTGGCCTTGAAAACATCTGCTTTGGGCGTGGCTTTATCCATGGGCGGCCTCCACTTTCAGCGCTTCGTGGATGTTGTTGCGTTTCCAGCTCGTCTCCTTGTCGTTGATCTGCATGTCGAACGACAGCGCGAACTTGCTTTGCGTGAAGACGGGATCGAGATGCGCGGACAGCGCGTTGAAGACATGCTCGCCGGCCTTTTTGCGAGTCGCGAGATCGCGGCCTTCGCCGAGCCGCAGCACCATGTCGAGAAAGCCGAGGTCGGGATTGCCGTCGGCGATAGCATAATCCTCGCAGCGGATCGCACGCACGCGGATGCCGCCGAGCGGGAAGATGCCGGTTTCGACCGCGGCCCTGCGCACGATCTCGACGACCTCGGTCATATCGAGGCGCTGATCGAGATTGGCGGAATATTCGATCGTAAAATGCGGCATGGCGTTTTCGCTCCACGTTTTTCTTATCAGGCGAAGTAGCAGCTCACCGAACCATAGGGTCCGTAATCGGCCTGGATGGTGTCGCCCTTGCGGGTCTCGATCGGGCGGATGAACGATCCCGCCAGCACGACCTGGCCCGGCTCGAGCGCGAGGCCGAGCGGCGCGATCTTGTTGGCGAGCCAGGCGACGGCGGTCGCCGGGTGATTGAGCACGCCTGCCGCCAGTCCCGTTTCTTCAAGCTGTCCGTTGCGAAAACACAGCGCGCCGATCCAGCGCAAATCGGCCTCCAGCGGACGCGACGGCCGGCCGCCCAGCACGATGCCGGCATTCGCGGCATTGTCGGCGATGGTGTCGAAGATTTTTCGCGTTGCCTTGGTCTCGCGATCGACGCGCTCGATCCGCGTGTCCAGGATTTCCAGCGCGGGCACGACGAAATCCGTCGCGTTCAACGCATCGAACATCGTGCAGTCCGGCCCCGCGAGACGCTTGCCCATGACAAAAGCGAGCTCCGCCTCGACGCGGGTCGCGATGAAGCGATCGGATGGCACGAGGCCGCCATCGGCAAAGAACATGTCGTCGAGCAGCACGCCGGAATCCGGCTCGTCGATATTGAGCGCGCTCTGCATCGCCTTCGAGGTCAGGCCGATCTTGTGGCCCTTGATGATGCGCCCCGCCGCGACCTTGATCTCGATCCAGGCGGTCTGGATCGCGTAGGCGTCCGCGATGGTGATGTCGGGAAACTCGACCGACAATTGGCGGATCTGCGTGCGCGTGCGTTCGGCGTGGTCGAGCCGCCCGGCGGCGGCGCGGATTTGATCGGGGGACAGAGCCATGACGAAGCCGGCAAAAACAGGATGCGGCGAAGTGCTTAACATGTTAAATGTACCCGGGCAAACCCATTCGGCGTATGTTGCAGCGCAAACTTTTTGAATCCGATCGAACGGCAAGATCAAGGGCACGGCAAGTCAGGGTCGAACAGGTGATGGCGCGCAAGAACTCTCCGGGAAAGAGATCGCTGAACGGAACGGGCGAACGTTTGCCGGCGCACCGCGTGCCGATGCGCGAGTTCTCGCGCTCGCTGCCGATGTCGCTGCTCCGCGCGCGCGAGGCCGTGATGCGGCAGTTTCGCCCGTCGCTGCGCCGGCACGATCTCACCGAGCAGCAATGGCGCATCCTGCGCGCGCTGGCCGCGATCGATGCGATCGAAGTGACCGAGCTTGCGAACGTCGCGTTTCTGCTCGGTCCCAGCCTGTCGCGCATCCTGCGCGACCTCGAAGCGCGGCGCCTGATCGAGCGGCGGACGGCGGAGACCGATCTGCGCCGCGGTCTGGTGTCGATCTCGGAGAAAGGGTTGAAGCTGATGGAAATCGGTCGCACCTTCGTCGGAGGCGATCTATGCGGCGATCACGCGGCGCTATGGCGCGCGCAAGCTCGCCGAGTTGCAGGAGATGCTGGGCGCGCTGGAGGCGAGCCTCGCTGGCCTCGAATTCGCCGACGAGCGAGCGCTGCGGCTGAATGACGCAAAATTCGCAAATTTGCATGAGACGGCCGAGCAGGCGCATAGCTCATGATCGCATCAGGACTCTGCAGGGTTCTTGCCCAGACTTTGAGCATGGAAACGCGTTTCATCCACGGGAATATACGGAGGCCCTGCGGCGTTAACGCTTATTGGTAGAAAGGTCATAGGCGATTAGTCAAAATCGCTGCGATATCAATTTACTCCGGGCGCGAGAATCCTTAAACAGCACCCGGTTTTCGCGGCATGTTTCCAGCCGCCAACACCAAAGAAGGGCCGACAAGGACGCCCGGCCCCAGGGAGGTTTTATGAAGCTTACGAGACGCGACTTCACGGCCGGCATTGTGGCCGGTATTGCTGCACCCCACATTATTTCAAGCGCAAGAGCGCAAGGCGCGACCCTCAAGATCGGCATGTGCACGCCGGTGACCGGCCCCGCCGCGGAGTCCGGCGGCTATGCCGTCAAGGGCGCGAAGCTCGCGCTCGAAGCCGTCAACAAGGCCGGCGGCATTCTCGGCAAGCAGGGCGAACTGGTCATCGAGGACGATCAGACCACCAATCCCGGCATCGTGCTGGCCTTCTCGAAGCTCGCCGCGCAGTCCGACATCGTCGCCTTCCTCGGCTCGATCCGTTCGACCCAGGTGCACGCGATGGCGCCCGACGTGCTCAAGCTCGGCAAGCCCGTGATGATCGGCGGCACCGATCCGAACCTCACCCACATGGGCAATCAGTGGCTGTTCCGTTTCCGCCCCAATGACAGCTATTCCGGCCGCGTGATCGCCGAATATGGCGTCAACACGCTCGGCAAGAAGAAGTGGGCCGTGCTGCATTCGACCGACGCGTTCGGCACCGCCGGCGGCAAGGCGCTCACCGCCGCGCTGGAAAAGGCCGGTTGTCCATCCGTGCTCGACCAGGGCTATGCCAACCAGAGCCAGGACTTCACGCCGGTCGTGCTCGCGATCAAGCAGTCCGGCGCCGACATTCTCGGTTCCTACTTCACCTTCGAGAACGATCTCGGCATCTTCGCCCGGCAGTTGCGCCAGCTCGGCGTCAACATTCCCTGGGTCGGCTCGCCCTCGATCGTCAACATCACCGCGCTCAAGCTTGCGGGTCCCGCGCTCTACAACACCTATGGCGTTGCCGATTACGCCGAAGAGTTCGAGCGATGCGGCGAAGGCGTTCGGCAAGGCCTATCGCGACGTCGCCAAGGTCGCGCCGGACAACCAGAGCTCCTGGACCTATGATGCCGTCACGGTGCTCTCGGCCGCGATCAACAAGGCCGGCTCGACCGATCCGGCGAAGATCCGCGAGGCGATCCTTGCGACCAAGAAGTTCCCGGGCGCCGAGGGCGAATACAATTTCGACCAGAACGGCGATGGTCTTCACGGCTACAACATCGTGAAGAACGACAAGGGCAACATCGTCTTCGACAAACACATCGAGTTCAACGACTGACCGGGCGCTCGGCCTCCTCTTTGCGGGGGAGGCCGAAACCTTTTCGGTGAACCGAATAGCTGTCTCTCGGGCCCAGGCATCATGGATCTCGTCCTACAACTGCTCTTTACCGGCATCGGCATCGGCGCCGTCTATGCCCTGGTCGCGCTCGGCTTCGTGCTGATCTTCCGCGCCACCAATGTGGTGAACTTCGCGCAAGGCGAGTTCTCCATGGTCGCCGCCTATCTGATGGTGGTGTTCGCCGTCGATCTCGGCTGGCCCTATTGGCTCTCCTTTCTGCTCGCCCTTGCCGGCATGGCGCTGCTCGGCGTGATCTTCAATCTCGGCGTTTATTATCCGCTGCGTCACCGCACGTTCCTGCCGGTGATCATCGCGACCATCGGCGCCTCGATCCTGCTTGCCAATTCCGTGCTCGCGATCTACGGCCCGCAGCCGCAGGTGCTGCAGGGCTGGTTCGATACGCCCGGCATCCAGCTCGGCCCGGTCTATCTCGACAGCCAGTATCTGCTGATCATCGCGGTCACGGTCGTGCTGGTGATCTTCAACTACTGGTTCTTCGAGCACACGCTGCTCGGCAAGAAGCTGCAGGCGACCTCGCAGGACAAGGAGATGGCGTCGCTGCTCGGCATCTCCGTCTCCGCGATGATCATGATCACCTTCATCTATTCCGCCGTGCTCGGCGGCCTCGCCGGCATTCTGGTGGCGCCGGTGCTGTTCGTGTCGATCCAGATGGGCTCGACGATCGCGCTCAAGGCGTTCGCCGCCACCATCATCGGCGGCTTCGGTGACGTCGCCGGCGCGATCATCGGCGGCCTTGCGCTCGGCGTGATCGAGACGTTCGGCGCGGCCTACATATCGGTGCCCTACAAGGACGGCTTCGCCTTCCTGGTGCTGGTCGCCTTCCTGATCTTCAGGCCGCAGGGAATCTTCGGCGAACGCGTGGCGGAAAAAGCATGAGCGCGCCAAGCGAGAACCTGCCCGAAAACCTGCCCGAACCTGCCGATATCCGTTGCGCGTCCGAAGCCCTTGCTGCTCCGGCATTCGCCCTATTTCATCGGCGCTGCGATCCTGGTGGTGCTGGCCGCCGGACTGCAGTTCGACGGCTACATCCTCAACATCCTGCTGCAGGCGACGACGTTCTCGATCGCCGTGTTCGGGCTCTCGGTCGTGCTCGGCCTGTGCGGCCAGATCAATCTGGCGCAGGCCGCGTTCTTCGGCCTCGGGGCCTATGCGGTCGGCATCGGCACCGTCGATTTGCACCTGAGCTACTGGATCTGCCTGCTGCTCGGATGTCTCGTCGCGCTGATCGCCGGCGCGTTCCTCGGCATGTCGACGCTGCGGCTCGGCGGCCATTACCTCGCGATGGTGACGATCTCGTTCCAGCAGATCGTGACCCTGGTCATGATCAACGCGATCTGGCTCAGCCACGGGCCGGACGGCGTCTCCAATATCGGCCGGCCCGAGCTGTTCCGGACCTCGCAGAGCTATCTCGCCTTCTGCGTCGCGGTGCTCGCGATCGTTGGCTACCTGGTCTGGCATCTGCCCGACACGAAGCTTGGCCGCGCCATGCGTGCGGTGCGCGACAACGAGCTTGCGGCGGGCGTCAACGGCATCGACGTGTTCCGCACCAAGGTCTACGCTTTTGCGGTCTGCGCTCTGCTTGGCGGTCTCGCCGGTGGATTGTTCGCCGGCGGCTTTGCCTATGTCAGCCCGGATCAGTTCTCCTTCGCCGAGTCCATCGTGTTCCTGACGATGTCGCTGCTCGGCGGCGTGGCGTCGCCGATTGGATCTGCGATCGGCACGGGGCTTCTGATCCTGATCCCGGAATGGCTGCGCTTCCTCAAGAGCATTCCCGGACTTTACCTGGCCATCTACGGCTTGTTCGTCATCCTGATCATCCGCTTCATGCCGGACGGCATCTGGGGCTTCGTCTCCGCCGCCTTCGAGCGCTGGCGCGAACGCACCAAGGCGCCGCCCGCGGCCAAGGCGTTGCAGCTCAAGCCGGCGACGGTCGGCGGCGACATGGTGCTGGAAGTCACCGGGCTCTCGAAGTATTTCGGCGGCCTGAAAGCGGTCGACGGCGTCGACATCGCGGTCAGGCGCGGCGGCGTGCATGCGCTGATCGGGCCGAACGGCTCCGGCAAGACCACGACGCTGAACGTGCTGTCCGGTCTCTACAAGGCGACCGCGGGCAAAATCGTGCTCGACGGCACCGACATCACCAACATGCCGCCGCACCAGCGCACCGCGGCGGGTCTCGGCCGCACGTTCCAGAACATCCGCCTGTTCCGCTCGATGACGGCGCTGGAAAACGTCGAGATCGGCGCCGAACGGCCGGGCAACAGCATGATCGGGAAGGGCGGCGCCGCCGCGCTGACCGAGCGCGCGATGGAGGCGCTGACCTTCGTCGGTCTCGGCAATCGCGCCAACCAGCTGATCACGAGCTTCTCCTATGGCCATCAGCGGCTGATCGAGATCGCGCGCGCGCTCGCGGCCAATCCGACGCTGCTGCTGCTCGACGAGCCCGCGGCCGGCCTGAACTCGAGCGAGAAGCTCGAACTGCATGAGCTGCTGAAGCGCATCGCAGCGCAGGGCCTCACCATCCTGATCATCGATCACGACATGACGCTGGTCTCGGAAGCGGCCCAGCACATCACCGTGCTCAATTTCGGCCGCCGCATCGCGGACGGCGAGTCGATGGCGGTGCTGCGCCATCCCGACGTCGTCTCCGCCTATCTCGGAAGCGAATAATGGCGCTACTCGAAATCCGCGATCTCATCGTCCGCTACGGCGAAATCGAGGCGCTGCGTGGCGTTTCGCTCTCGGTCGACGAGGGCAAGGTGGTGACCCTGCTCGGCGCCAACGGCGCCGGCAAGTCGACCACGCTCCGTGCGATCTCCGGTCTGGCTCAGCCGGCCGCCGGCGACATCCTGTTCGACGGCAAGTCGATCGCGGGTCTCGGACCCGAGGCGATCGTGCGGATGGGCATCTCGCATGTGCCGGAGGGCAGGCGGGTGTTCCCCGGCCTCACCGTGAAAGAGAACATCATGCTCGGCGCCTCCAACCGCCGGGCCTCAGCCTCGGAGATCTCGCGCGAGGCGGATGCGATGTTCGACCTGTTCCCGGACATCAGGAAATTCACCAACGCGCTCGGCTGGACGCTCTCCGGCGGGCAATTGCAGATGGTCGCGGTCGCCCGCGGGCTGATGGCCAAACCGCGGCTGCTGCTGCTGGATGAACCCTCGCTGGGCCTTGCGCCCGTCATCGTGCAGGCCGTGTTCAAGATCATCTCGGAGATCCGGCGCAACACGACGGTCCTGCTTGTCGAGCAGAATGCGCGCATGGGCCTATCCGTCGCCGACTATGGCTATGTGCTGGAAACCGGGCGTATTGTGCTTGGCGGCAAGCCCGACGAATTGTGGGGCAACGAAGCCATCGCGGCCGCCTATCTCGGCGGTCACGCCAAAGCCAGCGCATAAGAAAGGCCAGCGCCTGCCTCAACGCTGCAGGCGCACAAACCAACGGGCTGCATCCATGGTTACCATCAAGCTCGACAATCTCGTCGATTTCGTCGCCGACGTCTTCACGCATGCGGAGTCCTCGCCGGAGGAGGCGCGGCGCATCGCGACCTACCTCACCACCGCGAACCTCACCGGCCATGACAGCCACGGCGTGATCCGCGTGCCCGTCTATATCCGCTGGAAGAAGATGGGCTCGGTCGTGCCGAACCAGACGCCCGAGGTCGTGGTCGATACGCCGTCGCTGGTCGTCGTCGACGGCAAGTTCGGCTATGGCCAGACCGTGACGCCGCTGGCGGTGAAGCTCGGCATCGAGAAGTGCAAGAAGTCCGGCCTTGCCGCGCTGGCGTTGCGAAACTCCGGCCATCTCGGCCGCGTCGGCGACTGGGCCGAAATGGCCGCCGCCGAGGGCCTGGTGTCCGTGTACTTCGTGAACGCCGCGGGCTCGCTTCTGGTCGCGCCCTATGGCGGCGTCGAGAAGCGGCTGTCGACCGCGCCTTATTGCGTCGGTATTCCGCGCCAGGGCCAAGACCCGATCGTGCTCGATTTCGCGACCTCGATCGTCGCGGAGGGCAAGGTGCTGGTCGCAAGCCGCGGCGGCAAGAAACTGCCGAAAGGCGCGCTGATCGATGCCGACGGCACGCTGAGCGAGGATCCCGCGGTGCTTTATGGTCCGCACGCGGCCGATGGCCCGCGCGACCACACCAAGGGGACGGGCGCGATCCGCGCCTTCGGCGAGCACAAGGGCTCGGGACTGGCGTTCATCTGCGAGCTGCTCGGCGGCGCCTTGACCGGCACCGGCGCGACCGCGGGGGACCGGCGCTTCGCCAACGGCATGCTGGCGTTCTACATCGACCCCAAGGTCGTCGATCCCGCCAATTTCTTCGATGGCGAAATCACGCGCTATACCGACTTCATCCGCGAGACCAAGCCGGTTTCCGGCGTCGATCAGGTGCTGGTTCCCGGCGATCCCGAACGCAAGACGCGCGCCGAGCGCACCAAAAACGGCATCCCCTTGCCTGACGACACCTGGGCGGCGATAGTGAACACGGCGCGCGAAGTGGGCGTCAGCGAGGCAAGCATCCAGCGGGCGGCCAGCTAGGCGGCTGCGTTAAAAACAACGCTAAGATAACAAAAGGAAACGCGATCCATGGCAAACAAGGTCAAGCAAGTCTGGGCGTCGGGCAAGGCAGTGGTGAACGCATGGCTTGCGATCCCGTCCGGCTTTTCCGCCGAGGTGATCGCGCAATGCGGTTTCGACAGCGTCACCGTCGATATGCAGCATGGCGTGCAGGACTATCTCTCCATGGTGCAGTGCTTCCAGTCGATGCATGGCCATCCGGTGACGCCGATGGTCCGCGTGCCCTGGAACGAGCCAGGCATCATCGGCAAGGTGCTCGACGGCGGCGCCTATGGCGTGATCTGCCCGATGATCAACACGCCGCAGGAAGCCAAAAACCTGGTCTCGTACTCCAAATATCCGCCGAAGGGCGTGCGCTCCAACGGCCCGATCCGCGCCGGCATGTACGGCTCGGCCGGCACCTATCAGCAGACCGCCAATGACGAGATCGTGCTGCTGCCGATGATGGAGACCAAGACGGCGGTCGAGAACATGGAAGCCATCCTCGACGTCGAGGGCATCGACGGCGTCTATATCGGCCCGTCTGATCTCGGCTTCTCCTATGGCCTCGTGCCGAAGCTCGATCGCGACGAGCCGGAGATCCTGAAGATCTACGAGAAGATCGTGAAGGAATGCGGCAAGCGCGGGCTCAATCCCGGTATCCATTGCAGCGGCGCCGACGGCGCGGTGCGCGCCATCAACATGGGTTTCAAGCTCGTAACGCTGTCGAACGAAGTCGGCTTGATGTCGACCTACGCCAGGATGCAGGTCAACCAGACGCGCAAGGATTCAGCCGGCAAGGCTTGAACGGCGAATGGCGAATAGGGAGTAGCGAATAGGGTTCTTCATCTATCCGCTATTCGCCACTCGCTATTCGCCCGCTCCCAACCATCCACGAACTCAACCGGGAGACTCACCATGACTCCAGCACCCGTCATCCGCCTGCATCCTGACGACGGCGTGCTGATCGCGCGCGCGAGCCTGCCGGCTGGGCTGGTCGTCGCCGATGGTGTCACCACGGTCGAGCGCATTCCGGCGGGCCACAAGGTTGCGATCAAGCCGATCGAAATGGGCGAGCCGATCCGCCGCTATGGCCAGATCATCGGATTTGCCACCGCGCCGATTGCGCCCGGCCAGCATGTGCATACGCAGAACTGCGGCATGGGCGATTTCGCCAAGGACTATGCGTTCGGAGTCGACGTCAAGCCGGTGCCGAATTTCGATCTGCCGGCGACCTTCGAGGGCATCCGCCGTCCGGACGGCCGCGTCGCCACGCGCAACTATATCGGCATCCTCACCTCGGTGAATTGCAGCGCCCATGTCGCGGGCCTGGTCGCCGATGTCTTCAAGAAGAATCCGTTCACCGGCGACAATCCGCTGGCCGATTTCCCCAATGTCGATGGCGTGGTCGCGCTGACCCACAAGACCGGCTGCGGCATGACGCAGGACGAGCCGTTGGCTCTGCTGCGCCGGACGCTCGGCGGCTATGCGCGGCACGTGAACTTCTCGGCCGTCGTCGTGCTCGGCCTCGGCTGCGAGGTCAACCAGATCGGCGGGCTGATGCAGGAGCAGAAGCTCGCCGGGCGCCTGCGCGCGATGGATATTCAGGAGGTCGGCGGCACCCGCAAGACCGTCGAGGCCGGCATCGCCTTCGTCAAGGAAGCGCTCACCGACGCCAACAAGGTCAAGCGCGAGCCGGTCGCCGCGAGCGAGTTGACGGTCGCGCTGCAATGCGGCGGCTCGGACGGCTATTCCGGCGTCTCCGCCAATCCGGCGCTGGGTGCCGCAAGCGATCTCCTCGTGCGCCACGGCGGCACGGTGATCCTCTCCGAGACTCCCGAGACCTATGGCGCCGAGCATCTGTTGACGCGGCGGGCGGTCAGCCGCGAGGTCGGCGAGAAGCTGGTCGCGCTGATGCGCTGGTGGGAGGAATACACCGCGCGCGAAGGCGCCGAGATGAACGCCAATCCGAGCCCCGGCAACAAGGCCGGCGGCCTCACCACCATTCTTGAAAAATCGCTCGGCGCGATGGCCAAGGCCGGCAGCACCAATCTCGTCGACGTGCTGCATTATGCCGAGGCCGTCACCAAGAAGGGTTTTGTCTTTATGGACACGCCCGGCTACGACCCGGTCGCGGCGACCGGGCAGGTGGCGGGCGGCGCCAACATGGTCTGCTTCACCACCGGCCGCGGCAGCGTGTTCGGCTGCAAGCCCGCGCCATCGATCAAGCTCGCCACCAACACGCCGATGTACAAGCGCATGGAAGACGACATGGACGTCAACTGCGGCACCATCCTCGACGGCGAGGAGACGGTGCAGCAATGCGGCCAGCGCATCTTCGATCTGATGCTGAAAACGGCGTCGGGCCAGCCGACCAAGAGCGAAAGCTTCGACTTCGGCGGCGCCGAGTTCGCCCCCTGGACGCTCGGCGCGACGATGTGAACGTAGCGAATAGGGAGTGGCGAATAGCGAATAGGGCAGCGTCCATTCGCTACTCGCCATTCGCCCGCCCAATGGGCACAAGCTCCCCGCTGTTCCTGCTCAGTCCCCGCTGACGCCGCTCGCGATGCCACCCCCATTGGTGGGCACGCGCAGCCTGTCATCCGGCGGCGCATTCGCGCGCCCGGCGGCTGATCCGCAAATCTACGGAGGTACGAAATTCAAACGGACGTGGTGCGCTTAGGGGATTCGCAACCTGAAGACGATCATAATTTCTTTTTTCAGATACTGGAGACCTGTACATGCGTAACCCAGCAATGACGCCGGATGCCCTCCCGCATCGCGGCACAACGGCCCCTTTCCGTGTCGCCATCGGTCTCGCGCTCGCAGCGAGCGCCGGCCTCATGGCGTGGGGCATCGGAACCCACCGCCTGTCCTTCCCGAACGCGGTTCCCTTGACGCTCGAAGACCGCGTCGCCGTCATGATGGCAGAACTCGATCAGGTCAAGGCGGACACCGCCAAGCTGCGCGAGCGTCAGGGCGATACCTCTGAGGAGCTTTCCCATATCCGCGGGAGCCTCGCCAATGCCGAGATCGGCCTTGGAGCGCTGCGCACCACTACCGACGAGAACGAGGCGCGCCAGCGCGATACGGCTGCCCTGATCGAATCGAATCTCGCCCAATTGAAGGGCGAGACGCTCCGTCTCCGCATGGCGCAGGACGATACCGCAATCGAGATAGGCTCGCTGCGTGCCGGCGTGGCGAACAGCGAGATCGGCGTCGACGGGCTCCGCACGACCACCGGCAAGATCGGCCAGCAGATCGAGCGCATCGAGGCCGTCAGGGACGCGACCGGCTCGATCGCCGGGGGCCACAAGCATCAGGATCACAAGAAGTAGGTGGTGCAGCGCTGAAGCGCGGGCACTACCCTTCTCAGGAGGGTGGCCTGGAGGCGCGCGGGAGGCAGAAATTGGCCAACCGCGTCGACATCCGCACGTCCGGCTTGGCCGCTCTTGGGGGCCGAGCGGACCTGATCATGAGTCCACAGCCTTAACAAGGCCGCGCAGCTATTTGCGGGTAGCCATCCCTCTCGGGATGTTTGTGGACCATGTAAGCGCCAGCAACGCTACGTCCGCTTTCCAGCGCGCGAAGCGGAATAGTTGTCCTCGATCCCCGGCTTACCGATTTTGACCCGCTGCTGACATGAGCTCTGTAGCGCGGTCATTTCTGCCGGACAGATTTGCTCAGTGGAGCGGGTGGCTCCGGAGCGATCGAGAATGTCGCCCATGTGCTCCAGCCTGAAGGCCGGTTCTCCGTCTCAACATCCTTGTAGGCCTTGAGGTTCAGGTAGCCCTGGTAACCCTCGAACAAGTTAGGAAAGAGGAAGCCGACCTGCGGACCGATACCTACGCTCATGCCCCTGAAGCCTCCCAGGACGGCGCCGGGACCGCTGTCGTCCGTGATTTGCTGGAAGTAGTAGCCGGCGACACCGACCTGAAAGGTCTGCGTCAGGAATTTCGAGGCGGCCCAGTCGATGTGGAAGTCGATGCCGTTCTGGTACTGAAGGTACGGATTGGGAAGGCTGTAGGTCAGTCCGGCGACCACTGAGAACTCGTTGCCCGCCTTCGGGTCGAAATACGTGTATCCGCCGCCGGCGTCGAAGGCGACGAATCCGAGGCTCAGATTGGCCAGCCGATTCGAATCGTAGGTGCCGCTGGGGATGTTACCGGTGACGTAGACCATCTCGTTGTTGACGCCTTGATTCCATTTCAGCGTGCCCTGATAGAAGACGTCGGCGACGGTCGTGCGGTTGTCGGTCTTCACGCCGGAGACAGTGTTGCCGAGCGGCCCGGTAAGCGTAGCGCCGACGCCAACGCCGACGTTGCCCGGCGCGCCAAGCACGGTGAAGGCTGCCTGGCCGCCGAGTACCGGCAGCGCCGAGGTGTAGGTAATGCCCTGGACCAGCGCATCGGCATGATCGGTGAGCCCGACGGCGACCGCCCCGCGCCCGCCGCCGGGCAGCACGAAGTTGGCGCCGCGGCCGCCTTCGCTCTGCAGATGCAGGTAGATCGTCGCGTAGGACCATCCTGGTACACCGGGCGCCGCGGCCAAGCTGCCGAACGCACCGGGAAGCCAGAAGCTCAGACCGCCAGCGTCGGCGACAGCGGGGGACGGCCGAAGAGCGCTTACAAGCCCTAGCGCTACGAAAGCCAAACACGTTGCCCTTTTGATCAATTGCATTCTCCAGCATTCCGACGAAGAAATCGCGGTGGTTCGTTAGAAGGCATTCTTTTGGAAATAGCCTTCGGTGTTCCGGCGATTCGATCTGACGCCAACACGCTTGTTGATTGCGGGCGATGATAACTTCAATCGCGCCGGATTCGAGTCCAGTTTTGTGGGCCGATTCGTCGCTGCTTGGGGTTACTCGGGTTCCGGACGAGGCGGCCTGCGAGACTCGGTAGCCCGCCACGTTTAGGCGCATGTTCGAGCTGGACATCCGCAACCCGCCCTTAAAGGCGGTCAGACCGATGCGAAATGACCGCAATCGGCCCGCTGCTACCAAGTCAGCATGTCCGTTGTGCGGTCCGATCTCTGAGCTAAGAGCTCGCTGAGTCTTCGGATGTTGACCCGTTGCGGTCATCAGCGCATTTCGCGAAGCCGTCAGGCTAGATGAGGCGGGCAGCTACTTCAGCTCGGGATTTGGCAAGCCACATAACTTGACCAGTGCCGCCAATAGTACTCCCGTAGCGGGTTTAGGGTACAGCTCAGGTCGCAAGCGGACGCAGCCTTCATCCTTCAAATGGCCTTAATCCCCTGCTTCACGATACAATCGCTGTAAAATTTGGACGTGTAGCTTGAGCCGTACGCGATGGTGAAAACCGCATCAATTGCTCCCAAACGTAAATCTCTTTCACTCCTGCCGACAGTCGTTCCCACTGGTCTAGGTGAAGACCACGGATTGGGCACGCGGAGATGAGCGCATGTGTAGCCAAGTCCCATCGCCCAGACGCCGGGGACATCATGTCGAAGTTCTCCCGTCGTCCACTCACTGACCGATCTTGTCGTGTTCGTTCGCAGAGATCTCGCTACCGCTCCAAACCAGAGACAATTCAGTCGCAATTGCCGATTCGGCGTGCCGGTTGGATGAACGCGTTGTTACGGCTCAGGCGGCTATATTTGCGCTCACTGGCTGGTCGCCCATCTGGATATTCGCCAAAACCGCCGGACGGACGGCATTGTGACCCGGCGGCCAGACGTTCGCGGTAATCACTGGTGCCCTTGTGGACTGCCCGGCGCAATAGTACAAACGGCTGCGGAGGAACTCATTGCTACGTTCTGGCGCACGGATTGCCGCCAATCGCCCACTGATTGTTGACCAATCACCGATGACCCGATGCGGGCGACGAGGTGCAGGTCGACCGAACAACACCTTACCGGTTCCGAGAATCGGATCGGTCGCGGACGGATTAGACTGGGCCGACGCCCCAGATCAGCGACCCGCGGTGAAAAAACTCCTGGGTAATATCGCCAATGCCATTTGTGCTGCTGTGAATATCGGGTTGGGTTGACTGACCACGGGCATGATGGTGCGCGAGATCAGCATTCCAGTCTGCGTTGATGTGCAGCGGCACGACGGGCTGAATATTGAGCACTTCCTGGGTGCGGTTGAACGGTCCAGCGTTGAAATTGGTGTTGCTTTGGAACGGAACGCTGACGAGATCGGCGATCGGGTTCTGCGATTTCTTGGCCAGGTCTTCATCTTCGGAGGGTTCTGCGGAATGCCCGGTTGAATGCCGGGTTGTTGCCGGTGCGACCGCGTCGGGAAGCCCGCTCTCGAATTTGTAGTTCGCACCGAACTTGACCATTTGGAGGTCGCGGTTCAACTGGATTGGCAGAGCCGTGGCGGAAGTCCAGTTTCCGAGGAAAATTTGATCGTACTCGACTTTGATCGTCCAGTTGGATTTGAAGCCGTACTCGACACCCACTCCAGCTAACCAGCCGGAGCTGGTGTTGGACCCCTGCCAAGTGACGCCGGGAAAGTTCAACGTGGCATTGCTCTGCACCCAGCCGCCGCCGAACTTGCCGTAGACAAGCCAACGGTCCTCCACGAGGCCGATGCGGCCGGCAATCGTTCCAATCCAGTTCTGGCTCACGGAGCCGAGCGTAGGAGTGGGAAGCGCGGGATGACCAAAAGTCGCCCCATCGAAATCACCTTCCACACCAAACAATAGATGACCGACCTGGAAATTGTAGCCGGCCTGAACGCCACCGATGAATTCGGTGAGACCGCCGTACAAATTGTTACCTGGAATGTTCAGGCTGCCGTTGGTCCATGCCCCACCGACATTTGCGCCAAGATAAAATCCTGACCAATTGTAGGGCGGTGAGAGGACCGGCGGAGCCTTCACCGGCATGTCAGCAGCGTGCGCGGTGAAACTCACACAGATTGCAAACAGCGTAACGCTTCCAAGAAATGAGTCCCTCATGGCTGACCCCCAATCAGGAATTGCGCAGCAATTGGAAAGCACCGCTTCTATTTGGTGAACATCGGCCTGGTTGATGTCGGAGGCGTTGCTGCAGGCGAAACATTGAACGTCAACCAGACGTTCCAGCCCGCTGGCCGATTTTCATTAGCGAATTCGCCGTAGGCCTTCAGGTTGAGATACCCCTGCAGCTTGTCTCCGAGCGGGAAGATGTAGCCGACCTGCGGTCCGGCGCTGACCACGCGTGACCGGAAGCAGCCGACGCGGTCACCGGAGCCGCTGTCGCAGCCAAGCTCCTGGTAGATGTAGCCCACGAGGCCGACCTGCCACTGCTTGGTCAGGAATTGCGACACACCCCAGTCGAGGTGCATGTCGACGCCGCTCTGGTATTGAGTGGCAGGATTGACGAAGTTGTATGTGAAGCCGAGCACCGCTGAAGCTTCGTGCCCGGTCTTTTGGTCGAAATAGGTGTAGCCACCGCCAGCGTCGATGGCCCAATGCCCGAGCCCCAAATTCGCAAGACGGTTCGATTGATAGGCCCCAGCGGGCATGTCGCCGGTGACGTAGGTCATGAAGTTGTTAACACCGGCGTTCCATTTCATCTGGTAGAATGGGATCAAATCGCCAAATGCGATGATGTCGCTGTTGATGCTGTCGAAGCGCGAGAAAGGGAAAGTGCCGCCGCCTGGTCCGGTCAATGTTCCCGCGAGCGATCCGGCCAGCGAGGTCGAGTTGGAACCGTAGACTCCCATCAGAGCGACGGAGACCTGAGCACCCAACACCGGTGTCTCGAAAGTGTAGGTCCCCACTAGAAGGCCAAGATCCACATTTGCATTGACGGCCGCGCTCACGTTGCCCGTGAAATTCACTGGAATGTTGCCAATCTCGAACTGGCGCGCGCGCGCCACATCAGCGCCGGCGGAGACCGAGGTGTGATAGTATATCGAGGTCATGGAAAATCCCGGGGTCGAGGGGGCAGCAGCGAGGCTGCCGAAGAATCCGGGTATCCAGAAGCTGACGCCGCCTTCGTCGGCACGAGCGATTTCGGTGGGGAGCGTCAAGAGCGCGATGAGCGCACCAATACGAAAACACCGCCGAGAAGAACTGGATTTTAAGCCTGATCGAAGGCACTGCATCTGCGGTCCCCTCATAATTTTTAATTTTTTCCGGCCACCCAAGGAGTTCCGAAACTCAACTTACGATAAGCACATCTTGGCACCGCCACTCTATGCGAGATCGGCAAACCGCCCGTTGCCCAGTCGTTTCTTCGAAGACTGTGCCTTGAGCGCCACACTCGCTGGTTGCGTTCGACTGTCGTTTCGTATAGTCAGCCGCGCTTTTGCTCAGCGTTTGCGAGCGCATCGAGGCTGTCAGGGACGCGACCGGCTCGATCGCCACGGGCCACGAGCATCAGGAGGCGCGGGAGGCAGAAATCGGCCCGCCGCGTCGACATCAGCACGTCCGGCTTGGCCGCTCTGGGGGCCGAGCGGACCTGATCATGAGTTCCACAGCCTAACTAACTACGCCGCGCACCTATTGCGGATAGCCATCCCTCTCGGGACGTTTGTGGACCATGCAAGCGCCACCAACGCTACTTCCGCTTTCCAGGCCGGTTTTGATTCACCCCAGACATCGAAGCGCGGTGCCAAATCTGCCGAAGCTGCATAGCGAGCGGTTCTAGCCGCGCTCAGGATGTGGGACCGCATCGCACATGCAGGGAGGGAACCATGAGCACGAGGAGGAGCATTTGGCTCGTGCTGCTGGCAACTGTTGCCATTGCGGCAGTGTCAGGTCTACCGGCGGCCGCGCAGCAAACCACCGGCACGCCGGGCTCGCCCGGAGCCACGACGACGATTGATGGAAAGTATCTCCCGCCGCCGCCGCCGAAGTTCGGCGGCGAGATCAACCTGCAGGCCAGCCAGTCGAAACCTTATTGGCCCGCCCGCGTGGTGCCGCCCAAGGGTGCCCCCAACGTGCTCCTGATCATGACTGACGATCAGGGCTACGGCGTTTCGGGGACGTTCGGCGGTGTCGTCCCAACCCCGGCGATGGATCGCATTGCGCAGATGGGACTGCGCTACACTCAGTTCCACTCCACGGCGCTATGCTCGCCGACACGGGCCGCGCTAATTACCGGCCGCAATCACCACTCGGTCGGCTTTGGCATCATTTCGGAGCAATCGACCGGCTATCCGGGTTACGACAGCATCATCGGACCGGAGAGCGCGACGATTGGCACGATCCTGAAGCAGAACGGCTACGCCACGTCCTGGTTTGGCAAGAACCACAACACGCCGAGTTATCAGTACGGCGTGGCGGGACCGTTCGATCAGTGGCCCATCGGCATGGGCTTCGACTATTTCTACGGCTTCATGGGCGGCGAGACTGATCAGTGGACGCCATACCTGTTCCGGAACACCACACAGGTTTTCCCCTGGGTCGGAAAGCCCGGCTACAATCTGACCACGGACCTGGCGGACGACGCGATCGCCCACCTGCGACAGCTCAATGCGGCCGATCCGGATCAGCCGTTTTTCCTCTATTACGTGCCCGGCGGCACCCATTCGCCGCATCAGCCGACCAAGGAATGGATCGACAAGTTCAAGGGTAAGTTCGACATGGGCTGGAACGCCCTTCGCGAGCAGATTTTCGCCAATCAAAAGCGGCTTGGCGTCATCCCCGAAAACACCCAGCTCACAGCCTGGCCGGATGACCTGAAAAAATGGGACACCTTGACGGCCGACGAGAAGAAGCTGTTCGCAAGGCAGGCTGAAGTGTTCGCCGGTTATGCCGCCTATACCGACCACGAAATCGGTCGCGTCATTCAGGAAGTCCAGGACGAAGGCAAGCTCGACGACACCCTGGTCATCTACATCAGCGGTGACAATGGTACGAGCGCGGAAGGCACGACCGTCGGCACGCCTAACCAATACACGGCTTACAATGGTATTTTGGATCTGCCGATCGCGGAGCAATTGAAGGCGTACGACGCCTGGGGTTCGGCCGAGACCTATCCGCACATGTCAGTGGCCTGGTCATGGGCGTTCGACACACCGTTCAAATGGACGAAGCAGGTGGCGTCGCATTTCGGTGGCACCCGCCAAGGCATGGCGATCTGTTGGCCGAACCGCATCAAGGATGCGGGCGGCTTCCGCACTCAGTTCCACCACATGATCGACATCGTACCGACCATCCTTGAGGCAACCGGCATTCCGGCACCGCTTATGGTCAACGGCATCGCACAGAAGCCGATCGAAGGTGTCAGCATGACCTACACCTTCGACAAGTCGAGCGCGAACGTGCAGTCCGCGCGAACGACGCAATATTTTGAGATGTTCGCCAACCGCGCCATCTACCACGACGGTTGGATCGCGGCGACAACGCCACCTGCGCCGCCCTGGCTCTTGGGCACCGTCAAGCTGCCCGAGAACGTGGTCAACGGCTACAAGTGGGAGCTCTACAACATTGCGGAGGATTACTCGGAGAGCAACGACCTCGCGGCGAAGATGCCGGACAAGCTCCGCGAGTTGCAGGAACTGTTCATGGTGGAAGCGACGAAATACAACGTGTTTCCGCTTGATAACTCGGTCCTTCCGCGCATCATCGCGCCGCGGCCGAGTGCGACTGCAGGTCGGAACACCTTCACCTACGCGGGCGAAATATCAGGCCTGCCAGAGAGCGATGCACCCAGTATCCTGAATAGGGCCTACACGATCACCGCCGAAGTGAACATTCCGGGCAGTGCTGGTTCGACCGTTGGGCGTGCCGGCTCACAGGACGGCGGCAGCGAAGGAATGATCGTCACTGAGGGGGGACGTTTCGGCGGCTATGGCCTGTATTTGCTCAAGGGCAAGCCAGTATTCCTCTACAACTTCCTCGATCTCGAACGCTTCCGGTGGGAAGGCCAGGACGCACTCGCGCCAGGCAAGCACACCATCGTGTTCGACTTCAAATACGATGGACCCGGCTTCGGCAAGGGCGGCACGGGCGTCCTGAAGGTGGACGACAAGGAGGTCGCCACCAACAAAATCCCGCACACCATTCCGTTCATCATTGCCATCGAGGAAACCTTCGACGTGGGTGTCGATACCCGCACTGGCGTTGAAGACAAGGACTATCAGGTGCCCTTCCGTTTCACCGGCAAGCTTGACAAGCTCACCTTCAGGCTCGCGCCGGTGCAGCTAACCCGCGACGAGCATCAGGTCATTCGGCACGCTCGCGCCGGCGCGAACAACTGATGCCACGGCAAGTCCGGCCGGGCCTCCCTTCCTCGGGGGCCCGGCCGGACGTTGGCGTGCCGGTGTCCAGCGGAATCCGTCGAACATCGCGTGGCGCACCATGTCAGCGCGCCATGTCAGCCCCTGGCCCCTTAGCTGACCTGTGCGAAGTCTAGATGGACCAATCAGCGGTCTGTTTGCTAGGGTAGGGCAGAAACGACAAACCTCGTGTCTCGGCGGCGATGCGGGCGACCGGGCGGGTCACCTAGATTATTCCGCGAACGTCTCAGATCGAAGTCTTCGAGGGAGGGGCTTGGAGGCGTTTGCTTTTGAAGGCACACGCGCAGGTCCCGCATGACGACACGGTTGAGAGATCATGGACGATAAACCCGGAAAGCAAGCTCTCGAATACGGCATCGTACCCATCGACGTGAGGGCATCGATGTCGGGGCTCGATTTTGTCAGCGCGATCTTCGCGAGACGATTGCCGGAGCCGCCGATCATGCAGACGGTCGAGCCGTTCGATTGCACGGTCGAACCCGGCGCCGTCGTGATTCACAGCGTGCCGGGTCTGCGCCATTACAATCCGATCGGCTCGGTGCATGGCGGCTATGCCGCGATCCTCTTGGATTCCGCGATGGGGCTTGCGGTGCAGAGCACGCTGCCCGCGGGCACTGGTTACACCACGCTGGAGTTCAAGATCTCATTCGTGCGCGGCATGAACGAGACGAGCGGCGTGATCCGCACCGAGGGCCGCGTGCTCAACGCCGGCCGCCGCGTCGCTACCGCCGAGGCGCGCATCACCGATGCAAAGGATCGGCTGATTGCGCATGCGACGACGACGTGCCTTGTGCTCGAATTTCCGAGGGGGAGCGCGAAAGGCTGACGTTGAATTGATGGGTAGGCAAAGCGATTCTCATTCCGCTGACGCCAAGATTGTCAGAGTTTGCCTAGCCGAGGAGCAGCCGATTGCATTTTGCTACAGATCCCAGCGCCCACGCGATCTCCTGGGATCTTGCTTTTACGTCTGCTGTTCGGGCGTAAAGCGGACCCGTTGTGCTCAGAGCGAGTTCTTCCGGGTGTGACCCAAAGCCGTCATTCGAAGTGGCAAATGGAAGCGCGCTCCACGGAATAGCGCACGTTGTCATTGTCGTAGTCACCAGAGTGAGTGCGGTGGACTACTCACGCAAGAGCGTCTTTACAAGAATCGCTGAGACCGGCCACAGCAGACTTCAGGCAAGCCGCGAACTGTTCTCCTCCAGGCTCGACGCTCGCACATTGTTGCCGGAGATGGGCACTGCAATCATTGCGAGAACTCGTCTACCTCAGCGAACTTACCAAACGTCACTAGGCATGGAAATGAGATATCGTGGAGGTGCTCCCTCATGCAGGCCCGGAGGCGATCGTTCCCTGGTGGGATACCTGGACACAGCTTCCTAAGGTCGGCTGCGCAATCCCCTATTGCCACCCCCCTTGCGCCGCCGCACTTGATGACGACAACATCAAAATGGCGACAATCACCAGAATGATCTTCACCATGCAACTCCTCCCCTAGCGGCGGAAGCTTAAGGGCGTCGCGACCTTTGAGATTGAGCTAAATCAAAACGGGCAACACGGCCTTCGCGTCGCTAAATCGCCCCCGCCGAACCTGCAGGAAGCCCGCTGCTCGCACACAGACGTGTCGATCAGAAAGCTCTCTTCGACGATGCGCATCGCGGCGGAGCCCACGCAAAAAGACTTTTCGACAGCATCAACCCAAAGCGCTCGTTTGCGCAAACAAACTAAAGCGCGATAACGATTCGCCCTTGAACAAGGTCGCTTTAGCGTCCGTGACCGCTTTCGGGGCGCTCTGTCTTATGCCACCGAAGCCCTCAGCGGTTTTGCCATAAGGGTCGCCCTGCGGTCATGGATCAGGTTTTCCAAACGGTGCGCAACGACGTTGAGGGTCGCGGCATCGACGGCGTTTTCATCGCCCGCATCGGCCTTGCGGCTTTCGGCTTTCAGAATGTTGTCTATTTCTTCCTCGATATTTGAAAGCTCGCCCTCGGAATTGACTCCGCGTATCCGCCGCGCAAAGCCATAAAGTGTATCGAGGGGGCCTTGCCGGAATTCGGGTTGCCCGATGCCCAAAAACTTCCAGGCGGCCGCCAGGACCGAGGCGATGCCCCCCAGTATCATCGGGCCAATATAGATGTAGTTGCTATATTCATCCATGAAGCTCTGCGTCGTGCCGTTGTAAACGGCCAGGGCCCCGGGATGAACAGGGAGGTAGGCATCCGCTTCTATGCTAGGAGCGGTGATCTGCGCGAATAGAGGATTCTCTCGTAGCAATTCTCTTCGTACTTTCAGGATGCTTTGAGTAAGATGCGTTGCAACGTCGGCGTTGAGGCTCTTTCTCGCGACGAGATAGAGCGAAGTCCTCAAAGTTGTCAGGTCGTCGTCCGGAACCGGAGGCGATCCACGCAAGGTACCCTTTGGCACATCGAAGCTCTCATAGGCGCGATTGGTGTCAGCGATGGCGGCGGCCGAGTTCGATTGGGATCAGGACTGGAGTCGTTTTGGCGCCTTGCGGGAAAAAGCCCTTAACCAGCGTCAAATATTTCTCCGTCAGAGGAATCGCCACCAACAGGGCGCTGACTTGCTTCGATTGAACGGCTTGCCGAGCGTCCTGCAAGCTCAGGTTCTTGAAAACCGTTTTGTTGCGGGCAAGGTCGTAGGAGGTGCTCAATACATCGACAATTTTGGCGTTTGCCTCGCCGCCCAGCACGCCTACGGTGCGGCCTTTGAGCTTGTCGATGCTGTCGATCGATGAACCGGGCGGTGCAACGAGAGCGACTACTATGTGTGACAGGACTACGATGGCCTGGGCTTGAGACAAGTCGCCGACGTCGCCGCGGACCGCGGCAAGATCGACATTTCCCGCGGCGAACTGTTTACCGGCTTCGACCGAGGTTCCCGCGTCGATGACCTTCAGTCGCGCCGGTGCACCATCCTCGGTTAGCTGGGCGGCCATCGTCGATATTGCCTTGGCTGCTTCGCCATCGATCGAGCCGACCGCCACCGTCAGCGTGACGGGACGACTATACCAACGGTAGCCGTACAGCCCCGCGGCCGTGCAAAGAAGGACGACGGCAAGAAGCGAAACAACTCGGAGCCAGAACGGCATTCTGGTCGAAATCATGAAGATTGCCCCAATGGGGGAATGCCTTGTCGAGAACGCTATAAGGCAGGGGAAACGCCCGATTGATGCAGATCAAGGGAACTCGCGAAAAGGTTGCGTGCCATCGTCGAATAGTCGCTCTATTGTTGCGGGCGAGCGAGCGCGTTGCGAAACGGTTCGTCGGAAATCATCGTGCGAAAATCAATGCGAGCCAGCCAACTCAAACGATCAGGAACGGAATTGGGATTGATCCGCCTGCGTTGGTGTGCAGCGCCGATGAGGTGATCGAATAGTTGGCCTCTCTGCTGCGGTGCATGAGTCTCCTGTTGGCCCGACGCGGAAGTCCCACGATGTCTGCTTTCGCGCCGCTGTCAGGGGCATAGCGGACAAAAACGCGCGTTCCGCAACGGAGTCGGTCAGAAGCCCGCGCGGGCGAGAAGGAAGCGCCACCACTAACTACGTTTTTGCTCCCATGATTATCGGCTCGGCGAGCTGGCTAATCTCCGCGACCTTGTCCGGTGGTCGTCGGGCAAATCAGTTCAATTCTCGCTGGACTGCGCAGCTTGCTCGGCGGAAACGGACTGAAAAGTCGTTGCGCGTAAAATCGATTTTCGTAAGCAGCTTCAAGCTGATTTGGGTTGTCCAGTCCTTCCTGCAAAAATTTTTCCATTTCGTATTTTCCGAAATTGTGCTTACGCTTGTGCATCCCGCACCGGCAAGAGGGGCGTATCGCGATCGTCACGAACGTGGAGCGGGAATGCGGTGGACGCGATGGTGCCGACTGACGAGCGGCACTTTTTGCGGACGGCGAAGTCGTGTGGTCCTGGCGCGCCAATGCAGGCGCTAAGCTTTGCGCGAAATGATGCGCGAGCGACGGTGGCAATCAAGCTGGTTCACCGGGGAGAGCACGAAGTAAGCCGTAAAACCATTGCGCAGGGAAGGCCGGAGTGTATCCGCCTGTACCTGTGGTCAACGCGCTCTTCGCGCAATTTTTTGCGCGGGGGCCCCGGGTGCATGTGGCCACCCGGTCTTCCCTGCGCCCTCTGATTTCAAGGAGGGCACGAAAGGAAGCAAAGCTCGGGCGCAAGGGGCCGCGAGAACGCGCATGCGTGGCTTTTGCGGGAATATTTCCTAGGCATCCGCTGCCCGTTGTTAGTGCTTGATCCCCGCCCGGACCGGTGTTCTGCTCAAAAAAGCTGCTGGAGTAGCCCGTCCGTGTCGATCTTCGTCGCGCTGCATCATGTCACGCATTACAAATACGACCGCCCGATCGATCTCGGCCCGCAGACCATCCGGCTGCGTCCGGCGCCGCATACGCGCACGCCGATCCTGAGCTATTCGCTCAAGGTCACACCGACCAACCATTTCGTGAACTGGCAGCAGGACCCGCAAGGCAACTGGCTCGCGCGCTACGTCTTTCCGGAGAAGGCCACGGAGCTCAGAATCGAGGTCGATTTCACGGCGCAGATGACCGTGATCAATCCCTTCGATTTCTTCGTCGAGGCCTACGCCAGCTCGTTTCCGTTTCAGTATCCCGACGGGTTGAAGACCGAACTGGCGCCATACCTGGAAACCTCCGCGCCCGGACCGCTGCTCGCCGCGTATCTTGCCGAAATCCCGCGCGAGGCGGACTCGACCGTCGACTTCCTGGTCGATCTGAACGCCAAGCTTCAGAAAAGAATTCGCTACATCATCCGCATGGAGCCCGGTGTGCAGACGCCGGAGGAGACGCTCTCCGCGAGTGCGGGATCGTGCCGCGATTCCGCGTGGCTGTTGATCCAGACGCTGCGCCATCTCGGGCTCGCCGCGCGGTTCGTCTCCGGCTATCTCATCCAGTTGCGACCCGACATCGATCCGGTCGAAGGACCGCGCGAGGTCGAGAACGATTTCACCGACCTGCACGCCTGGGCCGAGGTCTATCTGCCCGGCGCGGGATGGATCGGCTTCGACGTCACCTCGGGCATGCTGACGGGCGAGGGGCACATCCCCGTCGCCGCCACGCCGCATTATCGCTCGGCCGCGCCGATCTCGGGCACGGCTGGTTTTGCGAATGTCGATTTCGCGTTCGAGATGAACGTCAAGCGCATCCGCGAGGCGCCGCGCATCACCTATCCGTTTTCCGACGAGTCCTGGGCGCGGCTCGACCAGGCTCGGCGAGCAGGTCGACGCCGACCTCAAGGCGCAGGACGTGCGGCTGACCATGGGCGGGCGAGCCGACCTTCGTCTCCGTCGACGACATGGAGTCCGCGGAGTGGAATGTCGCGGCCGTCGGCCCGACCAAGCGCGGGCTCGCCGACGAACTGATCCGCCGCCTGCACACGCGCTTCGCGCCGGGTGGTCTGCTGCATTACGGCCAGGGCAAGTGGTATCCCGGCGAGAGCCTGCCGCGCTGGGCGTTTGGTCTGTACTGGCGCAAGGACGGCGTGCCGATCTGGAAGAACGCCGACCTGATCGCCAGAATCGAGAACCCGCGCAAGGCCGACATCACCGATGCCGAGCGCTTCGCGGAGGGCACCGCGACCAAGCTCGGCCTCGGCGCGGACTATGTCTTGCCGGCGTTCGAGGACCCGGGCCACTGGCTGCAGAAGGAGGCGGCGTTGCCGCCGAACGTCGATCCCGGCGATTCCAAACTGTCCGATCCGGAGGAGCGCGCCCGCATGGCGCGGGTGTTCGACCAGGGGCTCAACATCCCGAAGGGCTTCGTGCTGCCGATCCAGCGCTGGAACGCGGAAGCCTCACAATCGCAGGCCTCGCGCTGGCGCAGCGAGCGCTGGAATCTGCGGCGCGGCAGTCTGTTCCTCGTGCCGGGCGATTCTCCGCTCGGCCTGCGGTTGCCGATCGCCTCGCTGCCTTACATTCCGCCCGAGGATTATCCCTACATCGTCGAGCAGGACCCGATGGCGCCGCGCGAGGACCTGCCGGTGTTCGAGCAGTCGGTCGCGCCGCAATCGGCCGCGCAGCAGGCGGTGCAGGAACAGAGCCGTGCGCTCCGGCGGCGTGCGCACCGCGATGTCGATCGAAATCCGCGACGGCTTGCTCTGCGCCTTCATGCCGCCGGTCGAAAAGATCGATGATTATCTCGAGCTGCTGACCGCAGTGGAAGCGACCGCGGAAGAGATGCAGATGCAGGTTCATGTCGAGGGCTATGCGCCGCCCTATGATCCCCGCATCGAGGTGATCAAGGTGACGCCCGATCCCGGCGTGATCGAGGTCAACGTTCAGCCGGCGGGAAGCTGGCGCGAGGCCGTCGACATCACCATCGGGCTTTACGACGACGCCGCCAAGGTGCGGCTCGGCGCCAATCGCTTCCTGATCGACGGACGTCACACCGGCACCGGCGGCGGCAATCATGTCGTGGTCGGCGGCAGCACGCCGCAGGACTCGCCGTTCCTGCGCCGTCCGGATCTTCTGAAGAGTCTCGTGCTGTATTGGCAGCGGCATCCGTCGCTGTCCTATTTCTTCTCCGGCATGTTCATCGGCCCGACCAGCCAGGCGCCGCGCATCGATGAGGCGCGGCATGACGGGCTCTATGAACTGGAGATCGCGCTGTCGAAGGTGCCGCAGCCCGGCGAGAGCGTCCCGCTCTGGCTGGTCGACCGGCTGTTCCGGCACATCCTGGTCGACATCACCGGCAACACGCACCGCGCCGAGATCTGCATCGACAAGCTCTATTCGCCCGACGGGCCGACCGGCCGGCTTGGCCTGGTCGAATTCCGTGCGCTCGAAATGCCGCCCGATCCGCGCATGTCGCTGGCGCAGCAGCTCTTGGTCCGGGCGCTGATCGCAAAACTCTGGCGCGAGCCGCAGGAGGGCAAGTTCGTGCGCTGGGGCACCGGGCTGCACGACCGCTTCATGCTGCCGCACTTCCTCTGGGAAGACTTTCTCGATGTGTTGGATGAGCTGAGACGCTCGGGCTACGATTTCTCGCCGGAATGGTATCTCGCGCAGCTCGAATTCCGCTTTCCGGCCTTTGGCCGTGTCCATCACGGCGGCGTCTCGCTGGAGCTCCGGCAGGCGCTGGAGCCCTGGCACGTGCTGGGCGAGGAGGGCACCGCCGGCGGCACCGTGCGCTATGTCGATTCCTCGGTGGAACGTCTGCAGATCAAGGCTGAGGGTTTTGTTGAAGGCCGCCACGTTGTCACCTGCAATGGCAGGCGAATGCCGATGACCGGAACCGGCCGCTCCGGCGAGGCGGTGGCCGGCGTCCGCTTCAAGGCCTGGCAGCCGGCGTCCGGCCTGCATCCGACCATCCCGGTGCATGCGCCGCTGACCTTTGACCTGATCGACACCTGGAACGGCCGCTCGCTCGGCGGCTGCGTCTATCATGTCGCCCATCCCGGCGGCCGCAACTACGAGACCAAGCCGGTCAATTCCTACGAGGCCGAGGCGCGACGGCTCGCCCGCTTCCAGGATCACGGCCACACCCCCGGGAAAATCGACCCGCCCCGCGAGGAACGCAGCCTCGAATTTCCTTTAACTCTCGACTTGAGGACGCCGCTCCCGCATTGAAAGACTGGAGTTTTCGCGGGGGGAGAGTCGGAATGGCTGACACCACCGGCCAGCAAGCCGGCGAGCAGGCAGGCCCGGGGAGCAGGGCCCGTCCGGGACAGCGGCGGGTGGCGCAATGGATGCGCGACTACGTCCGCCTGCAGGGCATTCCCGACGAATATATCGGCCAGGACGGCGCGCCGCGGGCGGTCTGGACCCGCTTTTTCGACGCCTTCGCGGCGCTCTCGCCGGCCGACATCGAGCGCCGCTTCGGCGCCGCCGACCGCCATCTGAGGGAAGCCGGCGTCACCTACCGCGCGCCCAACGACAACGCCGAGCAGCTCTGGCCGCTCAGCCATTTGCCGCTCCTGATCGACGAGGCCGAGTGGCAGCAGCTCTCCGCCGGCATCGCCCAGCGCGCGCAACTCCTCGAACTCGTGCTGCGCGACCTCTATGGCGAGGGCCGGCTGGTCGCCGAGGGCGCGATCCCGGCAGCCGCGATCGCCGGCAGCAACGAATATCTGCGTCCCGTCTGCGGCGTCACACCGCCGGGCGGCCGATACCTGAGCCTCTATGCCGCCGATATCGGCCGCGGGCCGGACGGACGCTGGTGGGTGCTGAGCGACCGCACGCAGGCGCCGTCCGGTGCGGGTTACGCGCTGGAGAATCGCCTGGTGCTGTCGCGCGCCTTTACCTCGCTCTACAAGTCGATGAATGTCGAACGGGTCGCGCCGTTCTTCGAGGCGTTTCGCGAGGCCCTGCGCGCCAGCGCCGACCGCGACGAGCCGCGGATCGGCGTGCTGACGCCGGGCATCTTCAGCGAGACCTATTTCGAGCATGCGACGCTCGCGCGCTATCTCGGCTTCCTCTTGGTCGAGGGCGACGATCTCGCCGTCAGCGGCGACCGCATCTACATCCGCACCGTCGCCGGGTTGAAGCGGCTCGACGTGCTGCTGCGCCGGGTGGATTCCAACTCGCTCGATCCGCTGGAGCTCGACGCGTCCTCGCATCTCGGCGTGGCCGGCCTGATCGACGTCCTGCGCAAGAACGGCGTCGTCGTCGCCAACATGCCGGGCTCGGGCGTATTGGAATCGCGCGCCATGCTGGGCTTCCTGCCGGCGTTGAGCCGGCGTCTGCTCGGCGAAGACCTGAAGATGCCGCATATCGCGACCTGGTGGTGCGGCGAGGCCGCCGCGCGCGAGGAGGTGCTGTCGCGGCTCGACGAGCTCGCGATCGAAGGTGCCTATGGCAAAGGCGTGCCGGGCTTCGAGCGCCATGGGCCGGTGCTCGCGAGCGAGCTGTCATCTTCGGAGCGCGAGCGATTGATCGCCGCGATCAGGGATCGCGGCATCGATTTCGTCGGCCAGGAGCTGGCGCGGCTGTCGACCATGCCGGTGTGGGATCAGGGCCGGATCACGCCGCGGCCGTTCGTGCTGCGCGTCTTCGCTGCCGCGACCGAACATGGCTGGACCATCATGCCCGGCGGTTTCTGCCGGATCGCAGAGCAACCCGACGCCCGCGCGGTCTCGATGGGTAACGGCGCCCGCGCGGCCGACGTCTGGGTCGTCTCCGACAAGCAGGTCTCGACCGCGAACGCTGCTGCCGGCTTCCGACAACGTCCGGATCAAACGCATTGCCGGCGTGCTGCCGAGCCGCGCCGCCGACAATCTGTTCTGGCTCGGCCGCTATCTGGAACGCGCCGAGGCGACGTTGCGTCTGCTGCGCGCGCTCGGCACTCAGCAGCGCGATCTCGGCAAGGGCGGCTCGGCGGGACTGCAGCAGGCCGGCGACCGGATCCAGCGGCTGCTGGTCGCCTGGGGCGCGGTCTCGCAGGCGTCGCGGACGCAAGCCGCAAAGGTCGCGGCCGAAGCGTTGCAGTCGGAAGACCGTTTCGGCTCGGCGCTCTCGCTGGTGCGCGCCGCGCAGCGCACCGCGAGCTCGCTGCGCGAGCGGCTGTCGCCGGATGCCTGGCAGGTCATTCTCGAAATGAGCGAGCGGCTCGCACATGAGGTCGAGGACGATGACGGCGTCGTCAGCGCCGCGGAATTGACCTTGCAGGAGCTTGCGAGCTTTGCAGGGCTCGCGCAGGAGAACATGAACCGCGCCGCCGGCTGGCGCTTCCTCGAAATGGGCCGCCGCGCCGAGCGCGCCATCAACACCACGCGCTTCGCCCGCCAGTTCGCCTATGACGAGGCGAGCCCCGAGGACCTCGACCTGCTGCTGACGCTGGTCGATTGCCAGATCACCTATCGCTCGCGCTATCTGGTCGGGCCGCTGCTCGCGCCGGTGCGCGATCTCGTGGTGCTCGATCCCTACAATCCGCGCTCGGTCGCATTCCAGGTGCAGGCGCTCAACGAGCACATCGCAAGCCTGCCGGCGATCAAGGAGAGCGGGCTGATCGAGCGTCCGCAGCGGCTTGCCGTCGCGGTGCAGTCGACGCTGACCACCGCGGAAGCCGAGACGCTCGACACCCAGACGCTGTTCTCGCTGGAGCAGGAGCTGCTCATCCTCGCCGACGCGATCGGCTCGCATTATTTCCCGCACGGGCCCAATGCGAGCCGGCCGGAAAAGCTGACGGGACTGGCGTGATCTACGACATCCGCCATGTCACGACCTATGCCTATGAAAGCCCGGTCAGCTTCGCGCGCTGCTCGCTGCGGCTGGAGCCGAGAAGCGGCGACGGCCAGGAGCTGATCTCGCATTCCGTCGAGATCCGGCCGCGGCCGGCGAGCCGCACGGTGCGGCGCGACTTCTTCGGCACGCACACCGAGAGCATCGTGATCGAGACCGCGCATCGCCATTTGCGCATCGATTCCCGCTCGCGCGTCTCGGTGTCGCGCCGCGCGCCCGGCCGCACCGCGCCGAGTCCCGCGTGGGAAAATGTGCGCGATCTGGCGTTTGCGGCAAAGAGCCTCGGGCCGGCGTCGCCGATCGGCTACGTGTTTGCCAGCGCGCTGGTGCCGGTGCAGGCGCCGGTCACGGCTTACGCGGCTGCGAGCTTTCCGGCAGGGATGGGCGTTCTGGTCGGCGCGGTCGACCTGATGCATCGTATCCGTTCGGAATTCAAATACGATCCGAAGGCGACCGTGATCTCGACGCCGCTGCACGAGGTGTTCGACAAGCGCCACGGCGTCTGCCAGGATTTCGCGCATGTGATGATCGCAGGGCTTCGCGGTCTCGGGCTGCCGGCGGCCTATGTCAGCGGCTATCTCCGCACCATCCCACCGCCGGGCAAGGCGCGGCTGCAAGGTGCGGACGCGACGCATGCCTGGGTTTCGCTCTGGTGCGGTGACGAACTTGGCTGGATCGGCTTCGATCCGACCAACGATCTCCTGATCGAGAACGATCACATTATCCTGGGCGTCGGGCGCGACTTCTCCGACGTCTCGCCGGTCGACGGCATCATCGTGGGGTCGCCGCGGCAGAAGCTTGGCGTGGCGGTCGACGTCGTGCTGGTGGAGTAAGGCGGACCGCGGTGCGTGGCTACTGAAGGGGTGAATGGCGCAGGGAAGACGATACGCTGTCATTGCAGTGCTAGGCACGGCGCAGACGCTGGCCTGGGCATCGAGCTACTATCTGCCGGCCATCCTGGCCGACCCCATCGCGCGCGACCTCGGCATATCGAGCAACTGGTTCTTCGCAGCATTCTCCGCCTCGCTGGTGATCTCCGGGCTTCTCGGCCCATGGATCGGCCGGCACATCGACCAGGTCGGCGGCCGGCCGGTGCTGTGTGCGTCGAACATCGTGCTCGCCATCGGACTTGCGCTGTTGGGGGCGTCGGGATCGATCGGGACGATGATGGCGGCGTGGCTGTTCCTCGGCGTCGGCATGGGGCTCGGCCTCTATGATGCGGCGTTCGGCGCGCTCGGCCGCATCTACGGCAAGGACGCGGGCGGTGCGATCACCGGCATCACCCTGATCGCCGGTTTCGCCAGCACGGTCGGCTGGCCGCTGTCCTCGCTCGGCCTGCAGACGATCGGCTGGCGGGAGACCTGTTACGCCTGGGCGCTGGCGCATATCGTGATCGGCCTGCCGCTCAATCTGTTGCTGCCGCGCGTGGAGCGAACGGTCACGCGCGGAAGGTCCCGTGACCAAGCCGCACATCCCGATCGATCGGACCATGATCCTGCTGTCATTCGCCTTCGCCGCCGCCTGGACGGTGACCTCGGCGATGGCGGCGCATCTGCCGCGGATCGTGGAAGCGTTCGGCGCGACGCCGGCGCAGGCCGTGTTCGCGGGCATGATGATCGGCCCCGCCCAGGTCGGCGCCCGCGTCTTCCAGGCGAGTGTCCTCAGCCGTTTCCATCCGGTGGTGGCGACGCGTCTTGCCTGCATCACGCATCCGATCGGCGCCTGCGCGATCGGCATTTTCGGCGGCGGCGCGGCGGCCGCTTTCGCGCTGCTGCACGGCGCGGGCAATGGTATCCTCACCATCGCGCGCGGCACGCTGCCGCTCGCGATCTTCGGGCCGGAGAACTATGCCTATCGGCTAGGTGTGATCGGCGCGCCGTCGCGCATCTGCCAGGCGGTCGCGCCGCGTCGCGTTCGGACTGTTGATCGAGCCGATGGGTCGCGGCATCGTCGCGGTGTCGGCGTTCATGAGCCTTGCCGCGCTGGTCGCGCTCATGATGCTGCCGCACGGCAAGCCGGCGACAGCGCCCGCGGCGGCGGAGTGAGCGACCTCGCAATGGCAAGCGGATTCACTCACCGTCTTTCCGGGGCGATGCGATAGCATCGAACCCGGAATCTCGAGATTCCGGGTTCGGCTCTTCGAGCCGCCCCGGAATGACGGTGCCAGTTTGGCTACGTGCCGGGTTGCTTCATCGCGTCGCTCCTCGCACGGAATGACGGTTGAGCGTACGCCGACATCGTCGGCCTGGAGGTTACGCGCTCACGCTACCTTGCCCTGCTTCGCCGACCCAGCTCGCAAACTGCGGAAGAATTTATCCACCTCACGCGACAGCGTGTCCGCGGTCGATGTCAGCTCGCCTGACGCCGAGAGCACCGAAGCTGCCGCGGTGTTCGGTCTCGCCGATGGCGTCGCGCAGCGAGGCGATGTTGGCGACGAGGGTGTGGTTGCCGTCCGCCGCCGACTGCGCGTTGACGGAGATTTCGCGCGTGGCGGCGTCCTGCTGGCCGACGGCGCTCGCGATCGCCGAAGTGATGTTGTTGATGCCATGCACGGCGGTGCCGATCTCGCGCACGGCATCGACCGCGTTCCTGGTCGACGTCTGGATCGAGCCGACATTCTGACCGATTTCGTCGGTGGCCTTGGCGGTCTGCCCGGCCAGCGCCTTGACCTCGTGCGCGACCACCGCGAAGCCGCGGCCGGCATCGCCGGCGCGTGCCGCCTCGATCGTCGCGTTGAGTGCCAGCAGGTTGGTTTGCTCGGCGATCGCCTGGATCAGGGTGAGCACGCCGTCGATCCGCTGGGTCGCGGCCGCGAGGCTCTCGATCTCGGCGATCGACTTCTCGGTGCGTTGCTCGGTCTGTTCGACGGCGCCGGCGGATTGACGGACCTGCCGGCCGATCTCCATCACCGAGGCCGACAATTCTTCGGTTGCGCCGGCCACGGCGGAGACGTTCGTGGATGCCTGTGCGGTGGCGCCGGCCGCAGCCTCCGCGCGGCCGTTGGCCTGCGACGTGGCGCGGGTAATATTCTCCGCCGTCTGGCGCATCGCCGAGGCATTCTGCGTGACGGCCTGCAGCACTGCTCCGATCGCCTGCTGGAATTCCTCGACCGACGTCTCGATGTGCCGGGTGCGCTCCTCGCGCGCATGGGCGTCCGCGGATACCTGCGCATTGAGATTGCGGTTGCGGCTCATCGCCTCCTGGAAGATCCGGATCGCGCGGGCGAGCGCGCCGATCTCGTCGGCGCGCTTCACATGCGGCACCTCGACCTGATCCGCGCCCTCGGCCACCTGCTTGATGGTGGACGTGATCTGCGAGAGCGGTCGGGCGATCGAACGGGCGATGATGATGACGCCGATCACGACCAGGACCAGCGCGACGCCGCCGAGGCAGGTCAGCAGGAACGACAGCTCGCGGTTGACCGCGGCCTGCTCGCCGATTGTCTTGCCGCGCTCGGCATAGACCTTGGCAAGCGCATCGAGATCCTTGTTGAGCGCCTGGCGGACCGATCGGTTCGCGTCGTTGTCACCCCATTCGCGGCCGGCGGCGGGGCCGATCTCGTTGCCGCGGCGCACCAGCTCCTTGCGGAAGTCGACGAATTGCTCGATCCGCTTCTTGAACGTGGCGAATTGCTCGGCGTCGTCGGACCGGACGATCGCCTGCCATTTCTGGACGACCGCAAGAATCTGGTCATTGAACTTGAGGATTCCGTCGCCGTATTTCCGTACCACGTCGGGCTTGTCGGACATGTAGACGCCGCGCGAATCCATCACGACCGCATAGATCAGCCCGTTGACGCGCTCGACATTCAGCGCGGCCGTGTTGGCGGTCTCGATGGCGTCGGTGAGCTCGCGGCTCTTGCGGGAGTTATAGTCGGACAGCAGCGCGATCGCCGCGGTCAGGACCGCGAACAGGCCAAAAATGGCGTACAGCCTCGCGGCAAGCGAGAATCCGGACCTGCTGGAATTGATGTAACGAGCGGCTGTCGAATGTCATGATGTCCGGCCATACGGCCCCGCGAGAGGCCAGTGCGTCACGATGAGCTGACTAAAAATCATGCAGCACGTTCGTGGAAAAATAATTAATGCGCGAGGCGCTGCACATTGCAACTTACGCATGAATTGTCTATCAGAATCAGATGGTTGCTGGCGTGGGTGCGCCTTATAGAGAGCGGCACGTAATATTTCGGGACAATTGGCGACCCCGCGAGAGCAGTCGCGGAGCGTCCATGGGTCCCGCCTGATGAAGCATTTTGGACCGCAGGCGCGCCTTCTGGCAGTGTTGAGGCGGTCTGCGGAGCCGCCATGGTCTATCGCCACACCATCGACGCCACGAGCTATGTGTTCCCCGACCTGCGCGACCTCCTGGCCAAGGCCTCGCCGCCGCGCTCCGGAGACCGGCTGGCGGGCATCGCCGCCGACAGTGCCGAGCAGATGATCGCGGCGCGGATGGCGCTCGCCGACGTTCCGCTGGCCCGCTTCCTCGAAGAGCCCGTGATCCCCTTCGAGGAGGACGAGGTCACGAGGCTGATCATCGATGGCCATGACGCGCAGGCCTTCGCCCCGATCGCGTCGCTGACGGTCGGATCCTTCCGCGACTTCCTCCTGTCGGAAAGTGCGACCGGCGACAATCTGCTCGAGATATCGCAGGGCATCACCCCGGAAATGGCGGCTGCCGTGTCGAAGCTGATGCGCAACCAGGATCTGATCCTGGTGGCGCGGAAATGCGAGGTCATCACCGCCTTCCGCAACACGATCGGCATGCTGGGACGGATGAGCGTGCGGCTGCAGCCCAATCATCCCTTCGACGACGCCAGGGGAATCACGGCCTCGATCCTCGACGGCCTGCTGCTCGGATCGGGCGATGCCTGCATCGGCATCAATCCGGCGAGTGACGATCCCGCCGTGATCGGCGGACCTGCTGCGGCTGCTCGACGAGTTCATTACGCGGCTGCAGATCCCGACCCAGGGCTGCGTGCTCACGCATGTCACGACCACGCTGAAGCTGATCGAGCAGGGGCTTCCGGTCGATCTGGTGTTCCAGTCGATCGCGGGCACGGAGGCCGCGAACCGAAGCTTTGGCGTCAATCTGTCGCTGTTGCGCGAGGCGCGTGACGCCGGGCGATCGCTCCGGCGCGGCACGGTCGGTGAGAATGTCATGTATTTCGAGACCGGGCAGGGCTCGGCGCTGTCGGCCAACGCCCATCACGGCGTCGATCAGCAGACCTGCGAGGCGCGCGCCTATGCGGTGGCGCGCATCTTCGATCCGCTTCTGGTCAACAGCGTCGTCGGTTTCATCGGGCCGGAATATCTCTATGACGGCAAGGAAATCATTCGTGCTGGACTGGAGGATCATTTCTGCGGCAAGCTGCTCGGCCTGCCACTCGGTGTCGATGTCTGCTACACCAATCACGCCGAGGCCGATCAGGATGACATGGACAATTTGTTGACGCTGCTCGCCGCGGCCGGGGTGACCTTCATCATGGGGGTTCCCGGCGCCGACGATGTCATGTTGAATTATCAATCGACCTCGTTCCATGATGCGCTCTATGTCCGCGATGTGTTCGGCCTGAAGAGGGCGCCCGAGTTCGACAAATGGCTGGTGCGGACCGGAATTGCAGATGCCAAATTCCGCGTGAACAGCCATGCCGGATTGTTGCCCGATTTCGCCTCACGCCTCATTGCGGAGAGCCCATCGAAAATGTGAACTGAAGCAACCATTTGGCTGGCTTAAAGTTGGAATCGTGCTGCTCTGCGAAGGATGTGAATAGCCCCGCTTGTGGCGCGTGTTTATCTTGAGACCAGTTTGATTTGGAATCGCAGAGGAGGTGTCATGAGGGCGACAGGGATCGAGACGGCGCGTCGCATCCTGTGCGTCTTTCCACGCTACACGTCTGCATTCGGTACGTTCGAATATGCCTATCCCTTGACCGATGGGGTGAGCGCATTCATGCCGCCGCAAGGGCTGCTCCTGATCGCGGCCTATCTGCCGGAGCACTGGCAGGTCCGCTTCATCGACGAGAACATCCGTCCCGCCACGAAGGCGGATTTCGAATGGGCGGAAGCCGTGTTCGTCAGCGGCATGCACATCCAGCGCCAGCAGATGAACGACATCTGCCACCGCGCGCATGCGTTCGATCTTGCGGTCGCGCTCGGCGGTCCGTCCGTCAGCTCTTGTCCGGATCACTATCCGTCATTCGACTATCTCCATGTCGGCGAACTTGGCGATGCAACAGATGATCTGCTCGCGCGGCTGGCGCGTGACCCCTCGCGTCCGGCGGAGCAGGTGGTGCTGAAAACCGCCGATCGCGTCGCGATGAGCGAGTTTCCGATCCCGGCCTACGAACTCGCCGAGATCAGGAAATATTTTCTCGGCAGCATCCAGTATTCGAGCGGCTGTCCCTATCAGTGCGAGTTCTGCGACATCCCCGGGCTCTATGGCCGCAACCCGCGCATCAAGACGCCGCAGCAGATCATTGCCGAGCTCGACAAGCTGCGCGAATGCGGCATGACCGACTCGGTCTATTTCGTCGACGACAACTTCATCGGCAACCGCAAGGCGGCGTCGGACCTGTTGCCGCATCTGATCGAATGGCAGAAGCGAACCGGCTACGTCACGCGGCTGGCCTGCGAGGCGACGCTCAACATCGCCAAGCGCCCCGAGATCCTGGAGAAGATGCGCGAAGCCTATTTCGTGACGGTGTTCTGCGGCATCGAGACGCCCGATCCCGACGCGCTGAAGGCGATGCACAAGGACCACAACATGATGGTCCCGATCCTCCAAGGCGTGGAGACCATCAACTCCTACGGCATGGAGGTCGTCTCCGGCATCATCATGGGCCTCGACACCGACAAGCCGGAGACCGGCAACACGCTGTTGTCCTTTGTCGAGGAGTCCCGCATTCCCCTGCTGACGATCAATCTCTTGCAGGCCCTGCCGAAGACGCCGCTGTGGGACCGGCTCGAACGCGAGAACCGGCTGATCCATGACGAGGGCAGGGACTCCAATGTCGATTTCCTGCTGCCCTATGACGACGTCGTCAGCTCCTGGAAAAAATGCATGGAAGTGGCCTACCGGCCGGAGAAGCTGTTCGCGCGCTATGAGCACCAGTGCAGCTACACCTACGCCAACCGCGTGAAGATGCCGATGACCCCCGAGAAGAAAAGCTGGGCCAACATCAGGCGCGGCCTGATCATGCTGCGCAACCTGTTCTGGAAGGTCGGCGTGCTCGGCGACTACCGGCGTGAGTTCTGGAAGTTCGCCTGGGCGCGGCTCAGCAAGGGCGACATCGAGGGCTTCATCGGGGCGTCGATCACTGCGCATCACCTGATCACGTTCGCGCGCGCGGCGTCGAGCGGCCGGCAGAACGCCTCGAACTATTCGATCAGGCTGCGCGAAGCCTCGGTCCCGGCCGAATAGCCGTCGCATGAAGCCGCCAGTGGCGCCGACCCTGCTGATGTCCGACCTTCGCGAGTTGACGCCGGCGCGCGTCGCGCTCGGCCGCACGGGGGCGAGCCTGCCGACCGAAGCGTGGCTCAAATTCGCGCTCGATCATGCCCGCGCCCGCGACGCCGTTCACGCGAGCTTCGATGCGACGACGCTGCTGGCCGGGCTCGGCGACCTCGGATTTCAGGCCGTGACCGTATCGAGCCGCGCCGGCAACCGCGGCGACTATCTGAGGCGTCCTGACCTCGGACGGCAGCTCGACCAGGCCTCGGTGCAGGGACTGGCCGATTTTACCGTTCCGGGCGGCTGCGAGGTCGCGGTCGTGGTCGGCGACGGCCTGTCGCCGGCCGCTGTCGCCACGCATGCGGTCGCCCTGTTGCGCCATCTCGTGCCGCGTCTGGCCGCGGCTCACATCGAGTTCGATCGCGTCGTGGTTGCGTCCGGTGCACGGGTCGCGCTTGGCGACGAAATCGGTGCGCAACTCGGCGCGCGGATGGTGCTCGTTCTGATCGGCGAGCGTCCCGGATTGTCGGCGCCCGACAGCCTCGGGGCCTATCTGACCTTCGCGCCCAGGGTCGGCCTGACCGACGCCGACCGCAATTGCGTCTCAAATATCCACCGCGAGGGCCTCAGCCACGAGGAGGCCGCGGTCAAGATTGCGTGGCTGATGCGTGAGGGTCTGGCGCGAAAAGTGACGGGCGTCGCCTTGAAAGACGAAAGTGGCGACGGAACGCCGCACCTCATCGCGCATGACGCCACGCAGGTGTGACAAATCCGCGACTTGGACCCGGAAAAGCCGGATATCCCTGAGTTTCACGGTATGGACCGCGCTTGCGAGAGCGGTATTGGATTTGCTAAACGTCCTGTCACAATTTTCCGTATGTTTTCAAGGGCTAGAGCCGCTCGATCGTGGCCGATATTGGCCTCACCGGTCCCTTAGAACTTAACGCCAAGCTGCTTTGCGCCGATGTGAGAACTGGATAGGCCATGCTCGAAAGAAACAGCGACCGGGAAGTCCATGTCGAGAAGGTCGAGCAGCGGCCGACCGCGAGCATCGCGTTCGGGCTGGAACGGATCGGCCTCGTCGCGGTCCAGGCGCCGATCCTGTCCTGCATCATTCTGGTCGCGCTGATCATCGGCGCGATCTTCGGCATTCAGCGGATCAAGATCGACGACTCGCTCAGTCAGCTGTTCCGCTCGAACAACAAGGAGTTCCGGCAGTACGAGGAGGTCACCAAGAAATTCCCGGCGGAGGAATTCGACGTTCTCGTCGTCGTCGAGGGCAAGACGCTGCTGGCGCGCGAAAATCTCGAGAAGCTGCGCGACTTCGTCACCGATCTGCAGCTCGTGGAAGGCACGCGCGGGCTGGTGTCGCTGTTCTCGGCGCGGCAAGCGCCGGCGCCGGGCAAATTGCCTGCGGCGCTGTTCCCCTCCGAGCTGCCGCAGGGCGCCGACTACGACAAGTTCATCGAGACCGTCAAAAGTAACGAGATCATCCGCGGCAAGCTGTTGTCGGAGGACGGCACGCTCGCGCTGATCGTGCTCTCGCTCGAGCCCAAGGTGGTCGCCAGCAACGACCTCAGCAAGGTGATCGGCGATATCCGCAAGCTGATGAAGGAGGATCTCGGCGACACCGGCCTCAACGCCGAATTGTCCGGCGTGCCCGTGATGCAGCTCGAGATCCGCAACGCGGTCGAGCGCGACGGGCTGACCTATAACCTGCTCGGCATTCTCGCCGGCTGTGTCATCGCCATCATCTTCTTCCGCAAGATCTCCTTCATGGTGGTGGCGGCATTCCCGCCCATGATCGCGATCCTGCTCGCACTCGGCGGCCTTGGCTGGGCGAATTTCAATCTCAACATGTTCCTGAACGTGATGACGCCGCTCATCATGGTGATCAGCTTCTCCGACTCGATGCAGCTGACCTTTGCCGCAAGAGACCGGCTGATCGCCGGGCAGGACAAATATACCGCCTTTAAGAACGCGGTGCTGGTGGTTGGACCGGCCTGCGTGTTGACGCACGGCACCGCCGGTATTTCCTTCATCGCGCTGCAATTCTCGGATTCCGACCTGATCCGCAAATTCGGCGAGGCGGGGCTCGCCGCGACCATCATCGCGCTGCTTGCGGTGCTGTCGCTGGTGCCGGTGTTCGGCGTGCTGTTCGTGCGCAACGAGAAGATCTTTGCGGTGAAATTCCAGAGTGCGGATGCCGGCGTGCAGGCGCTGCGCAATTTCTGCTACTGGATCGCGGTGCGCATGGTGAGCCGGCCCGGTCTGTTCAGCCTGATCGCGCTGCTGTTCGTCGGCGGCCTCGCAGGCGTCTATGCCAACCTGCAGCCGCGCTACCGGCTCGCCGACCAGGTGCCGGACAAGCGGCAGGCGGTTGCGGCCAGCAACAGGCTCGATGCCAAGCTGACCGGCGCCAACCCGGTCAACGTCCTGATCCAGTTCCCGAAGGACGCATCGCTCTATTCGCCGGAGACGTTGCAGACCATCGCCGATGTTCACGCCACCGTCGAGCGCGAAGCCGGCGTCGGCAACGTCTGGTCGATCGAGACCCTGCGCCGCTGGCTCGCCGAGAAGGCCGGCAGCGGCGACGTCGCGACGCTCCAGGAATATGTCAACCTGATCCCGGAGCATCTGGTGCGGCGCTTCATCGACGCCGATCAGGACGCGGTGGTGGTGGCGGGCAGGGTGCCCGACCTCGATTCCAGCCAGTTGCTTCCTGTCGTCGACAAGCTCGATCACGAGCTGGACACCGTGCGCCAGAAGCATCCGGGCTACGAGATCGCCGTCACTGGCCTTGCGGCGATCGCCGCGCGTAATTCGGCCAGCATGATCGAAAAGCTCAATCGCGGGCTGACGGTCGAGTTCGCGCTGGTCGCAATCTTCATCGGTCTCGCGTTCCGCTCGTGGGTCGTGATGTTCGCCTGCATCCTGCCGGGCATCTTCCCGGTCGTGATGTCGGGCACCTTGCTGTACCTGATGGGCGAGGGGCTGCAATTTGCCAGCGTGGTCGCGCTGACCGTCTCGTTCGGCCTCGGGCTCTCCGCCACGATCCACTTCCTCAATCGCCTGCGGCTGGAGACCAAGCCCGGCGTCAGCTCAGAGCAGGCGGTGGAGCGCGCGACCGTGCTGGTCGGTCCTGCGCTGATCCTGACCACGGTGGTGCTGGCCAGCGGGCTCGTGGTGACCGTGTTCTCCGACCTGCCGTCGCTGCGCCTGTTCGGCTGGCTCAGCGCCTTCTCGATGGTCGCAGCGCTGGTCGCCGATCTCTTCATCCTGCGGCCGACGGCGATGTTCCTGATCAACCTGCAGCACCGGCTGCAAGGCGGCGGGCGATAAAAAACCTCGGTCCTGGTTCAATCAGGACCGAGGCAAAGCCTGGTGGTCTAAAGACGTGGTAACTAAAAGCGGCGCACGAGGTCGGGCGTCAGCTCCTCGTCATCGTGATGTTGACGCCCCTGATCTCGCCCTTGGAACTGATCTGCACGGTCTGCTTGTTGCCGCTGGTGTGCAGAGAGATGTTGGCGGCAAAACCATTGGCCTGCACGAACACTTCGATCTGGCCGCCACCGGCCGTGCCTTGCAGGTTGCCGAAGATGTTGCGGCTGGCTTCGCTCCAGTTGCCGGAGATGCGGTCACCCTGGCTCGTGACGTCGCTGGAGAGGTCGAACTTGTAGCTGTCGCTTGCGCAATGCAGGCTCTGCTTCAGGCCGAGCCCGGTGCCGTTGACCTTGTAGTCAGCCTTGCAGCGGATCCGCTCGGTCGTTCCGTCGGAGAGCGCGACCGTTCCTGTGCCGGCCCACGCGCCGTCGAAGCCGGCGAAGGGCCCGCTGGATTGGGTGTGGCCAGCGGACACAGACACCAGCAGCGCGGCGCCGATACCGGCTGCCTTGATCGTCTGTCCCAACAGACTGAAGCCAAACAGTTTCATATCGAGTTTTCCCGTTTCAAAATTGACGTTCTCGCCGGAGAAACGTCGCGCCGCATCGAAGATTTAGTGTCGCCGTCATGTGTTAGGTTCAAATGACAAACCGGGCGCTTGCCGGGCGAACGTCGCCACGATTCGCACCGAATCGGTGCGGGAAGAGCCGATTGTTCCGTTCGCGAAACCAAAACCCACGGGGCTTGCAGGCCAAGCATGTAATGGCGAGCGGTGTTCAGTTGCAACAGCCAAATACGAAAAACGACACGGCGGAATAACGGTCTAGTATCAACCGTTTATCTATGCCAATGAAGGTCTGCTGGAAGGTGTGTCATTACGGAGACGATTCGCCGTAAATTTGGCCGCATTTCGCAGCGCTTGTGCTGCCACTCGCGTCGCGCAATTCGCGGCGCTGGCCCGCCTGAATCGATCCTCGCCGGCGGTGCCCTCAAGCAGTCCCGGAAACGTGCCTGTCAGAATGAAGGAACACGATGCGTAAATATTTTTTTGCTCTCACCTTGTTGTCGCTTTCGCTTTCGGACGCGGCCTCTTGCTCAGCAGCCTCAGCAGGGGGCGTGGTACGCCTGAGGAACAGAAGGCCTGTACGCGTGATGTGCAGAAACATTGCCGCGCCGTGATCGACCAGGGTGACTTCACGATTCTGGCCTGCCTGAAGGAGAATCGCGCCAAAATCTCCCAAGGCTGCGACCAGGTGCTGAAGAGCCACGGCCAGTAAGCCGTCACGCCCGTTGCGGCGAGTCCATGGTCAGTTGACGGAAGCGGCCGCGACAGACATCACAGACAGCATTGGTTTCGCGAGCGTATTCCCCTATATGGGTGGGGTATGCGCTCGCTTGGCTTGCGCAAAAAACCAATTGTCATTCTAAGACGTTACGCTCTCAGGCAACTTGGCCTTCCGGCCAGACGAGGCTCAAGGAGCACAGGCTCTAGGCAAGTGAGTAAACCAGTCCACCGATGACCCGCGCGAGCGAACTGCGATCCGGCAAGACCCACCGCGACGAGAACTTTCCGGTTGCGTCATGGATCATCCACCCGCGCCACCGGGCGGTGATCATGGCGTTCTACAATTTTGTCCGCACCGCCGACGACATCGCCGATCATGCGACACTCGGTGCGGACGAGAAGCTCGCCCATCTCAACCTGCTCGAGGCCGAACTGCTCGGCAGCGGAGACAGCCAGCCGGAAGCCGTGGCGCTGCGGCAAGCGCTCGCGGACCGTGCACTGCCCCCGCGTCACGCCCTTGATCTTCTGACCGCGTTCAAGATGGACGTCACCAAGCTTCGCTACGCGAACTGGGACGAGCTCATCCATTACTGTCGTTATTCGGCCATGCCGGTCGGGCGCTTCGTGCTCGACGTCCACGGTGAGAGCAACTCGACCTGGCCCGCCAACGATGCGCTCTGCGCCGCGCTGCAGATCAACAACCACCTGCAGGATTGCGGCAAGGACTACAAAGATCTCAATCGCGTCTACCTTCCACTCGACGCGCTCGAGGCGACCGGCGCGTCCGTCGAGGCGCTTGCGCTCGACAAGGCGCCGGCCTCGCTGCTGCAATGCCTGCATGCCCTTGCGGCTCGGACGGAGACACTCCTTGTCGAAAGCAAGCCATTCAGCGCGGAGATAAGGGATTTCCGTCTCGGGCTTGAGGTTTCGGTGATCCAGACATTCGCGGAAAAGATCGTGCGGCTGCTGAAGGTTCGCGATCCCCTGAGCGAACGGGTGCATCTGAGCCCGGTCGAACTCCTGATGCACAGCGCCAGCGGCATCGCGAGCGAGACCATGGGGCGTGCGTCCGGGCGGCGGGCGATGTCCAAGACGGCGGCGGGCGCATGACGCTGGAGACGGCCGCAGCCCCGATCAATTACGGGACGAGCGCCTCCGGCAGCTCGTTCTACGCCGCGATGCGCATCCTTCCGCTCGAGCAGCGCGAGGCGATGTTCCAGATCTACAGCTTCTGCCGACAGGTCGACGACATCGCCGATTCCGACGGCCCGCGACCGGAACGGCTGGCCGCCCTGCAGCAATGGCGCGACGACATCGATGCGCTCTATCAAGGCCGTCCGCCGGCGCGGCTGAAGGACTACGTCTCATCGGTCAGGACATTCGACCTGAAGCGCGAGGATTTCCTCGCCATCGTCGACGGCATGGAAATGGATGTGCCGCAGGACATCCGCGCGCCGGACATGGCAACCCTCGATCTCTATTGCGACCGCGTCGCGAGCGCGGTGGGACGGCTGTCGGTGCGGGTGTTCGGATTGCCGCAGGATGACGGCATCCTGCTCGCGCATCACCTCGGCCGCGCGCTGCAACTGACCAACATCCTGCGCGACATCGATGAAGACGCAGGCCTTGGCCGATTATATCTGCCGCGCGAGGGGCTGCTGGAGGCGGGCATCGCCGAGACCGATCCGTTCAAGGTCGCCGCCGATCCCGCGGTGCCAAAAGTCTGCGCGCCGCTGGTTGCGCTCGCAACACGGCACTTCGAGAAGTCCGACGAGATCATGGCCCGTCATTCGCGCCGCGTGGTACGCGCGCCGCGGATCATGTCGAAATATTACGGGGCGATCCTGCGATTGTTGATCGCAAGGGGATTTGCGGCGCCGCGCGCGCCGGTTCGCGTGAGCAAAGTCACACGCCTCGCCATCATCCTTCGCTATGCCTTCATCTGATGCAAAAGACAGTTCACATTATCGGCGCTGGAATTTCAGGCCTCGCGGCCGCTGTGCGTTTGGCGAATGCCGGCCACAAAGTGCATGTGCACGAGGCGACGCAGCAGGCGGGCGGACGCTGCCGCTCCTATTTCGACGCGGCAACCAATCTCACGATCGATAACGGCAATCATCTTTTGCTGTCGGGCAACCGGCATGCCTTGGCCTATGCGAAATCGATCGGCACCGAGGCAGGGCTGGTCGGCCCGAAGAGTGCGCAGTTTCCATTTGTCGACATCAGGACCGGGCAACGCTGGCTGCTCGATCTCGGCGACGGCCGCTTGCCGCTCTGGCTGTTCGACGAGAGCCGCCGCGTTCCCGACACCGGCGTGCGCGATTATCTCGGCTTGATGCCGCTGGTCTGGGCAAGTCAACGCACCAAGGTCGGCGACGCGATCCGCTGCGAGGGCACGCTTTATGAGCGCCTGGTGCAGCCGCTGCTGCTGGCCGCATTGAATGTCGACCCGCCGATCGGATCGGCCGGGCTTGCCGGCGCGATTGTGCGCGAGACGCTGCTTGCGGGCGGGCAGGCCTGCCGCCCGCTGATCGCGCGCGACGGCTTGAGTGCTGTCCTCGTCGAGCCCGCGATCAAGCTGCTGCGGGACAAGGGCGCGGGCGTCGATTCTCGGTCACGAATTGCGCGGCTTTGAGATGGCGGGCGACCGTGTCGGCGCACTTCAATTTGGCGGCGACGACACGATTGCGATCGGACCCGGCGATGCGGTCGTGATGGCGGTGCCGGCGCGTCCCGCCGCATCGCTGTTGCCGGGCCTGAAGACGCCGACCAAATTCCGCGCGATCGTCAATGCGCATTTCCGTTTCGATCCGCCGCGCGACATGCCGCCCATCGTCGGCGTGATCGGAGGGCTGGTGGAATGGCTGTTCGCCTTTCCGCAGCGCCTGTCGATCACCATCAGCGCCGGCGACCGCCTGATCGACATGCCGCGCGAGGAGCTCGCGCAGGCGCTGTGGCGCGATGTCTGCAAGGCCGGCGGGGTGAACGGCGACCTGCCGCCCTGGCAGATCGTGCGCGAGCGCCGGGCGACATTCGAGGCCACGCCCGAACAGGCTGCGATGCGGCCTGGTGCGGTCACCGGGCTGACGAATCTGTTTCTCGCGGGCGACTGGACCGATACGGGATTGCCCGCAACCATCGAAGGATCGGTGCGATCGGGCGACCGCGCCGCCGATCTGGTGCTGGCGATGCGCTAGAGCATGTTGACGCATGCTCTCCTTTGGAGGAGCGCATCGTAGCGGTTGATGAACTTCGAAAACGGGGCTTGGCCCCTTGAGAGAGGATGTCCAGAACATGCTTTCCAGCAAGAAGAGCGTAGAGATCGGTGCCGGTCGCGCGTTGGAGACGAGCATCGACCAGGCGAAGCGCGCGCTGCTCGATTTCCAGAGGCCGGACGGCCACTGGGTGTTCGAGCTGGAAGCTGACAGCACGATACCCTCCGAATATATCCTGCTGCGCCATCATCTCGCCGAGCCCGTCGACGCCGAGCTCGAAGCCAAGATCGGTCGATATCTGCGCCGGGTGCAGGGCGCGCATGGCGGCTGGCCGCTGGTGCATGACGGCGCCTTCGACATGAGCGCCAGCGTGAAGTCCTATTTCGCGCTGAAGATGATCGGCGATTCCGTCGATGCCCCGCACATGGCTGCGCGCGCGCGAGGCGATCCGCTCCCGCGGCGGCGCGATCCACAGCAACGTCTTCACGCGCTTTACGCTGGCGATGTTCGGCGTGCTGACCTGGAAGAGCGTGCCGGTGCTGCCGATCGAGATCATGCTGCTGCCGTTGTGGTCGCCGTTCCACATCAACAAGATCTCCTATTGGGCGCGGACCACGATGGTGCCGCTGATGGTGCTGGCGGCGCTCAAGCCACGCGCGCGTAATCCAAAGGGCGTCGGCATCGACGAATTGTTCCTGCAGGACCCGCGCTCGATCGGCATGACGGCGAAGGCGCCGCACCAGAGCGCGGCATGGTTCGCGCTGTTTCGCGCGCTGGACCGCGTGCTGCGCGTCGTCGAGCCGACGTTCCTCACCGGCAAGCTGCGCCAGCGGGCGATCGACAGCGCGCTGGCCTTCATCGAGGAGCGGCTCAACGGCGAGGACGGCATGGGCGCGATCTATCCGCCGATGGCCAACATCGTCCTGATGTATGACGCGCTCGGCAAGGACGAGAATTTTCCGCCGCGCGCGATCACGCGGAAGGCGATCGACAATCTCCTCGTGATCAGCGAGGAGGAAGCCTATTGCCAGCCCTGCGTGTCCCCGGTCTGGGACACCGCGCTGACCTGCCACGCAATGCACGAGGCGGGCGGCGAGGCGGCGCTGTCGTCGGTCCAGAAGGGCCTCGACTGGCTGTTGCCGAAGCAGGTGCTGGATGTGAAGGGCGACTGGGCGGTGAAAAGCCCCGAACGTCCGGCCCGGCGGCTGGGCCTTCCAGTACAACAACGCGCACTATCCCGATCTCGATGACACCGCCGTCGTCGTCATGACGATGGACCGCGTGAAGCGCGAGACCGGCACCACCAAATACGACACCGCGATGGCCCGCGGCCGCGAGTGGATCGAGGGCATGCAGAGCGTCGATGGCGGCTGGGCCGCCTTCGACGTCAACAACCTCGAATACTATCTCAACAACATCCCGTTCTCGGATCACGGCGCGCTGCTTGATCCGCCGACCGAGGACGTCACCGCCCGCTGCCTGTCGATGCTGGCGCAGCTCGGCGAGACCGTCGAGAGCAACAAGCAGGTCGCAGCGGCGGTCGAGTATCTGCGCAGGACCCAGCACCCCGAAGGCTCCTGGTACGGCCGCTGGGGCATGAACTTCATCTACGGAACCTGGTCGGTGCTGTGCGCGCTGAACGCCGTCGGCGTGAGCCATCAAGATCCGATGATTCGCAAGGCGGCGGAGTGGCTGGCCTCGGTTCAGAACGAGGACGGCGGCTGGGGCGAGGATGCGGTCAGCTACCGACTCGATTACAAGGGCCTTGAGCGCACACCCTCCACAGCGTCCCAAACGGCATGGGCTTTGCTTGCTTTGATGGCGGCTGGAGAGGTTGCAAATCCCGTGGTTGCCCGTGGCATTGATTACCTAATTGCAACACAAGGCGAAAAAGGCACATGGGACGAGCAGCGCTACACCGCTACAGGCTTTCCGAGGGTCTTTTATCTGCGCTATCATGGTTATCCGAAGTTCTTTCCGCTCTGGGCACTTGCACGGTATCGGAATCTTCAGAGCACCAATAGCAAGGCGGTAGGGGTTGGGATGTGATTTTGGGGGGCGGGGGGTATCGTGACCGCGGACAATCTTGATTGATCCGAGGCCAATTCTCATTGTGACCGGCCTGGTACAGGAGGCCCGCATCGCAGCGGGCCCCGGTATGGCCGTCATCTGCAGCAGCAGCGATCCGCACCAATTGCGCGCGCTGTTGACCGTATTCGATCCCACGACAATTCGGGGCGTGATCAGCTTCGGTGTCGCCGGTGGTCTCGATCCTAGCTTGAAATCGGGCGATGTCGTGGTGGCCGACGAGGTTATGGCGGGCGAAAATCGCTGGCTGGCCGGTTTTGCGCTCAACGACGACCTGATCGGCAAGCTGACCGTGGGCTTGGGGCGCCGTGTCGTCAGGGGCGGGCTGGCAGGCGTGGAAGACGTCGTCGTGGCGCAGGCCAGCAAGGCCGCGCTGCGCAACGAGACCGGCGCCGCTGCCGTCGATATGGAAAGCCATATCGCGGCCGCCTATGCCGCCGAGGCCGGCCTTCCGTTCGCCGCGCTCAGGGTGATCAGCGATCCCGCAAGCCGTGCGCTGCCGGCGCTGGCGCGGAACGCGATCAAGCCGAACGGCGACATCGACCTGGGCATGATCCTGCGCGGCGTCGTGCGCAATCCGCGCACCCTGCGCGCGCTGGTCTCGACGGGAATCGATTTCAATCGCGCGCTGCGCAGCCTGCGCGGTTGCCGCGACTTCCTGGTGGGCGGCCATGGCCTCGTCGGCCATCACCACCACGGCGGCATGATGATATCGCCTGATCTCGTTCCGGCGGAGATCTGAAGGGCATAGTCAGCGAATTCAGGCGGCGCGCGATCGGATGATCGTGCGCCGCTTTTTCTTTGCGGGCATGATCGCGATCAGCGCGCAAGCCTGCAAATCGCCACGTCGAAAAAGCAACGCGCGCCCGAGAGCGAATCTCGAGCGCGCGTGAATGTCTTATGGGTCGTGCGCGTTATGCCGCCGTCGAGGTCTTCTGCTGCGCGCTGGCCTTCTGCTGGGCGGCGAGGGCCTCGTCGCGGCGGATGTCGGACAGGCGCTTCTGCACCTCCGACGAGAACACATATTGGGCCGGCCGCTGCTTGGAGAGATCGATCTCCGGCGCCATCGGACCCGTGGTCTTGACGCCGCGCAGCCCCACCCACATCGCCTTCAGCGGGTTGGCGAAGGCTGCGTTCGCCGCGGTCGCCTCGTAGCCGCAATGCGCCATGCAGTCGGCGCACTTTTCGTACTTGCCCGTGCCGTAGGTGTCCCAATCAGTGGTTTCCATCAGCTCCTTGAAGGTCTTGGTGTAGCCTTCGCCGAGCAGATAGCAGGGCTTCTGCCATCCGAAGATATTGCGCGCGGGCATGCCCCAAGGCGTGCATTCAAACTCCTGGTTACCGGCAAGGAAGTCCAGGAACAGGCCGGAATGCATGAAGTTCCACTTCTTGCCCTTGCCGCGGGTGAAGACGTCGCGGAACAGCTGCTTGGTCTTGGTGCGGTTGAGGAAGTGCTCCTGGTCGGGCGCACGCTCATAGGCATAGCCCGGCGACATCGTGACGCCGACGCCGAGCTCGGTGGTGAAGTCGAGGAATTTCGCGATCTCCTCGGCCGGATGGTTGTCGAAGATGGTCGCGTTGACGTTGACGGCGAAGCCGCGCGCCTTCGCGGCCTTGATCGCCGAAACCGCCCGGTCGAACACGCCCTTCTGCGACACCGCCTTGTCATGGTGCTCGCGCAGGCCGTCGAGATGGATCGAGAAGAACAGATAAGGCGAGGGCTCGAACAGATCGAGCTTCTTTTCCAGCAGCAGCGCGTTGGTGCACAGCGACACGAACTTCTTGCGCGCCACCAGCCCGCGCACGATCTCGCCGATCTCCTTGTGGATCAGCGGCTCGCCGCCGGGGATTGCGACCATGGGCGCGCCGCATTCGTCGGCGGCGTCCCAGCACTCCTGCGCCGACATGCGGCGGTTCAGGATCGCGTCGGGATAATCGATCTTGCCGCAGCCCGCACAGGCCAGGTTGCAGCGGAATAGCGGCTCCAGCATCAGCACAAGCGGATAGCGTTTGCGGCCGAGAAGCTTCTGCTTCATCAGGTACGCGCCGATGCGCATTTCCTTAAAGAAGGGGATTGCCATTAATCTCTGTCTTTCTGGGCTTATGCTAGAGGGGGTAGATCAGCTTGCTGTGGCGAGTTCGGCGGGGAGCCGGAACTCGATATTCTCCTCACGGCCCGGAAGCACCGAAACCCTGACAGGTCCGATGCGCCGAAGCGCTTCGATGACATCGTCGACCAGAACCTCTGGTGCCGAGGCACCGGCCGTTATACCAACAGTCCTGACATTTTTCAGCCAGTTCGGGTTCAGTTCGCTGCCGTCAGCAACGAGATAACTCGCGACGCCGGCCTCGGTGCCGATTTCGCGGAGTCGGTTGGAGTTGGAACTATTGGCGGCGCCCACCACCAAAATCACGTCCACGAGTTTACTTAGGTCCCTTACCGCAGATTGCCGGTTCTGTGTCGCATAGCAGATATCCCGGATATCCGGGCCTTGAATGTCTGTAAATCGCTGGTGGAGGGCGGAGATGATGTCCTTGGTGTCATCCACGCTGAGGGTCGTCTGGGTGATATACGCCACGGGGGTGTCGGCGGGTAGCGTCAGGACCCTCACATCCTCGACACTTTGGACCAGCAGGACGGGGCCGGGGACCTGTCCCATGGTACCTTCCACCTCCGGGTGGCCGGCATGCCCGATCAGGATCAGGGCGCGGCCCTTGGACATGTAACGCTTGCCCTGGTTGTGAACCTTGGTCACCAGCGGGCAGGTGGCATTGATGACCGGCAGGTTCCGGGCCGCGGCTTCTTCTTCCACCGTGCGGGCAACGCCATGGGCGCTGAACACCGTCACCGCCAGCGGGGGTACCTCGGACAGGTCCTCGACGAAGATCGCGCCCTTGTCCTTCAGGTTTTCGACGACGTATTTGTTGTGCACGATCTCGTGGCGCACATAGACCGGCGGGCCATACTGCTCCAACGCCCGCTCGACGATCTGGATCGCGCGCACGACGCCGGCGCAAAAGCCGCGGGGCTGCGCCAGATAAACCTCCATGGGTTGATGGTCACCCATGTTCCTCACAAGCATCTCGGTACCTCCGTGCGACCGGATATAGCAATATCCGCACCAACATCAGACCCCCGGCCTCCGGTTCTTGCTCGAAGTGCCCGGAAGGGCGAGGCTCTGTGCCAAACATACAACGGCTGGCAGAGGCTGATCGGCATGATCAGCCACAGGGCGAGACCTATCGATGGTATGATATTACTATCGAATAAGTCGAGCAAGATGAAGCCTTTAAACCCTCACTCGTTCGTCACTTTACCGCCGGACAATCCCGGCATATCAGCCCTCCAAGCGGTTCCTTTCCCGTTCCGCACACAGCCCGTGCCCCTTGATGTTTTAAGAACGAGGGTTGGCCCGGCTCCCGGAACTCCGCTAGACAGCGGGCGTTTCCGCAAGCTAATCGAAATTAGAAAGAAAAAGTGTGCTGACAAGCATAGTCGTCCAGATCGTCAGAGCCTGTACCCGATTTGCCACTCTGACGCTGCTCATTGGGTTCGTTCTCACGGCCGTCGCGGGCTATTACACAGCCCAGCATTTCGCCATCAACACCGACATCAACACGCTGATTTCCTCGAAGCTGGACTGGCGCCAGCGCGATCAGCAATTCGACAAGGCGTTCGATCGCGACAGCACGATCCTGGCTGTGATCGACGCGCCGACGCCGGAGCTGACAAACGCCGCGGCGGCCGCCCTCGAGCAGAAACTGAAGGACGACACCACGAACTTCCAGTCGATGACGCCGCTCGGCTCGGGTGAGTTCTTCGACAAGAACGGCTTGCTGTTCCTGCCGACCGAGGAGCTCGGCAAGATCACCGGCCAATTTCAGGCGGCAGCACCCCTGATCGAGATCATGGCGGGCGATCCGTCCATCCGCGGGCTGACCGGCGCGCTGGAAACGGGACTTGCCGGCGTCAAGCGCGGCGAGGTCAAGCTCGACAGCACCGCGCGGCCCTTCAACATGATCGCGCAGACGGTCGAAGACGTCCTCAACAAGGGCAACGCCAATTTCTCCTGGCGCGAGCTGACCAGCGACCAGCCGCTGACCGATTCCGACAAGCGCGCCTTCATCGAGTTCAAGCCGGTGCTCGATTTCAACGCATTGGAGCCTGGCAAGGACGCCACCGACGCGATCCGCGCCGCCGCGGCGGAGTTGGATTTTCCGGGCAAATATCAGGCGCGGGTTCGCCTGACCGGCCCGGTCCCGATCGCCAATGAGGAATACGCCACCGTGCAGGACGGCGCGATCACCAACGGCGTCGGCACGGTGCTGGTCGTCTTGCTGATCCTCTGGCTCGCGCTGCATTCGGCCAAGATCATCTTCGCCGTCTTCGTCAACCTGTTCATCGGGCTGTCGATCACGACGGCGATCGGGCTGTTGATGGTGGGTTCGCTGAACCTGCTGTCGATTGCATTCGCCGTGCTGTTCGTCGGCCTCGGCGTCGACTTCGGCATCCAGTACAGCGTCCGCTATCGATCCGAGCGCTTCAAGAACGACAATCTGACCGAGGCGCTGGAGGAGGCGGCCCGCCGCTCGTCCGTGCCGCTGTCGCTGGCCGCGATGGCCACCGCGGCCGGCTTCCTCTGCTTCATACCGACCGACTACAAGGGAATTTCCGAGCTCGGCGAGATCGCAGGCGCCGGCATGCTGATCGCGTTCACCTCCTCCATCACGGTGCTGCCGGCGATGCTGAAGCTGCTCAATCCGCCCGGCGAGAAGGAGCCGGTGGGTTATGCGTTCCTCGCGCCGGTCGACCACTTCCTGGAGCGGCACCGCATTCCGATCGTGGCCGGCACCATCCTGATTGCGGTGGCGGGGATGCCGCTGCTTTATTTCATGAAGTTCGACTTCAATCCGATGAACCTGCGCAATCCAAAGGCCGAGTCGATCGCGACCTTCCTCGATCTGCGCAAGGATCCGAACACCGGCGCCAACGCGATCAACGTGCTGACGAATTCCGAAGCCGACGCCAGGAAGATCGAGGAGCGGCTCACGAAGCTGCCTGAAGTCCTGACCGTGAGGTCGCTCGACACGTTCGTTCCTCCGGATCAGCCCGCCAAGCTGAAGCTGATCGCGCAGGCCGCCAAGGTGCTGGGGCCCGCGCTCAGTCCGGATTCGATCGACGCGCCGCCGTCGGACCAGGAGAATGCCGACAGCTTGAAGAGCGCGGCCGACAATCTCCGCAGGACCGCAGGCGAGGGCAAGGGGCAGGGCGCCGTCGCGTCACGGCGGCTCGCCGACGCGCTGACCAAGCTTGCCGGCTCTGACGAGGCGACGCGCAACAAGGCGCAGGCGATCTTCGTCACGCCGCTGAAGGTGGTGCTCGACCAGTTGAAGAGCGCGCTGCAGGCGCAGCCGGTCAGCCTGCAGAACCTGCCGCCCGAGCTCGTGGCCGAATGGAAGACCAAGGACGGATTGATGCGGGTCGAGGCGCTGCCGCGCGGCGATCCCAACGACAACGACAATCTGCGCGCCTTCGCCAATGCCGTGCTTGCCGCCGAGCCGATGGCGATCGGCGGCCCGGTCTCGATCCTGAAATCCGGCGACACGGTGGTGCGGGCGTTCATCCACGCCGGCATCTATGCGCTGGCCGTGATCAGTCTCTTGCTGTGGATCACGCTGCGGCGGATCTCTGACGTGCTGATGACGCTGGTGCCGCTGCTGGTCGCGGGCGCGGTGACGCTCGAGATCTGCGTGCTGATCAAGCTGCCGCTCAACTTCGCCAACATCGTCGCATTGCCGCTGTTGCTCGGCGTCGGCGTCGCGTTCAAAATCTACTATGTTACCGCGTGGCGTTCAGGCCGCACCAACCTGCTGCAGACCAGCCTGACCCGCGCGATCTTCTTCAGCGCGCTGACGACGGCCACGGCCTTTGGAAGCTTGTGGCTTTCCAGTCACCCCGGAACGTCCAGCATGGGCAAGCTGCTGGCGCTCTCGCTGGTGACGACCCTGGCCGCCGTGCTGCTGTTTCAGCCCGCGCTAATGGGCAAACCGCGCGATATCCGGGAGTAGACAGATATCGCCGACCTGATCGGTCTGCGCCCGCCGCCGCCTCTTCTGTCCAGGCTTGGGCGCAGCGGCGACCGCCACTCCGGTGGTCTTGGCGACGGGCGCCGCAGCCGTCGTCTTGGGAGCGGGTGCCGCGCCCGGCGTCTTCGGCGGGCCTTTGGCCATGCTGTTGACGGGGCTCGAGGGGATCGGCGGACCGACGCGCGTCCAGGTCTCGCCGCCGCAGAGGAAGCCGAGCACGCATCCGCGAATTTCGAGCTGGTCTGATCCCTGCGGCGTGATCGTGGTGTCGTACATCTTGCCGTCCTTGGCGTTGTAGACTTGGCCTTCCCAGGCCTCGGTGCCGGCCTTCTTCTTCATGTCGATCAGGATCGGCATGGCGAGCGTGGGCCGCGATTGCTTCGCAGGATCAGGATTATTGGTGTCGCGTCCGCCCGGCTCTTTCTCCCAGGCGACGACGCCCCACATACTGCCATTACATTGTGCGACACGGATATTGGCGACGCCGTCCGCCACCTTCCAGTCGCCTGTCGGATCTGCCGCCATCGCCGGCGCGGAACCCGCAGCCAGCACGACGACGGGGAAGACCGTTTGGCGCATGATGTTTCTTAGGCGGTGCAACATGGCATAAACCTGTGCTTGCGTTGAGGATAAGAATGAGGGCAAAACGCCGCATTGAGCGTTTCCAGTTGACGAAACAACCATCAACCGAACTATGTAGCTGATGCTAAACCCGAATCTAGACGTTTCCGAGATGTTTGTGGAGCGCGAGGCGCAACGCAGCTCGATGCATTCGCGGCACTTGAACGAGCAGTTGGTCCGCGTCCTCAAGACGATCGGTTATGATGTCGGCTTCCAAAAGGGACAAGGCCAGTACCTCTATGATCGAGATAACGTACGCTATCTCGACCTATTGAGCGGATTTGGCGTTTTTGCGATCGGCCGGAACCATCCGGCGCTGCGCGAGGCGCTGAAGAGCGTGCTCGACAGCGACCTTCCCAATCTGGTGCAACTCGACGTATCGACGCTAGCCGGCGTGCTCGCGGAACGTCTGCTGGAATATGTTCCGTATCTGGACAAGGTATTCTTCGCCAATTCAGGCGCGGAGACGGTGGAAGCCGCGATCAAGTTCGCGCGCAGCGCCACCGGTCGTCCCGGCATCGTGCATTGTGCCCATTCCTATCACGGGCTGACCTACGGTGCGCTCTCGCTCACCGATGATTCGAATTTCCGCGGCGGCTTCGAGCCGCTGCTGCCGGGCTGCACCGCCGTGCCCGTTCAACGATCTCGCAGCGCTCGAGCACGCGCTGTCCTCGCGCGAGATCGCCGCTTTCATCGTCGAGCCGATCCAGGGCAAGGGCGTCAACATGCCCACCGACGAGTTCCTGCCGGGCGCCGCCGCGCTGTGCCGTAAATACGGCACGATCTTCATCGCCGACGAGATCCAGACCGGCATGGGGCGCACGGGCCGGTTCCTCGCGGTGGAACATTGGAATGTCGAGCCGGACATGGTGCTGCTGTCGAAGGCGCTGTCGGGCGGTCACGTGCCGGTCGGTGCGCTGCTCACGCGCAAGTCCATCTTCGACAAGATCTTCAACCGCATGGATCGCGCCGTGGTGCACGGATCGACCTTTGCGAAGAACGACCTTGCGATGGCGGCCGGCATCGCAACGCTCGAGGTGATGAAGGACGAGAAGCTGATCGAGGCCGCCGCCAAGCGCGGCGCCGAGCTGCGGCTCGGCTTGACGCGCATGGTCCCGGGCTACGAGCTCTTGAAAGAGGTGCGCGGCAAGGGGCTGATGATCGGCGTCGAGTTCGGTCCGCCGAAGTCGTTGAGCCTGAAAGCGTCGTGGAATGTGCTGGAAAGCGCCAACAAGGGCCTGTTCGTTCAGCTCATCACGGTGCCGCTGTTCAAGGACCACAAGATCCTCACCCAGGTCGCGGGCCATGGCCTGCACACGGTGAAGCTGCTTCCGCCGCTCACCATCACCGAAGAAGACTGCAACTGGATCGAGACTGCCTTCGATTCCGTCATCGCAGGAAGCCACAAGGTTCCCGGCGCGATCTGGTCGCTCGGCAAGACGCTGGTCGACAACGCGGTGCGCAAGTCGGCGTGATCCCCACCGCGGTTAGCCGGTAGCCGCTACCTGATCAAGGTGAGGAGCGGCTTGCCTTTTTCGACGACATAGGTGGCGAGCTCGCTCGCGGTCGTGCTGCCGACGTTCTTCGCCGCATGGATCGTTCCGGTCGGAATGAAGAGAACGTCGCCGGCCTTCAGCGTCACCGGCGGCTTGCCCTCGATCTCATATTCCAGCGAACCGTCGAGCACATAGATGATCTCCTCGCCCGGATGCGTGTGCTTGCCGAAGGCCGCGCCGGGATCGAAGTCGACGCGCACCTGGATGGCCTCATGTCCGGGGACGCTGAGATCGTGCCGCTGCAGGTCGGTTCGCTTGATGCCCGCCTGCTGAGCCTCTGTGCCCTGCGACGCCAGGCCGCTTCCGATGATCAGTGCCGTTATCGCCAGCATACGCATCGTTTTCATGTGGGCGTCCCTCAATGCGACGAGCGGCATTCTAGACGAGGAGTTCTGCAACGCAAAGACAAGGCAATCCCGTGATGCGTCCGGACCTCATGGTTCGAGACGGCGCCTGCGCGCCTCCTCACCACGAGGGTTTGGCTCCGGTGCCGCTTGTGAGGACCTCATCCCGCGGAGCCCGCCAATGGCGGGCGTCTCGAAGGATGGCCGCAAAGAGAACTGTCCGAGCAAGCTTTCTCAATATGCGATGACTGCCTTTCTCATCCCTCCTTGTTCGCCTGCATCGCGGTCTCGAACTTCTCGCCGAATTCGGCGAGTTCGTCGGCGCCGATGTCGCTGACCGCCCAGAAATTCAGGCCGCGTTCGCTCCAGCGGCGGATGTTGAAGCCCTGGACCGTCTCGGTTTTCGCCGAGCGGCGTTCGATGTTCGGCGTCTGGGCCACGAACAGATTGATGACGTGCTGCCGGCGGCGATAGACCACCGCGCCGATCGCGCGGGCATCGACATAATCGAGCCGTCCGCCGACCAGAGTGAACCCTTGCGCCGTGAGATCGATCACCGGCGGTGACACGTCGAGCCTGCCGTTGAACCACGGCTTCACCGTGTGCTGGTCGGTGGAGATCACGTCGGTCAAATGTCCGGCCTGCAGCGAGCGCAGATGGGCGGACACCACTTCCGACATGATGCGCTGTTCGTCGTCATTGCGCAGCACGATCGCGACAAGACCTGTCGCGGCCAGCGCCGACACCGCCGAGCCCATCGCAAAACCCCTCAGCACGTTGCGCCGGCTCGGCGCAGGCTTCTGCTGCGGCAACGACGCCTCGATGCGGCGGCGCAGCGACGCCGGCGCGGTGTAGCGCAGATCGGCCTCCGCGATGGACTGGCTCATCTGGCGGTAGGCGGCTAGCGATGCGGCGCAGCGCGGGCAACCCGCAATATGTGTCTCGATGTCGCGCGCGTGCCCGGCATCGAGCTCGCCGTCGATCAGCGCGTGGAGAAGGATTTCAGCTTCGTCGCAGTCCATGTGCCTACTCCTGTTCCGCAAGCCATGCCGAACGCAGCATGGCGCGGGCGCGCGCGAGACGGGACATCACCGTGCCGACCGGGGCTCCCACCGCCTCGGCGATCTCGCGATACGATAGATTGTTGATTTCACGCAGGACGAATGTCTCCTTGAAAGGTTCGGCGAGCGCCTCGACCAGCCGCCGGATCGTGGCGGCGTCGCGCTCCTTCAGGATCTGCGCCTCCGGCGTCTCCTGCGCCTCGTGCCAGAGCGGGGTCTGCTCGGCGCTCTCGGACGCGTCGTCGATCGGGGCGGTCGGCGCGGCCGCGCGGCGGCTGTATTCCGCGCGGCAGACATTGCGCAGGATCGCAAACAGCCATGGCTTCATCGCCGGGCCGCGATAGGTGTCGAAATGCTTCAATGCGCGCAGGAAGCAATCCTGCACTGCATCCTCGGCGTCGGTCGCGTCGCGCAACAGATAGCGCGCGAGCGTGTAGACGTCATCCAGGTACGGTAGCGCCGCCTCCCTGAAACGGCGTGCCTTGTCCGGGTCGTCAGTCGAGCTTGTCAGCGGCATCGCTTGCTTTCCCGCCTGTGCGGAAGTTACGCGTGCCCGGCCGGCCGGTGCAAACCGGCCGGGCATTGTCGTGATGCCTTGGATCGGTCCGTTACTCAACCTTGATCATCCCGGTCATGTGCGGATGGAGCGAGCAAAAATATTTGTAGTCGCCCGCGGTTGCGAAGGTGAACGAGAAGCTGTTGTCGGTATCCAGCGTCTTCGACCTGAACTTGCCCGCCGACACTATGGTGTGCGGGATGTCGTCATGGTTGGTCCAGGTGACGGTATCGCCGATCTTCAACTTCAACTCGACGGGCGCGAAGGTGAAATTGTCGATCGACACGCTGATGGTCTCGGCATGGGCGCTGATGGCGCCGGACAGCAGGAGGAGGGCCGCGGCGGCGGCGAGGCTTGCGCCGCGACCGCGGAAGGCAGTGAGCGTCATGTTCGGATGGTCCTTCAACCCAGTAGTGGCGTGTCGATGATCGCGAGCGGCTGACTGCCACTCTTGAAGTTGATGCTGGCGATGCCGAGCACGCTGCGCAGCTTGGCGTCCTCGACTTTCATCGGTCCGGGCGAGGGGGCGGTGCCCGGAGCGGGCTGCGGGAAGGCGGTGGAGCGCGCGGTGTGGAAGGTGACGTTGCCCTCGACCTTCTGCATCACCTGGTGGATGTGCCCGTTGAGCACGGTCACCGAGCCGAAGCCCTTGAGATAGTCGAGCGCGCGCGCGCCATCCTCGGTGCCCCAGCCCCATTGCGGATACACGGTCCAGAGCGGGATGTGGGCGAACACCACGACGGGCGTGGATTTCGAGCGGCCCTTCAGATCGTTCTCGAGCCATTCGAGCTGCGCGGCGCCGAGATTGCCGAGCCCGCCGGCCTTGAGGTCGACCACGTTGACGAGGCCGACGAAGTGCACGCCGCCCGCATCGAAGGAATACCAGCCGGCGCCTTGCGTGCCTTTGCCGTAGCGCTCCTTGTAGAACTTGATCTCCTCGTCGAGGAAGTCGTGCTCGCCCGGCACATAATGCACGTCGAGCTTGGCCTGCGAGATGATGCGATCCGCATCGTCGAATTCGGAGGCCTTGGACAGATGCGAGATGTCGCCGGTGTGGATCATGAACGACGGCTTCTTCGGCATCGCCTTGACCTTGTTGATGGCCTCTTCGAGCGTGCCGAGCGCGTTCGGGTTGGCCGGCTTGTCAAAACCGACATGGCTGTCGCTGATCTGCAGGAACGTCATGCCGGCAGGCTCGGCGGCATTGGCCGCGTCGACCAGGCCGAGCGACCTCGGCACGCCGCCGGTGATCGTCCAGAGCACGCCGGTACCTGCCCAGGTCATGCATTCCAGCACCTTTCGGCGGCTGACGCCGGGTTCGTCATCGTGGTGATCGTGATGGCTCATCGCGCTACCTCCTCAAAACCCCCGATTGGGTTCTGTGGGCTTGATTGCGGAGGCGGCGGTTTATTCCCGGGCCGATCGCCGGGGCCGACGATGGCGTGTGGTCTTAAACGCCGGTTGATGACGAAGCCGTGATGGCGACCCGTGCTGTGCGGGGGGCGGTAACCCTACCGTCATCCGTTGGTCGCAAAGCCGTCGCGGCTCTGTCGGCCGTTCGTCAGGTGATTCGCGTAGCGTTAGCTTGTGAGTAATTGTTGTGTCGCGTCGTGCCGTCCCTGGAAACAGGGGCGGCATGTTATTTTCGTCGGTATGCCTCAGCCATCTGCGGTTTCGCGGGCCGCTTCACCGCGGCGCGCGCGCGGATTGGCGCGGCTCGCCTCCAGGGTCTTTCCGATCGCTTTGATTGTGTGACGAGAGAGCCAATCTCGCGGCCTGCGCCCGACGATGTTGTAATGCCTTTTGCCGGGCGACCCGCTTGGAGCTTGACTGTTCCTGGAGGGTTCGAACCTTGTCGCGATTGGCCTGCTCTTCGGAAAACCTGCGAAAGCGTTCAAGTTCGTCGTTCGGCAGCATGGTGACCGCCGACGATCCGCTCACATCGGCGGGCGCCGGGACGGTGGTGTCGATCGATGAAGGCGGAGCTTCCGCGCTTTTCGACGGTCCAGTTTCGTGCTTGTCATCCGCGGTCGATGAGGGCGGCGGCAGTTCGGCCGGCTGCGGTTGCGGCGCCGCGTCTGAAGATGTCGCCTGCGTTTGCGTCGCCTGCGTTTGCGTCGCCTGCGTTTGCATCGTCTGATCAGCCGGTGCTCCGCGTTCCCCTTCCGCGGATTGTACCGGCGATGGGAGCGCCGCCTGGTCGGGCGGTGCGGTGAAATCGCCAGTGTTGGTCGGGGTGCCGGGGGCCAGCGCTTCAAAGAACCGGGCGAATGAGTGGTTCACCGTCAGGTCTGTCCCGAGAAGCCGCAGGGCGCTTATGGCAACGACAGCGACGCCGATAGATACAACTCCGACCCTGATCATCGTCCCAACAGAGAAAATCGTCTGTCTTCGTGGAGATACAGCAGCATGGCCCGCTTGACGGAGCTGTTCCTGCCAGGAGGATTGCGCCTCGTGCAGCATGATCTGGTTTTGCAAAGGCTCGATGGCTCTTTGCACGTCGCTCTGGAAACGTGCGAACTCGTGTTGCAGATCATCTGCAGGAGTGCGCGGGTCGGAAAATGCTCTATCGGAAGTCATCTGGCTAAAATCCACACAACATTGCCGTCGGGTGTCGGAGGCGCGTTGTGAGACATCTGCGTCCCGAATGTCGCCCAGAAATATTGCTGCGTCATCGACGATGCGGTCAGCGCACCGGCATTACCAAAAATCCCCGAGCGGATGCTCGGACTGCGGCTAGAAGCCAACTCCAAAAACAGGCGTCACATGATTGCTTCGAACTCTCAAACGCAACTTGCGGAGCGCTGCGGCTTTCCAAAGCTGCTTGCTTGGTCGACGCGCGGTCAGCCGTAGATCGCACGGCGCGCACGCGCGGCCGACCGGCCATCTTGACGTCAGGTGCCTCGCCGGGCCGCGTGGTCATGACAGGCCGTGGTCTTGGCAGCTCGATGCCTTTCCCGATCACCGGAGCTTGCATGTCCGCCGGTCGTGTTGGAGTTTGATCGCGCGGATCAGGCCCGGTATCGTTCTTGCGATCATTCTCGCGCACATCGCCTCGATCCGCGGGCGAATTCGACATGGGTGCAGTCGCTGTGTCGACCTTCGCGGCGGCTCCGCCATCTGATCCGGTCGGGCTGGCGGCCGGACCGCCATTGCCGGTTATCGATGGATCGGCGTTTTGTGGTCCGGGCGCGGCCGGACTCTGCAGATTGGCTGTGCTGGCGGGTTCTGGAGGAGAGGAGGCGTCGCTTGGCTCGGCTGGTCGACCCGTGTCAGCAGTCGGCGCGGCCGCCTCGTTCACGTCGACCTTAGCCAAATCGTCTTTGGCCGGCTCTTCCTTGCCGGCCATCACGGGCTGCTCGCTGTTTGGCGCAGCAGCAGTCGACGCAGCCGGTTCGCTCGAAGGCGCTTCGCTCGAAGGTACTTCACCGGGAGGTGCTTCACGCGAAGGTGTGTGGCCCGCTTCGGCTTGATGGCTGGTGTCGGCTGGCGCGGCGACTTCGACGGCGTGGCCGCCTGACGGATCATCATTGCCGGTCGTTGGCGTCTTCTCGGCTGCCTCTCGCGTCGGCTCGCTATGCGCTACCGCGGCGTTACCCGGCCCGGCAGGTTCGGATTTGGCGCTCGGCTCGCTTTTCCGGTCCGCATCCTTTGGCTCCACCACTTCGGGGACAGAGGTCTGAGCTTCCGTGTCGCTCGCTACGACCGGCGGATTGCGGCCGTATTCGCTCGGCGGGACAGCGCTCGGTGCGGCGACGCTTGGGCCAATCTCTGGGACTGTCGCGGATTGTGGATTCGGTGTGGTCGATTCTGCCGTTGTAGTCGGTTCGACCTTTGCAGCCGGTTCGACGGCCGCAACTCGTGCGATCTTATGTTCCGCGATCTGGACCAATTTGGTCGTTTCGAGGGACGTCTGCGTGACATGCCCGAACATCGCGTACCCGCCGACTAGAACGATCGAGAGGGCAATAATCGTGACCGCGTCGGTGGCTATGACACGTCTCAGCCTGACGCGCCGTTCCGCACGCTCGACCGCGAGCAACTCGTCGTATTCAGCCCGCTGCTCCGGATTGTTGAGGATCTCATAGGCGCGGACGATTTGCTCAAACCGGTTGCGCGCGTCCGCTTTGCCAGGATTCAGATCGGGATGGGTTGCCTTTACACATCCACGCTGAAAAATGGGCCAAATCCCGGCCATTCGCCATCATTTCCTTTCTGTGAATGTGGCGATCACAATACTCTGTCAAACAGTTGGATAATTTCCCGGCGCGGAGGCGATACCGCCTGCATCCATCGTGATGTTGTGAGCCGAACGCCGCAAATATTAGTGCCGAAACGTATTTCTGGTTTCTGGATCTGAGAATGGTCAGTGCAGCGCGTATTCAGCAGGTGGGTGTTTACCCGACGGCATTGGCAAATGCCGCGAAGATGAAAGGCGCGATCCTCGGAACCGGCGCGTTTTTGGTCATGCTGTTGTCCGGATCTGCAGCAGAGGCGCAGTGTACGGTGTCCGGACTGACCGGTTTGAACACCACTGCTCCCGTCGTGGCTCAAGCGGCAGGCATGGCCGTTGCCAACGTGGCGGCGTCGGTCGGCACGCTCGTGACGTCGATCAATTCCGTGAACACCGCGTTTCTGACCCAGTCGAGCGCGTTCATCGGAAGTCCGTCCAATCCCCAACCTGACCAGGAAAGCGGTGGCGTGTGGGGTCGCGGGGTGGGCGGTCACGTCAGTGCCAACACGACCGCGACAGCGGGAAACATAACCTTCGGGACGCCTCAGCAGGGCGGCATCGTTTGCAATACCCGCACCCTGGAGGATTTCGCCGGCGTTCAGATCGGCACCGACTTCGCCAGGCTAAACGTCGGCGGCTGGAATCTGCACGCAGGCGCCACCGTCGGCTACCTTGGATCAAGGACGCAGGATGGCACTCCCGGCCTCAATCCACCTGCTAATTTTAGCGACAGCCTGCAGATTCCGTTCGTCGGTCTTTACGGAGCCGCCAGCTACGGGGGTTTTCTCGCCGACGCGCAGATTCGCGGGGACTTTTTCGATAATTCAGTTTCCGACGACAACCACGGACTTTCGGGCCAACGTTTCAATGCACGCGGCATCAGCTTTACCGGAAACGTCGCGTACAATCAAAATCTCGGCAACCAATGGTTCGTCGAGCCGTCAGCGGGAATCATCTGGTCGAGAACGCGCGTCGATCCGTTCAATGTGCCTGGGACGGGGATCCTCGGAACTCCTCTCGGCCCCGGATTTGTTCCGCCCTGGGTTTTGACGGTCAATGATATCGACAGCGTCCTTGGTCGTTTTGGTGTGCGGGTCGGCACGACCATCGCATCGGATAATCTTGTTTGGCAGCCGTTTGCCTCTGCGGGCGTTTTTCATGAATTCCGTGGCGGGACGACGTCGAGCTTGGCAAGCAATTTCTCGGCGCTCGGTCCAGGGTTTGCGGCTCTCCCGGCTCTCACGTCGACGGTTTCCGCCAGCGGCCTCGGCACGTACGGCCAGTTTGGCCTTGGCTTCGCGGTGCGGGTGCCGGACTCGACCTGGATCAGCTATCTGCGCGCAGACTATCGGACCGGAGACAGCATCGAAGGCTGGAGCGTAAATGGCGGCATGCGCTATCAATTTGTCCCCGATCCCGCGGCCACGGCTCCCCTGATCGCAAAGGCGCCAATCTACAAAGCACCGCGGATTGCGTCGGTCTATAACTGGACCGGTTTCTATATCGGTGCATATCTCGGCGCGGACTGGGGAACGACCGGCCTGACCTTCCTGGATGACGGCGCGAGCACGGACCCTCGCTTCGCCGGTTTCCTGGGCGGCGGCGAAATCGGCTACAACTATCAGGTTGGCAAATGGGTGCTTGGCCTCGAAGGCGATCTGGCATGGACCAATGCCCGCGGCGCAAGGCCTTGCCCAATCGGCTTCTTCGCAAATTGCGAGATCGACACGAACTGGCTGTCCACGGTGACCGGTCGGGTCGGATACACCTATTGGGACCGGCTCCTGACCTATGTGAAAGGTGGCACGGCGATCGCGCAAAGCCGCGCTGTGGCGGGCTGTACCGTTAGTTCGCAGCCGATCCTGCCGGTGGTCGGATGTCCCTCCCAGGGGGAGTCGAAAACCAAGGTTGGGTGGGCGGCCGGAGCCGGTTTCGAGTTTGGGGGGGCGGCATGTTATTTTTCGGCACCGCGAGAACGCGGGTTACCGCGTACTGCCTGTGGCAAGCTCTTGCGACTGTACCGGGATCATCAGGTGCTGGTTGGGTTTGCCGGGGAACATGACGAAGGGTTGCGTCGGGTCTTTCACATCCAGATCGCTTGGATAGGGACTGAGCATCTCGCGTGCCGCGCCGCCGACAATCATCACATGTGGCCCGGTCTGTACCCAGTGCTTGTGCGTATGCCGCTCGCTGGAATCATGATTGCTCGTGCCTGTGTCACCGGCCAGCATGAAAATGAAGCCAACGTTATTCGGCGGCCCTTGTTTGGCCTGCAGAGCTTTGCGCCATTCCATGGCGTTTTGGTCATCGCATTCGGGCGTACCGTCGTTTCCGATAAAGCACGTGAAACCGTTTGATCCGGTTTGGACGGTCTTAGAAGACCCATCCGGCTGCGGCATTGTAATCGTCGCGTTGTTCACGACCGACGCCGGAGCGGCGGTCTTCACTTTGGCGATGTACTCTGGTTCGGTCTTCGGGATTTCCTCGCTTGGAAGAGCCGAGGCCGACGTGGTGGTGAGCGCTGCCGAAGCTACGCAGAACCCAACCGATGCGAGAGTATAGAGGCTGTTCATGGCTTACCTCCTCTAGTGGTGCAAAGGGAGACCGTCACAAATTGGTCTCCCGTAGAAGTGCCCCCGGAAAACGCAAAGCGCCGGCGACGGGAAGCCAGAACCTGACCGAAGGCTCACGCGATCAGGTCGTGATGCGACGCGAGCAAGGCGACGCCGATCGCGGCGCGGCCGTCGGCGAAATCCCCGTGGCCGGGGAAATGGAAGACATCCGGCGCCTCATGGCTCGCGTGAGATTCACCGCCTTCCGACGAAAACCCGTGCCATGAATCGTGCAAGCCGGCCGCCGCGGAAGGATCGACCGACGGAGCGCTCACGCTCGGAAGCTGCAGGTCGGCACTGTTCTTGAACTGGAACGAGGAGGAAGTCGCCGCGCTGTGGAAATCGTGGAGGCCGACGTTGTCGGCGCCCTGGATGGTCACGGTCACCGCCTGGGCCGTACCGTCGATGCTGGTCACCGTGAACGTGTCGGTCAGCGTGTCGCAGGCGTTCAGCGCCTTGACCGCGGGATTGCCCGCGTCGAGCGTATACGTCCATGTACCGCCGGCCGTCATCGTAAAGCTGCCGTAGCCGTGATCGCTCGCGTGCGGTGAACTCACCGCCGCGAACGTGTTGTCCGGGTTGTCGACGTCCTTGTCGGTCAAGGTACCGCACGCGCTGGGCGGAGGGGCGCAAGGATTGCTCGGCTCGACCACGCAGCCGTGCGTGTCGCCGCAGATGACGGCTGCGTCGTTGCTCCCTTCGATCGTGATCGTCACCGTTTGCGCGGTTCCGTCGACAGTCTTGACCACGAAATCGTCGGTGAGCGTCTGGCCCACGTTGAGCGCCTGCACCGCGCAATTGTTGTTGTCGAGCGTATAGGTCCAATGCCCGTCAACGGTCATGGTGAAGCTGCCGTAGCCATGATCGCTCGCGTGCGGCGAACTCACCGCCGTGAACGTATTGGCCGGATCGTCGACGTCGGTATCGGTCAATAGACCGGTCGCGGTGGGGACACCGTGCTCGGAATTGTAGACCCCGCTCGCCTCGACCACGCAGCCATGCGTGTCGCCGGAGATGACGGCAGGGTCGTCCACGCCCTGGATGGTGACGGTGATCGTCTGGGCGTGCCGCCGATCGTCGTCACGGTGAATGTGTCGGTCAGCGTTTCGCAGGCCTTGAGCGCGAGAACCGCGGCGTTGGCGTCGTTGAGCGTGTAGGTCCAGTGCCCGTCGGTCGTTATTGTGAAGCTGCCGTAGCCGTCGTTGCTGGTGTGCGGCGAACTCACCGCCGTGAACGTGTTGGCCGGGTCGTCGACGTCCGTGTCGGTCAGTATGCCGCTCGCGGTCGGGCCGTCATGGGTGGCCGCTGCGGCCGCGACGGCGGTCATGGCAAGCGCGGCGACCGTTCCGGCGGTCGTGCCGGATATTACGGACGCGTCGTCGGTGCCGTTGATGTCCACCGTGAAGGTCTGGCTCGCCGTCGCCAGGCCATCGGAGGCCGTGATCGTAAAGCTGTCCGTGGTCGGCGCCTTCAGCGCGTTGATGGCGTCGTTGTTCGGCACGTAGGTGTACGCGCCGGTCGCGCTGTTCAGGTACAGGATCCCGTACGAACCAGGCTTCTCGACGTTGTATGTGGCGCCGGCGATCACGACCGGACCGATTTCGCCGCCTGCGATGCCGAGGATCGGCGCGGCGCCTGAACCGAAGCTGGTCGCAGAGAAGCTGCCGCTGGTCGCCGAGAAATCGTCGAATTTGACCGTGTCGACCTCGATTGGAGCCGCCCCCAGCCTCAGCGTCGGCGGCGTATGGACGAGAAGCGTATCCGGAACTGAACTGGCAGGGACCACGAGCGCCGGAAGGAAGCCGTGCGGCACCGGCCCGTCCGGCTCGATGAAGTTGATCGGCTGCGGCGCCAGCTCCGGCGCATCGCCCGGAGGCGTGCTGGAGCCGGGCGGCCCGTGCTCCTTTTCGTAGTTGGCGAGCACGTCCTGCTGCTGGGCCTGCAGGTCTTCCATCCGCGCGGCGCTGTTTGCGACCTGGGCGAAGCTGACCGAGGACCCGACCTTGGTGAGGACGACGGTCTGCCCGGGGTCGTCGACGACGATATGGCGCGGCACGGCCTCCTTGGTGACGAGCTCGAAGGAGCCGTGCTCGAAGTCCTTGTAGGTGATGGTGCCCTGGTCGAACTGGGCGACGTCCGGATCGGCGGCCCGGGCGTCCTTGAGCGCGGAAAGGATCAGCGCGACGAGGGACAGCCCGCCGGCCCATCCAGCGCCCGCGACGGCGGCCGATCCGTCGGCGCCATGGCGGCTGCGGACGGGTGGCGGAAGGCGCTGGCCCCGCGTCAGCCGGAAGCCGCTGAAGACTCGTGCGAGCGACATCCTAGACCTCGCATACGCATACTGCCGTTTCCACCGAAACGGCCGAACAAACCGGATGAGCGTAAGTCTCTCCGCGAGGTCTCAGGTTCGACGCGGCGCGCCCCGCGTCTGTCGCCAGAGGTCTCACTCACGAAATGTTGATGGGATTTGGCCGCCAGAAATACGCCATTTTGTTGACAGTGACTGTCCGGAAGGATGGCCGGCGTGACTAAAACTGTAGTCGCGCCGCGCGATCTGATCGGCCGCGCGCGGCCTTGTCACTATTCCGCCAGCGGCGGAATCGGGTCTTCTCGAACGGGAGGAGATGGATGTACGGACGCACGACGATCGCGGGTCTTTTGGGCCTCTTGCTTGCGCTGGCAAGCTCTCCGTCGGATTCCGCCCGGGCACAAGACGTCAAGCCGATTGGCAAGGTCGTGACCGCGGTCGGCAAGGTGACGATAGAACATGCCGACGCCACGGTCGTTCAGGCCAGACTGTCCAACGACCAGGCCGGCGCGAAGGTCGGCGATCCCGTCTACCGCGGCGACGTGATCAAGACCGGCGCCGACGGTCGGGTCGGCATCAACTTCGCCGATGACAGTTCGTTCAACCTGTCGAGCAATGCCAGCATGGAAATGAACGAATTCGTCTACGACCCGGCCGGGAAGTCCAACTCGACCCTCTTCAGCGTGGCCAAGGGTACGCTCACCTTCGTCGCCGGCAACGTTGCCAAGACCGGCAGCATGAAGGTCGACACACCGGCGGCGACGATGGGAATACGGGGCACCACGCCTCACATCGAAGTCTCCGACGACGGCACGGTTCGGTTCTCCACGCTGATCGAGGAGGGCAAGGACAGCGTCATGAAGCGCAGAGCTGCGGCTCCGGTACGGGAGCGGAGGGCCGAGCGCGGACTCGGCATTTGCCGGGGATGCTGAGGACGCACCTTGCCGCGGCGCCGATCCTGGTGCTGCTGCTCGCGCCGGCGACGGCGCAGAAGCCGAAGGAAGCGCAGTTCAGGAACGTCGAACTTTGCAACGGCGCCTCCTCGCCGGAGACGAAGATCGAGGCCTGTTCGGCCTTCATCGAGGCCGGCCGGGGCGGACCTTCGTCTCTGGCCGTCGCCTATAACAACCGCGGCATCGCCTACGCCGCGAAGGCCGACTACGACCGCGCCGCCGCCGACTTCGAGAGCGCGATCGCGATCGACTCCGCCTTCGTCAAGCCCCTCAACAACCGCGGCGCGACGAGACTGAAGAAGGGCGAATACGACGCCGCGATCGAAGACTTCGACCGGGCCATCGGCCTGCAGCCGGCCTACGCCGGCGCCTTCGCAAACCGTGGCGAGGCCTGGCTGAAGAAGGGCGACTATGCGCGCGCAGAGAGCGACTATGCTGCGGCGACCCGTCTGAATGCGGACATGGAAGGGGCCTGGAGCGGCCTCTGCTGGATCCGGGCGGTGGCCGGCGATCCGCAGGCCGCCATGGAGGCCTGCGACAAGGCGATCGGGTCGGGCGCGCATACGGCCTCGACCTACGATTCCCGCGCGCTCGCCCACCTGAAGGCTGGACGCCCTGACGCTGCGATCGCCGATTACGATGCCGCGCTGCGCATCGACCCGAAGCTCGCGAACGCGCTGTACGGCAGAGGACTTGCGAAGCTCCGGCGCGGCAAGACGTCCTCGGGCGAGGAGGACGTCGCGGCCGCGAAGGCTCTCCGGAGCGATATCGCCGAGGAATTCGCGCGCTACGGCGTGCGGTAGTCGTCGTCGCGATCCGCGGCCTAACGCGCGTCTTCGAGGATCATTGCCGCGCCTTTTTCAGCGATCATCGCGGTCGGCGTGTTGGTATTGCCCGAGGTGATGGTCGGCATGACCGACGCATCCGCGATGCGAAGTCCCCCGATGCCGTGGAAGCGCAGCCGCTCGTCGACGACCGCCATCGCGTCATTGGCCGTGCCCATCTTCGCGGTGCCGACGGGATGGAAGATGGTTGTTCCGATATCGCCGGCCGCTTTCGCAAGCGACGCATCGTCGTCGCCGACGGACGGACCGGGCAGGAATTCGACCGGATGATAGCGCGCGAGCGCCTGCTGCTTCATCAGCCGCCGCGTGGTGCGGATCGCATCGGCCGCGACCTCGCGGTCTTCTTCAGTCGCCAGATAATTCGGCGCGATCGACGGCGCTTCGTCGGGCTTGGCCGAGCGGATGCGCACCGTGCCGCGCGAGGTCGGCTGCAGGTTGCAGGCGCTGACCGTGATGGCCGGGAAGCGGTGCAGGGGATCGCCGAACTTGTCGAGCGACAGCGGCTGCACGTGAAACTGGATATTGGCGCGTTCGCGATGGGAATCGGAGCGGGTGAAGATGCCGAGCTGCGACGGCGCCATGGTAAGCGGCCCGCGCCTGCGGAAGGCGTAGTCGAGCCCCATCATCCCGCGCCGGAGAAGCGAATAATAGGTCTCGTTCAGCGTGCGCACGCCGGACACCTTGTAGATCGCGCGCTGCTGCAGATGGTCCTGCAGATTACGGCCGACGCCCGCGCGATCCAGCACCACGTCGATGCCGAGCGGCGCGAGCCAATCGGCAGGGCCGATGCCGGAGCGCTGCAGCACCTGGATCGATCCGATTGCGCCCGCGCTCAGGATCACTTCGCCCTTGGTCATGGCGTCGATGGTCTCGCCATTCTGAATGAAGCGCACGCCGGTGACCCGGCCGTTCTCGACGAGCAGCCGATCGACCAGCACGCGCGTTTCGAGCCGCAGATTGGACCTGCGTCAGCGCGGGCTTCAGAAAGCCGCGCGCGGATGACCAGCGGCGTCCGCGCTTCTGGTTGACATGGAAATAGCTGACGCCTTCGTTATCGCCGGTGTTGAAGTCGGCGATCTTCCTGATCCCCATTTCCGTGGCGGCTTCGCCCACCGCATCCAGGATGGTCCAGGAGAGCCGCGGCGCCTCGATGCGCCAGCCGCCGCCCACACCATGATGTTCGCTCTCGCCAAGGAAATGGTCTTCCAGCCGCCGGAAGACGGGCAGCACGTCGTCATAGCCCCAGCCGGCGAGGCCAAGCTGTCGCCAGTGATCGTAATCGGCGGCCTGACCGCGCATCGAGATCATCGCATTGATGGCGGAGGAGCCGCCGATCACCTTGCCGCGCGGATAGGCCAGCGAGCGGCCGTTGAGGCCGGGCTCCGCCTCGGTGCGAAACATCCAGTCCGAGCGGGGGTTGCCGATCGCAAAGAGATAGCCGACCGGAATGTGGAACCAGATCCAGTTGTCGTTGCCGCCGGCCTCCAGGATCAGCACGCGGTTCTCCGGCTTGGCTGAGAGGCGGTTGGCGAGGATGCAACCGGCGGTGCCTGCGCCGACGATGATGTAGTCGAAATCTCCCTCGAGCCTTCTTGGCATGTGGCTTGGTCCCGGCGCTTCGATGTCGCCCGTACTAGCCGGACGGTGGCAGGTCGGCACAAGGCCGGCGAGGGCGGTCCCTGTTCTCATCTCCGGCCTCTTCGGCGCTGCGAAATGCTCTGCGGTTTCGCAATGGCCGCCCGTATCCGGCGGCTGTGGGAGGACCGTATTTTGCATGTTACAAACGTACGAAGTTCAGGAAGCGGAGAACCGAGTTTCCATGCCCATCGTCAACCGTGTCGCCGATCTGCAACCGGACATCCAGGCCTGGCGCCGCGATATCCACGCCCACCCGGAGTTGCTGTATGACGTGCACCGCACCTCTGCTTTTGTGGCCGCGCGCCTGCGGGAGTTCGGCTGCGACGAGGTCGCGACCGGTCTCGGCAAGACCGGCGTGGTCGGCGTCATCAAGGGCAGGAAGCCGGCCGGCAATGGCGACATCAAGGTGATTGGGCTTGCGCGCCGACATGGACGCGCTGCCGATCGAGGAGGAGACCGGTGCTCCCCACGCCTCCAAGACTCCCGGGCAAGATGCACGCCTGCGGCCATGACGGCCACACCGCGATGCTGCTCGGCGCCGCGCGCTATCTGGCGGAGACGCGGAATTTCGCCGGCGATGCGGTCGTGATCTTCCAGCCGGCGGAAGAGGGCGGTGCGGGTGCCGCCGCGATGATCGAGGACGGGCTGATGGACCGGTTCGGCATCGAGCAGGTCTACGGCATGCACAACGGCCCCGGCATTCCGATCGGTTCGTTTGCGATCCGCCCGGGCCCGGTGATGGCTGCGACCGACTCCATCGACATCAAGATCCAGGGCCATGGCGGGCACGCGGCGCGTCCGCACAAATGCATCGATTCCGTCATCGTCGGCTCGCAAATCGTCACGGCGTTGCAGCAGATCGTGTCGCGCAATGTCGATCCGCTGGAATTGGCCGTGATCTCGATCTGCGAATTCCACGCCGGCAATGCGCGCAACGTGATCCCGGATACCGCGGAGCTGCGCGGCACGATCAGGACATTGACGCCGGACACGCGCGAGCTGGTGCGCAAGCGCGTGCGCGAGGTCGTGGACGGAATTGCGCAGGTCACGGGCGCCAAAATCGATCTGGTCCTCGAGCCCGGCTATCCCGTCACGGTCAATCACGCCGCCCAAACCGAGTTTGCGGCGCGGATCGCCAAGGAGGTCGCGGGCGACGTCAATGTGCACGAGATGCCGCCGATGATGGGCGCGGAAGATTTCGCCTACATGCTCGAGGCGCGGCCCGGGCGCGTTCATCTTCTGCGGCAACGGCGACAGCGCCGGCCTGCATCATCCCGCCTATGACTTCAACGACGAGGCGATCGTCTACGGCACGTCCTACTGGATCAAGCTGGTGGAGAACACGCTCGCCGCGTGAGGTCGTTGCGCGCGTTGCGCACGGTGCGCAATGCGCACGCCGTGCCCACCATTCGCTCGAGAGACGCGTGAGCAGACGCTGGGCGCCTTTGCCCAATCTCATTGAGCTCGCGGTCGGCAGTCCGATAGGCACGTTATGGACTGCGAGATGGCCGCCGACGCCATGCGCGCGCGTAGCGCGCGTCCAGGCTGCGTCGCGGCAAGCTCTGGATTGCTGCGTCGCGCATGCACCTCATATCCGGTCGGACGAGACTGTCCATTCCGCTATGCGCAAACTGCCCGTCGTGCACATTTTCTCTTGCCGCCGTCGGGCAAATCACGAACGATCGCTCTCTGCGCAGTCCCGCAGCCTACATGAGGGGCGCTTCGCGATCGTCACGGACGTTGGGAAGCGGGACGCGATGGACGCGGCATGTCATCAGACGAATGACGTTGCCCGCGGACGGCGAAGTCGTGTGGTCCTGGCGCCCGAATTGAACAAGCAAAAGGCCCGCGCTGTGGCGCGGGCCTTTGGATTGCGCATGTGCCGCTGCCTCAGAACAGGTTGATGAAAATGAAGTACAGGAAGCCCGAGATCATCATCGCGATCGGCAGGGTCAGCACCCAGGCCATCGCGATGTTGCGGATCGTCGACCATTGCAGCCCCGAGCCGTTCGCCGCCATGGTGCCGGCGATGCCGGAGGAGAGCACATGGGTGGTCGAGACCGGCAGGCCGTAGACGTCGGCGGCCGCGATCGTCGCCGCCGCGGTGATCTCGGCGCAGGCGCCCTGCGCGTAGGTCAGGTGGGTCTTGCCGATCTTCTCGCCGACGGTGACGACGATGCGCTTCCAGCCGACCATGGTGCCGAGCCCGAGCGCGATGGCGACCGCGATCTTCACCCAGGTCGGGATGAACTTGGTCGCGTTGTCGAGCGAGCCCTTGTAGGCGTTCAGCGTCGCGACATCGGCGCTGGAGAGATCGGCTTCCTTGTCCTTCATCAGGAAACGAAGCGCTTCGGAAACGAGATACATGTCGTTGCGGGTATTGCCGACGGCTTCGGCCGGGACCTTCGCCAGCGAACCGTACTCCTTCACCTGCTTGGCGATGTCGGCAATCAGGACCGCGAGCGACGGAAAGGTGCCCTCGTTGATCTGACGCTGCGCGACATAGTTGGTCACCGCGGGACGCGGGTTGCCAAGCACGTTGTAGCCGGCGGCCTTGCTCTCGACGATCTTGCTCGCGGCTGCCGAGTTGCTGATGAACTGCTCGATCTGGCTCTGCGGCATGGTGCGATTCAGCGCATAGGCGGTCGGCACCGTACCGATCAGGATCAGCATGATCAGGCCCATGCCCTTCTGGCCGTCATTCGAGCCATGGAAGAAGCTGACCAGCGTGCAGGTCAGGATCAGGATGCCGCGGATCCACCACGGCGGCGGCTGGTTGCCGACGGGCTCGGCGAACAGTGCCGCTGCGGCCCGCTGCAGCACACCCTTGAGGGCAAACAGGAGGAGCGCCGCAAGCGCGAAGCCGAACAGCGGCGACAGCAGCAGTGCCTTGCCGATATTGGTCGCCTGCGACCAGTCCACGCCGGAGGTGCCGTCGCGGCCGCGCATCAACGCATTGGTGATGCCGACGCCGATGATCGAGCCGATCAAAGTGTGGGAGGAGGAGGCGGGCAGGCCGAGCCACCAGGTGCCGAGGTTCCAGATGATGGCGGAGATCAACAGCGCGAACACCATCGCGAAGCCCGCGCTGGAGCCGACCTGCAGGATCAGCTCGACCGGCAACAGCGACACGATGCCGAAGGCGACCGCGCCGGTCGACAGCAAGACGCCGATCAGGTTGAACATGCCCGACCAGACCACGGCGATATGGGCCGGCATGGAGCGCGTGTAGATGACGGTCGCGACCGCATTGGCGGTGTCGTGGAAACCGTTGACGAACTCGAAGCCGAGCGCGATCAGAAGCGCGACGAACAGCAGGATGTACGGCAGAAAGGTCGTGACCCGCGTGCCGGTCGCATCGATATCGACATAAATGCTGTAGGCGACGAACAGCAGGGCGGCCGCCACGACGCCCAAATAAACGACGCCGGTCAGCGGATGAAATCCTTTGTCGAGCTCGGGGCCCTTGTGGACTGCCGGCTCGATTGAACCGGGTAATGCTAGGTCGCTCATATGGATTACTCCTATCCCCAATGGACAGGAGTTTGCTCCAAGCACATGACAGTGCAGTGAAATGCGCCGGTTGGAGCAGAAGTGTCCCCACCTTTGCCGCAAGAATTTCCACAAGGCGTCAAGATCGCGACGCAGCGGGTATGATCAGGCGGCACGCGCCGATTTTTTCAACAGACCGGCGACGATCTTCAGGTCGTCGACGAAGCGCGCATATTCCTGCGCCTTGGCGTCTTCGTCCGGCAGTCGCAACAGGTAGGATGGATGTACCGTCACCAGCGCCTTGATGCCGTCGGCAAGCTCGATCAGCCGCCCGCGGTTCTTGTTGATCGGCGTGATCTTGCCCAATACGCTTTGTGCCGCGGTCGCGCCGAGCGCCACCACGAGATCCGGCTTGATGAGGGCGAGTTCGCGTTCATACCATGGCCGGCACGCCTTGATCTCCGGGGTCGACGGCTTCTGGTGCAGGCGGATTTTTCCGCGCGGCACAAATTTGAAATGCTTCACCGCGTTGGTGACGTAGACCTTGGTTCGGTCGACACCGGCTTCCTCCAGCGCGCGGTCGAGCATCTGCCCGGCTGGACCGACGAAGGGCAGGCCTGCGAGGTCTTCCTTGTCGCCCGGCTGTTCGCCGACCAGCATGATCCGCGCGTGCTGCGGTCCTTCGCCGAACACGGTCTGGGTCGCGTCCTTCCAGAGCGGGCAGGCGCGGCAGTGGGCAGCTTCCTCGCGCAGGGCGGCGAGGCTCTCGGAGGAGGCAGCGGTTTTGCGGGGCATCGGCGTGTTCCTGCCGTTTCTGAAGCTTGTGCGGCTCGGTCGGGGCCGTCGCGATCATCGCATCCGAGGTGCGCGCGGCATCGGCGATCAAGGGTTTAATCAGGGAAGCCTCCGGCAGGTTCCGCCAATATCGCTTCGGCATCTCCTTTTCCATCGCCTTCACTTTCAGCCGCGCCGGATTGAAAATGCTGGCGTAATAGCGCCGCCAGGTTTCCTCCAGCCGGTCCTCGGTCGGTGCCTCGGCCTTGGCTACGCCCGGCGTGAAGGAGACCGCGTGGCCGTCCCAATGCGCGCTGAGATCGGGGGTGAGGATCGACCAGGGCATGTCGGCGAAGCGCCTGGCAAAGAACGGCGCGGCCAGTTCGACGATATGGTGCTCCGGCTCGAACCAGGCGACGTAATGCGATTTCGGATCGCGGCCGACTTCGCGGAAGCGCACGAAGGCATGCATCTTGTGCTCGTCGCGATGCACGGCCCGCGCCATCTGCGAAACCAGCGCAACGTCCGGATCGGTCGCGACGGTGAGGAGATCGTGATTGCCTCGCAGCCGCCAGAGCAGGCGATAAAGGATTGCGAACCGTTCTTCGTCGCGATGCAGGATCGCGGACCGCGCCAGCTCGACGAATTTGGCCGGAACGTTGAACGTGCCCTCGGGCACATCAGGCAGCGGCGACGCTTCGGCTGCGAACAGTTCGGGCTCGCTGCCGCGTACCGTCCAGGTGATGTCGGCCGGGCGCACATCGTTCAGCACGAAGGCCCGTGCTGCCTTCCGCCAGCCGTCGAAGTCAGTCTCGCTGTCGAGCGTGATGAGATGCATGGGACGCCAACTCTCCGTCTTCGTCATGCCCGGGCTCGTCCCGGGCATCCACGCCTTTCTTTTATGAGGCGCCAAGAACATGGATGGCCGGGCATAGGCGAGCGGAAGCGACGCCGTCCTTTGGACGGCTGCGCCCGGTCATGACGATCTGTGGCTCAAAATCCAAATCCCAATTGCGTTGCCTTTGGCTGGAACCGCTCCTTCAGCCGCGCGCCGTCCAGAAGATGCGGCGAGGGGCGATGATCACTGAGAACGATGAACGGCAGCGCCTTGTTCCTCGGGATGTTCAGGCGGCCAAGATCAGCCATGCGGATCGACGTGGTACGGCGCGCGGCGATGATGCGGTCGACCGCCTTGGTGCCGAAGCCCGGTACGCGCAACAGATCCTCGCGGCTGGCGCGTGCGATATCGAGCGGGAAGCGGTCGCGATGCCGCAGCGCCCAGGCGAGTTTCGGATCGATGTCGAGCGGCAGCATGCCGGCCTCATCGTCGACGATCTCGTTCGCATCGAAACCGTAGAAACGCATCAGCCAGTCGGCCTGATAGAGCCGGTGCTCACGCACGAGCGGCGGCGGGCGCAGCGGCAGCGCGCGGCTCGCATCGGGGATCGGGCTGAACGCCGAATAATAGACGCGCTTCAGTCTGTAGGCGCCATAGAGATTGGCGCTGGTCGCAAGGATGGTCTGATCGCTCGCCGCATCCGCGCCGACGATCATCTGCGTGCTCTGGCCGGCCGGTGCGAAGCGCGGTGGCTTCGTCTTCGTGGGCGTGGCTTGCGCCTCCTGCGCTTCGTCGAGCTTCAACCGCAGCCGGCCCATGGTGCGGCGGATCGCGCGCACGTCCTTCTCCGGCGCGAGCGTCGCAAGGCTCGCCTCCGAGGGCATCTCGATATTGATGCTGAGACGGTCGGCATATTTGCCGGCTTCCGCGATCAAGGCGTCGTCGGCCTCGGGAATGGTCTTCAGATGGATGTAGCCGCGGAAGCGATGCTCTTCGCGCAGCTTGCGCGCGACGCTTACCACCTGCTCCATGGTGTAGTCGGCGCTGCGGATGATGCCGGAGGAGAGAAACAGGCCTTCGATGTAGTTGCGGCGATAGAAGTCGATCGTCAGCTTGACGACTTCATCGACCGTGAAGCGCGCGCGTGGCACGTTGGAGGACGCGCGGTTGACGCAGTAGAGACAGTCGTAATTGCAGGCATTGGTCAGCAGAATTTTCAAAAGCGAAATGCAGCGTCCGTCCGGCGCGTAGGAATGACAGATGCCCATGCCGGGCGCGGTCGAGCCGAGGCCCTTGCCGTCGCTGGAATCCCGCATCTCGGTACCGCTGGAAGCGCAGGAGGCATCGTATTTCGCGGCGTCCGCCAGGATTTCCAGCTTGCGCTGCAGGTCCATGGTTCTGAATCCTCTTGATTCCGTTGGTTGAATCGTCACGTCGCCAATTCATTTGACTCCGCGAGGTCTGTTAGCTTTATATTAGAACATATCATGAACAAATGAGCCAGCGGTTGGTTCTTATTCAAACCGACGCGGCAACCACCACCAAAGGGAAGCGGCGCATGTCGAGCGCACGCATGAACACGCTCGCAGGATTACGCGGCGACATCGAACGCATCGAGGCGCATGGCGATGTGCAGTCGCTCAGGCGCGTGGCGCTCGGTCATGCCGAGGCGGATGCGATGCTGCGCGGCGGCCTTGCGAAGGCTGCGGTGCATGAGGTGTTTGCCGAAGGACATCAGAGCGCATCCGCGACCGGCTTTATTGCCGGCCTTGCCGGGCGCATCACCGCGCGCCGGCCGCTGGTCTGGGTACGGCAGGATTTTTCCGAGATTGAATCCGGCGCGCTGTCGATGAACGGACTTGGCCGAGCTCGGCCTCGATCCGCGTTGTCTGGTGATGGTGCGCGCGGCCGATGCCGAGAGCGCGCTGCGCAGTGCCGCCGACGCGCTGGCCTGCGATGCGCTCGGCGCCGTGGTGCTGGAAGTCTGGGGCGAGACGCGGCAGCTCGATCTGGTGGCGAGCCGCAAGCTGACCCTGGCGGCGCAGGCCTCGGGCGTCACCGCGCTTCTCTTGCGCATCGCGGCAGCACCGGCGCCGTCGACCGCGGAGACGCGCTGGATCGTGCGCGCGGCGCATTCGCCACCGGCAACTGCCGCCGCATCGTGGAGCGCATGGGGCGCGCCCGTCTTCGATGTCGAGCTTGTCCGCAACCGTCATGGCCCAGTTGGGCGATGGATCATGGAATGGAATTGCGATGAAGTCCTTTTCAGACAACCGGCGGCGAATACTCAGCCTGTGGCTGCCACGCCTGCCCATCGACCGCATCAAGCGCCAGTTAATATGCGCCAACAACGCGCCGGCTGAAACGCCGAGCGTCGTCGTCGCCAAGGAGAACAACGCGCTTCAGATCTATTCGCTCGATGATGCTGCCGCGCATTACGGCCTTTCCATCGGCCTGCCGCTCGCCAATGCCCGTGCCATCTGTCCGCATCTGACGGTGTTTGATGCTGATGAGGCGGCGGACGCCAGGACGCTCGGCGACATCGCCGATTGGTGCGACCGTTTCACGCCGCTGGTCGCGCTCGATCCGCCGCACGGCCTGTTCCTGGATATCACCGGTTGCGCCCATCTGTTCGGCGGCGAGGCTGCGATGCTGCGCCTGTTGTGCGATGTGCTGACCGCGCAGGGCTTTACGATCAGCGCCGCGATCGCCTCGACATCGGTCTGCGCGCGGACCATGACCCGCCATGTCCATGGCCGCATCGTGCCCGATGGTGAGGAGGCCGATGCGGTCAGTCCGCTGCCGGTGTCCGCGCTGACGGCCGATCCCGCGATCACGAACGGGCTGCGCCGCGCAGGTTTGAAAACCATCGGCGACGTCGCCTCCCGCGCGTGTCACGAGATCACGGCAAGGTTCGGCGCCGCATTCACGACGCGCCTGGACCAGGCGCTGGGTCACGGGGATGCACCGATCAGTCCGCGCAAGCTGCCGCCCGATTATATCGTGGAGCAGCGTTTCGCCGAACCGGTCGCGACCGAGAACGTGATCTCCGCGACCTTGTCGCGGCTTGCCGGGACGCTGGTGCTTGCGATGGAGAAGCAAGGCAAGGGTGCGCGGCGGCTGGAAGCGAGCTTCTTCCGCACCGACGGCGCGGTGCGCGTGCTCGAGGTTGAGACCGGACGGCCCGTGACGCGCGCCGTGATGGTCGACCGCCTGTTTCGCGAACGGCTCGAAGCCCTGAGCGATCCGCTTGATCCCGGCTTCGGCTTCGATCTCATTCGTCTCTCTGCGAGCCGCACCGAGATCGTCGTGCAGGAGCAGCGCGATCTCGACGCCCATGTGCACGACAATGACGAGTTGGCCGCGCTGATCGATCGCATCGCCGCGCGCATCGGCGGCAAACGCGTCGTCGTGCATCTGCCGCAGGACACCCACATTCCCGAGCGCGCGGAGTTGCCTGCGCCGGCACAGCATCATCTTGCCGCCGCGACGCAGGCTGCGTGGCCGGCGCGCGTGGCGGGCGAGCCGCCGCTCCGGCCATTGCGGCTGTTCGACAGGCCGGAACCGATCAACGTACCGGTTGCGACCGTCCCAGACGGCCCGCCGCATCGTTTCACCTGGCGCCGTGTAGTGCATGCGGTGGTGCGCGTCGAAGGCCCCGAACGCATCGCGATGGAATGGTGGAAGCAGGACGGCAAGGTGCTGACACGCGATTATTTCCGTATCGAGGATGACGCGGGCCTGCGCTTCTGGATCTTTCGCGACGGGCTTTACGACAGCGAGCTGATCGATGAGGAAGGCAAGCCCATACCTGCCAACTGGTTCGTGCATGGGCTGTTCGCATGACAAGCGTCGCCTATGCCGAGATCGGCATCACCACGAATTTCTCGTTCCTGCGCGGCGGCTCGCATCCGCAGGATTATGTGCATCAGGCGAGCAAGCTTGGTCTTCCCGTCATCGGCATCGCCGATCACAACACGCTCGCCGGCATCGTGCGCGCCTATAGCGAGCTCGACAATCCCAAGTTCACGCACAAGCCAAAGCTTCTCTACGGCGCACGTATCGTCTTCACCTGCGGAACGCCGGACATCCTGGTCTATCCGCGTGACCGCGCGGCCTATGGCCGGCTGTGCCAGTTGCTCACCCACGGCAAGCGCGGCGACGAGACCGACAAGGTCGAGAAGGGCGAATGCCGTCTCATCTTCGACGACCTCCTGGAGTTTTGCGAAGGCCAGCTCCTGGTGCTGGCACTGCCGCATCGCTTCGATGAGGCGCGCGCGGAAAATTCTGGATCGGCTGCGACACAGCCGAGCCGATGGCGTGTGGCTCGCGGCAAGCCTGCTCTATCGCGGCGACGACAGGCGCCGTCTGGCGCGGCTGGATCGCCTTGCCGCATCAGTCAATGTGCCGTTGCTTGCGACCAACGAGGTGCTGTACCACGAAGCCGCGCGGCGTCCGCTACAGGACGTGCTGACCTGCATTCGCGAGAAGACCACGATCGATGCGGTCGGCAAGCGCCTTGAAGCCAACGCGGAACGTTATCTGAAGCCAGCGCATGAAATGGCGCGGCTGTTTCGCGATTATCCCGAGGCGATCGCGGAAACCATGCGCTTCGCGGCGCGCATCACGTTCTCGCTCGACCAGCTCAAATACCAGTATCCGGACGAGCCGGTGCCGCCGGGCAAGACCGCGCAGCAGCATCTGGAAGACCTGACCTGGGCGGGCGCAAAAGAATATTTTCCCGATCGGCCTCGACGACAAGCTCCGCGCTACCCTGCGCAAGGAACTCGACCTGATCGCCGAGCTCAAATACGCGCATTATTTCCTGACCGTCCACGACATCGTGCGCTATGCGCGTGACCAGAAAATCCTCTGCCAGGGCAGGGGATCGGCGGCGAATTCCGCCGTCTGCTACGTGCTCGGCGTCACCTCGGTCAATCCGACCGAGGTCAACCTGTTGTTCGAACGCTTCATCTCCAAGGAGCGGTTGGAACCGCCGGATATCGACGTCGATTTCGAGCATTCGCGGCGCGAGGAGGTGATGCAATATGTTTACCGCCGCTATGGCCGCCACCGCGCGGCGATCATCGCGACCGTCATCCACTATCGCCCACGCAGCGCGATCCGCGATGTCGGCAAGGCGCTCGGGCTGACCGAGGATGTCACCGCGCTGCTCGCCGACACCGTGTGGGGAAGCTGGGGCAAGGGCCTCAACGACATGCAGGTCAGGCAGGCGGGACTTGATCCACAGAATGCGATGGTTCGTCTCGCTGTCGAGCTTGCCACCGAGCTGATCGAATTTCCCCGCCATTTGTCGCAGCATGTCGGCGGCTATGTGCTGACGCAGGACCGGCTCGACACCTATGTGCCGATCGGCAATGCCGCGATGGACGACCGCACCTTCATCGAATGGGACAAGGATGATGTCGATGCGCTCGGCATGATGAAGGTCGACGTGCTGGCGCTGGGCATGCTGACCTGCATCCGCAAATGTTTCGACCTGATCGCGGAGCACAAGGGCAGGCGTTACGAACTCGCGGACTATCAAGTCGGAGGATGACGACGAGGTCTACAGATGCTGCAGCGAGGTGAATCGCTCGGCGTGTTCCAGGTCGAGAGCCGTGCGCAGATGAACATGCTGCCGCGTCTGAAGCCGCGAACTTTCTACGATCTCGTCATCGAGGTCGCGATCGTGCGGCCCGGACCGATCCAGGGCAACATGGTGCATCCCTATCTCAAGCGGCGCGACATGGATCCCGAGAAGATCGAATATCCGTTACTCCCAAAGGGGGCGACCAGGATGAATTGAAGGTCATTCTGCACAAGACGCTCGGCGTGCCGTTGTTCCAGGAACAGGCGATGCGTATTGCGATCGAGGCGGCAAAGTTCACCTCCGAAGAGGCCAATGGGTTGCGCCGTTCGATGGCGACGTTCCGAAACGTCGGCACCATCGGTAATTACGAAGACAAGATGGTCGGCAACATGATCAAGCGCGGCTACGATCCGGAATTCGCCAGAGAATTGCTTCGAGCAGATCAAGGGATTCGGCTCCTACGGTTTTCCGGAAAGCCATGCCGCGAGCTTCGCGCAGCTCGTCTATGTCTCGTCATGGTTGAAACGGTTTCATCCCGACGCATTCTGCTGCGGACTTCTCAATTCTCAGCCGATGGGATTTTACGCGCCGGCGCAAATCGTCGGTGACGCGCACAAGAACAAGGTCGAAATCCGCGAGATCGATGTGTCCCGTAGCTTCGCGCAGAACACGCTTGAGGAGACGGACGGGCAGTATTGCGCCGTGCGGCTCGGTTTCCGTCAGATCGACGGTTTTTCATGGATCGATCCGGATGAGGAGGATTTGAAGAGATCGAAGCTAGCTCAATCGTCGTTCCGGGGCGTCGCGCTAGCGACGAACCCGGAACCTCGAGATTCCGGGTTCGATGCTATCGCATCGCCCCGGAATGACGAGGTGGAAACAATGACGGCTCAGAATGATAATAACAAAAACGACAAAAAAAGAAGACTGGGCCGACCGCATCGTGGCGGCGCGCGAGCGCCGTTCGCTTCACCTCGCTGGAGGATTTCGCCCGCGACACCGGCCTTCCCAAGCGCGCGCTGATCCTGCTCGCGGATGCCGATGCGTTCCGCTCACTCGGGCTCGACCGCCGCGCGGCGCTGTGGGCGGTGCGGCGGTTGCCCGACGACGTGCCGTTGCCGTTGTTCGAGAGTGCTGCCGCGCGCGAACAGCCTGACGAGAATGCAGCGCCGCTGCCCTTGATGCCGCGGCCGGAGCAGGTGGTTGCCGACTACCAGACCATCCGCCTGTCGCTGAAGGGGCATCCGATGGAGTTCCTGCGCGCGATGTTTACGCGTGAGTGCGTGGTGCCCTGCAAGGACATCTGTCAGCGTAACGACAAGCTTTCCGTGCGCTGCGCCGGCGTGGTGCTGGTGCGGCAGCGTCCCGGCAGCGCCAAGGGCGTCGTGTTCATGACGCTCGAGGACGAAACCGGCATCGCCAACATCGTGGTGTGGCCGAAAGTGATGGAAAAATTCCGGAAAGAAGTGATGGGCGCGCGGCTCATCCTGGTCGAGGGCTATATCCAGAGCAGCCCGGAAGGAGTCACGCATCTGGTCGCCCAGCGCCTAACCGACCGCTCGCATGATCTGCTGGGACTCGCTGACGATGCATTGCGTCACAAACCGGCTGTTCCGGCCGGTGCCTGCGCTGGTCGAGCCGCTCAATGACGACCGGCGCGAACATCCCGACAATCCCGCGCAGAAAATCCGCCATCCGCGCAATGTCCGTATCCTGCCGCCGTCGCGAGATTTCCATTGATGCATATCGGCCATCCCAATCCGGAACCGTCATATCCCACGCATGCGGGGTATCCAGTACGCCGCGGCTTCTTGACTGACTCTCGGGCACTTCGAATACTGGATCATCCGCTTTCGCGGATGACAGCCGTGCCTGAGGACGCCAGCATGCAAACACCCCGCGACATCCTCTCCGACCTCTGGCAGCTCGCGGGTGGCGAGCCTGCCGCGCTCGACGCGGTCACCTTGACGGGCGAGGAGCCGCAGCTGCCGTCCTCGTTCCGCGTCGGCGCCGCGGCACAGGTCCCCATCGCGGCCAGCGGGCTTGCGGCGGCCGACATCTGGAAGGCGCGCAGCGGACAGGCGCAGAAGCTGGCTGTCGACATGGTCCACGCCGTCGTCGAATGCCGCAGCGAGCGCTATCTGCATCTCGACGGCAAACCGCCGCCGCCGAGCTGGGATCCGACCGCCGGCGTCTACAAGACGCGCGATCGGCGCTTCGTGCGCCTGCACACGAATTTCCCGCATCATCGCGCTGCGATATGCAAGGTCCTCAACTGCGAGCCGGAGCGCGAGAAAATCCAGGCCGCACTGATGCAATGGGACGGCGAGGCCTTCGAGACGGCGGCCTATGCGGCGGGCGGTGTGGTGTCGCTGATGCGCTCCTATGACGAATGGTCGGCTTCGCCGCAGGCCAAGGCGTTGGCGGAGCTGCCAGTCCTCACCATCGAGAAGATCGGCGAGGCGCCGCCAAGGCCGTGGCCCACGGGCGATCGTCCGCTTGCCGGCATCCGCGTGCTCGATCTGTCGCGGGTGATCGCAGGTCCCGTCGCGGGCCGTACGCTCGCCGCCCACGGCGCCGATGTGATGCTGATCTCCGGTCCGGAACTGCCGGCGATCCCCTGGCTCACGATCGACACTGGCCGTGGCAAGCTCTCGAGCTTCGCCGAACTCAAGAGCGGGCAAGGACGCGACACGCTGCGCCGTCTGCTCGCGGAGGCCGACATCTTCTCGCAAGGCTATCGCCCGCGCGCGATCGCCTCGCTCGGCTTCTCGCCGGAAGACGCCGCAAAGATCTCGCCCGGCATCGTCTATGCGACACTGTCGGCCTATGGCCATGCCGGCCCTTGGGCGGACCGCCGCGGCTTCGATTCCCTCGTGCAGACCGCGACCGGCTTTAATCATGCCGAAGGGCAGGTAGCCGGCATCGAGGGGCCAAAGGAGCTGCCGGCGCAGATGCTCGATCACGCCACCGGCTATCTGATGGCGTTCGGTGCGATGATGGCCAAGCTCCGGCAGTCGCGCGAGGGCGGCAGCTGGCATGTCCGCGTGTCACTGGCGCAAACCGGACGCTGGTTCTGGAATCTTGGCCGCATCGCGGACGGATTGAAGACCGCGGACATAAAGCCGGAAGTGGTCGGGTCCCTTCATGCAGGACATGTCATCCGGCTTCGGGACGCTGAACGCGGTCAGCCATGCAGCTAGGCTGTCGAAGACATCAGCATTCTGGGCGCGGCCGGCGATACCGCTTGGCAGCAATCCGCCGGAATGGCCCGCGCGGACGTAACCCGCGACGCGCCTTATCACGCGTCTTCCGTCGATGCTTGATTAGACCGTGATTCGTGTCGTCGCATAGCTTGAACACTGCGCCCAGACCGGAGCAGCGTGATGGATGCGGCTTTGCTTTGAGCGGGACCCGCGCCGGTCCTCCCGCGGCCTAGATCCGATGGGCACACGCCCATAAGTCCTGCCCACTCCGTTTGTGGTTGACGCTCTTTCGCCTCTAGTCCCTGATATTGCCGGGGGCGGAAGCCGCGAAAGAGCACCGCCATGCGGATCGAAGAGCGCCAGAACGGGTCGGCTGCGACGACCTCCGACCAGGTCCTAAGCGAGATCAGGGATTACTGCCGTGCGACGCAAACGGCGGAATCGACCTTCGGACGCTTGGTCGTCAACGACGGCAAGCTGGTGTCGCGCCTCCGAGACGGCGCCAAGATCACGACCGGAACGCTCGACAAGGTCCGAGCCTATCTCGCCGAGCGTCGCGCCGCGCTCGATACGCGGGACGAGCCATCCGCACTCGTCACCATGAACGGCGCGGCGGCTGCAAGCCTCGTTCCGAACCACATTCCAAGCCACTTGGCGCAACCGGGCTTCCGTTTCTTCGACAATCGCCAAGCATATCTTCTGTTCACGTCGACCTGCAGCGAAAAGACCGAGGTCGCCAACCGGATCTCGCTGGAACTGTCCACGCTACAGCCGTCGCCGCCGGCGCTCCGGCTGTTCGATGCCGGCGTCGGCGACGGCACGGTGCTGTCGCGGGTGATGCGCGCACTGCATGCGCGCTTCCCAACCATGCCGCTCTATGTCGTCGCCAAGGAAATATCTTACGAAGACGTGCGCATGACGCTGGAGAAGATGGCGGACCGCCTGTTCGAGCATCCCGCGACGGTGCTGGTCGTGACCAACCTCTACTATACCGAGGCGCCGTGGTTGACGCCCCGCTCGGCGTCCTCCGCGCAAGGGCTGATCTGGAAGGACGTCGCGCTGTCCGGCAACACCGCGCATGGCTTTGCCGAGCAGATCGCCGAGCTCGAAGGTTTTCTGGCCGAGAACTGGCGCGCGGGTATCAGCCCGAAGACCGGTAACCCCGTCTATACGCGGCCGATCATCCTGACCCTGCGACGTGAGGATCACTCCTTTCTGCTCGATCCCATCATGCCGCGACCGGGTCGCGTGATGGCCGACTATGATCTCGTGATCGCCTCGCAGCCTTATCGGGCGCGCGCCAGCGTCGAGTTCAAGGCCTCAAAAATTGTGACGCCCCTGGTGCGTGCGCTACGGCCTGGCGGTCGACTGATCGGCATCCATTCGCATGGCCATGATCCTGGCATCGAGATCATCGATCAGGTCTGGCCGGGCGACGATCCTTTCAAGACCGATCGCTACGCGATCCTGCGCCAGGTCAAGCAGGAGATGGGCTCGGCCGCGCGGCACTACAATTTCAACGCCTCGTCCGACGCGCGCTCGATCTTCCGCTATCACATGCACACGCTGCCCGACGAGGTTTCCGGGCCGATCGGGACCTCGACGCTGTTCGCCGCCTGGAATGCCGCGATCTATGTCGCGCAGATCGAGGATGTCAGGCTTTCGGAAGCGGTCCGCGACGGCCGCTATCTCGAGGCGACCGATCGGGTGCTGAAGAAACATGGCGGCCTCTGGTTCAACGACGAGACCTATGTGATCTCGCGCCGTCGCGCGCCGGTCTTGTAGGAGAAGGCCGTGACCGCAGCCCGTTCCATTCCATCATCCGGTCTCGTGTCGCTGCTTGCGTGCGCCTCCGTCGAAATCTCCTCGCGCGGTCATCAGCTTCGGGAGTTGCGCGACAATTTTGCTGCCGGCACCGAGGTGACCATCACTTTTCTGCCCGGCGATCATTATCGCCACAATGTCGAAACCGCGTCCGCGCTTCGCCGCGCCGGCTTCAATCCGGTGCCGCATATCGCTGCACGCGAGATCGCCTCGCGCGAGGTGCTCAACGATTTTCTTGCGCGCCTGCATGGTGAGGCCAATGTCGAGCGCGTGCTCCTCATCGCGGGTGACGTTGCCGGCGCGCGAGGACCGTACAAATCGAGTGGCGACGTCCGCGCCAGCGGCCTGTTGCAGACCCACGGCATTGCCCGCGTCAGCATCGCCGGTCATCCCGAAGGCCATCCTTTTCTCGACGATGACGGCATGTTGAATATGCTGTCGGTCTGGCGGGACTGGGGGCAGGGGACGCGTATCAGCGTCGACATTGTCAGCCAATTCTGTTTCGAGAGCGCGCCGATCCTGGCGTTCCTCGGCAAGCTCGCCGCGCATGGTATCGATCTGCCGGTTATCATCGGTCTGGCTGGGCCGGCGACGCCGGCCACACTGACGAAGTTTGCGCTCCGTTGCGGCATCGGCAATTCAATCCGCGCCATGCGCAGCCAGATCGGCCGTTATGGTCGGCTTCTGACCGACACCGGACCGGACGACATCATGCGTGGCCTTGCGGGGGCGCCGCAGATGGCGACCGAAGCTATCGCGGGCTTCCATCTCTTCCCGTTCGGAGGTTTGCACAAGGCGCGCAACTGGTTGCGCGACTATGCCGAAGCGACGTATAGGCCGGCAAAAGAAGTGCTGCCGGCCCAGGCTCAGAATCCGTAGAGCCGCGCCGGATTGTCGACCAGGATTGTTTTGCGCATGGCTGCATCCGGCGCCCACACCGGAAGCTGGTTGAGCAGCCGGCCATCGTCAATCTGAAACAATGGGGTGACGTCGGTGATCTTTCGTCCCGGCGGCGTCACCGAATCCGGATGCGGCCAGTCGGTGCCCCAGACGATGCGCTCCGCATTGGCCGCGATCAGCGCCTGGGCGAGGGGAGCCGCGTCGGGATAATCCGGCGCGAGCTTGGAGGCGCGATAGGCGCCCGAGATTTTCACGTAGGCCTTGCCGGATTTCACGAGGTCGAGGAGATCGGCGAAGCCGGGCTGGCCCACGCCGAGGCTGGCTTCCGCGCCGCCGAAATGATCGAACACGACGGGTACGGGCGAGGCCGCGACCAGATCCTTGATGGCCGAGATCATCGCAAGCGACGTGAAGAGCTGCACGTGCCAGCCGCGCGCCTTGACGCGTTCGACGGCGGCCTGAAAGCGCGGTCGTCCGACATTGGGATCGTTGACGCCACCGGTTGCAAGATTGAGGCGGATGCCGCGGAATCCCGCCTGCTGCATCGCGTCAAGTTCGCTTTCCGGTGTCTTGTCGTCGATCACGGCAATAGCGCGCGCGGTCGGCCCTCGCGCCTTCATCCCGAACAGCGTCGCCGAATTATCCGGGCCGTAGACGCTCGGTGTCACGATCACGACCCGTTCGATATGCAGCGCCTTGTGCAGCGCGGTCATTTCCTCAGGCGAGGCCAATTCGGGGGTATAGACTCGCCCGGCGAAGAACGGGAATTTTTCGGAGTCCGCGTGGATGTGAGTGTGGCAGTCGCAAGCGCCGGCGGGCACGTCGAAATTCACCGGTGTCGACGGCTGGGCCGCCTTCGCAAGAACGTCCCGACTGGTCATGGTGACTCCGGCCGCGATGGACGCAAGCAACATTCCGCGTCGCGTGAACATGGATTGGCACCTCCCGTTGTGCGGCGAATACGTTTCGTCCCGAGGATTTTTCTATGCCGCGCAGCATGGCGCGTGCTTGTGCCGATAGCGTGACCGTTTCGTCAGGCCTTCGCAAGCCGCAAACGCGCAACTCAGCCATCGAGCGCGCGGCGAACCTCTGCGACCAATTCCGGCAGCGGTCGCGACCCATCGAGTCGCAGCACGGGGCAGGGCAGCTTGGCGAGCCACGCGAGATGCTTGTCGAGCGTGCGGCCTTCGCGGTCGCCATCCTCGTAATGCGATGCCCAGTCGACGAAGGCTTCGGTGTCGTCGTGGCGCCAGCCGCCGGGCGCGACCGCATCGGCACCAAAATGCGTCGCTTCGCGGGCGCGCAGGCGCGCAAGCCGCACTTCGCGCGGCGTCCTCATGAACACCACGAGATCGAATTTCGGAATCAGCGGATCACCCCAGCCGGCCAATGACCCGCTCAGCACCCAGTCCGCGCGCGGCAGAAACACCTCCTCCATCAACCGCAGGCGATCGGGACGCTCGCGCTGGACACGATAGGGCGGAGTGGTCGGCAGCCAGAAATAGTCGTCGCTGTCGTGACACGGTAGCGCCATCGCATCGGCAAGTGCGCGACCGAGCGTGGTGACGCCTGAGCCTGAAGCGCCCATGACATGGATGCGGCGGGACTTCATTTTGTCGCCCGGTCAGCGGCAAATCTCGGCGCAAACCGAGAGCCGCAAAAACCATGGAGATAGATGATCTAGCGCGCCGGGGAGCCCTGCGGTCCTAACATTCGCAAGAAGAACCCCCCAGGGATGCGAATGTTAGGACCGGGACCACGCCCCTCTGCCCCCGCCGATGCGCTTATTATTCTTAGCTGTTCAAAGGGCATCTACGCCAGAGGTAAACCGCAGGCTGCGTAAACTCGCTTCGTCGCTGTTGCCATCGGGTCACAGACGATCCAGGGACGCGGATAAGCTATAGGCGAATGAAGTCGAAATGCGCGTGGTTCCGCGCTTGCCAGGTCCATATTGCATGCCGAAATTCTTTTCAGATCCTGACGCGATCGCCGAGGACATCATCCGCGATGTTGGAACGAGGCTCGTGGTCGGCCTGCCGCTTGGGCTCGGCAAGGCCAATCACATCGTCAACGCTCTCTACGCGCGCGCGAGCGCCGACCGATCGATCGACCTGACCTTCTTTTCCGCGCTGACGCTGGAGAAGCCCAAGCCGAACAATCTGCTGGAGCGGCGTTTCATCACGCCTGTGATCGAGCGCCTGTTCGGCGGTTATCCCGATCTTGCCTATGCCGAGCCGCTGCGCAGGGGCGAATTGCCGCCCAACATTCGCGTGATCGAATTCTTCTTCCTTGCCGGACGATGGCTGCACGTGGCGCCGGCACAGCAGAACTATATCTCCGCCAACTACACCCACGCGTCGTCCTATCTGCTGGCGGCGGGTCTCAACGTCGTCACGCAACTCGTGGCGAAGCGCGTGGTCGATGGAGTGACGCGCTACAGCCTGAGCTGCAACACCGACACCACGCTGGATGTTCTGCGGGCGAGGGCGGAAGGCCGTGCTGCGTTCAAGCTGGTCGGGCAGGTCAATTCGGAGCTGCCGTTCATGCCTGGTCCGGGCGATCTGCCCGCCGACGAATTCAGTGCGGTGCTCGACAGTCCCGCGGCGGATTTTCCGCTGTTCGCCCCGCCGTCGGAGCCGATCGGTGACACCAAATATGCCATCGGCCTTCATGCGGCCGGCCTGGTACGTGACGGCGGCACGCTGCAGATCGGTATTGGACAGATCGGCGACGCGCTCGCGCAGGGCCTGATCGTGCGTCATCGTGATGGCGCGCGGTTTCGGGACATCATGAGACGGCTATCGCCCGCGACTGCGTCATCGCTCATGCTGGAAAGCTCGTCGTTCGAGAAAGGCCTCTACGGCGTCAGCGAGATGGTGACCGAAGCGTTCATCGGCCTGATCGATGCCGGCATTGTCAAGCGTGCGGTCGACGGCATCATCCTGCACGGCGCGTTCTTCCTTGGGCCGAAATCGTTCTACCGCGCGCTACGTGAAATGGCGCCGGACGAGATTGCGCGTATCCGGATGATGCCGGTGTCCTACACCAACGAGCTCTATGGCGGGGAGGAGGAGAGACGCGCGGCGCGTGTCGATGCTCGCTTCGTCAACAGCACGATGATGGCGACGCTGCTCGGTGCCGCTGTCTCCGACGGTCTTGAAGACGGCCAAGTCGTCAGCGGCGTCGGCGGCCAATATAATTTCGTCGCGCAGGCTTTCGCGCTGCCGGCTGCGCGTTCGATCCTGGCGCTGGAGGCGACGCGCCTTTCGGGCGGAAAGCCGCGGTCGAACATCTGCTGGACCTATGGCCACGAGACCATTCCGCGGCATCTACGCGACATCGTCGTCACCGAATATGGTGTCGCCGATCTTCGGGGGAAATCCGATGCCGACGTGATCGCGGCGATGCTCGCGGTCGCGGACTCGCGTTTTCAAGGCGAACTGGCGCGCGCGGCGAAAGACGCCGGCAAGCTGCCGAAGAGTTTCGAGATCCCGTCGTCGCATCGCGAGAATGCGCCGGAACGGATTGCGGCCGCGCTGAAGCCTGCGCGCGAGGCCGGGCTGTTGCCGTCGTTTCCGTTCGGCAGCGATTTCACCGCGGTCGAGCAGCGGCTGATCCCGGCGTTGCAGACCTTGCAGCAGGCGCAGCACTTGCCGTTGCAGCTTGCCCGGATGCTGTGGCGGGGATTGACGCGCGTGCCCAGCGCAGCCGACGCTAGAATGCCTGGCACGGCTCGGTCTCGATCGGCCTAAGACTTTCGCCGAGCGCGCATATCGCGCGCTGGTCAGTGCTGCGCTTGGGAGCAGGTGAGCGCAGGCTAGCGGTTCTTGTTCACCGGCTTGCGCTTCTCGATGAACGCGGCCATGCCCTCAGCGCGGTCTTCCAGCGCAAACGTTCCGTGGAAGAGGTTGCGTTCGGCATTGAGTCCTTCGGAAAGCGGTGTCTCGAACGCGCGATTGATGGCTTCCTTCGCCATCGCCGCCGCGGGCCGCGACATCGACGCGATTTTCTCCGCTGCCGCCAACACCTCGTCCATCAATTTGTCCGCGGGCACCACGCGACTGACGAGGCCGCTTCGCTCGGCCTCGGCCGCATCCATCATCCGCCCGGTGAGGCAGAGATCCATCGCCTTGGACTTGCCGATCGCGCGCGTCAGGCGCTGCGTGCCGCCGATGCCGGGAATGGTGCCGAGCGTAATCTCGGGCTGGCCGAATTTGGCGGTGTCGGCGGCGATGATGATGTCGCACATCATTGCAAGCTCGCAGCCGCCGCCGAGCGCATAGCCCGCGACCGCGGCAATCGTGGGCTTGCGGCACTTCGCGACGCGGTCGCTGCCGATTGCGGTGAAATCGCTTGAGTACATGTCGATGAAAGTTCTCGGTTGCATCTCCTTGATGTCGGCGCCGGCCGCGAAGGCCTTGTCGCTGCCGGTCAGGACAATGCATCCGATCTTGTCGTCGGCTTCGAGATCGTCGATCGCGGCCGCGATCTCGCGGAACACGCCGAAGGACAATGCATTGAGCATCTTGGGACGGTTGAGCGTGACAATGCCGACCGCGCCCTTGCTGTCGACGATGATGTGTTCGAACGTGCTCATGGTCCACCCCGCGATCTCGTATCGCGGGGTAATTTGCCCGCTCGTGGGGTGGGCTTCAAGTGGGCGGAATTGTCACCTTAAGTCGATCGCCAAAAGCGCGATCAACTGGCCCACGGTCAAGAGTGCCCCGAGGCCGTTCAGATCATGAACATCCGCGCGGCGGAGCCGAGCGTCAGAAGGGTGCCGGCGGCGATGAAAATCTTGCCAACGATCGAGGCCTTATCCGAGCCCGAGCCCTGGTCGCTGTTCGAAACGGCCTGCGCGGTGCTGGCGTCGGCGGTCTCTGCGGGAGTCATCGCGTCCGCTGGCCGTTGTTCGGCGCTCAGCGCGCGGTCTGCGCCGTCGGGCTGCGGCTGTGCGGCGGTTAAATCGGTCGCGGTCTGATCGGCTGGCGCAGCCTGCTGGCCGTCGGCGGGCGGCTGCGCGGCCGCGACACTGTTGACCGTCGGCCACGGTGAGCCGTCGGCTGCAAATGACGGAGCGCCCATGCAGGCCAAAAGCCCGGCTGCGAGAATCCATGCGGCAGGTCTGCTGGCCTTGATCGTCATCTGCAATCTCCCCGTTTGCCAGTCCCGGCGGCGAATGAGACCCGGGGCGATGTCCAGAGCGGGGCAGGAAAAAGGGATTCTTTGGGCGGTACCCGGCGAAAGCGGGGCGGCCTCATGCCGGAAGTGCAGGGGAGCGCAAAAGCTGTTTGGATTCAACACAGCCCCCGGTTTCGCGCGCACGAAGCTTGTTCGATAGTATGAGCCAGCTATGAGCTATGCCTTGCTTCGGCGATATCACGGTTTCGTGAATAGCGCTTGTCCACGTAACAATCTGAAAGAACGACCGAAATACAACGTGGGAGCCGGCGTGCGCGACAGCGAAGACGAATGGACCGGCCTGATGCGGTCGGCCATATCCGGAGACAGCGCAGCGTATCATCGTCTGCTGAAAGCGATCTCGCCGGTCCTGCGGGCGGCGGCTCGCCGTGGGCTGGCGCGTGCCGGACAACCGGTCGATCAATCCGAGGACATCGTGCAGGACATCTTGCTGGCGGTGCATTTGAAGCGACACACCTGGGACGCCAACGCGCCGTTCGCGCCCTGGCTGTTCGCGATCGCGCGCAACAAGCTGATCGATGCGCTGCGCCGCCGGGGCAGGCGGGTATTCGTCAGTATCGACGATTTCAGCGAGACGCTGGCCGATCAGCCTGCTGCCGAGACGGCTTCGGCGGCCGAAGTCGCCATCCATCTGAATGCGTTGCCGGCCCGCCAGCGCGACGTGCTGCAGTCGATTGCGGTCGAGAGCGCCTCGATCAAGGAGACGGCGGCGAGATTTGCGATGAGCGAAGGCGCGGTACGCGTGGCGCTGCATCGCGGGCTTTCGAGCCTCACGGCGAAACTGCGAGGGCAATGAGAATGGACACTGATCAGCTCATTCGCTCGCTGGCCGCCGACAACGCCTATCGCCCGCGGCCCGTCGGCTTCGTGCTGGCGCTGGCGCTGCTTGCCGCGGCGCCGGTGTCGCTGTTGGTCTTCTTCGCGGAGCTTGGTGTCAGGCCGGACGTGATGGCCGCGATGCATAATCCGTTCTTCGACCTCAAATTCGCGGTCACGCTGGCGCTGGCCAGCGCGGCGATTACGGTCAGCCTGCACCTGTCGCGGCCTGAAGCCTCCCTGCGCGGCTTCGGATGGCTGTTCTTGATCCCGGCCGGACTGCTTGCCGCCGGCATTGGCGGCGAGATGATGTTACCGCAACGCCTGCCGATGATGACCCGCCTGGTCGGCCACAATTCGAAGATCTGCATGACGGCGATCCCAGTGATGTCGCTGCCGCTGCTGATCGCCGCTTTGATCGGGCTCCGTCACGGTGCGCCGGCCCGCCCCGCCGTTGCGGGTGCCATCGCCGGACTGGTGTCGGCGGGATTGGCGGCCACGCTTTATGCCTCGCACTGCACCGACGACTTTCCTCTGTTCGTCTTGACCTGGTACACGATCGCGTCCGCGCTGGTCGCGGCTGTCGGCGCCCTGCTGGGCGTGCGATTCTTGCGATTTTAGGCGGTCGGCGGGGCCGTCTGCTGCATGCGATGGAACCGTAGCACTTGCTGCGCAGTGGATGGCCTCAGCCGCTCATAGGTGCCCTTGCAGACCTGCAGATCGGTCGGTTCTCCGCCCGACAGCTCGTCGCGCATGTGAATGATCGATTTCACCGTCGGCCACGAGAGGCCCGCGACCTTCGCCAGGATCATCACGCCTTCGGCGCGGGTTTCCACCATCATGCTCTCGGCAACGGCGACGGGGACATTGGCCATGGCCGCGATCGCCGCATTGGCTTCGTCGAATTTCTTCGCCTCGGCGAATTGCTCCACCTGTTCCTCGTCTAGCCGGCCGTCATCGAACAGCAACTTAACCAGCGCGTGCGCTATTTCCGCCTGCTTCTTGGCCTCCGACGGCACCGACCTGGCCAGCCGGGTGGCTTCACGGACGGCGATCGGCACCTCGCCCGCGAGAGTTCGGATTCGCAGCCTCCAGGCGCTCGCGCACGGTGACAGATGCCTTGGCGACGAGCTTGAGGAAGAGATGCCGCGGCATCGTCGGCCTCAGGCCGAGGCAGGCGGCAAGCTCGTCGTTGCCTTCGGCGCGATCGATCAGTTTGGTGAAGCCGTTCTCTGAAAATTCTGCGCCGGGATTGCTGACTGTGCTGTGGACCACATCGTCATCGCCGCGCTGAACCAGCACATCGGTCACCGCGTTGCTCAGCGCCTTGCGTTTGGAGATCGCCAGCAGATGCGCCTGGCTCTTGCTGCGCGCAACCTCGATCAGCGCCTTGTCGTCAAGGCGTGCCGATTGCGACAGCATAGGACCTGCCACCTCGATGGCGTCGTCGAACGCGAGTGTGCGAACCGTGCGCGGTGGCGCGGTGTCGATCGGGGCCAGACGGTTAGACAGCAGCGTCTTGGCAGACGCTTCAATGTGCCGGATCAAACATTGAAAGACGTCATCGAAGAGGCCGATCTGCGTGGGAGAATAATCGGTCGCACCGTTGATAAAGAGATCGGTGACGCGGCGCAGTGTTTCGACGCGGCGCGCGACGTTGCCGTGCGTCAGCGTGGCCTGCAACTCATCGAGCAGGCTTACGGGGGCGGATTTCGAACTCATGTCTGGCTCAATCTCTGTCCTTGAAAATCGGCCGGCGTCGATTTCTTCGTTCCCGGAAACGGAAATGGCCTTGAAACCGCGCGGTGTTGGCCGCTGGTCTTTGGACTGGTCGGGATGGTGGGCGCGCAGCCGCAATCGGGTTCAAAAAATGGCGACACCGTCATGCCCATCGTTCGCCAGGATAAAAACTGAAGGCCATAAATCTAAACGGCAAAGCCTTTAGGTTTGGTATCTTCCGGAACCTGCGCGCGGCTGCCGCGTCCCGGCCGTTGACCGGATATGCAAATTAACCGGTGCTGGGATGCTATGATGCAGGAGAGTGGGGCGACTGCCACGGTCCTCGGCGGCGTCCGTGGTAAGAGTTGAGGCGAAGTGTCAGGCAGGTCTTTTTGTATTATGATACCTTTTTCGTGCTATTCTTCGCCAAAAGGCGGCTTGTGGTCCGCGAAAGTTTGGTGTTTGTGCGATACATCACATACGACCCCGGAGTATTGCGGTAATGTGAAGAATTCTTACCGTAGCCGTCGAACCGTCAGCCGGTCCCGCCAGACCAACCTTGCGAGACGGCCATTGAGCGCGCCAGCTGCTACGGACGAAGTCCTCATCGGCAGGATCGCTCAAGGCGACCGGCTCGCCATGCAGGTGCTGTACGGACGGCACCATGTCAGGGTGTTTCGTTTCGGGCTGCGGCTCGTGCGGGACGAACAGATTGCAGAAGACCTCATTGGTGAGGTTTTCCTCGATGTGTGGCGTCAGGCTGGCAAATTCGAAGGCCGTTCTGCCGTCTCCACCTGGCTTTTGGCGATTACACGGTTCAAGGCCCTGTCTGCGCTGCGGCGCAGGAAGGACGTTGAGCTGGAGGATGACGCCGCCAACGCGATCGAGGACGCATCCGACGGTCCCGAGGTGACGGTCCAGAAGAAGGATACCAGTGAGGCGTTGCGCAAGTGCCTGTCAGCGCTTTCGGCGGAACATCGAGAGATCGTCGATCTTGTCTACTACCACGAGAAATCCGTGGAAGAGGTGGCCGGGATCGTTGGAATACCGGAAAACACCGTGAAGACGCGCCTGTTTTATGCGCGCAAGAAACTGGCCGAACTGCTGAAGGCAGCCGGCGTTGAACGAGGCTGGCCATGATGGCACTGAGCAAGAGAATGCCGGAACAGGAGCCCAGCGATATCGAAATGCTGTTGCCTTGGCATGCCGCCGGCACGTTGAACGTGCGCGATGCGCGGCGTGTCGAGGAAGCGCTTGCCAGCGATGCAGCGCTCGCCCGGCAATATGCTGTGATCCGCGAAGAATATGCCGAGACCATCGCGCTCAACGAAAGCATGGGCGCGCCGTCGTCGCGAGCTATGCAGAAATTGTTCGCTGCGATCGACGCGGAGCCTGCGCGTGAGACGAAAACGCTGCCGAACCGGTCCTCGCGTGTGGCTGGTTTTTTTTCGGGTCTTTCACCGCGAACGCTGGCTTGGTCGGCAGGCCTGGCTGCGGTGCTTCTCGTGTTGCAGGCCGGCGTGATCGGGGCATTCCTGATCAAGAACCAATCCGCGCCCTTCCAGACGGCCTCCTTGAGCATCAACGAGCAGAGCGCGAATGCGCCGGTGACGCGCGCGCTAGGGCGTCCGCAGACGCCGACGCGGGCACTGGTCCGCTTCAAGCCCGATGCACGCATGTCGGATATCACGGCGCTGCTCGACACCTATCAGGCAACGATCATCGGTGGCGGCCAAGGCGGCATGTTCCGGCTGCAATTCAATAGCGGCGCTATCAGCCAGGACGAGACGGCGCGTCTGGTCGGCAAGCTGCAAAACGAGAAGATTGTCGGTCTGGCCGTCGAGAGCCCCTAAGATATCGTGAGCGCTTAGAGCGCAATCCGACACCTAGAGCCTGACGATGGGCACGCCCCCCTGGAGTGCGAGCTCGGCTCACCAGGTCGTGATGATCAGTTCGGCGCGGGGCAAGCCGGCAGCTATGCTGCAGGGCAGGTCACAGCTCACGGGCAGGCGCTGCCTGTTGCGCATCAACCCCTCAAAAGCGGCTAGAAAACACTGCGAAACGCCTGGAAACTCGGCCGATCGAGCCATCCATCGGCGTGTAGCGACAGCCGCGTCTGAAAATCGGACTCCGACGACAACGCTCGGCCAAGCGGGCAATAGGCCGTCCCTGTACAAAATGCAGTGCCCGGAGGTCAAAAAAAATCCGATCACTTTGAACGCAGGCCAGCCTCTCAGCGACCAATTCCATGTGGGAGCGAAATTACCTCCCCGTAGCTATATTCGGCGCGAGCGCCCATCCACCCCAAGCGCCTATATGGCTTTGACCCGTCCGGTTGTCCCCCCGGACGGGTCTTTCATTTTCTGCGGGGGAAGCGCCGCGTAGTCCTCGGCGGCGCTGCATGACCACAGGTCGTCTGATACGACTTCGCATGTGCTAGACGCCCGCTCGGCTGCTCGATGATCGACAGGTCGATCGCAACTCCGCAATCTGGACAACAATGACGCGAAGGCGATTTATCTCGCTACGACCCGATGCGAGCATCTGATGAAGCGCGAATGCGCGAGCGCCAGATGTGAATGCGTCGGATTGATCTTGAAGCGAGCGCGCGTCGATCGCCACGCGCTTTGCATTGCACATGAGTGACGCGGGCATTTCGATAACAAACGTCCTTTGGTTGTATTGCGTGGACGCCGCTGGACAACGGAAATGTTTTCCACAACATAATGTGGCCACCGGTTGGTTGATTCGTCTGCGTTGGGTCTGCGTCCGTTTTTCTCTTTCTACGGGCTGGTTTATGACACTTCGTTTAGACGTTGTGCGTAGCCGCGATCTCCTCGCGTGCTGGCGGGAGTTGGCCGAGGAGCGGCTGGAATACCTCACCGAGATGTTCGAGAGTGGACGATGGCGGCGCTACTACAGCGAGCACGCCTTCCTCGAAAATATCAGGGAAGCAAAACGCGCTGTGGAAGCCTGGCGTGTTCTTTCGATGCGGAGCCCCACCGGCAGCCCCGCCATCAGCATTTCGTGGTTGGCACCGGAGCGACCGGCAGGGTTTCGCAAGACGCCGCCGCGTCCTCGACCGCGCCTCGTCGAAACAGCACCTGTGATGCGGGCCGCAGCAAAGATCGAGGTCGCTGTATCGGACCGGCCGCCACCGCAAGTAGAACCAGCTGCGTCGTTCGTTGACATGCTCGCGCTTGAGCAGGCCTTGGACGGCCTTGCGGACGCCGATGGAGAGATGATGGAGGAGCGCTATCCGCTCTTGCGTCACTCGCTATAGCCGGAAGAGTTCAGCCGACGAGGATTTGACCGTCTTTGCCGGTTGCTATCGCCGCACCGCATTGTTGCCGATTACGAGCTGGGCGTAGCGCTGCGCGCCATCCACGGAGAGATCCGTTGTGACAACGCGGGCGTGGTCGAGACCAACCACGGCGCCGCGCGGCGTCTCCGAGATCATGTTGTTGTTGACGAGTGCGGTGCCCGCGCCGGGCACGACCGAGACGCCGATGCCGGCAAACGTCTTGCGGATCACATTGCCGGTGATCGCAACGTCGCGCAGATAGTTGCCCCAGCCGGCGACGACGCCGAACGACGGTGCGTTCTCGATCACATTGCCGGTCACTGAACTGTCGGCTTCGACGTAGATGCCGATGCCGGCGTCGTCGTCCGGTGCGGTGCCGATCGGTCGCTTCGGCAGCAGGTTGCGGATGATGTTGCCCTGCACCACCGCAAGGCGTCCGCCCTCGTTGAAATTGCACACCGAAACTCCGAAGGCCGCCCCATCGACAGTATTGTTGGCAATCACAGCGCCCTCGAATGAAAACTCAGAATAAAGCGCGACCTCGCGCACGTCGCTGACGCTGTTGCCGGTGATCTGGATGTTGGACGCCGAATTGCCGCGCACCGCAGAATAATCACAGTTCTTGATGAAGTTGTTGCGCACGATGACGTTGCCGGCGCGGAATGCGTTGATTGCGTTGCCGTACTGACCGGAGCCGCCGGGGCCGGCCTTGATGTCCTCGATGCGGTTGTCGGTGACCAGCGTGCCGTCGTCGCCGATCGACGTGCGCAGGATCTCGATGCCGTTGTCGTCGGGTCCCGGTGATGGTGTTGCGCGAGACGATCAGGCCTTTCGCATCGAATGACACGATCGCCGTCACGGCGGTGTTGCGGATGATGTTGCCACTGACGTCGCCCGAAATCTGTTCGAGCCAGACGGCGCTGCCGCCGCTGCCCGTGATCTCGCAGTCGACGATGCGGCTGTCGCGGCCGCCGAGGCAATGGATCAGCCCGCGACGCTCAGGCAAGGGAATATTGGCGCCGTCGAACGTGATGCCGCTCAGGAGGACGCAGTCGGCGCCTTCGCCTAACAGTAGCGACGGCCCGCCGGTGAAGACAAGCTTCGTCGCGCCGCGCACGCCGATCAGTTGCGTACCGCTTTGAAGTCTCAGCATGCCGGTGCGGTAGACGCCGGGCGGCAGCGCGAGCGGGCTTCGCGTCCGCGCAGCCTCGTCGATCGCACGCTGCAAAATCCTGGTCTGGTCATCGGCGCTTCCAGGTCTGACGCCGAACTGCGTGACATCGCGTCCCAGCGATGATGGCAGCGTCGCGGCTCGAGCCGGGTCCTGCGGCATCGCCATCGCGCCGGCAATACCGGCCGCGGATCCACTGATCAGATGGCGGCGATTGACGTCCATATCGCATTCTCCCCGCGCGCGTTCGATCGTTTCAAGTAACCCGGAAAGCAGGTTGCCAGGGTCAGAGAAAGACAGAGGAGGGCGATTGTCACGGGTAGGGTTAAATCTTTACCCCGCCCGCATCGTCGCGCGCGTCAATGTCAATTGACAATCTCCAGCAGCATCGCTTCGCCTGCATCGACGAGGTCTTCCAGCGTGATGCGATGCGGCTTTCCCTTGAGCGGCGACGATGCGCCGCGCGCCAACAGCGGAATGTGGACGAACGCGGCAAGGCACGGGCCATCTTTCTTGCTTACCGCCTCGATCGCACGCCAGCTCAGATAGTTGCAGAGATAACTGCCGGCGTCGCGCGAGGCACGGGCGTCGATACCGGTTGCGCGCGCAGCATGTAGCAGTTTCGTAGTGTGCGGACCGAACATCGCGGAGTTGGCGCTATCGATGATCGAACCTTTGCGGGCACGGTTGCGGTCGGCATCGGGAAAGGTTGTCGTGACGGCATTGCGGGCGCGGGTCTCGATCCGCATGAAGGCGGTGCGGTCGGCAAGGCCGAACGAGAGCATCGCGTCGGGACGAATAGCTGCGATCAGCTCAGGCAGCTCGCGATCGACGGTTGCGTACGTGACGTGAAAAATATGGCTTGAGAAGGCGACGTCGTCGAAGGCAGGTCTGCGCAGCTGCGCAAGTCGCTTCACCAGCGGCATGGTCGGATTGTACGGTGCGCCGGGAAACGGCCCGAAGCCTGTGATCAAGACGCGCAATGTCTTGCTCATGCCAGCATCTCCGCGACCTTCTCCGCGGCGAGCGCTGGGGCGACACGGCCCTCGGCGACGTCGCTTTCGATCTTTTTGACCTTGCTCCGTATCGAGGCGTCCGCGCGGAGCCGCGCCATCACGCGCTGCTCCAGCATCGACCACATCCACTTCACCTGCTGTGCTCGCCGCCGCGCGGCGAAATCGCCCGACGCCATCATCGCCGTGCGGTGGTCGAGGACCTTCTGCCAGAGCTCACTGACGCCCGCATTGGTCAGCGCCGAATAGGTCACGACCGGCGGGTGCCAGTGCTCCGAGCGGGGCGCGAGAATATGCAGCGCGCTGCGATAGTCAGCAGCCGCGTGGTTTGCGCGTTTGATATTGTCGCCGTCGGCCTTGTTGATCGCGATCATGTCGGCGAGCTCGACAAGGCCCTTCTTGATGCCCTGTAGCTCGTCGCCGGCGCCCGGCAGCATCAGCGCGAGGAAGAAGTCGGTCATGTCGCAGACTGCCGTCTCCGATTGGCCGATGCCGACGGTCTCGACCAAAATCACATCGAAGCCGGCGGCCTCGCAGAGCAGCATCGCCTCCCGGGTTTTGGCCGCGACGCCGCCGAGCGTGCCGGAGGCGGGAGAGGGGCGGATGAAGGCGTGATCGGAAGCCGAGAGCCGCGCCATTCGCGTCTTGTCGCCGAGGATCGAGCCGCCGCTGCGCGCCGAGGAGGGGTCGACCGCAAGGACCGCGACCTTGCGGCCTTGTTCGATCAGGTACATGCCGAGGGCGTCGATCGTGGTGGATTTGCCGACGCCGGGGGAACCGGTGATGCCGACGCGGATCGCCTTGCCGGTGTCGGGCAACAGTGCCTGGACCAGCTCGCGCGCTGTCGCCTGATGATCGGCGCGCCGGCTCTCGACCAGCGTGATCGCCCGCGCCAACGCCGCGCGGCTACCCGAGCGCAGGTCCTTCGTGAGGGCGGCGATGGAGGGCGATTCGGTCGGCAGACGGGGTGACATGCCATCCGTTTATAGCGGATGGCGGGACGGGGCTAGTTCTGTTCCGCATCGCCTTTTGGCCACGCGCCGATGAAGACCGCGGCGCCTTGGCGGCGAGTATCCGTGCGGCCGGAACAGCCGCACGGTGAAGGCGTCGATATCGATTATGAACAGCGAATCGCTACTCCGCCGCCTCGCTATGGCCAAGCCGGGCGTTGAGCTTGCGGATCAGCTCTTCGGCGGCATCGGCGATCACGGTGCCGGGCGGGAAGATCGCCTCGGCGCCGGCCGCCTGCAGCGCTTCATAATCCTGCGGCGGCACCACACCGCCGACAATGATCATGATGTCCTCGCGGCCATGCTTCTTCAGCGCGGCCTTCAGTTCGGGCACGGCGGTGAGGTGGGCGGCAGCGAGCGAGGAGACGCCGAGAATATGCACGTCGTTTTCGACCGCCTGGCGTGCAGCCTCGTCGGCAGTCGCGAACAAGGGTCCGATATCGACGTCGAAGCCGATATCAGCGAAGGCAGAGGCGATCACCTTCTGCCCGCGGTCGTGGCCGTCCTGGCCGATCTTGGCGACGAGAATGCGCGGCCGCCGTCCTTCGGCTTCCTCGAAGGCGTCGATCAGCGCCTGCACGGTCTCGACACGGTTGGACATGGAAGATGCCTCACGTTTGTAGACGCCGGTGATCGACTTGATCTCGGCGCGATGCCGCCCAAACACCTTTTCCATCGCGTCCGAGATTTCCCCGACGGTGGCCTTGGCGCGCGCGGCGTCGATAGCAAGAGCCAGAAGGTTGCCGTTGCCTTCACCGGCGGAGCGGGTCAGCGCCGCAAGCGCCGCCTCGACGTCCTTCCGCTTACGCTCGGTACGGAGGCGCGTCAGCTTGTCGATCTGCAGCCGGCGGACGTTGGAATTGTCGACCTTCAGAATGTCGATCGAGGCCTCGTCTGTCGGCTTGTACTTGTTGACGCCGATCACGGCCTGCTGGCCGGCATCGATCCTCGCCTGCGTCTTGGCAGACGCTTCCTCGATGCGCAACTTCGGCACGCCGGCCTCGATCGCCTTGGCCATGCCGCCCAGTTCCTCGATTTCCTGGATGTGGCCCCAGGCTTTCGCGGCGAGATCGCGGGTCAGCCGCTCGACATAATAGGAGCCGCCCCAGGGATCGATGATGCGGGTGGTGCCGCTCTCCTGCTGCAGGAACAACTGCGTGTTGCGCGCGATCCGTGCGGAGAAATCGGTCGGCAGCGCCAGCGCTTCGTCGAGCGCGTTGGTGTGCAGCGATTGCGTATGGCCTTGCGTCGCTGCCATCGCTTCGATCGTCGTGCGCACGACGTTGTTGAAGACATCTTGCGCGGTGAGCGACCAGCCGGAAGTCTGGCAATGGGTGCGCAGCGACAACGAGCGAGGGTCCTTTGGATCGAAAGGCTTCAACAGCTTCGCCCAAAGCAGGCGCGCGGCGCGCATCTTGGCGACTTCCATGAAGAAGTTCATGCCGATCGCCCAGAAGAACGACAGGCGCGGCGCGAAACGGTCGACATCGAGGCCCGCGGCAAGTCCGGCGCGAAGATATTCGACGCCGTCGGCGAGCGTATAGGCGAGCTCGAGATCCTGCGTCGCGCCGGCTTCCTGCATGTGGTAGCCGGAGATCGAGATCGAATTGAACTTCGGCATCCGCTGCGAGGTGAAAGCGAAGATGTCGGAGATGATCCGCATCGAAGGCGTCGGCGGATAGATATAGGTGTTACGCACCATGAACTCTTTCAGAATGTCATTCTGAATGGTGCCCGACAGTTTTTCCGGCGGCACGCCCTGTTCCTCGGCGGCCACGATGAACAGCGCGAGGATCGGCAGCACGGCGCCGTTCATGGTCATCGACACACTCATCTGGTCGAGCGGGATGCCCGCGAACAGGGTGCGCATGTCGTAGATCGAGTCGATCGCGACGCCAGCCATGCCGACGTCGCCGGAGACGCGCGGATGGTCTGAATCGTATCCGCGGTGGGTGGCGAGATCGAAGGCGACCGAGAGGCCCTTTTGTCCGGCCGCAAGGTTGCGCCGATAGAAGGCATTGGAATCTTCGGCCGTGGAGAAGCCGGCATATTGCCGGATGGTCCAGGGTTGGTTGACATACATGGTCGGGTAGGGGCCGCGCAAAAAGGGCGCGATGCCGGGCCAGGTCTCGAGGAAGTCGACGCCCGCAAGGTCTGCCTCGCCATAGGCGGGCTTTACCGGAATGCCTTCTGGTGTCAGCCACGGCTCGGCGTGGCCGCCCGGCAAGGCCATCGGCGCTCTTTCGAAGGCGATGTCGGCGAAGTTCGGAATGCGGCTCATGGTTTTGATCCTAGCATGGTCGCGAGGCGGGCGCCGTCTTCAATCATGATCCGGGTGCTGGTGGCTGGCGATGCTCGCCATCTTCTCGGGTCCATAGTTTTGCAGCGTGGTCTCGCTCGGCAGGTTGGAAATTCCGACGACCCAGCCGAGCCGGGATTCGGTGCCATACTGCCGCGTCGGCACCACGCGATCGGGCCGGTCGAAGGCGCCGGTCATGATTTCGATCCGTGGTCCGTCGATGCGGCGGAAGCTCAATGGCGTGCCGCAGGCGGCGCAGAAATCGCGCTCGGCGATCGAGGAGGAGCGGAATGACGCCGGCTTGCCTCGGGTCCAGGTGAAATCGTTCTTCTCAATGTCGGCAAAGGAAGCGAAGGGCGCGCCGGACGCCTTTTGGCACATCCGGCAATGGCAGATGCTGATTTTGACAGGTGCGGCTTTCAGAGCGAAGCGGATGGCGCCGCATTGGCAGCCGCCGGTCAGAACGGGTTTGGTCATGGCCTCCGTCATGCTCGTCCCATCGATTTGTAGGCTTCACGCAGCGTCGCCAGCGCGTCACCGCCGGCAAAGATGAATTCGCCGACGCCGGCGCCGCGCAGTTCCGTCTCCTGTTCGCCGGGTCGTCCTGCCAGATAGATATGCTTGGCACCCGCGGATTGCAGGGCCTTGGCGGCTGCGCTTGCATGCTGGGCATAGACCTTGTCCGAGGAACATAGGCAGACGAACGGCGCGCCGGAGGATGTGTAGGCAGTGGCGAGGGTGGCTGGATCGGCAAAGCCCTCGCTGTCGATCGCCTCGATCCCGCCGATTTCGAAGAAGCTCTTGGCGAAAGTGGCGCGTGCCGTGAAATCGGCAGCCGTGCCGAGATTGGCCAGGAACACGCGTGGACGCTTGCCCCTCTCTTTCAGGCTTTGATCCGAGCGGTCGCGCAGGCGTTCGAACGGCTCTGCGAGCCGCTTGGCCTCGATCGCCTCAAAGGCAATGTCGCGTTTGGCGTCCGAGTGCAAAGGCGACCGGTTTCACATCTTCGATCGCGACATTGGCTTCGTGCAGATTGGGAAACTCGCTGGCGCCGGTCAGCACGTCCTTGCGCCTTGCGACATTGGCCTCGCGCGCCTTTCGCGTAGCGGCGATCTTGCCTTGGATCATGCCTTGCTGGAGTGCCGCGAAGACGCCGCCGGCTTTTTCGATCTCCTGGAACAGCGACCAGGCGGCCTCGCAAAGTTCCTGTGTCAGGCTCTCGATGCCGCCGGAACCGGCCGCGGGATCTGACACCTTGGCGAGATTGGATTCCTCCAACAGAATAAGCTGCGTGTTGCGCGCCACGCGCCGCGCGAAGGCATCCGGCAATCCAAGAGCCAGCGCATGTGGCAGCACGGTGATGGCATTGGCGCCGCCAAGTCCGGCGGCAAATGTTGCCATGGTCCCGCGCAGCATGTTCACATAAGCGTCGCGCTGCGTCAGCATGCGCCAGGCCGTCTCGGCCGCGATGAAAACCGGCCTCGGCGTCAGCCCACAAGCGGCCTCGACCCGAGCCCATAGCAAACGAAGGGCGCGGAATTTCGCGATCGTCAGGAATTGATCGGCGTCGGCACTGAGCCGGAACGACAACGCTTCGCGCGCGCAATCGAGCGTGATGCCGCCGGTTTCCATTGCGCGCAGATAGGCCAGTGCAACGGACAGTGCGAAGGCCAATTCCTGCGCCTCCGACCCACCAGCATCATGCACAGGACGGCCGTCGGCAAGCGCGAAGGGTCCCCTGAACCCGCGGCCCATCAGATCGGCGATCATTTTGGCGAACGGCTTCTGCATCTCGTTCCATGCGGATGCGGCGCCGCCTCGGACCGCCATGGTGGAGAGCGGCTGATAGTTGAAGCGGAGATCGACCTTCGCCGGATCGACGTGATTGGCGTCGATCAGTCCGGCGAGGTTCGCACCGACATTCTCGTACCCAGGCATGGGATTGAGCGAAATCGAAATCCCGGCTTCAAAGATCACGCCAGCGAACAGGCGTTTCAGCGTCTCCGGGCTCGCGTCGGACACGCCAAAGCCGCGCGCGCCGGGGCCGGCCTGAAATTCGATCTCTAGCCCGGTTGCGCCGTTTTCGAGTTCATGCAGGGCGATCGCATTGGCCTTCGCGGCATCCGGATGATCGATCCGCTGCACGATCTGCCACGGCCTGGCTGCCACACGGCCTGCGACCGCTGCAACCTCGCTCGCACGCTGATAGATCGGCGCGATCTTCAATCCGTCATAGGTCTTGCCGACCAGCTTCTCGAACGGCGCACCCTTCAGCACGCCGTCGACCAGCTTGCGCCAGTCGTCATGGCCCGCCGGTGGGAAGTCGGCGGCGAGGGAGAGGTCGTCAGTCGCGGACGTCATTCGGCAGGGTGCTCCCGGGACTTCTTTGTTGGCGGCTTGATACTAACCGAAAATTGCCACGTCGTGGCGCCCAAACCAAACGCTTGTTTTCACCGTCTTTTCGGTTAATTCCGATCCGGGAGCCGCGTGATACCCTCGCGTCCGAGGTCGGCCAGGGCGTCGCTCACGCTGCGGCTCGCGATCAGACGGTCTGGCGCGATTTCGGCCAACGGCACCAGTACGAAGGCGCGCTCGAACAGGCGCGGATGCGGCAGGGTCAGTTCCGGCCGTTCCATCCTGATATCGTCGTATGCAATAAGGTCGAGATCGAGAGGGCGCGGACCCCAGCGTCTTTCCTTGCTCCGATCGCGCCCGGACGCCTGTTCGATCCCGTGCAAGGCCACAAGCAGTGCAAGGGGAGCAAGGTCGGTTTCGATCACGATACAGGCGTTGATGAAGGGGGCTTGCTCCGTATCGCCCCAGGGCGGCGTCGCATAATCCGACGATCGCGCCAGCAGCACGGTCTTCGCTAAGGCGCAGATATCGGCAATCGCCTTCTCGAATGTCGCGCGGACATCGCCGACATTGCCGCCTAGCGCGATGATCGCGCTAGCCATGCCGGTTGCGGGTCAGCACCACGCCGACATCGTCGAAGATCGCGGCAATCGGTGCATGCGGCTTGTGCACGGTGACCTTGACGGCGCGGATGCGCGGAAATGTCGCAAGAATGGCATCGGCCACCGCGCCGGCGGCGCGTTCGAGCAGCTTGTAGTTGGTGTCCTTGAATGCCGAAGTAGCCGTCGCCACCACGTTGGAATAGGACACGGTGTCGGCGAGCCGATCGGTGCGCGAGGATTCAGAAAGATCCGTGAACAATTCGAGATCTATCACGAAACGCTGCCCGACCTCGGTCTCGTGCTCCATCACGCCGTGACGCGCATGGATAACCACCCCAGTGATGAAGATCGTGTCGGTCATTGCAGAGCCTCTATCGCGGCCGTTACCCGCAACGCCTGCACGGTCTCGGCCACGTCATGGGTGCGAATGATCCGCGCGCCGTGTTGAGCGGCGATCAGATGCGCGGCGATCGATCCGCCCAGTCGGTGCTGTGGCTCCGACGGCACGACGGATGCGATAAAGCGCTTGCGCGACGCGCCCACCAGAACCGGCAGGCCGAATTTGCGCAGTTCGTCGAGCCGGGCCAACGCCGTCATGCTCTGTTCCTGTGTTTTGCCGAATCCGATGCCGGGATCGAGCACGATATTACCTTCGTCAATGCCGGCCTTGGTCGCGATATCCAGCGATCGTGCAAAGAAAGCCGAAATATCCTTCATGATGTCGATGGCCGGATCCGCTTCGTCGCGATTGTGCATGATGACGACAGGCACGTTGCGTGCGGCGACCAGCTGCGCCATCGCGGGATCTCGCTGCAAGCCCCAGACGTCATTAGCGATCGTGGCGCCGGTCTCCAGCGCGAAAGCCGCGACGGATGCCTTCATACTGTCGATGGACACGGGAACACCTAGGGCGACGATGTCGGTCAGGACGGGTCGCAGGCGCTCCATTTCGCGTTCGGCCGTCACCGGCGCGGCGCCGCCATAGGGGCGGGTGGACTCCGCTCCGATATCGATGACGTCGGCACCCTCGGCGATCAACCGCTGGGCCTGGATCAGGGCGCGAGCCGGCGCAAGAAACTCCCCGCCATCGGAGAAGGAATCGGGTGTGACATTAAGGACGCCCATGACGGCCGGATAGGGGCGCGCCAACAGCGTTCGCAGCAGCGGATGCAGCGTCGGCTTGGCTTGAGGAGCGGATGAGATCGCGGCCATGTGGTCGCTTTGCGCGGTCCTCGCATGGGAGTCAAGGTATTGGAAGGCCTGCGAAGTGCTGCTTCAGCGGCGCCCTGCGCGCGTCAGCCGGCCCGCGTGTCGCCCAACTAATAGGTAATTTTGGGTTGCAGTTTGCGTGCCTGCGCGATCAGTTGCTCGACGGATTTTTCGGAAGGCAGCACCCGCACCAGCTTTCGCTTGGTGTTGACCTCTTTTATGTTCTGGGCGAGCCGGCCGGATTGCGCAGCGCCAATTCGCGGACTGTGGGGACGCCGGCTGCGCGAACCAGCCCGACCTTGGCTTTTCCCATGCCGGGGATGCGCATGTAGTCGGAGACGTTGGCCCATTCCAGCAATTGCTGTTCGCTGATCCCGGTCTTCGCAGCGAGTGTCTTGCGTCGCTTGACGGAATGAGTTGCTTCGAGCAGCGCGTCGGTGGTGCGGATGCCAAGCGATTTGAGCTTGGTAGCCCAGAAGGCGGACATGCCTTCAATCTCGGAGATTGGATATGTCATGGTGCTTGATATTAGGAAGGTGCTTTAGGCGAATTGGCTGAGCCCCGGCGTTTGTGAGATGATCTCACCCATTCGATCGGCTCCGATTTTGTCTCGGCCGAACCTCAGAAGTTCACGGGCAATGTTTTGAATCTCGGTAATGCCAAGGCCAAGGCTCATGAGCCTTGTTCCGAGCGCCATCAGCCCGCCGCCCATCAATCGCGCGAGACCGCCGTCGGTGTTCGAGGCCGCAATCGTGGCTTCCGCGCCCGAAATCTTGTCGATCAGCGCCTGAACTTTGTCGGAAGGCCCTTCGTTGCGCAGAAAGTTTAGGATAATGCCTACGGTTTTTTCCGCGACAGCACTATCGATGCCGGCTTTCGCAGCCAGCTCGTCAATCAATTCGTCCATAATGCCCGCCCTCAGCCGGTTGGTCACCGACCCCAAGACAAATCATCTTGAGCTTGCGTGATTCGAAATACAAGCGATGACCGCACGCGATCGCGCGATTCGGCTTCGATCGCATTGTAAGTGTTGCAGCAATGCAAGGGGGTGTCCCGAAATGCGCCGAGAATCTTTGCGCCGAAACATGTTCGCTCTGATCTTTTGGCGGATTAGGAGCGAAATGCCCGTCGATCGTACGCCTTAAACCCAATAACCGGGAACGGCGCAGACCGGTTTCAATCGCCTCGCAAGATGAAGTATGATCCGGTCGAACGTTGGACAGATGGTGAATAGGCCGAGCGCGATGGGACTACCCGACGACAACGTGGCGGATACTGGTGAAAAAATATTCATCGGCAAGGGCGAACAGTCTGCCTGGCTGAACCTTGCGTTTGCAAATCGCCATGGCTTGGTCACTGGCGCAACCGGAACCGGCAAAACCGTTTCGCTTCAGGTGATGGCCGAAGGTTTTGCGCGAGCCGGGGTTCCTGTTTTCGCGGCCGATATCAAGGGCGATCTCTCGGGTATCGCTGAGGTCGGCGAGGCCAAGGATTTCATTGTCAAGCGCGCGGGTGAATTAGGACTTTCATTTCAACCCGATCAGTTCTCGACGATCTTTTGGGACGTGTTCGGCGAACAGGGCCATCCCGTGCGGGCAACAGTCACCGAAATGGGGCCGCTGCTGTTGTCGCGCATGCTGGATTTGAACGACGTGCAGGAAGGCGTGCTGAACGTCGCGTTCCGCGTCGCCGACGACAACGGCCTGGCCCTGATCGACATGAAGGATCTTCGCGCGCTGCTGGATGCGATAGCTCCGGACACCGGGAAGAAGAAAGCGGACGGCGAGGACGATCCGCTGGCGCCGATAAGAAAGGCGGCGCAAAGCTTCGGAAATGTCACCAAGGCAACCGTAGGCACCATTCAACGCCAGCTCCTGGTGCTCGAGAACCAGGGCGGTACGAAATTCTTCGGCGAGCCTGCGCTGACGCTGAAGGACTTCATGCGGACCGACCGCGACGGGCGCGGCATGATCAACATTCTCGTCGCCGACAAACTGCTGCATAGCCCGCGGCTTTACGCCACGTTCCTGTTGTGGATGCTGTCGGAGCTGTTCGAGGAATTGCCGGAGGTGGGCGACCTGCCGAAACCGAAGCTCGTATTCTTTTTCGACGAGGCGCATCTATTGTTCGATGATGCCCCGAAGGTCCTCATGGACAAGATCGAGCAGGTGGTCCGGCTGATCCGCTCCAAGGGAGTCGGCGTCTATTTCGTCACGCAGAATCCGCTCGACGTTCCGGACAAGGTGCTCGGCCAGCTCGGCAACCGCCTGCAGCATGCGCTCAGGGCATTCACGCCGCGCGATCAGAAAGCGGTCGCGGCCGCGGCTCAAACCTTCCGCCCGAATCCGAAGCTTGACACTGCCAAGGTCATCATGGAGCTGGGCAAGGGCGAGGCGCTGGCCTCCTTCCTGGAGGGCAACGGCATTCCCTCGATGGTCGAACGCGTCCTGATCCGTCCGCCGACAGCGCGGATCGGTCCGGTCACGCCGGAAGAGCGCAAGGCAATCATGGACAATAGCCCCGTGAAGGGAAAATACGACACCGCGATCGATGCCGAGTCGGCTTACGAGATCCTGCAGCAGCGGCTGGCGGGAACGGCGGCGACGGCTGACGGATCGTCGTCAGGCGGCGGCATTCTCGGGCATATCGGTGCGATCGCCGCGTCGATCTTCGGCACCAATGTGAAGCGCGGCCGGTTGTCGACGGGCCAGCTGATTGCCCGCAATGTCACGCGCTCGGTCACCGACAAGGTGGTGGGCGGCATGGTCGCCGATGTCGGCAAATCGATCGGCGGTTCGCTTGGCGGCTCGGTCGGCCGCTCGCTGGTGCGTGGCGCCCTCGGCGGCTTGCTGCGGCGATGACATTCTTTGATTGCTGCGGCGTGATCTGCTTCTGATGTCCGACAAAACCAATGTGCTGAGATTCCCGACGCTGCGAGCGCCGCTCGAAGTGCTGTTCCTGGTCTGCTGCATCGTGCTGATGGCAGACGTGCTCGTTCCCGAGATATGGGGCAGCGGCAAGACCAAGGATTATCCGCTCTGGTACTGGGCCGGGCAGCAAGTGCTGCACGGGATGGATCTCTACCCGAGCGATCCGAATGTCCCATTCGGCTTCATCTATCCGCCTCTGCCGGCGGTACTGCTCGCGATCCCGAGCTGGTTCGGCAAGATACCGCTCTATGTCTGGCTGTGTCTGATGAACGTGGTGGCGTGGTGGATCACGGTCCTGCTGTCCAACGCGATGACAGGCTCGGACAAGCCGCCCAATCAGTGGCTGTTCGCTTCGCCCGGCTTTGCCACCATCACCTTCGTGTTCGACATGTTCGATCTCGGCCAGCCGAACCTCGTGCTGCTGGCGATGATGCTGTACGGTTTCTGGGTGCTGCAGCAGAAACGTCCCTGGATGGCGGGATGCATGTTCGCGCTGGCGACTGCGATCAAGGTGTTTCCGGTCGCGGTCCTTCCCTATCTCGTGTGGCGCCGGCACTGGACGGCGGCTGCGAGCACGGCGCTTTTCCTCGCTGTGTTTCTTTTCATCGTTCCGGCGCCGGTGCGTGGCTTCCAGCATAACATCGCGGAGCTGACGACCTGGTACAAAGGTATGGTAGGCAGCAGCTCGGAAAAGGGTTTTGGTCAACGCGATGAGCAGAACTGGTCCTGGGTCAACCAATCCATCATTGCTGTGACGCACCGTCTGACGCGTCCGGTCAACTACAATCAAGACGATCCGTCCAAGCCTGCGCGCACGATGAATGTCGTCGACATTTCGTTCAAGGCTGCCAATTTGATCGTCGCAGCAATCTCGCTTGCGATCGGGCTCGGCTATCTCGCGGTGATGCCCGGTCCCTCCCGGCGAACGGAAAAGTCGGATGCAGAAGAGCTCGGCATCCTGTTTTGCCTGATGACGGTGGCCTCGCCGCTGGCGCGGCAATATTACTTCCTTTGGCTGTTCTTCCCGATGACCGTTCTGTTTCATCGCGCGGCCTATGATCCGCGTCCGGCCGTGCGGCTTGGGACATGGCTGTCGCTCGCCGTCATGGGCATCCTGATGTGCCTGTCGTTCGGGGTGTTTCCGAAGGATCTGCAGGCTTACGGCAATAATCTCGCGGCAACGGTGGTGGTGGCCGCATGCCTGGTCTGGCACATTCTGCATCCGCCCAAGACGGATACGGCTAGCTCGATGCCGCCGGCGGGGCTAAAACCGGCTGCCTGAGATACTCCTTATCCTCAAGGAACCGCATATGTCCGACGCGTCGCAACTCAAATCCGTCCTCGATCGCATCGATGCCGATTTCGACAGCAGCCTGGAGCGGTTGTTTGCACTGCTGCGGATCAAGTCGATCTCGGCCGATCCCGCCTTTGCCGGCGATTGCAAGGCCGCCGCCGACCATCTCGCCAAAGGACATCGCAAGCCTCGGTTTTGCGGCTGAGGTGCGGCCCACGGCGGGCCACCCCGCGATCGTTGCGAAAAGTAACGGCGATGACGCGTCGCGTCCGCATGTGCTATTCTACGGACACTATGACGTGCAGCCGGTGGACCCGCTCAATCTCTGGCACCGGCCGCCGTTCGAGCCGGTCGTTACCGATCACGCCGACGGGCGCAAAATTATCGTCGCGCGGGGCGCCGAGGACGACAAGGGCCAGCTCATGACCTTCGTCGAAGCCTGTCGGGCATGGAAGGCAGTGACGGGCTCCCTGCCGCTCGGCATCACTATCCTGATCGAGGGCGAGGAGGAGGTCGGCTCGAAGAACTTCGTGCCGTTCCTCGAAGCCAACAAGAGCGAGTTCAAGGCCGACTTCGCTATGGTCTGCGACACCGGCATGTGGGACCCGAACACGCCGGCCATCACCACATCACTGCGCGGTCTGGTCTATGACGAGGTCAAGATCAAAGCCGCAAACCGCGATTTGCATTCTGGCGTGTTTGGTGGCGGCGCGCAAAATCCGATCCGTGTACTGACCAGGATTCTCGGCGGCCTGTTCGACGATGATGGCCACATCACCATCCCGGGCTTTTACGATGGCGTGAAGGATCTGCCGCTCAAACATTCTCGCACAGTGGAAGAAGCTCAATCTTTCGCCCGAGACATTCCTCAAGCCGATCGGCCTGTCCGTTCCCGCCGGTGAAAAGGACCGCCTGCTGATCGAGCAGGTCTCTTCTCGTCCCACCTGCGATGTCAACGGCATCGTCGGCGGCTATATCGGTGAAGGCTCCAAGACCGTGATTCCCGCTGAGGCGTCAGCCAAGATCTCATTCCGTCTGGTCGAGGGGCAAGACCCGGCAAAGATCCGCAAGGCGTTCCGCGACTACGTCACCGCGCGGATTCCAAAGGACTGCAAGGTCGAGTTCGGCGATCATTCCAGCGCGCCGGCGATTGCGCTCGACTGGAACATGAAGCCGCTTGCGGCGGCGAAGATGGCGCTGACGGAGGAGTGGGGCAAGGAAGCTGTGCTGATGGGATCGGGCGCGTCGATCCCGATCGTCGCTGATTTCAAGAAGACCCTCGGCCTCGACACGCTGCTCGTCGGCTTCGGCCTTGACGACGACAACATCCATTCGCCGAACGAGAAATACGACTTGAAGAGTTACCACAAGGGCATCCGCTCCTGGGCGCGTATCCTCGGCGCGTTGTCTGAACTGCCGAGATAGGTCTCGCTGCGGACTGAAGTAAAAAACGCCGCCCGGAATTGGGCGGCGTTTGATTCCAGGATGTGTAGAGATCGTTGGCGAACTTCTACCTCAAAACTTGCAAAACTTCAATCCCGGTAGCTCGGATCGATGCGGTCGAGCTTGCGCAGCAGTGGTGGCCAGACCAGGTTGTTGGAGCGCAGTTCCCGCCGGTCGGGATTGCTGAACAGCGCCGCGTTCTTGTCGATCACGCTCTCGTCGACCGGATAGGCCGTCGGGCCCAGCATCCGCGTCCTTACCTGGATCGAGCAGGCACGCTCCAGCTGGTACATGCGCTCAAAGGCGGATGCGATCGAGCGGCCGACCGTCAGCGTGCCGTGATTGCGCAGCAGCATGTGGCTCTTGCTGCCGAGATCTTTCTGCAGGCGCGGTCGCTCGTCATGATCAAGCGCAATGCCTTCATAGTCGTGATAGGCGAGATCGTGCGTTACGTATTGAGCGATCTGGTTCAGAGGCTGCAGGCCTTCCGCGGAGCTCGACACGGCAACGCCGTCCAGCGTGTGCAAGTGGATGACACAGCCTGCATCCTCGCGCACCTCGTGGATCGCCGAGTGAATGGTGAAGCCGGCGGGATTGATGCTGTAATCGCTCTTGCTGAGCTGGTTGCCGTCGAGGTCGACCTTCACGAGGCTCGAGGCGGTGATTTCCTCGAACAACAGCCCGTAAGGGTTGATCAGAAAGTGGTGATCTGGCCCAGGTACGCGCGCCGAGATGTGTGTGTCGACCATGTCGTCCCAGCCGTGGAGGGCAACGAGCCGATAACAGGCTGCGAGGTTGACGCGCTGGTTCCATTCAGCCTCCGTCATCTGCGGCGGCACTTCATTCAAGCGGGCTTCCGCTGGCGACATCACCGGTCTCTCCCATCAATGAACGTGGTGCGATCAGCGTAGTCCCGCACCTGGGCGGCAGCAAGCCGTTCGCGGGATGGCGGATATCCGATCCTAACTTACGGTGCGGGCACCGACAGCAGGCTGGAAATGCTGCGGCCACGGATGTCATAGACGCGCGCGAACACGACGTCGTCACGCTTGATCTCCAGCATCACGGGCGCAGTCAGGCCCCTGCAGTAGAATTCGCCGAGCGTCATGGCGAAGTCCGCGGCGTGGCTGTCCCAGCCAATATTGAAATCGGGGCCGAGGGCAACCTGCGCCGGGCGCTGGGGGCCGCAGACTGCAACCTTCCATTTGCGCCCCTGCGGCGGCACTTCCTGCTTTTCAATGAGTTGCTCGCGCAGGCCGTCGGAAGCCTGTTTCAGCGCGAGGCCCCAATAATCCAGCATGAAGCGGTCGTCGGCGGCGCGCACGGTGCCCGCGATATGGTTGAAATGCGTGTACTGGTACGGATGGAGCCGGATCATCTCGCCGAGCGACAGTAACAGGCCGAAGACGAACACGGCGAGTGCCGCGGGTTGCCAGCTTCGACGATTGTCCCTCATCCAGTTCATCGCCCATTCGAAGGCGAGACCGCCAAGCACCGCCATCGGCGGAATCAGGAAGATGAAGTGCCGGATACCGTTGTAGAGCGCCGGGCGCTTCACCATCGCGATCACCAGTGGCAGCGTGGCGGCAAGCATGATCATCAAGAGAACGGTTTTGCGCCGCGCGGGAACGTCGGCACGCGGCAACATCGCAAAGGTGGCAACAACGCCGGCGATCGTGAGCCCCAGCATCACCTCGGGCAGTTGCAACGCGAACAGTGTCGGGAGGTAGGACCAGGGCATGTCGGGCACGGAAACCAGGGCGCCGTCGAACAGCTCCTTCCAGGGCTTCTCGAAGAAATGCGAGAAGTAGGTCAGCGCGCGAAATGGATTGCCGGGTTCGATGATCGACCATGGCCAAATAAGGCCCATGATGAGGTAGCCGAGAACGAGGCCCGGCATCAGCACATAGAGCACGTGGATGAAGCGGTGGGTCGCTTCACGTGCGCCTTTGGTCCGGGTTTCCGCAATGAGCAGCGGGATGAACCCGATCAGCGCGTAGACCAGCGCAAGGCCGCCGAGGATTCGCGAGCCGATCGACAAGCCGGCCCCCAGGCCGACGATCAGGACAGTGCGCGGTGAAGGCGCGGGATACTCTTCCGCCAACCTCACCAGGCCCATCATCAGGACGATCATCGCCACCGCGAATGGCGCGTCCTTCGGGTTCATGAACATATGCCCGTAGAAGATCGGGCACAGCGCGAGCAGCAGGAGAGCGGCGAGCCCCGCCCGCGGACCGCCAACGCGTCGGGCGAGCCGCCATGTGACCGCTAGTCCGATCACGCCAACGATGGCTCCAACCAGGCGACGGGTCTCAAACAATTCGAGCGGAATGACTTTGTGCAGAAGTGCTGCGACTATGTCGAAGCCGCCGCCATACATGTAAAGATTGGCAAACGACAAGGCGCCCGTGTCCTTGAACCCGGTGCCGTACATGCGCAGAAGCAGGTCGGCATATTCGGCGTGGGTGTAGTCGTCCCAACCAAGTCCGTAGTCATGAAAGGTGAGGGCGGCAATCAGACTGACCACAGCCAGCGCGAGCATGGCAAGATCGTCGCAAGTCCGTTCCATCGAGCGCTGGAGTGGCGTATCGATGGCCGAAGTCGTAATGGATGACATGGCTATTGGTGACCCGGCGTCCCTATTGGCCTAAGCTGGCGCTTGAGCCTCGTTCCCCGGCATCCATATAGCGCAGTTCCGTTTCCAAGTAATTGGCGATTGTGGCCTAATTCATCCTGCTGCGATGCGGTACCCACAAAGTCTAGGTTAAATCTTCGCAAGAATTAGGGGTGCAGAAACCAAGCAAGTATCTGATTTCTACCGGTCAACCACCGAAGTTGCAAATGGTGGTTGGTGATATCCGTAATATGACGGTATCGTGGCGGCCAAGCCACCGTTGCGGCAATTTTTAAGCGTTGCTGGAGCCATCGCTTCCCGTGCTCCCAGGGACCGCTCGTTTCCTGAAAATTGCTGGCAAATTAATGATTCTAGTGTGGTTTTAATTCAGAAGTTGTTTTGACGGACACGCGTCGAAAGTAATGAAGAGAAGCTGCTAAACCACCGCGCTCGAGGGTGAATTGCATGATGATGTTGTTGCTGATGGCCGGGGTCGGCGCCTTGCTGGGCGGTCTCGTGGCCGTCGCGTTCGGGATTCCGGTTAAGGAATTCAGCTTCGGCAACACGCTGATCGTCGTCGGCGCGATGGCGGCCTGCACCGGCTTGATCATGATCGGTCTGTCTGTCGTGGTTGGCGAGCTGAAGTTGATCGCGCGCCGGCTCGCGTCAAGGAGTCCCGCCGAAGCGCGTTCCAGAATGCCGTTCCAAGGGGCGGGCGAGTGACGACGACTTTTCCTTTTCGGGGGATCAGCCTACAGTCCCGGATGCGGACGGTCTCGCACCGGCCATGGCGCCTGCGCCACCGGTCCTGCCACGCATACGCCAGGACACGCCAGCGGCTCCGGAGCCCGCCGAGCCAGCGGTTTCGCCGGCTTCGACGCCGCGGCGCAATCTGATTTTCGCCGCGGCGTCACGAAAGGAACGCCAGCGGCAGCCGCGGCCCGTGGTAGATTTGTCACCACCGGCACCGCTCGCTCCGCCGCCGATCGTCGACCTAGACGAGCCGCAGCCGCCGGGCTTCGACAATGGCTGGGCGAAGCCTGAACGGACCCGAGGCCCGGACCTGCCGCCGGTGCGGCGTGCGGGTCGGCCCGTGTTCGCAGAGCAAAGCGCCGGACGTCGCCGTCGCGCCCGGGCGGAACGCGGACCAGCCTACGGTAACGGTCCTCAAATCCGGTGTTGTCGATGGAATGGCCTATTCGCTCTATTCTGACGGCTCGATCGAGGCTCAGCTGCCCGAAGGCACAATGCGATTTGGCTCGATCGACGAATTGCGCACCCATCTCGATCAGCGTTCGGGATAGAACCGCAGCTTTCCTGCACTGTATTCATACAAATAAAGCGTTGTGTTTGCGAGAGCGTCGCAGTAATCGGCTGCTGTTCGGTAGATCAGCGAACGCAAAACATTACGAAGATACTATTCGATTTCGATTAGAACCCTTTCGCGGGGGCGCGATGCTCGAGAGGTCCAGGTCATGACGGACGCCGCCGGCAAGAGCTTTATCGATTTGACCGCAAATATTGTATCGGCCTACCTCAGCAACAATCCGACACCGGCCGCCGAAATCCCCAACCTGATCAGCCAGGTTCACGCGGCACTGTTGCGGGTGTCGAGCGGCCGGACCGAGGCCCCGGCGGAGCCCGCGAAGCCCGCCGTGTCGTTGAAGAAGTCGGTCAATGCCGATTATTTGGTGTGTCTAGAGGACGGCAAGCGCTTCAAATCGCTGAAGCGCCATCTGCGCTCGCGCTACAACATGACGCCAGAGCAGTATCGCGATAAGTGGGGCCTGCCGGCGGACTATCCGATGGTGGCGCCGAACTATGCGGTGGCGCGATCTCAACTGGCCAAGAAAATGGGCCTCGGGCAGCAGCGCAAGCGGCGGAAGTAGCGGCTGATTACGAAGCTGCTGCGAGCGCTCCGCGCGCGTCGGCACGAATCCGCTCGACCATAGCGCGCAGGCCGTTGGAGCGTTGCGGGGTCAGGTGGTCACGAAAACCGAATTCGTTGAACACGTCGGTCGCGTCGATCGCCAGGATATCCCGTGGTGTACGGTCCGAATAGAGCGTCAGCAGGATCGCGATCAGCCCGCGCACGATATGCGCATCGCTGTCGCCAAGATATTTCAAGACCGGTTCGCCGGTGCCATTGCGTTCGACGCGCTTCGACAACCAGACTTGGCTGACGCAGCCCTGAACCTTGTTCTCCTGGGAATGCTCAGCGTCCGGCATCGGCTCGAGCATGCGGCCGAGCTCGATGACATACCGGTATCGGTCGTCCCAATCGTCAAGCAGCGCGAAATTGTCTCTGATTTCGTCGATCGTCATGATGGCTCGCATTCGATCACTTTCACGATATATAGGATCGCGGGTGATCAAAAGCGATATGTCTGCCGTACCCGAAAGTTCCGGCTGTGTCGCTAAGGCACGCCGCGCCATTGCAACGCGAGATCATCGTCCGTCAACGTGTCGCGCGGTGCCATCTCGGCAAGCTCGGGATTGGCGTCCTCAGGACCGTCGATCGAGCCGGTATGATCCGGAGGGCGCTTGTCGGTGATGATCTGATAAAGCTTACGCGCGCCCTCCTGGGCACGAGCGCCGATCACGGTTGCCGCTTGGCCGCCCACGTCGCAGGCAGCCGGCTGGCGCTTGCAGAATTGGCCCATGTCGGACACCGCGGCGGTCGCCGCCTGCACGGCCTCCGTTGCACCGATCTGCGGCAGCTTCTCCGATTCGGGTGTCTTTTCCCGCGGCAGAAGAACGAGCACCAGCCCAAGCCAGAATGTCAGGCGAAGCAAAAACAACATCACGCAGCCTCGACGTCTTATCTCCGGTCTGACTAGCAGTTCTGGATAAATCGCAAGTGCTTGCGCCAAGCTTAATTCGCCGCAAATTTTCGAAAAAATTGTCCGATCCGGCCCGTCCGTAAACAATCAGTTGATTTCGGTTCACGGTCGTCCAGTGGACGCAGCCACTCTTTCGAAACCATAAGGCGCGCGTCCGCGGAAACCGGTCGTTCACCATCCGCGTCGAAAGCCGACCGCGGGGCGCTGGAAAACCCTCTGGGAATACGGGGTGTTCTGCCGCCGGCCTTCGCACCTTAGTGTTCGTTTAATTTCACTCTGACACGGTGCGCCAACGACAAAGGGGGCGTTCCGGCGCCGATTGACGGACAAGCCGAGGCGCGAGAGCCGTGACAGTGTTGAGTATCATTCGCGATTGCCTCGATGCGCTGGTGCATCCCTCGGCACGACAAGATGCCCTGACGCGTGCGCGCCATCGCGCATTTATTGCGCCCCGGCTCTTCGGCAGTCTGGCTGCCTTTGCGGCATTTCCGGTCTATCTGGCTATGCGCGGCGCGCCTGGCGCGCTGGAAGTCGCCGCCTTCACATGGCTCATCGCTCCCATCTTGCTGTCGTGGTTCCTGTCGCGCACCGGCCACTACGAGGCCGCACACGTGCTGTCCTCGCTCTCCCTTGCGGGGCTTGTAATGGCTGTGGCGATGACGACGGGCGGCACCGAATCCTTTGCTGCAATCTGGTTGGCCGTGGTTCCGCTCGAGTCGGCATTGTCCGCGTCGCGTCGCGTGGTCGCGTTCGCCTCGGTGCTGGCGCTGTCCTGCGCTGCGATGCTGGTCGCGTTAGGACATTTTGGCGTTTCGCCCGCGACGGATGTCAATCTGGCGCTGCACGGCGCGTACATGGCATTCGGCGTGGTCTCCGCGACGCTCTATGCGGCGGGGCTTGCCTTCGGTGCCGAGTCGCTCGCGCGCACCAGCGTTTCGCTTTTCACCCAGGAAGAGGAACGCTACCGCCTGCTGGCGCGGTACATGAGCGATGTGATCTCGCGTCATCGTCGCAACGGCGCGGTGCAGTTCATCTCGCCGGCCGCGGAAATGATGCTGGGCGCACCGGCTGCCCGGTTGCTCGGACACGGCCTGTTCGATCGCGTCCATGTTGCGGATCGTCCAGCCTATCTCACCGCGCTATCTAACGCCGCGCGTGGTGACGAAGCAGCGAGTGTCGAATTTCGTCTGCGGCGAGAGAGCAAGCTCAATGAAAACGCCGGCCCGAGCAGCGGCGACTTCATCTGGGTCGAAATGCGCTGCCGCCCGCTCGAGCAGACGGAGCAGGCGGGAGTATCACAAGCCGAGGTCGTTGCCGTGATACGCGACGTGACCGATCGCAAGATCCAGGAGCAGTCGCTTGAACTCGCACGCAACGCCGCCGAGCAGGCGGACGCGGCCAAGACGCGCTTCCTTGCGACTGTGAGCCATGAATTACGCACGCCGCTGAATGCGATTATCGGATTCTCCGAGATGATCGCTCATGAGGACACGCTTCAGATCGATGCCACGCGCCGCAAAGAATATGCGAAGCTGATCAACGATTCCGGTCAGCATCTGTTGTCCGTCGTAAATGGCATTCTGGACATGTCGAAGATCGAGGCGGGTAGTTTTGAAATCTCGCCCGAGTCGTTTGTGCCGCGTGGCGCGCTGATGAATTGCTGCAATCTTTTGGCGCTGAAGGCGCGGGAAGGCGGAGTTGACCTTGTAGTGAACGCGCCGCAGGAACTGCCTGAGATATTCAGCGACCCCCGCGCCTTCAGGCAGATCGTGCTCAATCTCGTTTCCAACGCCATCAAGTTCACCGACCGCGGCGGCAGGGTAACAATTTCTGCCAACGTCGAGGAACGGAATCTGATGTTGTGCGTTAGTGACACCGGCATCGGTATAGCCGCCGACGATCTCAAACGGATCGGCCATCCATTCTTCCAGGCCGGCAAAACATATCAGCGTCGGCACGAGGGGACTGGACTTGGGCTTTCGATCGTGAAAAGCCTTGTTGCCTTGCACGGCGGTGAATTGGCCTTCCAGAGCGAGGTCGATGAAGGAACTAGAGTGACCGTGACGTTGCCGCTTGCTTTCTCCCGGCAGGCGCTGCAGCGGCCGTCCCACAAGATTGCGACCCTGACGCAGGCCGTGCGATCCGGAGTGCAGGACGAAACAGTTCAGGTGAAGAAGAGTGCCTAGAAAGAACACTGAGGATGGCGAGGCGTCGCGCAGAAAGCGCGGTGGCAAAGCCGCGGCAGTCCAGGTAAGCGCCGAACGAGGGCTCGTCATGCGCGCTCTGCTGCACAGCCCGAAAGACACGGTTGCAGGAGTGCTCGCATCCGTGGCTGCGGGCGCGGTCATCGCCAATGCACTGTTTCTCCAGGCGGGGCCGCATCCGGCGCCGATGTTCGGTTCTACGGTCGTGAATCTGGCGGCGACGCCAGCGGCATCGAGTTTGCTCCCACGCCCACGTCCGGCCGAGGCGGATGTCACCGCTGTCGAGCCGAAACAGGCCGAGAAGGCGAGTGATTCCAGAAATTCCGAAACGAAGACGGCGGAATCGAGAGCCGGCGATCCCTTGGCTAGTCTTGTCAAGGCGACGACGCCATCGTCACAACCAACCACGACGGCCGCTCTGTCGTCCTCATCGAACACGTCCCGTCCGCCCGCACCGATTTTTCAGACCCCGGCCGCGCGCCGCGTCGCGGCCGTGCAGCGTGCGCTAACCGAATATGGCTATGGTCAGTTGAAAGCAACCGGCACGGTGGGGCCGGACACGCAAGTTGCGATCCAGAAATTCGAGCATGAGCGCAAATTGCCGGTGACAGGGAATGTTTCCGATCGCTTGGTGCGCGAAATTGGCACGATGATCGGTCATCCGATCGATCCGTAACGCGCCACTGGCGCTCGTCCCGGCGCTCGCCTATCGTAGTTCCATGAGATTGAAAACCAGCATTTGGGTGGCCGCCTATCTGCGCCGCTGCCAGGGCGCAGGCGTGTTCGGCGCGGTGCGACGTCGTGGCGCGGAAGAAGCTGGCGCTGTCTTCGTCAAGGTTGCGACCCTGGACGGCAACGCCATGCTGTATGTGCCTGCCCCGCAGACCGTCTATGACGACAGTCGGCCGATCGAGCGCTTCTTCCTGCCGATCGCGACGCAAGCTTTGCCCGAACAGACGGTGGAGGACCGCATCGCCAAAGAGTTACGCTTCGATCCGGACGCCTGGATTGTCGAGACCGAAGATAAGGCCGGACAGCATTTCCTTGATCTCGCGCGCGCCTAGCGCCGCCAACCTTGGGTGCCCGTGCGGACGACCGAACCGGACTCCTGCGCGGGTCGCGTGTGAGAGGACGTCGGACGCGGACGGTTGCGTTCGTCGTCGTAAAGTCCCGGACGATATTTGGCGCGTGCGACCGCAAGCACCGAACCGCGCCATGCGGCGAGCATGATGAGCGCGGACCGTTCGCTCAAATCGTCGTAAAGCCGTGACAATCGATAGACGACGTGCACCGATGCGCCTACTTCAGGCTTCAGGAACAGCAGAACGCGCTGAAACACCTCGCTGGGCATGCCAAGCGCCTTCGCCGCGCAGGCGAGTGGCTCGCCGCCGGGATCGTTCACAACCTGCGCCGCGATTCGTGCCGGCAGGATCAGAGTTTCGCCGATCTCGAAGGTGAAGTTTTCGAGATCTGAGGCAAATGCCGCCATCTCCAATGTTTCGATCGCGCGTTGTGCGCGCTCTTCGGGGATCTGTGGCGAGGCCTTGAGCGGTGTGCCGTCGAGACTGTGCAGGATCGACACGCGTTCATTGGAATTGGCGCCAAAGAACATGTCGGAGATTTCGGCGGCGTCCTGCGGCTGCATTGACAGGCCGGCGGCCAGCCGCAATTGAGCATCACTCGGCGGCTTCGCCGGCGATGGCTCCGGCAGCGGGGCAGGGATTTCTCTCGCTAGCGGAATCGGCCGATCCGGATAAGCGGGTCTGAGCCCGAGCTTCTGCAAGATCTCGATCGGTGTGCCCGGATAGACCGCGAGCCGCGCCCGGACCGCGGCGCGTGTCGCATCATCGACTTCGTCGATCAGCCGGGAGGTCAGTTCGATGAACTGGCGTTCCTCGTCGGTCGTATGCTTGCTGGCCTGCACATAAAGATCGGTCAGCACGCGCACCAAGGTCGGCCTGATATCGACGCCCTCGCGGCGGGAGAGCGTCATCAAGCCATCGAAACCCGAGAATAGGGGAGTTGTGGTCATGTCAGATTACGCGACGTCAGGAACTCTTCGCGTCAGGATATGATGGTTTGCTTTAACAGCCCGTTAAGATTGACCAACAATTAACCCTGAAAAATCAATGTGGGTGTGCGCCGTGTGCGCCGGCGCGGCGCACGCTATTTTTTCTTCCTCGATGCCACGCGCGCAGCGGCAATTCGACGATGCGCTTCTATGGTTGCCAAATCGTAAATTTGGCCCGTGACGTCGGAGCTGGCGCCGTGCCCCATAACCTTCCTGAGGTCATCAAGCGGCGCGCCGGCGGCGCGGGCCTCGGTCGAGCCAGACTTGCGAAGGTCACGGTTCCAGATCGTCTTGGGCAGGCCGATCTTCTTGCGAACCTCGCGCCAGACCTCGAGGAAGTCATCCTTGCGATAGGGCAGGCCTGTTTTCGGATCCGTGATGAGTGGACCGCTGCGCGCCTCTGGCGCGATCCTGATGAGCTCCTCCATCACCATCGGGCAGACGGTGAGGTCGATTGCCACCGGCAGATCCGTTGTTTCCTCAGTCTTCGTCGGCGTAAAGCGTAGAACCTGGTGCTGGTCAATGTTGGCCCAGGTGGGCCCGATCCACTTCTGCCGGCCGGTGCGGCTGATGATTGCCGAGGGCTGCGGATCGCTGATCGGAAGCCATTGGCCGCGCACGTCCCACTGCCGGACCGCGCCTTCAAACTGGATCGCGTAGCAGAGCGCGGCGCCGGGATGCCCCAGCTCGTGAGCAGCAGCTCGGGCCTTTGCGATCACGTCGGCATCCAGCGCAAACTTGCGCGACGCGGGCCGCTCGACATCCATCGCAAAGAGCGCCTCGCGGAATGCTGCACAGCCAGGCTTGCGTGCCTTGACGCCAAATCGGAGCGCGGCCTTCATAACGGCGATCGCCATTACCGCCTTGGCGAGCTGGCGCCTGGTCGAGCCTTTCTCCGGCGCCGACCACGCCTTGAACCATCGCTCAGCATCGCGGCCGTCGCAGGCGTCGATGAGGCGCTCGCCGATCTCGGCGCGCATCATGCGCAGATAGACGTCATAGGGGTCACGCGAGCTGCGCTTGAGCCTCTGATATTTGCTCTCAGGGTCGGTCTGGTAGAGATCGAACAGGCTACGAAACGTGCCATCGAACTGCGGATCGATGTTCGATTTGCGCCCTTGCATCCATGACCGCATCTCGGCCTGCAGGCGCTCGCAGCGCTTGCGAAGCTGGACCGGATCCTCGGCAAGGTTTGTCAGGTTCACTGACTTGAGTGGATAACCTTGTTTGACTGCCGCCTTCGAAGCGCGCCAGATACGCCGTTTGCCCTGGTGCCTTAGCCCCGGCGGGCGTTCGCTTTCTTCCATGTCCCCAGCGCCTCCGGACCGTCGCGCATCGCAACAGGATGGACTGTGTTCAGCCGATATTCGTCGTCAAAGAACCGCTTTACCGCCGGTGTATACCGGCCGCCCATCTGATGGTCGATTTTGGGGAATCCTCGACCTTCGAGTAAAGGGGCGATCTGCTTCCAATACGAGAATTTCCCCGGTCCTAACAGGGCGCAGGAAAGCGCTTCCTCGTCCGCAAATAGCGGTAGCTTATCGATAGGCTGGAATCGCAAAGTCATCGGCTAGGCCACCACGAAGTTGGCGGCCTCGGAGATGCGGACGCAGTCGCTCGATATGCGGCGCTTCTCTCTAGCGATGGTGATCGTCTCGGCGCGCCATAAGATCAGCGCCGCGAGTGTCTCAGTCCGCAACACATGCCCGCGCTCGTCGCGCAACGGTTTGAAATAGCGTCCCGAAACGTGATGGCGGATATCGACAAGCAAGCCGATCTCGGCGCCGAGCCAGGCAAAGCCTTGATCGACGAGGGCCGCTCGATATGCGTGGGGGCACATGTCGCGCCGGCGACGAAGCAGGCGCGGCGTCACGGTTGCCTCGATGCGATTAGGTGGGCGAGCGTTTCACGGCGCATCAGACGACCGCGATCATCGCGGACTCCAACTAGCCGTTTGAAGCGCTTTCGCTTGTCTCGATGAAGATCGAGGAAGCCGCGCGTCTGTTGGATGTATGCGAAGCCAAGGGCTGCGAGCTGTTGTTTGAACTCTGAGGCCGATATGGCTTTCGCCGCGCCCAGCGCGCCCGCTCTCGTGTTGTCAGGGGGCGAGATGGCGGTTGCGGCGCCGGATTCGATAGAGAAGATTTGCGCCATCGCGCGCGCGGCTCCGTTTGGAGGATCGCGCCACAATGGGACAGGTAGTCCCAATCGTCAAGGACAGTTTGGCTCAGAACCAGACGAGCCTATTACGTGCTCGATTTTTCAATCGCAGAGCAGCGCTCGCTGCCGATTATCTAGAAGCGGCCTTTCGCGGCTTTGAAGCGGGCTTCTTTGATTTTGCGAACTTTTCCGCTTGGTCGCCTTCTATTAGCCACTCAAGCGAAACATCGCAGATTTCGCAAAATCTCGGAAGGAGACGCACAGGCATGGCTGATTTCCGGCCGCCAACATACTTTGCATATGCATCCCGGCTGATACCAAGCAATCGGGACATGGTTTCCTGAGTGCGACCACCTTGGGCCTGTCGGAGACGCTGCCGAAAGCCCTCTCGCCATTCGCTTTCTGCAATTGTTTCAGTGTCTTGCGTCATGTCGACAGAATGTTCCGGAGGCACTTCTTTGTCATGGGACAAATTGGCCTTGATAATTGGGACCATCTGTCCCACTAATTCATGCATGTCTGATTCTGATTTGACGTCATTCCGCTCTGTCATCGAGCTCTGGGCCTCGCGCGAAGCGATGGCCGCCGATGTCGGCGCTAAGAATTGGGCTGTGATCAAATGGTTCAAGCGTGACAATATTCCTTCGGAATGGTGGCTGTTAGTTCTGTCGACCGAGCGGGCCAGGGCTGCCAGCGCCACGTCTGATCTGTTTGCGCGCTTTGCCGCGCGCGAATTGATTGAGGTGCGGGCATGACTCCGCCGCCTCGGGAATCTTATCACTCGTCCCATAGTGATGACCTGTCGTTTTGGTATTGGAGTGGTTATGCAACCACACCTTACGCGAAGCTGACAGGAAAATTTCAGAGTGTTGCCATTTTTCGCCGGTGCATCGTGGCTTCTGTGGATGCGCCGGAGCTTTCAAGTTCTGTTGTGTTGCGTAGGGGCGTTTTGCCATGGGCGAATCAAGTCAGAGATGCCGGCGAAGGTCAAAGCCAATTAAGGAACAATCGTTCCCTGTCTCGCTGTTCGGCGAATGCGTCATCGTCGTCGCGCGCGGCATCAAGCCCGGAGATTGGCTCTCACGCCAGATCGGCTGCACCGAGCGGCACGCCAATCTTCTCATCGCAGGCAAGCGAAAGCCTAATGCTCGTGCGATCCTCGCACTCAATGCCGCGCTGCTCGACGGCGCACAGTAACTTCAGTTCTCAGTTCTCAGTTTGCAGGGGGCCGCCATCTAGCTGACGGCTCCTGCATCGCCTGCCGTTTGCTTTCCGACAAGTCGTCCAGTCCGCACGCCGAGTGCTTTTCGGCGAACGGGCTTTGCTGTGTCTTAAGAGGCCAACAATGCTAACAGAGCAGCTGTCAACTACGCAGTTCTACTGCCTCATGACCGGCATCTCGCACTCGCGCTTGCCGGGCTGCTGATCGTGATTGTCTGGCCAGTCGGGGTCGGGGCGTCGCGATGAGCGAGATCCACGACGCGATCGAGAACGCCGCCAGCGCCGACAATGAGCAGCAAACGCCGGTGATGCTCCGGCCGGGATTTTCGAATGTATCGGACCGCCGCGTCAGCACGGCGCGCGAGATCATCCGGCGCTTTCTCGAATACGTCCCGGACGGGATGACCGCCTCGGAGCTGCGCGACGCGATCGACGGGGGCGGCGCATGACGCTGCGATCGGACGCCGGCGCCGAACTTGAAATCGTACATCGAGCGGATCGAGCGCCTCGGCGTCGAGCGCAAAGAGCTCGGCGACGAGCAGCGCGCGTTGTTCGCCGAGGCGAAATGCAAAGGGCTTTGATCCGAAGGCGATGCGCAAGATCATCAAGCGTCGCGACACGGATCCGGGCGAGCTCGAGGAACAGGAGACAATCCTCGAAACCTACATGCACGCGCTCGGCATGCTGCCGGACGCGCCGCTGCATCGGCAAGTGGCAGTGCTGGCAAAGGACGGCCTGGCGCGCGACCAGGTGATCGAAGCGCTGCAGCAGCTCGTGCCCGTTAATGGCGAGATCATCGCGCGCGTCGGCGGCGACCCGATGCGGATCTGGCGCGATGAGGGCGGCACCGTCAAATCCGAGCCGCACGTCGAAAAACCGCGCGCGGAAAAAACCGGCAAGGCCGTGAGCAAGCCGGCGGCCGTGCTGTCGATCGTTCCGAAAGATCCGGTCAAGGCCGCTGCCGATGCCGCCGAGCGTCGAGCGCGCAAAAAGCGCGGCGAGGACGAGCCTCATCCATCTCCGGCCGACGTCGACACCGACGAAGAGGAACCGGTCGAATGATGCGCGAAAACTTCGCCGTCGCGCGCCAGCGGATCGAGATCGAGACGGTCGATCTTGTCGACCTGTCCTCGACGCCTTGGCGCCGCATCATGCTGTCGGCGCGCGAGAACATCTGGACGCTCGTCGACGCCGAGGATCACGCCTGGCTGTCGGAGAACATCTGGAATGTCTCCTGGGGCTCGCGGACGCCTTGGCAGAAATACGCCAAGCGCAACGTCGGCCGCGACCGCGCGACGCTGCGCATGCATCGCGAGATTCAGATCGAAGCGGATCCGCGAACCACGCGGTTCATGTCGACGCATCTCGTCGACCATCTCAACGGCCAGACTCTCGATAACCGCCGCGCAAATCTGCGCTGGGCGACCAATCGCCAGAACGCCGGCAACCGCACACCGCGCCACGCGATCCCGTCCCTCGATTCCATCGTCCTCGAGCTGCTGGCGACGCTCGGCCCGCGGCCGGAAACTCAGGAGATTCCATTTTGACCGTTTGCGCGCCGGCATTCCTCAAGACGCCGGACGGCTATCAAACCGTCCGGCATTGGTTCGATGACGACGCGATCGAGCGTCGCGCCGACATGACCGGGTGGTTCATCGTCTCGATCGACGCGGACGGCGAACAGTGGGACGCGATCGGCCCGTTCGAGTCCGAGGACGACGCGCGCCGGCAGATCGATCCGGATCGGTATCGGCCATGACGCTCGGCTTTCATCCTTACGCGAACCTGTTCCCGCTGATTGAAGGGCAGGAGTTTTACGATCTCGCCGAGGATATTCGCATCAACGGCCTGCACGATCGGGTGGTCCTGATCAGCGTAGATGACGCCTACCAGGTGCTCGACGGCCGCAACCGCTACCGGGCACTTTCCTGGCTCGTGTCGACTGGCGAGATCTTGGGCGGCGGATGGAAAGAGCGCGAGGGCGAGCCGCTCTCGATCGAGGACCTGGTCGACGTCCGGAACCGCCACATGTTCTGGCTATTCGATCCGCGGTTCGACGGCGATGCGCTCGGTTATGTGCTGTCAAAAAACCTGAAGCGCCGGCACCTTTCGGAAAGCCAGCGCGCGATGGTGGCGGCCGAGATCGCAACCCTGGACCAGGGCCGTCCCGGAAAACCGGCAAATTTGCCGGATTCGGCGCCAGCCATGTCGCAGGGCAAAGCCGCCGAGATGCTCAACGTCTCCGAGCGCCTGGTGCGCGATGCCAAGACGGTCAAGAACCAGGCCACACCGGAGATCCGGGAGGCGGTCAAGCAAGGCGCTATCGCGGTCTCAACCGCTGCCGAGCTGGCGGCGCAGCCGGCCGAGCGACAGGCCGAAATCGTCAAAGCACTGCCGCGCGACGAGACCGGCCGGCTGACACCTGAGGTCAAAAAGGCGCTCGCCCCAGTCATCAAGGAAATCCGCGCCGAAAAGATCGCGGCCAAAAAGGAGCGCCGCGCCGAGCGTGAGGAGGAACTCGGCCGCAAGCTGCAGGCCTTGCCGGCGAAATCGTTCGGTATCGCGCTGGAGGATTTCGAATGGGATCACGAGGCCTGGTCGCGCGAGACAGGCGTGCTCAACCATCCGTCGATGCATTACGAGACTGCGGCCGATGCGCATACGCCGGAGGAAATCGTTGCGCGGTGTGCCGAGCGCTTTGCCTGCCTCGCGGACGATTGCATCCTGTTCAAATGGGCGACGCTGCCGCATCTGGCGATCGCAATCAAGGCGATGGAGCTGCAGGGCTTCCGCTACGTCACCAATCTGGTCTGGAACAAGGAGCGGCCAGGCGCCGCGCGGGGACAGGGCTACTGGTTTACGGGCGAGCATGAGCTCGTCCTGGTCGGCGTCCGCGGCAAGGTCATCCCGCCGGCAACGGCGCATTTTCGATCCAATTTTTCGGCGCCGGTCGGAGCGCACAGCGAGAAGCCGGACAACATTCACGACATCATCGAATTCCACTGGCCGAATACTCCAAAGGTGGAATTCAACGCGCGCCGCATGCGGCCTGGCTGGAAAGCCTGGGGCTTCGATGCGCCCGAGACCGCGGACAGCGGCGACGCCAGCGCAGCCGTTGATCAGCCAGCCGCGCCGGCGGCGTCTCCAACGCCGGACGATCGGATAGTCGACACGGATGAGAACCCCGTCCGCTCCGAAACCGCCGTTCCGCCGGCGGGCAGACCTGGCTCGGGATCTCCCGCGCTGATCGAGTTGTCGGAACTCGACGCGCTCAAGCTGATTTCGGATTTCTGCCATCCGAAACGCGCCGAGCTGTTGCCGCAGCTCGGGCCGGAATATGCGCAGCGCGGCCTCGCGATCGAGCAGAGCGCGACGGGGCAGTGGATATTGCGCGACGCCGGGTGGACGCGTCTGCGCGAGCTCGAGGCTGAGCGCAGAGCGCGCGAACCAGCGAAAGCCATCGAGCCGCACCCGCTCGACATTCCGCAGTTTTTGCAGCGCGCGCCGAAAAAGCCGGCGCCGGCGATTGAGCCGCAGCTCGCGCTCGATCTCGCACGCGTCGATCTCGAGCCGCCGGAGGTCGTCGACGGCAAGCTGCAAACGCGAATACCGCTTGAGGAGGACGAGTCCGCGATCCAGGCGGCGTTGCTCGCGGTTGACGCGGGCGAAATCGCGGATCGAGAGGCATTCCGCCTGGCCGAGGGCCGCGGCTATCTGCATCTCACGACGAGCCGCATCGTCATTACCGAAGAAGGCCGCGCTTTCCTCGCGCAGCTCGTCACGCCGACGCCGACGGCCGATCTCGAGGCGCGCGCATGAACGGCCGCGGCGATTGGATGCAGACGGCGACGGGCCGTCAGTTCTGGCCGTTGGATCCGCGGCCGCATGAGGTTTTCATCGAGGATATCGCGCACGCGCTTTCGATGATCTGCCGGTTCGGCGGACATTGCCGGCGCTTCTACAGCGTCGCCGAGCATTCGGTTTTGATCTCTCGCGCCGCTGCTGCGGAGCATAAGCGCTGGGCGCTGCTGCATGATGCGCCTGAGGGGTATATCGGCGACAAGATCCGGCCTTTGAAGCCGCACCTGATCGGCTATCGCGAGGCCGAGCAGAAGATCATGCGCGCGATCGCCGTGCGTTTTGACCTGCATCTAGACCAGCCGACCAGCGTCAAGGCGCTCGATCTCGCGCTCCTGATGGACGAGCGCGACCAGGCGATGAGCGAGCCGCCGCAAGCCTGGGACGTCGACGTCGCGCCGCTCGGCGTCGATCTCCAGTTCTGGAGTCCGTCGCGCGCCAAGCGCGAGTTCCTGTCGGATTTCAAAAAGCTTTGGGGGCGGAAATGGAAATGAGCAGCCAGGCGCTCGTCGCCGGCGTCGCATTGATTGCGTTCGGCGCTTTCATGCTCGGCTATTGCATCGGCTGGCGACAGCGCGGCGCCTTGCGAAATACCGGCGATCAGGTGTCGCGCGAAGCTGACAACGTCCATCTCGAAAAGCGCGCGAGGCGATTTCAATGATCGTCATTCGTGTCGAGCTCCATTCGGCTGTCACGCGCAAGGTCACAGAGATCGCGCGCATGCATATCAGCAATATCGGCGGCTCGCGCCAGGTCGGCCATTATTCCGCGCGGACCTATCGCGGCCGATCGAGTGAGCAGCTGTCGCGCGGTGCCGTGCAGCGCCAGGGCTCGATCAGGAATTATCCGCGGCTTTCGCTGCACGTCTGGCATCTCGTCGCGCGCGCGCTGATCGCAATGAAATACGCCGGCGGCGCCGAGCGCGAGCAGCCGAGCGATCTGTTCGATGTCGTCAACGGCGCGGTGCCAGGGGAGCGATCGCCGTGAGAACCAAGCTTTCACTGCGCGGCCGACTGTTGATCGCGTTGGTCGCAATCAACTTCGCTGTTTGGGTCATTGTGTTCTGGTGACGCGCGCTGCGAGCTCAACGCGGCATCGCTGGGGCGAGAAAGTGGTCGTCGTGCCGCACCACAAATCCGAGCAGGAATGCATCCGCTGCGGCGTGGTCCGCGCGTCGCGTCACGAGTTTGAGGGCGGCCGCGAGCTGCACTGGAAAGAATTTTGGCGGGATCTCGAACGCGTCGACAGAGCCGGCGAAACGCCACCTTGCGACGCTCGTCTGGAAACGGGGAGGGGGCATGCTCACGCACGGAACAACGCATCTCACGATGAGCGAATTTGAGCTCGAGCTCGCGCTCGCGGAGCCTGGCGCGCGGATCGTTTATGCGACGGGCGATCTTGCGTTCAGCGCTGTCTATTCGACCGAGCTGACGCGGCTACGTGGGCATATCCAACAGCTCAGTGAGAATCGCGTTGGTTATTTGACCCGGCGACGCCTCGCCGAGATCGCCTTTGTCCGCGGCGGCGCATCGTTCGAGTACATCTTCACCAAGGCCGCGCCGCGTGGCTGATGTCGTGCTGCGCGCACTCGCCGCCGGCGGACAGCGGAGCGACAAGCTTGCCGATGTCATCAAGCGCCTGGTCCTCGAGGCCGCGCAGCTCGGGGAGCTCGATTCCTATCAATACCTCGGCGATGGCGGCCAGCTCGTCACGGGTAAACAGTTTCCGCCGCGCTGGCTCGATCGGCTCGACAAGGCGATCGAGACCGGCGCGATCGAACATCTGTCGGTCGACCGCATCGTCGAGATCATGCTGATCGGTCCGCGCTAGCCCTTTCCGTTCTGTTGCTTACCGCGTTCCCTTGAATCGATTTGTGAGACTGACAATGACAACAGCGAAACGCCGCGCGCGCCGTATCGCCGCCGACGAGGCGCACGCCTGGGCCAGAAATCTCAAGCTCGGCAACATTCATGCAAAGCTCGTTCTGAGCATGCTGTCGCTTTATGTCGACGGCGACGGCGTCTGCTGGGTTAGCGCCCAAACACTGGCCGAGGATTGCGAGCTCTCCGACGACACGGTGCGGCGCCGCCTGGCCTGGCTCGACGAGATCGGCGCGATCGCGAAGTCGCCGCAGTGGATCGATGAAGAAGGCCGCCGCAACGGGAAGGGCGACGGCAGGCGGACGACCGACCGGATCCAGCTGCTCTATGATGCTGACGTCGACGCGATCGAGGCGCGCGCCGCCGGCAGGGCTGTCGAAAAGCCAGCAAATTCAACGGCGATTAGCCTCCGCCAGCAGCGGGGGCTAAATGAGGGCCAGGATCCGGCTAGCATCCGCTTAGCATCCGGCCAGCCTCCGCACTGTAGCGGAGGGCTAATCTCTGAACCTGAACCTGAACCTGAATCTCCCCCAACCCCCTCCGGGGGCGCGAGCGAGCCGCCTGCGGCTTTGGAAGAACCGGAGGATTTCGGGCCGGCTTGGTTGGCCTGGCCTGGTCACGAGGTCATGCGACGCGACTTGGCGCTCGCCGAGTTCCGGCAGCTGTCGATCGAAAAGCAGCGACACTGCCGAGCGGCGATCCCGCTGTTCGTCAAAATGCAGGGGCAACTCGGGCGAAAGCATCCGCCAAACTTCCATCTGTGGATCCGCAATCGCGGTTTCGAAGAGTTTCCCACTGCCAAGCTCACCGAGCCCGGTAGCGCGCCGGTCAGCGGTCCATTCGAGCTCGGCTCGGAAGCGGCGCGAGCGATTCAGGCGCTTTACGCAGTGGCGCGCGCGCGGCCGTTCGTCAGCAATGGTCGAGTGATCTATGCGAAGCCGATTACGTCGCAGGTGCTCGCATTCGCGCAGGCGCCGCCAGAAAGCGCCTGGCATTGGATCGAGGACCGGCAGCAGACCGCGGCATGGTCAAGCTTTCTGAGCACGCATATCGCCGGCGGCCGGCCGCAGCTCGTCACGACGCGCGGCGTCGGCGCCGACGCGCGCAGTGGTTTCCTCGCGCCGTGGCAGCTGGCCGCCGCGCAAGGATGGAACGATCAGCGACGCAGGGGAGGCGGCATGAACATGGAATATCGCAAGGGGCAAATCGTTGGCTATGTGCCGATCGACGAGCCGATCGCAGTGCCACTGCCGCGACGCTGGTACATCCTGCGCACGCATCCAAGTCGCGAGTCCAAGGTGATGAAATCGTTCCGGCTGCGCAATGTCAGCGCTTATCTGCCAGTTGTGACATCGATGAAGGACATGCGGCGGCATCGGCCTGGCTACGAATGGATCGAGCGGCGCAATGTCACGTCGCCGTTGATCTCTGGCTGCGTGTTCATTCCCGATTTCGAGGCCGACCTCGGGAGTTGGAAAGGCGTGGACGGCGCGATCGGGCTTTTGAGGTTCGGCGAGTTCACTCCGTACCTGACGCCGAAACTGTTCGATGACATCCGCAAGATCGAGGCGATCGGCAACACGCCGAAAAGCAAGCGCGAGCGCCATTTCGAGCTCGGCCAGCTCACAAGAGTTGTGAATGGCCCGTTTCGTAGCTTCTGCGGTCGCGTCGAACGATTTGACTCAAAGGGGCGACTCAGTGTCGGAGTTGAGATCTTCGGACGCATCACTCCGGTTGAGCTAGACGAGAGTGACATCGAGCCGGCCTAGCGGCCAAGGTCGCCGGGACGGATCGAACGAAAGCAGACAATGCTTTCGGCGTGCCCTTCCTCGGCTGATGCCGATTCAGGGGTTGTCGTGGAGTCCGCGCAGCGTCTTGAATAGTTTCACGTGGAACTCACCGCAATGCGCTAGGACACATCGATGCGTTAGGAACAGCCTCCAAACGGAGAGCTTGAGAAATTGGTCTATGGCGCGATCAGATTCGCGCCATCCACCCGGGACGACTCATCGCCCTAACGCACGTTGGACGGTGGGCCGGCTCTCGTTCAACGCCGCGTCAGTTGGCCGTTTCTCGATTACGCGGCTCGTTCCTTGTCTGACTGTTCCTCGACGGCAGTCGCGGTTTCTTCCATCCTCTTTTCGTAATTGTTTTCGTAATTGTCCGCGAACCGCTCGATACCATCGGCCCACATTCTCAGCATTGAGACCTGAAAGTTCATAATTGGCTTTAAGGTATTCATGCCGATTGCCGTCGCCGCGGTGATACGCCTTTGTGAATCGCTCGCGTTGGTGTTCTTTACTGCCATGCGGTTTGTTCCTTCGCTGTGGTATTGGCACTCAAGCTAAGCGGCGGTTTGTGCACTGCATGACTCCAGATACTCGGCCAAAGCTTGATCTGCTGCGGTTCTCGCATTTCGGTCGTCATGCAATTCGTCCAGCTTTTTCAAGTAGACAACAGCCGCTATTTGCAAGAGATCGAAGTCGTAATCGCCGGCATTACCAAGTGTGGTGACGTAGCGATAGAGGGCAGAACGCCTGTGATCGTTCTCGCTGATGCCGCTGTGGAGCAACAAGTAGTTCCGCCAAGCGAACGCACATGCGCCTTCTGAAGCCTGAGAAATCATGGGCACCTCCCAAAGGCAGAGAAAGAACCAGGAGCCGTTTCGTTCCGCGAGTTTTCAGATGTAATGCAGTTCCGTAGCTTCGCCACAAGGTGTTGTGGGTAGGCAATGCGCAACCGCTCCATAGGGCAATTGGTGAACGCGGTTGGCGTTTCCCGGTTTTGATCGGCCAAGGCGTCTTGACTCAAATGGCCGACTCAAGATGGCTGGACATCTTCAAGCGCCTGACTCCTGTCGAGCTAGACGAGGGTCAGATCGAGGCTAGGTGAGATGCGACCGCGCACCGAACGCCTCGAACGGAACTAGCTTCCAGCGCGCCCGTCTGGCAGAGGCCGATTCACGGGAAATCGTGGATTCCGCTCATCAGTAGTTCTACGCAGCCGTCGCAACACCGAAACGGTGATCGACGACATACCGCCGCCTATCAAGCGAGAGATCAACACCTTATGCGGTAAATGAGGGCTTGCGTACGACTCTCATCGGTTGCATCGCGTGTCACTCGTGGTTCCCTTTAACGGATCCTTAGAGCATATCCCGCAAAAGTGCGGGCGTTGCATCACCAAGGGAGCAAGGCCTTGAAGCGTGTTTTCCTGAAATTCCTGGACGATCAGACCGGCGCGACCGCGATCGAATACGGTCTGATCGCTGCAGGTATATCGCTTGCGATCATTGCCGCCGTGAACGGTCTCGGTACCAACCTCAACGGCGTATTCAGCTCGGTCAACAGTTCGCTGAAATAAAATACATGCGTTCGCGTTTTCGCTAAGAGATCACATAGTGACGCTCGCCTGATCAGTGTCGAGCGTCACCCGTGGCCTGTGTCGCGTGCTGAACGTGGTCACTGTGCACCTGCGAGCCGCCGGTCGAGGCTCCGCCGCGGGCCTTGTAATGATCGAGCACAAACAGGCGGATCGCGGACGAGAGATTGCCTCGGTCTCTTCCGCTGTCGATCCCACTGACGAGCTCCGACAGCGACTTGCCGTGCTGCGCGGAAATTTCCTTCATGCCGTTCCAGAACGCCTCTTCGAGGCTGACGCTGGTCTTGTGGCTGTTAATTACGATCGAGCGCTTGACGACGGGTGATTTGTCCATTGGTACGCCTCCCTACACGATTTGCGATGATGGTTCGCAATCCTTGGCCAGCAGTGAATACGTAGTCGCCCCAGGGGTGCGGGCTGACCCATGGGGGCGGCGTGCCCTTCGTCGGTAAGCACCGATTCAAGGGTGTTGCGGAATCTGACCAAAGCTCGGCCATCGCGTTGGGCTTTTGCTTTTGAATGATTGAGCGCTCGGCTTCGTCTTTCCCATGCGTTCGCTTTCATGACGAATCGCATCAGCGGACTTTCGGAATGAAAGAGGCTTAAGAATTGAAAATCACGTAGGCCAGCATGCCAGTAGAGAAGATGCTGAGCCCGATCATCGTAGCTTTGAAGGTGGTGTCGCTCATCTTTCCCTCCCAATAGCCAGGCGGGAGCGCAACACTCTCAGTCACCGATAACAGCCACAGCGGTGCGGTGATGGCGGGAATTAGACTCCCTTTACTCCTGGGAGTCGAGCGTCAATTCGCGACACATGGGAACGATCGGTAACGACATGGCTTCTCGCCTTGCGCAGTTCCGCGCGCGTCGGTAGCGAGACCGCGCGGCCTTCAATCCTGAACACGATGCATACCGTGGATCTGCGCGGGCTCGAGGATACAGCGCAGCTTGGGACGATTAGCAGCGCCTAGCGAGCGCACTCAGCAAAGTCAGCAGAAAAGCCGCCGCCGGGTTGAGAGAGGCGACGGCTTTTCTTTGCTGCTCACAGCCTCCCGAGACTAATAGTGTAAACAAACAGTCAGCGGGCGCGCCAGCTTACGACGCCATCAATTAGATGAGGCTCCTGTTTGCGCATTTCATCGACTAGACGTTCGAGGTAGGGCGGCAAACTCGAGGGTTCGAGACCTAAGTCCTGCTGCAACCGGACACCCACCTCGTCACAGATCGACCGGGCAGTCTCGTGGTCGATCTGGGCCATACGGCTGGGTGGTTCCATTTTGCACTTCGTATAGTTGGCCCCATGTGGCTCAAGTTGCAGGGTGGGAAAATGTTTCGCGTACTTTGAATAATGCCGATGGTTCCATCTAATGGAACGAAGGCTAAGCGCACTGCTTAAGCATGGAACTCCATGTTGAGCGTGGAGCCTTGCCGGCTTTGCGCTTTCTTGCTTGTGTTTCCTCCCGAGACTTGACGGCCGATCGCAGCAACGCGGTCGGCCTTTCTTTTGATTGATTGCATGCCAGGACGGCCGATCATATTCCGATCTCGATCGCAGGCGGATCGCGCTGCGCTCAATGCGGCATACGATGCGAGGCGCGGATCGGCGCGAGCTCGAGGCTATAGCGCTGCTTGGGACGATGCAGCTGCGCTGTTCAAGCGACAGCATCCGTTGTGTCTCGGATGCGAAGCGATCGGTCGTGTGACTGCTGCCGGGCTCGTCGACCATGTCGAGCCACACAAGGGCGATCCGATCAAGTTCTGGAACGCCGATATGTGGCAAGCCTCATGCAAGTGGCACCACAACGTCGTCAAGCAGATCCTCGAGCGGGGCTTTGCTCGAGGCGAGATCAAGGTCGCTGATCTGTGGCTCAATAGGTCGGCCGCCATCCGAGTGACGATGGCTAACCTACCGTTTGCAGGGGAGGGGGAGGGCCAAAAAGTCTAAGGCCCTCTCCCTACGGACCGGCAAGTTCTTCGGGTCACACTGGCGGAATCATGATGCGCATCCCTGTGCTTGATTCGCTCGTGCCGAAAGGCGACGGCCGTACCGTTAGGCCGGAGCCGAAACGCGCCGATCCGTTCTACCAGTCGGCAGCGACACGAACAATTCCGCGAGGCCGTTCTCGCAGCGCGCGGGCTATCGCTGCGAATGGATCGAGGACGGCAAGCGCTGCACGAAGTCAGCGCCGCAGCATCGCCTCTTCGCCGACCACATCAAGGAACGCCGAGACGGCGGCGACCCGACCGATCCGAGCAATGGCATGTGCCTATGCGGATCTCATCACACCATCAAGACCCAGCGCGAGCGCACCAAGCGTCTCGCGGCTAGCGGAGGGGGAGGGGGCTAAATTCCAAAAGCCCCAAGGGAGCCCCGACCGCATGGGTTCTCACGGACAGATTTTTTTTCGTCATGAGCGAAATTTTTGACCTGTTTGGCGACCCTGTGCCCTCCAACTGGGGTGGGCGGGGTCGACCAGAGCACATCCCGACCCAGCAAAACCGGAATCGCGTCAGCATGTTAGTGGCGCTGGGCTGGAGCAATAAGCGGATTGCGGCGGCGCTCTATGTCACCTTGCCGACGCTGCGGAAGCATTATTTTTCCGAGCTCAAATTCCGGGAGGTCGCCCGCGATCGCCTGAACGCCGGCGTCGCCATGAAGCTTTGGGAAGGCGTCCAGTCCGGCAGCGTGTCGGCGATCCGCGCGTTCCGCGAGTTCGTCGATCGGAACGATCTGATGCTCTACGGGCACACGGCGAAGCCAGCCGAGTCCACCAAGCCGGCGAAACCGGAGAAGCTCGGCAAGAAGGAAGCCGCGGCGCGCGCGGCGCAGAATCCGGATCGTGGCTCCGTGCTCGGCGACCTGATCGCGCGGCGGCAGGGCCTGGCAAACTAGTCGATGTGGGATCTCAGTTGCGTCGACTGGGCCGATCGGCTCCGCGAAGGTCAATCGCTGATCCCGGACCTGCCGCTCAACGAGGACGAGGCCGACATGGGCCTCGCCTTCTTCGACGAGCTGCAGCTGCCAGACGTGCCGGGCACGCCGCGACTCGGCGACGCCTGCGGCGAATGGTTTCGGCAGCTAGTGCGTGCCGCATTCGGATCATGGGACCCAGTCGCGCAGGTTCGCTACATCCGCGACATCCTCGCGCTGGCGCCAAAGGGCTCGTCGAAGACATCCTACGCAGCGGGTCTCGCGCTGACCTTGATGCTGATGAACAAGCGCCCGCGTGCCGAGGGCGTCTTCATCGGTCCAACACAATCAATCTCCGACCGTGCCTATGAGCAGGCGGTCGGTATGATCAACCTCTCGCCGGTGCTGCGGACCCGCTTTCACCCGCGTGAGCACGTCAAGACGATCGTCGATGCCGCAAACGACAGTGAACTCCGGGTCAAGACGTTCGACCTGAACATCCTGACCGGCGGCATTCTGATCTTCGCATTGCTGGACGAGCTGCACCTGCTCGGCCGCAACGTGCACACCTTGAAAGTGCTGCGCCAGATCCGCGGCGGTCTCGACAAGACGCCCGAAGGCCTGTTCGTGATGGTGACGACGCAGAGCGACGAAGCTCCCGCCGGCGGGTTCAAAGACGAGCTCCAGATGGGGCGCAAGATCCGCGATGGCCATTATCGAGGCAAGGTCATCCGGCCGATGCTGCCGATGCTCTATGAGTTTCCGGATGACATCGCCAAGAACCCGGCGAAGTGGCAGGACCCGGCTCAACTGGCACATGGTGATGCCGAACCTCGGCCGCTCGGTGCACTTGCCGACGCTGGTGCCGGACTGGGAAACCGAGAAGTCGAAGGGCGTCAAGGCGATCTCCATCTGGGCGAGCCAGCATCTCAACATCGAGATCGGCGTCGGCCAGAAGACCGATGCCTGGGCCGGCGCCGAATTCTGGGCGGACGCCGAGGACGAGACGATCACGCTCGACCATATCCTCGAGGTCAGCGAAGCTGTCGTCGTCGCGCTTGACGGCGGCGGTCTGGACGACCTGTATGGCGTCAATGTGCTCGGCCGCGAGCGCGAGACGCGCCGTTGGCTGTCCTGGTCGCGCGCCTGGTGCCACGAGGGCGTGCTGGAACGGCGGCAAACGATCGCGCCGCGCCTGCTCGACTTCAAGGCTGCCGGCGAGCTGGCGATTGTCGAGAATGCCGGCGAGGACATCGCGCAGATCGTGGAACTGATCGACGACATCCATCAACGCGGTTTGCTGGCTGCGGTGGCTGTCGATCCGGCCGGGCTCGGCGAGATGGTCGAGGCGCTCGACGAGATCGGTGTGACGGTCGAGAACAAGCTGCTCGTCGGTGCGCCGCAGGGATACGGCATGATGAATGCCATCAAGACCGCCGAGCGCAAGACGCAGAACAAGACGCTGGTCCACGGAAAGTCCGCACTGATGGACTGGTGCGTCGGCAACGTCAAGATCGAGCCGATGGCGACCGCGATCCGCGCGACCAAACAGAACGCCGGCGACGCCAAGATCGATCCCTGGGCCGCGCTGATGAACGCAGTCTGGATGATGTCGCGCAATCCGGACGCTCGATCGAGCTCCGGATGGAACACCGACGACATCGACGGCCTGATGTCGAAGATCGATGCGGCCGCCGACGCGATGGCTGATTTCGGAGACCGCGATCATGCGACAAAGGTTATCCATGGCATTGGCCGGCCCGCGTAGGGCACTCGCGCGCATAGGCCGCGCCATCGTACGCCGCGCGCCGCATGTCCTCGCCGACGGCCTCGGCTTTGCCGGCGCCGGCGCGATCGCCTATGGCGCCTGGCTGATCTACGTGCCGGCCGGCTTCCTGGTTGGCGGCGCGCTTGCCATGGCGTTGTCGATCCTGTTCGGCCGCAAGCTCGAGCGCGGCACCGCATGAGCCTGTTCGGGTCGATCGCGCGCGAGTTCAAGGGGAGGGATGGACTCACCTGGGGCGAAATCTCGACGCTCTGGGGCGGCCTGTTCGGCAGCTATCAGTCGAGATCGGGCGTCGCCGTCGGCTGGAAGAGCGCGCTGCGCTGCTCCACATTTCTCGCCTGCACGCGCCGCATCGCCGAGGCGGTGTCGACGGTGCCGACCAAGGTCTACAAGAAGCCGCGCGGCGGCAAGCGCGAGGAGGCCTTCGACCATCCGCTCTACGAGCTTCTCGATTCCGAGCCCAACGAATGGCAGGACCCGCTGCAGTTCAAGGAGACACTCGCGGTCCATTGCGCCGTCACCAACAACGCCTACGCCTTCAAGAACATGGTGCGGGGCAAGCTCGTCGAGCTGATCCCGATCGTCCCGACCCATGTGCAGCCGAAATGGACCAACGACCGCACGCCCTACTACGTCGTCACCGCGCCGGACGGCTCGCAGGAAACCTTCACGCCGAGCGAGCTTCTGCACATCCGCGGTCTGTCCTGGGATGGTCTGCAGGGCCTCGACGCGGTGCAGCTGTTGCAGGAGCCGCTCGGACTTGCGCTCGCGACCGAGCAAACGCATGCGATGCTGCACGCGCATGGCGCGCGTCCGAGCGGCATCATCTCGGTCAACAAGGGCCTCGACGAGAAGGAGCTGATCCGTCTCGCGGCCTGGGTGAAAAAGCACTATAGCGGCCTGGACAATGTCAGCCGCGTCATGATCCTGGACAATGACGCCAAGTTCACGCCCTTCGACATGAAGGGCGTCGATGCCCAGCACATCCAGTTGCGCAACCACGAGATCGAGAGCATCTGCCACGGCATGGGGGTGCTCCCGATTGTCATCGGCTATCCCGCGGAGATGGCGGCGCGCGCTGCGGCCGAGACGCTGATCGCGATGCACCTGGTGCATACGATCCGCCCCTGGCACCGGCGCTTCGAAAAGGCCTTCGACCGGCAGCTGCTATCGCGGCAGGAGCGCCGCGACGGCTACTACAGCAAATTCATCGACGGAGAGTTCCTGCGCGCCACCGCGAAGGACCGCGCCGAATACAACAAGGTCGCGCTCGGCGGCGGCGGCAATCCCGGCTGGGCGACCATCAACGATGTCCGGGCCTGGGACGACATGGACGAGTACGAGGGCGGCGATCATATCTATGCCCCGATCAACGCAGGCCCGATCGGTCCCGATGGTATTCCGCGGGTCGCGCCGCCCGCCGCACCGCCAGAGACCGTCGGCAAAGGGCCTGACGTGGAGCAAGCCGCATGAGCGATCTCGCAAGACCGAAATCGGAGCGAAAGAGCATCCGATTCCAGTTCAAGTTCGTCGACGAGGCGACCGCGCCCGGCACCTTTGAGGGCTATGGTTCCGTCTTCGGCAACGAGGACGACGGCGGCGACCTGATCTTGCCCGGCGCCTTCACCGGCGTGCTCGCGCGCCATGCCGCGAAGGGCTCGATGCCGAAGATGCTGCTCAACCACGGCAGCATGGGCGGCGGCCTGTTCGGCGGCAGTGATCCGCTGGCGGATCTGCCGATCGGCAAGTGGCAGGCGCTGTCCGAGGACAGCCACGGCCTCGCCTCGAAGGGCCGGCTGATCAATCTCGACACGGAGTCCGGCAAGCGCATCTACGGTGCCATGAAGGAGGGCGAGCTCGACGGCCAGTCGATCGGTTATCGCGTCGGCGAGTTCACCCGCGGCACCAAGCCGAACGAGCCGCGCCGCACCATCAAGACCATCAAGGAGCTGCCCGAGATCTCGCTGGTGACGTTCCCGATGAACGACCTGGCGCGCAACACGGCGGTGAAGGCCGGCGGATATCCGCACGGTGCGCGAGTTCGAGGATTTCCTGCGCGACGTCGGCGGCTTCTCACATGCCGCATCGAAGTCGATCGCGCGGGGTGGTTTCAAGGCTGCGGACGCCGAGCCATCAGGACTCGAAGCATTTGTCGCCTCGCTCCGCAACGTCCGCCGCGCCATCTAGCGGACCAGCACGATCGCGCCGGGATTGCCAGGCATCCTGACCAACAAGGACCGCACAGGAGCGGACCTCCGAGTAACCGAGAGGGGGCGAAGCACTTTTCGCGCGTTGAACTTCTATTTGCCGAAATGCACCGAAGCCGATTGCAGGGCGCGGATTACGTCCTACGAGCGTCCTTCAACATCCTCAATGTCCGCTCAGCACCAGCGTCTTGATCGGCAGCACCAGGGCCTGAATCCGCAACAGCAACGCGTGGACAAATCCGGTCGCATCGACGACATGCAACGCGAAGCTCTTGAACGAACCGAGTTTCCCTGACGAGATCAGTTCGTGATTACTGGTGTAGGCATTGGCGATACAACTGCTGCCGGGCGTCACGCCTTCCAGGCCGCCCTTGTAGAGCGGCTCCATGAAAACGAGAATGCTGCCTGGAGCAGCAACCTGCTGCGCCTCGATCAGTTGTTCGCCGCCCCTGAACTGGCCCGCCGCGATGTAGTCCTGCACGTTGGTAACCACCATCGGAATAACGACCCACGGCTTGGAAATACAGGTGGCCTCGGCCACCATCCCGACCTTCATGACCTGAGCCTCGATCTGCCCAAACCCTGCCATGAGAGCCCTCCGTCCCGCGCCCTCCGGAATCAGAACGCCGGCCGTCCGTATCATCGGATTGACGATATCACCCGGCTTCAGTCCGAACTGCTCGACCCGCCCGTCGACGCCGGCGCGAATGAAGGTCTTGTCCAAATCGACCTGCGCTTCGGCCAGTGCCGCCTCTGCGCTTGCCTTCTCCGCCGGCAGCAGAGCGCTCACTCGCGTCATCGCAGATTGTTTGGATGCGGTCGCGGCGTCGAGGACGCCCTGGCGACCGGCGACGGCCACTTGTAGCTTTTCGATGTCGCGTTGAGGAACAATGCCGGGATTGCGTTTCTGCAGTTCGCTTTTGGTGTCGAGTTCGTCCTGCGCCTGCTGCAGCGAGCCTTTTGCCTCCTGAAGCTGACCTTCCGCCTTCATGACATCGGCCTGCGCAGACTCCATAGCGGCATCGACTTCGGCGATCTTGCGTTTGGCGGTCAGTAGCGCTGCTTCTTGCTTGGCGCTGTCAAGTCTGAAAAGAACATCGCCTTGCTTGACGGGGCCGTTGACATCGATGTGAACCTCGGCGACCCGGCCGGTTACTTCGGACATAATCGGGACGGTCCGATAGTACAACGTCGCCGACGTAGTCGACGGATGAAAGTAGAAGATCATCGTGATCAGCGAGACCGTGAGCATCAGGCAGCCGATGATGCCATATCGCAGCTCGAACCAGACGGAATAGAGCGTGATCTCGTGGCCGATGCGCTTGCCCTGCCGATAGCGGCGATAGAGATAGTCCGGAAGGATCGTGAAGGTGGCGCAGAGGAGAAGTTCAAGCATTGCCCGGTCCCCCCCGCTGGAGATCGCGCTGGATCTTGCTCTTGATCTCGTCGACGGCAGCGGTGGTCTTCAGCGCGACCTTGGCGGCGCCGGGCTTCGTCGCGTCAGACACGCCGTTAGCAGCGTGAGCAGCGGCCTCACTTGGCGGCTCAGTCGGGTCTTCCTCGGGCGGAACGCCCGCCATCTTTTCGACCGATCCCGCAATCCTGCGCAGCGGCGAGCTGAAATCCGGCAGGTCAATCATGGCAAGAAAAAGCCCGATCACCCAAAAGAGATGGTTGTGCGTAAACAGTGCCAGCAGGCACAGCACAGCCACGATTTCAAACTGGAACTTCTGCGACTTGTGGGCCATCCGCTCCGGCAGCGAGTGCAGGTGCAAATAGAAGATACCGACCATGAGAACGGCGCCGATCAGAAAAATGCCGACGCCTACCATAAGGGTATCGGTGTCGCCCGGAGCAGTGATGAAGCCGGGTAGGTGATGGGGTCCAGCCGGATGCACGTCGCTCACGTACCACTCCTCTAAATACCCGGGACCAAACCCAAGACCGGGCTCGGCCCTGCATACTTAAGTCATACCCTGGACGGTGGGGGCGAACCAAGAGGAAGCCTTGAGATAAATCAATCGAAAGACCGAATCTGGATGGGTTGGAAAAGGCGGCCCTGATCGATGAGTATCTTGCCGTTCTTTTATGATGCCGCCTTCGGTCGCAGCCACGGCTCAGAACCTTTGAAAGATGGCCGAACTTCCCCCGATGCCCAGCCTATGCCCGCACAGGAAAAGACAAACCGCGCGCCCATCGACGCTTGCGTCTTTACATCGAATTACCACCGGTCTTTTTCAACGAAACCGGCCACAGACGTTCTCGAAATCAATTGATCAGATCGGCGGAACGGATGTGAGTATGAACGAGGGCTCGCGAGCCCATGCACTCTGGCGCTCGGGAACTTCTATGGCCGGCTGCTCGGAGCGACGATCTTGCTCCTCGTTAACGCTTTATTGGCAACCAGTGATACGCTTGACTGCCTTCATGTACTTCAAATGAAGTGAATTGTCGCTTGCATCAGAAGGGGCATTACGACCCGTGATAAGATCGGAGTTCAGGCAAGTCTCAAGATCAAACCTGATCCGTGAGCACCATCCTAAGGCGTTCTTCTCTGCCTCTTCCTTGGATGGTCCAAACCCAACGTAGGTCTGAACATGTCCAGCTTCGGTGTCGGCCGTCGATACAAGATTGATTTCCGAAATGTAATACGAAGAACACTGCACGTTTGGAGCCTCGGCATGAGCCGTGAACAGGCCAAACGCGGAAATGATCGTTGTTAATACGGCGCGCTTCATTCTCTGCTCCCCAGTCATGGCGCGTAAAAGTGGAAAGAAAATCTCCATCTAAAATCTAATCATCACGCGAACTAGCTAGTGATAAAGCATGGGCAAGTACTTCGTCGGTCCGCAAGCGCAGGCCGCCTCGGAACGCCAGTCATACAAGGCGTGCAAGTACCAAAAAAGGCTCGTGAGCCGCCCCGTCAGGAGCTGCCCATGCTCCATTGCGACCTCTCATAGGATTTGCGCAGGAGCGCCAACAAACTACCGCCCGTGAAAGCGCCAAGAATGTAGACCAAGATCGTGAGCACGGCGAGCGGCGCGGTGCCCTCAAACCCAAGGAAGGATACGGTAACCGCTTTGAGATTCTGGACAGCGAAAATCAACGTTGCGAGGGCGAATAGAATGATCACAGCCAAATAGACCCAGCGCATAGCGATTCTCCTTCAGCTTGTCTCGTCTCGATGCAAGCCGGCGTTGTCGAAGCCACCATCATCATGGTCCGGCGCGCGAGCCGATGCACAGAGGATATTTTCAAAGAAACGCAATTCACGAACTTTCTCAGAAGGCATTTCACCATACAGAGCGGAAGGAGCCTACGATTGGCGCCGTCGTGTCCATGACTGTCTTGATCTAGATCAACCGATAACCACCTCAAAGACTGAGATCGCCGAGGCGGTTGAGCGGTTGAGACGGCCAATGTCTGTTAAGGGTACACAGAGCCGAAATACTCGCGGACAGCACATCGCGTCCGCTCCGCCATTAGACGCTTTTGGGCCACAGGCAGAGCATCTCAGGCGAACCAACAAAAAGCCCCGGACAACGGCGGGGCTTAAAGAACCATAGTTGGGGCTCGTGATCCGCAGACTAAGTCTTTTACCGCCGCACCCCAACGCGGTTGACGCCTCCGTTTAGATTGCCTCCGGCGTTATGACGGACCGCAGCGCGCGCCACCGGACGAGGCCTGAGCACGACGCCCGCCCTCGCCACGCAACCGTGCGGATACTCAACGTACTGGCAGTAAACTACGGCCCTAGCCGGTGCTGGACTGAGAGTGACACCTGCAAACCCCAACATGAGGCTGGCCGCAATTCCCGTAACTGTCACTGACCTAATCGAGAGACTGTTCGTCCGATGCATGGTGATCCTCCTTATCGCGCGACCGAGAGGTGATGGAGCCGCTTCAGGCGCGGCCAAACATGTTGTGGGTGGCAAAGGATAGGTGATGTTGACGTGGATCAACGCTGGGTGCGACGTTTTGACGGTGTGCCGATGACTTCCGGTTTTCCCTCACCAACAGATCTTTTTAGGGGGCGGTCCGCATGTCTCAAAAGTATCACGAACAGACATCGGATCGTCAGTTCACCTGAAATGGGCTATCGAGAGTCCGCGATGTCCGAACTAATCTTCATTGTTTTTTGCAGCACTTCAAAAATGACCGCCGTCGACCACCCAAACATTAGAGCGCCATTCATTGCCGTTATGGGACCAAGCAGCTTCCAGTGCTCCACCGGTGTCACGTCGCCATAGCCAAGTGTCGCGTAATTTACGAATGCGAAATACACGAGATTTGTGCCGGCAGGTGCGGCGTCCACAATCGAGTAGGCCAGCGACCAAACAATCACTTCGAGAACATGCGCCGTCATTAAGACCGAAACGGTTGCAACCATAGTGATGATTAGGAGCAGCGACGGATGGGAACTTTTTGTAGCCGATGCTCGCGCTACGCTCACCACCGCGGTCATCACCATCGCATGGATTGTAATGTTACAAACACTAACGATGCCGCCTACCAGAAATTGGATTAGCATAGCTATCACTACCTTGTAAGTTGGCAGACGACGCGCGCCAAAATCTGATTTGCTCCTAAAAGGGAATTCGTCGGCTTCAGCCGGCCCCCTGACCGGCCGGCGGGACCACGTAGAGCGTCAACGCGAAGACCGCGTAGATGAAGATGAGCAGCGCGCCGATGAACCATGCCGATCGCCCGCTGCTCGTGATGAAGCTCGCCGTCACGGTCGCGATCATCACCATGGTCACCGCGCCCGGCCAGAATTGCAGGCTCATCGGCGACGGTCCGACGACATAGCTGAGCAGCACCAGCGCAGGTGCCACGAACAACGCGATTTGGGAGGCGCTGCCGAGCGCGATGCTGACGCTCATGTCGAGGCGGTCTTTGCGCGCCGCGGAAAAAGCCACGGCAAACTCGGCCGCGGCGCCGACCAGCGAGACGATGATGAAGCCGACAAAGGCCGGGCTCATCCCAAACGTCTCCGCCGCCTTCTGCACGGACTCCACAAAGATCTCGCTCACCAGCGCGACCAGCACGGTGACGACGAGCAGCGTGCCGACCGCAAGGCCAATCGGCCAGTGCGCCTCGCCCTCGTTATGCTCCGCGCTTGCGAACAGCTCCTTGTGGGTCTTCAGCGAAAACAACAGGCCGAGGCCATAGGCCACGATGAGCAGGATGGCGAGGCCGACGCTGAGCTTCTGCATGATAGCCTCGGCCTGCGCGAGGTCGAGGTCGGCGACCGCCGACGGGGCGAGCAGCGCGACTGTCGCCATCAGCAATAGGCCGGAATAGAGTCGCCCGCCGGACCGGTTGAACTCCTGCACGTGGTAGCGCAGTCCGCCGATCAGCAGGCAGGCGCCGAGCATGAACAGCGCGTTGGTGACGATTGCGCCCGCGATCGACGCCTTCACCAGCGTGTACTGGCCGGCGCTCAGCGCGGTGATTGCGATAATCAGCTCCGTCAGATTGCCGAGCGTCGCGTTGAGCAGGCCGCCGACCGCGTCGCCGGTTTTCGCGGCGACCGCTTCGGTGGCGTGGCTGAGTAGGGCGGCCAGCGGCACGATTGCAAGCACGGCCAGCACGAACAGCAACGTGTGGGAATGTGGCGCGGCCTTCTCTGCCACCAGCACGGCCGGCACGAAGACCAGCATCCAGAGCAACGGGGTCTGCCGGATTTCCTTGAGCAGGGGTTGCATCGCGGCTGCCATCTCCATACTGGCTGCGATGGCGGAAAATCCCACTCCGTTGCGGGACCGCGTTGATCTGGCTCAACACGCTGTTTCTCCATTTCGCCGGACCCTCGGGACGAGGCCGGCGCTTTAAGACCGTCAGAACCTCGGGATGAGGATGGCGAGGACCGAACCGCTTGCGGTATTGCGAGCTGACATCCAACCTATCCCGAGAGACACACATGCCCGATATCGAAGACGTGCTGGCCGACGCCCAGCGCGAGATCAAGGCGATTGGCGACAACGTCAAGTCGCTGAAGGACACCACCGACAAGAGCCTGGCCGACGTCCGCAAGCTGGTCGAAGACGCGCCGAAGGCCATGGCCGGCTCCGATCAGTTCAAGAAGGACGTCGAGGCGCTGATCGCCGGCGTGCTGGAGAAGCACGAGGCGATCTCCGCCAGGGTGAAGGCACTCACCGAGACCGCGCTCTCGTCCGCGACCACGCGGATGGACGACATCGAGAAGAAGCTCAACCGCGGCAAGCTCGGCGGCGGCTGGGGCGATACCGACGAGGGCACCAAGGCCGCAAAGGCCTTCGCCCGCGATGCCAAGGCCGTGAAGCACGAGCTGAAGGCGGACTTCGATCCGGACAAGGTCGACCTCGATGAGGTCAAGTCCTACTGCAACGCATTCCCTGTCTACCTCCGCAAGGACGACAAGGGCCTGCAGGGCGCGGAGCAGAAGGCCATGTCGGTCGGTTCGGATCCGGACGGCGGCTACATGGTGACGCCGACGGTCGGCCAGATCATCACCGGTGTGCAGTTCGAGAGCTCGCCGATGCGGGCCGTCGCCAACATCGAGACCATCTCCTCGGATGCGATCGAGTATCCGCGCGACGACGACGAGGCGGCCGCCGGCTGGGTCGGCGAGCAGGAGGATCGCCCGGAGACCGGCACGCCGAAGGCCGGCATGCAGCGCATTCCGGTCCATGAGCTCTATGCCAATCCGAAGGTGACGCAGAAGCTGCTCGAGGACAACGCCTGGAACGTCGAGGCCTGGCTCGGCAACAAGATCGGCGACAAGTTCGGCCGCGTCGAGGCCAACGCCTTTGTCCTTGGCAACGGCGTCAAGAAGCCGCGCGGCTTCACGACCTATGCCAGCGGCACCTATGCGGCCGGCGGATCGGGCAAGATCGAGCAGATTGCGGCCGCGACGGGCGGCGCGATCGGCTGGGACGACCTGATCAACGTGATGACCGCGCTGAAGGAGTTTTATCTCGGCGGCGCGATCTGGATGATGCAGCGCGGCACCGGTCGGCAAGGTGATGCTGCTGAAGGACGGCGAGGGCCGCTACATCTGGCAGCAGAACCAGCAGCTCGGCAAGCCGTCGATCCTGCTCGGCCACGAGGTGCGCCAGGCGGCCGACATGAACCCGGTCGGCGCCGCGGCGCTGCCGGTCGCGTTCGGCAATTTCAAGATGGGCTACACCATCGTCGACCGGGTCGGCATCTCGACCTTGCGCGATCCGTACTCGGCCAAGCCCTTCGTGCAGTTCTACACCCGCAAGCGGGTCGGCGGCGACGTCACCAACTTCGAGGCGCTCAAGCTGCTGCAGACCTGAGCGCGCTGCTCCGGGCTCTCGAATCGATCTCACATCATCGCAGCCTGCGCCTGATCGCGCAGGCGTCGCCGTCAACCCTTCAATCAAGGAACCCTTCGCCATGCGCGAGCTGCACGACAACATCGACGTCAAGCCGGGCATCGTCCCGGCGGCCGCCATCACCGACAACACGCCCTTCATCTCGCAGATCCTCGACATGCAGGGCTTGCAGAGCGCCGAGTTCGTCATCCTGACCGGCGCGCTCACCGACGCCGACGTCACCTTCACGGTGCTGGCGGAAGAGGGCGAGCAGGCCAATCTCTCCGACAACACGGCGATCGACGATCGCGATCTGCTCGGTCTCGAAACTCAGGCCAGCTTCACGTTCGCGGCCGACAACAAGGTGTTCAAGCTCGGCTTCCGTCCGAGCGGCAAACGCTACAAACGCGTGACAATCACGCCGGCCAACAACACCGGCAACGCGTTCGTCGCGGGCATCTGGGTGACCAGGCCGTTCATGGTGCCGACACCCAATCCGCCGATCTAGACGGTACTAAATAAGGTGCTTGGGTAAGGCCCGTTCGATGTCCGCTTGTCAGCCAGTAACGGCTCAATAGTGGACGTCGTCCGACATCGCTGAAGGGTCGGACTCGGACATGGCGAGCGCAGCAAGTACCCCCAATTGATGACCATTTCACAACCGCACGAGAGATTTATCCTTGCAAAGGCCAGCACGTATGACCCACCTGCCGTTTGGTCGCCACTTTTGAAAAACTTGGTGTTGCCAATATGGTACGGGGCTTACACCTCAGACACCTACCATGCCTCGAGGAGTCGCTTACCCGGAATGGGAATTAAAGCCCTGGAGAAAACGCGATGAAAAAGTTTTTGCTTGGTACGGTTGGTCTGTTGGCATTGAACACGTTTACGCCCGCATCGGCGGCTGATCTTGCCGCCCGCCCTTACACCAAGGCACCTCCCATGGTTGCCCCTGTCTATGATTGGAGCGGCTTCTATATCGGCGCGAACGCCGGATATGGTTGGAGCAATCGCTGCCTTGACGTCACCGCCATTAACGGCTTGGGCGTCGTTGATGCTGAAGGTTGTCGCAACGCTGGCGGTGGTGTCGCGGGTGGCCAGATCGGCTATCGCTGGCAGTGGGGCGGCGGCTGGGTGTTCGGCCTCGAAGCCCAAGGCGACTGGGCCAATCTCCGAAACTCGAACGCCAGCCTGTTCTTCCCAGGAGATACTTGGAGAACCGAAACCAATGCGTTGGGTCTATTCACAGGTCAGGTCGGTTATGCCTGGAATAACGTTCTCTGGTACGTGAAGGGCGGCGCCGCTGTCGCCAACCAGCGATGGGATCTCTTCAATACAGCGACGGGTATTGGCTTAGCTCAAGCAGAACGGACGCGCTGGGGCGGGACGGTCGGAACGGGCATTGAGTACGGCTTCGCGCCGAATTGGTCGTTCGCTGTTGAATACGATTATCTTTTCCGGGTTAGCGAAGGCCAAACGTTCCTTACACCTGGACTGGCGCCTACCGTCACCGCGATCACCGCTAACACCAGGTCAGATGTTAACATGATCACGGCGCGCATTAACTACCACTTCAACTGGGGTGGCACGCCGATCGTATCGCGATACTGACCTCGTCTTTTCATTTCTCCAGTAAACTAGGCCGGCAGAAATGCCGGCCTTTTGTTGAGATAATAGGTCTCAGAAATCCGCCATGCCACGGGTTGATCCGTCCTAACTTTTCGGGTCGATCTTTTGCCGAGCCGTCATTACTCCTCTTCCCCGATCCATTGATTTATTTCCGCGGCTGTGACGTTGCGTCGTAATGGTCGATGAGGGCTCAGTGTTCCCGCAGTGACCTTTCGTCCTTCTGACAGCATCGCAATCGCAAAGTGCTTGGCCTCAATTTCAGTCGGAAACGATTTTGTTTCTCTCGAACGAAGTGGGGCAGAAGAGAGAAGGCGCAATTGTTTCGGCGTTTCAACCGAAACGAACCAACGATTGGTGATCAGATTGTGTCTGTTCAAGGTGGCCTCGCCGACTTGAGTACCCAGCGCGGAACGGACCAAGCGTGATCTAAGTCAAAGCGTGGCGTAAGGTCAACGGATCTCTGAAGAGCCAATGTCCGACTCGGGTCCAAGAGCAGCAGGGCTCTGATCGAGCATAAGACGTCGGCTCAGCGCTCATCAGCCGATATTCCACCTTTTCTATCGCTGGGCCAATGGCGCGCTCATCGTGGCGCGCAATCACCTATCATCATCCACGAAGGGGGCTGCCGTGACGGCACAATCCAACAGTCAGAATGTGAAAGTCGGCATCGAGCAGGGCGGCGCCCGCATGTTCGTCAAGGCCGGCGGCGTCCTCGATATCGAGGCCGGCGGCGTGCTGTCGCAAAATGGCGTGGCGCTGAAGATCGCGCGCGGCCAGCTCACCACCGTGACGGCCGCCGACACCGTCGTGACGGGCCTCTGCGACTGTCGTTGCCGTGGTCGCATCGCTCGAATCCGATCCGACCGACAACCCCTTCATGGTCACGGCCCAGATCGGCGACCAGGCTGGCGCGCCCGCAGCGGGCTCGATCATCATCAAGACCTGGCAGAACACGGGCGGCGCCGACCCGACGCCAGCGGCCGCGACGACCTTCGGCAAGAAGGTCAACTGGCTCGCGATCGGCACCTGATGCGCTCCGTCGTCGAGATTGTCGCGCCGTCGGAGTCCGAACTCCTGACCACGCTCGATCGCGTCAAGCGCGAGCTCAATATCGCAAATGACGCCAGCGACGAGATCCTCGAAGACAAGATCGCCGAGGCCTCGTCCGACATCGCGCGGGCGATCCCGCAGCGGCTGCCGCGCGAGAGCGTACGCGAGACGTTCTGGCATGACGAGGGTGCGCATCATTGGCGCACGCCGCATCATCACGGGAATCCCAGCCAGACCACGCTGTTCTTGCGGCGGACGCCAGTCGTCAAGATCGACAGCGTCACGGTCGACGACATCGTGCTCGATGCGAGCGAGTTCCGGCTCGATCCGGACGCCGGCCTGCTCGACCGTCTGTCGAGCGACGGCATTCCCTGCGCCTGGTTCTTCTGCAAATCGGTCGTCGTTGCCTACACCGGCGGTTTCATTCTGCCGGGCGAGAGCGACCGCAATCTGCCGCCTGCCATCGAAGGTGCGGTGGTCGCGCTCGTGTCGGACTATTGGGCAAGCCGCGGCCGCGATCCGACGCTACGCGCCGAGACCATTCCGGGCCTGATCGAACGCCAGTTCTGGATCGGCGCTGTCGGTGATCCCGCGATGCTGCCGCCCCGCGTATTGGCCTCGATTGCCCCATTCCGCCGCCCGGCGGTCGCGGTCGCCTGATCAAAGGAGCGCTTTTCATGGACATGCTCGACGATGTGAGGTTCGAGGTCGCCAGGCTCGAGCTTGGACCCACGGACATTTTGGCCGTCCGCGTCGCCAGGCCGATCACCTGGGTCATGGCAACCGAACTCAGGTCGCGGCTCGAGCGCCAATTGGGCCTCTCGGGACGTGTGCTCGTGCTCGAACCCGGCACCGAGTTGACGGTGGTCACGGCTGCCGATCCCGCAACGAAGGCGGCCGTTCAGCCAGACCCGAAATATGATGCTGCCACCAGCCGGCGCGGCGGCAAGTGATCCGGCGACCCCAATCATGATCTCGGCGCAAACGCTCGATCGATATCGCTCGGCACTCGCTGAGATCGGTGAGGATATCGAGATCCGCCGTTATGGTGGTAGCGGCGCAGCGCGGGCGCCCATAAAACGCGCATTAACTCGCGGCCGCGTCCTCGGCATTGGCGCGGAGGAACTTGTTGGTGACACCGTTCAGCGGACGCGCAAGTTGCTGTTGCTGAATGATCCAGCGGCCACGGCCGCTCCCGGCTATCTTGCTCTATCGGATCTCCTGCCGCTGACTACGAGCGATAAACTGTTCTTCAGGGACGGTGAGGTTGCGATCTTCGACGTCAACGACGACACGCGCCGCGTAAACGGTGTTCTCATTGCTCTTGAGATATTTGTGAAGGGTTAGAGCAGGGTGTCGAGGCGGGTTGTCGCGATCAGTCGTCAGGGCTTGTTTTGCCTACGTGTCCTCATAGAAGTCCAGATGTCGGCTTGGGCGCGAAGCAGAGGTATTCTGCATGACAATAGCATTGCCGACCCTCAACGGACGTGGGCAGGCATGAAGCAGCTCAATTTGGTTTTCGCAGTGCCTGTGTCTTCAGTAAGGCCCAATCCCCACATGGCGGACATCACCGCTCGGCCTTCGGCACCCATTAGTCAGAAGAGTTCTGCACGCTCCCGCCCAGCGGGAATTTTGCAATTGCAGTACTATCGAGTTTATTTCGTCGGTCAGGACGGCCGCATTAAATCGATCGACCTAAGCGGTGCAGACGACAGCTCGGCTATCGAGTCAGCCGAGCAACTCATTGACGGCAGTGACTAGAGCTTTGGCAGCGCAACCGCCGGGTCGCGCGATTTGATCGCAAATCGGAATAAGGCCGAGCGGAACCGGCGCAGGTTCCCTTTGTTCATATTTTTGAACGGAGGGCCGCCGGTGACATTTACTATAAAAATCTACGCGGCCACGAGCGATGGCTTGGAAACGCTCGTCCACGAGACGACGATTTCGGTAATCAGCCCCCATGGCGCGCGCAAGGAAGCGCATCGCCTGCTTACAGCATGGAAGAAGCGCGGGGCTAACAGTGCCAGGGTACTGAACGGACAGGCGCAAGCTCTTTATAGATTGGACGCGTAGGAGCCTCTATTCCGGCTTCTCATGAGGCTGGTTAATTTCGCCGTGGGGCCTGTTTTAAACCGCCTGTATCGCCATATCAGGACTATCGCCGCGCGGTCCGCGGCAGTTTCGGCGACTGAGAGTGTTGCGCTCCCGCCTCCCTCGAACTGCGGAGAAGCGCGATGCAGCGGCGCCGTGTCAAACAGACAGAACCACTTCAAGATCGCATCGCGTCTTTCGCTCGGGAGGCTAGAGAGAAAGCCTCTCAGCTTCCTCCTGGTCCTGAGCGCGATGCCATGCTTAAAAAGGCACGGCTGGCCGATACTGGCTCCCGCTTAGAGGATTGGAACGTTCTGCACCTCAATGCAGAGAAACCGAAGTAAGGCCGCCTCAATTGAGGGCCTCTTTAATTCCAAATGTCGCCTATTGGCACCTGATATGACCGACGGTCTGGCCATCTCCGTAGGCGGGGATGAAGCAGCTTTGCCAAATGGACGGCCTGACTTCCGACTTTGCCCTCAACGGACATTCGGTCGACGGCTGCCGGTTTCAGGGTGAACGCACAGGGGGAGACCCTCTATGATTTCAGCGAGTAAGGCCGCCTAGGGAACCCAAACGAATGGCGTCAATTAGCGATACGAGTCTCAGTGTGGCGAGTGAGAGAAGATGACGGGACTAGTCTGGGACGTTCGCAAGCTTCGTAGCGCGACGGAAGCGGCGGGCATCGCCCTATGGTCCTGGAACGTCGATACGGATCAGCTGGAACTGGATGAACGGGGATACCTCCTCTGGGGCGTTCCAAATACCGGAACCATTACGTTTGAAACTCTTTCCGCTCGTATTCACCCCGAAGACCTAGATCGGGTAAGGGCCGCCTTTGCAGCTACCCGCGACATACTGGGTGATTACGAAACGGACTTCCGCATTTTGCACGGTGGCAAAGTACGTTGGATATCCGCACGCGGTCGAGGTGACGATCAAGGTATCGTCGGTCGGATCATGTACGGCGTGTTCATTGACGTGACAGAGAGGAAAAAGGCCGAGGAAGCCCGCGAAATGCTCGCCGGCGAAATGAACCACCGAGTAAAAAATATCTTGGCAATTATTTCCGCCCTGACAACGATATCTTCCCGTTCGACGACGACAAAGGACGAAATGGTGAAGGACCTGCGTCAGCGGATAGTCGCACTATCTAAAGCTCATGACATGGTTCGTCCTGATCACAACCAACAGCAAAAGGCTGCCCCGCTCGGGGATTTGCTTGCCACTCTGTTGGAACCTTATTCCAACACTCATTCTAATTCTGAGCGAGTTCGTATTTCGACACCGAAAGTGCTTGTAGGCGAGAAATCCGCAACGTCTCTCGCGTTAGTCGTGCACGAATTGGCAACAAACTCGATCAAATACGGGGCGTTATCGAGTGCAAAAGGCACTCTTGAAATTAATTGCAGCGCAGAGGGTGGCGGAGTGGTAATTATCTGGACCGAAAATGGCGGGCCGCCAACGTCGAAACCGTCTGGGCGGTCAGGGTTTGGCACCAGGTTGGTTGTTAGTAGCCTCGCTGATCAACTCGGGGGGACAATCTCAGCGAGTTGGCCGCCGACTGGTGCGATCATAACCTTGAGAATGAGCGAGGCTAGGCTCGGCGCGTAACGTGCGTGAGCCTCATCGTTTGCTCTGAAGCGCTTTCTTGAAAGCTTTGCGGTCGCCGTCGCACAGCAGCATGTGACGGCTTTGTAGGGCGCTGCTCCGGCTCATTGAAGGATGACACGCGCCGCATCGCAGGCGTTCTGATCGCGGTGGGCAATCGTAGTCAGGGGATGAAGCCAATCAGCTCGCCAAGTTTCGAATGAGCTCCTGGACTGCGCCGATACAGGGATTCGGTTTGGTGACGCGGGGCAGCGTTGCATATCTCTGAGGATCGTGACGAATGTCGTATCCCGTGTAAAGGATGACCGGGATGTTCATTTCGAGAAGGCGATCGATCAGTCGATAGGCCGACGCCCCACCTATGTTGATGTCAAGGATAGCGCCTTCAATGCCGGCCATGTCCCGGGGCACGTCCTCAAGCCTCGAGTAAGGCCCCGCAACTTCGAATCCTGCGTTTTCGACGTGAGAAGCGCATTCATCGCCGAGCAGTATTTCATCTTCCACGATTAGGATTCTGCGTCGGGTCATGGGCCCCTCCCGCAGGTAGTGGATTTTGGCGCGCAGGATACCCGTTGGGGCGGGGCTAAAAAAGTTAATTTGAGGTGGGTATCGCGATGGTCCGCATTCTCGACGAGGACGATTACCGCCGGCGGCTCGACCAGGCCGTCGAGATCTCGACGGGCGAGGAAATCGGGCTGCTGGTCAAGGGCTTCTTTACGGGCGTCGTGCTTGGCCCGCTGCAGGCAAGGAACGACATCCTGGTTGAGAAGCAAGAGCAGCTTGTTCTCGCTCGTCGGGAAATGCTCAAGGCGATCCGCGCCGAGAACGATCGCGTCCGCGAGGCGGCGATCATTCCGATCGACGTGCAGGAGATCGTCACCGGGCCATCCGACGAACTCGTCAAAGTGCCCTGATGCGGATCGTTTTCCGGTACCTGGCGATACAGGACGTCGTCGATTTCGCGCTGCAGACGTTGCGCGATCGCTCGCCAGTCGGATCGAGCGGCGACAAGCATCCGGGCCTGTATCGGGACAGCCACATGGTGTTTCTGAATGGGCATGTGGTCGACGACGGCGACGTGAGCGCCTGGCGCCGCGGCGATCAGATCAACATCTCAAATCCGGTCCCGTATTCGCGCAAGATCGAGGCGGGGCGCGGCAAGCTGAGCGTTCCCGGCCACGTCTATGAGGATGCCGCGCTGATCGTTGCCGGACGGTACGGCAACCAGGCCGCGGTCAAGTTCACATTCATGCCGGTCCGGTTCGGCGGCGTGCAGGCCTATGCGAGTTTCTCGCGACGCCTGCGGCCTGGCCGCAAGCTATCCGACAAGGCGCGTCAGGACTGGCTCGTCAGGCAGCCGGCGCTCGAGATCAAGGGCAGGTAAATGGCCGATTGGGCTGGCGCGGTCGCTGCGTGCGCGCGCGCGTTTCGAAGCGATGTTCGATACCGCGACTGTGCCGGTCAAGTATCAGAACGAGGATCCGCCGGCCAATCCCTGGCCGCCGGTGCCGGCAAAGCCGTGGATCTATTTCGAGGTGATCCAGGCACAAACCGCGCTGCGCGGCGTCGGGCTGCCTGGCAATCAAACCTGGCTCACCACGGGGCATATCTTCGCGCACGTCTTCGTGCCGAAAGGTTTCGGCCTGGCCGATCATCTCGCGATCGCAGGCCGCGCCGGCGACGTGTTTCGAGCAGCGACGTTCTACAACGACGACGCCGGCGCAAAGGTCGTTTGTTACGGGCCGACCGTCCAGGGCGGCGATTCCGCAAGCGATGACGGCAACTGGTTCGGCGTGACCGTCGCCATTCCCTTCGAATTTTACTTCATCGCCTAACGCCAGGAGATAGGCCAATGCCGAGCTTTCAAACCGGATCGAACGTACAAGTCGCGTACAAGAAACAGGCGGATCTCGGTGTGCCCGCGAGCGGCGCCGGCGCCAACGTGCTGCGCATTGCTGGCGGTGCTGGCGTGAAGCTCGCCAAGCAAGCGATCGCCTCGGCGGAGATCCGCAGCGACGGCCTGTCGACGCGCGGCCGCCACGGCACGCAGCAAGTCACCGCGGCCTATAACGCCGAGGCCTCGCTCGGCGCGCTCGATCCGATCATTGAGGCGATCATGCGGGGAACGTGGGACACGAACGTGCTGTCGAAAACGCAAGCCGATTTCACGTCGCTGACGACGGCCGTCGATGGCTTCTTGATGAACACGGGCAGTCCGATTGCGATGGGCTTCCGGGTCGGCGATATCATCCGCTCGGCCGGCTTGCCCGATGCGGCGAACAACAATCGGAATCTGCGGATTGCGGCATTGTCGGCGAACAAGATCACGACGGCCGAGACGCTGGTCGCGAACGCGGTCGCGGACAACACCTGCACGCTGACCAGGCCGGGCAAGCGGCTGATCAATCCCGCCACGCTGCTCAAATCGTATTTCACGATCGAGGAATATGAGGCCGATATCGACGAGTCGACGGTCGTGCAGGATGCTGTCTGGGGCGCGATCAAGTTCTCGATGTCGTCGGCAAATAATCTGCTGACGGCGGATCCGTCGCTCGTCGGCACCGGGCAGATCCAGACGCTCGCTAACGGATCCTCGCCGATGTTTGCGAATCCCGTCGCGACGACGGACGCACCGTTCTCGGTTGTCGACGCAACCATCCGTTTCGGCGGCGAGGATCTCGTCGAGCTGACGTCGTTCGATCTCTCTCTCAACATCAATCCGACCGCGTCGCCGACGTTTGGATCTCCCGGCCAGAAATTCTCGCCGGATGTTTTCAGGGCGCCGTTCCAGGTCAGCATGAACCTGACCGCGCTGCGCAAGAGCCTCGCCAGGCTCGCCGATTTCATCGCGGAAACGCGCTACACGCTGCACGTTCTCGCCGTCGACAACACGGCCGAGCCGAAAGACTTCCTCTCGATCACGGTGCCGGATTTCACGCTCGGCAGCGTCGATCCCTCGGCGTTCACGAAACAGGGCGGACCGCGGACAGAGGCGATCTCGATCCCGGCCGGCCTGGTCGGCGTCCCGACCGACACCGCGAACGGTTTCGATCCGACGATGATCTCGTTTCAAACATCCGCGGTTTGATAGCCCGTTTCGTCCGTTCATATCTGGGACAACGGCACCGCTCATGAGGCGGATTGTCATCCGACCGACCGCCGCGGATCGTGCCGAAATGGTGGAGTAGAGTTGTGCTCCGGGACAGCTTGCGCAAATGGTCCTAGTGCCCGAGCCTATTGGCGGAAAGCCTTACACCGCTGAGGCCATCATGAAAGTATGCGAACTGATCAAGCTTCTTCGGGCCGTTCCCGATCAGAACGCCACCGTCGTCATCGGTGAAGGAGTGAAGCCCGGCTATGGCTAATCGTCTCAGGCTTAGCGCCGTGCAAAATTTCGCGCGTAGACGAGGAACAGGCCGGTCCGGGAAGCGAACCTGCTATAGAGATAGTTTAGGCGGAGGAGTGTCGATCACCGCCCGAGGAACCCTAGAGCACGACGAACAGAATCGTGGCGGCTAAGACAGCACACCATACCAACCAGATAATGATGTAAACGTCATCGCGCGTCATGGCGGCTAAGGGTTGGCAGACTCGCGGTCCCATCTTTGACTTAGATCAAACCGAGTGCATGAGCTGCGGAACCCAAGCATGCTGGGGAGACTATGAGTCGGCAGCCATGTCAAAAAGTGCCAGCCGCCGGCGGTCGAGGAGCGAAATCTCGCGCTGTGTCTTGCCGAGAAATTCCAGCATGCCCGCTGCACGCAGTTCCGTCAGTGATCGAGACACGGTTTCGAGCGTCAATCCAAGGTAGTCGGCGATATCGCGTCGGCACATTGGTAAAGTCATAGTGCCATCAGAGGTTATTCGATCGTCCATCTCAACGAGGAACGCGGCAACTCTCTCTGTGGCTGTCTTGCGGCCTAAAAGGAGTATGTGATTTTCCGCATGCTTTAGGTTGCTGGTCGTCATGCTGAGCAGGTTGCGCGCGACAACAGCGTCATCCTCAGCCACTCTTTCAAGACTTCGCCTCTTGATTATGCGAAGGGTGGTGTCGACGACAGCCTCGGCGGTAAAGCGATGCATGTCGCCATTTTCGAGTCCGAAGATGTCGCCGGGCAAGTGAAACGCTCCGATCTGGCGGCGACCATCCGAAAGCAGTTTGTAGCTCCGCACCGCACCGGCCTTGACTTGGTACACATACGTCGCAGGCTCGGACTCACCAAAGATCTCTGTGCCTCGCTTGTAGGCGAATTCACTAAGACTGACCTGTGGGTTTGAGCTGGTCGTCATGCCAAGGTCACTAAGCGAGGTGTGGCGGGACGACGAATCCGTGGTGATGCGCACAAACATGGTCAGACTCCCGAATGATGAGTGAAAGAAGCCTCCGGTTGCGTCAACAGATTGAGTGGTAAGCGTATTTTAATCAGCCGCCCGGTGGTCATTGTCCTTAGGGACAGGGGACAAATTGCCGCACCCGAGACACGAAGCGAGAAGTGAGATGACTGACTTTGATCTGTCCGCGGTAGATGCACGCGATGAGGCTGAGCTCGTCATCCGCCATCCGAAAACACTGGAACCGACCGGCTGGACCTGGACGTTCTACGGGCCTGGTCACGCCGTCACGACCGCGCTGTCCAATCGCGTCGCCGGCGCGGCGCTGAAAAAGGCTGCGGCCAGGCGCCAGGCGCAAGTCAACGGCAAGAAGTGGAAAGAGGATGAGGAAAGCCTCGATCAGCTGCGCGCCGACCAGGTCGACGGCATCGTGACGCGGACGAAGGGTTTTACGCCGATCAAGCTCGACGGGCAGACGATCGAGTACAGCCCTGATGCCGCAAAGGCGTTGCTGCTCGATCGGCGGAAGGGCTGGCTGCTCGAGCAGATCTCGGAATATCTCCGGGATGAGGCAAATTTTATTCAGCCCTCCGCGACGAGCTGAGGGCGTTCGCTGAAAAGTATTTCGCGCTGTCGACGCTCGAGGACGGCGTTCCCTACCGCGACGTCCTCGAGGGCCTCCTCGAGCGGCAGACACTCAAGCCGCAGCGGCGCGCCGAGATCGAGGCCGAGCTCGAAACGCCGCCTTTCCCGTCTGGAGCTCGAGCACGTCTGGACAGCGTTCTGTCGGCTCAACGCCAGGCGGCGGTCCGGCTTCTCGATCGAGCCGATCGGCTGGGGCGATCTCGAGGCCTTCATCAGGTTGACCGGCGTCCGCCTGGCGCCCTGGGAAGTCCAGTTGATCGAAATGCTCGACGATCTCTTCCGGAGCAAGAAGGTCTAGCGAGCGTAATCCGCGATTCACGATCACTGTGCTGGCGAGCGGTGGGTCACGCCTCCGCCCTACGTTTTTGTGTTTTCGATTTTGCGCCTCGCGCGTCACGGCGTCAGCAGCACTTTGCCCTGTCCTGCGATCGCCGTTTCGATCGCCTTTGTCACCTGTTCGAACGGGAACGTTGCGGCGATCGGGGTGGCGATGGAGCCGGAGGCCACCATCGGCACCAGGCGGTCGTACATCTCGGCGACCATCTTCGGCGTGGCTTTCTGCAACCAGGTCACCAGCCAGAATCCGCGAATCGTGATGTCCTTGAAAATCAGCGGTTGCGGCGGCGCCACCATGGCCTTGCGACTCATAGCGCCGTAGGAGACCAGCGTGCCGTGCTGCGCGAGGCTGCCCAGCAGACCCGTGGTTCCGGTGTCGCCGACCACATCGAGGGCCAGCGTGATCGGTGCGTTACCGGTTGCCTCCGCCACGCGCTTCGGCAGATCCGCTCCGTCGAGCAGCACGATATTGCCGCCGAGCGCCTTGATCTCGTCGACCAGTTCGGCGCGGCGGACCACATTGACGGTTTTCAATCCCAGCGATTTTGCGATCGGGATCACCGCGCGGCCGACGCCGGAGTTGGCACCGTTCTGGATTACCCACTGGCCCGGCTGAGGCGCCACGAAATCGGTCAACAGCAGGTAGGCGGTCGCCGGATTGACGCCAAGCATCGCGAATTGCTTGATGTCGCCGGCGGGCAACGGGCGTAACCAGGTGGCGTCGACCTTGATGCGTTCGGCCCAGGTCGGCGATCCGAACGGAACGATGGAGTGGTCGCCCTCCTTGAGGTGCTTGACGTTCGAGCCGACCGCGACCACACGGCCGGCGCCCTCCGCTCCGACGATCGACGGCAGCGGCGGACGGTAGCCGTAGTTTCCTGTAAACATGAATAGATCGCTGGGATTGATCGGTGATGCTTCCAGCGCGATCACGACTTCGTTCGGGCCGGGCGCGCCGACATCCGGCACATCGGCGACTTGCAACACTTCGGTTGGTTTTCCGAACGCGACAATCTGAACGGCTTTCATGGAAATTCTCCGGATTACTGCGGTTTGGCGTAGCCGTCATCGTTCTCCATTCGGACATCTCCGAACGAAACCGACCCGTTTCAAAGGTTAAATGACCACGCGTTGCCCGGCTTTTGCCAGATTATGTACTATACGGTATGTAACAGAATGCCGCTGTCAAGAGGGGGGATCGAGCAACCGCAGCAATTGTGCGGCCACCGCCTTGGTCTCGGCGGCGGAGGGCGCGTCCTTCGCGAGCACCATCAGTCCGGCATACGCCGCGATCATAGTGCGGGCCGTTGCAACCGCGTTGAAATCGTCGGGGAATTCGCTCGCACCTTGTGTCAATCGCGCGGCGACCATCGCTTCGAGATCGCGATAGAAGCGGATGGCGCTTCCAGTAATCTCGGCGTCGTCGAGCGCACTATCGGTCAGCGTGTTGATGGAGAAACAGCCCCGGGCACCGCGGCTGCCTGTGCACAGGGGGATATAGTCGGCAAGCCACGCCGCGATCGCCTCGCGCGCGGTTACGCCCTTCGCCAGCTGCGTTTTGGTGCGCTCGAGCAGAAAGCCGTGATAGCGATCCAGCGCCTTGCGAAACAATGCGTTCTTGTCACCGAACGCTGCATAGAGGCTGGGTTTGGTTAGGCCGCTCACTGCTGTGATGTCATCGAGAGACGTGCCGTGAAAGCCCTTGCTCCAGAACACTTGAAGCGCGGCATCAAGCACGGTGTCGGGATCGAAGGTGCGGGGACGGGCCATGGATCTTACATAGCGTGGTTTTGGAAGAAGGGGAGAGGATAAAAAATCGAGCTGAAAAAGTCTGATGCATTTCCCCACTGTCATGCCCGCGCACGCGGGCATCCAGTATATGCAGGCCTTCGTGGTTCGTGCAGGGCCCTTCCACGTCCTCCGGGCGAACTGGATGCCCGCGTGCGCGGGCACGACAACGGAGAGAGATGATACGCTTCGACACCAGGACTGAGGCCACCGCGCGAGCGGCCAAGCGCCGCGGCAGCGTGCTGCTGGGCGTCGCTCAAAAACCAATCGGTCCGTCACACCCAAGACTGCTTCCCAAACGCAGTCTTGAATCTGATTTGCTCTTAAAAGTGAATCCTTAGAGTCCACACGACCAGGCCATGGGACAAACCGTTACCGAGCTCGTCATCGATGCGGACACGTCGGGCGCCGATAAGTTTTCGGCCGCGATGGATCGCGCCGGCGCGTCGGCTGAGTCCGGGACGACGTCGGTCCTCGGCATGACGCTGGCGATCGCCGGCGTCGGCGTGGCCGTCGCCGGCGCGCTCGCGGGCGCTCGGTCGTTCTTTGACTATGTCGGGCAGCAGACGCAGCAGCTCGTCGATCTCTCCGATCACGCGCAGCTCGCCGGCATGTCGCTTAGGGAGTTCCAGGAAACGTTGTTTGCGGCGCGTGCCGGCGGCGTTTCGGATAAGGAGTTCTTTTCCGGGATCGACAAGATCTCGGCCGACCTTGTCCAGGCCGGCCAGCAGGCAACCGAGTTCGGCCGGCTGTTCGAAGCGAACGGGCTCAAGATCAAGGATGCGAACGGCCAGCTGATCTCGACCAAGCAAGCCTTGACCGACATCATGACGTTGATGCAAGGCGCATCGCCGGCCGTGCAGCAGCGGATCGCGTCGATCGCCGGCCTGTCGGCATCCTGGATCCCGGTCCTCAAAGAGGGAGCCGATCAATTCGAGGCCATGAAGCAAAAGGCCGGGGATCTCGCCGTCATCATTGATGACGGCACGGTCGCCAAGGCCAAAGAGTTCAATGCGGAATGGAAAGAGGCGGTTGCGGCCTGGGATCTGCAGTTCAAGGCGACGCTGGCATCCGTGCTGCCGCTCCTGGTGCAGGCCGCGGATCTCACACGGACTATCCTTGACGGCGTCGGATCCGCGAGCGGCGCGCTCCGTCGCTGGCTGACGCCGATCGACGAGCAGAGCTCGGCGCAGCTCAACGATACGATCAACGAAGTCTATCGTTTGCGCGATGCCGTCGTGGCGTTGGGCGGCGCGATCGATCCGCGCAGCGGCGTCAAGGGTTTCGACGCGTCTTTCTGGCAGGCTCGCTCGGCCTTCCGGAGAATGCCACGATCGACCAGGTCGACCAGCTGCTCGATAAGCTGCAAAGCCGCTATGACGAGGCTTCGTCGCAGGCTGCGGGTGACGCCGCCGGCGCAGAATACGACGTTGCTGCCGACGTCGGGCAGTAAGGACGACATCGATCGCACGACGAACTCGATCGAGCGGCAGATCGCCAAGCTGCAGGCGGACGCCGAGGCGGCCGGCGAGGGCGCGCGGTCGCTGGAGGAGCTGCGCGTCGAGGCGCAGCTCTATGCGGCGGCCGAGCGCGCCGGCAAAACCGACCTTGAGCAATATGCCGACCAGTTCAAAAACCTGGCCGAGCGCGCCGGCCAGGCGGCCGAGCAGCTCGCCAGGGCAAAGGTCGCGGCCGACATCAAGACCGGCGCGAATACCGCGTTCCTGTCGCAGGACGACGTCGCGATCGCGCAGAAGCTCAAGGATATCTATCCGGACGTCACGGCGGCGCTCAACAGCACGGAGGCCGCGCAGCTGCGGTTCAACAGCGCCGCGCGCGGCCTGTCGTCGTCGATCGAGGGCGATCTCGTCAACGGCCTGACCGACATCACCATGGGCACGAAATCGGCCGGCCAGGGCTTCTCGGATCTCGCAACGGCGGTTGAGAAGTCGATCGAGCAGATGATCATCAAGATCACGATTGTCGAGCCGCTGATGCGGGCGCTGCAGTCGTCGATCTCCGGGAGCGGGATCCTCGGCTTGCTCGGCCTCGGCGGCGCGCCTGGCGTGGCGTCTAACGGCTCGATCCTCGGCGCGCTTGGTCCGACATCGGTCGGCGGCGCGCCGCTTGTCGGGAGCGCGCTGGGCAACGTGTTCTCGGCCGGCCAGGTCGTTCCCTTCGCCGCCGGCGGCGTCGTCGACAGCCCGACAATCGCGCCCATGGCCCTATTTGGCGAAGCGGGACCGGAAGCGATTGTGCCGCTGCGCCGCGGCGCGGACGGTAGCCTCGGCGTCGCGTCGAGCGGCGGCGGCGGCAAGGCGCCGACGATCGTGATCAACAACCACACGGACGCGCAGCCGCAAGTCTCCGCGAGCTCGAACGGCGACGTCACGGTCACGCTCAGAAAAAGCGTCGATGCCATGGTCGGCGACTCCATGTCGAATGGCACGGGCCGGCGCGTCCTGGCGCAGCAATTCGGCGTCAAGCAATTCATGGGGAGTTGATCCGTGGCTCTGCCTGCCTGGCCTATTCCAAGCTTTCGACCGCAGCAGGACGGCACAAGTCCGCTGCAGCGGATGCTCGATCCGCTCGCGACCGAGATGGAAGGCGGAAACCTTCGTCAGCGCTCGCGGCCTGGCGACAATGTCGGGTCCATTCAACAGACGATTCAGATGCCGCTCGCCGAATATGAGACGTTCGTCGCGTGGGTAAAAACCACGCTGAACAACGGGACGGCGCGTTTCACGCTCGATGTCTGGCTCGGCACCGGCTTCGCAAACAAGGTTTGCCAGTTTGTGAAGCCGGGTTCGTCGCTGACCGCGCAGTTTCTGCCGACCGATGTCGTCGCGGTCTCGATGACGCTGCGGATCTACGACGTCTGACAATTCGTTCCGAGAACTCACGAAAGGGTCGTCTTGGGCGCGTTCGCAAGGCTCATGAGGGCAACGCAGGCCAGTTCGACGTCCGCTTGCCACGTCATGTCGCCATGGAAAGCAACCGTGTTCTTGTTTGCGTCCCGTTTGACTGATCCGGGCGCCCCGCCGTCCGACCAGCCCCAGGAACTCATATAGCGCTTCACCAAATCGAGCGAGTTGGTCATGCGGACACTTCACCTGCAGCAATCAGATAGCCGAAGTCCGCTGTTACACCCCGTCGCTCTCCTGTTCTGTTGATATAGATCAAGGATCCGAATTCTGAATGCCTACACATAACGAGGCGCTCCTCGAGGCTTACGCTTCCTGTCCGCCGAGCTCGCGCATCTTTTACACGCTCGAAATCTGGCAAGCATCGTTCGCGCAAGCGGCGCGCGTTGTCGCCAATGTCGGCGACGATATGGTGTTCGGCATCGAGCAGGGCGCGCCGCGCGACGCCGGCGCGATGGTGACGTTCCTGGCGTGCCCTTTCACGGCGGCCTATCCCGAGCAGCGCGAGGGGCAGCCGCCGTCGACGAAAATCACGATCGACAATGTGAACCGCGAGCTCGTCCCGCTGATCCGCACCGCGCTCGGCGTGCGGCAATACATTGACGTCCTCTATCGCGAGTATCTGTCGAGCGATTTGACCGAGCCGGCTTATGGACCGGTCGAGTTCGAATTGCGCGAGGTGCAGATGACGGGGACGTCGCTCACTGGCACGGTCATGGTCAAAGAATCTGCAGAACAAGCGTTTTCCGCGCAGGAACCTGTGCACCAAGAATTACGACCTTACAGTCCAGGCTTCCCGGGGCCGGGGAAGCCTGAGTTGCGCAGACATTGCCCTTGTACCAGGACTGACCGATGACAGGTCCGAATTTCTGGCGTCGCTCATTGGCGAGCCATGGGCGTGGCAGTCGCGCAATTGCTGGGATTTCGCCTGTCACGTCGAGCGGGAGCTTGTTCGATCGCGAGCTGCCGCGCGTCGCCGTGCCGTCCGACCAGTCAAAGCGCTGGGTCCTCGAGGCGATCGAGCGGCATCCGGAGCGCGCGGCCTGGCGCGAGGTGCCTTATGGGCCTGGCGGCCTGGTGGCGGCCGCGGACGGCGCATTGGTGCTGATGGCGCATCTGCGGTTTCCCGCGCATATCGGCGTCTGGCTCAAGCCTGAGGCGCGCGTCATCCACTGCAGCGAACAGCATGGCGTTTGCTGCGAAACCGTTCTCGCCCTTCGTCAGTCGGGCTGGAAAAGACTGACGTTCTACGAGCCGTCGACCGCCTGAGCTCGATGGCCGGTTTACCCCCGATAGCGGCGCGAAAGCGGACATCCCGGCAACTTTGCGGGCGCCGCCAGGTGCTCTCACTGAGCCAACAATTCTTGGACCTTACGAGACAGCTCAGCAAGTTCGAAGGGTTTGATAAGAACCTCTCCTGGGATTTCGGGTTCAAGCTGCTCGACGTTACGGATGCCCGTAACGAATAGCATGCCGATTGCAGGGTGCTTTCTTCGGATCATACGCGCAAGCGCAACGCCGTGAGGCTCCTCGGGACCAAGTGCGATATCGGCTATCACGACGTCTATGCCGCCCTGGTCGATCACTCGCAAAGCGTCCATTGAACTTGGAACGTCGATGACTGAGTAGCCCTTTGCTTTCAGATGGCGGCTCGCGGCATACCGGAACGCTTCATCATCCTCGACGATCAAGATAGTCGGCGCTTTAGACATGGCTCGCTCCCTCTCTAAATTGGGCGGGAGCGCGACTTGAGCTCTCATCACCGGTAGCTACCACGGGCGAAGCGGTGATGGTTAATAACGCCTGACCAATTCGACGGTTCGATTCAAATCGGGCCATAGAATTTCAAAACCGGCCAGTGAGGTCGGAAACAGGCCAATATCCAACGGTTGGCAGGAACAAATCGGGAAACACAACTTTCGCCGACCTAGCGGTCTTGCACCATCAGATGTCCGTTCAGGGTCACTTCCGGTAATTCTCTGCTCAAGCATAAGATTTCTGCCTATTCCCCGAAAGCCGACATCTCGGCCGTCGAAGTAAACCTATGCCAATCCAGACCATTCGTAAGCCAACGCCGGCGTCGTCGCGCCGGCGACATCGCACGCGCCAGTCGCCGCGCGACGTCATCCATCTCGTCATGCCTGGCCTCGAGGTCGCGCGCGCTGCGCCGCGGCCGCGGGAAACCGTGACTGCCTTCCTGCGTCGCACGAGCTGGGCGAGGCTTGATCGCGCGTATGGCTGGCAATTCCGCAAAGGTCTGCCGACCATCCTCGAGATCAACGGCGAGGCGGTGCTGCGCAAGGAATGGCGCAAGCGCCGCATCGCCGCGAACGACAATGTCCGGTTTGTCAGCTATCCGCTCGGCGGCGGCAATAATGGGATCAAGCAAGTCATTGGCATCGTCGCCCTGGTCGCGGTCTCTGCCTTTGCGCTATGGGCCGGTCCGGCGCTGTTCGGCGCCGGCACGTTCGGCGCGCTCGCGACGACGGCCGCGATCGGCATCGGCGGCTCGCTGCTGATCAATGCGCTGGTCGCGCCAAAGCAGGGCGCGACCAACGCGCCGGATGCGACGCAGGACCAGATCTATACGGCGGCCGCGCAGGGCAACGTCGCGCGCCTCGGCCAGCCGCTCCCGGTCTGGTATGGGCGCGTCAAGCGCTTCCCGGATTTCGCGGCGACGCCTTGGGGCGAGTTCGTCGGCAACGATCAGTATTTGAACGTGCTGCTGTCGGTCAGCATGGGGAGCGTCTCCTATGAGGCGCTCTATCTCGACGACACGGTCCTGTGGGACTCGGTCAACGGGATCTCGGCGACCTTTCCAGGCGCGCAGCTCGCGTTCTATGAGCCCGGCCAGGCGGTCACGCTGTTTCCGACCAATGTCGCGGCGTCATCGGAAGTGCAGGGGCAACAGCTGCCGGACGGGACCGGAACGTCCGGCGGAGCGTTCGTGCCGGCGACGGCGCGCACGTCGGGCGACTGGATCGGTCCCTTTGCGGCAAACCCGCCCGGCACGCTGGCGCAATCCCTGGCGATCGATTTCGTCATGCCGTCCGGCTGCGCCACGTTCAATCAAAATTCCGATGGGCCGAGGTTCGGGCCGGGCACGGTTCCGCTGACCGCGGAGTTTTGCCAGATCAATGACGCCGGCGCGCAGATCAGCCCGTTCGTGCAGCTGTTTTCCGGCGTGTTCAACTACGGATCCACCAGCCCGATCCGCGACAGCCGCAAGGTCGACGTCTCGCCGGCGCGCTATGCGGTCCGGTTTCGCCGCGATGACGCCGCCTACACTGCGGACCAGGGATCGAACGCGGTGCTGTGGGCAGGCCTGCGCGCGTTCCTGGCGGGCAACAATTCATTCCCTGACGTCTCGACGGTCGCGATCCGTCTGCTCGCCTCGCAGTCGACGCAGGGCTCTTACAAGTTCGGCGTGCTCGCGACGCGCAAGCTGCCGGTCTGGAACGGCTCGGCCTTCGTGCTGCAGCCGACGCGCAACAACGGCTGGGCGTTCTTCGATGCCGTCACCAATGCACAATACGGCTCGACGATTCCGATCTCGAAAGCCGATTTCAACAGCGTCGTCAATTTCGCCGCCGGCTGCGACGCGCGCGGCGACACGTTCGATTATGTCTTTACCAGCGCGATCTCGGTCCCGGAGGCCTTCGACAAGATCCTGACGCCGGCGCGATCGCGGCACTTCTGGCTCGGCGATACCGTGTCGCTGGTTCGCGACGAATGGCGCGACGTCCCGACCATGCTGCTGACGGATCGCGAGATCGTGCGGGATTCCACGCAGGTGACTTTCACCATGCTCGGTGACGAGGATCCCGACGCCGTGATCGTCGAATATGTCGACGAGGAGACCTGGCAGCCGGCGCAGGTGCAGTATCCGCCGAATGCGGATGGCTTCGTCGCGGAAAATGCCGAAGTGAAGCGGATCGACGGCGTCGTCAACCGCAGCCAGGCCTTCCGGGAGTGCGCGTTCTATTATCTGCAATCGATCTATCGGCGCGAGGCGGTCTCGATCGGGACCGAATATGAGGGCCGCGCGATCACGTTCGGCTCGGTCGTTCGCGTGCAATCCGAATTGCCGATGGCCTATGGCTATGGCGGCGCCGTCGTCGACGTCGCCGGCAACGCGCTGACGCTCAATCCGGCGCCGACATGGGACACGGGGCCGTTCTTCATTCGCCTGCGGCGGCCGAACGGAACGTTTTTCGGGCCGGTCCTGGTGACGGAAGGCGCGAGTCCGTCGATCGCAAATCTCGACGCGGATAGCCTCGCCGGCGCGCAAGCCGCGCAGTCGACGACATTGGCGGCCGTCCTGGCGCGCGAGGATGGCGGCGAGCCGCCGAGCTTCGAACTCGGGACCGGGGTCTCGTCGTCCAGGCTGTGCGTCGTCCTCAATGGCGTGCCGAACGGCGAGCTCTGCACGCTGAGCCTGGTCGTCGACGACGAGCGCGTTCACGCGACCGATCTCGGCGAGCCGCCGGTGCTGCCGGACGGACAGTTCCCGGTCAATGCCAAGGTCCCGTTGGTCGTCGGCTTGAATGCGACATTCGGCCAGGGCACGGCCGAGCCGATGCTTTCGGCGAGCTGGTTTCCGGCCGCCGGCGCGATCTACTACATCGCCGAGATCTCCTATGACAGCGGCGCGAGCTGGGCGCAGGTCTATGAAGGGCAGGGCAATCAGTTTCTCGCAGGTGGTGACGGCCGCGGCGCTGACGCTGCGCGTCCAGGCCGTCAACAGCACGATCAAGGGGCCGTTCTCGTCCGTGTCGGTGCAGGCGCCGACCATCGTGATCGCCTCGCAGACGGTTGCCCTCAAATCGCTGATCGAGGGCCTGCAGTACCAGGTCACGACGCTGCAGGACCAGGTCAAGTCGCAGGCCGACCAGGTGACGCAGCTGCTCGCCTCGATCTCCGCCGGCGCGGCCGCGCGGACCTGGCTCGACAAGAAACAGCTGCGCTCCGAGCTGTTCGCGCAGGCCGGCGACGCCAAGGCCTCGATCGCCGAGCTGCAGACCGTGGTGGTCGATCAGCAGCAAGCGTTTGCCGAGTTTCAGACCGAGGTCTCGGCGACGTTCGGCGATGCGTTCTCGACCGTCAAGACGGTCACCAGCGCGGTCGCGCAGCTCGACGGCTTTGCGGCGGCGTCCTGGGGTGTCTCGATCGACGTCAACGGCAACGTTGCCGGCATTGAGCTGGTGAACGGGACGGACGTGGAATCGTCGTTCCGCGTGCTGGCCGATCATTTCCAGGTCGCCATTCCCGGCGCAAATCCGGTGCCGGTGTTCACGACGGGCCTCGTCGGCGGCGTGCAGACGGTCGGCATCAATGGCAACCTGATCCTGACGGGCACGATCACGGCGTCGATGCTGAACGTCGGACACGTTGAGCGCGATCTCGGCCAATCTCGGAGCGGTCAAAGCCGGCACGCTGACCGATCCCGCCGGCACCAGGATGGTGATCGATCTCAACAACGGCTTTCTCGACATTTTCGACAACTCATGACGACACGCCGCGCAAGACTTGGGACGCAGGCTGACGGCAGCATCGCGCTGCGCGTGTCGGCGCCGGCCTTCGATGCGTTGACCGCGATCGACGACGGCCATTCGCTCACCTTCGACTCGCGCTGGACCGACATCGCGAAGATCGTGGCGATCGGGATCGTAGCCGAGACCGTCGTGAACGTGATCAACGGGGTCAACGTTTTCGGCGTTCGGGCGTTCTATCCCGACCAGGGTTTTAAGCCATTCATCGAGATCACGGCTGCTGTCGGGGAATGTCGTGTTTGACGATTTCGTCAATTCGAGCTTTCCGGCCGGCGGCTATACGCTCATCGAACGAACGCAGGCCACGATGAGCGCGGGCAGCGGTCCGACCAACAACGGCATGACCTGCCTGTTCGCGGTCTACAACATCGCGGCGCCGTCCCAATGAGCCGCAGAGCACGGCTCGGCGCGCGAGCGAACGGCGACGTCGGCCTGTTTATCGGGACGCCTGGCGCGGATGCCGCGACGGAGCCCGACGCGGCGCTCATCCTCAACGTCACCGCAAAGGTCTCGCAACTGATCCTGATGGGGCGGGTGACATCGCCCTCGGTCGTGGCGTTGGGGCTTGCGCATTCGCCCTTCGTCTTTGTGACCAGCCAGTACGATTTCGCCGCCGTCATCGGCCATACGCTCGGCCCGGGTCCGGTGCGTCCGTCGCCGCCCTTCCTGCTCGGCGCGGCTCCTGCCACGGCGACAATCAACGGCAACGGCGCGTCGATGACGATCGGGCTCGCCTCGACATCCTCCGGCGGCCCATACCCGGCGCTCTATCAGGTTTACAGCAAGGCCTTTACCTGATGGCGCGGCGTGTGCGGTTCGACGGCAGCGGCGCATCCGGATCGCCGCTGAAGATTTCGGTGGCCGGGGTCGACGCGATCGCGGCCGCGTTCAATGACTGCATTTTCGACGGCAATCAACCGCCGCTGCGGCTGTATGCGACGGGCTTCACGTCGGTCGTCGGCATCACATTCAATGAGCGGAATCTCGGCAAGAATATCAGCGAAGGGTCCGCGATCCCGATTTTCACGCCGCCGGCAGGAACAAGCCCGGTGTTCCTCGTCGCGTGGCGGTTGAACGACGGCATTGGGGCGTCTCGAAACGCCTTCGTCGCAGAGCTCGAACAACCCGATCGGTGGAGGCGGCGGCGGCGGCGTGTGCGGCAGCTTCTTCTGTCCTCTGGCCTTCACTGTCGGCGCGCCGGCGCTCCCGGACAACCTGCCGAACGTCACACTCGTCAATTTCTGCATTTTCAAAAACTGCAATTGAGGCGCCATGCTGTACGCGATCCACAATCCCGAGACGGGCGAGATCACGCAGGCCAATAAGGTGTTCGTGAGCCCGGATGAGCTCAAGCCTTATGAGGCGATGCTGGCCGAGTTCGGGCAACGCTTCGTCAAGAAAGCCGACGCGCCGGGGCTTCTGCCGCCGGAACGCTGGTATGTCGACGTCAAGGCCGGCGAGCTCGTCGCGCGACCGGTAATGGATGCGTGCGCCGAGGCCTCGACCATCAAGGCCGGCGCGGATGCCGTGATCACGGGCATTCCGAAGGGCGCGAGCCTCGACGTGTACGCGACCGGCTATCAGGTCCCGGTGTTCTCGCAAGGCTCGCTCGACGCCGACGAGATCGAGTTTCCGATGCCGGCACCCTGCCGCTATCGCGTGCTGATCCGGCGCTGGCCCTATCAGGACTGCGCGATCGATATCGAGGCCGTGGCATGACGCGGCTATCGATCACGCTTGATCCGATGCCGGCGCTGCGCCAGGCGGCCGAGGATCGCTTCGATGCCGCGTTCAATGCGATGGCCACGCAGGTGGCGCATGTCGATGCAGCGCACGCGCAAAAACGCCTATGGGCTGCAACGAATGATCCGCGATTGAAGCCTGAGGCAGATCTGCGCGGCATGACGGTCGAGGCGCTGTCCGCTCTCATTCTCACCAAGCCCGACGAGCTCGCCGAGCGCGAAGCCAAGCGCGTCGCACTCAAGCTTCGCATCAGGGCGGCCGCCACGCCGCAAGAATTGGACGCGATCAAGCTATGACAAAGTTTCCGAGCTATGCAGTCGGCACCGTCTCGATCGATGCCGGCGCGACGGTCGTCGCCGGCGCCGGCGGACCGCTCTGGACGTCGACGACAAATGTCCGGCCTGGTGATGATCTCGTCGTCGCCGGCCATATCGTCATCATCGAGGACGTGATCGACGACGGACATCTCGAGATCGACGCCTGGTCGTTTCCCGGCCGTTCCGGCCGGCACGCCTTACAAGATCGTGCAACGCTCGCCGTTGCGCTTCTCCGGCGCGGAGGCCGCGGCCGACGTCATCAAGCTGGTTGCCGCGCTGAACACCGAGGGACTGCCGTTTATCGTCCCGCCGGGCGTCGCCGCGCCGGATCCCTCGCTGGGCGAGGAAAATCAATTCGCGATCCAGCCGTCGACGTTTAAGCTCTGGCAGAAAGTCGGCGGCTTATGGGTTTTTGTCGGCGTGTTCAAAGGTTGGAGTGCGCCGGCGCCTTGGAAAAGCACGACGGCTTACGCTGCGTTCAATACCGTTACGCTCAACGGTAGTTCGTATTTTGCTCTGGTCGACAATACGAACGTTTCTCCGGACAGCGACCCTGCAACCTGGCAATTGATCGCCGCGAAGGGACTCGACGGCGCGACCTATACGGCGTCGTCGGTTTCGTCGCTCACGGTCACGACCGGCAGCAAGACGTTCACGATTGCCACCGGGCGCGGCTACACGGTCGGCCAGCGCCTTCGCGCGGCGTCTGCGGCCGATCCGACAAACTACATGGAAGGCTTGGTAGCGTCATATTCCGGCGCAACACTGACCATGACGATAGATCGCGCAGGCGGCTCGGGCACGCATGCAGACTGGAATATCAACGTCGCAGGCGACACCGGTTCGCAGGGCACCAAGGGCGATACCGGTTCAGGCTACGGCGGCACGTCGACGTCATCGGTTGCGGTCGGCATCGGTTCCAAGACGTTCGCCACGCAACCCAATCTAGCCTACACCGTCGGCGGGCGCGTTCGCGTCAGCAGCGGGACGGCTTATATGGAAGGCTTGGTGACTGCTTACGACGCCGTGACAGGCAGTCTCACAGTCAACACCGACAATGCGAACGGTTCGGGCACGCTCACAGTTTGGAATATCAACCTCGCCGGGGATCCAGGCTCGCCGCTCGGCCAAAAGGTCGACTATGTGTTCGTCGCGACAGCCGCGCAATCGACGTTCAGCGGGCCTGACAGTCATAGTCAGGTGCTCAGTTATACGGCGGGCGCGCTAGAAATTGCCGTGAACGGTCTCAAAATGCCGTTCGACAAATACACCGCAAGCGATGGCACGTCGATTGTTCTTACCGCGCCCTTGAACGATGGCGACGTGCTCGACGTTCTGGCGTTCGCAGCGTTCAATCCGGCCGACACACTTGCCAAGTCGGCGAACGGCGCCGACATTGTGAACAAGGCAGCGTTTCGCGCAAATCTAGGCGTCGGCGTCCCGGTTGTGCGCAGTAATCTCGCCGGCTTGCAGATGGCAACCGCAGGCAGCGCGGCGACGTTCGGCGTTGGCGCCGGCACCGCTGCTGATAGCACGAATGTCGACATGCTGGCCCTTGGTTCGTCGCTCACTAAATCAACGTCGGCATGGGCATTCGGCAACAATAACGGCGCGCTCGATACGGGCGCGATCGCGGCTAACACTTGGTACCATGTCTACGTCATCAAGCGCGCCGATACGGGCGTCGTCGACGTGCTGGTTTCCCTGTCTGCATCGGCGCCGACGCTCCCGGCGAACTATTCGCTATTCCGCCGTATCGGAGCGATGAAAACGGACGGTTCGGCGAAATGGACGGCGTTTTTCCAAATCGGCGATCGCTTCATTTGGGCGGTGACAAAATCTGATTATGCCAATTTCGCCGGCTTGAGCACTTCAATCGCGGCGCTGAACATAAGCGTTCCGACCGGAATTGTTGTCGAGGCTGAATTTCACGGTGTTTATACCAATTCTGGCGCTGGTCAGACGATCATTTTTTTCGATGGGTTCAACGGCAACGATGTTTCCGTAGCACCTGGCGCTGCGTCACTGTACGACGCAGTCGGAGGAGTTCTGAGTTTCGGAACATTCAGAGTTTTCACCAACACGTCAGCACAGATCAATGCAAAGACGAGCGCGGCGTCCGGAAACGCGCTCTACGTCGCAACACGCGGATGGATCGACCGGCGCGGAAGGGATGACTAAATATGACCGCTTTCGATATCCTCGCCGCCGCAAAGTCGCGCTTCGCAAGCCGCTCCAATCCGCAGGGGCGCTTGACGCTGACCAGTGGCACGGCCGTGACGTCGGCAGACGTGGCCGCAGCGACGAGCGTTTTCTACACTCCGCATGACGGCGATTTGATTAGCTTGTTCGATGGCACCGGATGGTCGCCTGTCAAATTCCCGGAAACGACGCTTTCGCTAAGCGGGCTCGCGGCGAACACGAACTACGACGTGTGGGGACGCATCGTTAGCGGCGCGCTCGCGCTCGACATGACCGCATGGACAAATGACACCACGCGCACGGTTGCGCTCGCAAAGCAGGATGGAATCGACGTCAAAAGTGACGATCCAACGCGCAGATTGCTGGGTACGTTCAGGACCGTTGCCGCTGGCCAGACCGAGGACAGCAAGACGCGGCGCTTTCTCTCGAACCGACATAACGACGTGCCGGGTGAAATGGCGGTCTTCGATCCCACGGCGACATGGCCCTACAGCGCCGCAGTATGGCGGCAAGCGAACGGCAACGTCGCGAACCAGCTCGACTATGTCACCTGTGTTGCGCGGCCGGTCTGGGCTTTGGTCAACGGGGCAGTCGTTTCAACGGTGTCGGCGAACCCTGTAGTCGGCATTGGTGTCGACGCGGTTCCTGCGGCGAGCCAGGCGTCTGTGACGCAGCAAGCGAGCATTCCGGCCTCGCTTACCTCAAACTCGTTCAATACGCAGGCGTTCTACGAAGGCACGCCCGGCATCGGCCGGCATTTCATTCCTTGGATCGAGTTTGGCGCCGGCAGCGGCACTCAGACTTGGCTCGGGTTCGTTCAGCCCACCGTCAAGAGCGGGATCGTCGGGGGAGTCAGCCGCTAATGTTCTTGCCGCGCCTCCGACGCCAGTCGAGTCAGCCTTCGGCTGATCCGTACAATTTGTTTCCCTTGGTGCCCTCTGTGGCGGCAAGTAACGACATCTTTCCGGATTGGGACAATCCGAACGGCAAAGTTGCGGTTGACCCTGCGCTGGTGCCTGGCCAATCGACGCTCGTTCTCGTCATCGCCGGGCAATCGCTGTCAACCAATTGCGTGCCCTCGCCGCATACGCCAACCAATGCACTGGTTCATAATTTTTCGATCACGAACGGCGGCTGCTACAAGGCGCAGGGAACGCTGCTCGGCTGCACTGGCTACCATCCGAACCTGCCGGGCAATCCGTGGCCCACAGGGCATTGGGGCTGCGATCTCGGCGACAAGCTGATCAACGCCGGCGTCTGTCAACGCGTCATTCTTGTTCCGATCGGCGTCGGTGGATCCAAGATGCAGGATTGGGCGGTTGGCCGCGCGAATAACGATCGCATCATTGTCACGGCTCGGCGCCTCGCGAAGGCGGGCTTAACACCATCTGCCTTCCTGTGGGAACAGGGCGAAAGCGATACGTCGCCGCAGACGTCGCAAGCGGATTATCAGACCTTCTTCGCAAGCATGATGACAACGATCCGCGCGGTCTGGTCGACTGTACCGGTATTTGTTGCGAAATCGACATTCATCAATGGAATATCGAACGCGACAATTCGAACTGCGCAAGCTGCCGTCGTGAACAATGCGGCAGGGATTTTCGCGGGGCCGGATGCTGATACTTTGACCGGCAGCAGTTTCAGGCAGACCGATCAAACACATTGGAACGCCGGCGGTGCTGATGGCGTCGCCGGCTTATGGCAAACCGCCTTGCATGCTGGTGGTGTTTTCTGAGTTTCAGTCAACGCAGTGGGCGCGCGCGGCTCGCAGGTTATCGTCGTGGTGCCACGGGTCGGTGCAACGATTGCTGTATTGATATTCCTCGTCGTCGTTGCCGCAGGTCGGGCACCGCTCGCGCTCGACTACGCCGGCTTTGCGGCAAGCTTCGCGGGCTTTCGGTTCTTCGGCGTCCATAAGGGAATTCCTGTGGCTGGCTCGTTTTGGGGCGCGCAGCCATACGGGAGTACCGCGTCACAGGCAAGGTGCAATAGAACCATACGCGTCAAGATTGATTCGACTTGGAGCGGCCGACTTCTCGTTTCTAGGCGTTTCCTCGACGCAACAGCCTGATCGAGCTCTAATTTTTGACCTCGTCAGAACAATCACGTTTTGGCGAAAACAATCTCTGAGAGCATCACAATATGCCTGATCTCGTCGCGCTGCGTGCAGCGAACGCGGACCGCTGGGCGCATGCCAAGCTGACGCGTGGTCCGGAATTTTCGCCCGTCGCGCAGCGGCTCTGCGCGCCGGCGGCGAAGCAGCGTTACCTCGCGGTCTCCGCGCGCACGGGCGTGCCGTGGTTCGTGATCGCGGTCATTCATGAGCGCGAGTGTTCGCAGAGCTGGATGCGCTCGATCGCGCAGGGCGATTTCTTTGACAGCAAGTCGATCCACGTCCCGGCCGGCCGGGGACCGTTTGCGTTCCTGGGAAGACGCCGCGGTCGATGCGCTGGTCAATTGCGCGCCCTATGCGGCGCGAAACAAGGATTGGTCGATCGGCGGCATCCTGACGCTGCTCGAGCAATACAACGGCCTCGGCTACGCCTCCAAGGGCCTGCCGTCGCCGTATGTGTGGTCAGGGACGGATGCGTATGTCGCCGGCAAGTATGTCGCCGATCACGTCTTTGATCCGAAGGCTGTCGACAAGCAACTCGGCTGCGCGGGCTTGATCCTGGCGATGGCCGCGATCGACGCGTCGGTCCAGGCAGGCGCGCCGGCGTCGAATGTCGTGCCCTTCATCCGCAAAACGGCGCAGCCGGTTGTCGCGCCGCATCCGGATTCGGTCGCCCTGAGGCCGTCAATCACCAACCCGGCGCCGGGATCTCTCGGCGCCTGGATCTCGCATCTCTTCAACAAAGCCGCTTAGGAGGCAATCAATGCTGTGGCTCGCTGCTCTGCTCGCTCTCGCGTGTGTGTTGCTTTACGTTTGGATCATCCGGCCGATCCTGAAACAGCAGCCGATGCTCTCGGCCGCCTTCAAGGCCGAGGCCTCGCTCTGGGACAAGGTGCAGGCGAAGCTCGTCGGATTTCGCACGAAGCTCTCGGCGCGGCTGCTGGCGATCGCCGGCATCGTCGTCGGCTTTCATGACGAGATCCTGCCGCTCGTCTCCGGCCAGGACTGGACGTCGCTGACGGCGAAGCTGCCGGCCTGGTCGATCCCGCTCGGCATGGTGATGATCGCCTGGCTGTTCGACAAGCTGCGCAGGGTCACGGACAATCCGCCGCACGTCATCATGCAGAAGGATGACGCCGGCGTCGCCAAGGTCGTCGCTGTCGAGAAGCCGGCGAGCTGATCCATGTGGCTAACAATTCTTAGCTTCTTGGGCGGTCCTGTCGTCAAAGGCCTCATCGATGCGTACAAGGCGAAACTTGCGGCCGGCAATGTCGAAAGCAAGATCGCCGCTGATCTGGCCGCAAGCGAGATCGCGGCGCAGACGGCCGAAACGAATGCGATGATGCAATACCGCATCGCCGAGCTCGGCCACTGGTCGGAGCCGGACAAGCTGATGGGGTATTTCGTCGCGATCTATTTCGGAAAACTGCTGATCTGGGACAAGGTTCTCGGCCTTGGCACGACTGATCCGCTCGGCGGGTTTGCGGCGACGACGGCAAACCTGATCGTCGCTTTCTACTTCGCAAAGCGTGGCTTTGAAAACGTCGCGCGGATCATCAAGCGCTAACAGCCGGGCAGGGGTGTGATGGCCGAGGAAAAGACGGCGAGCGCGAAGCTCGTCGACAGCGTTGCGTTAACACTGTTCGCGCGCGTCGCGATGATCGTCGCGACGAGCCTCATCCTTCCGATCGCGCTTTGGATGGGCGGCCGCGGCGTCTCGGCGATCGACGAGATCTCGAAAAAGATCGACACGATGAAAGAGGTCTCGATCGAGCAATCGGTCGAGATCCGCGCACAACAGCGGATCCTCGCCGATCACGAGGCGCGGGTCCGCGTGCTCGAGGCCGCCGGCCGCGTCACGCACGCCGATCGGGCGGCCGTAACTCATCCGACAATCGAGGGGAACATGATCCGCCTGGTCCTGGCGGCGGCGATCGCGCTTGCGTGGTCGCAGCCTTCGCACGCGTCTCGGCTGCCCTGGTGCGGCTTCTACATGATGCATCTCAAGCACAAGACCGATCGGCGCCTGGCGCGCGCGATCGAATGGGCGCGCGAGGGGATCGACGCGAGCCGGCCAGCCGCCGGCGTCGTCGTCGTCTGGCCGCATCACGTCGGCGAGATCCGCGGCGGCCCGGATAAACGCGGCCTGTGGCTGGTGCATTCCGGCAATGACGGCAATGCGGTCCGCACGCGCTGGCGCTCGTTGCTCGGCGCGATCGCGTTCAGGTGGGTTCGATGAAGCTCGAGGCGCAGCTCGTCGAGCTCGTCGCCTGGCGCGCCGAGCTCACAAAGATCGCGCTGGCGATCGCAGTCGTCATCCTGGTCGGCGTCATCGCGGCGGCGATCCAGGATCTGTTGTCCAACGATGACGGCTAGGGGAATCCGCGCCAGGCGGATTCCTGGCTAAAAGCGCCTGCCCGCTAGATCAACCTTTGGTAACCAGGGGCGCCGGGGCCGCAACCGGATATTTGCCGACCGGGCTCTTGCCGACGGGATACTTGCCCATGGGATATTTGCCGACCGGAGCGGCGGCCACCGGCGCAGGCTGAGGCCGTGGGAGGTCGGCAGCTGCTGCTGTTCCCACGAAAGCCAGAGAGGCGAAGCCGAGGATCGCGAATTTCAACATCAAAGTCCCCCACTGTGAATCAGGCTAGTTTGGCCTTACCGATCGCCAGATAACTTGGCGCTCGCCAGTGCAGCAACAACTAGACTGAGGAATTAGCCGTTTCCACAACCGTATTTTGCCAAATGTTGCAAAAATGACTTAGCATCTCTTTAACCGAACCCGATTAACCGAACCCGACAGACTCCAGATCTTTTCGGGACAAAATTGTGGTACACGGGGCGAGATTGTGATCGCCTTGAAACTATTTCCGTCCGAGCAGTCGACTCCGCACTCGCGCCAGCCACGCTTTTTTGGGCTGGAATGCCCGGCATGGCCTCTACCAAATTCCGGCAATTCAGCTGGGGCGGTCGCGTCAAGGCGGTCGAGTGCAGACGCGCAGTCTCGGCGGCCCGATTGCGCTTCGTAGATACAAAAAACGCTTCCCCGTCATGCGTGGAGGGGGTCGAAGCGCGCCAACGCTTCGTACCACGGGTCCGGCACTAACCAGGCCCCGTCCGACGCCCAATTGCTCAACGCCAGCCCGCCGATCGTCGAGACTACGCGTCGGGGCTTGCCAATCCGTTGAGCTGAAATCTCATGCACGAAAGTGATCGGGCTGTGATGCCCATCCGGCCGGCCGCGGCCTATATCGGCGGCAAGCGACGCCTCGGCGAGAATTTGGCGCGGCGCATCGAGGCGGTTCCGCACGAGACTTACGCCGAGCCGTTTGTCGGCATGGGCGGTGTGTTTTTCCGCCGTCGATGGGCGCCGCGGCGAGAAGTGTTCAACGATATCTCCCGCGATGTCGCGACGCTGTTCCGGATTTTGCAGCGACACTATCCGCAATTCATGGAGACGTTGAAATTCCAGATCACGTCGCGCGCGGAGTTCGAGCGCCTGGTGGCTTGCAACTCCGATACGCTGACCGACCTTGAGCGCGCAGGCCGCTTTCTGTATCTGCAGCGCCTAGCGTTCGGCGGCAAAGTCGCCGGCCGCAGCTTCGGTGTCGACAGCGCCGGCTCGTCACGGTTCGACATCACAAAGCTCGGGCCGGTGCTCGAGGCCATCCACGAGCGCCTCGCCGGCGTCTCGATCGAGTGCCTGCCATGGCCGGCGTTTCTCGAACGCTACGACTCGCCGGCGACGTTGTTCTATCTCGATCCGCCTTATTGGGGATCGGAGGACGATTATGGATCGGGGGTTTTCAGGCGCCCCGACTTCATCAAGCTCGCAGCGCATTTGTCAGCGATCGCCGGCCGGTTCGTGCTGTCCGTCAATGATGTGCCGGAAACCCGCGAGATTTTTTCGCGTTTCTTGGTCGAACAGGTGCAAACGCGCTACACGGTTGCCGGCGGCAAATGGTCGGACGTCGCGGAGATCCTGGTCACAGGACCATCGCGCGAGCCATTTGCTTCAGCAAAAGATCTGCTGTCCCCCGAGGTGCAGATTAGGCGCATTAGCGCGCTGATGTCCGGCGTTGAGGGCTAAGCGGAATTGTTGCGCTCGGTGAGAGCATTACCGGTTTTGACCTAAGCGGACACCTTCGCGCGGGGACGCCGGTCGTACGTGGAACTGCGTAATGAGTATACGACCGTCCACCACCTCGATGATCCGGTCGCAGCGGCGTGCCAGATGCAGGTTATGGGTAACGAGCAGGAAGCTCGTCCCCGAATCTCGGTTGACCGAGTGCATCAATTGGAAAACGTCGGCGGCGGATTTGAATCGAGGTTGCCGGTCGGACCATACGAAGCTAAGACCTATCTCAGCCCGGAGACGTTCGAGCTGATGACCATAGCTATGAAACGATGGCAAACCGAAAACGCCGCACTGCGCTGCGTTTCCGCGGCAGCGCTCGCGATTTCCCTGGTCGTCGGCTGCGCGTTTGAGCTGCGCGCCGAATCCCGAACGCCGGCCGTAGGAATTCTTTCACCCGCGGCCCTGGAGCGGCTTGACGACACCATTCGCAACGAGATCACGGCCGGCAAGATTCCCGGCGGCATCCTGCTGATCCAACAACACGGCAAACCAATCCATTTCGAATGCTTCGGCGTGCGGGACCCCGACACAGGGCAGCCGATGACGCCGGACACGATTTTCCAGATCTATTCGATGTCGAAGGCCGTTACGTCGGTTGCGGCGATGATGCTGGTCGACGACGGCAAGCTGGCTCTCGACGATTCCGTGTCGAAATACATTCATTCCTTTGCGGAAGCCAAAGTCGGTGTCGATATTTCCGATGAGGCAGGAAAGTATCCGCTCAAGCTCGAGCCGTTGAAGCGCCCGATTACGATCAGGGATCTGTTGCGGCACACCTCGGGTATCACCTACGGCTTCTACGGCGAAGGCCAGGTGCAGAAACTCTATGCGAATCCTCTACTGTATGCAGGGGATTTCGATAACGCCGACTTCGCCGACCGGATCGCAGTGTTGCCGCTCGCCGATCAGCCCGCAACGCGTTTCAATTACAGCCATTCAATCGACGTGCTCGGCCGTGTCGTCGAGGTGGCCTCGGGGCAGACGCTGTACCAATTCGAAAAGCAGAGATTGTTCGATCCGCTCGGCATGTCCGACACCATGTATTATGTCGCGGATAAAGCGAAGTGGCCGCTGATCGCCAGGGGATTTCCTGTCGATCGCTCTCGAGTCGCCGGAATCCGAGATCCCACGTTGCCACGGCGCTGGGAGTCCGGTGGAGCGGGCTTGGTCTCGACGACGGCGGACTACGCCCGCTTCCTGCAAATGCTGCTGAATGGAGGCGAACTGGACGGCAAGCGATACCTCAAGCGTGAGACAGTCGCACTGATGACGTCGGATCAGATCGGGCCGGAGACCAAGATCATTCATGATCCCTTCTATTTTCCGGGTCCGACCAGCGGCTTCGGTCTTGGCTTTGCCGTGCGCACCTCGTCACCCCCGAATACGAACTGGCCACTCGGTGAATACCGTTGGGACGGCGCCGGCGGCAGTTTCTATTTCGTCGACCCCGTGGACGAGATGTTGGGAGTCTTCATGGTGATGTCGCCCACACAGGGCGGACGGATCCAACTGAACTTGAAATCGATGATCTACGAGGCGATGGGGAAAGGCCTGCGCAAGGATTGACGAATTCCGGATCAAGCCACGGCGTTTCGCGATCGTTTTTCGCGCGCCGATCAACTAACTGATTTACTCAGCGTTATGCATCTAAATACCGCCAGGTTCTATCCGCCTGCGTTAGGATCGCTCGCCGGCCGAGTGCGTTAGGTCTCTCGGCGGCGGCCTGCAGCTGCCGCTCTCATGGTCACTTCCGCCTTGGCCCGGCCGCATCCAGCCCTGCGGCTGGGCTCTTTCATGATCTGGTCGAACTTGATGCGGCCCGCGTCATCCACCAGCGGACCTCACGAGCGACCTGCAATGCTCTCATCAGGTCGACGCCGATGCGGTAAAGCGCCCAGCCTGCGCACACAATAAGCGCAGGCGCCGCAGGAGTGTTCGCCAAGGTGTTCTGCTCGGCGAGCCATTGGACCACTTCGCCTTCAGCCCGATCTCGACCAGCCGGCTCTCTCAGATCGGGAGCACGTACAATTCATGATTGCCCGGCAACTGCAGGTCCAATCCCGCGTCATGGACGTAGATCTCCTGATTAAGCCAATCTGGCTCGCTTCGTTGCTCGGCGATTTTTGCCCGAAGTTTAGGGAGGTCCGGGGCTTCGCCGTAGACCCAGAAACGATCACCGCTGCGCCGGTCCTTAAATTCTCTGACCCAGTAGACCATCGCCAGTCCTGGTTCCTATTTCACCTTTAGCGCTAGCCCGACCAGCCGGCGGATGGCCTCAGGCTGTGGCAAATTTCAGCCAGCTTCAAGCGCTCCTCGGTCGAGGCTGTGGGCGGTGGCACCATCCTTCGATGGCCCCTCCAAATTGCGAGGGCCACAAACATCACGACTATCAATCCGATGATGAGAAGAGTGCGGTCCATTTGCATCGGTCAGATCCTTATGGCCGAACTTTTTCCGTCCCCCACGCCTTCAAGGGTCTAATCTCTGAACTTGAACAACATATAGCGGGGCTTTTGGAAGTGAAGCATGAAGCAGCTCGGGTGCGAGTATTATGATACCTCGTCACCTCCAGATGCGCTCGGTCACGGTGCAGATCTTAACCTTCCGTTGGACATTCCCCGCTGTAGGGATGAGGTCGGGCGGCGGCTTCGGTCCCGCGTTCTTACTAGTGTTGCTTCCCGTGCTGCATCAGGTCCCTCGGTTTGATAGCTCCTTTGGTGTTCTCCCACTAAAAAAACCACGCTCCCTCGCAAGCTGACGGCATTTTTCGAGCTTTAGCGGGTCGGGTCCACCAATAATGCGCGCCTTACTTCGGCGGGTGCAAATCGCCTTGAAGCCAACGTCCAAGACCCGTGGATTTCATCGGATCTTCATGCGCGGCATGGGTCTTAAGCAGACAATTGCACATGGCGCATTCAAACGTATGCAGTCGTCGCCAGGGCCTGCTAGCTCGATACTGACGAGCATCATCGAGGCCTTGCACGTCGGACAGGCAGGGCGGCCAATTGCAGCGAATGGAAGGATGGCCGGCAGGGGCATGATGCTTCCCTCGATAAAGGCGGGAGCACAACACTCTCTGTCACCCGTAGGAGGCAGAGCGGTGATGTCGAAGTATGCGCCTCGATTGCATTTGGCCTTGAGCAAATCATAGCCGCCGTTGATCGCGTTGCCGATCGTCGGCTCAGCTTCTGCTTCACCAGGCGTCGGCCGCGCAGGACCGCCGAGCCACATGATCGCATTCCAAGCTTCGCATTCTAGCCGATCGGCCTCGCGCAGCTTTTCTTCCGCGGCGCCGCGGATGACTCGTGACTCTTTATAATAAATAATAATGCTCACTCAGTCCGTGCGCGTGGCGAATCCCCTTTGCCTGCGCCTTGCGATCGCCGCCGGAGAGCGGAATGTGAATGATGCGCGGGGACATGCCGCGGATCATAGAGCGAACGGAGCGCAAACACACAGTGCCGACTTTTGTGCCGGCGGAAACCGCAACGACCGGCGACAGCTGCGGCAACTGCGTAACGCATTCCGGCGGGCAGAGCGGCGCTAAGTGCTTGAAAAGTGAGCGGCCCGAGACATAGGTGACATTTCGTACCGGACACATGGGTTACACTTTTCGCTTTTTTTGGGCGGGAGGTGTGGATGCCGTGGAAAGCGAGTTCGGTGATGGAAGAACGCCTGCGCTTTGTGGCCCGCCTGCTCGATGGCGAGGCCATGACCGAGGTCTGCCGGGAGTTCGGGATCTCCCGCAAGACCGGCTACAAGATTTTCGAGCGCTACAAGGAGCACGGCCTCGAGGCGCTCAACGATCGCTCCAGACGGCCGGTGCGCTACGCCAACCAGCTGCCGGCCCAGATCGAGAGCCTGATTGTCCGTCTCAAGGCCGAGAAGCCGCATTGGGGTGCGCGCAAGATCCGCGAGCTGCTGGTCCGGCGGCTCGACGGCGCTATCAGGGTTCCAGCCAAAAGCACCATCCACGCGGTGCTCGATCGCCACGGCCTGGTCAGGCGCGGCGGCGGGCCGCGCCACCGCGCGCGCGGCACGCCGCTCTCGGAAGGCGCTGTCCCTAATGACCTCTGGTGCGCCGACTTCAAGGGCGAGTTCAAGCTCGGCAACGGGCGATACTGCTACCCATTGACCGCGACCGACCACGCCTCGCGTTTCCTGCTGCTGTGCGAAGCTCTGGATTCAACCCGCGAAGACACCGCTTTACGGCCTTCGAGCGGCTGTTCCGCGAGCGCGGTCTGCCCCGCGCCATCCGCTCCGACAACGGCGTGCCTTTCGCCAGTCCCAACGCCCTGTTCAATCTCTCCAAGCTCTCGGTCTGGTGGCTCCGGCTCGGCATCGCCATCGAACGCATCAAGCCGGGCCACCCGCAGCAGAACGGCCGCCACGAGCGCATGCACCTCACCCTCAAGAAGGAAGCAACCAGGCCGCCCGGCTTCAACAGCCTGCAGCAGCAGGAGCGCTTCGATGCCTTCGTGCGGGAGTTCAACGCCGAACGTCCGCACCAGGCGCTCAACATGAAGTGTCCTGCAGAACTCTACACTGCCTCACCACGATCCTACGACGGTCTGCCCGAGCTGACTTATCCCTTCCACGACCGCGACGGGCTCGTCACCGCCTGCGGACGGCTCTGCCTGCACCGTAAGAAGATCAACATCTCAACCGTCCTGGCCGGGCAAAGGCTTGGCATCAAGGAAGTCGACGACGGAATTTGGCTCGTCAGCTTCATGCGCTATGATCTGGGATACTTCGACCTGGAGCAGAAAACCCTGCAACCCCTCGACAACCCGTTCGGCACGAGGTTGTCACCCATGTCTTAGGTACGTTCTGTGACCTATGTGTCCGGGCCGGACAAGATGGATTGGCGGAGACGGAGGGATTCGAACCCTCGATAGGGCTTTACAACCCTATAACGGTTTAGCAAACCCCGTACGCTCAAGAACGATCTGCGCACGAAACGCCAGCTCGTGAGCCGTTTTCCGCCGCACAATCGATAGCACCGGCGAGACAGGAGATTCGCCTTCTAGGGGAACCTGATTCCCGTTTCGCTGGGAGTCGATTCGACCATTGCTTACGATTTGAGCCGAACGACTGCTCTGTGGGGTTTATGGCGGTTGATCGGCCAATTACTTTAGCTACGGAGAATTCGTCAATAAAATCATCGTGTTGCTTGCTAAAGGTTACTTTCACGGCCCCGTGACCTTTGTGCAACATCCGTCCGAAAACGCTGCAATCTCCCTCGAAACTGCACGGTCGTCCGTTGATTGATTAAGCCTCTTCGGTTCTTATGAAACCGCGACGGAGGGGGGCATCCCGAAGTCGTCCCGTGTTCGAAGTCATCGCTTAAGTCCCTCGCGTTCAGCGGGTGTGTCCGAAGGCGCGATGGATTTTTTGCGCGGGCCCGAACGGGGACAAAGGGGACCAGCCTTAGGGTGTCAGCACCCAGCGGATCCGGAACCTTCCCTGATAGACAACCTGGAGGTTTAACATGAAGTTGGCTAAGAGCCTTATGCTCTGTTCAGTGGCGGGTCTGCTGGCCACGGGCGGAGCACAGGCTGCTGACCTTCCCATCAAGGCCAAAGCGGTCGAGTATGTGAGGGTTTGCTCCCTGTATGGTGCTGGATTCTGGTACATCCCTGGCACCGACACCTGCATCAAGCTGGGTGGTTATCTGCGCGTTGAAACGTCGTTCAACGCGAACGGATTGTACAACGGAAACTACAGCGGCGTTCAAGGCGCCACTGGGTCCCGCTTCCAAAATGACTACTTCACCCGTTCTCGTCAAGACCTCAACATCGATACGCGCACCGCGACCGAATATGGCGTGGTCCGCACCTTCTGCCGATATGACCTTCTCGTGGACGACCGACGTCTACACGGGCGGCTCTGCTGGCGCCACGGTCTACTCGCAGCTTGGCAGCACCGGCGTTAGCGCGCCGAACAATGCCAACGCGGGCGCGATCGCCGGCGGTACTGTCGGCGTGTACTACGCCTTCATCCAGTTCGCTGGGTTCACGATGGGTAAGGCGGTGTCCCAGTTCGACACTCCCTGGCAGAACTACCCGGGCAACAACTTCGACGGTCTGGTCGGCGGCGGCGGCACGGTCACTGGTGTGAACCAGTTGAGCTACACCGCTGACTTCGGTCAGGGCATCTCGGCCACGATCTCGGCGCAGGATCCGACCGCCTACGGTCAGAGCAACCTGTTCAATACTGGGTGTTCCGCTTTCAGGCGGCAACCTTCACTGGCGCATCCTTCGGCAGCAACGACTTCGGCGGTACGCGGGCTCCCGATATCATCGGTATGGTTCGTGTCGACCAAGCCTGGGGCCTGTTCCAGTTCTCGGCGGCGGCGCATAACAACCACGCCGGATACTATGCTACCCCCGGCACGATCGGTGGCGTGGCTGTTGCTGGTACTGAACTGGCCGGTCATCCGGAAGACAAGTGGGGCTGGGCAGCGCAGGCGGCCTTGTCGATCAAGAACATCCCGACTGGTCCTGGCGACACCATCAACTTGCAGGCGGTCTACACCGACGGCGCGACCCGGTACAACTTCCAGAGCTTGGCTGCCCAGAACTACTCGATCTTCGGAGGCAGCGGGACCTCCTACCAGAGCATCGGTCTTGCGGCCGCGGCTGACGGTGTGTTCGGCACCGGAACTGGCATCTCCACGGTTCAGACCTGGGGTATGCGCGGTGCCTACACCCACAACTGGGATGCGTACTGGAACACTGCGATCTACGGTGCGTACGCCCAGCTGCACTACGGCAACGGTGGTACGGCTCTCGTCTGCGCCCAACTCACAGCCACCCCTGGCATTGCGTTGGCCCCGGCGGCTGTAACCCGGACTTCAACATCGGTCAGATCGGCTTGATCACCCGCTGGACCCCGGTGAAGAACCTGACGTTCTCGGGCGAAGTCACCTACACCATGCTCGACCAGAAGTTCACGGGCACGGTCACGCCTGGCGCCGCCTCTCTATCGCTTGGCAAGCCGGGTGGTGTTTCGTACGAGCTGAAGGACCAGAACACGGTCGGCTTCCTGGCCCGCGCTCAGCGCAACTTCTGAGTTCGGTCTGACGACTTAGCAGAACCCCGGCAGGAAACTGCCGGGGTTTTTCTTTTGTCGATGCTGCCGTCGGGATAACGGGTCCGCTTCGATGAATAGGGTAATTCGCAGTGCCTTCACCGCCGAAGATTACCTCGAGCTGACCCCGCTAGCTAGTCGATTGAAATGCTCTTGTAGAGCCTGTCGTCCCACAACTGGATTTCAAAGTATCTGCCTGGAAGATCGCGCTGCACGAGGGCCTCTGACATTCTCTGCCTGGGCTCCATACCTGCGCTGCCGACGTTGAGCGTGCTGACAATCTTCCTAAGCAAGACTGCCATATTGACGCGCGTGCTGTACGATCGATCAGAGTCCACTGAAAGCTGTTCGATAAGCTCAACCAATTCCTCAAGAGCTGCATTTTGGCCGACCTCGACCAATTCTCGAAGAGCCGGATGAGCTAAGAAAGCAAGGACTTTCACCTCAAAGTCTCGGTACGTCCACGCTGTGCGCGTGCAACCATTCTCGTCCAGTACCGCTGCGCAAACCAGCGTCTTCGCCTGGCCGTTGCTATGGTACTTAACTTCCTTAGAACAATAGGCGCATGTAAGTAATTCATCGAAAAGATTGGCGAAGTCGTTTCCCTTGCGTCCTCGCCTAGAAGACAGATTTTGACGCCTCGCCGCCTGAGCAGCGTCGAATGTTCGTTCATCTATCACCGCGGGATAATAGTCCGAGACAGCAGGTCCCGTCAGGACACCTTTGCTACTGCCGCCTGCATAGCTCTTGGGCTGGTATTCACCAAGCGTTGCTCGGCTCCTTAGCATGTTGTCGACTGTGGTGTGATCCCACGATTGGGTGCGTCCAAACGTGGGGATATTCCGTCCGTCGAGATATTTGGCTATGGCGTAGCTGCCCATTCCTCCAATCGCCAGGTCGAATATCTTTCGGACGACAGCGGCTCTGTCCGGCAAGAACACGAAATTTTGACGGTCTTCGCTTAGTGCAAGCCAGCTTGGACAAGCCGAGATTTTCTTAGCCTCCACCATCACGAGCCTTTCGTGGTGCATTCCAGCTTTCTAGAGCTCACGTCGAGCGAGTGCAATCTGATTGGCCCGGGGTTCAATCTGACCGATCTTCGGAACAGCTAATTCTAAGAAATGGGGTTGAAGGAGGACTGCTGAGATTCGAAGCGAAAGAAGCAGAATGCCAGACTTGATGCCGACTAGAATGCCCTTGCTCGAGCAATCGTAAAGATGGGACCCTCACCCTCCGGGGGAGGGGAATCACGTGAATCGCGCCCCCGCTACCAGCGGCCCAGACATCCCGAACAAAACGGAAATCTATTCCCCGGACTTTCCCCGAGTCCTTGGGTCCTGTTTCCGTATCGTTCTGTATGGAAGCGTCGGAAATCGGAACGGCGGGTTCGCCAAATCCCTTTGATCTAACGGCTTTTTCGCATTTTCAGGGGAATCCGAAAAGTTGCGGCCAGCTCTTGGGGGAGAGCTGGCCGCGCGCGAACCGGTCTGGGACGGGGAGGGGTGGGGATGTGACCGGGTCGCGTAGCTCGATGTGTCTTGTCAGCCGTGTGTCAGCGATCCTTCGCGCTCGCCGTGGCAACGGCCGGGCGGCCGTCACCGAGCGAGACCCAGACATTCGGATCGGCCTGCGACTGGCGCTTGACGAAGCGGTATCCGGTCTCGGTCCAGGCCACGACGCTTTCGTTCTGGTTGTCGAGGATGAACTCGCCCTTGTCGGTCTTCACCGTCAGGACCGCATGGCCTTCGCCCTTCTTGTCGCGCACCACGGTGATGAGCAGCGCCTCGCGCGGCCAGCCGGCGTCGATCAGCATCTTGCGCTTCATCAGCACATAGTCTTCGCAATCGCCGTAGCCGTCGGTCGGCAGCGACCATTTCTCGATCACGCCCCAATGATCCATGTCGGTCATCGGCTTGACGTTTTCATTGACCCAGCGATTGACCTTGACGAGATCCCGCCACGCGCTCTGCGACATCACGATGTCGCGTGGCTGCGTTGCGCCGCCCTTGCATTCGCCCGGATTTTCCGCGCAGAACTCGATCCAGCCGATCGGCGCGCGGGTCGTATCGCCGAGGCTTGCATAGAGCATCGATGTCGCCGGCCTTCGCCGGCGCGGTGATTGCAAACAGGATCGCGGCGGCTGCCGCCAATCCTTTTCCCTGTCCCGTGAACTTGAACACTGTAGCCCCCGTTTTTTGTTGGGACCATGTGTCGCACAAAGCTTTTTCGCCGCCGCTAAGCGCGCCGGGGCGATTTGAGACGAATGAAAGTCAAAACTGCCGCAAACTCGAATCCTGTTTGAATTGTATTCGATTAAAATTTGAGACAACTGCAATTGAGTCAAATTTTATCGATTAACACGCAGAGCGTTGTTGTTGCGTGCGTTTGCCGCGCCAAAACCGCGCGGCGTTAACCGCGCGCGCGCGGGCGCGGAATGGGCGGCATTTGCGATCTGGTAACGCTGCGCGCCCGGCGCGATTCAACTGATGCCAGGGAACGGCGCCCTTGGCGCTTTACCGTGCGGTAACGCTGTCTTCGAGCGTCTCGGCGAGCTGCTCGTGGACGAACTCGATGGCGAAGCCTTCCTCGAGGTTTCGCACCACCCGGGCCTGGACCTTGCCGAGCAAGACCTGGGATTTCAGCGGCGGCCGGTTCTCGGCCGCGATCGGCGGCGCCCGACAGCGACAGGTCGATGATCCGGCACGTCATCTTGGTGCCGTCCTCGAGCGTGAGCACCGCGATCGGGTTGCGCGGCACGATGCGGTCGTGGCGGCGGTCTTCCGGCAGATTGAGGATGTCGCGGTTGGCGAGCCAGGTGAGCTGGGCGGCGAGCTTGTCGCGCTTGCGGGCGGTCGCGCCCACCGTCATCGCAAAGCCGTTGTCGATGATGCGGGTGATCTTGCCCTCGACGCGGCCGATATGGTCGAGATAGGCGATCACGCGGTCGCCGACATTGCCGATGCCGGGCGCCAGCAGCGCCAGCCCGCCCGGCGACATATTGATGATCTGGCAGGGAAATTCGCGCCGGTCCGGCAGCATGTAGCGGCCGAGCAGATGCACCTTCACCCGCTGAAAGCGCCGGCGCTCTTCGGCGGCCGGAAGGAATTGATTTTTTGTTCGCCAACGCCATTTTTCGCCACCCGACACCGGCTTTTCGGTGTCGTAAGACCCTACGGCCGACAGGGTTAACGAGCGGTTAGCGCAGGTTGCCTCATGGAGTTACCGCATTCGCACGGCGGCGGCCGCATTGGTTGCCAATGCGGTTGAAGACCCACAGCAGCAGCGGGCAGGCGACGAACGCGGCCGCGCCGAAGTCGAACGCCGCGGCCAGCGCTGCCGGTCCATTTGGCGCAGGCGCCGCCGATGACCGGCCCCAGCATCATCGCGGCGTAATAGAAGGTGTAGAACACGCCCATGCCGATCGCGCGCGTCTCCGGCTGCAGCACGCGCGCGGGCAGGCTCAGCATCGGTCCGGCCGGCTGCCCGCTGATCAGCCCGAGCGCGATGACGAGGGCGATCACCGCGTCGCTGTCGCGGCAGCGTCAGCCATCAGCAGCGCGACAGGCATGCAGTCCGCCGATCAGTATGGGCTGCGGACGGTGCGATGCGGTCGGCCAGGACGCCGCCGAGCGGGACGGAGACTATGCGCAAGCCACAACACGATGCTGATGGTCGAGCCTGCCGCCGTGATCGACCAGCCGCGCTCGACCAGCATCGATGGGCCGAAGCTGAAGATCGTCGCAAAGCCGACATTGTAGAGGCCCCACATCGAGCCTGCGACGATGGTCGCGAACAACGTCCGGACATCGAGGCGCGAGCGAGGAGGTAGCGGCCGTCGCAACGGCCGTCTTTCCGGGCGGCTGATAGATCGCTGGCGAGCACGATCGGCGATCGCCATCAGCGAGGCCGACCGCGAGATTGACCGCGCCGACGCCGTAGGCTGTGCCGATCAGCGGCAGCGTCAGCAGCGAGAGCGCGATGCCGGCCGGCCATGAATTGACGAAGATCGCCATCGCGGTCGCGATCTCCTGGCCCGCGAACCAGTCGGTCGATCATCTTGGTCAGCTGGACGTTGAGCAGCACGCCGCCGGCGCCGGCCGCCAGCCGTCCTGCGATCTGCCAGCTCCATGACGGCGGTGAAGGCCATCGCAAGGCTGCCGACCAGCATCAGCAACAGTGCGCCGAGCACGGTCCGCTTGTCGCCGAATCTTTGTCCGATCGCGCCGCCCGGCAAGCGCCAGCGCGACGCCCGGCGTGAAATAGAGCCCGATCAGGACGCCGATGTCGGCAAGGCCTGACGCCGAACTCGTGCCAAGCAACGGCGCGACCGCCGCGACGCTTTCGAAACTGGAACGCCATGGTGAGGCGAACGGCGAACAGAACGGCGAGAATGCCCCAGCGATTGCGCAAGCGTTGCTCCGTGAATCCGCGAGGAACTTGAGGCGCGGTATCCGCGTGTCAACGGCGGCGATTGCGCAACGTTCCGCTCCATCCATATGCGGTACGAGAACTATGCTGCGCATGCTGGAGCGATGACGCATGCTGGCATGTCAAATGTAGGGACTGGCGAGATTGGCATCCGTGCAGCCGTTCACGTAGGCTTGCTCATGCGCGCCACGCCAGTGCAACAAGCATCAAAGGCGCCCGGAGGAAACTTCATGCACAGATATCCGCGTATGCACCTATGACGGCCCGGGCGCGCGCCGGTCATCCGCACCGTGCCGTGGCCGAAGATCGCGAAGAAGGCGGCGCTGATCAAGGTCGGCGCCTGCGGCGTCTGCGGCACCGATCTGCACATCCTCAAAGGCCATTGGCCGAAGCCTCTGCCATGGCCGTTCACGCTCGGCCACGAGATCGGCGGCGTGCTGGTCGAGGTCGGGTCGCGAGTTCACCGAGGACTTCATGAGCAAGCCGCTGAAGGTCGGATCGAAGGTGATGATCCCGCCGCTGATGCCGTGCGGCCGCTGCTATTACTGCATCCACTATCCGCAGACCGCCAACAAATGCCTGACGCCGGTCTATTACGGCCGCTATCTCGGCTTCGACAAGGCGCCGCATCTGTGGGGCGGCTGGGCCGAATATGTCTATGTCGATCTCGACATGCTGCCGGGCACCAAGATCTACAAGCTGCCCGACGACATGTCGCTGCGGCTGGGCGCGCTGTCGGAGCCGCTGACCTCCTGCATCCGCGCCTTCAACCGCGCCACGCGCGCCGGCGGATTTCAGCTGGGGCGACACGGTGGTGATCCAGGGCTCGGGCCCGATCGGCATTCTGGCGGTCGCCGCCGCGCAGGAGATGGGCGCGGGCAGGGTGATCTGCGTCGGCGCGCCGGAAGAGCCGCGGCTGAAGCTCGCGCGCAAGTTCGGCGCCGAAGCCACCGTGGACATCGAAGAGGTCAAGACGCCGGAGGCAGCGCATCAAGGCGGTGCGCGACATCGTCGGCGGCTTCGGCGCCGATCTCGTGATGGATTGCTCCGGCCATCCGAGCGCGGGCCCCGAAGGCATCGAGATGCTGCGCGACGGCGGCACCTATGTCGAGATGGGCCAGTTCACCGACGCCGGCTCGATCGAGACGTCATGGCATCGCATCTGCACCAAGGACCTCAACGTGCTCGGCTCCTGGGGCTTTACCGGCAACGATCTGCCGCTCGGCGTCGACATGCTCTATCGCACGCGCGACAAATATCCCTGGCTGGAGATGCAGACGATCTATCCGTTCTCGGAGGAGGGCATCGGCCGCGCGGTCGCCGACGCGATGGCGATGAAGACGGTGAAGTCGACCATCGTGCCCTGGCCGGAGCTCATCGAATAACGGCATGGCGCGGCCCGTGCGGCGATGTAGCTCACGCGGTCCCGGTCGATTACAAGGCAAGGGTGCCTCAACAGAGAGAACCCCGATGCTTGCCTCACAGCGCGAGCTTTTCGAGATCCCGCGCGGGATCTGCTACCTCAGTGCCGCTTCCTATAGCCCATTGCCGCGGCGAACGCTTCAAGCCGGCCGCGACGCCGTCGGCCGCAAGGGCCGGCCCTGGACCATCGACGCGTCATTCGCGGCTACGCAGCACGAGCGGGCGCGGGCTGCTGCGGCGCGCGTGATCAATGCCGATCCCGCCGACGTCGCGCTCATTCCCTCCGTGAGCTATGGCGTCGCGACAGCGGCGAAGCTGCTGACGATCGCCCGCGGCGCGCGCGTCATCGTGCTGGAGAACGACCATTCCTCGCCCGTGCTGGAATGGCGGTCGCGCGCGGAGGCGCATGGCTTCACCGTCGAGACGATTGGACAGCCGGCCGACGGCGACTGGACCGCGGCCATTCTTGCGGCCATCGAGCGGCGCGGCGCGCCGCCCGTTGCGCTTGCCTCGATCTCCTCGGTGCATTGGTCGGATGGCGGACTGATCGACGTTGAGGCGGTCGGCGCGGCGCTGCGCCGACAGGGTGCCGGCTTTCTGATCGACGCGACGCAAGGCGCCGGCGTGCTGCCGATGGATGTGACCCGTCTCGATCCTGATGTCGTGATCTTCCCGACCTACAAATGGCTGCTCGGCCCTTATGGCAGGGCGTTTGTCTATGTCGCGAAGCGGCATCAGCAGGGCGTCCCGCTGGAGCAGACCTCGGCAGGCCGCCGCGACGTGCGCGCCGAGAACGACGTCTATTTCACGGACCTTCGTTATGTTGCGGATGCGCGGCGCTTCGACATGGGCGAACGCGACCATTTCATCTCGATGGAGATGGCCGCGATCGGTATGGAGATGATGGCCGAATGGGGCCCTGCGGCCATCGCACCGCGGCTTGCGATGCTGACCGAACGCATCGAGGCAGGCCTGCGCGGTCTCGGCGTCAGCATTGTGGAGCGCCGGCTGCGGGCGCCGCACATCTTGAGCCTCGGCTTTAGGGACGGCATCCCCAGGGGACTCGTCGAAGGACTTGCGAGTGAAGGCGTCCACGTCGCCGCGCGCCTCGGCCGCCTGCGCGTCTCGCCTCACGTCTACAACGACGAGGCCGATGCCGATCGCTTCGTCGAAGCGCTGACGAGGCGGCTCGGCGGTTAGTGATTAAGCATGATCTCCGCGCAAATGCGTTCCGCGTTTGTTAGCTAAGGGAAAACCGCTTCACACCCGTCGGGTCGTTGCCGAGGGCACGCTTTTCGGATCATACTCTAACCTTACTGCGTCATGACGGGCTCTATCCCCTCATCCTGAGGAGCTTGCGCCAGCAAGCGTCTCGAAGGACGAGGCCCGAATCGCACACCGGGGCCTCATGGTTCGAGACGGCGCTCGCGCGCCTCCTCACCATGAGGGATTAATGACGCAGCAAAACTACCGCAATCCCTCATAGACCATGAGGCCGCGCGCGATCGCGAGCTTGCGCAGTGCGCGGGGCACGATCCTTTCCGGTTGGTGCAGATAACGCCATGAGGTGATGCTGAGCTCGCCGAGCGTGCCCCGGCCGTCAGTGCCTTGGCAGTCGTCGAACGGTGCGAGCAGGCCGGTCAGGCTGATGGGCATGTGGGCGCGGGCCTGGAACGGCAGCAGCAGCAGTTCCAGATGCGCGCGTCCGCCGCCAGGCGTGTCCGCGGTGACGCCCGCGATTGCTGGCAGCGTCTCCTCGGCGACAGCGGAGATGATCTCCTCGATCTCGCCGCGGCTCCCGGGCCCGAACAGCGCCGGAAAACTTGCGTTCTTCATGTCGCGCCCGAACAGGGCGCAGACCCGCGTTCCCGCCACCCGGAACGGGTAGCCGGAGGGCGCCTCGTAAGCGAGGACGAAGATGTCGCCCAGATGCTCACGCAACGCGTGTGGTTCGATTTCGCTGCGCTCGGGCGCGCGGGCAGTGCCGCGTTGGCTATTCCAATAAGCGTAAAACGCACGGCTTGACGGATGTTTCATGACTGTACTCACCCCGCATGCGCGTCAGAGAGACAATTCTGTCCCGCTTTTGCGCACACGCGTTCCCTGAACTGTTGTGCAGGAACGACTGTGCAGCGTCCATGCCGCGGCGGGTACCTTCGTCCGTCCGCCCACGGCTTTGCGGCGTTAAGGTTAAATTAACTAAGAGGTTGGCTTAGGCGCCGAAGCCGGTAGAACTACAGGCGTCAGGCCTCGCAGCTTTCCTCGGTTTCCGGCGAGGCCATCACGTAAATGGCGTCGAACAGAGTGGTGATTGCGTAAGAAGGGTGGAGTGCCTCGCCCGACCCGCGAAGCCACCGAAGACAAAGTGCAGGACAAGGGAGGGCTTCTCAGGCCCTCCCTTTATCTTTTGTGCCGTTCGTTTGTCCGGGCGTCCGGCCATGGGACGAGTGTTGCGGGTCGGGACGCGCCTGTGCCGTGTCGAGACGCCCGCAAAATTGTGGCAACTCGCCGGTCGCGCGTCCCAAAACGCGGCGGAAATGACCCGCCATGCTTTGCCGCGATGGATTGGCGCCCGTTCGGCGGGTCGGCGGCGAATAACCGGTGTCCGCGCCCCTTGCACCGCCGGGTCAAAGCCGCCTATCTGAGCATGATCCTGCCCCGGACGCGTTTTTGAGGCCCTCGACCCCGTGGATTCTCCGCCAGACCCCCAGAATGAAGCCTCGCCGGACCTGCCGCCGCCGGAGACGCCGCGCGAGCCTGTGCTGACGCTGCCGCCCGCGCTGACCGCCTATGTGCTCCTGATCGCCGTCATCCATCTGCGTGTGCTGCTGCCGGCCGATCTGGAGAACTGGACCATCGAGGTGTTCGGTTTCATCCCGGAGCGCTACGGTTCGACGCTTCTTAACCTCGACTTCCCAGGCGGCGATGGCGCCAAGGTCTGGACCTTCGTCACCTATTCGCTGCTGCACGCCAACCTGACCCATATCGGCTTCAACGTGCTGTGGCTGCTGCCGTTCGGCAGCGCGCTGGCGCGCCGCTTTGGCGCCTTCCGCTTCTATCTGTTCATGGCGGTCACGGCCGCCGCGGGCGCACTTGCGCATCTGATCACCCATGAGAACGCCATCGTGCCGATGATCGGCGCATCTGCGTCCGTGTCGGGCACGATGGCCGCTGCGATCCGCTTTGCCTTCGTGCAGGGCAGCTTTCTGTCGTTCAATCGCGGCGATGCCGATGCCGCCGCGCGCGTGCCGGCGCTTTCGCTGCTCAACGCGCTGCGCGATGGACGCGTGCTCGGCTTCCTCGCGGTCTGGTTCGGCGTCAACATCTTGTTCGGCGTCACCTCGCTCGCGATCGGCGCGGAAGGCGCAAGCGTCGCCTGGCAGGCGCATATCGGTGGCTTCTTCGCCGGTCTTCTGCTGTTCTCGCTGTTCGATCCCGTGCCACGTCTGCGCAGCGATGCTGCAGGTGCGTTGCACTGACTTGCCATCACAACTGATTTCATCCATCATCGCTATCGAGAACGATGCAGCGTAATCCCGCCAGCATGCGCAACGACGCAGGCTGATGCGCCCGAGCGAAACCGGCGCGACGCTGCTGATCCAACAACATCAAGGCCGCGCCTTGGTTGAGGGTGCGACCGTCTTCAGGGAGACGAGCATGACGGTGCGTACAATTCTCGATTCAAAGGGCCACAACATCGTAAGCGTCGAGCCGGAGGCGAAACTCGCAGTCGCAGTCAAGCTTCTCAGTGAGCGCCGGATCGGAGCCGTGCTGGTCATGAGCAAGGGCAGTATCGAAGGCATTCTCTCCGAGCGCGATATCGTTCGCGTGCTCGGCGAGCGCGGCGCCGCGGTTCTGGATGCGCCGGTCAGCGAGGTGATGACGCGCAAGGTCGTCAGCTGCCGTGACAGCGACACCGTCGCGGAGATCATGGAAATGATGACGACAGGCAAGTTCCGTCATCTTCCGGTCGTCGAGGGCGAACGCGTGGTCGGCCTGATCTCGATCGGCGACATCGTCAAATGGCGCGTGCAGGAATACGAGACCGAGCAGGAAGCGCTGCGGACCTACATCAAGACAGCCTGAAAACGCCGGGGCGGCGATATGCACATAGACGCGGCCGACATCGGGCGCGAGATGCTCCGCTCGGGCCACGAGTTCGCTGTCGTCCCTGCGCACGCAGGGACCCATACCGCGTGATATTTGTCGTCGGAAAGAACGCCGTCCCGCCGTCGCTGCCACAAACTCCGGCCTGTGGTTATGGGTCCCTGCGTGCGCAGGGACGACAGATGGGGACGACAGATGAGATTGCCTTTCGAGATGTGTAAATCTCGCAGGGCGTCAGGCCGGTTTGGACGGCGCCAGGATCTGGATCGCTTCCTCGATGGAGCCGATCGCGCGCTCCGCGGCGCGGGCGCCGGCCTCGATCAGATCGCTGGCGCGATGGAAATCGAACCAGCCGATCTGGCCGACGCGCGGGCTGATCAGCATGTCGGGCGGATCGCCGGCGAGACGCGCGCGGGTGATGCGGTCCTGCATGATGTTGAATGCATCGACCATCACCGATGAGATGCCGGGCCGCCCGCCACTGCCGAAGAACTCGCGCTTGACCGTGCGTTCGGGCGAGAAAAACCTGACGAAGCGGCGCTTCGGCGGCGGGTCCTCGATCGGCGTTTCCGCGAGCCCGGCCGGCGCGCCATGCGCGTAGATCGTGGTCGATTGGGTGAAGATGTCGCTGGACAGATTTGCGGCGATCACGATCTCGGCGCCGAGAGCGCGCGCCACCGATACCGGCACCGGATTGACCAGTGCGCCGTCGACCAGCCAGCGGTCGCCGATCAGGACCGGCGAGAAGATGCCGGGCAGGGCATAGGAGGCCCGCATCGCGTCGACCACGCGGCCATGCGTCAGCCAGATCTCATGGCCGGTGCGCACTTCGGTGGCGACGGTCGCGAACTTGATCGGCATGTCCTCGATCAGGATATTGCCGAGCGCGCCAAGCAGCGCGGCGGCCAGCTTGTCGCCGCCGATCAGGCCCGAGCCGTTGAGGCGGACGTCGAGATAGCCGATGATGTTGCGAAGCTGCAGGCTGCGCGCCCATTCCTCCAGCACGTCGAGATGCCCGGCCGCGAACGCGCCGCCGACAACGGCGCCGATCGAGGTGCCGACCACGACATTCGGAACGATGCCGTGGGCGATCAGGGTCCGCAAAACGCCGATATGGGCAAAACCGCGCGCGGCACCACCGCCGAGCGCAAGCCCGATCACGGGCCGCCGGATGCTACCCAGCCCTACCTTGTCACCGTCGTCCGGTTCGCCCTGGCCGCGTCGAAGCAACATCTCAAGCACGCAAACTCTCCCGGAGCCGTCTACCCGCTCATCCGAGAATAAACGGCTCCGAACCAACAACTTACGCATAATCTCGTGAACAGACTACGCTCGGCACGTGAACGCAGCCAGTGTGGAGGCAAAGCATGGTTTATGCCGCGAGCAAAAAGGAGTAGGCCGGATTCGTGACGGGAACGCGGCCTGTGGCGTGATTCGGCGCTTGAGTGCTCGTCGTTCCGCAGCGCTCGCAAAGCGCGAGCGAACCCGGAATCCCGAGGTTGTAGTACTCCAAACCCGCGGCGCGAGAGTGCTGGCTCGGCCGTTCCAGCCGCCCCGGAATGACGGGCAAAGGCAGGGTCAACAAGCTTCGAAAGGTCGGCAGGCTTGAATTTGCCGCGTTTTTGTTCAAAAGCAGCGCCATGAGAGCTGGGGAAGACGGCATCGTTGGATTCCGGCGTGGCGACCGGCTTTGGCCCGCGCTTGTGTGCATCTGCGCGCTTGAAATGGCGATGGGCGCTCCTGCCAGCGCCCAGATGTTCAGCGATCGCCCACCGCCGGTACCGCCCGCAACGGTGCCCGATCCCGGCGGGGGAGGCGTGGTTGGTCTTGCGCCGCCCTCCGGCCCTGCTTCGGTTCCGCCTCCCGCGGGCGGTGTGCCGCCGCAGCTCGGGCAGCCGACGATCACCACTCCATCCATGGTCGCCGTGCCGCCTATCGTTGCCCCATTACCGGCCGCACCGGCTCCGCCGCCGCAGGCGGTGCTCGCCTTGTCGGCCCGCTACGGCAAGGATCAACCGCTCATCAATGGCGGCCTAGTGTGGCGGGTATTTTCCGACAAGCCCGATGACACCGGCACCTTCAAGCTGGTCCGCGAGGAGCGCGGCCCGACGCCCAACATCGTGCTGCTCCCGGGAAACTACGTGGTGCACGTCTCGCTGGGTCTCGTCAGCGCGGTGCGGGCGGTGACGCTGAAGGCGGAAACCGACCGCGAGGCCTTCGTGCTGCCGGCGGGCGGCCTGCGCATCGAAGGCCGCGTCGGCGCGAGCAAGATTCCGCCGAACCAGATTTCGTTTGCGATCTACAAGGGCAGCCAGTTCGAAGGCGGTGACCGTGCCCCGTTGTTGCCGAGCGTCGCCGCCACCGATGTCGTGATGCTCCCGGAGGGCACTTACTACATCATCTCCAACTATGGCGATGCCAACTCCGTCGTACGCTCCGACATCCGCGTTCAGGCCGGCAAGCTGACGGACGTGACGGTGACCCATCGCGCCGCTGTCATCACGCTGAAGCTCGTGTCCGACAAGGGCGGCGAGGCCCTGGCGAATACGGCATGGTCGGTGATCACGCCGGGCGGCGACGTCATCAAGGAATTGATCGGCGCATTCCCGAAGGTCGTGCTGTCGGAGGGCGAGTACCGCGCCATCGCCAAGAACGAAGGCAAGGTCTATGAGCGGCCGTTCAACGTCGTCAACGGCGTCGATGGTGAGATCGAAGTGATCGCGCGATAGCTTGTGTGATCCTTGTGCCGGACTTGATCCGGCATCCATCATGCAAAAGAATCCAATCTACAACTTCGTCGTCATCGCGGAATTCGTGGTGCGGGCAAAGGCGCGGAAGCGCCGTGCACCGTCCATTTGCGCTCGTGGACAAAATGGTGGGCACGCTATCGCTTTGCCCACCTTACGGATTCCTTGCGAACGAACGCGCATTTCTGCCATGCGTAAACTGCCCGTCGTGCACATTTTCGCTTGCGTTGTCGGGCAAATCACAACGACACTTCCGCGCGTCTCGCTGCCACAAGAGGGGCGCTTCGCGATCGTCACGGACGTTGGAAGCGGGATGCGATGGACGCGGCGTGTTGTTTGACGAACAGCATGACGCGGACGGTGAAGTCGTGTGGTCCTGGCGCCCCAAGGCTGGCGCTACGTTTCGCGAGATGACGCGAGGCAACGGTGGCAACAAAGCCTGGTCACCGGGGAGATCACGTATAAGCCGTAACACCATTGCGCAGGGAAGGCCGGACGTTTTCGGCTGAGCCTGTGGTTCTGCCGCGTGCTTTTTTTCTGCACGCGGACCATGGGTGCCAGCCGGCGCCCGGTCTTCCCTGCGCCCTCTGCTTTGAAGAGGGCAGGATTGATGGAAAAACTCGGACGCATCGCGCCGCGAGAACGCGGACACTTGCTGGCGTCATTCCGGAGCGATGCGGAGCATCGAACCCGGAATCTCGAGATTCCGGGCTCACGCTTCGCGTGCCCCGGAATGACGGTGGAGAGAGTCATTTGAAATTTGAATCAGAACGTCGCCACGATCGTCATTGCGAGGAGCGAGAGCGACGAAGCAATCCATACTGTCGCTGCGGCAAAAGCCTGGATTGCTTCGCTTGCGCTCGCAATGACGGCGGGGGAGGCCACCGTGCGACACTGCGGCACCGAATCCTAAAACCGCGTCACGATCTCCGACAGCGCGGGTCGCGGGCGTTCTTCGTTTGGCTTGGCGATCTTGCCGATATGGATGAAGCCCGCGATCTTTTCGTCGGGCTTCAATCCAAGTCCGTCGAGCACGTCGCGGTCGAACGCGAACCAGCCGGTCAGCCAGCAGGCGCCATAGCCGAGCGCGGTGGCCGCGGTCACGATGTTCATCGCGCTCGCGCCCGCCGACAATTCCTGTTCGAATGGCGGCACCTTGGGATGTGGCTTGGTGAAGCTGACGACGGCAATGACGAGCGGCGCGTCGGTCAGGCGTTTGGTCTCGACCTCGATCTCGGCCGCACTCGCTTGCGGGTTTTTCTTTGCGAAGACCTTGGCGATGATCTCGCCGGCGCGCTCGCGCGCATCGCCTTCGAACACGATGAAGCGCCATGGCGCGAGCTTGCCATGATCGGGCACGCGCGCGCCGATGGTCAGAATGGTATTGAGCTCGGCCGGCGAAGGACCGGGCGCCGTCATCTCGCGCGGTTTTACCGAGCGGCGGAGTTTGAG
>CAWAXO010000022.1:0-30380 GCA_963786015.1 uncultured Alphaproteobacteria bacterium | reverse complement strand
CTTAGGAAGCCGTTCGCTAACGTGAAATGAGCAATGTGGCAATGGCGGCTGGCGACCGGTTGCCGCGGCCAAAGCCTCAATTTCGCTTGATTGCTGCGCCGAGCCGGGCCAGCGCGGCGCGCAAATCGTCATCTTCAACGCGGTCAGCGTCGTCGGCGACCTTCGCCACCGCCTGCGGGTCCGGCGGCGCGTCGGGGCCGGCGGCCTGCTCGCGCGCGCGACAGCGGCGCCTGCCGCAGCGCCAGCCGCCCGACCGCGCTCCAGCCGAGGAAGCGGTTGACCCGCTCCAGGATCACGTCGGACGAATGCTGGATTTCCAGCGCCATCGGGCCCTCGACCCGCAGCACCAGCGTCGCCGGTTCCTGCGGCTGGCCCTCGACCGGCCGTGGCCATTGCATCTTTAGCGGTTCGGCAATGGGCCGCGACCTCGGGTCCGGCGATCTCCGCCCATCGCGTCACCAGTTCACGCGCGGCAAAGCCCTGCTTGGCATAGGCGTCGGCGAAGACGTCGCTCAGCAGCACGGACAGCGGCTTGGCGTAGATGCGGACCGGGCTTGGACATGGGCTGGAGGCTTTGCGTACATAAGCCCATGACCCTAGCAGGCGCCGGCTATCAGGACGAAACAAGGTCTCAGCCCTCGATCGCGAGACAGATGGTCTCCGGCCGCCCGGCGCTGCTGCTCGCCTGGTACGACACTCACCGCCGCATACTGCCCTGGGGCGCGCGCTGCCGGGGGCTGCGATCGATCCTTACCGCGTGTGGCTGTCGGAAATCATGCTGCAGCAAACCACGGTGGGGGCCGTCGGGCCCTACTACCAGCGTTTCCTCGAACGGTGGCCCGACGATGCGAGCCTGGCCCGCGACCCGCCGAAGAGGTAATGGCGATGTGGACCGGGCTCGGCTATTACCGCGGCGCGCAATGTGCATGATTGCGCCAAAACCATTTGCCGCGATTACGGCGGAAAATTTCCCGAAACCGAAGACGGCCTGCGTGCATTGCCGGGGATCGGAGCCTATACCGCGGCCGCCATTGCCGCGATCGCGTTCGGCCGCCGGACCATGCCGGTCGATGGCAATATCGAGCGCGTGGTGTCGCGGCTCTTCGCGGTCGTGGAACCACTGCCGAAGTCCAAGCCGCTGATCCAGCAATTGGCGTCGACATTGCTCGCCTCCACGCGCGCGGGCGACGTGAAGACACGCGCCGGGGATAGCGCGCAGGCGCTGATGGATCTCGGCTCGACGATATGCACGCCGAAGCGGCCGGCCTGCGCGTTATGTCCGATCAACGACGATTGCGCGGCGCTGCTGCGCGGCGACCAGGAGACGTTTCCGCGCAAGGCGCCGAAGAAAGCCGGCAAGCTGCGGCGCGGTGCCGCCTTTGTGGTCAGGCGCGGCGATGAATTGCTGGTGCGGACGCGCGCCGAAAAAGGCCTGCTCGGCGGCATGACCGAAGTGCCGACCTCGAACTGGCTCGCCGCCCAGGACGACAAGGCGGCGCTTAAGCAGGCGCCGGCGCTGACAGGCGTCGCGCGCTGGAATCGCGAGGTGGGCGTCGTCACCCATGTCTTCACGCATTTTCCGCTGGAACTTGTGGTTTACACGACGCGCGTTGCGGCACGCAGCCGCGCTCCGCAGGGGATGCGCTGGGTACCGATTGCAACATTGCACGACGAAGCCTTGCCTACCGTCATGCGCAAGGTGATTGCGCATGGATTGGGGTGACAATCAGGCGGCGCGGGCGTTGCGATCGCTGGGCACGGGCATCAACAATGTGCGATTGCGGCCGGTTTTCTTCGCGACATAGAGGCCCTGGTCGGCGCGTTCGATCAGATCCTGCACGTCGCGGTCGCTTTCCGCGATGATGGATACGCCGATCGAGACCGTGGCCAGGAAGGTCGTCGTGCCATGGCAGATCGTCGACTGTTCGATGGCACATCGGATCCGCTCAGCCAGCAGTTGGGCGGTCGTCGGATCGATTTCACGCAACAGAACCACGAATTCCTCGCCGCCGAAGCGCGCGGCCTTGTCGGTCGTCCGGATGCGATTCGCCGATGATCGCGGCGATCCGCCTTGATCGCGTCGTCGCCGGCCGCGTGGCCATGCGTGTCGTTGATCTTCTTGAAATGATCGATGTCGATCATCAGCGTCGCCATGCTGCGCTGGTAGCGCCGGCAATATTCACGCGCATCGTCCGCCGCGGCAGGAAAGGCGCGCCGATTCATCAGGCCGGTCAGGAAGTCGGTGTCGGCGAGTTGCCGCAGCTTGTCAGATCGTCCTGGAGCTGGATGGCATTTTCGGTGGCGCGCATTTCGGCTTCCCTGGTGCGCTCCTCGGCAAAGCCGATGCGGCGCAGCAGGGATCGCAGCGCGCGCGTGAGGTGAACGACCTCCACCGAGCCGCTTTGCCGGGCCAGCATGGTCGGGCCGGAGGCGCGGCCGATCCGGTCGGCTTCCAGGGTGATGGCGAGGATCGGTCGCGCGATCCGTCCGACGCGATCAAGACCGCCAGCGCCAGCGCCGATCAGGGCCGCGATCGCGCCGACGCCGAGGATGATTTGCGCCGACGAGATCGCGGCTGCGAGTGCGACGCTGGCGGGTTGGCTCGCGGTCACGATCCAATTCAGTCCCTGATATTCGCGATGGCCGCTGCCGACATAGAACGCGGTCAGCATGCGCCGGTCGCCCGACGTTTCGGTGAAGGTGCCGTTCGCGTGCCTTGAGAATGTCCGGCAAGCTGATCGCCGCTATATTTGATGCTGTCCTTTTGCGGTCCGACCAGGACCATGCCGTTCTTGCCGATGATCGAAAGCGTGGTCTCGGTTCCGCCGTCGGTCTCTTCACTCTCTTTGATGAGATTGCTGGCCCAATCCCAGTTCAAATGTCCGCCGAGCACGCCGAGCAACTTTCCGGCGGAGTCGCGGACGGGCACCGCGATATCGACAAAGCGGTATGGCTCGCCATTAGTTCGCTGCGACAGCAGCGATGCGAGCAGGACGGCTTCATGGACATCGCCGATGGCCATGCGCTGCAACCCCTTCCTTGAACCAGGGTCGTGGGCGACGGACGCGCCTTGCAGCAATCCACCAGTCGAGGCGACGACCTTGCCGTCGACGTCGGCGAAGCCGATCCAGGCGAATTCGGAGAATGTCTGCTGCAAGCGCTCGAGCGCGTGCCGCAGTTCGACGGGATCGTTCTGCCATAGCCGCTGCAGAGGCTGCAGTTGCGAGAACAGATTCAGCTCCTGCTGGCGCACCGCCATGAAGCGGTCGAGCCGGCCGGATGTGGTGGCGGCGATGCCGGCCACGCTTCTGTTCACCAGCGCGGCGGTATCGCGGTAGCTGACGAAAGCCGCGCCGGCGGCGAGCGTTCCGACGAGCACGACACACATCGTGGCCACGGCCGCCGCGATCTGCGTCCGGACGGTGAGATGATCTTCTATGGCGTGCAGGCGGTTCGCCAGCTTCTGTAACAAGGTCCGCATCGGAAAGCTCTTTTGACTGTCCGCGCAGTCCTCGCGCAAACCCGCCTCCCAATCCGTTACTGCCGGCCAGCTCTCTTACGATGTGTTGAACCGGCGATGAAACGGCATGGTCAAGCGGTTCCTAAGACGGCGGCGCATCCGTAAATCTCCGGATATGTCGTGGCCCGCGCCGTCTGGCTACTTCATGCGCTTCGTTAGATCGCATTTTTCCGTGCCGTCGTTTCCGCAATCTGCACGATCGGCGGCTTGGCGTTGAGTGCCTCGACCTGGAAGCCGGCGACGCGCTTGTAGTTGGCGGCGATGTCTTCCAGCTCCTGCTGCGACAAGACGTCTGTGACCACATTGTAGCCGTTCGGCGCTCGCTCCTCGACCAGCTGCATCACCTGCTCCGGCCCGTTGCGGCGATTGAGCATGACGAGATCGGTCGTCGCCGTGCGCCGCTCGGCCTCGTAGGCCGCAAGCGCGGGGTCGGTCGGACCATGCGCGAGAATCTCGCGGGTCAGCACGCGTGCATCGAGGATCGCCTGCGAGGCGCCGTTGGAGCCGACCGGATACATCGGATGCGCGGCATCGCCTATCAGCGTCACGCGGCCGAAAGTCCAGCGCGGAAGCGGATCGCGGTCGACGAGCGGGTATTCGTAGGCGCGCGGGCAGTCGCGGATCAGGCCGGGCACGTCGAGCCAGTCGAATGTCCAGTCCTCGAACCAGGGCAGGAATTCGTCGAGCTTCGCTGCGCGGTTATAGTCCTCGCGGCGCCACTGATAGGTCGGCGGCATGTGGCGTTCGGCGACCCAGTTGATCTGGTATTTGCCCGACGCGTCCGGCGCCTGCGAGATCGGATAGCAGACGAATTTCAGGATCTCGTGGCCGGCCATGATCATGGTGCGGCCGGACAGGAACGCGTTCGCCGCGGTGACGCCGCGCCAGAGGATGCGTCCGTTCCAGATCGGTGGACCTTCCTTTGGGTAAAGCGTTTCACGCACGGCGGAATGGATGCCGTCGGCCGCGATCAGCAGCGCACCTTCGTCAGCGCCCACGGCCCGTCCGGTCGCCTTGTCGACGAAATCGGCGCGAATGCCGTTGTCGGTCTCGGTCCAGCCGGCGAGATGATGATTGGTCAGAATGTTGTCCCGACCCAGCCGTTCGATCGCGGTGTCGAGCAGGATCTGCTGCAGCGTGCCGCGATGAATCGAAAATTGCGGCCACTTGTAGCCGGCTTCCAGACCGCGGGGTTCGCTCCAGATCGGCTGGCCGCGCTTGCTGAAATAGGCCAATTCCTTGGTGCGCACGGCGGCTGCCTGCAGCCGGTCGGCGAGGCCGAGTTCGATCAGTTCGCGCACCGCGTGCGGCAGCACGTTGATGCCGACGCCGAGCGGCTTCAATTCAGGCACGCTTTCGAAGACTTTGGCCGCGACGCCGATCTGGTGCAGGCTGAGCGCCAGCGTCAGTCCGCCAATGCCGCCGCCCACGATGAGAATGGTCATGATACGCCCCCTCAACTCATGGCGTCATGACACGACCGGCCGCAAGGGGGCAACTGCGAAAGCCCGCGCTTGGCGCTGGGGGATGGACGGGGCGCGGCTCCGCCGGTAACGTCGCGCCATCTCGACGAGGATCCAAAAATGCTCAAGCTCTATACTGCGCCCGGCACCTGTGCGCTCGCCTCCCATATTGCGCTCGCGGAAGCCGGCGCCGACTACACGGTCGAGAAACTCGACTTCAAGGTCAACCAGCAGAACAGCCCGGACTATCTCGATATCAATCCGAAAGGCCGGGTCCCATCGCTGGTCACCGATCGCGGCATCCTGACCGAGACGCCGGCCATGCTGGCCTACATCGCGCAGACCTTCCCGCAGGCGAGGCTTGCGCCGCTCGACGACGCGTTCGCGTTTGCTCAGGTGCAGTCCTTCAACAACTATCTCTGCGCGACGGTGCATGTCGCGCATGCCCACAAGGGGCGCGGCCCGCGCTGGGCGACGGAGGAGACGTCCTTTGCCGACATGAAGCGCATGGTGCCGAAATCCATGGGCGCCTGCTTTGCGCTGATCGAGCGCAGGATGCTGAAGGGTCCGTGGGTGATGGGCGAGACCTACACGATCTGCGATCCCTATCTCTACACGATCGCGCTCTGGCTCGAAGGCGACAGCGTCGATCTCGCGGGCTTGCCGAAAGTCGCCGATCACCGCAAGCGGATGGCGGAACGGCCCGCGGTGAAGAAGGTGATGGCGGAGCCGGCGTAAGCTTTTCATTGTCGTCGTTCCGGCGAACGCGCGAGGAGAGGATCTTTGCGCCACTCTCTCCGCCGTCGTCGCCCGACTTGATCGGGCGATCCAGTATTCCAGAGGCGGTTGTGCTTGAGCCGAGAAGCCGCGGCGTACTGGATGCCCGCATGCGCGGGCATGACGATCGAAGGAGACGTGGTGCGTAGAATTCCATGGGGCGGTGAGCGTGCCCAGTCCGGTAGGTTTGGGTTTCCACACTCGAACCACTGGAGGCTCGGATGCAAGCATCGAGCATGAGCACGCCCACCGCTGTGGATTGTGGCACGATTTACGTTGCGATTGAACTGAGCCAGAAGAGCTGGCTGATCACGGTGCACAGTCCGGACCGGGGTCGCTTTTCGCGCCACAAGCTCGAGGGCGGCGATGGTGCGGGTCTGCTGGCTTTGATTGAGAAGGCCCGGGCGCGGACGGCGGAGAAGCTCGGCTCATCGCCGCGCGTGGTGAGTTGCCATGAAGCCGGCTATGACGGGTTCTGGCTGCACCGACGGCTGCTGGCGGCAGGGATTGAGAACCTGGTGTTCGATGCGGCCAGCATTGCGGTGGAGCAGCGGACGCGCCGGGCGAAGACGGACCGGATCGACGGCGAGCTGTTGTTGCGGACCCTGATGGCTCATTTGCGGGGAGAGCCGCGGGTGGTTCGGATCGTTCGGGTGCCGAGCGTGGAGGAGGAGGACGCCCGGCGCGCCAGCCGCGAACGCGACCGGCTGATCATGGAGCAGACGGCGCATACCAACCGCATCAAGGCGCTGCTGCGTCTTTTGGGGGTTGCGGTCGGCAACCCCCGGCGACGGGACTGGCTCGGCTGGCTGGCGCGGCAGCGCGATTGGCAGGGGCAGCCGGTGCCGGCGCATCTTCGGGCGGAGGTCACGCGCGAGCATGCCCGGCTGATGCTGGTGCGTGAACAGCTTGGGGCGCTGGAGCAGAGCCAGCCTGCCGAGGCCGCGGCCGTCCCCGCAGCGATGACTGAGCGGCGCGACCAGTTGCAGCGGCTCAAGGCGTTGGGTCCGGCCTTCGCGGCGACGCTGGTCGACGAGCTGTTCTACAAGAACTTCCGCAATCGCCGTGAGGTCGCCAGCTATTGCGGCCTCACCCCTAGTCCCTGGCGGAGCGGTGGCATCGCGCGGGAGCAGGGCATCAGCAAGGCAGGCAATCGGCGGGCACGCCAGAAGGCGATCGAACTGGCCTGGCTCTGGCTCCGCCATCAGCCGGACAGCGCGCTGAGCCAATGGTTCCGGACCCGCACGGCCAATGCCGGCAAGCGCACCAGGCGCGTCGCCATCGTTGCTCTGGCGCGCAAGTTGATTGTGGCCTTGTGGCGCTATCTCACCACCGGGCTCGTTCCCGAGGAGGCTGTGATGAAGACCAAGACATAACCGATCCAACCGCGCAACCGTCGCCGCGGCGCCGGGCACGGGGATGGATGATGACCGGGCCACCCTTGGGTCAAGCCGAACCGTTTCGTAGATGGGTCTCATCCTCTTTAGCTTCCTCACCGCAAGCATGCGGAATGTGGGTTACGGACCATCAGTCCGACCGGATATGAGGTGATGCAGTGAGCTGCAGCAAACTCAGGAAGCTTGTCCTCGATCGCAGCCCGGGCGACGCGCTACGCGGCGCGTGGCTTCGCGCGCCGCCCTCTCTTCTCGCCAGCCTAACTAACGCTGCCTATCGGACTGCCTTGACTCGCAAGTCCCCATATGAGGGTGGGCAAAGCAAAGCGTGCCCACCATCTCCTCCCGTCGAAGCGAAATGGTGGGCACGGCGCGTTGCGCCTTTGCCCACCCTACGGAGTCTCAAGCTCCGCGCCGTCCGCGGCGATCGAGCCCGCGGCCGGTCTCGAGCATCAGCTTGCGCAGCCAGATCGAGCCGGGATCCATCTGGGCACGGGTCGGGTAGAACATGAACTGCTCGTCGATGCCGGGGTCGAGCGGCGGCGTCACGGTCGATAGCGACAATTGCTTCGATAACGCCGCGATCAGGCGGCGCGGCACGAAGGCTGCGAGATCGGTGCGGGCTGCGACATGCAGCGCCTCGATATAGCCGGGCACGATCAGCGCGATCCGGCGTTCGATTCCCTTGCTACGCAGCCAGGTGTCGATCAGGTCTTCGTTCTGGCCGCGGATGATCACCGCGACATGGCGCGCCATCAGGAACGCGTCGCGCCGCTTCAGCTTGTGGCCGACGGGGTGTCCGCGCCGCACCGCCAGCGCATCGGAATCCGTATAGAGAAGCTGGCGGTGAAAGCCCTTGAAGGCGTTGCCGATCGAGATCACCATGTCGATGGTACGGGCGAATTCCGCGGTGAAAATCGCAGGTCCTCGCCACGGCACGACATCGATCGTGACATGTGGCGCGAGCCGCGTGACCTTTTCCATCAAGGGCGGCATCAACAGCTCGACCGCGAGATCGGGCATCATCAACCGGAACTGTCGTTCGCTGCGCGCCGCGTCGAAGTCATCGGGCACAAACAGGGCGCGCACCTGATCGAGCGTTTGCGCCAGCGGCGCGCGGAGCGATAGCGCTCGCGGCGTCAGCTCCATGCGGGAGCCGGTGCGCACCAGCAGGGGATCGCCGATCAGCTCGCGCAACCGTTGCAGCGCGTGGCTTGCCGCCGGCTGCGACAGGCCGATCCGCATCGCGGCGCGGCTGACATTGGCCTCGCGCAGCAACGCGTCCAACGCCACCAGCAGATTGAGGTCGAGCGAATTCAAATTCATGGAATGAATATACGTCATATGAACTATCGATTGGAAGAATGATCCGAAGCCCGCAATGATCGCTTCGCAAGCAAGGGAGACGCCGCGATGAGCGCAGCCAAGAACAGGAAGTTGATCGAGGATATTTTCGCGGCGGCAGGAAACCCAGATCCGTCAGCGCGCGATCGCGCGTTGTTCGTTGCGAGTCTCGCCGACGACGCGACCTGGACCGTAACGGGGCAATATTCCTGGTCGCGCACGTTCACGGGTAAGGAGCAGATCCTGAAGGATCTGCACGGTCACGTGCGCTCGCTGCTGGTCAATCCGGCCCGGACCCTTGCGCGCCGCTTCATCGCGGACGGAGACCATGTCGCGGTGGAAGCGAAAGGCGATAATCTCACCAAGACCGGTCAGCGCTATGACAATGATTATTGCCTCGTCTTTCGTCTGGAGGACGGCAAGATCAGGGAAATCAGGGAGTATTGTGACTCGGTCCTGACGGAAAAGGCGCTGGGGCCGTTTCCGTCGACAAGCGGGCATGGCGCAAGCTGACGCAAGCGGCCAAAGGCCTCACGCCAAGCGGAGGCATGGTGGAAATCGAGGCGACCGCGGCGCTTGACGTCTAGGAGGAAATCGTGCCGTCTCGGGAACCTGCCGGTTCCCAGAGCGTTGATTGGGGCCGAGCCGTGGGCCCCCGACGCGCCAATTTCAGGATCATTATGCAGCTAGCAGGCCCTCTCACTGAACTCGATCGCGTGGAGGAGGGCAGGCAGGGCGGATTGCGTGACCGTCTCAGGGAGGCGACTGCTTCCGCCCACCATGAGCTGGACGCGCAATTCGCGGCGTTCGACCTGACGGCCCGCAATGGTTACCGGAGATTTCTCGAAGCGAGCGCGGCGGCCTTGCTGCCGCTCGAAGCCGCGCTCGATCGGGCCGGCGTGGTCCGTCTGTTTTCCGACTGGCCGAAGCGTTCCCGACGCGATGCCATCACCACCGATCTTGTGCGGCTGGGCGGCACCATCCATCCGGTGGGGGAGGTCGCGCCGCTCAGCCATAACGCGGTGCTCGGCACGATGTATGTGCTGGAGGGATCACGGCTCGGCGCCAAATATCTGCTGCGAATGATTTCCCAATCCACTGATCCCCTGATTGCCGAGGCGCGCGCCTATCTCGGTCACGGCGCCGGCCAGCCTCTCTGGCGGAGCTTTGTCGCAAGACTGGAATGCGAAGCGGTGAGCAGCGAGTCCGAGGTGATCGCCGGCGCGCGGCAGGCGTTTGCGATGTTCGCGGAAGCGGCGGCGCGCGCATGAACGAACAGGTCAATCTCTCCAATTGCGACCGTGAGCCGATCCACATTCCCGGCAGCGTGCAGCCGTTCGGGTTTCTGCTTGGGCTGTTGTCCGACTTCACGATCTGCATGGCGTCCGAGAATGCCGCAAACTTCCTCGGCGGCGAATTGTCGGCTTTGCTGGGAAGCCCGATCAATCGCGTGCTCTCCGAGGACGCGGTCAACGCGATCCGCGCCCGCGTCGATCATCTGAGCGCGCCCGATGCGGTGGAGCGGATGTTCGGCGTCGAGCTTCAGCCGGGAAAGCCGCCATTCGACATCGCCATTCATTTTTCCGGCGCCTATCTCGTCGTCGAGGGCGAGCCGAGCGTTTTTGAGGCAGGCGTCAATTCCGGGGAACTCGTCCGGTTGATGCTCGGGCGCATCCGCAAGACGCGCGGCCTGACCGATCTCGCGCGGGAAGCCGCGCGCCAGCTCAAGGTTTTGACGGGCTTCGACCGGGTCATGGTCTATCAGTTTCACCCCGACGGATCGGGCGAGGTGATCGCTGAAGTCGCCGCGGCGGGATTGGAGCCGTTCCTGGGGCTGCATTATCCTGCGTCCGACATTCCGCGGCAGGCGCGCATCCTCTACCAGCGTAACTGGCTTCGCATCATCGCCGACATCAACGCGCAGCCGGCCGCGCTGAAATCGACCGCGACGCACAGCGCCGCGCTGCTCGATCTGTCCATGAGCGTGCTGCGCTCGGTGTCGCCGATCCACGTCGAATATCTGCGCAACATGGGCGTCGGCGCCTCGATGTCGGTGTCGATCCTGCGCGACGGCAAGCTATGGGGGCTGTTCGCCTGTCATCATTATTCGCCGCACCACATCTCCTTCGAGAAGCGCACCGCGTCCGAACTGTTCGGCCAGATGTTCTCCTGGATATTGGAGGGCCGCGAGCGCGAGAGCGATATCGAATACGAAACCCGCGCCCACAGGATCCAGGAACGGCTGATGGAGACGGCGGCGACGCACGCCCACAGCAGGCGCGCGATCATCGACTTCATCGCGGACTACCGCAAGATGATCGCGTGCGACGGCATCGCTGTGTGGTCGGAAGGCGAGATCACGCTCGAGGGCGAGACGCCGACCGAAAGCGAAGTACAGGAGCTGATCGGCTTCATCAATCGCACCTCGCCCGGTCGCATCTGCGCCAGCGCCGAGATCGCCAAGGTCTATGCGGCCGGAGAGTCGTTCCGGGACCGTGCCGCGGGCTTTTTGGCTATACCGATCTCGCGGGTGCCGCGGGACTGCCTGATCTTCTTCCGCCGCGAAGTGCTGCGCTCGGTCAACTGGGCCGGCGATCCCAACAAATCCTATCTCGAAGGGCCGCTCGGCGCGCGCCTCACGCCGCGCAAGAGTTTTGAGCTCTGGCAGGAAACGGTTGCGGGCCAGTCAAAGCCCTGGTCGTCCGGCGATCTGCGCATTGCCGAGAGCTTGCGTGTCACGCTGCTGGAAGTGATCCTGCAACTGTCCGATCTCGCCGCGCGCGAACGGCGCGGTGCGCAGGAGCGGCAGGAATTGATGATTGCCGAGCTCAATCATCGCGTCCGCAATATCCTCAGTCTCGTCCGGGGACTGGTCGCGCAGAGCAAGGACAACGCCACGAGCGTCGAGGAGTTCGCGTCGATACTCGGCGGTCGCGTCCAGGCGCTGGCGCGCGCGCATGACCAGATCACCAATCTGAACTGGGCGCCGGTCGCATTGCGGGCGCTGGTGGAGTCGGAGGCGGGCGCCTATCTCGGCGCGCGTGCGAGCCGCATCAAGATGCAGGGGCCGGAGGTCGCGCTCGATCCCAAGGCGTTCGCCACGCTCGCATTGGTCGTGCATGAGATGATGACGAACTCGGCGAAATACGGCGCGCTCGCCAATTCGACCGGCCAGGTCGAGGTGGTCTGGAAGCTCGATCAGGGATCGACGCTGACGATCGACTGGAAGGAGAGCGGGGGCCCGCCCGTGCAGCCGCCGTCGCGGCGCGGTTTCGGCACTACGATCATCGAGCGATCGGTGCCGTTCGATCTCAAGGGTGATGCGGAAATCCGTTTCGATCTGTTGGGTGTACAGGCGCGCTTCGTGATTCCCGCAAACTACGTGCAGTTGATGCCGTCGCTCGCCAACGCGCCGTCGCGGGTCGAGAGCCAGCAGCCGGCGTCGGCGCGGATTTCAGATACGGCCCTGATCGTGGAGGACAATCTGATCATCGCGATGAGCGCGGAGGTGATCCTGCTCGAGCTCGGCGCACGCCATGTCGAGACGGCGGCATCGGTTGCCCAGGCGTTGCAGGCGATCGAGCGCGCCAAGCCGAGCTTTGCCCTTCTCGACATCAATCTCGGTGGCGAAAACAGCATGCCGGTCGGCAAGAAGCTGGCCGAGTTGAACGTGCCTTTCATCTTCGCAACCGGCTACGGTGAACGCGCGCCGATCCCGGACGACCTCGCCTATGCGCCGGTGATCCAGAAGCCCTACACGCTGGAAGTGGTCGAGAACGCGATCGGGAAGTTGAAATAGGGATCACCGTTCGGGCTGTCATTCCGGGGCGAGGCCGAAGGCCTCGAACCCGGAATCTCGCGCCGCATAACCTCTGGATTCCGGGTTCGACGTTGGCGCGTCGCCCCGGAATGACGATGCAAGGACCTAGGCCGCCTTGGTCTTGAGGTGGCCGAACATGATGTTGCGCGCTTCGTCGTCCATCTCGGCCTTGAAGGTGAACTTGTCCTTTAGCGCGACCGCCCGCGTTGCCGCCGGCCGCGCCGTGATCTCGTCGACCAGCCGCTTGAGGTTGGGATACTTCGTATAAAAATCATCGCCGAGCGCGAACGGCGCAAGGCGCGCCCAGCCCCACAGCGCCATATCCACGATCGTATAGGTGTCGCCGATCATGTAGCGGCTCTTGGCGAGATGCTCGTCGATGATCTTGTAGTGGCGGTGTCCTTCGAACTGGTAGCGGTTGTGCGCGTATTCGAGGTCTTTCGGCGCGAAATGCTTGAAATGCACGGCCTGGCCGGAATAGGGACCGATACCCGTCGCGACGAACATCAGCCATGACAGCAGCTGCGCGCGATTGTTTGCCCCGGCGGCCGGCAGGAACTTGCCGGTCTTCTCGGCGAGATAGAGCAGGATCGCGTTGCTGTCGAATACGGGGACGCCGTCATCGTCGATCGCCGGCACCTTGCCGTTGGGATTGACCTTGAGGAATTCCGGCTTGAATTGCTCGCCCTTGCGGGTGTCGACCGGCACGAGCTCATAGGGCAGCCCGGATTCTTCGAGGAAGAGCGCGACCTTGGTCGGGTTCGGCGCGCCGTTGAAGTAGAATTTCAGCATTATAAGGATCTCCCTTGTTCGTTCGTTGGCCCCGGAGAAATCAGGGCGCGGCGGCGAACCGCGCGCACCATGTCCATGGCGCAAATACGCCCCGAAGCGCAAGCGACGAGTTTGTGAAAAGCAGCAGCTCAACGTCCCCGTCGAGCCACAAACTCAGTGTCGTCCCTGCGCACGCACTAACGTATGGAGGTATCTTCGTTCTCAGTCTCGCGGCACGCGCTGTAACCTCGCCCCGCTTGCGGGGAGAGGTCGGATTGCATCGTCAGATGCAATCCGGGTGAGGGGTACAGGTCTATCAATTAATACTGAATTCGCGGAGAGAGCCCCTCACCCCAACCCTCTCCCCGCAAAGAGCGGGGAGAGGGAGCATCGCCTGGCGAGGGAATGACGGAAACATCCAATACTTTTGCGAGCGGAGCGCTCAGCCTGCCGCCATCTCCGAGCGGATTTCGGCGCGCAGCTCGTCAATCAGCTTGAGGCCGCTCTTGGTCTCGATATGCCAGAAGGTCCAGCCGTTGCAGGCTTCGGAACCTTGCGCCACCGCACCGATGCGGTGGATCGAGCCGACCTTGTCGCCGAGCATGATGGCGCCGTCGGCGCGCACTAGCGCGCCATGGCGCTTCTTGGCATCGACCAGTTTGGTGCCGGGCAAAATCATGCCGCGCTCGATCAGCTCGGAGAAGGCGACCCGCGGCGCGTCGCGCGCGGTCATGAACGGCGCAAGCGTTGCGTCCGGCAACGGCTCGACCGCGGCGATGCGCGCTTCGGCCGCTTTTGCGTATTCGGAATCGCGCTCGATGCCGAGATAGCGGCGGCCGAGACGTTTTGCCACGGCGCCGGTGGTGCCGGTGCCATTGAACGGATCAAGCACGAGATCGCCGGGCTTGGATGAGGATAGCAGCACGCGCGCCAGCAAGCCTTCGGGCTTCTGGGTCGGGTGGACCTTCTTGCCGTCCTTGCCCTTGAGGCGCTCCTCGCCGGTGCACAGCGGAATCAACCAGTCCGAGCGGGCCTGCACGTCCTCATTCGCTGCCTTCAGCACTTCATAATTGAAGGTATAGCCCTTGGCCTTCTCGTCGCGCGCGGCCCAGATCATGGTTTCATGCGCATTGGTGAAGCGGCGGCCGCGGAAATTCGGCATCGGATTGGACTTGCGCCAGACGATGTCGTTCAGGACCCAGAAGCCGAGGTCCTGCATGATGGCGCCGACGCGGAAAATGTTGTGATAGGAGCCGATCACCCACAATGTCGCCGACGGCTTCATGATGCGGCGGCAGGCGAGCAGCCAGGCGCGCGTGAAGTCGTCATAGGCGGCGAACGAGGAGAACTTGTCCCAATCGTCGTTGACGGCATCGACGTGAGATTCGTCCGGACGCTTCAAGTCGCCCTTGAGCTGCAGATTGTAGGGAGGATCGGCAAAGACCAGATCGACCGATGCGGCTTCCAGTTTCGACATCGCGGCGACGCAGTCGCCGACGATGATTTCATGCTCGGATGGAGCCTGAAATTTAGTGCGGGGCGCCCTTGCAGACGCCCCGCGACGCGACACAACCATGACCCAAACTCTGACTCAGGCGACGCTGTCGGCGACGCGGGACCTAACAACCGACTGCCCACACATTGACCCGGCAAAGTAAAAAACGACTTAACCCGGAAAACTTTTCACATCGCTGTATCACGTCGAGGTTGCACGATTCGAGATGCCGCGCGGCGCGATGAAATGCGATGAAGTCGCGGAAACGGCCGGCGCTTCTGCGCGTCACATCACTCTATTCATGGAGTTTGCTTGAGTTCGCCAGTGCGCACTGGTCGCTTCCTTGTGTCGGCGCGTCACGTTTCGCCCACTAGGCAATTTTTGCCGGGCGCGCTATTGATTGATGGAACGGAAATTTTACTTGGTGCGTTGGGCCGCGGCCTATGTTGTCCGCCAGAGAATGAGGAAGCCGCCATGCGTTACGATGATTTCCGCCGCAGCGACGACATCGACGACCGGCGTGACGACGGCGGCGGAGGGATGGGCGGTGGCGGCGGCATGGGCCTACCGATCGGCGGCGGCGGTCTCGGCATCGGCACGCTTATCGTGCTCGGCCTGATCGGCTACGCCTTCGGCATTGATCCGCGGATCCTGATCGGCGGCGCCGAAATTCTCACCGGCGGCGGCCAGGCCCCGAGCTATCAGACCGACCGCCGCTCGTCGCCGAGCAAGGGCGGCGCCCCGACGGATGAGATGGGCAGCATGATCTCCGGCATCCTCGGCGAGATCGACGACCGCTGGAGCGAGATCTTCCAGGCAAAGGGACAATCCTACACGGGCCCGCGCATCGTGCTGTTCCGCAACGCCACCAATGGCGGCCGCTGCGGCATGGCGCAGTCGGCCATGGGGCCGTTCTATTGCCCGCCGGACAAGCAGATCTTCCTCGACACCAATTTCTTCCGCGAGGTCGAGACACGCTTTCATGGCTGCTCCGGCAGCGCCTGCAAGTTCACGGCCGCCTATATCATCGCGCATGAGGCCGGCCATCACATTCAGAATCTGCTCGGCATCCTGCCGCGCGTGACGCGGCTGCAGCAGCAGGCCGGCAGCAAGGCCGAGGCCAACGCGCTGCAGGTCAAGGTCGAGCTGCAGGCGGACTGCCTGTCGGGCGTCTGGGTCAACCGCGAAGCCAAGAAGCGGCCGAACTTCCTCGAACCCGGCGACATCAATTCGGCGCTCACGACAGCGTCGGCGATCGGCGACGACACGTTGCAGCGGCAGGCCACCGGGCGCGTGGTGCCCGATTCCTTCACCCACGGCTCGGCTGCCCAGCGCAAGCAATGGTTCATGACCGGCTATCAGCAAGGCACGGTCGAAGCCTGCAACACGTTTGGCGCCAACTCGCTGTAATGACGGGCCGTGGCGAGCATTGACTGTCATGGCCGGGCTTGTCCCGGCCATCCACGTGCTTATGATCAGCGCCGACGTTGAAGACGTGGATGCCCGGCACAAGGCCGGGCATGACGAGAAGAAGCGATGATGTCCTCCATCGACAAGTCAAAGCAGTTCATCCCGCTCAACATCGCGGTGCTGACGATTTCCGACACGCGTTCGCTCGCCGACGACAAGTCCGGTGCGACGCTGGCGGACCGGCTGACGGTCGCCGGTCACACGCTTGCCGCGCGCGAGATCGTCACCGACGATGTCGAGAACATCCGCGCCGTCGTCAAAAAATGGATCGCTGATTCGGGTGTTGATGCGATCATCACCACCGGTGGCACCGGTTTCACCGGCCGCGACATCACGCCCGAGGCGATCGAGCCACTGTTCGAGAAGCGCATGGACGGATTTTCTATCGCTTTTCATCTCTTGAGCCATGCCAAGATCGGCGCGTCCACGATCCAGAGCCGCGCCACGGCGGGCGTCGCCGGCGCGACCTTCATCTTCTGCCTGCCGGGATCGCCCGGCGCCTGCCGCGACGGCTGGGACGGCATTCTCGCAGCGCAACTGGATTATCGCACGCGGCCCTGCAATTTCGTCGAGATCATGCCGCGGCTCGACGAGCATCTGCGGCGCCCGAAGGCGCAGGGGGCGACGGCTTAACCGTTCTCTCCGCCGTCGTTCCGATTACCGCCGTCATTCCGGGATGGTCCGAAGGACCAGACCCGGAACCTCGAGATTTCGGGTTCGATGCTTCGCATCGCCCCGGAATGACGGAGCAAAGGGCTACAGCTTCAACTCCCAGGTCTCGCCAATCAAATCCACGCCGAAGCTATGGTGCTTCTCTTCCGCAGTCTTGCGGAAGCCGGCGCGTTGATAGATGTCGCGCGCCGCGAGCAGGATGCTCTGGGTCCACAGCGTGATCGACTTGTAGCCGGTCTCGCGCGCGAAGCGAATGCATTGTTCGGTCAGCGCGCGTCCGATCCCGAGCCCGCGCGCCTCTTTCTCAACGAGCAGCAGCCGCAGCTTCGCGACCTCGTCCGAGCCCTTCACCAGGAAGATCGAGCCCATCGGCGCGCCATCCACTTCGGCGATCCAGCAATGCTCGCAAGAGGGATCGTAGGACTTGATGAACTGCGCAGCGATCTCCGCCACCAGGGCCTCGAAGCCGATGTCCCAGCCATATTCCTGGGCATAGATCGTGCCGTGCCGCGAGATCACCCAGCCGATATCGCCGGGCCGGTGGCTGCGCAGCAGAAAGGCGGGCCGCGCATCAACATCAGGCTCCAGCGTGCGCTCGATGATCGTCATGGCCTTCACGAGCGTCGCGCGCCCGGCGTTGCCGAGCCGACCGAGCAGCGCCGCTACCTCATCATGCGAACTGCGGTCGAGCCTGGCGAACGCCTGCCGCCCCTTGGCGGTCAGGCAGAGCCGGTGCTGCCGGCGATCGGTCGCAAGCGGCTTGCGGCTGATCAATCCGCTCGCCTCGAAATTCTGCATGATCCGGCTGAGATAGCCGGGATCAAGTCCCAAATCGGCGCCGATGTCCTTTGCCGACAGGTCGTCGCGATGTGCAAGTTCGTAGAGTACGCGCGCCTCGCTGAGTGAGAACCGGCTTTTCAAAAGATGCTGGTCGAGCACGCCGAGCTTGCGGGTGTAGAAGCGGCTGAAAGCGCGGACGGCTGCGATCTCGTCGTCGGTCGGTTGCGCGGATTGTGGAGCGGGCATCTGGACCACCTCGATAGTTGCCATTGTCAAATAATTGATTGACTTTGGCAAGTATCGTCTAGGCGTCAAACCATGACGATCCGGCTCCGCAGCAGGGTCCGCGACGAGCGGCCGAGCTGGCGCAACAGCCGCGCTTCCGAGCGGCGGGCGTCGGGGGCATAGCCGCCGAGCCGGTCGTAATGATCGCGCGCGATCAGCAGTCCCTGGTCAGTCAGCGGTCCCGCGATCATGCGCGCGAGAAACTTGAAGCGATCGGTGATCCGCGTCTCGGCATAAGGCGAGCGGGCATAACGGAAGACGCCGGCGCGCTGCCGGCCGCTCGCCCCGACGCCCTGGATGAATTGCGCGGTTTCGTCGATCCAGCCGGCATCGAGCACCGCGCCGGCACGCAGGAACATCAGCCAGGGCGACCGCGCCCGGTGTGCCCCGGCGGCGAGCGCTGCGGCGCGCGTCCCTTCGAAATGCAGGAAATGGCAGCCCGCGACGTCGGCGACCCGCTCGATCACGCCATTGCCGGTGCGGTCGACCAGAAACACCTCGCGCACGACACCGGCCGCCGCGCCCGGCACCAGCGCGGCCAGCGTCGCGACGGCAGGCTGTTCGACCCCATCGGTGGGGATGATTACGCTCAGCATCGAGGCTTCATGGTCAAGTGGGCAACAAAACCCGGCACTGTTATCACCTTGTCACAATCAAAGCAGCCCGCCGGGTTGCGGTTTTTTGCGGCAATTGGGTAACGGGGCAGGGCGGGCGGCTAGCAGCGGCCGTGCCGTTCGGCCAGCTTCGCCGCACAGTGGCGCGCGATCATCATTTCCTCGCTGGTCGGAATGACGAGGACATCGACCGCGCCTTCGGCGCTGATGCGTTCGGCCGTCCGGTCGTTGGCCGAAAAATCGATTCGTACGCCGAGCCAGCCCAGCCGGTCGCAGATTTTCTGCCGGATCGGGGCGCTGTGCTCGCCGATGCCGCCGGTAAAGACCAGGCATTCCAGCCCGCCCAGCGTGCCCGCCATCGCCGCGACCTGCTGCGCCACGCGGAAGGTGAAGAGATCGATCGCGTCCGCTGCGGCCGGATCGTTGCTCGCGAGCAATGTGCGCATGTCGGCGGAGAGACCGGAGACGCCGAGCAATCCGGACTCGTTGTAGAGCAGATGCTGAAGGTCGCCGGGTAGCATGCGCTTCTCCTGCAGCAAATAGAGCAGCACGCCGGGATCGATCTGGCCGCATCGGGTGCCCATCACGAGCCCATCGAGCGGTGTCAGGCCCATGGTGGTGTCGAGGCTCTTGCCGCCGCGCATCGCGCAGAGGCTGGCGCCGTTGCCGAGATGAGCGACGACCGTGCGTTTGCTGGCAAGCGCAGGCGAGATCGCCGCGAGCCGGCCCGCGATGTATTCAAAGGACAGGCCGTGAAAGCCGTAGCGGCGTATGCCCTCGTCCTCGAAGCGCCGGGGGATCGCGAACCGGCGCACCGTCGGCGCGAGGCTGTGGTGAAAGGCGGTGTCGAAACAGGCGATCTGCAGGAGATTGGGCCGAAGCGCTTGGATCGCGCGGATCGGCGACAGGCAACGCGGCTGATGCAGCGGCGCGAGCGGCGTCAGTCGCGTCCAGCGCCGTGATGCGCGCATCCGTGATCTCGACGGGATCGACGAAGTCGTGTCCGCCATGGACCACGCGGTGGCCCGCAGCCGCGAGCGTCCTGCCGTCGAGATAGCGATCGAGCCATGCGAGGATGTCGACGAACAGGCCGTTGCCGTCCTTGTCGCCTGCGGCGCGGCGCGTTTCGTGCAGCTTTTTGCCGGAGGGATCGTTGACGGTCAGGCGCGGTGCGGCCTCGTGCTCGTCGAGCAGTCCTTTGCAGAGCAAAGACGGCTCGTCGGCGTTGGTCTCGAACACCGCGAATTTGATGCTCGACGAGCCGGAATTGAGAGCGAGGACGGCGTCTGACATCGACATCTCCGCTTCAACTCAGCCGGACGCCACGGAGGCCGGCCAGACCCAGTCGCGGATCTGCGGCATGTCCTCGCCATGCTCACGCACATAGCGCGTGTGCTCGATCAGCGCGTCGCGGAACTGCTGCTTGACGTGCGCCGCGGTGACGCCGAGCCCGGGGACCCGCTCGATCGCTTCGATCGCGAGATGGAAACGATCCAGCCCGTTCAGCACCACCATGTCGAACGGTGTCGTGGTGGTGCCTTCCTCGGCGAAGCCGCGCACATGCATGCCGCTGTGATTGGCGCGGTTATAGGTCAGGCGGTGAATCAGATAGGGATAGCCGTGATAGCCGAAGATCACGGGCTTGTCGCAGGTGAAAAAGCTGTCGAAATCGCGGTCGCTGAGGCCGTGCGGATGCTGCTCCTTCGGCTGCAGCGTCATCAGGTCGACGACGTTGACGACGCGAATCTTCAAATCGGGCAGCGCGTGGCGCAGCAGATCGACGGCGGCAAGCGTCTCCAGCGTCGGAATGTCGCCGGCGCAGGCCATCACCACGTCGGGCTCGTGGCCCGCGGTCTCCGTGCCGGCCCATGTCCAGATGCCGATGCCGGCATCGCAATGGGTTGCCGCGTCCTTCATGGTGAGCCATTGCGGCGACGGCTGCTTGCCGGCGACGATCACGTTGATGCGGTCATAGGTCCGCAGGCAATGATCGGCGATCCAGAGCAGCGTGTTGGCGTCCGGCGGGAAGTAGACGCGGACGATGTCGGCCTTCTTGTTGGTGACGAGATCGACGAAGCCCGGGTCCTGATGGCTGAAGCCATTGTGGTCCTGCCGCCAGACATGCGAGGTCAAAAGATAATTCAGCGATGCGATCGGGCGGCGCCAGGGCAACGCGCGCGACACTTTCAGCCATTTGGCGTGCTGGTTGAACATGGAATCCACGATGTGGATGAAGGCCTCATAGCACGAGAAGAGGCCGTGCCGGCCGGTGAGCAGATAACCCTCGAGCCAGCCCTGGCAGAGATGCTCGCTCAAGACCTCCATCACGCGGCCCTCATGGGCGAGATGAACGTCATAGGGCTCGATGCCCTCCATCCAGACGCGCTCGGTGGCCTCGAACACCGCATCGAGCCGGTTCGATGAGGTCTCATCCGGTCCCATGATGCGGAAGTTTCTCGCGTCCGCATTGAGCTTCACGATGTCGCGCAGGAATTTTCCGAGTTCGCGCGTGGCCTCGCCGACCGCGCCGCCGGGGCAGGGCACGTCGACGGCATACTCCCGGAAATCCGGCAGCTTCAACTCGCGCTTCAGGAGGCCGCCATTGGCGTGCGGATTGGCGCCCATGCGCCGATGTCCTGACGGGGCGAGCTCCTGGAGCTCGGCGATCAGGCGTCCTGTGGCGTCGAACAGTTTCTCGGGCTCATAGCTGCGCATCCACTGTTCGAGCAGCTTCAAATGCCCGGCATTGCCGCGCGGATTGGCGATCGGCACCTGATGCGCGCGCCAGAAGCCTTCGACCTTGAGCCCATCGACCTCTTTCGGCCCGGTCCAGCCCTTCGGGCTGCGCAGCACGATCATGGGCCATTTCGGGCGATGGACAGTCGCTCCCGGCTGCCGCGCCGTCTGCTGGATGGAGCGAATACTTGCAAGCGCAACATCGACTGCATCGGCCATCAGCCGGTGCATCGCGCGTGGCTCGTCGCCTTCCACGAATATCGGCTCGTGGCCGTAACCCTGGAAGAGATGCCTGATCTCCTCGTCGCTCATGCGGCCGAGCACGGTCGGGTTGGCGATCTTGTAGCCGTTCAGGTGCAGGATCGGCAGCACCGCGCCGTCTTGGGCGGGATTGAGGAACTTGTTCGAATGCCAGGATGCGGCGAGCGGGCCGGTTTCCGCTTCGCCGTCGCCGACCACGCAGGCGACGATCAAACCCGGATTGTCGAACGCCGCGCCATAGGCATGCACCAGCGCGTAGCCGAGTTCGCCGCCTTCATGGATCGATCCCGGGGTTTCCGGCGCGGCGTGGCTCGGAATGCCTCCGGGAAAGGAGAACTGCCGGAACAATTTGCGCAGGCCGTCGGCATCGCGCGTGATCTCGGGATAGATCTCGCTATAGGTGCCCTCAAGATAAGTGTTCGCGACCATGCCCGGGCCGCCATGGCCGGGCCCGCAGATATAGATGACATCGAGGTCCGAGGCGCGGATCGCGCGGTTGAGATGGGCATAGATGAAATTCAGCCCGGGCGTGGTTCCCCAATGGCCGAGCAACCGCGGCTTGATATGGGCGGGCGTCAGCGGCTCCTTCAGCAGCGGGTTGTCGAGCAGATAGATCTGCCCGACCGAGAGATAATTGGCCGCGCGCCAGTAACGGTCGAGACGATCGAGATCGTCGGTGGCTGCTTTCTGTTCGCTTGCTGTCGCTATCTGCATCCTGACTCACTCCACCAACACAGAACGATCGAGGCCCATCCGCGCGTTCCAGTCTGCGCCAGCCATAGAACGGGAATGTGATGCGGCCTTTGATCGAGACCAAAGGCGGCGGCATCTGACGGCTTCGTGTTTCAATTGTTCTTGCTTTGTTCTATGAATGTGCTACCTCATTCGCATGAGCAGAGCATCCACACATGCCCTCAAGCACCCGCCGGTCAAGGCGCCCTCCGAGCCGGCGGGTGCGCCTCAAGGAATTGCTGAACAGGCTGTTCCTGAAAAAGATTTTCCCGAGCTTGCGGTCGCGATCGAGCGCGGCCGGCGGCGCGGACGCGGCGCGCAATCGAACGCGAGCGGCCGGTTCGAGGCCGAGGCGAAGGTTGCTTTCGATGATGGCTGGCAGAGCCTCGAGGAGCTGCCGCCGTTCAAGACCACGGTCGCGCCGGACACCGCGCGCAAGGTGATCACGCGCAACGAATCGCCCGATATCGGCTTCGACCGGTCGATCAATCCCTATCGCGGCTGCGAGCATGGCTGCGTCTATTGCTTTGCGCGGCCGACCCACGCCTTTCTCGGCTTGTCGCCGGGGCTCGATTTCGAATCCAAGCTATTCGCCAAGCCCGATGCGCCGGGATTGCTGGAAAAGGAGCTGGCCGCGACCGGTTACGAGCCGCGCATGATCGCGATCGGCACCAACACCGATCCCTATCAGCCGATCGAGCGCGAGCGGAAGATCATGCGCGGCATTCTCGAAGTGCTGGAGCGCGCCGGTCATCCCGTCGGCATCGTCACCAAGTCGGCGCTGGTCGTCCGTGACATCGATATTCTTTCCCGGATGGCCAAGCGCAACCTCGCCAAGGTCGCGATCTCGGTGACGACGCTCGACCCGAAGCTCGCGCGCACGATGGAGCCGCGCGCGTCCACACCGGCGCGGCGGCTGGAAGCGCTGCGCAAACTGTCGGAGGCCGGCATTCCGACCATCGGCATGGTCGCGCCCGTCATCCCCGCGCTGAACGATTCCGAGATCGAGCGCATTCTCGATGCGATTGCGCATGCCGGCGCCAAGGAAGCCTCTTACGTGCTGTTGCGACTGCCGCTGGAGGTGCGCGATCTGTTTCGCGAATGGCTTCTCGCCAATTACCCCGATCGTTATCGCCACGTCTTCACGCTGATCCGCGACATGCGCGGCGGTCGCGACTACGATTCGCAGTGGGGGACGCGGATGAAAGGCACTGGGCCAATGGCCTGGATGATCGGACGCCGCTTCGAGATCGCCTGCGAGAAGCTGGGCTTGAACAAGCGCCGGTCGAAGCTGACCACGGACCATTTCGCGAAGCCGAAGGCGAGCGGGCAGCAACTCAGCCTGTTTTAGAAGACTTCATCCTTTTCTTGAAGGAGAGGTGAGATGCCGCGTGAGAAGATGAGTGAGGTTCCCCCCGTACCGCGCTTCACCGTCGTCACGCTTGGCGTCAGCGACATGGGCCGAAGCATCGCCTTTTACGAGGCGCTGGGTTTCGCGCGAAAATTTCGCGCGACCGGCGAGGCGGTGGCCTTCTTCGATACCGGCGGCACGGTGATCGGGCTGTTCCCGTGGACCGAGCTTGCGCATGACGCCACTTTGCCGGAGATGCCGCGGCCCAGCACCTTTCGCGGCATTACGCTCGCCTGGAACTGCCGTTCGAAGGAAGAGGTGAATGCGGCGCTGCGTTTTGCGATTTCAAAGGGGGCGTCGCCATTGAAGCGAGCACGGACGACCGATTATGGCGGCTATTCCGGTTATTTCGCCGATCCTGACGGCCATCCCTGGGAGGTCGTGGTCGCACCCGGCATCGAGGTCGGCGATGACCGGCGCGTTCATCTGCCGGACTGATCACGTGATCGGGACGTGATGGGATAACGGGCATAGCGGGAAGTTCCGGGTTGCGCGGCTGATCGTCCTTGCGCACGATCCCGGCCATGATTCGGGACAAGTCCGCCAAAACCCAGACGAAGGCGCAGGCCAAACCAGGGAAACGCGAGCCGGCGAAACCTGCGCCGAAGCAGGCCAGGCTGCCGAAAGGCGTCATCGCGGTTGCGCCGCCGAGCTTTCGGCGCGAGCGCGCGTTGATCAAGCAGGGCGTGTGGCCGGTTGCCGGATGCGACGAGGCAGGCCGCGGCCCGCTGGCGGGGCCGGTGGTGGCGGCGGCCGTCGTGCTCGATCCCAAACGAATCCCCAAAGGTATCGACGATTCCAAGCGCCTGACCGCGGAAGAACGCGAAGTGTTGTTTGACAAGATCTGCGCGACATCGGCGGTCGCGGTCGCTTTTGGCTCGCCGGCGCGGATCGATCGCGACAACATCCTGCGTGCCTCGCTGTGGGCTTTGGCGCGCGCGGTGCAGGCGCTGCCCGAAGCGCCGCGACATGTCTTCGTAGACGGCCGCGACAAGATCATAACGCCTGCCGCCTGCGACGCCGTGATCGGCGGCGACGGTCTCGTGATGTCGATCGCCGCGGCCTCGATCATCGCCAAGGTGACGCGCGACCGCCTGATGTGCGCGCTGGCGCAGCAATGTCCGGGCTATGGTTTCGAATCCCACAAGGGCTATGCCGTGCCGGAGCATCTCGAAGCGCTCGACCGGCTCGGCCCGTCGCCGCATCATCGCAGCTTCTTCGCGCCCGTCGTCGCCGCGCGGGAAAAGCACCAACCCTGGACGATCAAGCGCGAAGCCGATCTGTTCACGATCGATGCCTCGATCGAAATGTCAGTGGCCAATCCGGGCTAGTTCTTTTGTTTGACGCATTTCTGACGCGAAGCAGTGTCCTTCGCGCATCAGATAGAGACAGGCTTTCAGTCTAAAACGCTCTACCGTTGCCTCGGCGGTTGACGCGTTTTATCACCCATTAGGATCGATTAAGGGCCAGCGAGCGCTCGGCTCATTTTCCGGACGGGTCCATGCGCTTCACCTCGCTGGTTATCGAACTGATCCGGGCCCGGCCGCGGCTGGTCGTCTGTATCGTGGTGCTGTTCCAGGCCGCGCTGTGGCTGACTGTGTCGATGCTGTTCTATGCGAGCCCGCCGGGCAATCTCGCGACCGTGCTCGCCTATGGCAGGGAATACCAGGTCGGTACCGATCTTGGGCCGCCGCTGGCGTTCTGGCTCGCCGACATCGCCTATCGCGCCGCCGGCAACCACGTGTTCGGCGTCTATGTGCTGGCCCAGCTCTGCGGTGCGCTGACCTTCTGGGCGTTCTATCTGCTGTCGCGCTCGCTGGTCGGCGCGCAGCAGGCGGTGCTGGCGGTGCTGTTGACCATGACGGTCACGGCCTTCAGTGCGCCCGTTCTGGAATTCGGTCCGCTGGTTGCGGCGAGGCCGCTCTGGGCGCTGCTGCTTTTGCATTCATGGCAACTGATCGGCCAGAACCGGCGTAATGCCTGGTTTGCCTGGTCGATCGAAGCCGGCCTGCTGATGCTCACGACATCGGCGGCGATCGGATTGCTGATGCTGGTCGCGGGCTTCGCGCTCGCCACCGAGCGCGGCCGGCGCATGCTGATGTCATTCGATCCGCTTTACGCGCTGCTGGTCACCGTCGTGCTGATCCTGCCCTATCTGATCTGGGTGATCCGCGCCGGTGCACTCGGCCTGCCGTCCTTGCCCGCGATCGCCGAACTCGGGGCGCGGGGGCTGCACTGGACGGCGCTGTTCGGCGGGCTGCTGCTCGCGATGGCAGGCGTCTGGATCCTGGTCGCGCTCAATTCGGGCTGGCTCAACCGGGCGCGGGAGGATGCGCCGATCATCTTCCGTCCGCCCGTCGAGCCGCTGGCGCGCGATTTCGTCTATGTCTTCGCGATCGCGCCGGCGCTTGCCGGAAGCCTCATCTCGGGCCTGTTCGGTCTCGACCGCGTCGTGGGGGGACCCGGGATCGCGCTGTTGATGACCGGCCTTGCCGCGGTCATCGCGAGCGGCGATCTCATTCAACTCAGGCATCAGCGTCTGCTCCGCGCAGTATGGCTCGCCGTCATCGTCGCGCCTGCATTGGCCGTGATCGCGACCACGCTGTTTGTGCCCTGGACCGGCGGCGGCGAGGTGACGACCTCGCTACCGGCGCGATCGATCGCCCAGTTCTTTGTCGACAGTTTTGAGCGGCGCACCAACCAGCGACTGCGGGCGGTGACCGGCGACGCGGAGGTCGCAAGCCTGGTCTCGCTTGGTGCCGGGCGTCCGCATCTGTTGTTCGATACGGCGCCGGAGCGCACGCCCTGGCTCTCGGTTGCGAAATTCAACGAAACCGGCGGCGTCGTGGTGTGGCGCGCTTCCGACACCGTCGGCACGCCGCCGCCGGATATCACCGAGCGTTTTCCGGGCATCGTCCCCGAGGTGCCGCGCGCTTTCGACTGGCTCGTGAACGGCCGCCAGCCGCTGCTGCGGATCGGCTGGGCCATCGTGCGCCCGAAGGGGCAATAGGGCGCTGGGCGTCATTCCGGGGCGATGCGAAGCATCGAACTATGGTGCGCAATTGCGCACCTGAGAATCTCGACAATTCCGGGTTCGCGTCTTCGACGCGCCCCGGAATGACAGTGCAGATTGTTTGAGCTGTAGGGTGGGCAAAGGCGCGCAAGCGACGTGCCCACCACCCATCCCATCGCGGCCTGAGGGTGGGCACGCTTCGCTTTGCCCACCCTACACTGGCTACGCGGGCTGCTCTGCCAGCACCGTCGCGATCGCGCGCAGATCCTGCCAGGACATCCGCTTGTAGGACGGCGAGCGCAGCAGATAGGCCGGGTGGAAGGTCGCCATCGCGCGGATCGTGCGGCTGCCGGTGTCGTACTCCAGCCATTTGCCGCGGGTGCGCATGATGCCCTCGCGCGTGCCGAGCAGTGCTTGCGTCGAAGGATTGCCGAGCGTGACCAGCACGTCGGGGTTCACGAGCTCGATCTGGCGCTGGATGAAGGGCAGGCAGATCTGCGTCTCTTGCGGCGTCGGCGTGCGGTTGCCCGGCGGACGCCACGGGATCACGTTGGCGATATAGGCGTTGCTGCGGTCCATCCCGATCGCGGCGATCATGCGGTCGAGCAGCTTGCCGGATCGCCCGACGAAGGGCAGGCCCTCGATGTCCTCGTCGCGGCCGGGTGCTTCGCCAACGAACATGACGCGCGCCTGCGGATTGCCGTCGGCGAACACCAGCCGCGTCGCGGTGTTTCGCAATGAGCAGCCGTCGAATGTCTCGAGCAGCGCGCGCAACGCATCCAGCGTCGGCGCGGTGCGCGCCGCCTCCCGCGCCGACGCAATCGCGACGTCCGGTGCGGGCGGGGCGTCGGCACGGAGCAGGGGAACGGACGCCGGCATCGCGCGCGGGGCCGGCCGCTCCGGTGGTGCGGCTTCGCGCGCCGGCGGCGTGATGTCAGGATCGGCGAGCCGGTTGACCGGCTCGTCCATCAGCGCGCAGTCGACGCCGGCCTCCAGATAGAAGGACAGCAGTTCGCGAACGCTCGGGGTAGGCTCAGGCAATAGCTGCGACATGCCCTGAACTTACGCCGCATTGCATCGCGGCGAAACGTATTTCCATGGTTGTCCTTGCGGCAAAAATCGGAAACAAGAGGAACCAGAACCTTAGACCGGGCTTGGGACAGACCATGAGCAGTGAAGAGTTGCCCCCGCGCGAATCCATGGATTTCGACGTCGTGATCGTCGGCGCCGGTCCGTCGGGGCTGACGGCTGCGATCCGGCTGAAGCAGCTCAATGCCGATCTGAACATTGTCGTGGTGGAGAAGGGCTCGGAGGTCGGCGCGCATATTCTGTCGGGCGCGGTGATCGATCCGGTCGCGCTCGACAACCTCATTCCGGACTGGCGCGAGGACGCCGACTGTCCGCTGAAGACGCAGGTCAAGACCGATAAGTTTTTCTGGATGACGCAAGGCGGCGCGATCCAGTTGCCGAACTTCATCATGCCGCCGCTGATGAACAATCATCATTGCTACATCGGCTCGCTCGGCCAGGTCTGCCGATGGCTGGCGGGCAAGGCCGAGGCGCTCGGCGTCGAGATCTATCCGGGCTTCGCGGCCGTTGAAGTCCTCTATGACGACAACGGCGCGGTGCGCGGCATCGCGACCGGCGACATGGGGATCGCCAAGGACGGTTCGCACAAGGCTTCCTTCACCCGCGGCATGGAATTGTGCGGCAAATATACGCTATTTGCAGAAGGCGCGCGCGGCAGCCTGACCAAGCAGTTGATCGCGAAATTCTCGCTCAACGCGAACAGTGAGCCACCGAAGTTCGGCATCGGCCTGAAGGAAGTCTGGCAGATCGATCCTGCGAAGCACCAGAAGGGCCTGATCCAGCATTCCTTCGGCTGGCCGCTCGACACCAGGACCGGCGGCGGCTCGTTTCTTTATCATTACGACGACAATCTGGTCGCGGTCGGCTTTGTCGTGCACCTGAACTACAACGATCCGTATCTGTCGCCGTTCGACGAATTCCAGCGCTTCAAGACCCATCCGTCGATCAGGCCGATATTCGAAGGCGGCAAGCGGCTCGCCTACGGCGCCCGCGCCATCACCGAGGGCGGCTATCAGTCGGTGCCGCGCCTGACCTTTGCCGGCGGCGCGCTGATCGGCTGCGCGGCAGGCTTCGTCAACGTGCCGCGCATCAAGGGCGTCCACAACGCGATTGGCACCGGCATGCTCGCCGCCGAGCATGTCGCGGCCGCGCTTGCCGCCGGCCGCGCCAATGATGAACTGGTCGGCTACGAAAACGCCTGGCGCGGCTCTGCGGTCGGAGCGGATCTGCATAAGGTCCGCAACGTCAAGCCGCTCTGGTCGAAATTCGGCACCATCCTGGGCGTCATGCTCGGCGGCTTCGACATGTGGTGCAACACGCTCGGCTTCTCGCTGTTCGGCACGCAATCGCACGCCAAGCCGGATCGCGCGACGCTGGATCCCGCCAAGGCGCACACCCCGATCGCCTTGCCGAAGCCAGATGGCAAGCTGACGTTCGACCGCCTGTCGTCGGTATTTCTGTCCAATACCAATCACGAGGAGGACCAGCCGGTCCATCTCAAGGTGGCCGACCTCAACCTTCAGAAGACCTCGGAGCACGACGTGTTCGCAGGGCCGTCGAATCGCTACTGTCCGGCGGGCGTCTATGAATGGGTGGAGGAGGGCTCGAGCCCGCGCTTCCAGATCAACGCGCAGAATTGCGTCCACTGCAAAACCTGCGACGTGAAGGACCCGAACGGCAACATCACCTGGGTTCCCCCGGAGGGTGGCGGCGGCCCCAATTACGAGGCCATGTAGCGGGCTCGCCGAGTATGAAATCCCTGTAATATAATGTAATCTAATGCACGGTTGCGTGAGTCCGCACACGGAGCGGCGGTCACGATACGGCCACACTGGGGGAGTTTGGCTGTTGGACGATCGGAAGGACCTTCTGCTGACTGAATTGTCACCCCCTATCCTTGCGATGAGGCGTCAAACGCGGCATTGTCCTGCCCTCTTGATGCCGCCGCTTGGGTTTGCATCCGAGACGATCCGCAACTCCTAGATAAGCCAAGGCGAACCGTGATGTTATCCATTCGTTGCAATCGCTGGACTTTTGCCGTTTGTGCCTTTGCCGCGTTGATGGCGCCTCGGTCGATCCTGGCCCAGACCCCCGACCATCCCGCCGAGAGCTCGGCCCAGTTTCCGACCCGGAACGATCTCAAAGCGCTGACCATGTCGGGCAGCTACCTGGCGGCGCGCCACGCCGGTGTGGAACGCGATGCCACGTCCGCCGCGGCCTTCTACCGCTCGGCGCTCAGGACCGATCCCAAGAACAACGAGCTTCTGGACCGCGCTTTCATCTCGTCCGTCGCCGACGGCGACATCGACGAAGCGGTCAAGCTGGCCGAGAAGATCCTTACGGTCGACAAGTCCAACCGCGTCGCCCGTCTCGTGGTCGGCGTGCAGGATCTGAAGCTGAAGAAATATTCGGCCGCGCAGGTCAACATCAACCAGTCAATTCGCGGTCCGATCACCGACCTCGTTGCGACGCTGCTGTCCGGCTGGGCGACCTATGGCTCAGGCGACGTCAAGGGCGCGGTGGCCAGCGTCGACAAGCTGACCGGGCCGGAATGGTATCCGCTGTTCAAGGACCTGCACGCCGGCATGATGCTCGACCTTGCGGGCAAGGAAAAGGAAGCCGGGATTCGGTTCGAGCGGGCCTACAAGCTTGACAATTCCATGCTGCGCATCGCCGACAGTTACGCGCGCTGGATGACCCGCAACAAGGACGACGATGCCGCAAAGGGCATCT